>NZ_JBQFRR010000003.1:0-442292 GCF_056537485.1 Ruegeria sp. CE6 | reverse complement strand
CCAATCTCTCAGCGCCACCGCCCAATCAAAAACCTCAGATGCCCCCAGTCTCTCCCGAGCGTCTCCGCAGCTTCCACCGCGTCCCAGCACCTCAGCAGCGCCGGTGAAGGGCGTTCTATGCCTTACGCATTCAACGCGCAAGTGGAAAATTCAAGAATATCGCAAAAAACTTCAAATTCATTTTTTATACAATAATTTCAAATATTTGAGTGGAACTCACCTCATGGAAATCGGCGAAAATCATCCTTCAAGCACATCAGATATACCGCCTAGGTTTCAGTGCTTGTTGGTTCAAACCCAACATATAGTGAGAACACTACAGTCACCCACAAGACCATACCGACTCGACGGCAATCAGCGATTCATTTCCAATCCCGGAATCGCACCCGATATCGGCGCCGCCAGGCGCAATGCAAGTTGGCCTTACAGGGCCTTGCGCATTGTCTATGGATAGGCTCAGGTCTTTTCAAAGCAAACCCGATACGCCTGTGACCTTGATATGACGAATGACATTAAGTTTCCCTTGCTGCGAACCGTTGGGTTTGACGGTCTGTTGGTGACCTTTGCGCAAACCATGTCCGAGCCGTCGAACCGCGCCGCCCTGGCGTTTCGGGGCGCAGTCGAGGCGCAGCAGATTGATGGCGTGCTTGAGACTTCGGCCTCGCTGGCATCTGCATTTATAAGGTTTGATCCATTAAGCCTGTCGCATCATGACATCGAAGAGTTGCTGCGGGCTATGCTGGTCAGTCGCGATTGGTACGCTGCACCTTTGCCTGCGGGGCGACGATTCTGGAAAGTGCCGACGGTCTACGGTTCCGATCTTGCGCCACAGCTAGAAGACGCGGCATTGGCAGCAGGGTTGTCACCAGCGGACGCCATTGATCGTCTCAGCCAATCGCGTGTGCGGGTTTTAACCATCGGATTTGCGCCGGGCCAACCTTATCTCGGGCCACTCGGACCCGAATTCAACATTCCACGCCTGAAAGAGCTGACGCCGATGGTGCCTGAAGGGGCGTTGGTTTTGGCAATTTCTCAATTTGTCCTGTTCTCGGGGCCAACCCCAACCGGATGGCGTCATGTTGGACAAACCGCGTTTCGTTGCTTTCGTCCGGACATGGGGCGAAGTTTTGCCCTCAACCCCGGTGATGAGATGCAGTTCATCTCAGTCACGCGCGAAGAGCTTGAGGATATCCGTACAACCTGCACTGATGGCTCTGGTGGTGCGAGTTGCGAGGAGATCGCGACATGACGCTGATCGTCCACCGCATCGGCCCAGCTTGCACGGTTCAGGATCAAGGGCGCACCGGGTATCTGGATCAAGGCCTGTCGTGTTCGGGTGCCGCAGATATAGTGGCACTTTATGAAGGGGCCGCGTTGCTTGGTAACACCCCAACGAGCGCCGCCCTCGAAATGGCGGGGATGGGTGGTGAGTTTGAGGCAACCGCACCAACCGCCATCGCGCTGACCGGCGCACCGATGCAGGCCAGTATCGATGGCAGCCCCGTCTTGTGGAATGCCTCGCATCAGATGGAGGCTGGGCAGCGGCTGGTAGTCGGGTCGGTGCTGCAGGGCAGTTACGGGTATCTGAATCTGGGTGGCGGGATCGGGACCGACATGACGCTCGGCTCACGCGCGGCCCATCTGACCGCAAGGATCGGGCGCGCCGTTCAAGCGGGTGATCACCTGCCTTCGACGGAAACCGGCAAGACCGGCCTGAAGCTGCGTTCGGAGGATCGGTTTTCAGGTGGGACGTTGCGGGTTGTGGCCAGCTTTCAAACTGCACTGTTCGATGACGAGACGCTGGCACGGTTTACGCAAACGACATTCCGCCGCGGCGCCCGAGCCAACCGGATGGGCATGCAGCTGGATAGTGAAGGTGACGGCTTCGCGGCCAAGGGTCAGTTGAACATACTGTCCGAAGTCATAACCCCCGGCGATATACAGATGACCGGCACCGGTGCGCCCTTCATCCTACTGCCCGAGTGCCAGACCACCGGAGGTTACCCGCGCATCGCAACCGTTCTGCCCTGTGATCTGCCCCGCGCTGCACAGACCCCGGCGGGAGGCGAGGTGCGCTTCGAATTCGTAACACTGGAACAAGCCATCACGCTGCAAGCCGCATTTAAGGCCGACCTTGCCCGCCTGCCCGCCCGTGTTGAACCATTGGTCCGCGATCCGCATGACATCCCGGACCTCCTGTCCTACCAACTGATCAGCGGAATGATCTCTGCCACCGAATAAGGAGTTATTGCGATGCCGAGCGTCGATCTGAATGCCGATATGGGCGAAAGCTTTGGCCCGTGGAAGATGGGTGATGATGAAAGCCTTCTGAAGATCATCACCTCGGCCAATATTGCCTGTGGCTTTCATGCGGGTGACCCTGATGTGATGGCCAAGACCATGGCTCTGGCAGCCCAGAACGGTGTGGGCATCGGTGCGCATCCCGGTTTTCCTGATCTGCAGGGATTTGGGCGTCGAAACATGAAAGTGCCCCATGACAGTTTGCGCAATCTGGTACGCTATCAACTGGGATCGGCAATCGGCATGGCCAAGGCGGTGGGCACTGAAGTACGGCACCTGAAATTGCACGGGGCGCTGGCCAACATGTGTTCGGTCGATATCGATATGGCGCGGGCCTGTTATCAGGGTGCATTGGACGTGGACCCGGACATCATCATCATGGTGCTGGCGGTCACCAAACAAGAAGAAGCGGTGCGCGAGCTGGGCTGCAAATGGGTGGGCGAGATTTTTGCCGACCGTGCCTATAACGACGATGGCACTTTGGTGGATCGGTCACTGCCGGGAGCCGTGATCCATGATCCGGCGCTGGCCGGACCACGTATTCTGGAAATGGTGAAGGAAGGCGCCATCATCACCAAATCCGGCAAACGCCTTGAGACCTCAATCGATACGATCTGCCTGCATGGTGATGGCCCAACGGCAGTTCAGATCGCGCACTCGGTGCGCGAGAACCTGATCGAGGGCGGAGTCGAGGTCACAAAATTCATCCGTTAGAGCGTCATGTTATTTACCTGAAACTGCGCTTATCCTTGATCGATCATTCGCCTGCTCGGATATATCTCAGCTTCAATGGCCGTGTTTAGATGCACAAGCATGCTTTTTCATTCAGAAAGTGCGTTCTTACTTGCCCCCGCGAACATGGCTACTAATGTTGACCAACATTCCCTGAATGTCCCGGATGCATTAAATCTTCGATCGAGGTGGCGGTGAAAACAGTTGGATTTCTGTGGCTTGGCAATGAACTGCCATGGTTCAACAAAGTCGCGATCAAAACATTTCAGGAAATCGGGCATCCCGTAGAACTGTTCTGCGAGGAGTCGCTGCGCGAAACCGAGAGCGACCTTCCGCTCCGAGACTATCGGGAGGTTTTGGATTCGCAGATTCTGACCAAGCTTGGCACGACTCCTCGTGTGGCATCCGACATATTCAGGCTCATTCTAATGCGGGACACTAATTATATCTGGGCAGATTGCGATTGCGTGGCGCTTCAGCCCCTGCCGGATACGGATATCATTCTTGCCAGGACGGACGCGGAATCGAAGCTATTGAACAACAATGTTCTGCGAGTCCCCTCGGAGTCTCAGGAATTGTCAGAACTGCTTGAGATTGCTCTGGACCCCGAGGCTATTCCCGATTGGGTTCCACCGCGCCGCGCCAAAAAAGCAAGACAATTCTCTGGCCGCGAACGCCGCGAAATTGTGACCAGCAGACAGACTACATTCGGGCCCGATCTTCTTAATCATGTTTTCCAGAAATCCGATAGTATCGATAAAGCCTTCAGCCACGAGGTTTTCAATCCGATTGGGAACACCAAAGGCTACATGCTTTTCTCTGAAGGGATATCGATAGGCGACGTATCGACTCCCAAAACCTGTGTGACGCATTTCTATCAGGCCAATGTGAGACGTTTCTTTCACGCAAACGGACCACAGAAAGGCACAGTTCTTGGCGACTTAGCCTTCAAGTACGGGATTACTGCCGATTAGGTGTGCCCGACCCGAAGTTCACATTCGCACGTGTAAACCAAGCATTCCATCTGATGCTTCTCTGAACAGGCTGTTGCCCAAGCAAAGCTTTGCGCCTAGCATCGCGGCAAGTGCATGATCTGACTACCACAAATCCAAGCAACGCGCCGCAAGGAGGTGAGCCTATGTCTTTTGATCTGATGTCCTACCAGCCAAGGGGCGACAAGAAGAACTCGGACTTCTTCACCGAATATCTTCCCAGGATTTACGAGCGCCGCATCAGCTCGGGCATTGCGGATCAAGTCGGTGCGATGCGGGCCATTGTCATTCAGGTCGAGACAAATGCGCTGTTTGACACGCTGGTCGAGCTTTATGTGATGACCCCCTATCGCCACACCGCCAGCTATTTGGGACAGACACACAAGTTCTCGGTGATGCATTCGCATGCCGATTATCCGGCGCTGATCCTGATGGCTCCGCTCAGCCCGGCATTCGAGGATTTCATCCCGCGTATCAATCGTATGTACCCGCTGGCGCGCGGTAAGCCGCAGACGCGATATGTAGGTGAGATTTACGGTGCCACCGACCTGAAGGCGCTGACTGGAACGCTGGAGGATCAGAACATTCGGTTCGAATATTCTGGGGACACCGAAAATCCGTTCTACACGCTGGAAGGATACCGCTTTACGACGCCATCGGATTTCACGTGCAATCGCGTCGGCTATTCCACGCTGGATTTCAACGACACAGACAGTCTGGGACTGGGTGACCGTGTGCTGTTGAGTGATGCGGAACAGGTCAAGCTGGATCAGGCCGCCGCTTTTGGGACCGAAAGCAATATCTCACCACTGATGCTGGGGATCGACCATCTGGCGACACGCATTCTGGCCGGGGAACGTGAGGACGCGATCCTCGAATTTCTGACCATGGTGCCTTATTACTTCTGGGGGGCGTACAACATCTTCGACATGAACTCGTCGACCAATGTGAATCGCAATGCCAATGTGGATGACGACAAGAAATCCCCTGCCAAGGTCTTTACTGCAAACAACACGCCCTCATTCGTGAACTCTTTCGAGCAATTGCCGATGCCAACCGAGGATTTCGTGCGTAATTTCGGACGACGCTTGCACCACATGGCGGTTGAAATTCAGGACGGTGACCATGGCGCGGGTGAGAAAAATGTCGATTTCGTGGTCAACACTCTTAAAGACAAGGGCGTTCCGTTCCTGGCCCATGTGGTCGGGGAATGCAAAGATGATCCGAACCTGAAACAGATCTTCTCAAAGCACTCGAAACACACGCTGCTGATCACCGAATACATCGAACGTTGTCATCACTACGACGGTTTCTTCACCAAGGATAACGTTGCAGCCTTAACTGCGGCGGCCGGGCAAGATGAACAGTACAAGCACGGCCACGTCTTCGATTGATTTGCCATAAAAAATGGGCTGCGAGGTCATCGCAGCCCAGGCCCATCCAGGAGAGAATGCCGGGTCTTATGACGGCCCGATCATGAAACACGTGACATTCCGCGCCTGTAACCGACGACAGGCCAGATCAGCCTGTTCGCGGGTCATACCCTGAAATGTCGCGTCAAACCCACGCGAGCTTTGGTTCACCTTACGCAAAGTGCCTTCCAAAGTGGTCATTTCCGACAGCGCAGTTTTCAACAGAACCTTCTCGGCCTCATACCGTGTGGTGTAGCGGCCAACATTGACGCCCCAAAGGTGACCGCCGGAAGTGGACAAGCGGGTCACAACTTCGGGTTCAGGCTCGGGCTGTTTGGCCGGTTCGACCGAGGCCAGCACCACGTTTTCGGAAGGCTTGGCGCCATCCGACGGTGCTATGTCTGCTGCTGCAATCGCAGCAGCGATACCGTCCTGAATCCGGGTGTTGTCTTTTTCAGCCGTTGCGGCGACCGACCCCGCGACCTGAACCGTTTCGCTCGCCACCGGGCGCAACACCGGGCGCAGGCTCTTTTTCGGCGGGCCCGCTTGGGCGACCACTTGTGCGCTACCCAGACCTGCATTCCCTGCATAGGCCGGGCGGGCGGGCTTACGGATTGGCGCACGCGAGGGGGCACGGCGGAAACCCATATCCAAAAGCTCGGCCACCCGGGCGTTGCGCGATGCACCTGATTTGCCACCGAAGACGGTCGCGATGATACGTTCATCCTTGCGCTTGGCCGAAGCAACCAGATTAAACCCTGCAGCGCGGGTATAGCCGGTCTTGATCCCATCGGCGCCCCGATAGGCTGCCAAAAGGCGGCGGTTGGTGTTCGGTACAGTCTTGATCCCGGCATTCGTCGATTGGCGCGAGAACAGGTTGTAGTACTGCGGGTAATCATACAGCAGGTGACGGCCCAGCGTGGTCATATCCCGCGCGGTCGACAAATGCCCCGACTCGGTCAGACCATGGGCATTCTTGAAGGTGGTCCGGCTCATCCCCATCGCCTTGGCGGTGCGGGTCATGCGACGAGCAAACGCCGCCTCGGACCCGCTGAGGGCGATGCCGATCGCGGTTGCCGCGTCATTGGCGGATTTCACCGCCGCCGCCCGGATCAGATAGCGAAACGCGATTCGCTGCCCAGTGCGCAAACCCAGCTTCGAGGGCGGCTCAGCCGCTGCCGCCTTGGTGATGCGCACCTGAGTGTCCAACGTGATCTCACCATTCCGCACGGCCTCAAACGCAATATACAGCGTCATCATCTTGGTCAGAGATGCCGGATGCAACCGCGTGTCGGCATTGCGGGAATGCAGCACTTCTCCGGTGCGTGCGTCGATCACCATGGCCGCGTAAGGGGCCGCCATGCCCTGAAGTGGTGCAAATGAAAGCAGCCACAGAAATGCTATAAGTAATAAGCCCATTCGGGCCGGAACTGTCCGCCGAATCTGCACGATCTTTGCCTCTGTCTGCCTCGCGCCGCCGGGTTTTCCCGGTCAGCAATTTTTATTTTGATATTCTTCAGGCTAACACAGGGACGGGTTTAAAGAAACTGAAAGCTGCGTTTGAGTGGATCATATACACAATCAGATTCACGCTACATATGGTGCTTCATGCGCGCCCGGACACCATACCGGCGATTGTGCCGAATTTCAGGCAAGCCGTGTCATCGAATTTTTTGTGACTGATGTCAAACGGCAACAGGTCAGGAAATCTGATCAATCAAAGCTGAAAGATCACCCAAATCCTTCAACTCGCGGAACCGTGGGTTGGAAGTTGGGACCTCGGCCTGCTCGACCTCCCATACCAACCCGTGCGGGACATGCACGCCCCAGCACCCGGCTTCGATTGGGGCCACCACGTCAGAACGCATCGAGTTTCCGATCATCATCGAAGCGTCGGGTCCATCACCGTACTGGTCAAAAATCATCGCATAGGTCGCCGCCGTTTTTTCGCTCACGATCTCGACGCCATCGAACAGCTCACCCAATCCGGATTGCGCCAGCTTACGCTCCTGGTCGATCAGGTCGCCCTTGGTGATCAGCAGAACCTTATGCGTCTCGGCCACCGCCTCGATGGCCTCGCGCGCATGGGGGAGCAGTTCGATGGGATGTGCCAGCATCTCCTGCCCCGCTTCAACAAGTTGGCGGATGACGCGCGCCGGTACGCGATCTTCCGTCACCTCAATCGCTGTCTCGATCATCGACAGGGTAAAGCCCTTGATGCCATACCCATAGTGCTGGATGTTGCGCTTTTCGGCAGCAAGTAGACGTTCCATCAGGTGATCGTGATCGGCGTGATCGGCCAGCAATTCGGCAAAATATGCCTGAGTCAGCTGGAAGAAACGCTCGTTATGCCAAAGGGTATCGTCTGCATCGAACCCGATTGTTGTCAGCTTGTCCCGCATCGCATTTCCGTCCGGTTGCTCTTTTCTCTGGCCACCGTGACGTTATATAAGCCGGGAAACAATTCGTAGTGTTAATCGAGATTCTCTTACAGCAATGCGCAAACACCAGTGGATCATGTCTGAAAAGGACGACGAAGACGACGACACGTCGGTCCTGGTGCAAACGCGCCCCAAGACCAAGCGGCCGCCGCTGTATAAGGTGTTGTTGCTGAATGACGATTACACGCCGATGGAGTTCGTGGTGCATGTGCTGGAACGGTTCTTCGGCATGACCCATGCGCAAGCGTTTGAAATCATGCTGACCGTCCACAAGAAAGGTGTCGCCGTGGTTGGCGTGTTCAGCCATGAGATTGCCGAGACCAAGGTCGGGCAAGTCATGGATTTCGCGCGCAGGCATCAGCACCCGCTGCAATGCACCATGGAACGCGAAGAATAACGCGCGGCCATGTCCTCTCGCCTTGATCTAGCCTTGAACAGCGGGCTCAGCCTGTCGCAACCGCTGACTGTTTTGGCGCCTACCCCGGACCACGATTTGTCGGACCTTCCGCGCGAGGCGCAGATGGTGCAGCCGTTCAAACCGTTCCACGATCACTTTGCCACGCAGGGCTTTGTCGCTACGCCCAATAGTGACGCGCCTTGCCAGGATGCGGTCGTGTTTCTACCGCGCGCCAAGGCGCTGGCCCGGGCGCTGATCCATCAGGCCTGCAGCCGCGCCAACGGGGTCATCGTGGTGGACGGGGCCAAAACCGATGGCGTCGACAGTTTGCTGAAAGACATCCGCAAGCGGGTCGCGATCGAGGGTCCAATCTCGAAGGCACATGGCAAGATTTTCTGGTTTCAGTCTGATGCGGACGCCTTTGCCGACTGGGCTGCGCCTGAAAACCAAATGGTTGACAGCTTCCATACCGCGCCCGGTGTGTTTTCCGCCGATGGTATCGATCCTGCCTCGGCCCTGCTGCTGAAGTCTCTGCCAACCAAGCGCGGCACGCGCATTGCTGATCTCGGTGCAGGTTGGGGCTTTCTGTCCGCCATGCTGATCGACGACACCTTGCGCAGCCTGCATCTGGTTGAGGCCGACCACACCGCCCTTACTTGTGCCCGCGCCAATGTCACCGACCCCCGTGCGCAGTTCCACTGGGCCGACGCCACCAAATGGAGCGCGCCCGAGCCGCTGGACATGGTGATCATGAATCCGCCCTTTCACACCTCGCGCAGCGCCGACCCGACATTGGGCCAGGGCTTTATCGCCAGTGCTGCACGCAACCTCACCCGCAATGGTCAACTCTGGATGGTCGCCAATCGCCACCTGCCTTACGAGGCAACGCTGGCCGAGGCTTTCGCCCGTGTTGACGAAGTGGCAGGAGACAACCGCTTCAAGGTGTTCCATGCCTCTCGCCCTCGGGGCTGAGGCCCGCTAACCTGCGCCAGAACTCAGGAGGATTCGCATGTCCTTTTCCATCGCGGGCAAGACCGCAATCGTCACCGGGGGTGCCAACGGCATCGGACTGGCCATCGGACGGCACTTTGCCGATGCAGGCGCCAATGTCATGTTCGCCGATATGGATGAAAAGCGCCTGTCCGATGAGCTGGGCGAACAGGCGGATGACAGCAACATCCGTTATTTCGCCGGTGACCTGCGTGAAAAGCTGACCATCGCCAATCTGCTTTCGGCCACGCTGGATGCGTTTGATCAGGTTGATATCCTGATCAATGGTGCACGGCAGGTGATCCCGTCGGACCCGCTGGACACCGATGACGATTCCGTGCGCACATTGCTGAACCAGAACCTGATGCCCGCGCTGCGACTGAGCCAACTAGTGGCTAAGCGATTTATCAAACAGGCTGATGGAGACGATGAGAACCCTGCCGGGTCAATCATCAACCTGTCCTCGATTGCCGCACGCCGCACCCATCCCGATCTGATGGCCTATTCCGTTTCGACCGCTGCGCTGGATCAGATGACCCGTTCGTTGGCGGTTGCACTTGCGCCCAGCCGCATTCGCGTAAACTCCATCGCACTGGGATCAGTCATGAGCGCTTCATTGCAGTCAACGCTGAAAGAAAACCGAGATTTCCGGGACGACATCGAAAAACATACTCCGCTTTCCCGGATTGCCGCTCCGAACGAACTGGTCGAAACCGCGCAATTTCTCGCGTCGGACGCTGCGGGCTTCATGACAGGCCAAATTCTAACCATTGACGGAGGCCGCACCCTGCTGGACCCTGTCGCAGCCCCGGCCCACTGATCCCAATGTTCGATAAAGAAAAAGCCACCGCCTCTGCCTGGTTCCGCCAGTTGCGAGATGACATCGTAACCGCCTTCGAAGCGTTGGAAGACAGCCACATCTCAGGCCCCTTCTCGGATTCTCAGCCGGGAAGGTTCGAAGTCAAAGAAACTAAACGGCAGTCTGACGATGGCTCCGACGCGGGCGGCGGGCTGATGTCGGTGATGCGCGGGGGCCGCGTGTTCGAGAAGGTGGGCGTTAATGTCTCAACCGTCTTTGGTACGCTGGGTGAGCGCGCGCAAAACGCGATGGCTGCGCGCAAGGGTATTCCGGGGATGAAGGACGACCCCCGGTTCTGGGCTTCGGGCATCAGCCTTGTGGCCCATACGCAGAACCCGCATGTGCCTGCGGTCCATATGAACACCCGGATGTTCTGGACCCCACATGCCTGGTGGTTCGGCGGCGGCTCCGACCTGAATCCCTGCATCGAATATGACGACGACACCGCCCATTTCCACGCCACCCAAAAAGCGCATCTCGACCCGCACGGACCCGGCCACTACCCGCGCCTCAAAGATTGGGCTGACGAGTATTTTTATATCCCCCACCGAAAGCGCGCTCGGGGTGTCGGCGGGATCTTCATGGATGACTATTGCACCGGCGACTGGCAGGCGGATTTTGCGCTGACGCAGGACATCGGTCGCGCCTTCCTGCCCGCCTTTCTGCCTCTGGTCGAAAAACGCCGGGTGCAAAGCTTTGACGACGCGGCCAAAAACACCCAGCTGGTGCATCGTGGGCTCTATGCCGAATACAATCTGGTCTATGACCGGGGCACCAAGTTTGGTCTGGAAACCGGGCACGACCCCGATGCTGTTCTGATGAGTCTGCCGCCCTTGGCCAAATGGGTCTGACCGCTAAAACCCCATATCGATGGAATTATCAAAGCAGTAGTTTTGCGCCGAAGCGGCGGACAGGTTCTCACCCACCCTGTTGACGGTCAAAGAATATCCCGGATTGGTATCCGCGCCGGGCGGTGGAGTTAGCGAAAACTGCACTGTGCGAACACCTTTCTCGTAAGCTTTGGAAACATAAATCCGCTGCGAGTTTGAAACTCCCAATGTGCGAACTGCATAATCCCCAATTCCACACCAATAGGTGACCGCGGCCGAGGATCCACCGACAGGCTTCACTTCATAGGTTCCATCCTTAAGCGGCGTGATCTGGGTTCTGAACTGCGGTCTAAGTTTATAGCCAAAACCAACGCCCTGAGACTGCGCAATGGTGGGGGCCAGTATGATGGCTGTCAAAGAGAGGCATGTAAGAAAACGCATATAAAACACCCTATGAAAAACGCGATCACGGCTGAGACGACGTGGGACCAACCAGCCTATACGAATCAATATAGTCAAACCGGGCCTCAGGTCTAACTCAACCCGTAACACATCAGCTTGAGTGAAAATTCTTTCTTTGAATATGTGGTGCGCTATGATCTCAGCATCAGCAGTTTCCAGAGTGGCCCGTGGAAAAGTCATTTCCCAAAGACTGGTTCGATCTTTCAGGTGAAAAATACGCCGACTTCGGTGCGTTATTTTATCTGGCTGCCCTGACCAAAACGCATCGTAACCGCAGTTTGGCACAGGTTCTCTATGCGTTCGAAACGCCGCTGAGATTGGGCCAGTATCACATCTTCCGCCAAAACGGCTTTCCGCGCGGATTCGTGACATTTGCCGGTCTCAGCCCGGAAGCCGAATATCGCTATGCGGTGAAGGAAGAGCCGCTGAGAGATGTCGATTTCGCCAGTGGCTCATCCTTCTGGATCATCGATATGGTGGCACCCTTCGGCCAAACTCGTCAGATCGTCGACATGCTGAAACGGGACATCCCGCACCCACGCGTGCGCACCAATCGCCTCAGCAGCGACCTATCCACAAAACGTATCGTCGAATGGACACGCGATGACCAGCAACAGGTGCATATGCGCCTTTACCGCGATGCCGAATTTGCCAGAACGCTCGAGCAGGAAAACGGATGACTTCGGTTGTAACCATATCGGGCGATATCACGGGCGACGTGACCGGCTTTCCTCCGAATGTCGCTTCGGGTGACCTCGATGTCACCGCAACATCGGATTTCGGAACCTTCACCGGGGCCACCTGGGCAATCTCCGATCAACCGGATTTCGGCACCGCCTCAATAGATGCGAACGGTACATGGACCTATACCGTCGACCCGGCCTTCTTCGATAGCCTCGATGACGGAGAAATCCAATTGGACTCGTTCGAGGTGACGGTCACCGCCAATTTCGCCAATGGTTTCTTCACCTTCAGTGGAACCCAGACCCAGATCATTGATATCACTATCGAAGGCGTATGCTTCACAGCAGGCACTCTAATTGAAACGGCGGAAGGCCAGCGCGCGATTGAGACCCTGCGCGTCGATGACGACGTGTTGACTGCCGATCACGGAATACAGCCGATCCGCTGGATCGAAAGCAGCACCTTGTCGCCCGAGCGGTTGCGCGCAAATCCTGCGATGCGCCCGGTGCGAGTGACCGCAGGTAGTCTGGGACCTGGTGTCCCATCCTGCGACTTACTGGTGTCTCAACAGCATCGCCTCCTGATCCGCGGCCCCAAGGTCGAGATTCTGTTTGGCGCGCCCGAAGTGTTGGTCGCCGCCAAACATCTGTGCTCGTGGCCGGGAATAGATATTGATACCGGTGATGAGCCGGTCGAATACCTGCATATTCTGCTGGACAGGCACGAGATTTTGTTTGCCGAAGGGGCTCAGGCCGAAAGCCTGTTTCTGGGTGAAGAAACCCTCCACACGCTGTCTTCTGACGCGCTGCAGGAACTCGCCGAGATATTCCCCGAGCGCGCCTCGGACGAACATATCGGCTTCGGCCTTGCTGCGCGGCTGATCCTGCGCGAACATGAGGCGCGTGCGCTTGCCTAGGTCCTAGACAACCCGCCCCCCGACATCCTGTGGAGCCAGCGCGACGGTCTTGATCACCGCATAGCATGTACTGCCCTGCTGCAAACCCAGCGCCGCGACCGAGCGTCGGGTCACGCGCGCCAGCACAACACCCGCAGTTGTTTTGACCGACACGATTGCACCGGGCCCCTCACCTGCCCGGATCGCCTCGACCTGCCCCGACAACACATTCAAGGCTGAAAGACCCTCGGGTGGTCTATTGGACAGGATCACCTCTTGCGCCGGAATACGAATACGCAGCTCTTCGCCGATTTGATGGGCAATCCGAGGCAGGTAAAGACGAGCGCCACCGGCATCAAGTTCGGACAGGCCATCGTCGTGATGCGCCGTAACACGGACCCGCAGAACGGCCCCCACCGCGCGCACGCCTGCAGGGGCCACGGATGGGTCCGACAGAACATCGGACGCGGGACCATGCCGCACGACACGCCCGTCCTGCAGCGCAACCACGGACGTTGCAAGCCGGGCAACCTCGGCCGCCGAATGGGTCACATAGAGTATCGGGACCGAGACCTCGTCCCGCAACCGTTCGAAATAGGGCAGGATTTCGGCCTTGCGCGCGTCGTCGAGCGCGGCCAGAGGCTCATCCGCAAGGATCAGGCGCGGGCTGGCCAGCAGGGCGCGGCCAATGGCGACGCGCTGTTTCTCACCCCCCGATAGCATCGCTGGGCGGCGGTCCAGCAGATGGCCAACACCCAACATCTCGATCACCCGATCCGGGTTTTCGCGTCGTGCCCCGCGCGGTGCAAACCAGCGACCATAATTCAGGTTTTGGCGCACGGTCATATGCGGGAACAGACGGCCTTCCTGAAAGATATAGCCCAGACGCCGCCGATGCGGCGGCAGCCATGCCCCACGATCCGTGTCGAACAACACCCAATCGCCGACCGCGACCCGCCCGGCCTCGGGCCTCAATAGCCCAGCGACTGCATTCACTACCGTCGTCTTTCCCGAACCAGAACGCCCAAACAGCACCGTTACACCGGAAGGTGCGTCGAAATCGAGGTCCAGCTTCATCCCGGGCAGCTGGTGTTGCAGGCGAACGGACAGGCTCATGATCCGGCCACGCGTTTGGCCACACGACGGCCGACATACTCCGACAGTAAAAGCGCGCCCATGGCGACGATGATCGAGATGATCACCAACCGAGTCGCCGCCGCCTCACCCCCTGGAACCTGCAAAAACGCATAGACTGCCGAGGGCAACGTCTGCGTCTGACCGGGTATGTTCGAAACAAAGGTGATCGTGGCCCCGAACTCTCCCATCGCCTTGGCAAACGCCAGGATCGCGCCCGCAATGACCCCAGGCAGGATCATTGGCAGCGTTACCGTTCCAAAGACCAGCAGACGCGACGCCCCCAAAGTGGCGCCTGCCTGTTCCAGTTTTGGTTCTACCGCCTCGATCGACAACCGGATCGCGCGCACCATCAGCGGAAAAGCCATGATCCCGGCAGCCAGCGCAGCGCCAGTCCATCGGAAAGCAAAAACGATCCCAAGCTCGGCCAAAGGCGCGCCCAACGGCCCCTGAATCCCAAAGGTCAGCAGCAGCAGATAGCCGGTCACCACCGGCGGCAGGATCAGAGGCAGATGAACCAGACCATTCAGCAACTGGCGCCCCGGAAACCGCCAGCGCGCAAGCGCATAGGCAATGAAAATCCCAAAGGGCAACGTGATCAGCGTTGCCCAGAACGATACGCGCAGCGACAGGCGCAATGCCTCCATCTCTGCCGGGCCCAACCATCCCATCGTACTACCCTTCGGGCAGGGAGAACCCCTGCCTCACAAATTCGGCCCGTGCGGAATTGCCTTGCAAATAGGTCAAAAGCGCGTGCGCCGTAGGTCCTGCAGTAGAAGTCAGGGCTGCTGGATACACAATTTTCGGGTGGATATCTGCCGGGATGACACCGATGACCCCGACCCGCTCATCAGCCACAGCGTCCGAGCGATAGACGATCCCCAAAGGTGCCGCCCCCGTCGCAACCAGCGCCAGCGCGGCGCGTACATTATCCGTCTGGGCGATCTGGTCCTGAACATCGCCCCAAAGTCCCAGACCCTGTAACGCGGCCTTGCCATAGATGCCCGCAGGCACCGCATCGACCAAAGCCATGGCCAGATACCCACTGCCTAGACGGGTGCTCAGGTCAAACCCCGCCTCAATCTCGGCCGTGTCAGCCCCCGGCGCACCAACCAAAACCAGCCCGTTACCCAGCAACTCAATACGTGAAGCGGCATCGATCAGGCCCTGATCCTGCAGCACGTCCATCCAATCCTCGTTGGCGGAAATGAACAGATCGGCGGGCGCCCCCGCTTGTATCTGCCGTGCCAGCACCGAGGAGGCCGCGTAAGACACCGTCACCTCTTGCCCGGTCTCAGCCTCATAACTTCTGGCAATCACGTCCAGTGCGGTCTTGAGGCTGGCGGCGGCAAAAACCAGCACGCCCTCGGCCCGAACCGGGGCAGCGAGTATCGCGCAGAAGGCCAAAGCTGCGATCAGACAGCGACAGGCGCCCGTCATTCTTTGCCTCCGGATCAGAGGGTTGCAATCCCTCTGGGCATATCGGAGGCAACACGTGGCAGGCAAGGCCCTTTGGCCTTACAACCAAAGCTACGGCCCATATTGAACTCAGAATTCGGTGGAAAACGAGAATCGCCCAACCCAAGATCAATATGCTGTCGCGCTTCTCTAAAACCGGAAACTCCCGAGGTAGAGCGCTCAATCGCTAAACAACGTGTCTGATCCGCCTCGCCTGAACAGCGATATCCGCATTTCGCTATTCAACCACGATATGACACATGAGTTTGCTCGATTGGTAACCGCGCCCAGTTGCCTAAACGCTGATCTGAAACCTTGCGCAATTTTGCAAAAGAAATTGTGCCATACCCTCTTGCACCCACGCACGGGCTTAGCTACATGAGCCCTCACGGGTGATTAGCTCAGTTGGTAGAGCGCTTCGTTTACACCGAAGATGTCGGGAGTTCGAGTCTCTCATCACCCACCATTCCCTTCATTTTCAATGGTTTACTCAGGGTCTTGTAACGAGAACTTGGAGACTATTTGAGGATGAATGCACGGGAATCGAAACTTCAAAACCGTGTTGGACTACCCAGAGGATTGTTCCTTAGAGGTAAAGGGTACGCACTTAACTGCCTTGGAGGAAACAGCTTCTTTGGATCGGTCCAATGGAAAATCAAAATGATTTCCTCGGGAGAGACCTTTGGGAATGAGATTAGGCTATACTGGATTGATCACACCGACCGATCTATGGGCTTTCGGCTGCTCGGTCTTTGGAGCACCTCACCGAACTTTGCGGTTACAGCAACCTGCAACCTCTTTGGAAGCGGGACACCCTAGCAAATGGCGGGGCGTAAGCCTCGCCCGTGCGGGCTAGAACCTGTTTTCTTTGCACAAGGCTGGTTGCGAATTTGCTCAACCCGCACCGATATCGAGTATTCAAGGAAAAAGGCGAAGCCGACATTCCCTTAGCTTATGCCGAACGTCAGTCCTGCGGACTTTCCTGCTCTTCGTGATGGCCGTTTAAACGTCCGCTTTGTAGTGCTTTAGGAACATCGCGACACAATCGTCCAGTACGTCTTTCGGCGTTGGGTTCTCGCCAAGGAAGAACTCTGGCCAGAAGAAGAAGTTTTTTACAAGCGCCAGAAGCTGGTTGGTCGCAAGAACCGGATCAGCCTTTCGGATCACGCCTGCATCCATGGCTTCGCTGATCAGCCTCGTTATTGGGTAATCATGTGTTGCTGTTTCAGTGAAGAATTGCCGGGAACGGTCAAGGTCACGGATCAATTCTGAGATGACCATCCGGTTCAATCCGATGGCGGTCTCATCGGTGATCACCCCAATGTAGCGCCACAAGGCGTTCTTCAGTTGCTCAACGAATTCTCGATCCGGATCATACGGCACTGGCTCCATGCTCCGGTTCTGCTCCAGCATGATCTGTGAGATCGCCTCAAAGAGAGCCTCCTTGCTCTCGAAGTGATTGTAGAGCGTGCGACTCGATACGTTCGCTTTTTTGGCGATTGAAGTGGTCTTTGCCCCCAGAAACCCCTGCTCTTTGAACTCATCGATGGCCGCATCGATGATATCTTTTCGTTTTTTTTCAGTACGTTTCAAGATTTCTACCTCAAAAAGTAAAAAGAAGTGTTTACAAAAACACTTGCCTCACCATAAGTAAACTCAACGATTTACTTTAGCAAGGCGCAATGCTGCCTGATCCCGAAAGGACCAAGACCATGACAACTCAAAATCTCACAGCGGGCAAAAACGAAGTCACCTTCAAATCCTTTGGCGTGGATTTGGCGGGCGATCTCTACCTGCCCGAAGGCTTTGATGAGACCAAGACCTACAAGGCCATCGTGGGGGCCAGCCCGTTCCCGCAGGTCAAAGATCAGATCCCGGCTACTTACGGGCCGGAAATGGCCGCGCGGGGTTTCATCTACCTCGGTTTCGATTACCTCGGCATGGGCTCGTCCCCTGCGCTGCCCGGAGAGTACAAGCAATCCCGCTACATGTTCCGGCTGATCGAAAACACCTGGGACGCCGTGTCTTACCTCGGCACTCTACCGTTCGTTGACGAGATTTACGGTCTGGGTGTTTGCCAAGGCGGCTCGATCATCGCATCCGCCGCCGTGACCGATCATCGCATCAAGAAGATCGCCATGGTGTCGGGCATGATGGCGGCTGATGGTTTTCAATGGACCGACCGCGATATGGTCAATCAGCAAATCGCGGCCTCGAACGCCTCGATGCAGAAGATGTATGAAACCGGCGAGCCGGATTATGTCGAACCATTTGGGCTAAATGATGAGCAAACCCGAGAAGAATTTGTTGGATCGGGTGTCAACCCGATGGCCGGAGAATCCTATGACTACTACGGACGCGATGGAGTCAAAGGCCCGGTTGCGGTTCCGACCTATACCAACATGCATATCGGCGATCAGGGCATGCAGTCTCTGATTTCCATTGGAGAGGCTTATGCCGATAAGATCGTGCAGCCGTCCCTAACCATCTACAGCAGCACGGCCTTTACAGCGCCGTGCTCCACGCAGTTTGTCGCGAAGCTGACGAATGAACATGAGGAGTTAGCGTTTGATGAGTTCTCTCATGTGGACTTCTACTACAAGCCCGAGGCAGTAAAGGCGTCGACGGACGCTGTAGCAGAGTTCTTCAATAGATGAAGTGATGAGGCAGAGGTCATACAGTGGTCTCTGCCTCCTTGCCGACAAGCGGAAGTTGACCTGAGGTTCAGCAATGGTCGCTTAGGGCTCAAAGCAGACATCAGGCTAAGACGCGGCATTGGCTGTTAAAGGCAGAAAAGCGGTCTTTCGCAGCGAAATGAGCCTACGTCGGCTAGTCGCAGTGTTTTGGCAGCTGCTATACTCTTCAAGCCAACCTTGGTTAGCTAGATGCACCTAAGCAGGGACAGCAAAAACTAGGCCAACTTTACACATTTCGAAAGTTGTCAGAAATGGCCAATTTGAGCCCGCGCACTCACGCAGTCAGGCCGCATGATTTTGATCCGAAAACCCTCAAGACTCTCACTTGTGATGCGCTCAGAGCCTAACGCGTTTGTGCACACAGCCATATATTTTGTACACTCCTAGGAATAACCTTTCAGGATTGACATGAATTTACATCGAAGCAACCGGGTCAAGGCACTAGTGCTGGCAAGCTTTGCAAGTATGGCGTTCGGGATTGGCGCTGCGGCCTCTGAGCGGCTACCGGCGCTACGCGTCGTACAATCAGGTCATAGCCTCACCGATGGCGTCATCGGTCCGCTTGAGATCATGGTACGTGTAACCAGTATGCGTGGCGGCAAACTGGACAAGGCTACAATTCCGGGCAGTCCGATGGAGTGGCGATGGGAAAATGCGAGTAACCCGGATATCCGTCAGCCTGAGGTGATGGCCCGTTACGACGTTCTAGCAATCACCGAACGTGTCGCACTGACAAACACAATGGACCATCATGACAGCAAACACTGGGCTTTGCATTGGGCGAGCCATGCGTGGGAGCATGGCGCGAATGGTGATGGCGCTCGGTCCGTGCTCTATGCAAGCTGGGTCGATATCGAAAGCGGTCCGGGTTTTGAAAATCGCCACAACGACCCTGAAGGTCATTTGACATTTCGCGAACGACTGCCGTTGGAGATGGTGCGGTGGCAAAGCATTCTTGATCACGTCAACGCAAACCGGCCCGATGGGATGCCTGAAATGGACATGATCCCTGGCCCTCTGATTATGGCTCGCGCTTATGACGAAATTGCATCAGGCACAGCCCCGGGGCTCAATGATATTCACGACCTTTTTTCAGATAGCATTCACCCCAACAAGATGGGTAACTATCTCATCGCACTGGCACATTTCGCGGTGATCTACGACGGCGATCCGCGTGGCTTGCCGCCAACGATGCTGACGCAGGGCGGGCCGGACAAGGTGCAGGCGGCATGGATGCAAGAAATTGTCTGGGACGTGCTTAACGAATACGCAGAAACATCAGGCGGCCCCTAATGAGCCCTGTGTAGGTCGGCTTACGCCGTTCACGCGCATCTTGGTCCGGTTTGGGCCTTCGCTCCTGCTGGGTCCAAAACAGTGAACGGCAGCAATGTCCGCAAAGTGGACGTACAAGCAAGTCGCCGAAAACGACCGCAATGCGGACAAACCCGATCTCCAACTTTGCGGACGGAATGTCGGCTTCTGTTATTTTGTCTTGAAGTCAGGCGATTTAGCCAACCGCCATTCAACTATAGACTGAGCTACTAGACCGCTCGAGCTCCACACTGTTAACTCCGATATTACCCATGTGGAGAGTTATTCGCTCTGCTAGCCTTTGTTTGCACAACTCCGCTACGGCCGCTGGCAAGCCTTGCAACTCCTCTTTCCTCGCAACGACCGTCAACGTGCGCGACAAACCCGAAACAGGCAATTCTTGCAATCGCAAAGCCATGTTTTCAACGAGACCATCGATCAACAGCGTCGGGGTCAAAAGGCTAAAACCCTGTCCTGTCGAAACGCAGGAAGTCACCATGCTGGAGCGATCTGCCTGTATGACTTTGTCAGGCTCGAAGCGCAATCGTCGCAGGTGCTGGGCAATCTGGCGTCCTGCATTGGTCGTATCTCCGAAACGTACAAGAGGCAGCCGCGTCTGGATTGCTTCCAGGCTTTCAGTTGGTCCGTTGTATGCTTCAGGAAGAACCAAGAGGTATTTTTCAGTCAAAATGTGATGCCGCTCTAGCCCGTCCATGTCCAAAAAAGGGTTTGATGTAATTGCCAGGTCCGCCTGCTTGGTGCGCAAGAGATGCTCATGGTTACCGCTTTGCCCGGCGTGCAATGTGATATCTTCGACGTTGAACATCTTTTGCGCAAGATCGATCAATGGCGGTGTAAGGGTTGTTGCAACGGAGGCTTGAATGCCCACCCTTAGCAGCGTCAGGGACTGGCCACCGACATGGCGCAACTCGGTTTCCATATCCGACAAAGCATCAAGTATCTTTTGCGCTTTGCCGTGCAGTCGTGCACCAGCGTATGTCAGTTTTGCGGGTCGCGTGCTGCGGTCCAGTAGCGTCGTGCCGAACGCCTTTTCCAACGCGGAAATGTGCTGAGATGCGGCGGGTTGTGACAGACTCAGCAGGCTCGCTCCAGCCCGCATTTGACCTGTTTCTGCTACCGCAAGGAACACCTCAAGCGAGCGCATAAGACTGGGTGACATTTTATAGCGATCAAGCACGGCTCATCCTTAGTATAAGAATTTCTAATACTATTTAGATTTTCTTGGGTTTGGTCAATCGCTGCGGCATCGTTATCACATGTCTCGCATACGCACCTCTCGCCGCAAAAAAACGGCAAAGCAACGCTCACCGAACGACGCGCGTGCGCCATTCATTTTGCGCAAGCTTTCAACCTTCGGTGTCCTCAGCGATGCCGGGCTTGAGCAGATTGAGGCAAATGCCGACACCATCCTTTCTGAGACGGGTATGGAATTTCAAGACGATCCTGAGATCCTCCTGATTTTTGCGGATGCAGGGTGCGATGTAGACGGCACACGGGTACGGTTCGCGCCCGGCTTTTGCCGCCGGACCATCATGGCAACCGCGCCAAGCCAGTTCATACAGCATGCCCGCAACCCCAAAAACACTGTCCAGCTTGGCGGCGATGCGACGGTTTTGTGCCCGTCCTGGGGTCCGCCTTTTGTGCATGATCTGGATCGCGGCCGGCGTTATGCGAGCCATGAAGACTTCAACAATCTGGTAAAGCTACACCACACGCTGCCATGGCTGCATCATTCGGGCGGTGTGGTTTGTGAACCTGTTGATCTGCCCGCCAACAAGCGCCATCTGGATATGCTCTACGCTCATATCCGCCACTCTGACCGCGCGTTTATGGGGGCCTTTATCGGCGCTGAACGGGCAGGTCATGCAATTGACATGGCGCGCATTGTTTTTGGCGACATCTCAGAGAAGCCCGCGTTATACTGCGTGTCTAACACCAATGCGCCTTTGGTGATGGACAGCCATATGTCTGGCGCGCTGAAAACCTATGCCCGCGCGGGCCAGCCCGTCGCCTGCACGCCCTGGGTGCTGACTGGGGCGATGTCACCCGCAACCGTGGCCGGCACGCTTGCGCAAGTGCTGGCCGAATCCATGGCGACAATGACGTTAACCCAACTGGTGAACCCCGGCGCGCCTTGTCTGATGGGCAGCTTCGCCTCGACCATGTCGATGAAATCCGGCGCGCCAACTTTTGGCACACCTGAGGCCGGGTTGATGGTTCTCGCCGCGGGGCAACTTGCGCGCAGGCTCGGGGTGCCCCTGCACACTGTTGGCACACTAAGTTCGTCCAAACTGTCCGATGCACAAAGCCAGCAAGAGGCCGCGTGGGGTCTGATGATGTCGATGTTTGCCGGTGCCAACTTGATCAACCATGCGACCGGCTGGCTCGAAGGGGGGTTGGTGACCTCGTTCGAAAAAACCGTGATTGATCATGATCTGTGCGGCAAGATCGGACGCTTTTTTGACGGGATCGATATGAGCGAAAATGCTCAGGCGATGGAGGCTATTGCCACAACAGGGCCGGGGCAACATTTCCTTGGGTCTGAACATACGCAAGCCAACTTCATGACTGCGCTCTTTCGCCCGTGGACACCCGACGATAACTCGTTCGAGCAATGGCACGCGGCAGGTGAACAGGATGCGGCCGTGCGGGCCAACGTCATTTGGAAGGAACGACTAGCAGGGTATGAGGACCCTGGCCTCGACCGAGACATTGATGCAGCTCTCAAGGACTACATCGCCGCCCGCAAAGCCGAAAAACCAGATCAGGAATACTTCTGATGGGCCTGGCTTTCTGCAATCTCACACATCCGCTCGTAGAACGGTACGTGATGCGCAGCTATGTCGGTATAGGGTTCTCCGAGCTGGTGAAGCTCTGCTTGGAAGTCGACCGCTTCAGGCGCCTTGATCGCCCCGCTTTGCAGCACTTCGGTATGCCAGCTTTGAACCGAACCCCATCCATCCGGCACAGCATCGTTCCACGTGAACGCATGGTCCAGAAACGTAAGCCCCACATGTGCCCAGTAGCGGCGCAACGTGGTCTGCGGATCATTGCGCAACTGATCTGCAGTAATCACCAACGGGCTATGGCCCAGCTCGGTCAACGCGCTGTAAAGCCTGCATTGCGCCTCATGCCCCAACTCCAACTGCGTAAACTCAGGATCGCGCTTTGCGTAGGAAAGCGCGGCTTCGATGGGATTGCGCACCAAAAAGGCGTGGGTCATTTCGCCCGCAAACCCTGCATCGCGGGGCAGTCTGTCGGCGACGTAGTACGCCATGTCCTTGAAGAAAACCAGACCACCCTGCGCGGTCTTGCGGATCATGGCGCGGATTTCATCGTAGGTCACCGGATGTCCCGGTTCCGGAGTGAAACCCGGGAAAAGCCGATCCTTGGTCGTAAGGTAGTGGTGGTACATGAACGGTTCGTGCAGGACCGACAGATCACCACGCTCGCGCATGATCCGTTCAAACGCCGTCGAAACCGAGCGTGGGTGGCACCACAAAGCATGTATAGTCATGTGGTTAGCCTAGTGGTGCTGAAAAGCTTGCGTCAACAGGGGTTTGCATGAGCCGCATTTTGATCATTGGCGGCGGCGCAATTGGCCTTAGCGTAGCCTATCATCTTGGGAAACGCGGCGCAGATGATGTCACGTTGCTGGAGCGCAACCAGTTGACGTCGGGCACCTCCTGGCATGCGGCGGGGATTGTTGGCCCCTTGCGCGCGACGCCCAATATGACGGTACTTGCCTCTGCCGCGCTTGAGGTCTTTCCGGCGCTGGAGCAAGAGACAGGCATGTCCACCGGATATCGACGCACCGGGGGTTATTGGCTGGCGCGCGAACCGGCGCGCATGGACGAATTTCACCGGATTGCTGACCTCGGCGCGACGCAAGGGTTAACGCCAGCGGTGATCGCTGCGCGCGATGTTCCGCTGCCCGTGCTCGATCTTTCAAAACATGTCGGCGCATTGCATGTGCCGGAAGACGCCAATGTGAACCCGGTCGACCTATGTATGGCCTATGCTCGTGCCGCCAAGACCCTCGGTGTAACGATCCGTGAAGGCGTCGAGGTCGAAAGGCTGATCACCGAAAACAGGAAAGCAAAGGGCGTGGCACTTGCTGACGGCACCACTATGGAAGCGGACCAGGTGGTCATCGCGACAGGAGCCTGGTCGCGAGAGCTGGCTGCGACTGCCGGGGTCGCGCTACCGCTCCAGGCGGTTGAGCATATGTACGTTGTGACCGAACCCTTCCCCGATCTGCCCGACCCTTTCCCAGTGATCCGCGATCTGGATCGAGGCATCTATATCAAGGGCGATGCCGGAAAATTGGTGATTGGCGGATTTGAACCCAATGCCAAATGCTGGAACCCATACGGGCCAGAAGGCAACCGACCTTTCCTTGAGATGGCAGAAGACTGGGATCAGTTTGCCCCTTTTATGGAGGCGGCTTTGGAGCTTTGCCCCGCGTTGGAGCACTTAGGCGTGCAGCATTTCATGAACGGCCCCGAGAGCTTTACCGCCGACACACGCCCACTAGTCGGGGAAACTGACGTTGATCGTCTGTTTGTCGGCGCAGGCATGAACTCGGTGGGTGTTATGTCCTCGGCCGGGATCGGACGCGCCTTGGCCGATTGGATGGTCGATGGCCAACCGCCAATGAACATGTGGGAGGTGGATGTCGCCCGGGTCGACCCACTTACGGCAACGCCCGCGCATTTGGAAGCACGGATGGAAGAGGCCGTCGCGGACCTCTTCAACCTGCATTGGCCTTACAAACAGCCCAAGGCCGGGCGCGGGATGCTTAGGTCCGCACTGCATGATCGATGGGCTGCCCTTGGGGCGCAGTTTGGACAAACCGCCGGGTGGGAGCGAGGGCTTTGGTATGGCGAGGCGCAGGCGTATTCTATTGGCGCTCAAGGATGGTGGCCGATTACCCAAAACGAAGCTGCGTCTATGGCCAAGGGCACGGCCCTGATCGACCTCAGCCCCTTTACCAAGATAGACGTCACGGGGCCGCGTGTTCTTGACGCGCTGAACCAGCTTTGTACCGCGCAGATGGACGTCGCTATCGGCAAAGCAGTTTACACCCAAATCCTGAACGACCGTGGCGGGATCGAGATGGATATCACCGTCTCTCGTCTCGCCGACAGCCGTTTCCATATCACATCGGGTGCCGCGACCCGTGCTCGTGACTTTGCGTTCCTGCGACGCAATCTGGCCGATGGCGTGACGCTGACGGATGTGACCGAGGAGTTTTGCACACTTGGTGTCATGGGCGCAGGCAGTGGCCCGGTGCTGCAGAAACTGGATGCCGGGGTCGCATGGGCAAATGCGCCAATGGGTCAGGTGTGCGAATTTAAGGTCGAAGGCCAAAATGCGCGCGCCACCCGCGTAAGCTTTGTCGGTGAATACGGCTGGGAATTAACCCTTCCCAATGCTGTCGCAGTGCGCGTTTTCGACGCGCTCATCGCTGCAGGCGCTGCGCCGCTTGGGCACTATGCGCTTGATGGCTGCCGGATCGAAAAGGGCTTCAAACACTGGGGCCATGACATTGATCCGACCGTCACACCTTTGGAAGCGGGGCTTGGCTTTACCATCGACTGGAATAAGGACTTCACCGGCAAGGCAGCTTTGCAGGAACAAAAGGAACAGGGCACCCGCAAACGTCTTGTCCTGATGCAAATCGAAGGTTCGGCGTTGATGCTGCACGATGAACCCATCTTTGAAGAGGGTCGACATGTCGGGTTCACAACCTCCGGCGCGCGTGGACCTCGCACCGGGCTGAACCTTTGCTTTGCTCTTGTGTCCACCGACCCAAGTGAGGCGAAAGCTCAAACTTGCGCACGTAGTTTCACGGTAAAGGTCGCTGGCAAAAACTATGCTGCCACCCCGTTGCAGCGCCCGCCCTTTGACCCGAAAAATGAAAGGATGCGTGGACAATGAGCACCGTGACCAAGGCACAGGTTGTCATCATCGGCGGCGGCGCGATGGGCGTCTCGCTGATGTATCATCTGGTCAAAGTGGGTTGGACGGATGTGCTGCTGGTGGAGAAGAACGACCTCACCCATGGCTCAACCTGGCATGCAGCGGGCCTGTGTACCCATTTCGCGCACAATCCGACGATTCAGGAACTGCGTGCCACGTCCGTGCGACTCTATCGGGATATTTTGCCACAGGAGACGGGCCGTGACTGCGGGTTTCACACCACTGGCGCAATGCGGATCACGCGCAACCCGGACCGGATGGATGAGTTTCGCCATGTCGCAGGCCTGTCGGATTTCACGGGCTATCCGCTGGAAGTCCTGGCACCCGAACGCATCGCCGAGTTGCATCCGCTGGCAAGACTCGACGGTCTGTTGGGCGGAATCTATGAACCCGATGACGGCCACGTCGATCCCACGCTTGCCACCAACGCCATGGCTGAGGTGGCACGCCAGGGCGGCGCGCAGATCTGGCGCAACTGCCCAGTAACCGCGATCCGGCGCGATGGCGACCATTGGTTGATCGACACGCCCAAAGGCACGGTTGAGGCGGTACATGCAGTCAACGCGGCTGGCACTTGGGGATGGGAAATCGGCCAAATGATGGGGCTGAACATCCCCTCTGTCCCGGTGCTACACCAATATCTGGTAACCGATACTGTACAGGTCGTGGAAGACCGGATTACTCAGGGGCTGCCTGAACTGCCGATCATCCGCGACCCCGAAGAAAGCTGGTATGTCCGGCAAGAACGCGATGGGCTGATCCTTGGACCTTACGAAAAAGAGGCACAGGTCTGGTCCGTGGATGGCGTCCCGCCCGAATTTGGTGCGGACTTGCTGCCGCCTGACCTAGACCGGGTAGAAGATATCATCGAGGCGGCCATGGCAAGCATTCCAGCGCTGGAAACTGGGGGCATCAAATCGGTCATCAACGGCCCCATCACCTTTACCCCCGACGCCAACCCGCTGATTGGTCCGGCGCATGGGTTGCAAAACGCGTGGTTGCTGACCGGCTCGTCCATGGGTGTGATGGAGGGCGGCGGCGCAGGCTGGTTCCTCGCGCATTGGATGACCCATGGCGCGCCGCCTATGGATGCGCTGGCAGTGGATAGTCGCCGCTTCGGGTCCTGGGCAGATCGCGACTATCGCGTGGCCAAAGCCATTGAGTGTTTCGGCTTACAATTTGGTGTCCACTATCCCCACGAGGAACGACCTGCAGGTCGTGGCCTGCGTCTGTCTCAATTGCATGAGCTGATGGTCGAACGGGGCGCGGTAATGGGAGCGGCCCATGGCTGGGAACGGCCAAACTGGTTCACCGATACACCCGGCGCAGAGGCGATTGAAACCTTCCGCCGCGCCAATTGGTTCGATGCAGTGGCCGCCGAGGTCGATGCCGCCACCAATCGCGTTGCGATGGCCGATCTTTCGGTGTTCTCGAAATTCGATGTCACCGGGCCGGATGTGGCGGCGTTCCTTGAGGCGCTCGGATCCAACCGCGCGCCAGAACCGGGGCGCATCTGCCTGACCCATATGCTAACACCAGCAGGTGGGGTATTGTCAGAGCTCACCGTCACCAGATTGGCCGAGGATCATGCCTACCTGACCTGCGCGGCTGCGGCCGAGGAAATCGACTTGGATCAGTTGATCAAGGCAGCGGCGGCGTTCGAGGTCACCGTTACCAACCGCTGCGAAGATCTGGCCGTGATCGGTGTCATGGGCCCGAAATCACCCGATGTGTTGCCCGAACTCACCAGCATGCCGTGGCTCACCGCGCAGGCAACCGAGATCGCTGGTATCCCCGTGCGAGCCCTGCGCGTGTCCTACCTTGGGGAATGCGGGTGGGAGCTGCATGTTACGCGCGATCAGGCCGTTGCGCTTTTCACCAAACTGGAAGAGACCGCCCAACCCCATGGCCTTGGCTTTTATGGCGCCTATGCCGCCAACTCGATGCGGCTGGAAAAGGGCTATCGCGCTTGGGGAAGCGACCTGACAACGGAACGCAGCCCGCTAGAAGCCGGACTTACACCCTTTGTCCGCAAAGACTTGCGCAACACCCGGCGTCAAGAATGGGACATGGTTCTGCTGGAGATTGAGGCAGGCGAAGTCGATCCGTTCTATGCCCACACGATTTGGCATCGGGAGCACCCGGTTGGGATCATCACCTCCGGTGCTTATGGCCATCGCACCGGCAAGGTGCTCGCACTGGCGTACCTGCGCGACCCAACCGCACGCGAAAACTTGACCGTTTCCATCCTAGGGCAGCACAGGCGGGCAACCATTCTGCCGCGTCCTCCATATGACCCTGACAATACCCGTTTGAAAGCTGGAGCCGCCAAATGATCGAACATCCCCTGCATACCGAGTGGAACTTTGACAGCACCGCGGCGCGGCGTGATCGGTTCTATGCGGCCTCACTGACCCGTTTCACACCGTTCCGGGAACCAATCGTATTTCAGAAGGGGCAAGGTCAGTATCTGTGGGATACGGACGGGCGGAAATACACGGACCTTCTGGGAATGAACGTCTGCATCTCTGTCGGCCATTCGCATCCCCGGGTCGTCGCCGCAGCGATGGAACAGGCGCAAGAACTCACCCATTGTACGACCATGTTCTATCACCCGACGCCTGCGCATTTGGCAGAGGAACTTGCTGCCACAATGCCAAAAGGTCATGACTGGGTGGTGCATCTTACCAATTCGGGGTCTGAGGCCATCGACCTGGCCATGACGATGGCGCGGACCTTCACCGGCAATCTTGATTTGCTCGCTTTGAGGACCGCCTATCATGGACCGACCGCTGCAGCGCAATCAGTCACGGGTATTTCTGGGTGGCGGCACCCGGGCATGCCCGGCAACGTGGCCTTTGTCGCTGATCCGAACCAGTATCGCGGCATTTTTGGCCCCGGCACTGCGCCTTATCTTGATGAGATCACACACACGATCAATGCCGCTACATCCGGCCAGGTGGCCGGGATTTTGGTTGAGAGTGTGCAAGGTTATGGCGGTATCCACCAGATGCCGCCGGGATACATGTCGGGGGCGGCAGAACGAGTACGCACAGCAGGTGGGCTCTATATCGCGGATGAGGTTCAATCCGGTTTCGGCCGCACTGGCGATCACTTCTGGGGGTTTGAGGCGGACGGCGTGGTTCCCGATATAATTGTTATGGCTAAAGGTTTGGGCAATGGCTTTCCTATCGGCGCCGTTGTGGCCAAGAAACATATCGCAGAGCCAATGGCCGAGAAGTTCATGTTCCACACCTATGGAGCGAACCCGACCTCTGCTGCCGCCGCGCGTGCCGTCCTTGCGGTAATGCGCGATGAGGGTTTGCAAGAGAACGCAAAGACCGTTGGTGCAAAGCTGTTGGAGCGCCTGAACGATCTGAAAGCTAAGCATAAGGCCATCGGAGATGTTCGAGGCCACGGTCTGATGCTGGCACTGGAATTCGTGATCGACCGCGACAGCAAAACACCTGACAAGACGATGACGTCCGAGGTCTTCGAGGCTTGCCGCGCACAAGGAATTATCTTATCGAAATCCGGTCCGTTCCAGCAATGCCTACGCATGGTGCCCCCGCTTTGCCTGTCTATGGAGGATGTGGATCAAGTCACAACGAGTCTAGATCAGGCGCTAGGCGATGCGGCGATTCAGATATGAACAGCACCAAAAAGTGTAGTGTTCATGACGCGGCCAGGTAACAGCGTGAACAAGCCCGTTACCACAAGCGCCAAAGCAAATAGGGATATCATAAGCACCTTGTGACGGTTGATGTCTCCCTGACGTGCCGCCTTGCTCGCCAGAAAAAGGCTAACAAGTGTAACCGGAATCAACAGGTGGATGGGAGAGTAGCTCCCCCATAACCGTGTCTGGTGCATGAAAACTGCGGTAAACGCCGTTCCCGCCATAAGTAAGGCCCAAGCATATCCGAACAGCCGATGACAGTGGTTCACCTGATAGGTGCATGATGCCTTAATGACTGAGACGCGCGGCACGATCTTTGTAGCTTTTGGACCAAGCTTGCTGCCAGCGCGGGCTGATGAGTTGTGCCCTCCTTTTTTCGTCGACTTTGAGCCTTCGGCCATCGATCCGCCCATGTACAACCAGCGCACCCGATACCTCTTCGCAGCTGATATATTTATCGGGATGTGCTGCTTTCCAGGTGATCAATCGGGCGCTTTCGTTTTGGGCATTGTTCTTTGCCAACCAGTGCCAAAGCTGATCTTTGGATGTGATCACGATCTCGTCCATGGTGCCCCAGGTAGATCATGTTCAGGTTATCCGCTGCAGAAAGGCTTCGGCGGTCGTGACGTGCTTGTCTTTGACATCCGAGGACATGCGCTCAGCCGTGCGGCACATCATTGCCCATCTTGGATTGCTGGCAAGCGTGCCCGCGTGTTTCAGGATGAAGCGCCAATACAGACCGTCCCATATGTCGGCCCACGGCCCTTTGCCCCAATGGCTCATTTTGCGGATGTAGTTTGAGCCGGAAAAATAGGGCTTCGTTGTGATCAGCCCGCCGTCAGCGTGCTGGCTCATGGCATAGGCGTTGGGAACCATGACCCAATCATAGCTGTCCACGAACATCTCCATGAACCAGCGGTAAACATCGTCAGGATCGATCTCGCAAAGGAACATGAAGCCACCCAGAACCATAAGCCGCTCGATGTGGTGGCAATACCCGGTTTTAAGCACCCTGCGGATCGTGTCGTCCAGCGGATCGATCCCTGTGCTGGCGTCGTAGAATGCGACTGGCATAGTGCGGCGATGGTTCCAGTGATTTGTGGTCCGCATCTTTACGCCTAGGTCATCATAGGTCGCCCGCATAAATTCACGCCATCCGATGATCTGGCGGATGAACCCTTCCACCGAATTCAGCGGAACATTTCTGCGATAGGCATGGGCGAGCGTGGTATTCAAGACTTGTTTCGGCGTCAAAAGTCCAATGTTCAATGCGGGCGTCAGGACAGCGTGCCAAAGCCAGCTTTCGCCTTCGACAATGGCATCCTCATAATCGCCAAACCGATCAAAGCGCCGTTCCAAAAACTGATTTAGCCAGTTGGCCGCTTCTTTGTGGAATGTTGGGTAATAAAGACGATCCAGTGTCCCCAGAGCGTCCGGAAACTCGGCAAGAACGCTGTCTTTTGCCGTTTGATCAATTGCATCATGGGTCGGCCAATCAATCCAAGGCAGGCTTTTGAGCAGCGCTTTGGGGACTTTCTTTCGATTGTCTGCGTCATAGCTCCACTGCCCGCCCACCGGTTGATCGCCATTCATCAGCACGTTCAAACGGCGGCGTTGGCTTTTGTAGAACTCCGCCATGAACCAGCGCTTTCTGCCGGTCGACCAAGCCAGGTTATAGTCTTGTGTGTTCAAGAAGCCTGGGGACGGCTGTAAGTTGATTGTGATGTTTGTAATACCCGCCGCCGCACTTAGGCGTTTTTCGGCGATAAAATCGACAGGATCGACCATGTTCACTTGATCGACGCCGAGTTCTTGCAGGTTCTGAAATAACCGCAAACACGAACCCGCCTCCCGTTCATAGGGCCAGATCGTCGCGTCGAAACCCTGCCTAATCAGATCGTCGCGATATCGGGCCATCGATGACCGGTGCAGCCAAAGCTTTTGCTTGTGCATGTTGGCGGGATAGATCGGGTCGCCAAAGAATAGAGGGTCTTCAAAGAGCACCACTTTGTCCGGCTGGGGAGTCAGACTGGGATGTTGGGCAAACAGTTGGTTAGGGAGCAGCAGGGCAGCGGTTGACAAACTGAGATCTCACTTCGTTACAGCGATAAAATTCAACTGGCTCAGAACGTTCGGTATCTTTTTCTTTAGTCCGAAAAATCCCGCCTTCGCGTGGGGCCATGAGACAGCGTCATAAGGGCGAATTAACCGTTCCAGCGTCAGGCCTGCTTCACGCAAAATAGGCTCAGCACGATCTAACCTGGACCGTACCGGACCTATTGGCGCATAAGCAGTCGCAATTCTTCTTACTCCTGCACTTTGCGCAGCTTCAATTATTGGCAGACTCCAATCATCGGCAGATTGCGCACGCACTTCATGGTCTGACAAAACGCTGTTCATTGCTTCTTTTGCAAAATTCACCGGGATAAATCCAACCGGATTAGGGGAGCGACCGTGGGTTGCCAAAAGTCCTACCACTGCAACGGGCGGTACGGGCATGATGGATGCACCGGTCATGTCATCCTCGCTTACTAGCAATAGAAATGGCTCTTTCGGCTGCATTTGAAGGATTGGAAAAGAAACACGTGGGTGTTCTACCGGTTCGGTCAGCGGTTCTGCGAACTTGGCCAATCCAGTGGGGCGAAATCGGCCTTCGGTATATTTGGCGATGTTGTCAGGTCGGGCGAGGTAGGTCTTGCCTTTCGTGTGCAAGCCCGCGACCCATCGCCAGCTCAATGTGTTCGACGCCGGATCACCATCAATCAGATGTCGCAAAAACAAGTCAGCGCCCAACTGCCAAGGCAGACGCAAGGTGAATATCCAGATTGAGGCAAACCAAATCCGCGCATGGTTATGCAGATAACCGGTGCCCACGAGTTCTTTTGCCCAATGATCAAAGCAGTCTATGCCGGTATTGCCTGACACTGCATCAGTATGGCGGCTTGCCAATGACGTGTCGTTATCAAGTGAGTTAAGCGCGTCCATCAGGTCGCGTTGATAGTGTGACCAGACGCTTGGTCTTTGTTCCAGCCAACCTTTGAAGTAAGCCCGCCAAAAAACTTCTTGCACAAACTTCTCAGCAGTGTCGGGGCTGTGCGACGCCAATACCCGTGTAAGCACCTCCTCTTCGGTCAACAAGCGATGGCGGAGCCATGGTGACAAGACTGATACATTGTTGCGCCGCTCGGTCCCAAAGTCGTAGTTCCGCGTACGAGCATAGTCCTGTCCAGCACGCGTCACGAATTTCTCCAGCCGTTTAAGGCCACCCGCGCGCGTAGGGCTGAAATCGACGGTCTCGGGTAAAGTAATAAGTTCCGGGAACAGTTCAGTCATGCGGCGGATCTGCATTTTTTTGAGCAGTACTTAACCTCATCCCAGACCTTTTCCCATTTCTTGCGCCAAACAAACGGACGCTGACAGACTGAGCAGATTTTCTGCGGTAGATTCGCTTTTTTTCGCATCTTCATTCGGCGTCTCCGAGTGGTAGACTGAGCTGTGCTAGATCCTCTGTCGATCCTGTGCGTTTACGTGTTCTTTTACCGGATTTTCTGCTGGTATGTTTTGACATGATCTTTTTGGATCCATCACGGAATTCATCGCCTCGGCGGACCCTCCAGACCCTTTCGCGCGCGGCTTTGACGGCCGCCAAATGATCAAAGACGCGTGCAGGATAGGCAAAGCCTATGATCTGCCCTGCGTTCGGTGCCGTCCAAGGTTCATGGATGTACGGGTCAGAGATCGGTGCCAATTCGGGCACCCATTTTCGAATGAACTGCTCATGCGGGTCCTGATCACACCCCTGTTTCACTGGATTGTAGGTGCGCACCGTATTGATGCCCGTGGTTCCCGATTGCATCTGCACTTGGCTACAATGAATACCCGGCTCGTAATCCGAAAACATCCGCGTCAAATGCAAACCTCGAGCCCACCAATCAAGCCAGAGGTGATAGCTAGCCGTGGCCGTTACCATTGCCCGCATCCGAAAATTCAGCCACCCAGTCGCTGAAAATGACCGCATGCAAGCATCAAAAAACGGATACCCCGTTTCCCCCCTTGACCATGTGGAACGTAAATCCGCGTGGGGCTCCCGAGGACGAAGACTATCGTAGAGCGGATTTAAATTCTCCGACTCCATCCGCGGTTCGTCCTCAAGCTTTTGAATAAAGTGGCAATGCCAATGGAGCCGGCTGGAATATGATCGGAGAGATTTGCGCCAATTTCTGGCATTCGCAGGCAATGAACGACGCTGTCGATCCGTCGCTTGCTTCACTTCACGCATCGAAAACGCACCCCATGCAAGATAAGGCGAAATGCGCGAGCACGCGACTGGGCCCTCAATAGGGCTCGACACTTCGTGCCGATATCGTTTGCCGCGGCTGATCAGATAACTATCCAAGGAATCAAGTCCCGCACGGCGGCCACCAAATTGGCGGTGGGCGCATGGATCATCCGCCAGGTTAAGGTCACACCGGATCGGCGTGGGGCCGAGCTCTATGTCTAAAGGGGTAAGTTGCGTTGACGAAGACACGAGTCGCTCCATAAACTCTGTCCAACGGGCCGCCCAGCCATCGCGGGATTTAAGCGGAAGAAACACACCATGGTTCCGAACCTGGGTCCAAGGAATACCTATCTGCCTGCACCACGCGCTAAATTCACGATCCCGCCGATAGGTCCAATCATTTCCCTTTTCATCATGTGACCAAAGGGCTTCGATCAGTCGGCTGGTCGCCAAATCAGACAGCACCTGTGTCACCCGACCCATACGTAAGATGAGCAGTTGGCCCAAGTCCGCTAAATCTCCACGCAATTCAGCAAGTGTTTCGGTAACAAAGTCCCAATGTCGCGCCGCGGCATCGGGTTGCTGCCAAAGCTCGGGCTCAACCACATAAAGCGGCAAAACCTGACCGATACGAGACGCCTGCGCCAGCGCCTCATGATCATCGACCCGGAGATCGCGTTTGAACCATACAACCTGCACGTAATCTCCCTTTTGATAGAATACGTGAAAGCTCTTACGTTGGATCTGCCGTCCGACAAGTCACCTACCAGTGTCAGACTTGAGCACAATGAACTCTGGCAAACCGCACTCAAACAAGAACTCGAATGTCCACAAATTTTTCGGTTCGATACTGCTCCGAATTCGCGTTTGCACCGAATTTCCATTCTTAGGAGCTACGTAGCCGGGTATCTAAAGGTAACTGGAAAGCAAGTTTGGGTCGTTCGTTTATGGCTCAATGTCAGCTCTGGGCGCATCGGTGCGTTTGGGGTGAGGCGCAGCATTTGGGAGATTGGGCACGAAGCAGTCGTTGTTTGAACTCAACTCAATGTCTGCTCTACGGACAAAGCCGCCTTTTGATTGCTTGCGATCAACGACTATTTCTAACCAGATGCGGCCACCTTTAGCTTAATATAAGTATTCGGCAGGCCAAGCCGCCAAGATCCGCTGATTTCTCCAGTTTTAGTTTGCCGCCGTAAGCGTTCATCAGATCAACACAGATTGCCAAACCCAATCCTGTGCCGCTGACAGAGGTATCCAACCGACCTCCGGATCGAACTACTCCCTCACGTGCATCCTTCGGAATACCTTGTCCGTCATCCTCAACGCAAATCTCAATGCCGCCGTCTACACGCTTTGCGGCGATGTGAATTGTTGTCCGACACCACTTGAGCGCGTTGTCGAGGAGGTTTCCCATCACCTCTTCGATGTCCTGAGTATCCATTCGAACCTGAATCCCATCCTCACAATCTGTCGTCAGAGATTTTCCTTCGCGTTCTGCCATGACCGAAAACAGTCTGGATAACCTGTTGACGGAATTGGTAAGGTCAGTTCGTGAATGCGTAAGTTCTGCGGTGTTCGACGCTCGCATACGCGCAAGTGAGCGCTTTAGCTGAGCATCAATTCGATTTAACGCGTCATCTGCAGATTCGATATCTGCACCCGCGTCCGACAAAGTCGCCAGTTCATTTCTGAGAATTGCCGTCGGTGTTTTGAGCGCATGTGCCAGATCCGCAGCTTGTCGCCGAGAACCAGACACAATTTCACGATTCCTGTGCAGCAATTTATTTAGGTCCTCAACAAGCGGCGAAACCTCTTCTGGGTAATCTTCCGGATTCAAGTCATCTCCCTTGTCCCAGCGATGCACCACATCTGCGCGCAGTTTTTTGAGTGGGCCAATAATTGCTGACATCAACAACAACGAACCGGCAACTCCAATCAAACCAACCAATCCAAAAACCGGTAGCAAGTTGTTTTGCGCGGCTCTGCGTTCGCTTATCAGCTCTCGCCTGCTTTCGGCGACCGTTACGCCCCACTCAGTTCCGTCTTCGAATGTGATTCTCTGATATGCGCTACGAACGGCTTCGCTGTCCGGACCTGTGGTGTTCCAAACGATTGCCTCTTCGCTCACACGTACAGGTTCGGAAATTGTCTCGTCAAAGAGCGAGGCTGATGTGAATGTAGCCCCGTTTCCATCGGTAACCTGCCAGTATCTGCCTGAATACGGCGTTCCATAGGCTGGATCGAATATCAGTTCGCGCAATGCCTCAGGGTTATGCGTCGTTGCGCTCAAACCGACAACGAGTTGGGTGTGCCGGTCACGTAGCGTCTGGTCGAATTGTTCCAGAACACGTGTGTTGATGTACGAAAACACAATCAACGTTCCGACGCCGACAGAAAGCGCGCCTGTCGCAAGGCCGCCAAGCAAAGCGCGTTGGCGCAGCGATAACATCAGGCCGTATCGATCATATAGCCGCGTCCTCTGACCGTTGTAATAAGGTCAGAGCCCAGTTTCTTTCGCAGCCGGGTTATGAAGACGGCAATGGTGTTCGAATCCCTGTCACCGTCATATTCATAGATATGCTCTGACAACTCGGTACGTGACACCATGCGTCCGATGTTGTGGGCAAGGTATGTCAGAACTGCGATCTCTTGCGCCGTCAGATCAACAGGAATGCCGCCCACGCTGACGCGACCGTTTCGCGTATCGAGCATAACGTCCCCCATTTCGATAACCGGGTTTAACTGACCGCTTTGTCGGCGCAGGATGGCCCGTACACGAGCGGCCAGCTCGGGCATGTGAAATGGCTTGGTCATATAGTCATCAGCACCTGCATCAAGACCATCCACCCGCTCGCTCCACCCATCGCGGGCGGTGAGGATCAACACGGGTGTCTTGACGCCCGCGCTGCGCCATTCGCGCAGGACAGAAATACCGTCGCGTTCCGGCAACCCGATGTCGAGGATGATCATGTCGTAAGGTTCGGTCGCACCTAGGTGCAGGGCGTCAGTACCATTCTTGGCCACATCTACCACGCGGCCTTCTGCGCTAAGAAGTTTCTTAATCTGCTCGCATAGCTGCGGTTCATCTTCGGCCAGAAGTACTCTCATATTCAAAAACTACAGTCACAACTGCTTTGGTTTAAGCCCTATTTTTTACCGTTGCCCTTGCCGTTCCCGCCAGAGTTGCCGTCGCCGTTTCCACCGCTGTTTCCGCCACCATTGCCGCTGCCGTTACCACCGCTATTACCTCCTCCGTTTCCACCACCATTTCCACCTCCATTGCCGCCGCCGTTGCCATTGCCGCCGCCGTTGCCATTGCCACCGCCGTTGCCATTGCCGCCGCCGTTTCCACCAGCATTGCTATTGCCACCGCTTTTGCCGTTGTTTCCACGGCTCGCAGAAGCTCCACGATTGCTGTTGGTGTCGCGGCTGTTGTTGGCGTTGGCGGGGTTCGAACGGGCTGCTTTCGATATTTGACGCCCAACACTGGATCGATTGGAAACGACTGTACCGGTCTGTGCATCCACAATGACACTGACAATTTTTCCATCGGGCTTTTTGACTAGAATACGATAGTAAATTTGATCAGCCTGAAACGCGCGCGCATCGACAGGGGTGCCGCCATAGGCTTTTTCGACACCTTTGATAACCCGTTTCAAACGAATGGTGTCCCCGGTCAGGGTCGCTTTGCGCAGTTCACCTTGCTTGAGCTCGCGTGTCTGGGCAGCCGCTTCCCCAACAGGCAAAGCAACAATCAGGCTTGCTACCACCAAGATCACTTTCGCGCGCATGAAAGTCCTCGTATTTCGCGGCTAGAGACTACGTCTTTCGACATGAACCGATGATGAACAAGCAGTTAGCCCTGCGTTCAAGCACCCTCAAGTTAAATGGCAAGAAGCATTGGGGATTCGTGCGTGAATCGAGACTATTGAACATAGCGAGTTGTTTCAGAAAACTGATACCCGCTGATTTCAACCGAGGAGGTCGATATGAAAATCACCAGTTTGAGACTGCTAAAAGCATCGACCCTGGCAATCGCGTTGTTGGGATCTACAGCCATCGTAGCTACCGTTGCGGTGCCGGATATTGCATTTGCAAAGGAGGGCAAAGGCAATAGCGGTGGAAAGGGTAACGGTGGAGGCAACGGCAAAGGCGGCGATAAAGGAAACGGTAGAGGCAACGGCGGCGGAAAAGGCAATAGCGATGGCAAAGGGAACTCCGCCAGCGGAGATCGTGGTGACCACAGTTTCGCCGGTAACAAAGGCGGAAAGAAAGGTGCCGACAAAAGTTTTGGTGGCCGAAACACCGGGAAATCCAAGACAAAATCTTCGCGCTCTGCTTTGGGCAAGGGCGGTCGTTTTTCCTTGAAGGATATCTTTAGCGGCAAAGGCAAGTCGAGAACGGTTGCCACATCTGGAAAACGCTCGACCACCAGCGGTAGCAAACAAAAGCCCAGGACGTACAAGAAGCCTTCGAAAACAGTAATTGTCGAAGAGTCCATTCGCCCAGCGGTCAGGGAAAAGGGGAACAAGATGGCGGCACTTCTTGGTGCCCACCCGTCTGAGTTAGGGGCGCTCAATGCCGCCAACGCCAGCGCAACTGCATTAGAAAATGCAGCACCCAATTCCCGCGTAGGCCGAATTGCCAATTATCGAGATACCGTGTTGGCCGGAGAACCCTTGCGCGAAGAGCTTGAGGAACAATTGGAAGAGCTCGCTGGCTTGGAGCCGCCGGAGCGGACTGTTCCTGAGATTGAAGAAGACCTGGAAGCCGCGTTGAGTGAAGTCCAGGAAAACCAGGAACGCGTCGAGGATCTCGAACAAGCTCTGGAAGACGCAGGGGGAACAGACCCAGAGATTGAGGAGCAATTGGATGAAGCCCGCGCTGATTTGGACTCTTCGATCGAAGCAGCGCAGGACCTGAACGATGAACGTCAGGCTGCCGTCGAATACGAAGAAGCGGCTGAACAGGTGCAAGAACTGGCTGACCAGGTCGAGGAACAGGAATTGACCGAACGGGAAGCCCTAGAAGCCGCCGCAAACAAGCCCGTGACCGACGCCGTTGAACATGAGGTAAAGGCGCTGTTGGGTCTGTAACGAAAGACAACGGCTCTCTGCGTCAATCAACCCTCAGTACTGACCACTCACGGAAGTACTAAAGCCCGGGTCAGCCAAAGGCTTCACAGGATGGGTAGCGGCTGGCCGGATACTTTTGCAAATCAAGGGCTACGCCCTTTTTCCCAAAGGCATAAGAAAGAAATCCCGCCCCATAACTGGAGCGGGATTTAGTTTTCAATTCCAATATCTAGGACGAATACCGGGAATTGTTTGGGGGTCTGCTGAACTGCCTTCAGACGTTGTTATGTGCCTCGGAAAGCCGCTTGTTTTTGACGATCTGTGTTAATGCATTTTCGATAGGAGGGAAGCGACCACTGCTCGATTTGGTGGTGGTTGACAAACGTTCTCCGGCGATTTTGCCGGAGGTTTGCATCACAGCTGTTGTGCTGGACTCTTCAGTCACAAAGGCAGACTTGATCATGCGTTTCCCCTTGTCAGCGATCAAACGGAACAACGTCCCTATTGATCCAACACCGTCACTATGCCTGAGACTGTTTGAACACTCTGAGAATACATTGTTCACGTTCAGTTAATGTTGTTCGCGAAATAAAGACAAACGAATAGGCGGGCGACCAGATGGAGGAAGAACATCCCGTTTTGATGCTTTAGTTGAATTTGCGATGACAATCGCAGCCGATGATTTCAGCTCGTGAACAAACTGCTGCATCGGAAAGCGACTCTTCGCTTATGAACTCGCTAAGGCCCATTCAAGATCATATCTAGGCTAAGAAGCTGAAAAAGGCGCTGGGAATGAAAAAGATTGTTGGGATTCTAGCGGTGGCACTTACCGTGCAAGGCGCGTCATTTGCGAACGCCAGTGTCAGCTTGTGGAGCCTTAGCACGGGGCACGTTAGCGGAACCGGCGCCACCTCGCCGATCCATGTGAAATCCAAATCCGGACATTGTCCGCCGGGCTTGGCAAAAAAGGCAATCCCGTGCGTACCGCCTGGACAGGCAAAGAAATATCGACGTGGCGATTACATCTATGATGGGTATGTCCGCATTGATGATCCCAGCCGTTGGGGACTACGGCGCAACGGATATTACGTGCGTGCCGGAGATTATGTTTACGAAGTAAACCGTGAAACACATGAAGTGCTGAACCTGATAGGGGCAATCGCCGACATTCTGAATTGAGAGCTGGTATCGCTCACCACCTTGAAGCACTGTTTGCGGCCATTCGGTTGGATTGCGGCAGTCGAAAGTATGGACTCGCTACGGCCATTCACTGTGGTGCGCTTGGACTGGTGGTGAGAGCCCTGAGCGGACCTTGATCGCCGTTTAGGGCTTCGCTCTTGCAGCAAGTCGCGAACTGCAAAAAAAGGTCGTTAGACCTAATGACGACTAAAGGCGAGTGTGCAGACAAAGACGCCGTTCAGTTTTTGGGTGGTTCGTAGGGATCGGGCGTTCCCGGTGGAATCGGAGGGTATTCCTCGAAGGTAGCGATGTGCTCTTGCAGCTGCGGAAGCGCCTTTTCGACCGCCCACGTGTAAGGGAAAAGTACACTTTCGCGCTCGTGTGGATCGTTCAATAGATTGTAGACCCTTGGTGTGTCGAAAGACTCCGTTGCACCAAAAGCCGTCGTATTCTCTTTGAAAAGAACTTTCCAATCCTTCCATTTTACGCCGAATATTTGCTCGCCCATGTAAACGATCACGCCTTCTCGGTTTGAATTTGGCTGGACACCAAGAAAGAACTTCGACTGGTCGATGCCATCAAACGCCCTGTCATCAGGCAGCTTGCCGCCTGCAAATGCCGCAAGTGTCGGATAGAGGTCCATCGAATGGACAACATCGTTGCTTGCTGAACCCGCGGGAATCTTACCCGGCCACTTGATCGCAAAAGGCACGCGCATGCTTCCTTCGAGGCTGGTGAACAGAGTGCCACGCCAGGGCCCGGCGGTGCCATGTACCGCTGGCACGGGCGAGACATTTGCGTTTCCAACCGGAAGAGCTTCGGGGCCATTGTCAGCAGTAAATATCACCACAGTGTCGTCGGAAACACCTGCCGCCTCGATCGCATCCACGATGCGCCCGACATAGGTATCTGTTTGAAGCAGAATATCGGCCCAAACACCATTACCGGTGGCACCATCAAATTCCTCGGACGCGATATTTGGATAGTGAGTCTGAGTATAGGCAAGATAGATAAAAAACGGCGCTTCTTCGGCACTCTTCGCTTTGATAAACTCGATAGCCTTTTTCGTCAGGTCGCCGTCTATCTCGCCGCGATAGTCGAGATCGTAGTCCCGCGCGATGGTTGCTGGCTCACCTGCAACACCCTGCATCACAACAGGCTCTTCCAAGTTGGCTTCAGCAAATCCCGGAAGCGTGCGCCAGACTGTAACGTCAGTGGTCTCAACTCCGAAAAATTCGTCGAATCCTTGATTCGTTGGATATCGTCCTTCGGTCCAGCCAAGGTGCCACTTGCCGTACATGGCCGTGTTGTATCCCACATCCTTTAGCATCTCGGCCATCGTGATTTCCCACTGAGTTAGGCCGTAGACACCGCCGCCTAGTGGGACCGTGTGGTTGCCGCTCCGGATGCCATATCGTCCCGTCATGGTCGCTGCGCGGGACGGCGTGCACTGGCTTTCCACGTTGAAGTTCGTGAGTCGCAGTCCCTCCGCGGCGAGGGCATCCATCTCGGGGGTCGCTGTACCTCGGATTATGCCACCTCCATTGAACCCGGGTTCACCCCAACCAAAATTATCTAGAAATATGAATACGATGTTTGGTTTATCTTGAGCTGAAGCTCCCGTGGCAAATTGAAGGGATAAGGCCAGTAGGAATGTTCGCGACAACCATTTCATAACAACGCCTCCAATCAAGATCACAGGTTCAAGTCTGACGATCCAGGCCACAAGTCGTCAAGAACACCCACTCGTTGCGGTATTTTCTCACAACGGCTGAGCGTTAAAGAATTGGGCGAAGCTGCGGTCCGATTTTGGTCGAACTTCCCCCGGGGTCCTTGTGCAAAACTAAGAAAAACTGTTGTTTTCCTTGACGAACAGCCGGCTCAGATGTTGCCATGGGCTGGCATTCAGCTCGGCTGGGAGGTTCAAATGAAGTTTTTTCTGACGACATCAACAGCAATAGTTTCCGCAGCATTCATAACAAGCTCTTCACATGCTCAAGAGGCCGCTCAAGGTGGGCAAGTTGGAGAGATGACCATATCAGTTGATGATATGCGTGAACCCGCGCCTGCTGATTTCTCACCTTATGCAGGTCGAAACTTTCCTACACGACCTCTGTGGGGTGACACTCACCTGCACACGTCAAATTCGCTCGACGCGCGGGGGTTTGGCGTCATCCTGAGCCCAGACGATGCTTATAGATTTGCACGCGGTGAGGAAGTCACTACGTCGCACGGCCTTCGGGTGCAGTTATCGCGTCCCCTCGACTGGCTTGTCGTATCCGATCACTCGGACGCCATGGGCGCCATGAATGAAATCGTAGCAGGGAACTCCACTCTGATGCGAGACCCAACGCTTCGAGACTGGAACGAGCGCCTCAACGCTGGTGGGGACGTTGCGCTTGGTGCAACAATGGAAGTTATTGAAACCTTTGCGGGCATCACCGGAGACGCTCTTCCCGAGGCTGTTTCAGATCGCAGGTTCGTACAATCCGTTTGGGACGAATTCACGCAAACTGCGGATCATCACAACGACCCCGGCGCATTCACTGCGTTCATCGGGTACGAATGGACGTCCACAGAAGGAGGCAACAACCTCCACCGCAACGTGATCTACCGAGATGATGCCATTCGCGCACGGCAGATGCTGCCATTCACAACCGCAGAAACTTTTAATCCCGAACGTTTGTGGGACTGGATGGAAGCTTATGAACTAGAGACCGGCGGCCGTGTGCTGGCCCTTGCCCACAACGGTAACGTCTCCAATGGCCTGATGTTTCCTGTCGAGACCAACCCTGAAACGGGTGAACCATTGACAGAAGATTACGCAGAGCGGCGCGCCAAGTGGGAGCCGATGTATGAGATCACCCAGATCAAGGGCGATGGAGAAACCCACCCGTTTCTCAGCCCGAATGATGAGTTCGCGGACTATGAAACCTGGGATAAGTCAAATCTGGGTCCGACACCCAAAGAAGACTGGATGCTTCAGTACGAATACGCGCGTGAGGCTTTGAAGAATGGTCTTAAACTAGAGGCTCAACTCGGCACCAATCCATACAAGTTCGGAGTAGTGGGCTCGACCGACAGCCATACGGCTTTGGCAACGGCGGAAGAAGACAATTTCTTTGGCAAACACTCCGGTGTCGAACCGGAACCTGGCCGTTGGCAGCATGTCGTTGGCGAGTTCGATACGACAAGGATTCTTGGGTGGGAAATGGCAGCCTCAGGTTACGCTGCAGTCTGGGCAGAAGATAACACGCGCGAAGCGATATTCGATGCCATGGAGAGGAAAGAAGTATATGGGACGACTGGTAGTCGCATCGCGGTTCGCTTCTTTGGTGGCTGGGACTTTACTGAAGCTGATGCAAAATCTCGTTTGCCCGCCGACGTCGGATATGAAAAAGGCGTTCCGATGGGTGGGGACCTCGCAACCGCTACAGAAGGCGCGGACGCCCCTACATTCCTGGTTGCTGCCCTGAAAGACCCGTTTTCCGGCAATCTCGACCGTATTCAGATTGTGAAAGGCTGGTTAAATGCCAACGGCGACACTGAAGAGCGGGTTTATGACGTGGCATGGTCGGGAGACCGCGAACCTGATGCGGACGGCAACCTACCGGCGGTAGGGAATACCGTGGATGTTGCAACGGGTACGTTTACCAATTCGATAGGATCCCCGGAGCTGATCACTGTTTGGACGGACCCTGAATTCGATCCTTCTGTGCGGGCTTTCTACTACGCCCGCGTCCTTGAAATTCCCACGCCGAGGTGGACAATTTACGATGCCGTTCGGTTCGGAGACGAATTGCCTGCTGAAGTGCCGACCTCAACACAGGAACGCGCTTACACTTCGCCAATTTGGTATACTCCCGGGGGGTGAAATATACCAAATACCTACGTCGTTGCTGTAAAAGCCCGGCAGTTCAGGTCGCCGCAACACTAGGCTAATCCGTTCATGCGACCGTCCGCTAAGAGCTAAACTCGGTCATTCGCAACCGATCGTAAAAACGTCCGCTTTGGGACCGGACGAGAATTTACGGCACATTTTTTGGGAGGGTAGAGGCAAGCTCCATACGGTTACCGCGAATAGAATCCATCACGAAGTTCTTGCCTCAGACGCAAACGCTCAGGGTATTCTTTCATGAATTGCTCGGGTGGTTTGCCTTCCCAAACTTGCGCATAAACCCGCATTTTGTTGCCGCCATAGATCTTTGCAAGGTCCTCGTTTGAATAGCCCCGCGCCCAAAGGTCATCGGTTATCGCCGCAAGGATTTTGGCGAGTTCGCCGTTGCCGGTAGCCCCTTTGTTGAACGCGTCGATCATGTAGCCGCCATCATCGTACATACTCGCATTGTCAGTCGCCCACTGCACGACGAGTTCAAGTGAGAACATGTCATCCGTTGCGATTCCGACATGGTCAACTCCTACAAGTCGGACGTAATAGTCGATCATGTCAGCGGCCTGCTTGGGTGAGATATCTTCAGGCCAGACGCCGTCCATCATCCATTCAGTGAAGGTCGGAGAAATGTAGCCGCCCGATTTGGCCGCGCGCAGCGCCTCGTCGTCGGGAATGGCACGATAACACCCGCGCAGCGTCGCATTCGGTTCATTCGCGTAAAGACCAGCAGGGACAGAGTGCGTGTAAACATAAGGCACACCGGGATAGGTCTCATCCATGTAGTCCATTGCGTCATTGGCCGTTTTTGAGCCAGTATGGCTCAGGTCCAGCAGGATACCGAACCTCACCATTTCATCGATGACCGACTTCCCCCAAGGGGTCAGACCAATATCGCGCCCGTTGTAGGCCGCCAATTGTCCTGAACCTGTGCGGAAGATGTCATTGTAGGCCAGGATCATACTCTTGATCCCCATATCCTTGAGCACCGCCATCTTCTTAAGGTCGCCGTCCAGGATCGTAGCCGTTTGGCTGTTCCAGATGACCGCCGTTTTGCCTTGTAAATGGGCAGCTTCGATATCGCGGGTTTCATTCACAATCAGGTAGTTTTCCGGTTGCTGCGCCATGGCCGCACGGAAGTGGTAATGCTGATCCAGAAAGGTTTCGAAAGACATATCTGCAGCAGCCAGCGTCATTTCGTGCCCTGTGATACCGTTCTCGCGAGCACGCTCAAAGTATGTGTGAAGCTGCTCGTCTTCGGTCCAGCCGGTGCCGTGGGGGCTGGCCAACATGCCAAGGACAATTGCGTCCTGCACAAATTGCTTCGCCTCATCTGACGCTTCCCAAGTCTTGCTTTCCTCGCTGGCGTTCAATGCGCCCCCAATAGCAATCGCTATGGCACCTAGGGCTAACAAGGTCTTCATGTCCGAACCTCCCAATCTACTTTGCTTTTTGGTTGCCACTCTCGAACCACCTCAGAAAACGATCCGGGTTCTTAGACCGAACAGCGTAATGCTATCCTGCGTGGGGTTCAGCAGCGGGTTAGATATGAACTGCAGTGATGGCGTGATCTGCAGCCCGGGTGATATTGAAAAACGATAGAATGCTTCGAGCGTGAACTGATCACCGTCTATGCCCCTTGCCTCGGCCCAGTTCAGTCCCAGCCCGGCCAGATCGGTATTGCGACCGTAATATCCCAGACCTGCAGAAACGGACCGATCATAAAGCGCCGCTGTCCCTTTTGAGGCCCCTGCCCTGAAGAATGGCATCCATTTATTGCCAACAAACCACGCCGCTGAAAACGCGGCCCCGTAGTCTTCTGGGCGGCTGCCATCGTCGGCTGCATCCGCGTGCCAAAGGGTCAGGTGGATATTGTCAAAGTAGATGCGATCAAAGCCAGAGGTGTAACCAAGCTCGAGTGACTTGAAGAGATTGCCATCGCTAAACACATCAAAGTTTGGATCAGACGGGTCGGCGTTTGCGTCTGAGATGCTCGCAACAGCGTAGAAGTTTTCGCTCAGCTTTACTCCACCGGCAATGCCAAGGCCTTGATTGGGTGTGTTAATAGTCGGGTTGGTATTGAAAGACAGGTTTTGGAAACCACTGTATGGGCTGACCAACCCATAAATGTCCACAAAGTCCGTTACATCAATCTGCCCGACTTGCAGCGTCCACGCGCCGTTCTCGGCCCTTTGCGTCCAGAATAGATTGGTCAGCAGAAAACCATTATCGTTGAAGGCGGTCCCAGTGATCGAAAGTGCTCCGCCATCCAGCCCAAGGAATTGCGGGGCAACATCGGTGTAACTGTGCCGGTCTTCGATCTTGAATGTCAAAGAGCCGCGTTCAGTTGCCTGCCAACTACCGTAAAAACGCGCAATTCCGCTTGCCGCTTCGCCGGTTCCCAGATCAGCATTCGTGGATTGGCCCAATGCCAAGTAGTCAATATTGAAGCGAAAACCTTCCTCGGCCAGTCGGTCTTTCCACTGAAACCAACCTGGTGCGATATTGCGTGGAAAATCGGAACGGTATTGCGGGTCGGTTAGCCCATCTCCGGGCTCTAGATCAGCTTCAACCGAAGATGGCCCGGACAGTCCCTGAGCCGACGCTGCGCCAGCGAAGGCAATGCTCAAAGCGGCAACCAGAAGTCTTATCATTCAGACGCCCTTGCCCTACCGGTCTTGCGAGCTCCCGCCGCCCGGATGCGATCGGAGGCGCGCTGCCTCCATTCAAGCCTGTCTGCTTCAGTCTCCAGAGTTTCGACACGTTCCGTCTCCAACTGGAACGTCGCATTCATAGGCATAAGGCCGTCCACAACCATCATGTTCTGAACAGAAGGATTGATGGTCAAAGTGCCCGTTAGCCGAACAGGTTCGTGGAAATAGCTGGGCGTCCAGTCGCCATTCAACCGCACACGGATCATTTGGTTGGGCGGAGGTGGAGGCATGTGACTGCACATCCCGCGTTCCGGCACCAGATACGCGACAGGTCGCCCGTCCGGATCACTCGGAGCGGGAATGGCAAAGCCCGCGAGTGTGATTGTTTGACCGTCGAATTGCGGATTTCCGTTTGTACCTGCTTTTCTTCGACGTTCCGTCACGACCTCTCGCTGATCCAGCAGCCAGTCGACATCAATCCCATCTGCCACCAAGGCATCCTCAGTCTCGGTCAGAAGCTCTTGCCATTTCTGCCTTTCTTCATTGCTACCAAAGTCCCGCTGCAATCTGCCGCGCAGTCGTACGACGTAAAGGACATCGTCGAATTGTTCGGCGCTAAGTTCGCGATAGGGGTCTTCAAAGACCTGCGCGGACGGGTCAGGCAGGTCAGACCAGTCTAACGCGGTTCCTGGCGTCGCCATGACAGGAAGAGCACACCAAACCAACCCTGCGAATACTACGGAGCGGAAGCAATGTCGCATAAATACTCTCCGGCTGTTCAGACAGGTCAATCCAGTGTGTTTTTGTAGATGACGCCGTCCTTCATGATCAGGCGGATCGTATCTGGGCTTTCAGGCCTCGGGTCGGCACCGAACCATTGATCACCCGTGCCAACAACCGTGAAGTCTTCAAGTGGGTTACCATCGATGAGCAGGATATCCGCATAAGCTCCTTCCTCGATAACGCCCAGTTTTCCGGCGGTATACGGGTTCATAAAGTCACCTGACAAAGCGACCACCTCACCACCCGTCGATGTCAGCGTCACCATCGACGTGTAGGGTCCAAAAAACTCATTGTTCAGGTGCTTCTCGTAGGCAATCTGGATATTGCATGCCTCGACCGAACCAACACAGTCGGTCTGGAACCCTCGCTTCACCGGGCATTCCTTCATATTGTCGATGTAGCCTGCAAATGTAGCCGAGGCGGACTTTGCCTTAGCAAGGCTCGACGGGACGTTTGCCACTGCCGGGATATCGAGCAATCCGGGATCGAAGGCCGTCAGGTTGGTGGTAATGTATGCCCCTTTTTCGTTCATGACTTGGGCAATTTCACAGTCAAACGAGAAGCCATGTTCGATCGACATCACACCCGCATCTAGCGCGCTCAGGATTGCTTCCTTCCGATAGGAATGCGCCATGACATAGCTGCCATACTCGTTTGCCACCTGTACCGCAGCTTTGATTTCCTCAGGCGATCCAGCCAGCAACTGCCACGGATCGAAGGCCGATACGACGCCACCAGATTGCATGAACTTCAACTGCGTCGCGCCCATGCGGAAATTGTTGCGTGCGAACTTGTAAACGTCATCAACACCGCTAATTTCCTGCGCCAAGTTCAGCCTGCTCATGTTTGTTTCAGACCCGGGCGGTGCGGTGAAATTCGCGAAGTCAGCGTGACCACCTCGCGTTCCGATAAATGCACCAGATGGAAAGTAACGCGGGCCGTCAATTTGGCCTGCGTCAATTGCGCGACGTAACCCGCCATTGGCGCCACCCGCATCCCTGACTGTGGTGAAGCCCTGCATCAAATACATCTCGGCCATCCGTGCACCGTGTATGGCAAAGTCCTCCCAGGTTGTGTTGGCCTCCATCGCAGGTAACGTCGGCCCCATCAGCATGAGGTGCGCGTGCAGTTCAATAAACCCGGGGGTCAGTGTCCGTCCCTCTCCATCAATGACCGTAGCATTGGGGGCATCGATCGCATCGGTTGATACGGCCTTAATCAGATTACCCTCGACCAATACGCTGGCATTCTCGATACGCTGTTCCTTCACGCCATCGAAGATATGCACGTTAGTAAACAGCGTTTGGGGTTCTTCTTGATCCTGAGCATGCGCGGACGTTGAAAAAGAAAGAGCTGCAGCGACAATTACCGCCGAGCAAAGGGACATTCGTAGACCGGACATAAGCACTCCCTTCATATTCGTGTTTTGCAAACTGTAGTCCGGAAAATCTTGGCTCGGTTGCCATTTCTGAATTAGAATGTTCGAATGTGATCGTAAAAATGGCCACATTGTAAAACTAATCCAAACGAGGGTGACGAGCTTGCCTTTCAACTCCACCTCTCAAGAGCATAGCGAGGGCTTTATTCGCCTCTCCTTAGCTGCTCCGTTCCTGCAATATCTCACCGAACGTAAGATCAATCCGCAACCAGCATTGGATCAGGTCGGCCTGAAAGCCGAACTGTTGTCTGACCCAGCCGTGTTCGTGCACTCAGAGTTGGTCTATGGTTTGGTAAATGCCTTCTCAGAAGTATCAGGGGATCGATACCTTGGACTGAAAGTAGGGGAGACGTTTGACCTGCAAGAGTGGCCTCCGTTCGCTCAGGCCCTGCAATCGACAAAGACGCTGTTCGAGTTCTTTACCCGTTTCGTGGGGCTTGTACCGCAGGAATCCAATTCTGTGCGACACAGCCTTGTCGTAGAAGCGGACCAAGCGACTTATCGAATCGAAAGGCAACAAGAGCCTACTGTACCGCCGATTCAGGTGACCGGTTTTGGTGCCGCAATCTATGTACGCCTATTGCAGACCGTCGTCGGAGATGCCTGGGATTCTTCTCGTGTGCGATGGGAAAGCAGATACATCAACGGACTACCTATCGATTACAAAGGGATCGAGGTCGGCCTTGGGACCGATCCCGGAATGCAGATTAGTTTCCCTGTAGAATGGTTGTTTTTGCACCATGTCTCTGAGGGCTCTGCCAAGCCCATCGCCTCACCGCGACAAGATGAAGAAGTAACCGTAGTAGCTGCTTTGCGATCTGTTTTACGCGATAAGCTGGATGAAACCGATTTGGGACCAGAGGTGGTGGCTGGATTGTTGGGAATACAGCCGGAACGGTTTCTTAAGGCGCTTCAGCAGCAAGGCACAACGCTGCCCCGCGAAATCAAACGGCTGCGTGTCGATGTCGCCAAGGAACACCTCGGAGAAGACAAAATGACAATAGCTGAGATCGGTCTGATGCTCGGCTACTCCGACAAATCCCATTTCACACGCTTTTTCAGGGGCCAGACCGGAATGACACCGACCAAGTTCCGCCTGGGTTCGTAATTATGTTGCAAATGCTTGGATCAGCTGTGCGAACTTGATCTCGGAACAAAAGCAAAGGCGCGACCAGACTGCCGTCTCGACCGCGCCTTAAATCATTCTATTCGAACGCCATTATTGGCCCGTGGTCTCTACGCACGTTCCCTTGCCCCATCCTGACTTGCTGCCAGAGGCAGAGTAATCGAACGTGCCCTTCTCAGGGTGAACGTTATAATTCAGCGTGTAATCCTCACCGACATACAGATAGGTCAGGGTGTCGAGACCGGGAAACACATCCACATCCTTGTCGATATCCCCGATCGTGATGTGGCCCTTCTGCTGGCCATCATACTTCACAAGCCGAGCGGCCATTTCCGGGTGTTCCGCATCCGGTGCCTCACATTCAAACACCCGCTCCTCAGCGACTGCGGCTGCGGGCAATAGGGCAAGAAGAAGAGCTGCCTTTTTCATTGATTTCCAATCTGTATTCGATCTGTTGCACTGCGGCGGCTATTGACGATTTTGGGCGGAATTTTGTCCAAACTCGGGTCGTTCTGCGGTCTCGTTGCACGCATCTCGTTAGACCAATTCACGTTTGGGTTTCGCCTGCGTTTTGAGGTGAGCCCTAAGCACATTTCCATCGCGTTTTGGGGAGTATCCAACCCAGCATTGAGGGCTCGAAGACAGAGACAATGGGTCTATGCACCCATCAGCTGCTGAAAAATTTCTTAGGGTTCGTCATGGCAACCATTTGGAACCTCAATTTGTGAATTCCAATGCTGAAGGGGGCAGCGCGGGACCGGGCCAACTCTGCCCTACAGCTTTGCCCATAGCGGGACGTGCGGTCGCAGTAGGGTGAAAAACCCTGCGCGCGCTCCCATCTGTTCAGGACAGAAAAAGGAGAGCGTCTGATGCAATGTCCGATTGATGGAACTCAGCTGGTAATCACCGAGCGGAGCGGGGTCGAGATTGATTATTGTCCGCAATGTCGTGGCGTGTGGCTGGACCGTGGAGAACTGGACAAGATCATCGATCGCTCTGCCGACCATACGCCGCCCCCACCGCCGCAGCGGGGTTATGATGACCGATCTGATCACGGATACCGTAAAAAGAAGAAACGCGGCGGCTTTCTGGATGAGCTGTTTGACTTCTAAGACGTTGGCACCGTGATCTGAGAGGGTTTTATCGCTTGTTGTATAGTCACGGGTGAGATGGGTGCGAGCACCCATCCTACGCTTGCTGCAAGTTGGAAGTGTGGGATGTGGCAAATTGAAAAGCAATGGTGTGAGATAAGTGCGAACACCAACCAAGCACATTGCCGTGCTTTCCTTCAGGTAGAATCTTCTCTAGTCAAACACCAACGATTGAGTGGGAGAAGGGATTTGGAGAGCTTCATAGGTTGGCTAGTTTCTTCAGGTTTTGCAGCGGCATTGATAGTCGGAATTGGGTTGCTATTCCGTGAAAGCATATTGAAAGTCGTTGGGGAGCGTGTGGCACTTTCTTCACAGAAAGTTCTGCAAGAAAGACAACATGCGTTTGAGCTTCAAATTAAACAGGTTCAATTGGATTTTGAGCGGTTGAATTCCAAGCAAGACCAAATTCTATCATCTGTTTTAGACGTATCATCTGATCGGGCAAAAGAAGTGTCAAAGCGCGAAATTGAAGCCGCCGAAGCTATTTGGTCGTCAGTGGGTAAGCTTGACGAGTTGTTCGCGCCGGCGCAAATTGCAGAAATTCTAAAATTTGATGAAATTGAAGCCGCTTCATCTAGCGATCGAAAAAAGTTCGAAGAGTTAGCTGAAATGCTGACTAAGACATTTACTCCTGAGTTTGCAAAGGACTTGCGCTGCGACTGGGCGAGGCTGTTCGTCAATGAAAGCGCTTGGGCCTTCTATTCGGCGTACCATTCAATACTGATGACTGGTGCCATTCGATTAAAAACACTGGCAATAGGTGCTCCGCTAACAGGCCCAGAAATCAATTCGGGCTTGAAGAAAGCCATATTGGAAGCGCTCCCCCATCAAGAACCTACTTTCGAAAAATTCCCAGATGTTAGCAGTACGATTTTCCTTCAGGAGATAAAGCAGGCTTTGGTTATCGAGCTCAGGCGATCAATCCAAGGGGAACATTCCTCCAGCGCCGAGGTTAAAAAATCCATTGCAATTTTAGACGCCTTGGCAGCAAAAGGCGGTGGAGACGCACGATACCCAGTTGCGGCTGACTAAGGGCATATCACCGCTTCCTCCGCTTCACATTCCCACCCCGCTGCCCCGGCCTGCCAGCCGTTGACCGCCCCCGCGATTTCACTGCGTCTTCCGAGGCTTTCTCGACCGCCCATTGGCGCGCCATGGGGTCGTCGGCGACGGCCAGATCGACCGCTTCCAGACGTTTGATCTCATCCCGGATATTGGCGGCCTCTTCGAATTCCAGGTTCTCGGCGGCTTTGCGCATTTGGTCACGCAATCCGTCCAGATGCGCCTCGAGATTCGCGCCGTGCATCGGTTTGTCGATCGTGGCGGTGACGCGGTTCATGTCGACATCGCCTTCGTAGAGACCGGCCAGAACGTCCTCGACGTTCTTCTTCACGGTCTCAGGCGTGATGCCGTGTTCTTCGTTATAGGCGAGCTGTTTGGCGCGGCGGCGGTTGGTTTCGCCCAAGGCGCGCTCCATCGAGCCGGTGATCTTGTCGGCATACATGATCACCCGCCCATCGGCGTTGCGCGCGGCGCGACCGATGGTCTGGATCAGTGAGGTTTCCGAGCGCAGGAAACCCTCTTTATCCGCGTCCAGAATGGCGACCAGTCCGCATTCTGGGATGTCGAGCCCTTCGCGCAGCAGGTTGATCCCGACCAGCACGTCGAAGGCCCCCAGCCGCAGGTCGCGCAGGATTTCGATGCGTTCCAGCGTATCGATGTCCGAGTGCATATAGCGGACCTTGATGCCCTGTTCGTGCAGGTATTCGGTCAGGTCCTCGGCCATGCGTTTGGTCAGCGTTGTCACCAGCGTGCGGAATCCGTTGGCGGCCACCTTGCGCACCTCGTCCAGCAGGTCGTCCACCTGCATCGACACCGGGCGGATTTCAACCTCTGGGTCCAGTAGACCCGTGGGGCGGATCACTTGTTCGGTGAAGACACCGCCGGTCTGTTCGATCTCCCACTTCGCCGGGGTGGCCGAGACAAAGACGGATTGCGGGCGCATGGCGTCCCATTCCTCGAACTTCAGCGGGCGATTGTCCATGCAGGATGGCAGGCGGAACCCGTGTTCCGCCAGCGTGAACTTGCGCCGATAGTCGCCACGGTACATGCCGCCGATCTGCGGGACACTGACATGGGACTCGTCGGCGAAGACAATCGCGTTGTCCGGAATGAATTCGAACAGGGTTGGCGGCGGTTCGCCCGGCGCACGGCCCGTGAGGTAGCGTGAGTAGTTCTCGATCCCGTTACAAACGCCGGTGGCCTCAAGCATTTCCAGATCGAAGTTCGTACGCTGTTCCAGCCTTTGAGCTTCCAGCAGCTTGCCCTCGCCAACCAGCTGGTCCAACCGGATGCGGAGTTCCTTTTTGATCCCGATAATCGCTTGGTTCATTGTTGGCTTCGGCGTGACGTAGTGCGAATTCGCATAGACCCGCACCTGCTCCATCGTTGCCGCGCGTTCGCCGGTCAGCGGGTCGAACTCGGTGATGGTTTCCAGTTCCTCGCCGAAGAACGAGAATTTCCAAGCACGGTCCTCAAGGTGGGCCGGCCAGATTTCCAGGGAATCGCCACGCACCCGGAAGGACCCGCGCTGGAAAGCCTGATCGTTGCGGCGGTACTGTTGGGCAACCAGATCAGCCATCACCTGCCTCTGGTCATACTCATGACCCACCTTCAGATCCTGTGTCATCGCTCCATAGGTCTCGACCGAACCGATACCGTAGATGCACGAGACCGAGGCGACGATGATCACGTCATCGCGTTCCAGCAGCGCCCGCGTGGCCGAGTGGCGCATCCGGTCGATCTGTTCGTTGATCTGCGATTCTTTCTCGATGTACGTGTCCGACCGCGGCACATAGGCTTCTGGCTGGTAATAGTCGTAATAGGAAACGAAATACTCGACCGAGTTCTCTGGGAAGAAGCCCTTGAATTCCCCGTACAGCTGCGCTGCCAGCGTCTTATTTGGCGCCAGGATGATCGCAGGCCGCTGCGTTTCTTCAATCACCTTGGCCATGGTGAAGGTCTTGCCCGTCCCGGTCGCACCCAGCAGGACCTGATCTCGCTCACCATCATTCACACCGCCTGCCAGCTCTTTAATCGCCGTCGGCTGGTCGCCAGCCGGTGCGAACTCGGTGTGCATGACGAACTGCTTGCCGCCCTCCAGTTTCAGACGCGCGCGCACGTCGTCTGCGGTCAGTTGAGTCTTGTCGGAATGGGCATAGGGCATGGGCGGGCTCCGGGTCAGGCCCCTACATTTGTTCTTATTTTGTCCATCTGCAAGGGCTGATCTGGATTCATTTTCAGCTAAGCGGTCCGGGGTTGGGCGTCGGGGTGCGTTTGAACCTTCGCCGCCAAGGTCGACAGGTTCTCGGCCAGTACGCGACCCATCATCATCTTCAACAGGGTTTGTCCCATTAGCCAGCCCAACGGTCCATATTTCATACGAAAATCCATACTCCAGATAACACGGCTGCGCGTGTCGGACAGCGGTGTGATGGCAATCGCCGCCTGTGCTTCGCGCAGAGGCATCGCCACCTGCGACAACCGCACAGTGTAGCCGCGGTCGACCTGCCAATCCGTCACCTCTTCGACCAATGATGTGCCGTTCGCGAAGTGACACCGGCGCTGTGATCCAACACCATCCGATCCGGCAGTCAAAGCATCAACCGATGTCACCTGCGGGGCAAACTCATCGATATGCATAAAGCGGCGGAGGATAGCCCAAATCTCATTGGGTCGGGCGTTGATGTCGAGGTGGCGTTCTTGGTGAAGCATCCTGCTGTCCTTTTATGTCTGCGCGCTTTCTACCCCGAACTAATGACAATACCTGTCATTAGGCAGTCCATGCGACCCGCGACAATTGTCATCTTGTCCCGGCGCGCGCTCTGACGCATAAACAGCTTCAGCCAAGTGAGTACGGAGAGGCGACATGCGCGCACGGATTTACCAGCCTTCGCGAAACGCGATGACCTCGGGGATGGCCAAAACCCGCAAATGGGTTCTGGAATACGCCCCGGCTTCTGCGCGTGAGGTCGATCCGCTGATGGGCTGGACCTCGTCCAATGACACCCAAACGCAGGTGCGTCTGAAGTTCGATACCAAGGAAGAGGCGCTGGACTATGTCAAAGACAACGGTATCGACGCGCAGGTATGCGAGCCGCACAAGCGCAAGCCGAACCTGCGGGCGCGCGGCTATGGTGAGAATTTCGCCACTGACCGGCGCGCTCCCTGGACCCACTGACAAGGCCCAGTGAATGATCGACATCCGCCAAGCAGACCCCGGCGCCAAGGATCTGCGCCCGATCATTCAAGCGCATCTCGCCCATAGCTGGGACGCGACACCGCAAACCTCAAATCATACGCTGGACATTGATGCCCTGCGCGAGCCGGGCATTCGCTTTTGGGCTATTTATGAGGCGGGTAAGCCCTTGGGTTGTGGTGCGCTTAAGGCGCTGCCGGATGGCACTGCCGAAGTTAAATCGGTGCACGTGGTTGCTGCTGCGCGCGGCCGAGGATTGGCGCGTGTGATCATGAACCATCTTGCCGATCTGGCCCGAGCCGAGGGCGTTTCCGCACTTGTCCTGGAAACTGGCGCAAATCATCTCTCGGAATATGACGCAGCACGCAAGCTATATGAAACATTGGGATATTCCTATTGCGGTCCGATCTACGGCTATGACGCCGATCCAAACAGCGCGTTTATGCGGTTGGACCTTACGTCCAGCCCAAAACGCTGAGGGAAAAGCTGTATGCACCCGCTTGGTGCAGTCTGACCGACCGCTTTGAATTCAGATATAAGGGCCGTACCCTTGCCCCGTTTCGAAAAACATCTGAAAAAATGGCGAGCCGTGGAGGACTCGAACCCCCGACCTGAGAATTAGAAGTTCCCTGCTCTAATCCAGCTGAGCTAACGGCCCGGTCTTGTTCCGTTTGTATCAGTCAATCCATTAAGATTGTCAACTTGATAGGGGGCAAGCTTGTTCTTTCAAAAAGGTTATTTCCATCAGGGTATTGGCCGAATCTGGCAGACCTCTCGGCAAGAGACATCGAACCTACCTGCAGTTCAAACTTGCAGCCCAGCGCGCCCTGCGTCACGTTTGAAATCACAAATTGTGATTCCAAACGGATATGATGACGAACCCGGAAAACCTGCCCAGCCCTCAAGAGGTCCAAAACGCCATTCATCGGGTGCGCGGTGTACGCGTGGTTCTGGCAGAAGATCTGGCGCAGTTTTACGGAAAATCCGTCAGCGCCTTCAATCAGGCCGTCTCGCGCAATAAGGATCTGTTCGAAGGCTACCGCTTTCAGCTTTCCGACGCTGAGGTCGCGGATTTGCAATCACAGAATGTGATCTCAAAACCCGAAGGCCGCGGTGGCCGACGGGTCAATCCCTGGGTCTATACCGACTACGGCGTAGCTATTGCCTCGACTTTGTTTAAAGATCCGCGCGCGATCAGGATCACGCGGATGATCACCGAAGCCTTTGTTGACGGCACCAATGCGCTAGCGGAAACCCCGCGCAACCCGCCTGAGATTCTGCCACCGCAAAATGCCCCTACGCCGTTGCTTCCAAATGGGGATCAACTGCGTGATCTGGCCGAAAACATCCTTGATTCCGGACAGCAAAGCCTTGTGGACTACATCGCCAATCCCACCACCAAACGGCAGCAGGCGGTGGCAGTGATCATGAAGACCCTCGCGGAAACGGCGGGCGAAGAGGTTCGCACACAACATGACCGTCTGCGCCTGAGCATCGCCGAACGGCTGGCCAGCGGAGACTATGCCGACGATGATGACCGGAAAAAACTGCTTGAGCTGCTGCACGCCATGAAAGACTGACCGCCTTAAAGGCCCAGCTCTGCCCGCGCCTTTCTGGTCAGCTTAGCTACGACCAGATCGTATGAGATTACAATATGATCTCGCAGCGACGCGTCGCTCATGCCACGTTCATCGTAAACCTGCAGCCATTTCATACCTCGCGATGCCAGATAGGGCGCTGGGCGGATACCTGGCTCATCTCCGAGGACCTCAAAGGCAAGATCGGTGGCCTTGAAGGTAAACGCATCCTTTCCGTCGTTCCAACCACAGATGGCAAAGACTTTGCCGCCTACTTTCCAGACATCTGCGTTGCCCCACTGCACGACATGGCTGGTGGCTTTGAGGTCCGAGCAAAAGGCATTGAATTCATCACGAGTCATCGCGGCGACTGTGGCGCTCTGGTCAGGACAAGGCAAGACCCGCTTTGCGGGCGCAACTTTCTTTACCCAGCATTAAGCTAGCTGCGCCAAATCATAGGTGATGTATAACTGTAATTCTCCCCTCTCGCCTGAGGTTTGGCTCAGTGATCTATTCGCCTCCAAGGCGGTGCAGCAAGGTGGCGTAATCCGTCGCAAGGCGCGCGATATAGAGCGATTTGCCGGGATGGAGCGTTTTATGGCCGAAATCAATCGTCGCGGTTATCAAGTGGCGGAAAACTCGGGCCAGATCGTAATCTTCTGCAACCGCGCACCCGTGCGTTGGCTCACCTGAGCCACGCAACGCTTTCTTGAAAAGAAAGCGCCCCGAAATCTTTTCAAGATTTCGCCCCCCACCGATTCAAGGCTTCAAAAACTTTGCCGTTCCGACAGTGCGCTGTTTCGGGGTCTGAAGATTCCGGGGATTGGCTTGGATATCTCCCGGCATCGCGACATTGCGTGGTTTCTGCAAGGCAAACGAGCCACAGGCGACACCATCGCCATCGGGATCATTGCGCTTATGATATCCGGGCCTCCCTTCGCGAAAAGGCCCGAAACCCAGCATCTCCACCGCATCACACCCAGCCAGCGCCACCAGATGGATCACCGCTTCATGACGTTCGTAGTCTGAAACGCGCAGGTAGACACCGATTGCGATCATTCCTGTGGTTAAGGGCAAGGCCAGCACCATCAGTAGAATACGCACCGGAGACAGAGCCTGCCTGCGCAACGCGTCTGCCCGCCGTTGCCGCCGTGTAAGACGAGGGTTCGGATCGGTGTCTTTCGTTTGTTTCCCGGTTGTCATGCCATAGGTCTTACACGCGGTATGTGGCAAAGCCATGGCCGCAATCGGGGTCGGCTTGGAAAAAGCTCGACCTTATCGCACCACATGCACGGCACATTTGGCGTGGCGCACCACATGGGTCGCGGTTGAACCCAACAACAGGTCCTGCATCCCCGGGCGGTGCGAAGCCAGGATGATCAGGTCGGGCTTATTCACTTCGGCCCAGTCAAGAATCGTTCGCCCGGAATGGCCTTCAACCACCAGCCCCTTCGCATTCGGGACGCGCGCCGCCAGAGCATCAAGCTCGGTCTGAATGGCCTTGCGGGCTTCGGACAGATACTCGGCAGGCATGTACGAGATCGCATAATCCGGAATGTGCTCTACCACATGCAGCAGCGTAACCGCAGCCTCGGGCGTCGACAGTAGTTCTGCCAGCTTCAACGCTGCCGAGCTGTCCCGTTCGGCATCAAAGGAAATGGGAACAAGAATGTTATGATACATGGCTCGCGCCTCCGTAGTTGTGCCGCTATACTGCGCGACCGGTGGTGGCCGTGCATTGACTCAGATCAGGTCTCACCGAATGTCTCGGCGACGTCGTACATCACGGGTTCAAAGCTCTTGCACAGCTCGTTAACCCTGCGATTCCGCTCTCGCATTTCCGGTGTGCGCAACATCGCCAGGAAATCCTCGCGGCGCTCCCATTGTGAATAATTGGCAATCCGCGTCTGGGCATCATTCACATGCAATCCGGCTGAAATGAAACCCGGCTGTTTCGAAATGAACTCGGCATAAGCATCGGTCAGCGCCTCAAGAAGGTCCTGGCAGGTTCCGGGGGTCATCTCGAAGGTGGTGATGACAGTCTGATAGCTGTTGGTTTTGGAAATCTGCGGCATAAGGCTCCTCCTTTATAGCTGACCCGAGCCTAGCACAGCTTTTGAAAACGCCACCCTTTTCCTGCACATAGACAATGTTTTTGGATCAAAAAATCTTTCTCGAAGATGAACAAGAAACTAACCATCCGTTAACCATGTCTGCCGATGCTGCCCCCATGGCTCGTCTGGTTCTCGTCATTCCGCTGCTTTTTATGGTGTGCACTCCGGCATGGTCCGGTGCGTGGCTCCGCAAGAAGGGGTCAAGCTTCACCGCGTTATCTGTGACCGCTTTCAAAGAGGAAGACGTCTACAAGTACAAATCCTCGCTTTATACCGAGTGGGGATTGCGGCCGAAACTCACGATCGGACTGGATGCCGAGGAGCATCAGGATTTGTATGGGCACGCGCTGGTCTTTGCCCGCGTGCCGGTTGCAGACATGGGGTCAGCAGGGCGTCTGGCGGCTGAGTTCGGCGTTGGCGCGCACCATCGCCAGTACAGTAGTTGGGCAATGTACAAAGCAACACTTTCATACGGCAAAAGCATTCAAACCGGATTGGGAGGCGGATGGATCAATGTCGACGCCGCGCTCGAAAACCGCACCCATGAGGCAGTGATCCGCAAATTGGATTTCACGGCCGGTCTGTCCTCGGGTCGACGGTTTGACCCGCTCCTGCAGATCGAAACTTCTTATGTTTCGGACCGACCATGGTACTGGAGGGTGCGACCTTCGCTGATGTATCGCCCAAAGACGGGCAAACTCACCTGGATTCTGGGTGCCGAGCGCAATTCGGCTGATGATAACATCGGGATCAAATTTGGATTGTGGCGCAGCTATTAAAGATGGGCCACCTACATTCAGGCGGCCCACCACATCAATCAGGTATCAATCCGCAGAATGGTCGAAACCGCACCACGCAAGCTTTCGGACCAGCGCAGGCGGATATCGCTCTGGCCCGATCCCTGTCGCAACTCGACATATGGCGCGGTATAGCGCACCGCATTCAACGATGTCCTGAGGCTTCCCAGGGCAACAACCGCATCACACCCGCGCGCCCTGCCCCCGAACGGCAATTGGCCCTGCGAACTGACGGTCCAGGCTGATGACGGTGAGCTTTGCGTGTGCTGCAGCCGCAATGGATTGGCGCAAGGCGTTTCGATGCCGTGGAACGTATTGTTCTCGAAACACACCCTCTTGTGCCTTTCCGGATCAAGATCGGCAAAACTGGTATCGACCCGGTCCACTCGGTCGATCCGCACGTTGTTGACGCGGAACTTGTTGCCGGTGACGGTCAGCCCGTTCAAAAAATGCCCTGTGCCATGGGGGCGGATCACCAGATAGCTGAACCAGGGGGCAACATCGCTGGCATAAAAGATGTTATCCGTGATGCTCAGCGCGCTGAACGAGAAGCTGGTGAAGTAATCCGGGTTGGCATCGTGCTCGTTGGTCCATTCGATAAAACAGTTATCGACATAGTTCTCGGCGATGGACGAACTGTTATAGCCGCCGATGATCACCAACCCGGCGTTGCGCACCCCGTTCGCGACGTTGTCGCCCTGGAAGAAGTGGTTGCCCAGCACCAGATTGTTGTCGCCACTTAGCACCGCGAAATGATGGAACCGCGTGGCCCGGTTGTGGCGCAGCTTGACGTCGTTGGCATTGGCGTTCAGCGCGATTGAGCTTCGGTCCGGCACGTCCAGACTTTCCTCGGTCGATAGGAACTGACAGCCATCGATCAGCATCCCCTGACATCCGCGCCCGATTGATGTGATACCCCGGTCCTTCGGGCGACTGATGAAACAGTCTTTCAGTACAAAAGTGTTCCCGCCCGGAGACAGCCGGATCGCGCTGCACCGACCGTTACACTGAAACTCGATCCCTTCCATGTTGAACTTCTGCAGCGCACTGAAACCGCTGAAATCCAGCAGGTACTTGAACGATGTGAAGGTGAAGGTCTGCGTCCCCGCAGCATCATAGGTCGGCGCGCTCAGCGTGATCTCACCCGTGCTTTCGTTTTTCGACCGCACATAAACCTCGCGCCCAACACCACTGCCGGTGACCAGCGAGCCCACAGGGATATTGGCCACATTGGCCACATTGGTCAGCGTATCGGGATCAGACGGGCTGTAAGTCGCGATCGAAGTGAAGGTTTCGGTATCCCAGGCCGAGCTGCTTTTGACGTCAAACTGCCCGTTGCGCACCACGCGACGGGTGGCATAGCCTGTCCGGTTCGGCACTGCCGCCGCCATATCGATGGGTTCGGTCACCGCAATCTTGCGCCCGCCCAGATCCAGCGATTCATGGTCCGAGCTGTTCAGCAACGCCTGAAACGCTTTTTTAAACGCCAGCATTTCATCACCAAAGGCGGTGATATAGGTGGGCAGATCGAAATTCTTGGTCAGCAGCAACATCTTGTCGACCGGCATCGTGACGGTGCCGTCAAATGCGACCTCGGACGCCATGTTAGTGTTCTCTTCCAGCCGGAACTCACCTTGCGGAATATAAACCTTGCGCCCGTTCGCTGCCTGATCCGCCGCCTCAAACGCTGCCGAGTCATCGGTGACCCCGTCACCCACAGCGCCGAAATCGCGCACGTCGACCAGACCAATCAAATCGCGCAGGAAGACCGAGGTCACATCAGTGATCTCGATATCATCCACCCGCACCACCGCACCGTTGGTGCCTTCGATATCCAATCCAAAATGGCCATAAAGCACCGCATTGCCCCAGGGCATGTCCACGCCGGGCCGCAGGCCTGTGCCCACGATGGCCGTCACCTCATGCACAGTGCCATAGCCGGTCAGCTGCACCGCCGGACCCTGCTCGGCCAATCCATCCACATGCGCATCTCCGGCTCCTCCGGCCCAGCCGGCAATCCGCACCTCGGGAAGCGGCCCGCTGATCGCCTTCACGCGCGCCTTGATCTGCAGATAGCAGCCCGGCAACAAAGGTGTCTGCCCCATATAGCGCAGCCGCTGAGGCTCTGCCGTTTTGTAAATCTCCAGACAGCCTGCGAAATCCGCATCCGCCGGAACGAACACCCCCGTCCCCGACCCCTCATAGGTCGGAGAGCCCGGCGTGCCGTCGCCACTGGACCAAACCCCAAGACCAGCCGCATAGGCGGGCGGCATGAACACGATGCCGTCGGTGATTGCCTTGTTCATATAAAATCCCTTTCCCAATCGCGCCAAGCACGCGCGCCAAAACCCGATACAGCCCGGGCCCTGAGCCCAAGCGCATGGGTCTGAGTATCGAAAAGGGATTAATCGCGACTCTTATCACCGTGACGGTGGTGTTGCCTCAGGCCGCCGGGTCGGAGTTGCCCAGCAACTGTACACCGTTGATCTTCCAGCCGTTTTCCTGCTGGATCATCTGGTAGTCCAGCAGATGCACCCGTCCGTCACCATCAGTGATCATGACCTTCTGCCACAGGGCTCCGCTAATCTCGCGCAGCTCCAGAAACCTCACATCCGCAGGCCGCCAGACCATAGGATAGCCGCGGCGCACCATGGTCCCGAAATTCTCGGGATCGCCGAACAGCCGCTGGATATTGGGGCTGGCAAAGGTGAAGGCGGTGGCAAAGTCATCCGCCTTGAAGGCCTGAATCTGCGCCGAGATATTGGCCTCAATCTCGTCACTCTGAGCAAAAACTCCGGATGCTAGTCCGGCACTCAGGGATACAGCAAGCAATAGTCGACGCATGGGGCCACCTCCTGATGCAAGGGTAGCCCCACACTGGATCAGGTCAAATCAGATCGGCGCAACACCAGATCGGATGATGGATTACATCCCCATCCCGGGTGATGGAGCATCGTAGCCCGGGGCTTCATCCATCGTAAGTTCGTTGTTCAGTGCCCGGTCAATTAGCTCTATGGTCTCGTCTAATCCATAAAGCGCGATGAACCCACCGAAGCGCGGGCCCTGCGATGCCCCCAGCAGCACCTCATAAAGCGCCGTGAACCAGCCGCGCATCGGATCAAACCGCTCGCGCCCGATGGAATAGACCACCGATTGCAGCGCTTCATCTTCGATCGGCCCGTCATAGGCCTCCAAGGCCGCCTTCAATGCTTCCAGCGCCTCACGTTCCTGATCCGTCGGCGCGCGATGCTGGCGCGTCGGCTTGACGAAATCGTTGAAGTACCTCACTGCAAAGCCCGCCGCCTGATCCAGATCGGGATGGGTCTCGGCAGTGGCCTCGGGCGCATAACGGCGGATAAAGCCCCACAGCGCCTCCTTGTCCTCGGCCCCAGACACGGACGCCAGGTTCAACAGCATCGCAAACGGAACCATCAGGGTGGATTCCGGAACGTCGCCACCATGGATATGCCAGACGGGATTATTCAGCTGAGCCTTCAGGTCCTGTCCCGGATAGGCCCGCAACTGTTGATGATATTCATCATACGCCTTCGGGATCACATCGAAATGCATCCGCTTCGCGGTCTTGGGCTTTTGATACATGAAATAGGCCAGCGACTCGGTGGGCGCATAGGTCAGCCATTCATCGATCGAAACACCATTGCCCGACGACTTCGAAATCTTCTGGCCGTTCTCATCCAGAAACAGTTCATAGCTGAAATGTTCCGGCGCACGACCGCCCAAAGCCCGGCAGATCGCGTCATAGATCTTTTCGTTAGTGGCATGTTCCTTGCCATACATCTCGAAATCCACGCCCAACGCCGCCCAGCGCGCGCCAAAATCAGGCTTCCACTGCAGCTTCACATTGCCGCCAGTCACGGGCAGCGTCCATTCCTTGCCATCCTCGTCATCGAAGGTGACAGTGTAGGTATCGGCGCAAACCTTCTTCATCGGCACATACAGAACCCGCCCGGTCTCGGGATGGATCGGCAGGAAGATCGAGTAGGTCTGCTGACGTTCTTCCCGCAGGCTTTTCAGCATGATGGCCATCACGTCGTCATACTTCTCAACGGCGCGCTTCAGGATCTCGTCGAACTGGCCCGAGCGGTAAAACTCACGCGCCGAATAGAACTCATACTCGAACCCGAAAGTATCGAGGAACCGGCGCAGCATCGCATTGTTATGCTCACCAAAGCTGTCATATTCACCAAACGGGTCCGGCACCGAGGTCAGCGGACATTGCAGATAATCCTGCAGCGCCTCGGGGTTCGGCACATTGCTGGGCACTTTCCGCATCCCATCCAGATCGTCCGAGAAACAGATCAGCTTGGTCGGGATATCCGACAGCGCCTCAAACGCGCGCTTGACCATCGTGGTCCTCGCCACCTCACCAAAGGTGCCGATATGCGGCAGACCTGATGGGCCATAGCCCGTCTCAAACAGCACATATCCCTTCTCCGGAGCGCCCTGCTTATACCGTTTGAGCAACCGCCGCGCCTCTTCAAACGGCCACGCCTTGGACGTCATCGCGGTTTCACGCAGGTCAGACATTTGGATACTCCATCGGGAAACGTGCCAGACACCCCATGCGCCCGGACCGGCCCCTGTTATTGTGCAGGTGCAGTATGAGTCAATAAAGGGTGGTGATTTTCATGCCTCTATGAGCATGAACAGCGTGCAATCCATATCTGGTCTTGGTTACAAGTGTCCGCAGCACGGGGCATTGCGGCATTCTGAAAAACGTAGTCTGTTGATCGCTCTCGCGGATTTGCAAGCAAGGCAAAAGATTAAATCGACATAAGCCATTTCCTGAAAATTCTCACGGTGACCCGTTCCTGATCGCCGGGGCGGCAGACGAAGTAGAGCCCCCGATCCAATGGAACCCGGCTTTCATCGAGGCGGATCAAGCGACCAAGTTCCAAATCCCTCTCCGCCAAGAGATGTCTTGCCAACGCTACACCTTGCCCGTCAATCGCAGCCTCCAACAGAACCGCGCTGTCCACGTACTTGATGCTCTGCGAATTGATCCGGTCAGCGCCCAGCCCGACCTGCGCAGCCCAGCTTTCCCACCCGACGTTGTAGGCATCATGCAAGAGTGGAAGATCAGCCACATTCTCGGCAGGCATCGGCAGTCGGGTTTTACCAACAAGGGATGGCGCTGCTACAACAATCAGGTCCTCTTGTCTTATCTGCTCATGATAGAGCCCGTCCCAACCGGGTTCCCCGAACCGCAGGGCGACATCGACCTCAGACGCATCAAAATCCGCAAATCGATCATTTGTGTCCAGCAGCAACGCGATACCCGGATGTTCTTGCTGAAATGAACTGAGCAACGGGACAAGCCATTTAAGCGCCAGCGATGTTGACAACGACACCGTAATCGACTGGCGGTGATGCAGCCGCTTCACCTCCATCACGCCCAGTTGCAACGCCGAAAATGCCCCGCGCGTCGATTGATGCAGAAGCTCCCCGGCACTGGTCAGTTCAACCCCATTTGGGCGGCGATGAAAAAGCGTTACGCCAAGATGCAGTTCCAGCAGCTTAATTTGCCGACTGATCGCCCCGTGGGTGACGTTCAGAACATCCGCTGCCTTGGTCAGGCTGGAGTGGGTTGCGGTTTCATCAAAGGCCTGAAGGGCACGTAGATGTCTAAGGTTCTCCGGCATGTGAGAAAACCTAACAGCATTGCCCCAAAAACTCGATAGGTCTGCTTTGTTTCCGGCAGTTACACTGACCACAGATCAATAAACCTCACACACTGTGCGCCCAAAGAAAGGACACACCATGCCTGATACCAAAGTTGCTTTGATGACAGGTGCAGGACAGGGAATTGGCCGGGGTTGTGCCATTGAAATGGCGAAAGCCGGCTATAAGGTTTCGCTTATGTCTCCGTCCAACCGCTCGGTTGAATTGGCTGAGGAACTTGAGGGCATTGGCCGTCGCGGCTCTGTATTAGATGTCGATGATTTGCAAGCGATGGTCGACGACACCATGAGCAAATATGGACGGATTGATGCAATCGTCAGTAATATGGGTCACGGTGGAACGGTGCCTGAAGCCATCAAAACCGTCGGTTTCGATCCTGACTTTGACGGACCGCTTTTGGAACTCAGCGACGAGTTATGGCACGAAAGTCTGGACATGTATGTGCTAAATGTCGTCAAGATCGCCCGTATCGTCACGCCCATTCTGATCGAACAAGGCGGTGGTGCATTCGTTAATATCTCATCCATGAACACAATCGAGCCACGTGCGCCCTATCCCATGAGCATGCTGCGTGGAGCATTGCATAGTTTCTCAAAGCTTTACGGGGACCGATATGCACGGCACAATATTCGCATGAACAACCTGCTGCCGGGGTTCTGCGAGAACGTGAACCTGTCCGAACAAGCTCGCCGGGAAATCCCCGCTCAGCGGCCCGCAACGTTCGAAGAAATTGGGCAGGCTTGCGTGTTTCTCGCCAGCGATGCAGCCCGGTATATCAACGGTCAGAGTATACTGTCCGACGGCGGGATGAACAGGGCAGTGCGATAGCAAAGAGGCGGTGAAGCGTGATTTTCGCGGCCCTCGATGAAATCCTTGACACAGATCGGGAGGCAACAGGTGATGCCCCCCGAGGTTTGATTTCTACTGCGACATCCCACCTTCGGTCGATATCTGCTCTTCGACATGGCCCTGGTTGGTTATGTCCGACCCCCGCGGAGGATAGTCCTTGAAGGTAGACAGGTGGTTTTGGACGATTTTGGCAGCAGGGCCAAAGGCCCACATTTTGTTGCCCATCCAACGGGTATACATCCCCGATTCCTCAGCTGCCTTTTCATAGGGATCGCGGCGCAGGTTGAACAGCAGGGGCGCGTTCAGTTCCTCTTTTGGACCTGCCCATCCTTCGGTTTGTATCGTGAAATGTGCTTTCCAATCACCATGGCGTACAGCTTGCAGGTCCGGACCTTCGTAGTAGATAATCTCGTCCCGGTTGCTCTCACCCTCGCCAGTCAGGAAAGGCAGTTGGTTGTAACCATCCAGATGCACCTGATAGCCCTCATAGCCCTTCAGTAGTGATCCAGGCAGATCGTCAGGTCCTCCGGCGGCGGCGACGAGGGTAGGCATCCAGTCAAGACCAGCAAAAATACCGTTGCTTACGGTCCCGGCGGAAACTCTTCCGGGCCAGCGAATGATAGCAGGAACGCGGAAGCCGCCTTCCCATGTCGTACCTTTTTCGCCTCGGAACGGTGTTGTTCCACCGTCAGGCCAAGTCATGGTTTCGGGGCCGTTATCCGAGGTGAAGACTACAATAGTGTTGTCCGAGATGCCAAGTTCGTCCAGACGGGCCATGACCTTGCCCACGTTGTCGTCAAGCTCTTTCATTACGACATCCTGCAAACCGCGCCCGTCGCCCAGCATCGCCTCGTATTCGGGGCTCAAATGTGTCCAGACATGCGCTCGGGCCGGGGCCATCCAGACAAAGAAGGGCGTGTCGCTATCGACCGCGCGGTTGATGAAGTCCAGAGTATGGGCCGTCACCTCATCGTCGAGCGTTTTTTGCCGTTCGGGCGGAGCTGGGCCATCGTCTATTATACGCTGCTTTCCAACCAGCCCCCAGCGTGGATCTACGGTTTCATCAATTGTATCCGTGGCATAAGCGTGGATGATGTTCCGTGGGCCAAATGTGTCGTTGAATTTCTGATCTTTGGGCCAATCGGGGTCAGAGGTGTATTCCATCGCATTCAGGTGGTAGAGCCAGCCCCAATATTCATCGAAACCTTTCACAGTTGGCAGAAACTTGTTCATATCGCCCAAGTGATTTTTGCCAAATTGCCCGGTGGTGTAGCCTAGAGATTTAAGGATGTTGGCCAGAGTAGGGTCTTTTTCATTCAGACCTTTTTCCGGATCTCCGGGCAGCCCGACTGTGTGCATCCCCGTCCGAACAGGCAATTGTCCGGTGATAAAGGCAGATCGCCCTGCGGTGCAGCTTGGCTGTGCATAGTAGTCCGTAAGGCGCAAACCATCCGCAGCAAGCTGGTCAAGGTTGGGGGTTTTGATACTTTTCACACCCTGATGATAGCTGCCCAGACTGGCCCAGCCGACATCGTCGGCCATGATGACAAGGATATTGGGCTGGTCGGTTTCGGCCAAAACTGGCAGGGCACAGACCGAAGCTGTAGCCAGCGTGGCGGAAACCACAATAGATCGAAAAATGAACATTTTTACCTCTGCGAACGTAGAAGACGATACCGGTGAAGGGAATATCGAAAGTCCGATCAGGGATAGCGGTCGAAACTTTCGCGTCGCAACAGAGCTTTACCGGAATTTCATATTGTGAAATCTAAAGAGCAAAACCTGAAATGTGTTTGACGGCATGATGAACGAAAACTCTTTGACCGCTTTTCTTACATTGGCTGAAATCGGCAGTTTCCAAAATGCTGCCCGTGCGATGGGTGTGTCCAACGCATCATTGTCCCGCTATGTCGGGCAGGCCGAGGACTATACGGGGCTTGTTTTGTTTCATCGAAGCCGAAACAACAGCACTCTGACACGCGCAGGGCAGGAGTTCTTGCCAATCGCCCAGGCGCTGCGCGAAGACCTGAACCAGTATGCAACGCGCGTGGCCGCTTTGCGCGAAACCGGGCCGGGCACTTTGCTGATCGGTTGCGGGCCTCTGACCACGAGAACCCTGATCCTGCCCGCCCTGCGATCAGTGCGGCAAGTGATGCCTGATCTTCGTTTCCGAATTCTGGTAAGCGCCTACGCACGACCGCTTGATTTGTTGCAGGCGGGAAAGTTCGACATGTTCCTGGGTGACCTGACCTACACACCCGAAGCTGACAACGTCGAGATTATGGTGATGGAGAAACAACAAATCCAGTTTGTGGCACATCGCGACCATAAGATTCATCAGCGTGGCCCGCAAACGATGGCAGGCATATTCGATTTTCCCTTTGCATCTCCGCATCTCCACAAACACTGGAAAGCCGCTTTGACAAAAGCACTTGGTGGCGGTGCTGAAGCCGTCGAAAAGGTGAATGCACAGCCGCATATCGAATGCGACGACTACAACCTCCTGACCGGATTGTTGGCAGAACCGGACTACATCGTGGGAGGGATGGCGGACACATTTGCGGATCTGATCCATGCAAAGACGGTGAAACCCGTGTCTATGGCACAGAACCTTACGTGGAACATCTGCGCAGCGCGTAAGTCACAGAACACTTCGGATGCTGTAGAATTATTCTGGAGTGAGCTTGCTAAATATCGGGCATGACCGGCGGTGCAAGGCATAGAAAAACGCCCAACTGAAACGCATCTTAGCTAGTGCCTGGTCGTTTCCGTATGGCCAATTAACTTGGCGAAGTTCTGCTTTGGAATGCTGGCGGTGAAAGTCCGAAATGCTTGGTTCGCGACGCGCAGCACATGCAAAGAATAGAAGCCTGGTCGACGGCAGGTATAAGCTCTCAACGGACGTTTACATCACAGCCGAAATCACCCACCTTCATCGATCGCATTCATTGCACCCCAAAACTACCAGTTGAACCTCCTTGCACCCGCTCCTATCGTGCGGCAACAAACGTTTCATTCAGGACGACACCATGACCGAGCAAACCCCACATCCGATGTCCCCGCAGGATTGCCTTGTGGCGATCATGGTGGCGATTTCCGCCTCGGACGAGAACATCCGAACTGCAGAGCTGGTCAAGATTGAAGGCGCGGTCAACATGCTGCCGGTGTTTGCAGGCTACGACATCGACCGAACCCGCCGCGTCTCGCAGATCGTGTTTGATTTGTTTGAGCAGGTTGACGGGCTGGATGCCCTGTTCGGACTGATCCGTGACAACCTGCCCGAACGCCTGAACGAAACCGCCTACGCGCTGGCCTGTGATGTCGCCGCCGCTGACGGCACTCTGGCCGAAACCGAACTGCGTCTGCTGGAAGAAATCCGGTACGAGCTCAGCATCGACCGCCTGCACGCTGCCGCTATCGAACGCGGGGCACGGGCGCGGCATACAACCTAGCTACCGTAGAGCGCACCCCAACGCTCAATCAGATTGCGTTGCAATTTGCGGGACCGTCGGTTCCAGGCCCGCGCGCCGTCCGGGCGCTCGCGCGATGCACGCGGGATCGTGGCACGGTGCGCGGTATCGGCGGTGAAGATCGCAAACGCCAGATCCACCCCATCTGCCGTTGTCATATAACCGCCAAGACCCGAGACGAAGTTCAACGTCCCCGTCTTTGCGTCGACCTTGATCGGATGATCCTTGACCGGCTGCCCATTTTTGTCGGCCAGCGTGAAGGACCGAAGCAACGGCCGCAGCTCCTCTGATTGCCCCGCCGCCACCAGCGTATTGACCAGACTGAAGGGGGCCATACGTGAGGAACCGCTAAGTCCGGAATGATCGACCATCGCGATCCCATCTGCGCCAAAACGCTCTGCCGCCCACAGGTTCATTTCTGCGGCCGAGTCCTCAAGGCTCTGCGGCGCAACCCCGCGCGCCTTGGTGGCCGCCAAACCCACCATTTCGGCGGTTATATTGGTCGAATATCTCAGCATCCCCTTCAGGATGCTTTCCAACGGATCGCTCTGATGCACCACCAGTTCGGTCCCTTGCGGTGCTTGCCGCGTCACCTGCACCCGGCCCAGCACGATCCCATTCACGCGTGCCAGCGTGCGGAACACATCTCCGGCATAAAGCGCAGGCTTGCGTACCGGCAGCCAGCGTGCCCCGCCATTGCCTAGCGCGCCTTTGGCCACGGTCCAGCGATCCTGCCGCGCGCTTGGCTGATAGGTGTAGATCGGCAGGCTGCGGTTCTCGACCCGCATTGATGCCATATCCACCGACGGCCTGTAACTTGCGCTGCGCGCATCCATGGTCACGTCATAGCCGGTGCCCTCGCGTTTCCACTCGAAATGCACACGGTTGAAATTCAGGGAAATCCCGCTGATCGACGGGCTATAGCCCAGATGATCCGGCTGCCCCGGATCAATGCTGAAGACGTAGGGCAGCGCACCATCATAGACCTTGAACGCGCCCTTCACCTCGGTGATCCCGGCCTTGCGCAGATTGGCTGCCATTGTGGCCAGCGCGTCTGTATCCAGCAGCGGATCACCGCCACCCGCAAGGATCAGGTCGCCTTTCAGAATGCCATTCTCTACCGGTCCATCCGCGATCAAGCGCGTTTCGAACCGATACTCCGGACCCAGCACATCCAGCGCATAAAGCGCGGTCAGCGCCTTGGCGACGCTGGCTGGTGGTAGGCTTTGGCCCTCGCCGAACACCTCCAGCGGCGTTCCGGTTTCCACGTCGGCCACGGCGAAAACAACCTCGCCCTTCAGCCCCGCTGCCTGAACCAGTCGCTCGGCCCCGCTGGGCTGCGGGCCACGCAGCACAGGGCGCAGAGACACCGAAGGCGCCTCGGCCAGACCTGCGCCCGGAACCAGAGACGCCCCTAATCCACCCAGAAACAAACGACGCGAAATTCGATCGACCATGGGTCTATTAGAATCCCAGAGCTTAAATGCAGACAATCACTTGATTAAGATTATGCGCCAAGTGGAGTCATTCGGGCAACACCCCATCGCTCCAATTCCCGCGATTGCGCAACTCGGTCGAACTGACGTCAACCATCGGCACGTTCACAAAACACCACGCCGGAGCATCCGCCCGCCCCAGCAAATGCCGCGCCTGCCCGTCGATACGGTACTTGGCATAAAGCCGAGCCGCCGGAGACATCCGCGCCGAGATCCGATCCCCCGGCCGCGCCACAACGCCCACAGGCACGCTGTCCATGATCTGCCGCCAGTCCTTCCAGCGGTGAAACTGCGCCAGATTGTCCGCGCCCATCAGCCAGACGAACCGAACCTGAGGATAAAGCCTCCGCAGCGCTGCCAGAGTGTCTGCCGTCGCCCGCGTGCCCGTCAGAGCCTCGATATCCGTGACCTCAACGCGCGGATGCTGCATCACATCCAGCGCCGCCGCCATCCGCCGGGCCAAAGGCGCAGGCCCCCGCTCCTTAAGAGGGTTCCCCGGAGACACCAGCCACCACACCCGATCCAGCCCAAACGCCTTCATCGCCTCACGCGTCACATGCACATGACCTTGATGCGGAGGATCAAATGACCCTCCGAACAACCCCACGACCTGCCCGGCCCCCGCATATGGAATGGTACTGCGTTCCATCCTCTGCTGATGTTCAGAACTGAGAGGTGTTGTCAATCAATCGGCTGCACCACATCGCCAAGCCTGACTTGCCCCGGCTGCACTACTTCGGCACACCAACCCCCATGCCCCCGCACAGCAGAATAGCCGCCTTTGCCCAACGCCTCCTCCATCCGACTGCATGGAGCGCAGATCACGGTAAAGCGTAAAATGGCCTCTCCCACTTGCACCTCACGCCCCTTAAGCGCCGCCAGATTGATCCCAGAAACCACCAGATTGCGCCGCAGGATCTCAGGCATAACCGATCCCTGCCCCAGATAAGAGCCAATCGCCGCCAGATGTTCCTGCTGGATCAAAGTCACCACCCGCTTGCCCGCCCGGCTGCGGTCGCCGTCGAGCCCATCGGCTGAGACCCAAACATCGTTGCGCCCATCCATTTCCGCTCTGCGGCCGGGACGTAAACCGATCCATGTCACCCGTCCCGGCTGCGCCCAACCAGCAATCAGTTCTGCAAGTTCTGCCAAAACCCCACCACTCCTTGTCGTGTCGGTTCTAGCGCATCAAACGACCATACAAAAATCACAAAACCACTAGCTTGCCCCGCCCGCTCGCCTCGGATATCCAGCGTTCCAACTCAATTTCCCCGACCCAGAGGACGCGACATGGCCGCCTATCAATATGTCTACCACATGCAGGGTGTCTCCAAGACCTATCCCGGTGGCAAAAAGTGCTTTGAAAACATCCACCTCAGCTTTCTGCCCGGCGTGAAAATCGGTGTCGTCGGCGTCAACGGCGCAGGTAAATCGACGCTGATGAAGATCATGGCGGGCCTCGACACGGACTTCACCGGTGAGGCATGGGCGGCCGAGGGCGCCAAGGTCGGCTATCTGCCGCAGGAACCTCAGCTGGATGAATCGCTGACCGTCCGCGAAAACGTCATGCTGGGCGTGGCCGCGAAAAAGGCCAAGGTCGACCGCTTCAACGAAATCGCCATGGAGATCGCCGAGAACTACTCGGATGAGCTGATGGAGGAAATGACCACCCTGCAGGACGCGATCGACGCGGAAAACCTGTGGGACCTCGACAGTCAGATCGATGTCTCGATGGAAGCGCTGCGCTGCCCGCCAGACGATGCAAACATCGCCAACCTTTCGGGCGGTGAGAAACGCCGTGTGGCGCTTTGCAAGCTGCTGCTGGAAGCGCCCGACATGCTGCTGCTCGACGAACCGACCAACCACCTGGACGCCGAGACCATCGCGTGGCTGCAACAGCACCTGATCGACTACAAAGGCACCATCCTGATCGTCACCCACGACCGTTATTTCCTGGATGACATCACAGGCTGGATCCTCGAACTCGACCGCGGCCGCGGCATTCCGTACGAGGGCAACTATTCCGCATGGCTGGAACAAAAAGCCAAACGGCTGGAGCAGGAAGCCCGTGAGGACAAGTCCAAGCAGAAAACCCTGCAACGCGAGTTGGAGTGGATGCGTCAGGGCCAAAAGGCCCGTCAGGCCAAATCCAAGGCCCGGATCAACGCCTATAACGAGCTGGCCGAACAGTCCGAACGCGAAAAGCTGACCCGCGCCCAGATCGTCATCCCCAATGGCCAGCGCCTTGGTGGCAAGGTGATCGAGGTCGAGGGCCTGTCAAAACACATGGGCGACAAGCAACTGATCGAAGGGCTGGACTTTGCCCTGCCACCCGGCGGCATCGTCGGCGTCATCGGCCCCAACGGTGCGGGTAAATCGACCCTGTTCAAGATGCTCACCGGTCAGGAACAGCCCGACAGCGGCACCATCACGCTGGGCGACACGGTCGAGCTGTCCTATGTCGACCAGTCCCGCGACGACCTGAAAGACAACGACACCGTGTGGGAGGCGATCACCGGCGGCGCCGAGATCATCCAACTGGGCGACGCGCAGGTCAATTCCCGCGCCTATTGCTCGTCGTTCAATTTCAAGGGCGGCGACCAGCAGAAAAAGGTCTCGCTGCTGTCGGGCGGTGAGCGCAACCGCGTCCACATGGCCCGCCTGCTGAAAGAGGGCGGCAACGTCCTGCTGCTCGACGAACCGACCAACGACCTTGACGTTGAAACCCTGCGCGCACTGGAAGACGCGCTGGTCGATTTCGCTGGCTGCGCCGTGGTGATCTCCCACGACCGCTTCTTCCTTGACCGGATTTGCACGCATATTCTGGCCTTCGAGGGCGACGCCCATGTGGAATGGTTCGAGGGCAACTTCGAGGATTACGAAGAAGACAAAAAACGCCGACTGGGACCGGACGCGCTGGAGCCCAAGCGGTTGAAGCATAAGAAGTTTGCGCGGTAACTGGTGATTTTCTCCGCGAAAGAAGATCGAGATTTCATTTTGAGAGAAATGAACAATGATCCTGATGCACGCGACAACATACTAGCATTGGCGTGCATTGGTAGTGCATTTTGCGCAATCTGCACCTTCGAAGACCTCGTTACTACTTTAGTGGCCTCATCAAGGGCCCAATTGCTCAAAAGCCTGAACCAAGCGGAGATCGAACGAGCCGACTTGTTTCTCGAAAAACATCGAGTGGCTTCTCAATCGACGCTTGGGCGCTTAGTTACAGTACTTGAAAAAAGCGGCATCGAAGGTAGAGACATCAATTACCTTCGAGCAATCACCAATCTCAGGAACGATTTTGTCCATCGGTTCATGGATCAAACCCCGCTTCCCGGAGATTGGGCTCGATTCGGTTATGGTTTAGAACAGTTTTCCGAATACACTCGATACGTTGCTCGCCACGTTGGCTACGCCAACAGTGTTTTTTCAAGGATCATGGTGAGACACGGTTTGTTAGCTGGAGATTTTGGCTCTTTTGGCGCTATACTCTGGAACCCTGACGAACCTTTTGCCAGCGATGATGATAGCAAGTAGGCCGGGCTGCAGCCCGGCCTACAAAATGCGGATTTCTATTCTATGGCTATCGGAACGCGCGCTCGATCATCTCTCCGCTCAGTTCCGAGCAAGCGTAGGATGGGGTTTCACCCCATCACTCACTCAACGACCCTACCCGAAAACCCGCACGATCTGTTCCCGCGCACAAAACCACTTGCAAACTCCAACCTCTCAAATGATGGGGTGAAACCCCATCCTACGGCTCTCCGAACGGTCCCTCTGTGACCACACCGCACCACTCCGGATCAACCCGACCCGCACGAATATCGCGATGGATTGACGAATACGGCCAATCGGTCGGGCGATCGACCAACCCGTGCTTCACCGGATTCCGCCAACAATACGCCATATGATTGCGGTAATCCTGTTCGTCCCGAATGGTGTGCTCCCAAAACCGGCGCTGCCAAATCCCGGCATCCCCTTTCGCAATTTCCGAATCTGTGCGTAGGGTGGGGTTCCACCCCACCACTCCCGACGCCTTCACCCCACGCGTAAACCGCGCCTTAATCGCACCCCACCGTGTCGAATAATCCGCATCCCCCGGCGGCAAGGTCCACACCGCGTGCAAATGATCCGGCAACACAACAAACGCATCGCACCAGAACGGCCGCTCCCTCTGGGTCACCGCAAAGGCGGCCCGCAAATGCGCCACCTCTCGCACTAACAAATCCGACGACCGGTCGGCCAAAGACACGGTGAAAAAATACTTGGCCCCGGGAATGCAGACGCGTCGATAATCGCTCATGCTGTAACTTGATCATGACGAGGGTTAACGGATTCTGAATGCCACTCCGACGCGCCAGATAAATAACCGGACCTTATCAAAGCTCTGCCAACTAATAACCAAACCCATCGGCGGATTTTTGTACAAGACGGACGATTCCGCCTCAAACCCTTGTACAATCCATACAATCCGCCCTTGCCACACCGTCTGACCGATGCCATATCCAAGAGGCTTACGTTTTTCTATTTCGACCTACTGTCTCCTTCTACGGCGCTCAGTCTATCGATACAGACAACGACGCCGGGCTGCCGCATCCACGTGGGCAGCACTAAACAGGAGACAACGGATATGCCCGCAGGCACCGTAAAATGGTTCAACACCACCAAAGGCTACGGCTTTATCGCACCTGAAGATGGCGGCAAAGACATCTTCGTACACATCTCGGCTGTCGAGCGTTCGGGCCTCACCGGTCTGGCCGACAACCAGAAGGTCACGTACGAGCTGCGCGCTGGTCGTGACGGCCGCGAAAGCGCCGACAATATCGAACTGGCCTAAGCCATTCAAAGGGCGGGATTTTTCCCGCCCTCTCCGCTATGCCCGCGCCCCGTGTGTGGCATAGGGAATACATCACAATCGGGTTATTCCTCCCCGGTGATTGACCAAATCCGCTATCATTTCAAAACTAGCGTTATGATTTCTTTGGTCATTTGAGGGATGTCACCATGTTCACACGCCGCGTATTTCTGGCCGGTACTGCCGTCAGCCTGCTTCCGGGCGTTGTCAGCGCCAAGAAAGCGGTCGAGTATGATCCCACGCCACAATTCGTGCGGGTCAAAAAGCAATTCCTACCCGGTCAGCTGCTGGTCGTTCCCCGTTCCTTCTACCTTTATTACATAACCGAACCCCGCAAAGCGATCCGCTATGGCTGCGGCGTCGGCAAAGCCGGACTGGAGTTTACAGGAACCGCAACTATCGACGTCAAGAAGGAATGGCCCACCTGGCGACCGACCGATGAGATGATCGAACGCGACCCGGTGGCCTATGGTCGGTTTAAGGACAACGACTATGTCCAACCGGGAGGGAGCGATAATCCACTGGGCGCGCGCGCTTTGTATCTGTTCCAAAACGGAGTCGACACCTATTTCCGCATCCATGGCACCACACAACCGCAAACCATCGGTCGCGCGGCCTCGAACGGCTGCATACGGATGCTGAATGAGCATGTAATCGATCTGTACAACCGGGTGCCGATTGGAACCGTGGTGACCGTGGTCTAAGCCGCCGACCAATCCACATCGTCGGCTTGTTCAATCCTCAGGCGACCTTCTGGCCATGGGCGCATCAGCTTCTGCGCCTCTTCTTCGGATCCATGTAACCAGCAATCCACATCCTGCGACCCCAGCAACACACCCATACGGTGGTGGATCGGCTTTACATCGGCATTTGGCTCGCAGGTGACTGCGGCGACCTGATCCACACGCTGCCCACCAGGGGCCTCCCAACAATCCGTAATTGCAGCAAATAATAGCGGAATGCCATCCTTCGCTGCGATACGCCATGCAGTTTTGCGCCGTTTCTCTCCGGTCCACTCGTACCAGCCATCAACTGGTATAACTGCGCGCCCAACACCTTCGAATGCGCTTTTGTCAAAAACCGTTTCAGAGCGAGCGTTGATAATGGTCTCCATCACCGGACGTCCGCGCGCATTGACCCTGCCGACCGGGATCATCCCCCAACGCATCATCTTCAAGCCTTCACCGGTCAATACCGTCACCTCCTGACCCGGTTGAATGTTCCTGCGCGGGGGTTGAGGCCCTACGTTATCTTTCACGTTCAGGAACTTAGCAATCTCGCCAATTGGTCGTGTGAGAAAAAACCGGCCTGGCATAGGACCCTCCTAATCGGCAGCGCGCTCCGCTAAAGCCAGTACAAAAGGTCCTAGCGCGTCAACGATCAGCGCAACGCCTTGGGCATTTGGATGGATGCCATCAGATTGCATGAACTGGCGCGCGACTGCAGGATCGCCCTCGGTCGTGAGCCCGTCAAAGAAGCTTTCCGCATAGATCGCGCCATACTGCTGCGCCAGTTCCGGATACATGGCATCGAAACTTTGCTTGTAATCCATCCCATAGTTCCCGGGGGCTTGCATGCCGATCAGCAGAACTTCGACATTCGCAGCTTCAGCGGTGTTCAGGATTGCCTCAAGATTGGCGCGCGACACATCCGGATCGATACCGCGTAACAGATCATTGCCGCCGAGGGCTACAATCATGCCATCGACCTCTGGCGTCAGAGTCCAATCAACGCGGGAGGCTCCTCCTGCGGTCGTATCCCCGGAAACACCGGCGTTGATAAGCTGAATATCCGCCCCTTCCTCCTGCAACCAGCGTTGCAGTTGCGGCACAAACCCGTCTTGTTGCGGAAGTCCATATCCTTGTGTCAGGGAATCTCCGAGCGCCGCAATCACCACCGGCTCAGCCGTCGCGGCAAATCCGCAACAGATGAACACGCCTGACATCAAACCCTTGCGCAGCTTCTGTATCGCGCCATATCCCAATGGACTGTACCCCTCTTGATGGCCTGATCGATGACGACACCCGTTCTCACCCTCCAAGATGCCGCATTATCGCTGGATGGCAATGCCGGAAGAGTGGATATCCTGCACGACATCACTTTGACTGTGAGCAAGGGTGAAACTCTGGGGCTGATCGGTCCCTCTGGTTCCGGAAAGTCTTCGCTACTGATGCTAATGGGCGGCTTAGAACAGGCAACTGGTGGACGCGTTACCGCATTGGGCCAAGATTTGACGAAAATGAGCGAGGATGCGCTGGCACGGTTCAGAAGAGATGCCATGGGCGTAGTGTTTCAGAATTTCCACTTGATTCCGACGATGACCGCGCTTGAGAACGTGGCGACCCCGTTAGAACTCGCGGGACACAAAGATGCATTCCAGCGCGCCGCGGCCGAGTTGGAGGCCGTGGGCCTTTCACATCGTATCGATCACTACCCGGCGCAGTTGTCAGGCGGCGAGCAACAGCGTGTGGCGCTGGCCCGCGCTTCGGCCCCGCGCCCGCATATATTACTGGCGGATGAACCAACGGGAAATCTGGATGAAACCAACGGTTCAGCAATCATTGATCTGTTATTCGGACTGCGGGACCGTCACGGGGCAACTCTGGTTCTGGTCACGCACAGCCATACACTGGCTCAGAAATGCGACCGCGTTGTGCGCTTGCGCGATGGGCGTATCGCCGAGGAATCCCAGCGTGAGGCCGCCGAATGAGCCTGCGACTGGCCGGTCGCCTGGCCCGGCGCGAACTGCGCGGTGGGTTGCGCGGGTTTCGGGTGTTTCTGGCCTGCCTAGCTTTGGGTGTTGCAGCAATTGCTGCGGTTGGCATGGTGCGCCAAGCCATTCAGACCGGATTGCAACAAGAGGGCGCGTCGCTCTTAGGCGGCGATGCCCAGCTGGAGTTCACCTATCGCTTTGCAAACGATGAGGAACGTGACTGGATGGCGGACACCGCGCAAGCAGTGTCGGAGGTCGTCGATTTCAGGTCCATGGCCGTCACGGGTGATGGCGCAGGCGCGCAACGGGCGTTAACTCAGGTGAAGGCCGTGGACGGGGCCTATCCGTTGTTGGGATCGGTGGCTCTGGAACCCGCAGTTTCTTTGCCCGAGGCCTTGGCGGGCGCCGATGGGCTGCCCGGCGCCGTGATGGCTCCGTCCCTGATTGACCGCCTGAACCTTGCGATTGGGGACCAATTTGATCTCGGTACGCAGAGGTTCGTTTTGATGGCCTCGCTGGAACACGAACCGGATGGTGCGGCAGATGGGTTCTCGCTGGGACCGCGCACCTTGGTTCGAACCGAGGATTTGCAATCATCGGGCCTGCTGGCTCCGGGTACTTTGTTTTCCACCAAATACAGGATGAACTTGCCGCAAACCGTCGAGTTGGAGGCGCTGTCGCAGCAGGCCAGGCAGGCCTTCGAGGGAACCGGCATGCGCTGGACTGATGCCCGCAATGGTGCGCCGGGGATATCCGAGTTTGTAGGGCGCCTCAGCGCGTTTCTGGTGCTGGTTGGTCTATCCGGATTGGCGGTTGGGGGGATCGGAGTATCGGCTGCCGTGCGCGCCTATCTATCCCAGAAAACGGAAACCATTGCGACATTGCGGACTTTGGGCGCTGATCGGGCCACAATCTTTCAGACATACATGATCCAGATCGCCGTTCTTTCAGGCGTTGGTATCGTCATGGGTTTGACCCTGGGCGCGGCGCTTCCAATGCTGCTGGCACCGGTTATCGAAACCCAACTGCCGATCCCTGCTGTATTCTCGCTATATCCGCAGCCCCTGTTCGAGGCCGCACTTTATGGTGTGCTAACCGCGTTCCTGTTTACGCTTTGGCCTCTGGCCAGAACCGAGGAGGTGCGTGCGGCAACATTGTTCCGGGATGCGCTGACTTCGGCAAGCAGCTTCCCGCGCTTGATTTATGTAATTGCGACTGCAATTGGCCTGGCCGTACTGATCGGAGCCGCCGCTTGGTTCAGCGGTTCAACCCGGTTGACTCTCTGGACAAGCGCAGGTCTGGCGGGGGCACTCACTTTGCTGACCCTTTCTGCCTTTGCCATTCGCAAATTGGCCCGCGCGGGCGCTCCTTGGGCCAGAGGGCGTCCAGCCCTGCGGTGGGCGTTGTCCGCCATCTCTGACCCACGCGAAGGCGCAGCATCGGTGGTCCTGTCCCTTGGGCTCGGCCTTTCGGTCCTTGCGGCGGTGGGGCAGATCGACGGCACGCTACGCAATGCGATTTCGGGCAACTTGCCTGAGGTCGCACCCTCGTATTTCTTCGTCGATATCCAGAAGGATCAGATGCCCGGGTTCAGCGAACGTCTCGACACCGACCCTGCCGTCAGTCGGGTAGAAAGCGCTCCGATGCTGCGTGGGATCATTACCAAAATCAATGGCCGACCCGCGCGCGAGATTGCAGGCGATCACTGGGTTCTGGACGGCGACCGAGGCGTAACCTACTCTGCCCGCCCCCCACGGAATGCCCGCGTGACTGACGGGGTTTGGTGGCCAGAGGACTACAGCGGCCCACCGCAAGTCAGCTTTGCCGCAGAAGAGGCCGACGAGATGGGCCTGAAACTTGGCGATGAGTTGACCGTTAATATCCTGGGCCGCGATATCACAGCTGAACTCACATCGCTGCGCGAAGTTGATTTCTCCACTGCAGGAATGGGTTTTGTCATGTCGATGAACCCCTCTGCCTTGGCTGGTGCCCCGCATAGCTTCATCGCTACCGTCTATGCCGAAGAACAGGCCGAGGCCGCCATTCTGCGTGATTTGGCCAGTCAATTCCCCAACATCACGGCAGTCCGGGTCAGAGACGCCATCGACCGGGTATCAGGCCTGCTGGCAGGGCTTGCAGCAGCCACGTCATATGGCGCAGGGGTTTCTCTGTTGACCGGGTTTTTAGTGTTGGTCGGTGCGGCGGCAGCGGGCGAACCGGCGCGTAGGTACGAGGCAGCGATCCTCAAGACTCTGGGTGCCAACCGTGGGCGCATATTGCGCAGCTTTGCCCTGCGGGCAATCCTTTTGGGAGCAGCCGCAGGTTGCGTTGCTTTGCTGACCGGAATTCTGGGCGGTTGGGCCGTGGCTACTTATATATTCGACACAGAGTTCGCGGTCATCTGGCCATCCGCGCTTGGGATCGTCATCGCCGGTGTTGGCGTTACCTTAGGCGCGGGGATGGTCTTTGCCCTGCGCCCGCTTTCAGTACGCCCTGCGCGTATACTGCGCGCCAGCGACTGAGTTCAGCGCATACAAGCGACAGGCTGCAATATTTTCAGCAATTGGTCATTGTCGCAAACCAACGCATCGAGCGTGATTTCGTCCAGCGACGCATAAAACACCTCAGCCGCATCTTGCAGCGCCAACCGGAGGCGGCAGGCATCGGTCAGTGGGCAGGTGTTGTCAGCATCCGCAAAACACTCGGCAATCGGCAACCCGCCTTCGACATGGCGAAACACGGACCCGACCCGGATCTGATCCGCCGGGCGTGCCAGCGTCATGCCGCCATTGCGGCCGCGTTGTGTGCTGAGATAGTCTAGCTGGCTCAGTTGGTTGATCACCTGTGCCAGATGGTTTTCTGAAATATTACAGACATCGGCGATCTCGGCCTTCGTGACCAGCCGTTCCTGATGTGCGGCGCAATACATCAAAACACGCACCGCGATATTCGTCCGTTTGGTAATCCGCATTAGGGCCTCCCGAATCTCAAGGTGAAGCTTTATTGCATGTCTCGTAAAAAGACTGTTTGACATACATCAATCGTCAAAGAAGGACGCGACCCGCATGGCAGACCCTTATTTCTTCGGCTATGGCAGCCTCGTGAACCTGTCGACGCATGATTTCCCCGACCCGCGCCCAGCGCGACTGAAAGGTTGGCGACGCGCATGGCGGCACACGGATCTGCGCCCGGTGGCGTTTTTGACCGCTGTGCCGGATGCTGATTCCGAGATCGATGGTATGATCGCCCATGTTCCTAAAAACGACTGGGCCGCGTTGGATGAAAGAGAATGGGCTTATGACCGCGTTCCAGCCACACGGTCGGTCACGCACACTCTGACGCAAGAGGTGGAAATCGCTGTCTACGCAGTCCCGCATGATCGACACACCGCGCCCAGCAATCACCATCCCCTATTGCTCAGCTATATTGATGTTGTCGTGCAAGGGTATCTGCGGGCTTTTGGACCAGAGGGCGCCGATCGCTTCTTTGCAACAACCGATGGTTGGGATGCTCCGATTTTGAACGACCGCGCCGAGCCCCGTTATCCCCGTCACCAACAATTGAAGCAGGCCGAGACCGAATTCGTGGATGACCGCCTGCAACGCGTTTCGGCGCAAGTTTTGCGACCCGGAGAACAAAGAAAGGCAGGTGATTTACCTACCTCCTTCGTATTCTAAGCACTGACCCTGAAGTCAGCCGCGAGCGCGGATCACCTGCAACAGCGGCAGCAAGGTCGCCATTTCGGGCCCGCGCTCCATCCCCGTTAGCGCTTTGCGCAGCGGCATGAACAGGCCTTTGCCCTTGCGGCCTGTGGCCTCTTTCACGGCCTTGGTCCATGTGCCCCAAGTTTCCCCATCGAATGGGCCTTCGGGCAGCAATGAGACAGCCTGAGCGATGAACTCACGGTCCTCGTCAGCGATCAGGGGTTCGGCCCCATCACGACACAATTCCCACCATCCCTCGAGATCGCTCAGCGTGGTGATGTTTTCGCGCGCCATGGTCCAGAAAGGCTCGGCCAGTTCAGCAGGTACACCTGCTTTAGCAACGGCATCGGCCACATCGGTCAGCGGCAGCGATTGTAGATGCTTCGCAGTCAGCGGGAACAGGTCCTGCACGTCGAACTTGGTTGGGGCTGCACCGAAGCGTGTAACATCAAAGCCGTCGATCAACTCTGCCATATCCGAGCGCAGCTCAACCGGATCTGACGACCCCAGACGCGCCATCAGACTCAGTAAGGCCATTGGCTGCACACCCTGCTCTCGCAGATCGCGCAAGGCCAGAGTGCCCAAGCGTTTCGACAACGCCTCTCCCTGCGGGCCAGTCAGCAACGAGTGGTGCGCAAAACGCGGACAGGTCCCGCCCAAGGCCTCGATGATCTGAATCTGCGTTGCGGTGTTGGTGACATGGTCCGAGCCGCGCACGACATCGGTTACGCCCATTTCGGTGTCATCGACCACAGAGGCTATCGTGTAGAGAACCTGACCATCTCCTCGGATCAGCACCGGATCAGAGACCGAGGCCGCATCAATCGAGATATCGCCCAGAATGCCATCGTTCCATTCGATCCGCTCGTGGTTCAGCTTGAACCGCCAGACGCCGTTGCCGCGTTCGGCACGCAGGGCTTCTTTCTCGGCATCCGACAGATTCAACGCCGCACGATCATAGACCGGCGGCTTGCCCATGTTCAGCTGTTTCTTGCGCTTCAGGTCCAGCTCGGTCGGCGTTTCGAACGCCTCATAAAACCGGCCCATCTCGCGCAGCTTGTCGGCGGCCTCGGCGTAGCGGTCCAGACGCTCCGACTGTCGCTCAACCCGGTCCCAATGCAGGCCCAACCACTCCAGATCCTGCTTGATCGCGTCGACATATTCTTCCTTCGACCGCTCAGGATCGGTGTCATCGATACGCAAGATGAACGTACCGCCGGCTTTGCGGGCGATCAAATAGTTCATCAGGGCGGTGCGCAGGTTGCCCACATGGATGTAACCGGTGGGCGACGGGGCAAAACGGGTCGTGGTCATGGAAGTCTCCTGTTGGCGCGGCTCATCTCACATGGGCGCGTTTTTGTCCAGCAGGGGCTTTCAGGTTGGCTCAACCGGCCAAATGCCATCTAAGCGTTCGAGCCCGGCTTTGATGAGTTCACTAAGCACGTCGAGATCGATATCCGGTAGCTTATTCATATAGAGGCAGGATTTACCCAGCTTGTGCTTGCCCAGTCTTGATAAGACATCTCCGAAGTCAGCATACCCGGGCATGATATAGATGGAATGCGCCGCCTTGCGCGGAGAGAACCCAGTTGCGAGAAAGTCGCCCTCGCGCCCTGACGCATAGCGATAGTGATATCGACCATAGCCAATGATCGACGGCCCCCACATTACTGGCGCATAACCTGTGGTTTCACGAAACAGCCTGTCCAGCACGTGCGCCTCCTCCGCCTTGCGGGTCGGCTGAATACTCGCCAGAAAATCAGCAACGTTTTGCTCGGTGGGTACGGTTTTATTCGCAGATCGCGGCATGAACAAAAATTAACACGTAATGTTCAACCGCGCAGCCCATATAACAGTGCCATAGTATGGCCACAGGCCCAGACTGACCTAATTCAGTCAAACATGCTCTGACAGGGAGAACGACCATGACCATCAGATTGACTCGCCGGGCGGCGCTTGGAACGGTTGCGGCTCTGCCGCTTGCGGCAGCTACTTCGCCTGTTCTGGCCGCGGGTACCGAAACCAAAGCCAACTCTACAATAGCAAAATCGTTTCAACTGGGCGATTTCACCGTCACCACCTTGTTGGATGGCAGCCTGCCTCGTGATGGTGCGCAAGACATTTTCGGCGGCGGCGCCTCGGATGAAGATTTCGCCCGTGTATCGGCTGACAACTTCATCTCGCCAGATGTTGCACAGTTCTTCTTCACACCAACGCTGGTTAATACGGGGTCCGAGATGATCCTGTTTGATACTGGGCTTGGCCAAGGTGGAATTCAGGCCGCGTTGGCCGACGCCGGCGTAACGCCTGATCAGATCGATGTGGTGGTCATTACCCACATGCATCCCGATCATATCGGTGGTATGACAACCAATGATGCCGCAACTTTTGCCAATGCGCGTTATGTAACAGCAGCACCCGAATACGACTTTTGGTCAGCGCAAGACGCGGGCAACCGAGTGGGTGATATGGTTGCAGCCAAAGTCACCCCGATGGCAGAGAAGATGACTTTTATCGGGGATGGTGGTGAAGTCGCATCCGGCGTCACCGGTATGGCAGCGTTTGGGCATACTCCGGGCCATATGGTCTATCACCTAGAAAGCAACGGTCAGCGTCTGGTCCTGACGGCGGATCTTGCAAATCACTATGTCTGGTCTTTTGCACATCCTGAATGGGAAGTGCGATTCGACATGGACAAAGCCGCTGCCACGGAATCGCGCAGGAATGTGCTGGGCATGCTGGCTGCGGACAAAGTGCCTATGATCGGCTATCACATGCCTTTCCCAGCCGCTGGGTATGTCGAATCCCGTGGCGACGGGTTCCGGTTCGTGCCGGTCAGCTATCAAATGATGGGCTAGGAGCTAAAAACCAGCATCCGGCCGCACTTTTGACCCATCCGTGAAACGGGGCAGGCGAAAGGCGGTCGGATCAACGCAAGGCGTGCTTTCCGTAACAAGGTCCGCCACTAATCGACCTGCGGCAGGACCGATGCCAAAACCGTGGCCAGAGAAACCGGTGGCAATATGCAGGCCCAGCACCGCGTCCACTTTCGAGATGACCGGGATCGCATCCGGGGTCACATCGATCAGGCCGGCCCAGCTTTGCACGATCTCCGCACTATCAAGCGCAGGCAACGCCTTGCGGGCGTTGGCCCACGCCCTTCGCAACACTTTCTGGGAAGGTTCCGGGTCGAGTACTCGGCAATGTTCAAACGGTGTCACATCGGTCGGCAGCCAGCTTCGATCCTCATTCGCCTCGACCATCCAGCGTCTCGAAAAGCGAAACCTTAAGGACCGCCACTCTTGCCGGAATGCGGGCAGAAACTGCAACCCGAGTCGGAAACTGTCAGGAACGATATCCACTGTATTCTCGTGACCCGAAGCTATAGTGTATCCCCCGTCCGAGCGCTTTCGAATGGCAAAATCATCACTCCAAAGCGACACCTCTGGCCCTGCTGCAACCGGAGAAGTCCGCATGACCGTATTGAGCACTTTGAGCTGTGGCAGAGCGATTCCAGCGTTCCCAGCAAACAGCCGAGACCAGGCTCCGCCTGCAAGTACGACTTGACTACACCTTACGCGGCCGCGTTCGGTGAAAACACCTGCGATCCGGCCCGCAGCAACATCGACACTTCGCACCGCGCATTGCGTCATGATCGCGGCACCACGGTCGCGCGCCGCCTCGGCGATTGCGGGGGCCGCCCATTGCGGCTCGGCGCGCCCGTCCTGCGGCATGTAAAGCGCTGAGCGCAGTTTCATACTGTTATCCGACAGCAACCCGTCCAGTTTAGGGCCGGATACCATGCGAGCACCTGTTTGCAGCCCTTCAACATGGTCCAGCCATCGCGTCAGGTTTTCATCGTCTCGTGCGCCAGACGCGCCAAACACGATTCCTGATTGAACATAGCCTGTGGCGCGTCCCAATCGCGCATCCAGCCCTTGCCAGATTCTAAGCGCCTCTTGCATCAGGGGGATCTCGCGCGGATCACGTGTCCCAAGGCGCACCCAGCCCCAATTGCGCGAGCTTTGCTCGCCCGCAATCCGGCCTTTCTCGCACAACAGAACGGAAACACCTCGCTCAGCAAGCTCGAAGGCTGCCGAAGCCCCGATGATTCCACCACCTATGACGACAACATCTACGTGTTTGGGAAGTGTGAGATCAGATTCGACGGGTGTCGGTGTGGGGCCTGGCATTAACCGCTCGGTGCTCGTTCATCGGAGCGACATCCAGCCTGAAGGCGATTTCACTGGCAATGTAGAAAACGATTGGTCCCGGGCAATTGCCGGAACCTGTGGCCAATTGGCCAATGCGCGGCGAATTAAGCCGCGCAGATGCGTTCAGATTACGCCGCCCCGGAAAGTTGCGCCCATTTCTGGCGCAGTACCGTGCTGAGCTTGGGATCGGACTTTGATGCAAGCGATTCCTGTGGCTGCAACACCGGAAATTCCGATCGCAACGGAACCGGGCCTGCCAACGCGTCGGGCGTCGGCTCTTCCTGGCTCATAATGTCTGCAATCGCAGCATCCAGCGCCTGTTCATCCAACTTGCGCGGCGCTGATTCCATGGGCTTCAACTGCAACGGAGAATGAAGCGGCTTATCGTATCCATTCGTCATTTGACCACCAATACCTTTACTGACATCCCAAACACGGATGCCTTTTCCCAGTTCCACAATCCCGGTCATCGGCTCTGAAAATGGCAGGCCAACCTACCGGATTGCGTCACATCCGCCCCATATGAGGCGAACCCCTGTCGTAAATGTGGCAAAAAAAGGACGCGCGTACAAGCGAAACATAGTCTTTTCACCGCACAACTGGCTGAAATGGATAAACAAACTGCCGCAGAAATCCGCATTACCATGCACTTTCGAAACAATGGTAAATTCTTCAACCAGAGCGGTGCTTACGTTCTATCCCGCCAGCGATTTACAATCGGATAGCGGCGATCCAGCCAGAAGGCCCGCGGCGACAACCGTGTGCCAGGCGCGGACTGGAAGCGCTTGTATTCACTAATGTAAATCAGATGTTCGACCCGCCGGGCCTCGGCCTCATCAAATCCGGCTGCAACGCAGTCGGCGATTGAGCCATCCTGATCCACCAAAATATCAAGAATCGCATCGAGAACGGGGTAGTCCGGCAGGCTGTCGCTGTCTTTCTGGTCTTCACGCAATTCAGCACTTGGCGGCTTGTCGATCACCGAAGGGCGTATGACCTCACCCTCGGGACCCATCATCCAGTCGCGATGATTGGCGTTGCGCCAGCGGCAGGTCTCGAACACGCGAGTTTTGTACAGATCTTTGATCGGGTTATAGCCACCGTTCATGTCACCATAGATAGTGGCGTAGCCAACTGCGACCTCGGACTTGTTGCCGGTGGTCAGCAGCATCTCGCCAAACTTGTTCGAAATCGCCATTAGCAGAAGACCGCGCAGGCGAGACTGGACATTTTCTTCGGTCAGGTCCTCATTCAGCCCCGCAAAAAGCGGAGCCAAAGTGTTGGTTACCGCTGCGCGTCCCTCAGAGATCGGCACAAAGTCGTAGTGCACGCCCAGCGCCTTGGCGACGGCTTCGGCATCATCCAAAGAACTTTGGCTTGTATATTCCGAAGGCAGCATTACGCAGCGTACATTTTCCGCACCGATCGCATCCACGGCTATTGCGGCCACCAGCGCCGAGTCGACGCCACCCGACAACCCCAGCACAGCTTTGCCAAACCCCGTCTTACCCATGTAATCGCGCAGAGATTGCACCATCGCGCGATAATCCTGCTCCCATTCGTCGGGTTGCGGCACGACTTCACCAGCCACAATACGCCATCCGTCATCTTGGCGCGACAGATCGATATGGCTGACGGCCTCATCGAAGACGGGCATGCGGAACGCAAGCTCTCCACCCGGGTTCAATCCAAACGTAGCACCGTCGAAAACCTGATCATCCTGCCCGCCGACCATGTTCAGGTAGATTACCGGCAGACCCGTTTCGACCGTGCGAGCCACCATGTGGTTCAACCGGATATCGTATTTGTTTCGAAAATAGGGCGAGCCGTTGGGGATCAGCAGAAACTCGGCCCCGGTTTCTTCCAGTGTCTCGGCGACATCCTCGTGCCAGCCATCCTCGCAAATCGGGCTACCAATACGGACATTTCCAACCGCATAAGGGCCGCCCATAGGACCCGCGTCATAAAGGCGTACTTCATCAAAGACGGTCTCATTGGGCAAATGATGTTTAAGAACTTTGCTGACAATCCGCCCACCTTTGAGGATCAGGTAGGCGTTATAAAGCTTCCCATCTTCAACCCAAGGACCGCCGATGGCCAACGCCGGGCCGTCGGCACAGTCTTCAGCCAACGCCTGCACCGCATTCATCGCGGCCCGATGAAACGCGGGCTTCATCACCAGATCCTGGGTATTGTAGCCGGTTATGAACATCTCGGGCAGCGCCACAAGATCAGCCTGCGCCGCGCGCCCTTGCTGCCAGGCTGCAGCAGCCTTGGCGGCATTACCGTCGATATCCCCAACCGTTGGGTTCAATTGCGCCAGAGTGATGCGGAAACGATCGGCCATTTTTGCCCTCTTGCCCTCATGTCTTTCAGGGATTTAGCAGATCACACCGCGAGTGAAAGGCAAATGCGCCAAAAGCCGTTGCTCTGCCCTCGGCGGTATCTTAGTTTTGCGCCAACACAAACACCGCAGGCAGGTACAAAAATGAAAGCGATCCGCACATCCCTTACCGCTGCAACGCTTACAATGCTGGCGTCTTTTGCTATCGCCCAACAGGACGGTCAGATTGTCATCGCTGATGATGATGTCGGAGGTGTCTACGAGGGCACGTTCGAAAACGGGCTGCGCCATGGTACCGGCACTTACCGCCTGCCGAACGGTTTTGAATATTCCGGTCAATGGGTCGAGGGCGAGATTCAAGGACAAGGCACCGCGCGCTACGCCAATGGCTCTGTCTATGAAGGGACATTCACCAAGGGCCAACCAGAAGGGCGCGGCAAAATCGTCTATTCTGATGGCCAGTCCTATGAGGGCGAGTGGGCCAACGGCACGATAAACGGTACCGGTATCGCGACATATTCCAACGGCTCGCGATACGAGGGCGGCTTCAAGGACGCCAGATATCACGGTCACGGCGTGCTGACCGGCCCGGATGGCTCGGTTTATGAGGGCGACTGGGTAAACGGCCAGAAAACCGGCAGCGCCAAGATCACCTACGCCGATGGAAGTACCTATGAGGGCGACTTGAATGGCGGGCAACGGCATGGTCAGGGCAGTCAGGTCTGGGTCGACGGCATGACTTATGCTGGGTCCTGGGCCAACGACCAGATGGCCGGAACAGGCCGTTTGGTTCAACCAAACGGAGATGTCTACGAAGGCGAAATGGTCGAAAATCGCCGACAGGGCAAAGGCAAGTCCATCTATGCCAACGGTGCGACCTATGAAGGCGACTATTCTGACGACCAGCGCCATGGTCAGGGCACCTACAAGGGCAGCGACGGGTTTGCGTACACAGGTGCCTGGCAAAAGGGCCAGATTGAGGGCCTGGGTGAGATGCTCTATCCCGATGGTTCGGTCTATATCGGCGACTTTCTGGATGACCTGCCTCATGGCAAGGGGCAAACGACATACCCCGACGGATCAGTTTACGACGGCAACTGGATCGCCGGGATTTTTGAGGGCACCGGCACGGCAACCTATCCCAACGGAACGGCTTATACGGGCCAGTTCAAAAACGCGCGCTTCGACGGCAAAGGTATTCTGACCTTTGCAAATGGCTATCGCTATGATGGCGATTGGGAAGACGGCGTCCGGCAGGGTAAGGGCAAGGCTACGTTTCCGGACGGGATCATTTACGAAGGCGATTTTCTGAATGGCAAGCGTCACGGCAAGGGAACACTGACCCGACCGGGCGGGTACAGCTACACAGGCGACTGGGCCGACGGCAAGATCACTGGCTTTGGAACCGCCACCTATGAGACCGGGGATGTCTATGAGGGCAATTTCCTGGAAAACAAACGCCATGGTGACGGCACGATGCGTTTCGCGGGCGGCGAGGTTGAGACCGGCGTCTGGGAAAATGACACGCTGGCGACCGAAACAGAGACTGCCCCCGAAACCCCCGCTGCGGGTGCTGAAACCACTGAGCCAGACTCTAGCCCCGACGCGCCCGCCCCTGACGCGACAGACCCGGATATAAACGACGGCTAAATCAGCCCTACCAAGGCACGCGCTTACCAGCCCAATCGTAAAAACTGCCCGAGTCAGCTGGGGTGAGTCCATTGATGACGGACAGCAGATTGGCTGCGGCCTCATTGGGTTCAACAGCCGGGTGGCGGGCAAGGTACTTTTCGGTAAAGGCCGTTTTGACTGTTCCGGGGTGCAAAGCGACACAAACGGCCTGTTTGTGCGTGCGCGCCAATTCGATGGCAGCCGTATGTACTATCTGATTGACAGCCGCCTTGGCCGCACGATAACTGACCCACCCACCCAGCCGGTTGTCCCCGATTGAACCAACTCGGGCCGACAGCACGGCGATCACCGATCTGCGGTCGCGTGGCAGCAGGCGGTGCACGTGCTTTAACACCAAGGCCGGACCAACTGCGTTCAGCGCGAACTGGTCCATCATCGCCTTCGCGGACAAGGTGCGCATAGATTTTTCCGGACCCATACCGTTAATCTCAAGCGCCCCTGAGGCCACCATGATCAGATCAAACGGATCAGAAAGGGACGCCAGCATACGCTCTGCGCCATCCGGGTCAGTCAGGTCAAACCCATCCGTTGATCTGGCCAGTCGGGTGACTTTGACACCATCCGTTGTCAGGTGATCGTTCAAAGCGCGCCCGATACCGCCAGAAGCTCCGATGATTAATGCAGTTTTCATGCTCGAGAAGTTAGCCGAAAGCTTCATCGCTTCAACTCCACCGTCAATTTTGTTCCCCCGTAAATTTCCCGCTTTTCATTCGCCGCGCGCCCTGTATAAGCTGATCCCCATGATCAACCGCGCAGATATCGCTTTTGCAAACGCCGCACCCAGCGGCGCGTTGCTGCGCGGTCTACTGATCCTAATCCGCCTCTGAGCGTGCCATCCGGCGCGCCCGCTCAGAGGAGGACGCCCGCGCGCCAAGAGGCTTTAGGACAGAAGAAGAAAGAGAACCCCATGACAAACGTGACCGACCAAGACCGCGTCGTGATCTTCGACACCACCTTGCGCGACGGCGAGCAGAGCCCCGGCGCGACCATGACCCACAACGAAAAGCTCGAAATTGCCGAGCTTCTGGATGAGATGGGCGTCGACATCATCGAAGCCGGATTCCCCATTGCATCGGAAGGCGACTTCAAAGCGGTGTCCGAGATTGCCGAGCGGTCGAAGAACAGCCGCATCTGTGGTCTGGCCCGCGCCAATTTCGCCGATATCGACCGATGTTGGGAGGCCGTGAAAAACGCCGAGAAGAACCGTATTCACACCTTCATAGGCACCTCTCCGCTGCACCGGGCGATACCAAATCTGACGCAAGACGAGATGGCCGACAAGATCCACGAAACGGTCAGCCACGCGCGCAACCTTTGCGAAAACGTGCAGTGGTCGCCGATGGATGCGACCCGGACCGAATGGGATTATTTGTGCCGTGTGATCGAGATTGCAATCAAGGCTGGCGCCACCACGATCAATATCCCCGATACTGTCGGTTATACTGCCCCGGTCGAGTCTGCAGATCTGATCAAGCGCCTGATCGAGACGGTTCCCGGCGCGGATGAGGTAATCTTTGCCACCCACTGCCACAACGACCTTGGCATGGCGACAGCGAACTCTCTGGCAGCGGTCGCAGGTGGTGCGCGTCAGATCGAATGCACCATAAACGGGTTGGGTGAACGCGCAGGCAACACCGCGCTGGAAGAAGTTGTGATGGCGTTGCGCACACGCAACGACATCATGCCGTGGCATACTGGCATCGACACCACCAAGATCATGCATATTTCGCGCCGGGTCGCGACCGTGGCCGGATTTCCGGTGCAGTTCAACAAGGCCATCGTTGGAAAGAACGCATTTGCCCATGAAAGCGGCATCCATCAGGATGGCATGCTGAAGAACCGCGAAAACTTCGAGATCATGCGCCCTGAAGACATTGGGCTCTCTGGCACCTCTTTGCCGCTGGGCAAGCATTCGGGCCGCGCTGCACTGCGCGATAAGCTCGAAACGCTCGGGTATGAGGTTGGTGACAACCAGCTCAAAGACATTTTTGTGCGCTTCAAGGATCTGGCCGACCGCAAGAAAGAAGTCTTTGACGATGACCTCATCGCGTTAATGAGCGTCGACGACGAAGCGGACGATCATCTTCAGCTGGTGTCGATGAAAGTGACCTGCGGTACCGGAGGTCAGGCCGAAGCGACGGTCGAACTGGAGATAGAGGGTGCAGACAGGATCGCCACGGAAAACGGTGACGGCCCAGTCGACGCAACCTTCCGGGCGATCCGGGCGATCTATCCCAACACTGCGCGGCTGCAACTGTATCAGGTGCATGCGGTAACCGAAGGTACGGACGCGCAAGCCACGGTTTCGGTCCGTCTGGAAGAGGATGGTATGATCGCCACCGGTCAGTCTGCAAATACAGATACGGTGGTTGCGTCGGCCAAAGCCTATATCCACGCGCTGAACCGCCTGATCATGCGTCGTGAAAAGGCCGGTCCGGGGGCAGATACACGCGAGATCAGCTACAAAGACCTGACCTGATCGAAGGGTAAGGCGAATGGCTCCCGCGCCCGCGGCGGCCCGGCTTCGCCGACCCTTCTTGGGTTTTGGGCCCGGCAGCGCGCCACTGGCGCGCTGCCGGGCCCAACGCGTTTGACGGCATCGTTGATGCGGGCAAACCGGACGGGAGCTTTTCCTGTGTAATTCTTGCTTATCAAAGCTGAGCGAACAGCTCCGACAAGCGGCGCGTTTCGTCTTCGATCCCGAAGGGTGCATTCAACATGAACATACCTGATCCGACCATGCGATGACCTTCCCGCGCCGGAGGGAACGTGGCCTCATGGCAAATCGTTTTGGGATATCCAGCGGATTTCAGAGACGAAATCATAGCCTTGTGACGTGCATCCGTCAGGATTGGATACCAAAGTGCGATCACACCCACATTCCATTTGCGGTGCAGCTTCGCGATCACCCCAGGCAAACGGTCATACTCGGCTTTCACTTCATAACTGGGATCGATCAGCATCATGCCCCGCCTCGGGGTCGGAGGCAGCAACGATTGGGCCAACTCAAACCCATCCTGCCGATAGACCTTCGCCCCGAAAGGAGACAGCGCCAGTGAAAGTGCCGTATGTTCCTGCGGATGCAGCTCGGCGAAATGCAGGCTATCCTGTTTTCGCAGCAGGTTGGCCGCAATCAGAGGTGAACCGGGATACGCTTGCACGCCGTGACTGGCCTGTATGGTATCCAGCACCCGCGCCATTGGATGATCGGAATCAAACCAACCTTCGCGCCTGACGCGCCCGATCCCGGCGACAGCTTCACCCGTTCGAACCGCCTCAGCCGCGTCAAGGTGATATAGTCCACGCCCGGAGTGCGTTTCGATATAGCTGAGGGGTTTGTCCTTTTGGGTCAAATAACGCAGCGTCCACGCCAATAAAGCGTGCTTTTGTACATCAGCCAGATTTCCTGCGTGGTAAATGTGTTGATATGAGAGCATTATGCCTTCTAAAGTCTCCATCAATAAGGCGGAAAGGTGCTGATTGTCGCGGAATCAGCCCTTTAACCGGGCGAGTTGGCACCCTATAAGGCATCCGTCCCGGAACCGTCGAGTCGCGGGCAGTGGAAATTCTGACAAACGGGATCAGGGAAATATGGGCATCTTTGGCAATCTGGGCGGCCTGTTCACAGCGGACATGGCTATCGACCTTGGAACAGCGAACACGCTGGTTTATGTCAAAGGGCGCGGAGTGATCCTGTCTGAGCCCTCGGTCGTTGCCTACCACGTCAAGGATGGGGTCAAGAAAGTCCTTGCTGTTGGCGAGGACGCCAAGCTGATGTTGGGCCGGACCCCGGGCTCCATTGAAGCCATCCGTCCGATGCGCGAGGGTGTCATCGCGGACTTCGACACCGCCGAAGAGATGATCAAGCATTTTATCCGCAAGGTGCATAAACGCTCGACATTCTCGAAACCCAAGATCATCGTTTGCGTCCCTCATGGCGCAACCCCGGTTGAAAAACGCGCAATCCGCCAGTCGGTTCTGTCCGCAGGCGCGCGCCGCGCGGGCCTGATTGCCGAACCAATTGCGGCTGCGATTGGCGCGGGGATGCCGATAACCGATCCGACCGGCAACATGGTTGTCGATATCGGCGGCGGGACCACCGAGGTTGCGGTTCTGTCGCTGGGCGATATCGTCTATGCCCGCTCGGTCCGCGTTGGTGGCGACCGGATGGATGAAGCGATCATATCGTATCTGCGGCGTCAACAGAACCTGCTGGTGGGTGAATCAACTGCGGAACGGATCAAGACCACCATCGGTACCGCACGGATGCCGGACGATGGCCGTGGCCAGTCGATGCATATCCGGGGTCGCGACCTGCTGAACGGTGTGCCCAAGGAAATCGAGATCAGCCAGGCTCAGGTGGCCGAAGCGCTGTCTGAACCCGTGCAGCAGATTTGCGAGGCGGTGATGACCGCGCTGGAAACCACGCCGCCCGATCTGGCGGCGGACATCGTGGACCGGGGCGTGATGCTGACCGGTGGCGGTGCGCTGCTGGGTGATCTGGATCTGGCGCTGCGCGAGCAAACCGGTTTGGCAGTTTCTATTGCTGATGAAAGCCTGAATTGTGTGGCTTTGGGCACGGGCAAAGCACTCGAATACGAAAAACAACTGCGCCACGCGATTGACTACGAAAGCTAAGGCGCGCACCCTTATGGGGTGAAAACTCGGGCACGAGCAGCACGGGAAGGTAACCTGTGGCAAAGGACCGATCACAGCGCGATGAATACACGACACCTCTGCGTCGACTGTTGCTGGGGATTGTTGTACTGTGCCTGCTTGGTATCTTTCTGGTCTGGCGCATCGACAGCCCGCGCGTCGAAAGGTTCCGCGCACAGGTGGTGGACAAGGTTGTCCCCTCGATGGAGTGGGCAATGGTCCCGGTCACTGCGCTGGTGAACCTGTCTCGTGATTTCCAAAGCTATCAGCGACTCAGCGAGCAGAACCAGGAATTGCGCAGCGAGCTGCGCCTGATGCGCGCCTGGAAAGAGGCCGCGCTGCAGCTGGAACAGGAAAACGCCCGCCTGCTGGACCTTAACAATGTTCGGCTCGATCCGCGCCTGACCTATGTCACCGGGGTGGTGATGGCGGATAGCGGCTCACCCTTCCGGCAATCTGTGCTGCTGAACGTGGGGGAGCGTGACGGGATCGTGGATGGTTGGGCAACAATGGACGGGATCGGAGTGGTCGGGCGCATATCGGGTGTTGGCCCGGATACCGCGCGCGTGATCCTGATGACCGATGCCTCAAGCGCGATCCCGGCGACGATCCAGCCTTCGGGGCAGACGGCGCTGATCGCAGGTGACAATACTTCGGCCCCTGCAGTGGAGTTTCTGGAAAACCGGGAACTCGTGCGCCCTGGTGACCGGGTTGTCACGTCGGGCGATGGCGGTGTGTTCCCCGGTGGCTTGCTGATCGGTCAAATTACGGTTGATCCCGGCGGCAGGCTGCGTGTGCGGCTGTCGGCAGATTTCGAGCGGCTCGAGTTTCTGCGCGTACTACGCTATCAGTCGGCCCCACCGATCACGGAATCCGGTGATATCGTCGGCCCCCGTCAACCCGAAGCATCCTTGACCCCATCCGAGGTCAATGATGGATAGGTCGGTCTCAGATCTGTGGGCCAAGCGCGGTCTCTATGTCGCTCTGGCGGTATTTGTGGTGTTTCTTCACCTGTTGCCGCTGGATACAAAACCTGATCGCCTGCCCTTTCCTGACATACTGATCGCTCTTACTTACGCTTGGGTTTTGCGGCGGCCGGAATATATTCCGATCCTGATCATTGCCATCGTCATGTTCATGGCCGATCTGCTTTTGCAACGCCCACCCGGGTTGCTTGCTGCGTTAGTGGTTCTGGGTGCAGCCTATCTTCATTCCACTGCAGCTGGCATGAAAGACAGCGGGTTTGTGGGCGAATGGGCAACCGTCGGGGCCGTGATCACGGTTGTGTTTGTGCTCAATCGCCTCATTCTTGCTATCCTCTCGGTGCAACAGGCAACTCTGGGACCGGTAGTGGTGCAAGTTATTCTGACAATCGCAATCTATCCTGTGATGGTTTTGATGAGCCAAACTGTGTTTGGCGTAAGGCGCAAATCTGTTGCCGACAGCACGATGCCACGGGTGCGGCCATGAAGCAGCGCAAACCAAAGCCCAAGGGCCTTGCTTACAAACGTTTGCCGCGCCGCGCCTTGATCCTCGGTGGGCTACAAGCGGCCTTTATCGGGGGGCTGGCAGCCCGGATGCGGTTCATGCAGGTGGATCAAGCGGATGAATACCGTCTGCTGGCCGAAGAAAACCGGATCAACATCCGTCTGATCCCACCAACCCGGGGCCGGATATATGACCGGAACGGGCAGATCATAGGATTAAACTCTCAGTCCTATCGCATCGTCATCGTGCGCGAGGATGCAGGCGATATCGACAAGGTTATCGCCAAGCTTTCGGAACTGATCCCATTGACCGAGGATGAGATCGAACGTGCCAAAACCGAGATGCGTCGATCGGCCCCGTTTCTGCCGGTCACACTGGCTGATCAGGTAACTTGGGAGGATATTTCAAAAGTCGCAGTCAATGCCCCTGCATTGCCTGGCGTCACGCCCGAGGTCGGCATGACGCGCCAGTATCCACGTTACGAGGATTTTGCCCACGTTGTTGGCTATGTCGGCCCGGTCAGCGATTACGATCTAAGCCAAATTGAAGACCCTGAACCGGTACTACGTATTCCAAGGTTTCAGATCGGTAAGGTCGGGCTGGAAGCCAAGCAAGAGATCACATTGCGCGGTAAGGCGGGCGCCAAGCGAGTTGAGGTCAACGCCACAGGCCGGGTGATGCGCGAGCTGGACCGCCAGGTCGGCGAAGCCGGGGCAGATTTGCAATTGTCAGTCGACGCCAATCTGCAGCAATACGCGCAGGCGCGATTGGCTGGGGAAAGCGCCGCTGCGGTCGTGATCGATTGCGAAACCGGCGACATCCGCGCCATAAGCTCGGCCCCCAGCTTCGATCCGAACCTGTTCGTGCGTGGGATCTCGGTGGCGGACTACCAGATGCTGACGCAGGACAAGTATCGCCCGCTTGCCAATAAGACAGTACAGGGCACCTACCCTCCTGGATCGACTTTCAAAATGATCACCGCCATGGCTGCGCTCGAAGCCGGGGTGATCGGCCCATCCAGTACAGTGTACTGTCCGGGTCACATGAAAGTGGGCAGCCGCCGCTTTCACTGCTGGAAACGCGGCGGGCACGGGACGGTTGACCTTGAAACCTCGCTGAAGCGCAGTTGCGACGTCTACTATTACGACGTGGCAATACGTGTCGGGATCGACAGGATTTCCGAGATGGCACGCACCTTCGGACTGGGTATCAAACATGACATTCCGATGTCTGCCGTTGCCGCCGGGCTTGCCCCCAATCAGGAATGGAAGCAGCGGGTTCACGGACAGGACTGGCTGGTAGGCGACACCGCAAACGCGTCGATCGGTCAGGGGTTCATGCTTGCCTCACCGCTTCAATTGGCCGTGATGACCGCGCGTTTGGCGACAGGTCGCGCCGTGCAACCACGCCTTGTTCGATCAATCAATGGGGTTGAGCAGCCCTCGGGCGCGGGTGAACCGCTGCAGGTGAACCGCAACAACCTTGAGCAAGTGCGCAAAGCCATGTTCACAGTCTCGAATAACAGGCGTGGCACCGCGTATCGCAGTCGCATCATCGCCGATGAGTTCCGCATGGCAGGCAAAACCGGCACCAGTCAGGTGCGCAATATTACCAAGGCAGAACGCGCCGCAGGTGTGATCCGAAACGAAGACCTGCCATGGGAGCGCCGAGACCATGCCCTGTTCGTCAGCTTCGCCCCCTATGACAATCCGAAATACGCTGTGGCTGTGGTGGTGGAACACGGCGGCGGCGGCTCCAAAGCCGCGGCCCCAGTGGCGCGCGATATCATGCTGCAGGCACTCTACGATGGCACGCCACCGCTCGAGGCGTATCCGGCCGGAGACCGAGAGCGCATCAAAGAACAACAGAAACGGCTGGAGGGTGACCGTCGCCCCAAAGCGCGTCCTGACGAGAAGGACCGCGCATGAGCTATCTTGAATATGCCGTCAAATCCACGCCGTCGGGGTTTCGCAAGTTCCTTTATATGAACTGGCCGCTCACCCTGTTGCTGATCAGCGTGGCAAGCGCGGGGTTCCTGATGCTCTACTCGGTCGCGGGTGGATCCTGGATGCCGTGGGCGGAACCGCAAATGGAACGGTTCGGTCTGGGCTTGGCAGCCATGTTTATCATCGCGCTTGTGCCTATCTGGTTCTGGCGGAACATGTCGGTTGTGGCCTATCTGGGCGCGATCGGTCTACTGATCGTGGTCGAACTGTTTGGAACGATCGGCATGGGGGCGCAGCGCTGGATTGATCTGGGCTTCATGCGGCTGCAACCCTCAGAAGTAATGAAAGTGGCGTTGGTGATGGTGCTGGCCGCCTATTACGACTGGCTGCCGGCGCACAAAACCTCGCGCCCGCTCTGGGTGATTATCCCGGTCATTCTGATCCTGATCCCTACATTCATGGTGCTGCGCCAGCCCGACTTAGGCACATCGATCCTGTTATTGGCTGCTGGTGGTGGTCTGATGTTCCTTGCCGGGGTGCATTGGGCCTATTTCGCTGCCGTGATTGCAGCGGGGGTTGGCCTGATTGCTGCGGTGTTCAACAGCCGAGGGACTGAATGGCAGTTGCTCAAAGATTACCAGTTCCGACGCATCGATACGTTTCTGGATCCTTCAACCGATCCGTTGGGAGCGGGATATCACATCACGCAATCGAAGATCGCTCTGGGTTCGGGGGGCTGGAATGGGCGCGGTTTCATGCAGGGAACGCAATCACGTCTTAACTTCCTGCCCGAAAAACACACCGATTTCATCTTCACCACCTTGGCCGAAGAGTTCGGCTTTGTCGGCGGCATCACACTGTTGATCCTTTACGGTCTGATCCTGATCTTCTGCATGGTCACGGCGCTGTCGACCAAGGATCGTTTCTCGTCTCTGGTGACACTTGGGATCGCGCTGAATTTCTTCCTGTTCTTTGCCGTCAATATGTCGATGGTGATGGGGCTGGCCCCAGTGGTCGGAGTACCGCTGCCGATGGTCAGTTATGGCGGCTCGGCCATGCTGGTCCTGATGGCCGCCTTTGGCATCGTTCAAAGCGCCCATATACATCGTCCCCGCTGAAAGGTTTCCCATGCCCGTGAATGTCCTGTTTTCCGCGCGCCCTGAGTTGTGGCCCGAGTATGAAGCTCTGATGCATCAATATTTGTCGGACGCAGGGCTAGATTTTCATCTGGCCACGGACATCCCAGCAGATCAGGTCGACTACATCGTTTACGCCCCGAACGGAGGGGTACAGGATTTCACGCCCTTCACACGGCTCAAGGCGGTGCTGAGCCTCTGGGCGGGGGTTGAGAAAATCTCGGGCAATGAAACCTTGACCGTTCCACTGGCGCGTATGGTTGACGGGGGGTTAACGCAAGGCATGACGGAATGGGTGGTGGGCCATGTGCTGCGCTATCACCTTGGGATGGACCAACACATTACGCTACAGGATGGGGTCTGGACACCTGATGCGCCACCACTGGCCCAGCAACGCACCGTCTGCATCTTGGGTTTGGGCGCATTGGGTGAAGCATCGGCCCACGCGTTGGCAGCGTTGAATTTCCATGTCATCGGTTGGAGCCGTACCGCCAAGACTATTCCCGGCGTGACCTGTCTGCATGGTAAGAACGGGCTGCGCGATGCACTGTCCCAGGCCGAGATAGTGGTTTTGCTGCTGCCAGATACTCCGGCGACCGAAAACACGCTCAACGCCGAAACACTGGCGCTGTTGCCGGAAGGGGCCAAGATCATCAACCCGGGTCGCGGGCCGCTTATCGATGATGAGGCCCTGCTGGCCGCGCTGAATTCAGGGCAGGTCGGGCACGCCACGCTGGATGTCTTCCGCACCGAACCCCTGCCGACCGAGCATCCCTATTGGGCACATCCCAATGTGACGGTGACGCCGCATATCGCCTCGGAAACCAGACCTGTTACCGCGGCTCAGGTGATCTGCGAGAACATTCGCCGAGGTGAAGCGGGTGAACCCTTTCTCCACCTCGTCGACCGAAAGCTTGGGTACTAGGCCGCGATCAGCCCGCGGCCTTTCAGCAAGGCTTCGACGCCAGGCAGACGTCCACGGAAGGCCAGATACAGCTCTTCCGCCTCGCGGGATCCGCCAGTTGACAGGATGTGTTCCTCCAGTGCCTTGGCGCGTTCGGGATCAAACGCACCGTCTGCTTCTTCAAAGGCCGCAAAGGCGTCGGCATCCATGACTTCGGACCACATATAACTGTAGTAACCTGCGCTATAACCGTCGCCCGCAAAGACATGGGCGAAATGCGGGGTGGCGTGGCGCATTCCAATGGCCCGAGGCATGCCGATTTCGGCCAGCACCTCGGCCTGTTTCTCCATCGGATCAGCGGGGGCAGCCCCCTCATGAAACGCCAGATCGACCAGGGCCGAGGCGACATATTCCACCGTCTGGAACCCCTGATCGAAATTGGCGGCCTGTAGCACCTTCTGCAACATCTCTTGCGGCATCGGTGCGCCGGTTTCGGCGTGGGTCGCGAACTCGGCCAGTACATCAGGCACTTCCAGCCAGTGTTCGTAAAGCTGGCTGGGCAGTTCAACGAAATCACGCGCCACCGAGGTGCCCGAGATGCTCTCATAGGTCACATTGGACAGCATCTGGTGCAGGGCATGGCCGAACTCGTGAAACAACGTTCGGGCGTCATCATAGGACAAAAGCACTGGTTCACCTTTGGCAAAGTTACAGACGTTGATCACGACCGGAGCCTGTTCTTTCGGGTATTTCGCCTGCCCGCGCATTGCGCTGCACCATGCACCCGACCGTTTCGATCCGCGTGCAAAGTAGTCACCGATGAACACCGCAATATGCTGCCCGTCACGGGACACCTCCCATGCACGGCAATCGGGATGATAGAGCGGCACATCAAGCGGCGCGAACTCCAGCCCGAACAGCCGTGTGGCGCAGGCGAAAGACGCCTCGATCATTCGGTCCAGTTGCAGGTACGGCTTCAGCGCCGCTTCATCGAGATCATGTTCGGCCTTGCGGCGTTTCTCGGCATAGTAGCGCCAATCCCACGCCTCCAGCGGGCCATTTACGCCATCCTCTTGCATCATTGCCGTCAGCACCTCGGCATCTGCGTCGGCGCGGGATTTGGCGGGCTCCCACACATCCAGCAGCAGCTCTCGCACGCGATCTGGTGTGCGGGCCATCTCGGTCTCAAGCTTGTAGGCGGCGAAGCTGGCATACCCCAGCAGCTTGGCGCGTTCTTCGCGCAGGCGCAGGATGTCCGCCGCAATCTCGCGGTTGTCGGTCTCACCTCCATTTGCCCCCCGTGCAGTCCACGCGCGATAAGCCTTTGCACGCAAATCCCGGCGGGGCGAGAATTGCAGAAAGGGCACGATAATCGACCGAGAAAGGGTTACCACCGGGCCATCCGCTCCCTTTTCCTGACCCGCTGCGCGCGCTGCATCGATAACAAAATCCGGCAAGCCTTGCAGGTCTTCTTCGGTCAAATCCATGAACCAGTCGCGTTCATCCGCCAGCAAGTTCTGCGTGAAGGACGTGCCCAGAGACGCCAAACGGGCCTTGATCTCTTGCATTCTCGCATCGTCGTCGCCGGTCAACGCCGCCCCCGCCCGCACGAACCCGCGATGAGACAGCATCAAAACGCGCGCCTGTTCATCGGTCAGGTCCAGATTATCGCGCCGGTCCCATAAATCCGCCACGCGCTTAAACAGTGCTTTGTTTGATGAGATGCGCGAGTAGTGTGCCGCCAGCTTGGGCGAAAATTCGCGTTGCAGTTCTTCACGCTTGGGGTTGCTGTCCGCACCTGCAACGGTGAAAAAGACCGACAGAACCTTATCCATCTGCTCGCCTGCAGCCTCCAGCGCTTCGATCGTATTGGCGAATGTGGGCGTGTCCGGGCTCGCTGCTATCGCCTCAATCTCGGCATCATGTGCGTGCATCGCCTGTTTCAGCGCGGGGGAAAAATCATCATCCGAGATTGTGTCAAACGGTGCGATTTCGAAAGGCGTGTTCCAGTCAGAAAGGATCGGATTGGTCATTGAGGTCTCCTTTGACCTCATAGCTAAGACCGTCCGTCGAAATGATCCAGAGCTAGCCGAAAATTTGAGCCCACCTTAATGAGATGCCCCGCAGATCGGGCAATCGGTGCGACGCGCCAGGGTGATCTTGCGGCTTTCGCCGTATAGCGCATCGTAGATCAACATCTCACCTCGCAATGCCTGCCCGGCGCCGGTGATCACCTTGATCGCCTCAACCGCCATCATCGAGCCGACCACACCCGGCAGTGGGCCGATTACTCCAGCTTCGGCGCAAGAAGGTGCAAGGCCGGCGGCAGGCGCTTCGGGGAAAATGCACTGATAGCACGGGCCGGTTGTGGCGGGATCGAACACACTCAGCTGCCCTTCCCATTGCGAAAGCGCCCCCGAGATCAGCGGTTTGCCCAACGCAACGGCCGTTCGGTTGGCTAGGTAGCGGGTATCGAAATTGTCAGTGCCGTCAAGGATCAAATCGAAATCAGCGAACAGATCTGTTGCAATCTCTTCGGTCAGACGGCGATGATAAGGCAAGACAATCACATTGGGATTCTGCGCCAACATAGACTGCTGGGCTGAAAACACCTTGGGCATACCGATATCAGCATCGCGGTGAATAACCTGCCGCTGCAGGTTCGCGTTCTCGACCTCGTCATCGTCGATTACGCCGATTGTTCCCACTCCGGCGGCAGCCAAATATTGCAGGGCGGGCGCGCCGAGCCCCCCCGCACCGATTACCAGCACGCGCGCCTGTTTCATTCGCTTTTGGCCGGGACCGCCCAGTTCACGCAGAACGATGTGGCGGGCATAGCGTTCAAGCTCGGTCTCGCTGAACTGTTCGGATGGCTTGGCGGGCTCCGACGTCTGGCCGGACGCGGCGCGATTTCGCAACGCCTTCAAACCCCGCCCATAAAGCAGCACCAGCACAGCCGCTCCAGCGAGGATCAGCCACATCGCTGCCGACCCACCGGTCGCCTGACGCAACGGGTTACCCTCGGGCAGCAGAAGTTGAGCAATAATCACGCCCGTCAAGAGCGCGCCAACAGAAACCAGCCGCGCGCTGCGCGACACCCCGGCAATATAGCCAACACCCCAAAGCCCGGCAGCAAGGATCAGAACCAGCAGCATCAGCCCCGCCCGGTTGAACCGAACCCGCCCGCGCCGCGATCAGTCTCGGTCAGAGCCTCAACGTCCTGGAACATGGCCTGCACCACCGGTGCGACGATCAGTTGCGCGATACGTTCGCCATGCGTAATCTCGAACGGTTCCTGACCCGCATTCATCACGATCACGCCCAATGGCCCGCGATAGTCGCTGTCGATTGTACCCGGAGTGTTGGGCAAGGTGATCCCGTGTTTCAAGGCAAGGCCCGATCGTGGACGCACCTGAACCTCGAACCCCTGCGGAATTTCGATCCTAAGGCCTGTCGGTATCAGCGCACGACGGCCCGGTTCCAGAATAATAGACGTACCATCCGGCAGATTGGCGCGCACATCCGCCCCGGCAGCACCCGCGGTTTCGTATGAAGGCAATGGCACCAACGGGTCAGCCCCCTCCTCTCGGATCACGCGAATTGCCACCATACCTGTACCTCTTGTCTTTATGGCTGCTATCTGGTCAACGCGCCAGCGATCTTGGCTGCCAACCGCTTTGCCACATCATCCTTGCCCATACGCGGCCATTCTTCGGCACCTTGCTCTGAGATCAGGATCACCGCATTCTCAGAACCGCCCATGATACCTGTCGCGGGACTGACATCATTCGCAACTATCCAGTCACAGCCCTTGCGGGCACGTTTGGCCGTAGCATGTTCGATCACGTTGTCTGTTTCGGCGGCAAAACCCACCACCAAAACGGGCCTGCCATTTCCCATTCGCGCGATGCGCTTCAAAATGTCAGGATTCTCGGCAAACTCTAGCGCGGGCACCCCGTCGCGGCTTTTCTTCAGCTTCCGGTCCGAGGCACTGGATACCCGCCAATCGGCCACTGCAGCTGCAAATACCCCCGCATCCACCGGAAGCGCTGCGTCGACCGCATCCGACATTTGCAGCGCGGTCTCTACACGCACGACCTTCACGCCGTCTGGAGGAGGCACGTCAGCCGGACCCGTGATAAATGTAACATCGGCCCCCAGCGCAGATAGCGCGCGTGCAACGGCTGTTCCCTGAGCGCCCGACGATCGGTTGGCGATGTATCGTACCGGATCAATTGGTTCATGTGTCGGACCCGATGTCACCAGAATACGTTTGCCAGCCAAAGGCCCATCCCCGAACTGCGCCTTGATCGCCGCGACAATTTCAAGTGGCTCCGACATGCGGCCCGGACCGTATTCACCGCAAGCCATATCGCCTTCGTTCGGGCCGACAAAACGCACGCCGTCTGCTTCCAGTTGCGCATGGTTGCGCCGGGTTGCGGGATGCTCCCACATGCGGACATTCATCGCAGGCGCACACAGAACCGGCGTATCGGTCGCCATCAAAAGGGTCGAGGCCAGATCATTAGCTAACCCGCCTGCCATCTTACCCATCAGATCGGCCGTTGCCGGAGCAACCACGATCAGATCAGCCGAACGGGAAAGCTGAATATGACCCATCTCAGCTTCATCGGTCAGATCAAAGATATCTCGATAGACCTTTTCACCGGCGAGGGCAGACACGGATAACGGAGTTACGAATTCTTCGGCAGCACGCGTCAAAACCGGCGTGACCGCCGCACCACGTTCCCGCAACCGCCGGATCAGGTCCAGCGACTTGTAGGCCGCAATCCCACCGCCGATAATCAGCAGAATACGTTTCGATGACAGCATGGCTCGCCCTTCCCGTCCCGGTCGGCCCTGACATTAGGCAACGCTGGCGGGCAGTTCCAGCAGTTAATTCTGCACCTCAAAGGCTTTGCAGGGGTCTTCTCGCTCGACTGTGGGGCTATCGATAACAGCATCAAAATCCCCGCTCACGACCCCATCTTCGGATTGTCCAAGTACAAAGACCTTCAAACCGGGGCGCAGTCGCGACAGAAAAGTCGGAATTCCGCGATCCTTACGGGCATGGCCATTGCCAGTGATGACCGCGACAGGCCCACCAGTTTCGTCGGTGGCGCGCAGAATGGCTCGGGTCAACACAGCGTCCCTCAGACGTTGAATGGCTACCATCTGCGGTAGAACTTCAGCGGGCAATGCGTCGCAATGTGCCGCCAGTTGATCAGCCTCGCGTGCGGCTTGATCTTCATCCGACAGAGGTACAGTCAATCCATATCTGGCCGCATCAGCCCCCAACGCTGTGGCCGCCCCGCGTTCCATAGCAGCGCGGGCCGCTTCACGCGGAACCATCGCGCCATACACCGGCACATCCGCGGCCTGAAAAATGGGGTAGTACATTCTGAGAGGCGGCCAACCGGATTCTGCCCAGCGCAGAATTCGGGACAGCTCCTCGGGATTGGTTGCCGCTTTTTGAGCCAACCGCTGAGCACCTTCTTCGGTCACCATCTCCCAGACAACCGCCGTGGGCGTGATTGCTTCAACTGCTTCGGCTTGGACCAGATGATGCTGAGGGTTGTCATGTATCTCGCCCAGAATGACGACATCCGCGGCCCGCATGTCGGCCAACACGTCCTGAGGGATAAATTCAGCAGCTCGAACCGTTTGAGGCAAAGTGGCGAGCAACACAAAAGCTGTAAGAATCGCAAGAGGTTTCATGCGAAGAAGTGTTGCACCTCGCGCGATTGCGCTTCAAGGTTCTTGCGCATCTTTGTGAACGCTGCCGCCTCGAGCTGGCGCACACGCTCTTTCGACAGGCCAAGCTCTTTCCCAAGACTTTCCAGCGTCCGGGCAGGCTCACGCAGTTTTCTTTCGCGAACGATAAACCGCTCGCGATCGTTCAAAGCTTGCATCGCCGCCACCAGCCATTCGCGCAGTTGCTGGTTGTCGTGGCTGTTCTCTACTACCTCGGCGGCTTGTTCGCTGTCATCTTCCAGCGCATCAATCCACTCGCGCCCGTCCTCATCTGCAGACTGCACCGCATTCAGCGAGAAATCGGACCCTGCCAGACGGCCTTCCATCATCTCGACATCACGCAGCGGGACTCCGATTTCGGCGGCAATCTTCTGATGCAACTGATGGCGATCCAGCTCCAGCCCCTCAGTCGCGGCTTCGCGCTCCAGACGCGCCTGTACCCGACGCATGTTGAAGAACAGCGATTTCTGGGAAGAGGTCGAACCAGTGCGCACCATCGACCAATTGCGCATCACGTAATCCTGAATGCTGGCCTTGATCCACCACACTGCATACGTTGAAAACCGCACACCCCGATCCGGATCGAACTTGTCGGCGGCTTTCATCAAGCCCAGTCCCGCCTCCTGAATCAGATCATTCATCGGCGCGCCGTAGCGTTTGAATTTCGCCGCCATTGATATCGCCAGCCGCATATAAGCTGTAATGAGGCGATGCAGCGCCTGCTCATCGCGTTCGTCGCGCCAGGCATAGGCCAGTTTCAATTCAGTCTCCGCATCCAGCAGCTCGGCCTTCATTGCCTGCCGGGACATCGAAAAATCATGTGCGTTGTCGAGTGCCATGCAATTCTCCCCTTTTATCACAGGCGATGGGCCGGGCTTGCCTTGCCGACTTGTGGTCGATACGCAGGACAAAACCGGGTGGATCACCAGAAAGGTAATAAAAGTGCATGCCGATTTAACCTTTATCCTAGGCGGCGCTGCATCCGGAAAATCTGCTTTTGCGGAGCAACTTGCTGTTTCAACTGGGAAAAGTCGCGTTTACCTTGCGACATCACAAGTGTTTGATGACGAGATGCGCCTAAAAATCAGGCAACATATTGCACAACGCGGCAGCGGGTGGACGACGATCGAAGCGCCATTTGATCTATCGCCGGAACTCGCCAAGCTGACAAATGATCAGATTTGCCTGATCGATTGTGCAACCATGTGGCTGACAAATCACCTGCTGGCAGAGAATAACCTAGAGGAAGCACAGGCCGGGCTGCTTGAGGCGATGAAGACCTGTACCGCCCAGATCGTCGTGGTATCAAACGAAGTCGGCCACGGGATCGTCCCCGACAACGCGCTTTCCCGCCGGTTTCGCGAGGCTCAGGGACGGCTGAACATCGCTCTGGCTGCGCAGGCAGATCGGGTGGTGCAGGTTACGGCCGGGCTGCCGCTGGTTCTCAAAGGGCAACCCCTATGACGCGCCTGCATTTGGTACGGCACGGCCCCACCCATGCTAAAACTATGGTAGGCTGGTCCGACCTTCCTGCCGACTTGAGTGATGAGGCCGCGATTGCACGGCTTGATGCGCATCTGCCTTCCAATGCCGTCGTAATCTCATCAGACTTGTCACGCGCCAGCGATACGGCCAGCGCCATTCAAGGCACGCGCCTCCGCCTTCCGCACCACCGCGATCTGCGCGAAATCAATTTCGGCAACTGGGAGATGCGCCCCTTCGCCGAGATCGAGGCGGAAGACCCCGAGCTTTGCTTTGCCTACTGGGATAATCCGGGCGAGGCCAGGCCTCCAAACGGGGAAAGCTGGAATGAGGTCCGCGCGCGTGTCGATAGGGTCGTCGACACCCTGATCGCGGCCCATACCGGATGTGACCTAATCCTAGTCGCCCATTTCGGAGTGATCCTGACTCAGGTCCAACGCGCTATGGACGTGGACGCCCAACACGCGTTTGGTCACCGCATCGACAACCTGTCCGTCACCGAGATCACGCGCCATAACGATGGTTGGACTGTAGGTCGGATTAATCACCGACCGTGATAAGGTTGCGCACAAATCTCTGATTTACCGACGCGTCTCTGTCCGACATCGTTGCCGTATGACATATGATCTCTTTATCGGTGACCGGTTGTTCTCGAGCTGGTCCATGCGCGGATGGCTGATGCTTGAGAAATTCGGCCTGCCATACCGCACCCACATGATTGGCCTTTATTCCGGCACAATGGCGGCGGATATGGAACCACTGGCCCCGGCGCGCCTTGTTCCTGCGCTGCGTCTTCCAGATGGAACCGTGATCGGCGAAAGCCTCGCGATGGCAGAGACATTGGCCGAACGCCACCCCGAAGCAGGGCTTTGGCCGTCAAACCCCGCCGCGCGCGCCACAGCCCGGTGGCTTTGTGCTGAAATGGTTGCCGGTTTCACAGCGCTGCGGGGGCAATGCCCCATGCAGTTGAAACATTGCTGGGAAGGGTTCAAACCTTCACCTGAAACGATGACTGATTTGCAGCGGATTGAAACCCTCTGGGCCCATGCACGGAAGGTCTCTGGCGCCGCGTCGGGCCCGCTGTTTGGTGCCTATTCTCTGGCTGATGTTTTCTACACGCCGGTCGCTGCGCGAATTGTCGGCTATGGCCTGCCCGTGTCCGAGGTCAATCGTGCATACTGCATGCACCTGCTCTCTGATATCGCAGTTCGGCAATGGCGCGCCATGGGCATGACGGTCGCGTATGAGCCCTTCCCGTATACGCAAGTCCTTCCCGCACACAGCTGGCCAATTGGCGGGGATTCAGGGGCATTGGCGGTCAGCAACGGCCCCTCGGTCAACACAGCCTGCCCCTATTCCGGCAAGCCTGTACAAGACTATCTGGAACTCGATGGCAAGATTTGGGGCTTTTGTAATCCGTTTTGCCGAGACAAGACCATTGCCGACCCTGAGGCGTGGCCAAAATTTACGGCGATGGTTGCTGACGTTAACGATTCTTAAACTGCAGCCATGGCAGCAACGTCCTGTTAACCAAGAACAGGATTGCCATGGTCGCCCGCGCCCACACCGTTGCCTTTCAAGGGGTCGATGCCCGCCCGGTCGAGGTGCAATGCGCCGTCTCACCGGGCCTTCCGGCCTTTTCCATCGTGGGATTGCCGGACAAGGCAGTCTCCGAAGCACGGGACCGTGTTCGTAGTGCGCTAAGTTCGATGGCGATCGCGCTGCCGTCGAAACGGATCACGATTAACCTTTCGCCTGCCGATCTGCCCAAAGAGGGCAGCCATTTCGACCTGCCTATCGCCGTCGCTTTGTTGACTGCGTTGGAAATCATTCCAGCGGATGCTGCTGAGGGCGCTGTCGCGTTGGGCGAGTTGTCTTTGGATGGTTCTCTGGTACCCGTCGTCGGCGCGCTGCCCGCTGCCATGACTGCAGCCGCCGATGATCGCAGCTTGCTTTGTCCCAGCGCCTCTAGCGCCGAAGCCGCGTGGGTTGACGCCACTCAGGTGATCGGAGCGGGCTCGCTTGGGGATGTGGTGCGGCACTTTACCGGTCAGTCTGCGCTGCCCGCTGCGACACCGGGCGAAGTGAAACTATCACCCAATGCACGGGACCTGCGGGACGTGAAGGGGCAAGAGCGCGCCAAACGCGCCTTGGAAATCGCCGCCGCCGGGCGGCATCATTTGATCATGATCGGGACACCGGGTTCCGGCAAATCCATGCTGGCGGCGCGTCTGCCGAGTATTTTGCCGCCTCTGAGCCCGGTCGAAGCTTTAGAGACATCGATGATCCAGTCGCTTTGCGGCTTACTGGACGAAGGTGGCATCAGCCGCGCCAGACCGTTTCGCGAGCCGCACCATACCGCTTCGATGGCCGCGATCGTGGGCGGTGGCAAAGGCGCGAAACCCGGAGAGATATCATTGGCGCATAACGGCGTCCTGTTCATGGACGAATTCCCCGAATTTCCGCGTACCGTTTTGGAAACCCTGCGCCAACCTATTGAAACCGGCGAGGTAATGGTCGCCCGCGCCAACGCCCATGTGAAATACCCATGCCGCTTTATGCTGGTAGCCGCCGCGAACCCGTGTAAATGCGGATACCTTACGGACCCGTCCCGCGCCTGTTCACGCGCGCCGGTCTGTGGTGAGGATTACTTGGGGCGTATCTCAGGGCCGTTGATGGACCGGTTCGATTTGCGCATCGAAGTCCCTCCGGTCGGATTTACCGATCTCGACCTGCCGCCTACCGGCGACAGCTCTGCGACCGTCGCAGAGCGGGTTGAAGCGGCGCGCGCCATACAAGCAGATCGCTTTCGCGACACGCCAAATACCCGTCAAAACGCAGATGTCGAAGGCAATGTGCTGGAAGAAATCGCCGCCCCTGATGCCCAGGGCAAAGAACTATTACTGAAAGCCGCGGAACGCTTTGGCCTGTCGGCCCGCGCCTTTCACCGCATCCTACGCGTGGCCCGCACCATTGCCGATCTCGAAGGTGAGCCGGATGTGCGCCGCCCCCATGTCGCCGAGGCGCTGAGCTTTCGCATCAGCGCCAAAGCAGGAGCTTAAAGTTTCGCCTCAATCGCTTGCCAGATTTTCTCGGCGATGTTCACGCTATTGAACCGCTCAAGCTCCTGAATACCAGTGGGTGAGGTCACGTTGATCTCGGTCAGGTAGTCGCCAATTACATCGATCCCCACAAAGATCTGACCACGTTCCTTCAATAACGGTCCGATCGCAGCGCAGATTTCCATATCTCGCTCGGACAGGCCGATTTTCTCGGGGCGCCCGCCCACATGCATGTTCGAGCGGGTCTCGCCCTCAGCCGGAACCCGGTTGATGGCGCCCACTGGCTCCCCATCGACAAGTATGACCCGCTTGTCGCCATTGCGCACATCGGGCAGGAATTTCTGCGCGATCAGAGGCTCACGAGAAAAGCCGGTGAACAGCTCATGTAGCGATGTCAGGTTGCGGTCATTCGCATCAAGACGGAATACGCCAGCACCTCCGTTGCCGTAAAGCGGCTTGAGGATGATATCGCCATGCTTTTCCTTGAACGCCTTGATGGTTCGCAAATCCCGCGCAATCGTGGTGGGCGGAGTCAGTTCAGGGAAATCCAGAACCAGCAGCTTTTCGGGATAGTTTCGCACCCAAAACGGATCGTTAACCACCAGGGCCTGCCCCTTTAGCCGGTCAAGCAAATGGGTCGAGGTGATGTAGTGCATGTCAAACGGGGGGTCTTGGCGCAGCCAGACGACATCAAATTCAGCAAGGTCCACTTCACGCTCAGGGCCCAACACTGCCGGGTTGCCAGCGACTCGTTGCACCGTCATGTCATGGCCGCGCGCCGTGATCTTGCCTTCCTGGTAAGCCAGTTGATCCGGGCCATAAAAAAACAGCTGGTGGCCGCGCACCTGAGCCTCTTCTGCCAGACGGAAAGAGCTGTCGGCGTTGATATCCACGGCCCCGATTGGGTCCATCTGAAAGGCGATCTTCATGGTGTATCCCTCAATTCCACGCTCGATACATGGCGCAGAGGCTTGACGGGTTCAATGGGGGTCAGTCCAAACCAAAGGCGTTTTCGATGATTTGAACAGTTCCAGTGTCATCAACCAGTGCCGCATCAAACCGAGTATTCGTCAGCTGACCAGCAGGCTCCTGTTCAAGAAACTGGGCAGCGGATGCGCAAATTCGATCCATCTGTCGGCGACTAATCCGAGCGGCTGCACGGTCAAAACTACGGCTTTTCTTAACCTCAATGAAGACCAACCCATCTGCGTTGCGCGCGATCAGATCTATTTCACCGCCAGCACCGCACCACCTGCGTCTTGCGATTGAATAACCCCGTCGCACGTATTCGGCGGCCACGCAAAGTTCGGCGGATTGTCCAGCGTGATAAGATACAGAACCCCGAACGGATCTCTGTGCCATATCATCCCTTTCCCAGCTTCAGAGCCATCTGATAGATCGGACGGCGCGGCAGGCTGAACATCTCTGACACCAGATCTGCCGCATCACGCACCGAATGCGTTTGCAATGCTTTTATCAATGCCTCTTCTACGTCAGAGTCCTTAACAGATTGCGAATGGGCGCGATCCACAAGCAGAACCACCTCGCCCTTAACCGATAAGCCCTCGTACTCTGTTGCCAGATCAGCGAGCGTCCCTCGGCGAGTTTCTTCAAACTTTTTGGTGAGTTCACGGCACAGGGCCGCCTGTCGGTCTCCACCCAAAATATCCGCGAGATCAGAGAGGCAGGCAGCCACGCGCTTCGGCGATTCATAGAAGACAAGCGTTCCGGGGACGCTGCGCAGGGATTCGATTCGTGAACGCCGTGCGCCAGAGGCATTGGGCAAGAACCCGGCAAAGAAAAATGCATCCGTGGGAAGCCCCGCCAATGTCAGCGCCGTCAAAACAGCAGACGGTCCCGGAGCACATGTCACGTTGTGCCCAGCCTCAGCCGCCTGACGGCCCAAATCATAGCCGGGATCGGCGATCAGCGGCATTCCCGCCTCGGACGCGTAAGCCACCGATTGCCCTTGTTCCAGCGCCTCAAGTATTTTGCCCCGCGCGCCCGCGCCGCTGTGATCGTGATAGGCCAATATACGGCGCCCTTCGAGCGGCACGCCATGGATTTCCATCAAACGTCGCAAGCTGCGTGTATCTTCGGCAGCAATCATGTCCGCCGAGGCCAAAACATCGAGCGCCCTGAGCGTAATATCGCGTGCCGTCCCGATTGGGGTGGCAATAAAGTACAGCCCAGCGGCCAATCTGATCTTTTGGAAATTCAAAGCTGGACCCTCACAGCGTGACGTTTATTATCGCGGTTCAATAGACCAAGGTGCCCTCAGACGCCGGATCAGGGAGTTTTCTTTTAGATGTTTACCGTTTGCAAGCCCGCGCGCAAACTGGCGAAATCCGCCATAGTACTGGCCACGGCCGCTTTTCTGGCCGCCTGTGAAGTCGGCGGCATCAGCGGAGGCCCCTCGATCGACACCTCTGACCCGGTTCCGGTGGCCCTGTTGGTCCCAAGCGGATCACCTCAGTCTGGCGATGCGGCCCTTGCCCGTAGCCTTGAGAACGCAGCGCGGCTGGCTATAGCGGATTTGCCGAACGTCAAGATTGATCTGCGCGTCTACGACACGGCCGGCAATGCCGGAACGGCCTCGGCGGTTGCACAGCAAGCTGTAGCGGACGGGGCCAAGATCATTCTTGGGCCAGTGTACGCACAAGCCGCAAACGCGGCAGGACTTGCGGTGCTAAACAACAATGTGAACGTGCTGTCCTTCTCGAACAACACCAGCATTGCGGGCGGCAATGTCTATGTGCTTGGCCCCACTTTCCAGAACACGGCCAACAGGCTGGTGAACTACGCCGGGCAGCAGGGTAAAAACAGTACTGTCATTGTGCACAGCAATGACTCAGCGGGCCAGCTAGGCCAGTCTGCCATCGCTGCCGCGCTCAGCAACAGCCGCGTCAACAATGCGGGCACAGTTGGATATGACCGGTCTCAGCAGGGCGTGATCGATTCTGTTTCGGCGATTAAAGCAACGGTCGATTCGACCGGCGCAGATTCGATTTTCCTGACCGCGACAACCGCAGGCGCGCTGCCGCTTTACAGCCAGTTGTTGCCCGAGGCTGGTGTGTCTCCTGCGACAACTCAGTATATCGGCCTGACACGTTGGGACATTCCAGCTCAAACGCTGGAATTGCCTGGCGTACAAGGTGGCTGGTTCGCACTTCCCGATCCGGCAAAGGCACAGGCGTATCGCCAGCGTTACAACAACACCTACGGTGAGGCACCACACCCGATCAGCGGGCTTGCCTATGACGGAATCGCTGCGATCGGAGCCTTGGTTAGCCAGGGCAAATCGAACGCGTTGACAGGTGCAGCATTAACCCAGAACGCCGGTTTTCAGGGTGTCGGCGGTATTTTCCGCCTGCAGCCGAACGGTACGAACGAACGCGGTCTGGCTGTTGCCACGATCCAGAACAAACAGGTGGTTGTGATTGACCCTGCCCCACAAAGCTTCTCTGGCGCCGGATTCTAATCGACCGGCGCAGGGCTCTGCGCCCGATGTCAATCTGATCTGCGCGGCTGACGAGATTTTTAACAACGCCGAGGTCAATGCCAACCTGTCCGCCGCTGTTGAAAACAGTTCGGACAACGCAGCCTTGCGCGCCGAGACGGTGCGCATACTGCGAGAGGCGCAAAAGACAGGCCGCAAGGCGATTGCGGACGCCTTTGCCGAGCGCCCATTTGATGCACTGCCGCTGACGCATTCCTATACCTATCTGACGGACCAGATGGTCGGCACAGCGATGCGCATCGCCAGCGAGCATCTGCATCCGCTGGCAAATCCCACGCAAGGCGAGAAAATCGCCGTGCTGGCAGTGGGAGGTTATGGCCGGGGCGAGATGGCCCCGTCATCCGATGTAGATCTGCTTTTTCTGACGCCGTACAAAATCACCGCCTGGGCCGAGAGCGTGATCGAATCCATGCTCTATATTCTCTGGGATCTGCGGCTGAAGGTCGGTCACTCTTCACGCACGATCAAAGATTGCCTGCGTCTGGGGGCCGATGACTTCACCATCCGTACCGCCATGCTGGAACAACGGTATCTCGTCGGGGATCAGCCCCTTGCGCAAGAACTTGAAGCGCGCCTGAAGATCGATCTTTTCAAAGGCACCGAGCGGGAATTTATCGAAGCCAAGCTGAAAGAGCGCGATGAGCGGCACCTGAAGCAGGGTGAACGCTATATGGTCGAACCCAATGTCAAAGAGGGCAAGGGCGGCTTGCGCGACCTGCAATCGCTCTACTGGATCGCAAAATATATCTATGGCGTAACGGATGTGGCCGAACTGGTCCCTATGGGCCTCTTTACGCCCGAAGAGTTTGACGAGTTCGCGCAAGCCGAAGAATTCCTCTGGGCCGTCAGGTCTCATTTGCATCTGGTGACAGGCCGCGCGACGGAACAACTGACCTTCGATCTGCAGGTCGAGGTGGCCGATCGTATGGGATATCAAGACCGCGCCGGTCGGCGCGCCGTCGAGGTGTTCATGCAACGCTATTTCCGCGAAGCCACCCGTGTGGGCGAATTGACACGGATTTTCCTGACCAAACTGGAAGCCTCGCACATGAAGGGCGCGGCCTTGCTGGAACGTATTTTCCGCCGTCGCCCCCGCGTCAAGGCCGGTTACCGCGTGGTCCATGGCCGTCTGGATATCGCGGACCCTGACACGTTCCTGTCAGACAAGGTCAACCTGTTACGGTTGTTCGAAGAGGGTTTGCGCACGGGAATGCTGATCCATCCCGACGCAATGCGGTTGGTAACGGCCAACCTGAACCTGATCGACGATGAGATGCGCAACGACAAAGAGGCGCGGCGCATCTTTCTTGATCTGATGCTGAAACACGGCAACCCCGAACGTGCCCTGCGACGAATGAACGAGTTGGGGGTTCTGTCAGCCTTTTTGCCCGAGTTTGAGCACATCGTGGCGATGATGCAGTTCAATATGTATCACAGCTATACGGTGGACGAGCATACGATCCAGTGCATCGTCAATTTGGCGCAGATCGAGCGAGGAGAGTTAATCGAGGAACTGCCCTTGGCGTCATCCATCCTGGAGGGTGGTGTTAGCCGAAAGGTTCTATACGTGGCTCTGTTGCTGCACGACATCGGCAAAGGACGCCCCGAAGATCATTCGATTCTGGGTGCGCAAATCGCGCGCAAAGTGGCACCACGATTAGGGCTGAGCAAGGCGGATTCTGAAACCGTCGAATGGCTTGTACGCTATCACTTGCTGATGTCCGATATGGCGCAAAAACGCGACATCTCAGACCCGCGCACAATCCGCGATTTCGCGAAAGCTGTTGCAACCGTCAAACGGCTGGACTTGCTGACGGTGCTGACAGTCTGTGACATCCGCGGTGTCGGACCAACGACCTGGAACAACTGGAAGGCTACATTGCTGCGCGCTTTGCATGCTGACACCAAACACGCACTGGAATCCGGGATGGAGGCGCTTAACCGAGCCAATCGTGGAGATGGTGCGAAAAAGCAGTTGCGGGCCGAATTGGAAAACTGGTCCAAATCTGACCTGAAAACCGAAACCGGGCGGCATTATGATCCATATTGGCAGGGATTGAACCTTTCGACACATGTCGAATTCGCGGAAATGTTGAAATCGCTGGAGGACAGCGGCGATCCTGGTGACGTAGAAATCCGTCTGCATCCGGATGAGGATCGCGACGCCACCCGCGCGTGTTTTGCCATGGGTGATCATCCGGGTATTTTTTCTCGCATTGCGGGGGCACTTGCCCTTGTCGGAGCCAATGTGGTTGATGCCCGCAGCTATACGACGAAAGACGGGTATGTAACTGATGCGTTCTGGGTTCAGGACGCCGAGGGCCATCCCTTCGAGGCCACGCGCCTGCCTCGGCTGGCCCAGATGATTCACAAGACACTCAGGGGTGAGGTGGTCGCACGGGACGCATTGAAATCCCGCGACAAGATCAAGAAGCGCGAACGCGCCTTCAACGTCCCGACCCATATCACCTTCGACAACGAAGGTTCAGAGATTTACACGATCATCGAAGTCGACACCCGCGACCGGCCCGGACTGCTATATGATTTGACGCGCACGATGGCAGCCGCCAATGTCTATATCGCGAACGCGGTGATCGCCACCTATGGCGAACAGGTGGTCGACACGTTCTATGTCAAGGATATGTTCGGCCTGAAATACCACTCTGAGGCCAAGCAACGCGGGTTGGAAGCCAAGCTGCGCGCGGCCATCACCGAAGGTGCCGAGCGGGCCGCATCATGAAGCCGATCCGCCTGATTTCGGGCTTTTTCACCGTTGGGTTCTGGACCTTGGCAAGCCGCATTCTGGGCTTCTTGCGGGAAATCCTGCTGACCGCTTATATCGGGCCCGGACCGGTGATGGACGCTTTCGTCGCAGCCTTCCGACTACCCAATATGTTCCGCCGCTTCTTTGCCGAGGGCGCATTCAACGCAGCCTTTGTTCCAATGTTTTCAAAACGCCTTGAAGGCGGTGAAGACGCCGAAGGTTTCGCACAGGATGCGTTTAACCTGTTGGCAGTGGCGGTGCTCGCGCTAGTCGGTCTGGCGATGGTCTTCATGCCCGCGTTGGTTTGGATAACCGCCGAAGGATTCTATGGTGATGAACGCTTCGATCTGGCGGTGGATTATGGTTACGTCGTGTTCCCCTACATCCTGTTTATGTCCCTCGCTGCGCTGTTTTCCGGAGTATTGAACGCTACCGGGCGCTTCGCCGCTGCAGCCGCCGCTCCTGTGCTGCTGAACATATTCGCCTGCTCCGCGTTAATCTTTGGCGCGATATCTGGTGGAGAAATCATACGCTTGCTCATCGCGGTCATCCCAGTCGCAGGCATCGCGCAATTAGCGCTTGTCTGGATTGCGACTGAACGCGCGGGAATTCGCATTCGGCCCGGTTGGCCAAAGCTCAGCCCGGAAATGCGCCGCATGGTGCGGATCGCGGTTCCTGCGGCGTTGGCCATGGGCGTAACGCAAGTCAATCTTGTGGTCGGACAGCTTGTGGCATCAAAAACCGAAAAGGCAGTCAGTTGGCTGTTTGCCGCAGATCGTTTGTATCAACTGCCGCTCGGAGTGGTTGGCATCGCCGTCGGCATCGTGCTGTTACCCGACCTGTCACGCCGCCTGCGTGCAGACGACAAAGATGGAGCACGCAATGCCTTTTCACGGGCCGGAGAGTTTACTCTGCTGCTGACCTTGCCTTCGACAGTCGCCTTTATGATCATCCCCGGCCCGTTGGTCTCGGTCCTGTTCCAACGTGGCCAGTTCAGCGCCGAAGATACAGCGGCGACCGCCTTGGCCGTGGCCATCTATGGTATCGGGCTGCCCGCATTCATGCTGCAGAAGCTGCTGCAACCGTTGTTCTTCGCCCGCGAGGATACCAAATCACCGTTTCGATACGCTGTGGTTGCGATGGTGGTGAATGCCGGGCTTGCCTTTGGGCTTTATCCCATTTTCGGGTGGATTGCGCCCGCAATCGCAGCGTCGACTGCTGGCTGGGCCATGGTTGCGCTGCTTGCAATCGGCGCGCGCAGAATGGGCGACGAAGCCCGATTTGATGACCGGTTCAAACAGCGGATCTGGCGGGTCGTGGCGGCATCGGCTGGCATGGGGGTGGTGTTGTTTACGGCCATTAACCTCTTCGGCTCGACGTTCGGCGTACCAGGCTGGCGTTACCTTGCGCTGATCGTGCTCATTGTAACTGCGGCGGTGGCCTACTTCCTATTGGGGCACCTCTTGGGGGCCTTCAGGATTTCGGAATTCCGAACAGCGCTGCGCCGTAGCTAAGGCGCATCAATCCCGCCGGGTTTTGCTAAGAATACGCGCCCATCCACCCGGAGCCAGAAAGAAAGACAAACCAAACCCGGTGGCAAAACCGCCCAGATCGGCGACCCAATCCGAGGTCCCACCGAAGATCAGACCGAACAGCAACTGAATGCCCATAAGAACCGCGATCAGGCTGAATGCGCGCGATTGGTTTTCACCCACCAGAGAAAGCTTGCGCCATAGCAGCCAAGTGAACGCACCGATTAGCCCATAAACCGGAGGAAACCCGCCAACCAGTGGATATGGCGGGTTCAACAGCACCGCATAGGCCAACGCTCCGCCGACACCGGACAAGACGAATATGATCAGCATGGCGACACTGCCAAAGACCTCGGCAACCATCTTACCCATCGCCAGCACAAACACGCAGACAAACACTGCTTGCGTGAAATTGGCCTGAACAAAGGGATAGGTGACAAAGCGGATCACATGTTCGAACGGCCAGCGTCCGTTCTGAATCATCCAATCAAAAATATCGGGCGAAAACGTATATTGCTGCAGCGCGTCTAGCCGCCAACCAACTGCAGTCGGGCCACCGACCAACCCTCGGCTGCCCAGCATGAAGACCAGTTCAATCCCGATGATGAACAGAACCAGCGCCACCACGACCGGCGGCAGAGGGTTCACGGGCGGTGTATAATGCTCACTGCTCATTGGGCTGGCCTTTCGCGGCTGTTGACGTCCCTTGGCCTCATGGGTAAGCGACGGGGGCTGATTTTTCCAGACAGGAGTTTCCTTCGATGACCGAGACCCAATTCACGCCGCGCGTGTTTTCCGGCATCCAGCCTTCAGGAAACCTGCACTTGGGTAATTACCTGGGTGCACTCAAACGTTTCGTGGATATGCAGGGACCGGAATACGAGACCGTCTACTGCATGGTCGACCTCCACGCGATTACTGTCTGGCAAGATCCGGATCGTCTGCGTGAAAAGACCCGCGAAGTTTGCGCGGGGTTCATTGCCGCTGGTCTGGATCCCGAGAAATCCATCCTGTTCAATCAAAGCCAGGTGCCCGAGCATACTCAGCTGGCATGGATCTTCAACTGCATCGCCCGTATCGGCTGGATGCAGCGAATGACACAGTTCAAGGACAAGGCCGGTAGGAATGCGCAGAACGCCTCTTTGGGTCTGTTCGCCTATCCTGCCCTGATGGCGGCAGACATTCTGGTCTATCACGCGACCCATGTGCCTGTTGGTGAAGACCAGAAGCAACATCTGGAACTGACGCGCGACATCGCAATCAAGTTCAACCATGACTATGGCGTCGATTTCTTTCCGGTGACCGAACCGGTCATCGGTGGGCCTGCGCCCCGTGTGATGAACCTGCGTGACGGGTCCCGGAAGATGTCGTCGTCAGACCCGTCTGATATGACGCGGATCAACATGACCGATGATGCCGATGCCATCGCCAAGAAGATCCGTAAAGCCAAGACCGATCCGGACGCTTTGCCGTCGGAGGTCGATGGCCTTGAAGACCGTCCCGAGGCGCGCAATCTGGTGAATATCTATGCCGCGCTTAGCGACCAGACGGCCGCACAAGTGCTGGCTGAGGTTGGCGGGAAGCAATTCGGTGAATTCAAGCCAATGTTGGCAGAACTTGCGGTCTCGAAACTCACACCCATTTCAACCGAAATGGCGCGCCTGATGGGCGAAGAGGCCGAGATTGATCAGATTCTCGCCCGAGGTGCTGAACGGGCACGTGCAATCGCGGCCCCGATTCTGCAGCAGACCTACGAGATTGTAGGGATGGTCGGCGCGGGCAAGTCCTGACCACGCGATCGCAATCCAAAAAAGAACGCCGCCCTTTCTCGGGCGGCGTTTTTCGTTCCGTCGGCTCTTATGCCGCCTGCAGGCTCAGCATCTCGTGCACGATGGATTCCGCAACTTCGTGCGGGCTGACCGCTTCGGCTTTGGCCCGTGTCAGGATGCGATCCATCGTCTGCTCCAGCGCCTGCAACCTACCGGCGACCCAAGCTTCACGCTCTGCGACACGGAGGATTTCCGTCGCCACATTCACGATACCACCGCCATTGGCGACGAAGTCAGGGGCGTAAAGAATGCCACGCTCGTGGAGCAACTGCGCGTCCCGATCGCTGGACAACTGATTATTTGCCCCTCCGGCCACAGCGCCGACTTTCAGTAATGGAATACTCGTTTCGTTCAGGATGCCGCCGATCGCACAAGGCGCAAAGATATCCGCTTCAACGCCGTAGATCGCATCGGGTGCAACGACCCGTGCCGCAAACCGTTCGGCCACGCGGGCCGCTTGCCGGGTGTCGATGTCAGTTACGATTAACTGCGCACCAGAATCGTGCAACAACTGGCACAAATGCTCGCCTACATGGCCAAGACCCTGAACCGATACCGTCAGGCCTTTAAGGCCAGAAAGCCTGAACCGGTGCTGCGCTGTCACCCGGATAGCATTGAATATCCCGCGCGCCGTTATCGGAGACGGATCACCGCTGGCGAACTCACCTTCCGCCAGCCCAGCCACAAATTCGGTTTCAGACCCGATATGCGCCATATCTGCAGGCGTCATACCCATATCTTCTGCCGTCCAGTACAGACCGTTCAAACCTTGAATCACGCGCCCAAAGGCCTGCAAAAGTTCAGGTGATTTATCCTCATGAGGATCCCCGATAATGACAGCCTTGCCTCCCCCGAGCGGCAGATCTGCCGCGGCGTTCTTGAACGTCATGCCCCTCGCCAGTCGCAAAGCATCGTCCAGGGCCTCGGCTGGGTGGCCATAAGGACGCATGCGCACACCGCCCGCAGCGGGGCCACGTTGCGTTGAGTGGATCGCGATGTAGCCCAATAGACCAAGTGAGTTATCTTTGAATTCGACCACGCGCTCGTGCTCTGGCGCGTCTACGATGGTGATGTCCATTCTTCTCCTCCGGAATGCTTCCGAGAGTTTGCCACCTATCGTCGAGTGATTTTCACCCTTTTGTCACTATATCAGGGAAATTTTTGGTGCTAACCTCTAAAATTGGAAACTTTTGTGGAATTTTTCGCCATGGATGATATCGATTCCAAGATAATCCGCGCCCTTCAAAACGATGGCCGTATGACTGTCATCGATTTGGCGGAGCATGTCGGGCTGTCCCCGACACCCTGCGCACGGCGTTTGGATCGGCTGCAACGGGACGGGATTATCACCGGCTACGCCGCACAGGTCGACCCCGAGCGGCTTGGATTCGGCGTTACAATCTTTGTGTCTGTCGAGTTGGAGAAACAGGATCGCAACGCCATCGATTCCTTCGAAAAGGCCATTCGCCGCTGTGATGAGGTGATGGATTGCTACCTCATGACCGGATCACGCGACATTCTGCTGCGCGTGGTTGCCAAAGACCTCAATGCGTTTGATGCATTTCTGGAAAACCGGCTTATGAAAATTTCGGGCATTCGAAACCTACGATCAAACTTCGCTTTGCGCACCATGGTCAAACGCGAAGCGCTGCCTCAGCACCACGGATAATCTGCTGGACCTTGCGTCAGCCCCAACCTAGGTTTCCCCGAAGCTTGAGGGAGGGCGCAATGGCAGTCGGCAAAAACATCCGCACCTATTTCAACGGCCAATGGCATGACGGGGACGCACCGATCATGCGCGCTGCTGACCATGGCGCATGGCTGGGCTCATCGGTGTTTGACGGTGCCCGGTACTTTGATGGAATGACCCCGGATCTGGATGCCCATTGTGCCCGCGTGAACCGTTCAGCCGAGGCGCTGATGCTGACACCTTCTGTAACAACCGAACAGATGGTCGATCTGGTTCACGAAGGGTTACAGAGTTACGCACCTGACACCGCCGTTTACATTCGCCCCATGTATTGGGGCATCGACGGGGATCACACCGCCATCGTCCCTCAGGAAAACAGCACTGGCTTTGCCATCTGTCTTGAAGAAATCCCAATGGCACCCAAAACCGCCTCGGCGACGCTGACAACCACTCGGTTCCGCCGCCCTGTTCTGGAATCCGCTGTGGTCAACGCAAAGGCAGGGTGCCTGTATCCGAACAATGCCCGGATGTTGCAGGAGGCACGCAGCAAGGGCTTTTCAAACGCCCTTGTGGCCGACGCGATGGGGCATGTGGCCGAGACTGCGACCGCAAATATCTTCATGGCGCGCGATGGTGAGGTTTTTACTCCAATCCCCAATGGGACATTCTTGGCCGGGATTACACGCGCGCGGCATATTAAAAACCTGCGCGCCGACGGGGTAACCGTGCATGAAACCGTGCTGACTTTCGATGACTTTCACGACGCGGACGAAGTGTTCATGAGCGGTAACATGAGCAAAGTGACGCCAATCACCGCGCTGGATGACACCCAGTATCAGGTGGGCCCAATCGCCCGTCGCACACGCGAGATGTACTGGGATTGGGCTGCAAGCAATTGCTGATCTGCTCCTTTTCTGTTTCAGTTGCCACTGCTTACCCTGTGAGGCATGATCCCGAAAACAAACGAGGACAAACATGCGCAAGTTCCTAGTCGTTCTGGACGACAGCCGTGAATGCCTGAACGCCATGCGCTTTGCCGCTATGCGTGCGGCACATACTGGCGGCGGGGTTACGGTTCTTTCGGTAATTCCACCGGACGAATTCAACCACTGGATCGGTGTTGCCGAGGTGATGCGCGAAGAAGCGCGTGAACGTATTCACGCCCATTTCGAGGTGTTCGCCAAATGGATGCGCGACAAACAGGGTGTCGAGCCCGAATTGGCAATCCGTGAAGGCGATCCGGTGGCCGAAATCATTGAACATGTCCAATCCGATCCCGAGATCGGCGTATTGGTTCTGGGTGCAGGTACTGACAAAAAAGGCCCCGGACCGTTGGTGACACAACTGACCCGGAACTCTGGAAGTTTGCCCATTCCTATTACTATCGTGCCCGGCGATCTGAGCAAAGAGAAGCTGGAAGCCATCACCTGAGGTGAATTTATGTCCGCGAAGCTGCAGTTCTGGTTCGACTTCGCATCGACCTATTCTTATCTCAGCGCGATGCGTATCCAGCAGGCGGCTTCGGAATATGGAGTTGCCATAGAATGGCACCCATTCCTTCTGGGGCCGATCTTTGCTGAACAGGGATGGAACAACTCGCCGTTCAACCTCTACCCGGCAAAAGGTCGGTACATGTGGCGAGACATGGAACGGCTTTGCGCCGCGCGCGATTTACCATTTCGGCGTCCCGAGCCATTTCCGCAAAACAGCTTGAAAGCAGCAAGGCTAGCGCTGGCGATCGAACCAGCTGATCAACGGGCAGCCTTTGTACGCACTGTCTATTCTGCGCAGTTTGGTTCCGGTCGTGATATATCGAATCCGGCGGTTCTGGTTGAGTGCCTTACCAAATCTGGCGTTTCGACTGATCTGATGGATCGGATAAGCGACCCCGCGATCAAGGCTGCCTTGTTCGAGCAAGTTACTCAGGCCAAGGCTAAACACATCTTTGGTGCGCCGAGTTTCGTTATTGGGGACGAGCTATTCTGGGGTGATGATCGTCTGGATGATGCGATTTCTTACTCCGCCGCAATTTAGAACGGTTCCAAATCTTGACTTCCCCCGCACGGACGCGCATATCAAGTGCATCTTAGACGGAGCCGCGCCATGTTCATTCAAACCGAATCCACACCCAACCCGGCCACACTAAAATTCCTACCCGGCCAGACGGTTCTGGAAGCAGGCACCGCTGATTTTCCAAGCGTCGACGCTGCAGAAAAATCTCCGCTCGCCAAACGCATATTCGGTGTAAACGGCGTAACAGGCGTGTTCTTCGGCAACGATTTTGTCACGGTAACCAAATCTGATGACGTGCAGTGGGATCACATCAAGCCCGCAATTCTCGGCGCTGTGATGGAGCATTACCAGTCCGGCCAACCGGTTATGGGCGCAGGCGCAGAGACCGCCTCGGGCCACGCTGAACACACCGGCGAAGATGCAGAGATTGTCAACCAGATCAAAGATCTGCTGGATAGCCGCGTGCGTCCTGCTGTGGCTCAGGACGGCGGTGACATCACCTTCCACGGCTTCGACCGCGGCGTTGTTTATCTGCACATGCAGGGAGCCTGCGCGGGCTGTCCGTCCTCGACCCTAACGCTGAAAATGGGGATCGAGAACCTGTTGCGTCACTATATCCCCGAAGTGACCGAGGTTCGCCCTGTTGCCGTCTGAACCGACGATTTTGGCATTCGATACATCGGCCGCGCATTGCGCGGCCGCTTTGCTGCGAGAGGGCAAGATTATCGCATCGCACGCCGAGGCGATGACTCGTGGGCAGGCGGAACGGTTGATGCCCTTGCTTGAAGAAATCCTGACCCGGAACAATTGCACATGGCGGCACCTTGATGCGATCGCCGTCGGAATCGGCCCCGGGAATTTCACCGGCATCCGAATCTCGGTATCCGCAGCGCGCGGGTTGGCGCTTGGGCTTGGTGTGCCGGCGGTTGGGGTGTCGGGGTTTGATGCAGTTGCGGAAATTGCGCCCGACGGGCATCTCCCGGCGATAGCTGCACCGCGCGATCAGGTTTATGTGCAGCCTAAGGGGCGCGCGCCTTACCTGACCTTACGTCATGCCGCTGACGATATTGGTCCCTTGTATTTCTGCGAGGACCCAGAACAGCAGGCCCGTGCGATCGCCCAGGTGGCTGCTGGTCGTTGGACGACAGTTCAAGCGCCACCTGCTCCGCTTTATGTCCGCCCTGCAGATGCGGCTCCCTCCAGCGATGTACCACCGGTGCTTTTGGACGAATGACACCACAGGACATGGCAGAAACCCACGCCGCAGCCTTCACACAGTCACGCCCGTGGAGCGCTGAAGAATTCAGCAATCTGATCGCCAATCGCTTTACCCATGTAGTTGGTGACAAACGGTCTTTCGCTCTCATTCAAGTGATCGGCGAAGAGGCCGAGCTGCTCACGATCGCGACACGTCCAGACTATCAAAGACGCGGGCTGGCGCGGCGCATCATGGCAGACTGGCACGCCAAGGCACGAGAACTCGGTGCAATCCGTGCATTTCTGGACGTTGCCTCAGATAACCATTCGGCGATCTCTCTGTACCAAACCTGCGGATACACGCCATGCGGCAATCGCGCAGCCTATTATCATCGCAAAAGTGGCCCAAACGCCGATGCGATCGTCATGGAACGCCCCCTGAGCGAAAAATATTCGCTTTTTTAGACCATATGGTCAAAAATGTGTTGACCGAAGCTGTTGCAAACAGCTTCAATTCCCGCCATCACAACAGGTATGCTCGCTCTGAGTGGGTACCGGGCGATTAAGCCCCGGACCGATAACAGCCAACGGGAGTAACAAATGACATTTATGAAATCCTTGATGGGCGCAGCCGCTGCGGTTGCACTAACAGCAGGTGCTGCTATGGCAGAACCGGCCCTTATCTTTGATCTGGGTGGCAAGTTCGACAAATCGTTCAACGAAGCCGCGCATAATGGCGCTCAGCGTTGGGCGGAACAGACCGGCAAAAGCTATCGCGAGATCGAGCTTCAGTCGGAAGCGCAGCGCGAACAAGCGCTTCGCCGCTTTGCCGAAGCGGGCGCAAACCCGATTATCACAATGGGCTTCGCCATGGCCGATCCATTGGCTGCAGTGGCAGGTGACTATCCGGATACCAAATTCGTTGCGGTCGACGTGACCTGGCTGGAAGCCCCGAACATTCGCCAGATCGGATTTGCCGAACATGAAGGATCATACCTGGTCGGCATGATGGCGGCGATGGCGTCCCAATCCGGCACAGTGGGCTTTATCGGTGGTATGGATATCCCTCTGATCCGTCACTTTGGTTGTGGTTATGCACAAGGCGCGAAGTCCGTAAACCCGGACATCAACGTTGTTGCCAATATGACAGGCACCACCCCTGCAGCATGGAACGACCCGGTGAAGGGCTCGGAGTTGACGAAAGCACAGATCAGCCAGGGTGCTGACGTGATTTACGCCGCTGCGGGCGGTACCGGTGTTGGCGTTCTGCAAACCGCAGCCGACGAAGGCATCCTGTCAATCGGTGTCGATAGCAACCAGAACCACCTGCACCCGGGCAAGGTCCTGACCTCGATGCTTAAGCGTGTGGACGTTGCTGTATATGACGCCATGAAAGCTGGCGAAGACGTCCAGACCGGTGTTTACACCATGGGTCTTGCACAAGATGGCGTTGGCGTTGCGATGGATGAAAACAACGCGGAACTGGTGAGCGAAGAAATGAGCTCGGCCATTGAAAGTGCCCGTCGCGACATCATCGATGGCAACGTAAGCGTTGTCAGCTACTACGAGAACGACAGCTGCCCTGCACTGCAGTTCTGATGTAACTGGGGGCGGGGGCCATGGCCTCCGCCCTGCACCACTCTGCCGCATGCGGCCCTTTCGGCAACCCAAGGACAAGATATGACCGTCCCCGCCATTGAACTCAAAGGGATTTCCAAAGCCTTTGGGCCGGTTCAGGCTAATAAAGATATTTCCATCAGCGTCGCCCGCGGAGCGATCCACGGGATCATCGGTGAAAACGGAGCGGGCAAATCCACGCTGATGAGCATCCTCTACGGATTTTACAAAGCCGACAAAGGCGAAATCTGGATCAACGGCACCAAGACCGACATCCCTGACAGCCAGGCGGCGATCGCCTCGGGCATCGGGATGGTGTTTCAGCATTTCAAACTGGTCGAGAATTTCACCGTCCTGGAAAACATCGTTCTGGGTGCGGAAGACGGTAGGCTGTTGGCTCCGTCGCTGGCGAAAGCCCGGAAAGAGCTGAAAGACCTAGAGGAAGAATACGAACTGTTCGTCGACCCTGACAAACGCATCGATGAGATCGGTGTGGGCATGCAGCAGCGGGTTGAGATTCTCAAGGCGCTCTACCGCAAGGCCGAAATTCTGATTCTGGACGAACCCACGGGCGTTCTTACCCCTGCCGAGGCGGACCAGCTGTTTCGCATTCTCGACCGGCTGCGGTCCGAGGGTAAAACAATCATCGTGATCACGCACAAGCTGCGCGAAATCATGGAGAACACTGATACGGTTTCGGTTATGCGCCGTGGTGAGATGACCGCCACCGTCAAAACAGCTGACACCAATCCGCAGGCACTGGCCGAATTGATGGTTGGCCGCAAGGTCTTGCTACAGGTTGATAAGGTGCCTGCACAGCCGGGCAAACCGGTTCTGGAAATCGAAAACCTCAGTGTCACCGATTCGGCCGGTGTCAAGCGTGTCAAAGGCATCGACCTAACCGTTCGCGCGGGTGAGATCGTTGGCATCGCGGGCGTTGCTGGCAACGGGCAGTCCGAACTGCTTGAAGTTTTGGGCGGTATGCGACCCGGGGTAGGCTCGATCAAACTGAACGGCGAACCTCTGGCGTTGCACGGCCCCGGATCGGACGGGCAAGCGCGGCGCGCCCGACATATCGCTCATGTTCCCGAGGATCGACAGCGCGAAGGTCTGATCATGGATTTTCACGCGTGGGAGAACGTGGCGTTCGGCTACCACCGCGACCCTGCTTACAAACGCGGGCTGTTCATGGACAACGCTGCCCTGCGTGCCGACACCGAAGCCAAGATCGAGAAGTTCGATGTGCGCCCGCCCAATGGCTGGCTGACGGCAAAAAGCTTCTCGGGCGGCAATCAACAGAAAATCGTCGTTGCACGAGAAATCGAGCGCAATCCCGATCTGCTGCTGGTGGGCCAGCCCACACGCGGCGTGGATATCGGTGCCATCGAGTTCATTCATAAACAGATCGTCGCCTTGAGGGATCAGGGCAAAGCAATCTTGCTGGTCTCGGTCGAGCTGGAAGAGATCTTCTCACTCTCGGACCGGATCGCGGTCATGTTTGACGGACATATCATGGGCGAGCGTCTGCCCGCCGAGACGGATGAAAAAGAACTAGGCCTGCTGATGGCCGGTGTTGCAGGAGAGGCCGCCTGAACCATGGAAAAAATGCCCAAATGGGCCGATGTTGTACTGATCCCGCTAATCAGTCTGCTTCTAGCCACAATCCTTTCGGCAATCGTGATCCTGGCCATCGGGGAAGATCCGCTTGAGGCGGTAAATCTGATGGTCACTGGGGCCCTAGGGTCAACCTACGGCTGGGGCTATACACTTTATTATGCAACGAACTTCATCTTCACCGGACTCGCGGTTGCAGTTGCCTTTCACGCGCGCTTGTTCAATATCGGCGGCGAGGGTCAGGCCATGCTGGGCGGACTGGGCGTTGCCATCGTCTGCCTATCGGTTCCTTGGCCGCATTGGACAATAGCTTTGCTGGCCGCCTGTGCTGCTTCGATGATCTTCGGTGCAGCCTGGGCCGCGATCCCGGCCTATCTGCAGGCGAAGCGGGGCAGCCATATCGTGATCACCACGATCATGTTCAATTTCATCGCTGCCGCTTTCCTGAATTACATGCTGGTCAACGTCATGCGCCCGCAAGGGTCGCAAGACCCAGCAACGGCTCGTTTCCCCGAGGCAGTGCATCTCCCGACTTTCCAGTCGATGTTCTCGAGCGCCGAAAACATCGTTTTCCGAGGTGCGCCTGCCAACATCTCGTTCTTCGTCGCAATCCTTGCGTGTTTTGTTGTCTGGGCGCTGATCTGGCGAACTCGGTTGGGCTATGAAATCCGCGCCTACGGCCATTCGGAAACCGGTGCCGTCTACGCCGGTATCTCGCCTGTACGCATCACGATTATTGCCATGCTGATCTCGGGCGCTCTGGCGGGCCTGATGGCAGTCAACAACGTGATGGGCGAAGCCGAGCGGTTGGTGCTGAACGCAACCGAAGGCGCGGGTTTCATTGGAATTGCCGTGGCACTGATGGGTCGGTCGCATCCATTCGGGGTATTTCTAGCCGCTATTCTGTTTGGGTTTCTGTATCAGGGCGGGGCCGAACTGGCGCTTTGGACATCGATTCCGCGCGAACTGATCGTGGTCATCCAAGCGCTGGTCATTCTGTTTACCGGAGCACTGGACAACATGGTGCGCATGCCGCTTGAAAAGCTGTTCATGGCGCTTCGGAAGGGGTCGGCCTGATGGATTTCTTCCTGACACTCATCCAGGTTCTGGATTCGACCATCCGACTGGCTACGCCTTTGCTGCTTGCCTGTCTGGCTGGTCTATACTCCGAGCGCGCGGGCATCTTCGACATCGGCCTTGAAGGCAAGATGCTGATGTCAGCATTCTTCTCGGCGGCCGTCGCCGCCGTAACCGGTTCGGTGTGGCTGGGATTGCTGGCCGGGATCGCGGCATCTTTAGTCCTTTCGGCGCTACACGGGTTTGCGTCGATCACGTTCCGGGGCAATCAGCTGATCTCGGGGGTTGCGATCAACTTTCTCGCCTCAGGTATGACCGTTCTTGTCGCCCAAAGCTGGTTCAAGCAGGGTGGTCGTACGCCATCATTGTTCGGTGAAGGGCGGTTTGAATCTGCAGAATTCCCTTATGCGATCGGACCAGCTGACGCCGAACTGACAGGCCGTCCGGTTTCCGAGCTGATGTCTGAAACCAATCCCCTGCATATGGCCTATTCCGAGCTTCTGTCTGGCCATTCCATTCTGGTCTATTTGGCTTTCCTTATGGTGCCACTGACCTGGTGGATTCTGTTCCGCACCCGGTTCGGGCTGCGTCTGCGCGCGGTCGGAGAGAATCCTGCGGCGGTGGATACTGCTGGAGTTTCGGTTGTAGGTCTCCGCTACGCAGCGGTTGCGATTTGCGGCGTACTTTGCGGCATCGCAGGTGCCTACCTGGCCACCGCGCTGCAAGCAGGCTTTGTGAAAGAGATGACTGCTGGGCGCGGATTTATCGCACTGGCTGCTCTGATCTTTGCAAAATGGCGTCCGTGGCACGCGATGTGGGCATGCCTGTTGTTCGGGCTGTTGCAGGCCATTGCCTTGCGGTTCCAGAACATCGATTTGGGCGGGGTCGTGATCCCGGTGCAGGTCATGGACGCCCTGCCCTATATCCTGACCGTGGTGATTCTTGCCGGGTTCGTCGGCAAGGCCATACCGCCACGTGCAGGCGGCGAACCATATGTAAAGGAACGCTGATAGAGCCAGTTCAGGACTGCCCCTCAGTCCTGTTTGCTGCAAAGCGGCATACAGAGTTGATTTTGTATGCCGCAACCGCTCTAAGGGGGTATGGACGTGTCCCGCATCAGTTCCGCAGCCATGCTATCGACTATTTTCAGGTTGAGCCACGGAAACAACTAGATGGCCCCACCTGGCACGCGCGCTTCGTCTGTTGAGATTTATGTTACAAATGGCTTTGCCACACCGCGTGGTACGGCCTCTCCTGTCTAGAAGAAGCCATGCAGATTTACCTCCCGATTGCCGAAGTATCCGTAAACGCGTTTCTACTGTTTGGACTGGGTGGAATGGTGGGCATTCTGTCTGGAATGTTTGGCGTTGGCGGTGGGTTTTTGATGACTCCACTGCTGTTCTTCATCGGCATTCCGCCTGCGGTTGCGGTCGCAACCGAGGCAAACCAGATTGTTGCTTCATCATTTTCTGGGGTGCTGGCGCATTTCAGGCGCCGAACCGTGGACCTTAAAATGGGCACAGTCCTTTTGGTCGGAGGGCTGACAGGCGCTGCGTTGGGTGTTGTTGTCTTCAACTATCTCAAGAGCCTCGGACAGGTCGATCTGCTGGTCAAACTTTGCTATGTCGTATTTCTGGGCATCATTGGCAGTCTGATGTTTGTCGAAAGCCTGAACGCGATTAGAAAAACGCGGAAAGGCGGCACGCCGCCTCCGAAACGACGCCAGCGCGGTTGGGTGCACGCCATGCCGTTCAAGATGCGGTTTCGGACGTCGGGCCTGTACATCTCAGTCATTCCACCGCTTGTCGTAGGCCTGTTTGTCGGTGTCCTGTCTGCTATCATGGGTGTCGGCGGCGGGTTTATCATGGTGCCCGCGATGATCTATCTATTGGGCATGCCGACAAAGGTTGTTGTCGGAACTTCGCTGTTTCAGATCATCTTTGTAACCGCCTTCACCACGATGCTGCACGCCACCACCAACTATACCGTTGATGTCGTGTTGGCGGTTCTTCTGCTCGTCGGTGGCGTAGTTGGTGCCCAAATCGGAACAGTCATCGGCGCCCGAATGCCGGCTGAACAACTGCGCGTTTTGTTGGCGGCTCTTGTACTTGTCGTCTGCGGCAAGCTGGCGCTTGATCTTCTGCTTCAACCCGCCGAGTTGTATTCGCTTGGCGATGCGGGAGGGCACTAAGATGCTGCGTGTGATTGCTCTTCTTTGTCTGATCTGTCTGCCAGCCTACGCAGCCGAAGAACAGGTTGTTCTGGGCCTAAGTCAGGATCGCGTCTCGATTACCGCCAATTTTGACGGGTCCGAAATATTGGTTTTCGGCGCGGTAAAGCGCGAAGCCCCAATCCCGGACGGTCCACCGCTTGAGGTCATCGTATCGGTGGTCGGCCCATCCGAACCTGTCACCGTACGCCGCAAAGAGAAACGGTTCGGTATCTGGGTGAACACCGACAGCCTTGTTGTTGATCTGGCACCAAGCTTCTACGCCGTTGCCACCAGCGCCCCGTTTTCCGAGGTTCTGACTCAAACCGAAGACCTACGCTATAAGGTTTCGATCGAGCGTGCCATCCGGTCGGTCGGTGCGGACATGAGCATTCAGGGCGCACAGGATTTTTCCGAGGCGGTCATCCGCATCCGCGAAGATGAAGGGCTGTACTCGATCCGGGAAAACACAGTGGCTGTGGACGAACAGACGTTGTTCCGCACATCAATCGACATGCCGTCGGACCTGACCGAAGGCGACTACAGCGCCCGAATCTTCCTGACGCGAGACGGAAAGGTGGTCTCAACCTTTGAAACCTCGATCGGAGTACGCAAAGTCGGGCTTGAGCGTTTCTTGTACGCGATGTCGCGTGAACAACCCATTTGGTACGGGCTTATGTCACTGGCCATCGCGATTGCCGCCGGTTGGGGCGCTTCGACAGCCTTCCGCCTGCTGCGCGAGAACTGATCGTCACCCGCGACCGATATAGGGCATGGTCGTGGCCATAACGGTCATGAACTGCACATTCGCCTCAAGCGGCAGTTCGGCCATATGCAGTACCGAGCGGGCGGCATCCCCGACATCCATGGTGGGATCAGGGTCGCGGCCTTCGGCAAGCGCCTCATCGACCAACCCTTGCACCATCGGGGTGCGCGCATTTCCGATGTCGATCTGACCACAGGCAATTCCAAAACTCCGCCCGTCCAGAGACAGGCTGCGCGTCAGACCGGTAATCGCGTGTTTCGTCGCAGAATAATGCACCGAGTTCGGGCGCGGCACATGAGCAGCGATTGAACCGTTGTTTATGATACGCCCCCCCTGCGGCGCCTGAGCCCGCATCGCAGCAAATGCAGCCCGTGCACACAGGAACATGCCGTTCAGGTTCACATTGACCGAGCTGTACCAATCCTCAAGCGCGATCTCGTCGATGGTGCCACTAGGGGCAAAAATCCCGGCATTGTTGAACAGCACGTCCAGTCGCCTGGTCTGTCGGGTGAATGCAGTAAAGGCGTTTGCAACGGCATCAGGGTCAGTCACATCGGCAACCAGCGGGATCGCCGAGGCGTTATGCTGTGCCATAGCATGAAGTTTGTCAGCGCTGCGGGCCAGAAGCCCGACAGTCCATCCTTCTGACAGAAACAGCTCGGCGGTGGCGCGGCCTATGCCCGAGCTTGCACCGGTCACGATGATCGTCTTCATGTCTCTTCCGCCTCCAATGTCAGGGATGGTGCCGCAACCGCACGCAGGTCATCCACACGCAGCGGGTGGGTCGGTTTCGACAAGCGGTTCCGCACTACCCAGATTAGCCTCTCCTGTGCGCGGGTTATGGCGACATAAGCTAGGCGCTTCCACAACGGTTGCCCGGCCTCAGTACGGCCCATGCGGGCGGCTGCGTAGATGTCTGGCGCAAAGACCTGAACCGTGTCCCATTGCGACCCTTGCGCCTTATGGATCGTCACAGCGGCACCATGCAGGAACGTTGCCCCCATACGGGCAGCATAGGGAATGAACGGCTCCTCCTCATCGGGCTTTTCAATCTGCACGATCGACGCCGCCGAGACCTGAGGGTCTTCGGCCCCCATCACATGCAACCGCGAAAAACCCGGCTTGCGACCAGGGCCAAGATAGATGACCTGCGCGCCTTTAATCAGCCCGCGCGCCTCAAGGTCCAGCCGCTTTTTGCGGTGCTTCAACGGCAGCTCAATGCCGTCACAAATCAACGGTTCCCCTTCCAGTAGTTCAGTTTCCGGCGCGCCATGTACGGTGCGGAACGCCTGAATCAGCCGGATTCGGGTCGCATTGCGCCAGACAAGAACCGGGCTGCGCGCCATCAGATCAACTTCTACCCGCTGTCCCCAGACAACGCGGTCATCCTTTCGGGCAGTGTCCTCGATCAGACGTTCGAAATCCTCAAACCCCATGGCCGGATCGGATAGAGCATGGGCGAGGTCTAGGATCGGGTTATCCGCAGTTTGCCGATGCACGCGATGCAGGATTTGCTTGCGCGGCTCTGGCAACCCGTCAAACACCATCGAGCCCGATTGGTTGACCGGCGCCAACTGCGCCGGATCACCAAATAGCAACAATGTTGGGAAGATTTCCTTTAGATCCTCGAATTGTCGGTCGTCTAGCATCGAGGCTTCATCCACAAAACCGATATCCAGCGGCTCTTCCCGACGTTTCCAGCCGGTGATGAAATCCGAACCGCGCAACCCAGCAGCGGCCAGCGCACCAGGGATGGATTTGTTGTTGGCATAGAACGCGGCTGCGCGGTCCAGCGCTTCGTCTGTCAGCCCTTCGATCTCGGGCCGTTCGTCATTGCCCGCGAGCCATTCGGCGATCCGCTCGTATTCAGGGTCGTAAACAGGCGTATAAAGGATGCGATGGATCGTCGTCGCGGGCACCCCACGCAGCCGCAATACGCTGGCGGCCTTGTTCGTCGGCGCGAGGATCGCAAGGCTGCGCTTGTCGCGGGATTTGCGGCTTTCAAAATCGCCCGAGATCAGGTTGACCCCCGTCTCGGCCAAAGCTTTGTAAAGCTCTGCCAGCAACAGGGTTTTGCCCGATCCAGCCTTGCCAATAACGGCCATAACACCAGACTTTCCGCTGCCGGGCAGTTTCAGCAGAGCGTCGTCTTCAAGGTCTACTCCGGCACCTCGCAACATCTCGGCAATGTTGTCAAAAGCGGCAGCCTGATCTTCGGAAAATGTGACTTGGGGCAAGGACATGGCGCGACCCTACAGGGACGCGCCGCGCGCTGCCAGATGCCGATTGGTTTTTCCGTATGCTTATGCCGACAAAGCGAACCGGTGCTGTGCGCCATGGCCAAATGCTGTCTTGAACCACAGGCGCGACAACTCTCGCGGGATGCCTGCGCGGGCTGCTACACGGTTGCAATCATCCGCTGAATAAGGCCACAGGCCGACCGAGATCTGATCGCGCCCTTTCCCTTCGGTGCCCAAAACCACCGGAGACGATCCGATCATACGGTAGATCCGGATCATGCGGGCATCAAAAACGCCCGCTATGTGGGTCAGGCCAAACCCTTCCATCACCTCACCGCCGCTCAGCATGATGGCCCCGGCGGTATGAGCGCTGGCGTTGCGCGAGAGGCAAAAGCGAGTGACCTCCCAGATTAGTGGGCTTCGGATCGGACTGCCCCCGGTGAGATGTCCGAATATGTCGTTCACCATGACCGGACCGGTCGTCGGTAGGATCCGCATGGACCCGCCATGGCTGCCATCTGCCTCTTCCCAAATCACATAGAGCGGGTTCAGGTCATCGTACTGATCCCGCTCTTCCCCCTTTTCATTAACCTTAACATCCCAGCCAAGGCGGGTTTTGAACTGATCCGCGCGATCCCTGAACATCCCCCTGGCCAATTCCGGAAAGTTATGCAGCTCATCGGCATACAAATAACGCAACATGACGTGTTCCCCTTGTCGTCCATAGTTGGAACAAAGGGGGTACGAACACGTGGTTAATTTAAGGTGAGACCACCGTACGGTCGTTAAACGACTATTAATCCTCTACTGAGTGCAGTGGCGATTGCATGAGTCGTATTTTGCGCACCGAGTTTTGAGCGTGCGCTTTCGATATAGGCCCTGAGCGTATGCTCAGAAATGGAAAGCGAGTGCGCCACCTGCGCTCGGCTATACCCCAGCGCCAGCAATGTCATTGCATCGATTTCGCGGGGCGAGAGCCCCCGCATGTTGTCCGGCTGCCGTTCTTTTGCAAATTCCAGCGCTTTTCGATTGAGGAAATGCGCCACCAATATGAGATCGCGGCCATACGTTTCGACAAATGCCTGCCATGCGATGTCATCGCAGCTGTTGTTGACCGTAAACAGCGCGAATTGCCCGCCTGGCCCCCGCAGCGGGATCGAATAGCCCTGATTGCCGACGCCATGTTCCTGCGCGTCCTGCAGGAAGGCCTTTACTGCTTTGCCCGACCAGTTCAACTGTTTCCAGTCCACAGCGTGAAATCGCTGAAAACAACCCAGAATAACCGGATCAATACGATGATAATTCCTGTCTCGATACCGTTCATCCCAGGCATCCGAATAAGTCGTGAACCCGTATTGATCCCCGGCCCCATCAACCCAGTGATATGTCATGTGGTCAATTTGCAGCTTGTCCCGCAACTGGACTGCTACGCTGGTCAGCTCGTCAAGCGTGCTGGTGCTTTCCAAATCCCCTAGGATCTGGCTCAAATCGAATTTTCTTCCCATTCGCGGGCGCGCAAGCCTCATCCTTTGAGGACGCAATCTCGGCCGCGGCGATCAGTCTTGTGTCGTCAAGCTGCTCGGCCAGCGCGCTCAACCCATTCGCCACTGCAAAGGCGTTGAGGTCCGACAGAACGTCCAAAATCCACTCATTTTGCGCCATCAGGGTGTCCCCGAAATAGTTAACGAAGGGTTAACACAACCATAACATGTGCAGACTAATTCGGCCTACTCGCTGCTTTCTACTCCCCAGAAATAGCGGGGTGCGATTTCTTAAAGCATTGAAAATGCATAATCATCGATAGAAACGATGAACACCCGCAAGGCGTGTTTGCGCCCTGCGGGTGTTGCAGCTGCTGTTTGCCTGAGACCGTTAGTCGCGGGCAGCCAATACTTCTTCAAGGGTGCGCATGCCTGTATGCGGAGCCTGAACCAGCACCGACATGTTGCCCGGCTTGTGTTCGTTGCGCATCATCTTCATGTGCGCCTCAGGCAGATCCTGCCAAGTGAACACTTCGGACATGCACGGATCCAAGCGACGCTCGACCATAAGCTGGTTTGCAGCCGATGCCTGTTTGAGGTGCGCAAAATGCGAGCCCTGCAAGCGTTTCTGGTGCATCCACATGTAACGCACGTCGAAGGTCAGGTTGTAGCCAGTGGTCCCGGCGCAGATCACAACCATACCTCCCTTTTTTACGACAAAAGTAGACACCGGGAATGTGCTTTCGCCGGGGTGCTCGAACACCATGTCGACGTTCACACCTTTTCCGGTAATATCCCAGATGGCCTTGCCAAACTTGCGGGCTTCTTTGAACCATTCAGCATATTCCGGAGTATTCACCGTGGGCAGCTGGCCCCAGCAGTTGAAATCCTTGCGGTTGATGACGCCTTTGGCGCCAAGGTCCATCACAAACTCACGCTTGCTTTCATCCGATATCACACCGATCGCATTGGCGCCCGCAGTGTTGATCAACTGTATCGCGTAAGAGCCCAGACCGCCCGATGCGCCCCAAACCAGGACGTTCTGGCCCGGCTTTAGATCGTGCGGTTCGTGCCCAAAAAGCATCCGATAGGCTGTTGCCAAGGTCAGCGTGTAGCAGGCGCTTTCTTCCCAGGTCAGGTGCTTGGGACGCGGCATCAGCTGCTGTGCCTGAACATTTGTAAACTGCGCGAACGAGCCATCAGGTGTCTCATATCCCCAGATGCGCTGGCTGGGCGAATACATCGGATCACCACCGTTGCAGTGTTCGTCATCGCCATCGTCCTGGTTGCAGTGAATCACGACTTCATCGCCGACTTTCCAGCGCTTCACTTTGTCACCAACCGCCCAGACGATGCCCGACGCATCTGAACCTGCGATGTGAAAGGGTTGGCCGTGGCCATCAAACGGGCTGATCGGCTTGCCAAGCGATGCCCAGACGCCGTTGTAGTTCACACCCGCCGCCATAACGAGAACCAGCACTTCGTGGCTGTCCAGCTTCGGGACATCAACGACTTCCAACTGCATCGCTGTGTCTGGCTCACCGTGGCGCTCTTTCCGGATGGCCCAGGCATACATTTGCTTGGGAACATACCCCATCGGGGGGATTTCACCCATCTCGTAGAGGTCCTTTTCCGGCGCCTCATACGACGCGATACCGCTGTCGACATCCAAAGCCATGCTGGCCTCCTTTTTCCAACTGTTGCCGCGCCGCAGAATCGCGGCTTTCCAAAGACGAAATATTAGCCCCTGAGTAATATTGCAACCGTTTTTGGTATCTATTTTGTAATTTTATGACCCAGCAGTTGCAGAAATACTTTCTGCGCTTGCATCATTCTCAGCCCGAACAACGGGTTCTGATGCTGCCGCGTAATAAGCAAGCAGCTCTGATCGCTCGCCTGATGGGCGCAACACTCCAGCCTCGCGACGCAGAATCCGTCGCTCGACCAACTGATTGATGGCATCGTCAACAGCCTCTCCATCATCCTGGGCAACCGCGTCGCCGCCCAACGTCAGCAAACGCGCCTTCAAGTCCTGCTCTGACATCTCACCTTCTTCCTGAACTAGCCGACACGCAGCAGGCACTGGAACAAAGGGAATTGCGGCGCCGATCCTGCGCATCAACTCGCGGGCCAGATCGGTCGTTAGGTCCCGTTCGTGCGCGACTCGAAATTCCTTCAGAGAAATCGGTGTCGCATACCGCACCGAGGCAATCCCGAATCTCTTGTAGCGCCCGACTAGCCTGCGCCAGATCTGCTTGAGCGACCAACGGGTGATAACCCCGATCCGCGCGCGGAAGCGGCGTTCACTATCCTTCGCTGCTGCCGTCAATACGGTATCTTCAAGCACCCGATCATAGTTCAAAGCAACCGGAACAAACACCACATCCCGCCCCTGCGGTTCGACTCCGTCAAGGATATACTTCAACAATCCCAGCTTGGGGCGCCCCAGTTTGCCAGTCAGACTCAGCCCGCCCTCAGGGAACATGGCCTGCGTCACGCCCGCTTCGGTCGCGTGTCTTACATAGCTTGCAAGGACCTGTCGATATAGGTCGCTACCCGACTTGCGGCGAATGAAATAGGCCCCCATCGCGCGAATCAATCGACTTAGAGGCCAGACACGGGCCCATTCGCCCACAGCATAGGATAAGGTCGAATGGTCTGCCGCCAGATAGGTGACCAGCACGTAATCCATATTGCTGCGGTGGTTCATGACATAAACGACCGTCGCATCGGGATCGATATTGTCCAGCGCGGCTTTGTCCTCGTAACCCAACTGCACCTTGTAAAAGGCGTTGCTCAGCATGCGGGCAAAACGGATCGCGATGCTGAAATACGCCACTGTCGAGAATGAGGGCGCAATCTCGCGCGCATAACGCCGTGCCAATTCTGAGGCAACAGCGTCAGGCACACCTTCTTCTTTGGCATGCTGCTGCACCGCCCGGCTTACTTGCGGGTCATAGATAAGCCGTTGAATCATGTCATGCCGCCCCGCCAACTTGAACGGTTGGATCGGGCGCTGAAGGCGCTTGTTCAACCGTGCGACGGCGCGCTCAAGGCGGCGGCGGAAAAACCAGCGCACCGACGGAAACAAAAAATGCGAGGCAAATGTGACCGCGGCAAACAGCACGATCAGCACAAACAGCCAAAGCGGGATTTCCACAGTCTGCATCATTCGGGCACAGTGCCATCAAACGCGACCACCCACAATCTGCAGAAACCGTCGATGCCGCAACGCAGCGAATTGACATGTACTGAAAATTACTATTTACCACCATAGAACGTAATTTTGTTACCCACCGATCCGCGAGGCCCGACCCATGACGCAGTTGCAGAAAGATCGCCCCTGGCTCATCCGTACATATGCCGGTCACTCAACGGCCAAAGCGTCAAATGCGCTTTATCGTGCGAACCTAGCCAAAGGTCAGACCGGCCTGTCCGTGGCCTTCGATCTGCCAACCCAAACAGGGTATGACAGCGATCACACTTTGGCGCGCGGCGAAGTTGGAAAAGTTGGGGTTCCGATCTGCCATCTGGGGGACATGCGGGTTCTGTTCGATCAAATTCCGCTGGAACAGATGAATACCTCGATGACGATCAATGCGACTGCTCCTTGGCTTTTGGCGCTTTATATCGCAGTTGCCGAGGAACAGGGCGCGGATGTCTCGAAATTGCAGGGGACCGTCCAGAACGACCTGATCAAGGAATACCTGAGCCGCGGCACTTATGTGTGCCCACCAAAGCCATCGCTGAAGATGATCGCGGACGTGGCCGAATATTGCTACGATAACGTGCCCAAATGGAACCCGATGAATGTGTGTTCGTACCACCTGCAAGAAGCAGGCGCGACGCCTGAGCAAGAGCTGGCCTATGCTCTGGCGACTGCCATTGCAGTGCTGGACGAACTTCGCCCGCGCGTTCCGGCTGAAGACTTCCCGGCACTCTGCGGGCGGATTTCGTTTTTTGTGAATGCGGGCATCCGGTTTGTCACCGAAATGTGCAAAATGCGCGCCTTTGTGGATCTTTGGGACGAAATTCTGCAGCAGCGCTATGGCATTGAAGACCCCAAGTTCCGCCGATTCCGTTATGGCGTTCAGGTAAACTCGCTGGGGCTGACCGAACAGCAGCCGGAAAACAACGTTTATCGCATACTGATTGAAATGCTTGCGGTGACGCTATCCAAACGTGCCCGCGCACGTGCGGTGCAGTTGCCTGCATGGAACGAAGCGCTCGGCCTGCCTCGTCCCTGGGATCAGCAATGGTCGATGAGGATGCAACAAATCCTCGCCTATGAAACCGATCTGCTGGAATATGGCGATTTGTTCGACGGCAATCCGGTTGTCGACGCCAAAGTCGAAGAACTTAAAAATGGCGCACGAGCCGAATTGGCTAATCTCGAATCGATGGGCGGCGCGGTAGCCTCGATCGAATACATGAAATCGCGGCTGGTCGAGTCCAATGCCGAGCGCCTGAACCGTATTGAACGCAATGAAACCGTTGTCGTTGGCGTAAACAAATGGACCGAGGGCGAAGCCTCACCTTTGCAGACCGAGGATGGCGGCATCATGGTCGTCGACCCGGCGGTTGAACAGGAACAAATCGGGCGCTTGAACGACTGGCGTGCGGATCGGGATGACGCAGCAGTGGCCGCGGCGCTGCAAGCATTGCGCGAAGCAGCGCGATCCGGTGCCAACGTGATGGCACCTTCAATCGCTGCGGCCAAGGCCGGTGTCACAACTGGCGAATGGGCCGAGGAAATGCGCAAGGCCTACGGTACATATCGTGGACCAACCGGCGTCTCGGGATCTGTTTCGAACAAAACCGAAGGTCTGGAAGACTTGCGCGCAGCCGTAGATGCGGTAAGCGACCGTCTGGGGCGCAGGCTGAAGTTTCTTGTTGGCAAACCTGGTCTGGACGGACACTCGAACGGAGCCGAACAGATCGCCTTCCGCGCACGCGACTGTGGCATGGACATCAGTTACGAAGGTATTCGTCTTACGCCCGAAGAAATCGTAACTGCGGCACAAGAAGACAAAGCGCATGTGATTGGTCTATCGATCCTCTCTGGCAGCCACCTGCCTTTGGTGAAGGACGTGATGACGCGGCTGAAAGCAGCAGGGCTAAGCGATATTCCCGTCATTGTAGGTGGGATCATCCCCGATGAGGACGCGGATCAATTGCGTTCCATGGGTGTATCGAAAATCTATACGCCGAAAAATTTCGAATTGAATGCAATCATGGGCGATATCGTCACATTGGTTGACCCAACGGAAATTGCGGCTGAATAGAAAAGCATATTACAGAAATCTCCATTTCTATTTCCGGTAAAATGGGAATAGATAGGTTCGGGTTTATTCAATTTCCCCTGCAATAAGTAGGGGAATAGCCGAAATGGAGAAGATTATGGCAATCGATCTTGAAAAAATGTCGCGCAAAGAACTGCTCGAATTGCGCAATCGGGTCGAAAAGGCGCTAAAAACCGCCGAAGTGCGTGAGCGAAAAGAAGCGTTGAAAGCCGCCGAAAAGGCGGCGGCGGAATATGGGTTTTCGTTGTCTGAATTGTCAGGAGACAGCGCTAAATCGGTAAAATCATCTAAAGCGAAGTATCAAAATCCGAACAATCCGTCGCAAACCTGGACCGGGCGGGGCCGCAAACCGCAGTGGGTTCATGACGCCATAAAAGCCGGTACCGATATTACTGATCTGGAAATCTGATCGGGGGCAAGTGGCAAAATGACTATCCATATTGGAGCCCAAAAAGGCGAGATTGCCGAAACCGTTCTTTTGCCCGGCGACCCGTATCGTGCAAAATGGGCGGCCGAAACGTTTCTTGAAGACGTAAAGCTGGTAAACGAAGTGCGTGGCATGCTGGGGTTCACCGGCACCTGGAAAGGAAATCGTGTTACCATTCAGGGTAGTGGCATGGGGATGCCGTCTCTGTCGATCTACGTGAACGAATTGATCCGTGACTACGGCGCCAAAACTTTGATCCGGATCGGGTCCTGTGGCGGGATGCAAGACAGTGTGAATGTGCGTGATGTTATTCTGGCGATGACGTCGACCACACTCAGCACCCCTTCGCGCGGGATCATGAGAGAAATGAACTTCGCCCCTTGCGCGGATTGGGGTCTTTTGCAGTCTGCAGCATTGGCTGCACAAGCCAAAGGTACGCCAACCCATGTTGGCGGCATCTATTCATCCGATGTCTTTTATGACGAACGCCCGGACCTGAACGAACAAATGGTTCGGCACGGTATTTTGGGTGTCGAGATGGAAGCGGCAGAGCTTTACATCCTTGCCGCGCGTCACAAATGCCGCGCATTGGCGGTACTGACAGTCTCGGACCACCTGTTGACCGGCGAAGCCCTGCCCTCCTCGGACCGAGAAAGCAGTTTTGGCGACATGGTCGAAATCGCGCTGCAGGCGGCGTTCCCGGACAGCTGAATTGCGCGATATCTAGCGCCCGTGCGTGCGGTCATATCCGTTGCGCGCGGGGCTGCGCCATCCCTCAAGCGCACCTTCAGCCGGGGCAAAGGTTTCTACCAGCAGGGGATAACAGGCTGCGGTATCCGATGAATGCTCGGACGAGCAATCACCGCCCGGGCACGCGCTTAGATTTCCCAGCAGGTCAATCTCGGCGAAAAACTCAAGATAGTCTCCCGGACGGACAGGTGAGGCTTTCATGAAATACTGCCCGGTATCACGCGTGAAACCGGTGCACATGAACACGTTCAATACATCATGTACCGCAGGCTCGGCTTCGGCCAAAGAGACGCCCAAATGATCCGCCAGCGCGCGTGTCAGATTCGAATGGCAACAGTGATGGTACTGGGATCCAGCTAGCAGATTACCGGTATAGGGATCACATCGGGTCCCGATCACATCGTGCACCGACCCGCCGAAATCATCGATTCCGTACCACCCCAGCGTATCTGCAATGATTGTCGCCATCGGTCGCATATGTGGAAAGCTCGACCACATGCGCTCACCCACGGTGATATGTGTGCCATGCAACGCGCGCGTCTTGCCGGAATAGAACCGCTCGGAAAGGTCGTTGAGGTTCCACAGGTTTAGATCGCCAACTTGCGATCCTTCAACAGAAGTGATCCTAAAGAAATGCCCTGCAGGCACCTCAAAGCATCGCGCATCTCGCGGTGGCACCAACACCTCACCCGTTTTGTGCGCTGTATCACGCCCAGTTTGATAGAGCCCTAGATCGGGTTTTGGTAGCCCTTCATTCGGGTAGCAAATAACGGGCGCAATCGCGCGGCGCGCATCTGCATCCATGGGTGGGCGGGGAGTATTCCGAGATTCTGACATGGGCCGAGAGTGGCGCAGTTCGGCCCGGTGGGAAACCCCCAACAGCAGCTATTGTCCTTTCAGACACTGTGTGGGCTCAACATCAGATTTTGACACCGCGCCACAGTAAGCACAGCGCCACTGGCCCTCGCTTCGATGTTGCCGCCACCTGCAGTCGCGCGTCAGAGACGACGTGCGGGACCGCCAGAAAAAATAGGCAAAAACGCCAGCGGCGAGCAGAAGCAATAGAACGGGCATAGCTCTGCATTGCCTATTGTGTCGTAATTTTCAAGCCCGCGCGACACGGTCAGGCCGCGTTCGCATATTCAAACAATTCTGGTGTTTCGTCTTTGGCCGGAACTTTGGGCTCGGGCGTATAATAGGCCCAGGCTTGCTCCAGAAATTCCAACGCTTTGGCCGCGTCGTGTTTTTGGTTTTGCATGTTCATCGGAGTGACCTCTTTTCGAACTCATCACTCCTCCCTGCGCCAACTTTAGATCCGCGCTCGTACAAGCGCATCGCATAGTTTTGCAGAGGCGGCATGCACTTGCCGCAACCCGGCAAGTGCTTTGTTTTGGTGCGTGATCAGACCGCGCGGTCCACCATCATCTTCTTGATTTCTGCAATCGCTTTGGCCGGATTCAGACCCTTGGGACAGGTCTTGGCGCAGTTCATGATGGTGTGGCAGCGATACAGCTTGAAAGGATCTTCCAGCTCGTCCAAACGCTCACCGGTGGCCTCATCCCGACTGTCGATGATCCAGCGGTAAGCATGCAACAGCGCGGCAGGGCCGAGATAGCGGTCGCCGTTCCACCAGTAGCTGGGGCACGAGGTCGAGCAACTGGCACACATCACACATTCATAGAGACCATCCAATTTCTTGCGGTCTTCGATGGATTGCTTCCACTCTTTTGCCGGACGATTGGTCTTAGTCTCCAACCACGGCATGATCGAGGCGTGTTGGGCGTAGAAATGAGTCAGATCAGGGATCAGGTCCTTGACCACCGGCATATGGGGCAGCGGGTAGATCTTCACGTCGCCCTTGATCTCATCCATCCCATAGATACAGGCCAGCGTGTTAATCCCGTCGATGTTCATCGCGCAGGACCCGCAGATGCCTTCGCGGCACGAACGGCGGAAGGTCAGAGTCGGATCGATCTCATTCTTGATCTTGATCAGAGCGTCCAGAACCATCGGGCCGCAAGTATCCATATCGACGAAATAAGTATCGACGCGCGGGTTCTGGCCATCATCCGGGTTCCAGCGATAGATCTGGAATTTGCGCACATTGGTCGCGCCGTCGGGCTTGGGCCAGGTTTTACCGGTGGTGATCCGGGAATTCTTGGGGAGGGTCAGTTGTACCATGGGTTCCTCTCCTTAGAACGTCCGCGCCTTGGGCGCGATTCTTTTCATGCTGATGCCGCCCTCGTCTTCGGTCGTCAGCGGATCAACGATAACCGGACGGTAGCTAAGCTCTACTTTATTGCCATCGACACGGCTGACCGTGTGGACGCGCCAGTTCTCATCGTCACGCTCGGTGAAATCTTCATGGGCGTGTGCACCGCGGGATTCCTTACGCGCTTCGGCACCAACGATGGTGGCGAGCGCGCTTGGCATCAGGTTGGTAAGCTCGAGCGTCTCCATCAGATCGCTGTTCCAGACCAACGATCTGTCAGAAACCTTCAGGTCGTCCATCTTGGCAGCGATCGCGGTCATCTTCTCGACGCCCTCAGCCATGGTCTTCGAGGTGCGGAAAACCGCCGCGTCCTCTTGCATGGTGCGCTGCATCTCAAGCCGCAGATCTGCGGTTGGAATTGCGCCGCTGGCGTTGCGCGCCGCATCGAATCTGTCAAACGCCTTATCGACAGAGGCCTGGTTCAGAACCGGGTTCGATGCGTCGGCATCCACAACTTTGCCCGCCCGGATCGCCGCTGCGCGGCCAAAGACCACGAGGTCGATCAGCGAGTTTGAACCAAGACGGTTTGCCCCGTGAACCGAGGCACACCCGGCCTCGCCCACAGCCATCAGGCCAGGGACCACGGCGGTCGGGTTGTCGGCTGTCGGGTTCAGAACTTCACCCCAATAGTTCGTCGGGATACCGCCCATGTTATAGTGCACGGTCGGCAGAACCGGAATCGCTTCCTTGGTAACGTCAACACCGGCAAAGACGCGCGCAGATTCTGAAATGCCCGGTAGGCGTTCCGCCAAAGCTTCGGCTGGCAAATGGCTGAGGTTCAGATGGATGTGATCGCCGTTGTCACCATGTCCACGCCCTTCGCGAATTTCCATGGTCATTGAACGGCTAACGTAGTCGCGCGGCGCGAGGTCTTTGTACTGGGGCGCATAGCGCTCCATGAACCGCTCGCCTTCCGAGTTGGTCAGGTATCCGCCTTCACCACGTGCACCTTCAGTGATCAGGCACCCCGATCCGTAGATGCCGGTTGGGTGGAACTGAACAAATTCCATATCCTGCAGTGCAAGACCCGCGCGGGCCACCATACCACCACCGTCGCCGGTGCAGGTATGTGCCGAGGTTGCACTGAAATAGGCGCGGCCATAGCCGCCGGTCGCCAGAACAACCATCTTGGCGTTGAAGACGTGCATCGTGCCGTCGTCCAACTTCCAGCACACGACACCCTGACACTGTCCGTCCTCAGACATTATCAGATCAATGGCGAAATACTCGATGTAGAACTCAGCGTTGTTCTTCAGCGACTGACCATACAGCGTGTGCAGGATCGCATGACCGGTCCGGTCGGCGGCCGCACAGGTCCGCTGCACAGCGGGGCCTTCGCCAAATTCGGTGGTGTGGCCACCAAATGGGCGCTGATAGATCTTGCCTTCTTCGGTCCGGCTGAATGGCACTCCGTAGTGTTCTAGCTCATATACAGCTTTGGGTGCTTCACGCGCGAGGTATTCCATCGCATCGGTGTCACCCAGCCAGTCCGAGCCCTTGACGGTGTCATACATGTGCCACTGCCAATGGTCTGGCCCCATATTCGACAAGGACGCCGCAATGCCGCCTTGGGCGGCCACTGTGTGTGACCGGGTCGGGAATACCTTCGTCACGCAAGCGGTGCGCAAACCCTGCTCGGCCATGCCCAATGTTGCACGCAGACCCGCGCCACCGGCACCGACAACCACCACGTCATATTCGTGGGTTTCGTATTCATATGCTGCTGTCATTGTTCTTGTTCCTCACTGCGCATATCCGAGAGCCAGACGCGCGAGCGCAAAGAGACCCGCAGCAATCAGTGTGTATGCAAAAGCCTGCGCTGCCATCAGCGCCAGCTTTTCCGCGACGCCATGCACGTAGTCCTCAATCGCTTCCTGGGCTTCGCGCAACAAATGCGGGACGACAACAACCAGTGTCAGACCCATGATAATCGCCGGGAACGGGCGGCTGTAATAGGCCAGAGCCTCTTCGTAGGTTCCACCCAAAGCGTGCCCGAAGGTAAATACAAACAGCGGAACAAGGATGACCAATGCCGCCGAGCTGAGCATCATTTGCCAGTGGTGATGTGTACCTGCACGTCCGGCCCCCATGCCCTGCGCGCGTTTACGGTCTGTGAGAAACTGCATCGCGAACCTCCCCTTAAAGCGCTACGGCTGTGATCAGAGCCAGAACAGTTGCCAGCACGAACATGCCAATGCCCATCTTCTCGGACACTTCAACATTCACGCAATATCCCAGATCCCAGATGACGTGCCGCAAACGGCCCAGCATGTGATAGAAAATGGCCCAAGCCGCGCCAAACATGATCAGATCACCCAGGAAACTGGTCATCAATCCATTGATCAGCTCAAAGGCGCTTTCCGATGTGGCCGCAGCAAGTAACCACCAGACGACCAACAAAGCCAAACCAAAAGACGCAAGACCCGTGATGCGCACCATAATCGAAGATATGGACGTCATCTGTGGACGATAGATCGTCAAATGTGGAGAAAGCGGGCGGTTGCCTCGATTTACATCGGCCATGTTGGCTCCTTTTCGGTTGGCTACCGAACGTTTTACTGTTTTTTACGACTCTGTCACGCGCTGCAGGTGCAAAATCCAGTAAATTTAACGCAAAATCGCTGATAAGCCGCGTTTGTGATCACACAAAATATTCTCGTGATCACAAATCACATTCGATACCGCCAATGTTAGCGTTTTCAATGAAAAAGCAATGTGATCACGAATCTATTATTGGAGCGGCGTCAGCCCTGCAGTCTGCTGTGTCACCTCGCGTAAAAGCTTCTTGCGAATACGTTCGGGATAATCCGCGAAGCCTGCTGCAGAGACGACAAAGGCCCCCTCGCCAACGATGACGTTCTCGAAGAAATAGGCTGTCAGATCGGGTTCACTTTCTTCAATCGCGATCGCGTTCACCGTGATGCCGCGATCCCGCAGTTTGGCGTGGATGGTCGACGGCTCGATTCCTTCATTCGAAATTCCGTCGCCCGAAAGATCAATAAGATGCCTTTCGCATTCGGGCACGTCGTCAAAGCTGGCAACCGTCATATCGAGCGCCTCACCTATCGCAGTTGAGAAGTTACGCCAGACACGAGGGTCAGCTGCGACCAGATCAGCAAAACTGTCCAGGGTGCTAAAACTATCGATCCGGGTCCAGGGGATCGTGATCCTCTGGCGAGAACTGCCTGTCCATTGCACAAGCATCAGCCGAGCCTGTCCGCGCACCAAGGCCTCGGATACGATAGGGTCCCGCAGACCTGCGGCAAGACCGTCCATTTGGATACGATATTCCTCGGAATCAACCGAGCCTGAAACGTCTACGGCCAAGGCCAGAGCCAAATCACAAGCATAGGCCTGAGATGCCAGATACAGGCTGGCGGCGAGCGCACGAAACATCATCATGCGCCAAGCGTAGCATGGATTTCGCGGACCGTGATCACTTGAATGTCAGCCGCCAGAAGGCATTGGCTACATCGGCATAAGAGCCCAATAATCCAAATCTAGCAGAACGTTAGGAAGATATCTCCCCTCGTCATTGCGCAGAACGAAGGGCTCGCCGCCTTTGGTCGCAACCAAGCGCAAGCGGATGGCACCGATTCCGGGAGTTCCAGTCTCGGCCTTGTCCAAAACCTCGGACCAGGCTTTGATCGTATCGCCCGAGAAACAAGGGTTGGCGTGGGCACCGCCGTTCAGACCAACGATCATCTGCGCATTCGCCAGGCCATTAAACGACAAGGCACGCGCCATTGAGATAACGTGGCCGCCATAGATCAGCCGCCCCTCTGGACGGAAGGTGAGGTCGAAATGCACTTTGGCGGTGTTCTGCCACAGGCGGGTGGCCAGCATGTGCTCGGCCTCTTCGACGGTCACGCCATCGACGTGATCGATCGTTTCTTCCGTGTTGTACGCATCCCAGCGGTGGTTTTCGCCGGATTGTACAAAATTATATTTCGAGAAATCGAGCCCCTGCGGTACCGCCAGATCGCTGACATCAAGCGCCTTTTTCAGATTGGGCACCACCGTCTCAGGTGCAGGCGCATCGAGGTTTGATTTGCGCACCATGACCCAGCGAACATACTCGATCACCACTTCGTCGCGTTGGTTCAGCCCGCGGGTGCGGACCCAGACGACACCGGTTTTGCCGTTTGAGTTTTGCTTGAGGCCGATCACCTCGGATTCGGCGCGCAAGGTATCGCCGGGATAGACCGGTTTCAGCCAGCGACCCTCGGCATAGCCCAGATTGGCGACCGCGTTCAGCGAGATATCGGGAACCGTTTTGCCGAATACCACATGGAACGCCGCCAGATCATCAATCGGGCTTTGCGGCAGGCCACAATTCCGGGCGAACTCATCCGAGGAATAGAGCGCATGTCGTGCAGGGTAGAGCGCGTGGTACAACGCGCGCTCGCCTTCGGTCACCGTGCGCGGCACGGCGTGATGCAGGACCTGCCCGACTGAATAATCCTCGAAAAAGTTACCCGGATTGGTTTTTGCCATTATTGCTGTCCCAGTTTCATGTCGGGGGTGTAATCAGCGGCGACCTCTTTGGTCACAGCCTGCGCGCAACGCATCACGTTATTTGCGGCGTCAAAGGCATAGGACGGGTCGCCATAAAGCTCCCATCCCTTTGCCAACGCGTCCGAGACCTTGTGGCAGAAGGCTGATGTGTCTTCCTCGGTCAACAAACGATAAAGTTTCGCCATTGATTAGGCCCCTTATCCACCAAACGGAGACGGACCAACCAGCCCGTGAATATAGCCCACAACGCCCAGCAGAACGATGGAGCCCACAAAGAACATGGCATCTTTGCCGTATGTGCCGGGTTCGCCCGGCGCCCAGTCTGGTTCGGATTTGTTGATCACGATCACTTCGACAATTGCCCAGGCCAGCAAGCCACCAAACAGGATGATCGAGGCCAGATCACCGTTCACCAACAGGTGCGCAAATGCCCAGAGTTTAAAGCCAACCAGCATGGGGTGACGGACCTTGTTCAACAGGCGACCTTTGGTTCCCGCAGGGCTGGCCAGATAGAACGCGATCAACACCAGCAGGTTGTTGACGTGAATCAGAAAGGTTGGCGGCGCCCAGACATATATGAAATCGGTCATGCGATAACCGAAGATCATCAACAATACCGAGGCCACCAAGGCGAGCGCCACGACGCCCTTGCCCGCGTCGCCCATGGCGGCACGTGGTTCCGGCATCGCGCGCTTAAAAAGATGTGCGGCCCACCAAAGTGCCACACCAAGGATCAGAAGAACAAAGCCCATACTGGCTTACCCCGCTTGCAAAGCTACTATCGCCTCTGCTTTTGCCAGAGTTTCGCGGGCAGTTACAACGTGTAGGTTTTCAACAATCTTGCCATCGACAACGGCGACCCCCTGCCCCTGCGACTCGGTTTCCTCGAAAGCGGCAATCTGACGGCGAGCCAGATCAATCTCATCCTCGGAAGGGGCAAAGGCGGAGTTTGCGATGTCGACCTGGGCCGGGTGGATCAGGGTTTTGCCATCAAAGCCCATGTCGCGGCCCTGGGCACACTCGGTGGCCAGACCGTCGGTGTCCTTGAAGGCATTGTAGACGCCATCGACGATGATCAGCCCCTCTGCCTTGGCCGCCAACAGGCACAGGCCAAGCGAGGTCATCATCGGCAAACGGTCGGGGCGGAAGCGCGTCTGCAGCTCTTTCGCAAGATCGTTGGTCCCCATGACAAAGCCTGCCATCAGCGGATGTGCGGCAATTTCGGCTGCGTTCAGCATCCCGCGCGGCGTCTCCATCATCGCCCAGATCGGCAGGTCTCCGGTGATTGAGGTCAGCGCATCCACATCCGCAGCAGAACTCACCTTTGGCAACAGAACGGCATCTGCATCCATCTCGCGCACGGCTTTGGCATCCGCGCGCCCCCATTCGGTATCAAGCCCGTTGATCCGCACGATCTTGACCCGAGCGCCATAGCCTCCGGCGGCCAAAGCCGCCTTGAGGGTCTCGCGCGCGTTCTCTTTCTCATCAGCCGCAACCGCGTCTTCAAGATCAAAGATGATGGCGTCCACCGGCAATGTGCGGGCCTTATCAAGCGCGCGTTCACGCGAGCCGGGGATGTATAGTACCGAGCGATAGGGGCGTTGGCGCGGGTCCACTGGACTCTCCCATTGAAATAATGTTGCGCGGAATGGGGCATTTTTTGACGGAAAGTTCAAGAACAAAATCGCCGCAGCGCAGCATTTCCTGCGCTGCGCAACGTGCGTTGCCTTAACGCGATGTCCTTTTGCCTACGGCACGCTGCTTTGAGGCAGAGCTTGAAAGGGGTGACCAATGAAAACGATTATGCTGAAAATGACGATTGGCTTGGGCATCATGGTACTGGCAGCGCAACAAGTCAGCGCACAGAATTGTGCGCCACGCGAAGACGTGATCAAGCGATTAACAAAGTCATATGGCGAAACCCGACGAGGCATCGGCATTGCGCGTCAGGGAGCGGTGATGGAGGTTTTTGCCTCGGACCAAACCGGCAGCTGGACCATTGTTGTGACCTTGCCGGAAGGTGTGACCTGCCTGATCGCCTCGGGCCAGTCTTATGAAACACTGGCCGAAACGCTGCCGCCCAACACCTAAATCAGCGCATCCCAGATCAGTTTGCTTCCCGTCAGGGTCAGCAAGACATAGGCAATGTTGAAAAACAATCGCTCGGAGAGCATGAAATGCGCCCGGACGCCCAGCCAGGCCCCGAGGATCGCAAACGGGGTCAGCAACAGGTCTGCCAAGGCTGTGTGCCAAGTGAAGAGGCCCAGATAGGCGAAGGGCACGAATTTGACGGCGTTGATTACCCAGAAGACCAGCACGGTCGAGGCTTGAAATTCGGTTTTCGTCAGGCGTTGTGACAGCAGGTACACGGCGGCGGGTGGGCCGCCCGCATGGCTGACAAAGCTGGTGAATCCGGCGATCAGCCCGGCAAACAGGCCCGCCGATGGAGGCAACCGGTTGGCAAAGCCCCGCACCCAGCCTCTGGTCTGGGCAACGTGCCAGATCACAAAACCGACCGATATTCCGCCAATCAACAGACGTAGCAGATCGTCATCCGTCGCACGATAAAGCCACGCGCCCAGCGCGATACCGGGTACTGCGCCCAACATCAGAAGGCGCGAATCCGGCCAGCTCCAGCGTTTCCAATACGGCTTTAACGTCGCCAGATCGATCACCATCAGGATCGGCAGCATTAGCGCTAGCGCCTGTCCTGGCGTCAGTATCAGAGCCAGAATCGACGAAGATGCAAACGCCACTCCCGAGCCGAACCCACCTTTCGAGATGCCCGCGAAGATCACCGCCGGGATCGCCACTGTAAAAAACATCAGGTTCATCTCGAACATCAGGCACCCCGGAAATATGCATGATTCACAGGCGGTTTAGCGCAATCGGCGGGGTGGGTGCAAACGGTATGCGGTGGCATGCCGCGCCGCAGAAGGCTTGCGTGACGCCGCTTTTGCGACTAGCACAACCGCGATTTCAAAACCGACCGGAGATATTCCAAATGGCCAGACCCAAGATCGCGCTGATCGGCGCAGGTCAGATCGGCGGCACGCTCGCCCACCTCGCTGCAATGAAAGAACTTGGTGACGTCGTGCTGTTCGACATCGCCGAAGGCACCCCGGAAGGAAAGGCGCTGGACATCGCCGAATCCGGCCCCTCGGAAGGCTTCGACGCCAAACTGAAGGGCACCCAGTCCTATGAGGATATCGCCGGTGCCGACGTCTGCATCGTCACCGCTGGTGTGCCGCGCAAGCCGGGCATGAGCCGCGACGACCTGCTGGGCATCAACCTGAAGGTCATGAAATCGGTCGGTGAAGGCATCGCCGCAAACGCTCCGGATGCGTTCGTCATCTGCATCACCAACCCGCTGGACGCGATGGTTTGGGCGCTGCGTGAATTCTCGGGCCTGCCGCACAACAAAGTCTGCGGCATGGCGGGCGTTCTGGACTCGGGCCGTTTCGCACACTTCTTGTCGGAAGAGTTCAATGTGTCCATGCGCGACGTCACCGCCTTTGTTCTGGGCGGCCATGGCGACACGATGGTGCCTTCGGTGCGCTACTCGACCGTTGCCGGTATCCCGCTGCCCGATCTGGTTGAGATGGGCTGGACCACGCAGGAAAAACTGGACGCCATCGTTCAGCGCACCCGTGACGGCGGCGCAGAAATCGTTGGCCTGCTGAAGACCGGCTCGGCTTTCTATGCACCAGCGACTTCGGCGATCGAAATGGCCGAAGCCTACCTGAAAGACCAGAAACGCGTTCTGCCCTGTGCTGCCTATTGCAACGGCGAACTGGGTGTCGACGGCATGTATGTCGGCGTGCCTACCGTAATCGGTGCAGGTGGCATCGAGCGCGTCGTCGACATCAAGCTGAACGAAGAAGAACAGGCCGGTTTCGACAATTCGGTCAATGCCGTTAAGGGCCTGATCGAAGCATGCAAGGGCATCGACCGCTCGCTGGCCTAAGTCACGAACCCTAGAACCAATGAACCGGCCCTCTTCACGGGCCGGTTTTCTTTTACACGGTGCCAAGCTGGCTAAAAGATGTTCGCGCAAACGTCGCAAAACTCATCTATGAATGTGTTTTGTGGGCATGATCCCGGATCATCGAATCAATTTCCACGCCCCGCAATTTTTGTGATCACACCCCAAAAACCTGTGATCACAAATACTGAAAATCTTCGACAATTTCCCGTGACCCGTCAAAAAACTCTTTAATTTTGGCGCTTAGACACCCCTATAACGGTGTAATCGTAGTCAGACGGGACAATTTCGATGAACATTCACGAATATCAAGCCAAAGCGCTTCTTCGCAGCTATGGCGCTCCGGTCTCCGATGGTCGCGCAGTTCTGCGCGCCGAGGAAGCCAAAACCGCAGCCGGTGAATTGGACGGGCCGCTTTGGGTCGTCAAGGCGCAAATCCACGCGGGTGGTCGCGGCAAGGGTTCCTTTAAAGAGGCCGACGCCGGTGAAAAAGGCGGTGTCCGTCTGACCAAATCGGTGGAAGAAGCCGCCGAAGAAGCCAAAAAGATGCTGGGCCGCACGCTGGTCACCCATCAGACCGGCCCCGCAGGCAAGCAGGTGAACCGCATCTACATCGAAGCCGGTTCGGGCATCGAACGTGAACTTTACCTGGCCCTGCTGGTGGACCGCCAGACCAGCCGTATCTCATTCGTATGCTCGACCGAAGGCGGCATGGACATCGAAGAGGTGGCCGCTGCGACGCCTGAGAAAATCCTGTCCTTCTCGGTTGATCCCGCCACTGGTTATCAGCCCTATCACGGCCGCCGCATCGCGTTCTCGTTGGGACTGGAAGGCGCGCAGGTCAAACAATGCGTCAAGCTGATGAACCAGCTCTACAATGCCTTCGTCGAGAAGGACATGGAGATGCTGGAGATCAACCCGCTGATCGTCTCGGACAAGGGCGACCTGAAAGTACTGGACGCAAAAGTCGGCTTTGATGGTAACGCGGTATACCGCCACCCGGATATTGCCGAGTTGCGCGACACGACCGAGGAAGACCCCAAGGAACTGGAAGCGTCCAAATACGACCTGAACTACATCGCGCTGGACGGTGAGATCGGCTGCATGGTCAACGGTGCCGGTCTTGCGATGGCCACGATGGACATCATCAAGCTTTACGGTGCCGAGCCTGCCAACTTCCTGGATGTGGGCGGTGGCGCGACCAAAGAGAAAGTAACCGAGGCGTTCAAGATCATCACCTCGGACCCCAACGTCAAAGGCATTCTGGTCAACATCTTCGGCGGCATCATGCGCTGTGATGTGATTGCCGAGGGCGTCGTTGCCGCGGTGAAAGAGGTGGGCCTGCAGGTCCCGCTGGTCGTGCGTCTGGAAGGCACGAATGTCGAGAAGGGCAAAGAGATCATCAACACCTCGGGCCTCGATGTGATCGCAGCGGACAATCTGAAAGACGGTGCCGAGAAAATCGTGAAGGCCGTCAAAGGCTGAGTGTCATCCCGTAGGGTGGGCTTCAGCCCGCCTTTCCCAAGATTTTGGCGGGCAGAAGCCTGCCGTATAAAGGAGAACGCCAGATGGCAGTCCTCATCGACGAAAATACCAAAGTGATCTGTCAGGGCTTTACCGGCTCGCAGGGCACATTCCACAGCGAACAGGCCATCGCCTATGGCACCAAGATGGTCGGCGGCGTGACCCCCGGCAAAGGCGGGATGACACATCTTGACCTGCCCGTGTTCAACTCGGTCCACGAGGCCAAGCATGTGACCGAAGCCAATGCCAGCGTGATCTACGTGCCGCCGCCGTTTGCAGCGGATTCGATCCTCGAGGCGATTGATGCCGAGATGGAAGTGATCGTCTGCATCACTGAAGGCATCCCCGTTCTGGACATGATGAAGGTGAAGCGTGCGCTGGAAGGGTCGAACTCGCGCCTGATCGGCCCGAACTGCCCCGGTGTCATCACGCCCGACGCCTGCAAGATCGGCATCATGCCCGGCCACATCCACAAGCGCGGCTCGGTCGGTGTTGTGTCTCGTTCGGGTACCCTGACTTATGAGGCCGTCAAACAGACCACCGATGTGGGTCTGGGCCAGTCCACCTGCGTGGGCATCGGCGGCGACCCGATCAAAGGGACCGAGCATATCGACGTGCTGGAATGGTTCCTGGCGGATGACGAAACCGAGTCGATCATCATGATCGGTGAAATCGGTGGCTCGGCCGAGGAAGAAGCTGCACAGTTCCTGGCGGATGAGGCCAAGAAAGGCCGCAAGAAGCCCACGGCAGGGTTCATCGCGGGCCGCACGGCCCCTCCTGGCCGCCGCATGGGCCACGCGGGCGCCATCGTCGCCGGCGGCAAAGGCGGCGCCGAGGACAAGATCGAAGCCATGCGCTCGGCTGGTATCGTCGTGGCCGAAAGCCCGGCGCAGCTGGGTGAGGCTGTGCTGGAAGCCATCGGTTGACCAGAATTTGACTGCTTTGGGAGGAGCGGTAAACATGACTTTCGGCGAAGCCATTAAAACCTGTTTCTCCAAGTTTTTCACCTTTTCGGGCCGTGCCTCGCGGCCCGAATACTGGTTTTTTTTCCTGTTCATCGTGATCTGGAGCATCATCGCCGGGATCATCGACTGGCAGTTCTTCACTCAGGTCGCAGTGACTGAAACCGAAACATCCAAATCCGTCACGGCCACCTCAACAGGCCCGGTCCAAAGCATCGTCAGCCTGATTGTCTTCTTCCCGCATCTGGCCGTTGCATGGCGGCGGATGCATGATACCGGGCGCAGCGGGCTTTATGCTCTGCTGCCGATCCTGCTGATACTTGGTGCGCTTGCCGTCCTGATCTTTGGCATCGGCCTTGCCAGCCAGTTCCATGGCGGCACGTTGGATATCCTGTTCACCCGCGCAACTCTTCTTATTGTCATTCCGACACTTCTTGTCCTGTTTGTGTCGCCCCTCCTAGTTCTGTGGTGGCTGACCCGCCCCAGCGAACCAGGCACCAACCAATACGGTCCCAACCCATATGAGGTAGCCCAATGACCGAACACTCGCCCAACACCGCCTTTCATGCCTCAAGCTTCATGCAGGGGCATAATGCCGAATATCTGGAGCAGCTTTATGCCCAGTACACCAAGAACCCCGGTGCGGTCGACGCAGCCTGGGTCGAGTTCTTCAAGGCCATGGGCGATGACGCGCCGGATGTGCAGCGCGAGGCCGAGGGGCCTTCGTGGGCACGCAGCGATTGGCCTCCGATGCCTGCGGATGATCTGACCGGTGCGTTGACTGGCGAGTGGGCCGAGATCGACGCCAAAGCAGCGGGCAACAAAATCAAGGACAAGGCGGCGGCCAAGGGTGTTGAGGTCAGTGATGACCAGATCAAGCGCGCGGTGCTGGACAGCCTGCGGGCGCTGATGCTGATCAGGGCCTATCGTATCCGGGGCCATCTGGCAGCTGATCTGGACCCGCTGGGCATGCGCGCCGCCAGTACGCATCCCGAGCTGGACCCGAAGACTTACGGGTTCACCGATGCTGACATGGATCGACCGATCTTTATTGACAACGTGCTGGGCCTGCAGATGGCCAGCATGCGCCAAATCGTCGAGATCGTGAAGAGGACCTATTGCGGCACCTTCGCGCTGCAATACATGCATATCTCGAACCCGGAAGAGGCCGCGTGGCTGAAGGAACGCATCGAGGGGTTCGGTAAGGAAATCGCCTTCACCAAGGAAGGCCGCAAGGCGATCCTGAACAAGATGGTCGAGGCCGAGGGTTTCGAGAAATTCCTGCATGTGAAATACATGGGCACCAAGCGGTTTGGTCTGGACGGTGGCGAGGCACTGATCCCCGCGATGGAACAGATCATCAAGCGCGGCGGCGCCTTGGGCCTCAGCGATATCGTCATCGGTATGCCACACCGGGGTCGTCTGAACATTCTGGCCAATGTGATGGGCAAGCCCTATCGCGCGATCTTCAACGAGTTTCAGGGCGGCAGCTTCAAGCCCGAAGACGTGGATGGATCAGGCGACGTGAAATATCACCTCGGCGCGTCAAGCGACCGAGAGTTCGATGGCAATAGCGTTCACCTGTCGCTGACCGCAAACCCCTCGCACCTTGAGGCAGTGAACCCGGTGGTTCTGGGTAAGGTCCGCGCCAAGCAGGACCAGTTGAACGACGAAGACCGCACCAAGGTGATGGGCATCCTCCTGCACGGTGATGCGGCCTTTGCCGGTCAGGGTGTTGTCGCCGAAGGCTTCGGCCTGTCGGGTCTGAAAGGGCACAAGACCGGCGGCACCATGCATATCGTGGTAAACAACCAGATCGGCTTTACCACCGCGCCACATTTCAGCCGTTCCAGCCCTTATCCAACGGATATCGCGCTGATGGTTGAAGCTCCCATCTTCCACGTGAATGGCGACGACCCCGAGGCGGTGGTGCATGCCGCCAAGGTGGCGACCGAGTTCCGCCAGAAGTTCCACAAGGACGTGGTGCTGGATATCTTCTGCTACCGCCGGTTTGGTCATAACGAGGGTGACGAACCCATGTTCACCAACCCGATCATGTACAAGAAGATCAAGACGCATAAGACCACGTTGTCGTTGTATACCGAGCGCCTTGTCAGGGACGGGCTTATCCCCGAAGGCGAGATTGAAGACATGAAGGCGGCCTTTCAGGCACATCTGAATGAAGAGTTCGATGCCGGGAAAGACTACAAGCCAAACAAAGCCGACTGGCTGGATGGGCGCTGGTCGCATCTGGACAAGCACAAAGACGAATACATGCGCGGTGAAACCGCAATTACACCAGAGACGCTGGCCGAGATCGGCACCGCTCTGACCAGCGCCCCCGAAGGTTTTGCGATGCACAAAACCGTGGGCCGGTTGCTGGACCACAAGAAACAGATGTTCGAAAACGGAACCGGCTTTGACTGGGCAACGGGCGAGGCTCTGGCGTTTGGCTCTCTGCTGACTGAAGGCTACCCCGTACGTTTGGCCGGACAGGACGCGACGCGTGGCACATTCAGCCAACGCCATTCCGGATTTGTCCATCAGGAAACCGAGGAACGGTATTACCCGCTGAACAATATCCGCAAAGGCCAATCACATTATGACGTGATTGACTCGATGCTGTCCGAATACGCGGTGCTTGGGTTCGAATATGGCTATTCACTGGCCGAGCCCAACGCGCTTGTTCTCTGGGAGGCACAGTTTGGCGATTTCGCCAACGGGGCGCAGATCATGTTCGATCAGTTCATCAGTTCGGGTGAATCGAAGTGGCTGCGGATGTCTGGTCTGGTCACGCTGCTGCCACATGGGTTCGAAGGGCAAGGCCCAGAACACTCATCTGCACGGCTTGAGCGGTTTCTGCAAATGTGCGGTCAGGACAACTGGATCGTGGCGAACTGCACAACGCCTGCGAACTATTTCCACATCCTGCGCCGTCAATTGCACCGGACCTTCCGCAAGCCGCTTATCCTGGTGACGCCAAAGTCGCTGCTGCGCCATAAGCTGGCGGTCAGCAAGGCCGAGGAATTCACCACAGGCTCGAGCTTCCATAGGGTGCTGTGGGATGATGCTCAACAGGGCAACTCGGACACTAAACTGGTGGCAGATGACAAGATCAAGCGGGTCGTCATGTGCTCGGGCAAGGTCTATTTTGATCTGCTTGAGGAACGCGATGCGCGCGGCATCGACGACATCTACTTAATGCGGATCGAGCAATACTATCCTTTCCCCGCGCATTCGCTGATCAACGAGCTTGAGCGCTTCAAGGGGGCCGAGATGGTCTGGTGTCAGGAAGAACCCAAGAACCAGGGGGCTTGGACCTTTATTGAGCCCAATATCGAATGGGTTCTGACCCGCATTGGCGCAAAACACACTCGTCCGGTCTATGCCGGTCGCGCAACTTCGGCCTCGCCCGCGACGGGTCTGGCCAGCCAACACAAAGCCCAACAAGAAGCGCTGGTGAACGAAGCGCTGAGCATTGAAGGAAAGTAAACGATGACGATTGAAGTTCGTGTTCCCACGCTGGGCGAGTCTGTCACCGAAGCCACCGTTGCGACTTGGTTCAAAAAACCCGGCGATGCAGTCGCCGTAGATGAGATGCTATGTGAACTTGAGACCGACAAGGTCACGGTCGAGGTGCCCTCACCCGCTGCTGGCGTGATGGGCGAGATCGTTGCAGCCGAAGGTGAGACCGTGGGCGTCGATGCCCTGCTTGCCACGATAGCGGCGGGCGAAGGGGCTGCGCCTGCTCCGGCAGCGGCGGCCCCGGCCCCGGCGGCAGCGGCACCCGCAGCATCAGACGGCAGTGTAGATGTGATGGTGCCGACATTGGGTGAATCCGTCACCGAGGCTACAGTCTCGACATGGTTCAAACAGGTCGGCGACAGCGTTGCACAGGATGAAATGCTGTGCGAACTGGAAACCGACAAGGTCTCGGTCGAGGTCCCTGCCCCGGCGGCAGGCGTTCTGGCTGAAATCGTTGCGCCTGAAGGCAGCACGGTCGATGCTTCTGCCAAATTGGCGGTGATCTCGGGCGCAGCCGCAGGTGCGGCAGCGGCTCCGGTGGCGGCCGTCGCCGCTCCGGCTGCAGCCAGCACAGGTAAAGACGTGTCCAACGCTCCATCGGCTGAGAAAGCGATGGCCGAAGCTGGTCTGTCTGCGGATCAGGTCACTGGCACCGGACGCGATGGTCGTATCATGAAAGAAGACGTGGCAAAGGCAGTTGCAGCAGCTACGGCCCCAGCGCCTGCGGCAGCTGTGCCCGCCCCCGCTGCCCAAGCTCCGCGCGCGCCTGTGGCTGCCGAGGATGCGAGCCGCGAAGAGCGCGTGCGCATGACCCGTCTGCGCCAGACCATCGCCAAGCGCCTGAAAGACGCGCAGAACACCGCCGCGATCCTGACCACCTATAACGAGGTGGACATGACTGAGGTGATGGCCCTGCGCAACCAGTACAAGGACCAGTTCGAGAAGAAGCATGGCGTACGTCTGGGCTTTATGTCCTTTTTCACCAAGGCCTGCTGTCATGCGCTGAAAGAAGTGCCCGAAGTGAATGCCGAGATCGACGGCAATGACATCGTCTACAAGAACTTCGTGCATATGGGTGTGGCCGCAGGTACGCCGCAAGGGCTGGTGGTTCCAGTCATCCGGGATGCGGACTCGATGTCTTTCGCAGCGATCGAGAAAGCCATCGCCGAAAAGGGCAAGCGCGCCCGTGATGGTAAACTCTCGATGGCGGAAATGCAGGGCGGCACGTTCACGATCTCGAACGGAGGCGTCTACGGCTCGCTGATGTCTTCACCGATCCTGAACCCGCCGCAATCGGGCATTCTGGGCATGCACAAGATCCAGGATCGTCCCATGGTCATCAATGGTGAGATCAAAATCCGCCCGATGATGTATCTGGCGCTGTCCTATGATCACCGTATTGTGGACGGCAAGGGTGCTGTGACATTCCTTGTCCGCGTAAAAGAGGCGCTGGAAGACCCGCGCCGTCTGCTGATGGATCTTTAAGATGGCGACTCATGTACTGTGGCAAGCCGATGTGGCCGATTTCGATGCCTGGCTGAAAGTGTTCCGCGAGGATCAACCGATGCGCAAGGCCGCGGGTATCCGCGACCTGCATGTCTGGCGCGATCCAGATCAGCGGGATCATGCGATAGCGATGTTCGAGGTTATGAATCTGGATAAGGCCAAAGCCTTTTTTGGGTCCGAAGAACTGGCGATGCACCATGAACGCGGCGGCATTGCGCATATATCAATCAAGCTGCTGGAACCCGTTTGAAATATAGGTACCCGACCCGCCATACCGGATCGGGACGCTGCCGGATCACCCGGTCGATTTAGGAGAATGTAATGGCAAATTATGACGTCATCGTAATCGGCGCCGGACCCGGCGGCTATGTCTGCGCCATCCGTTGCGCCCAACTGGGCCTTAAAACCGCAGTTGTCGAGGGGCGCGAGACGCTGGGTGGGACTTGCCTGAACGTGGGCTGCATCCCCTCGAAAGCATTGTTACATGCCAGCCATCAGTTGCACGAGGCCGAACACAACTTTGCAAAGATGGGTCTGAAGGGGAAGTCACCTTCGGTCGATTGGAAGCAGATGCAGGCCTACAAGGACGAGGTGATCGATGGCAACACCAAGGGCATCGAGTTTCTGTTCAAGAAGAACAAGATCGACTGGCTTAAAGGCTGGGGCTCGATCCCCGCTGCGGGCAAGGTCAAGGTTGGCGATGAGGTACATGAGGCCAAGAACATCATCATCGCATCGGGCTCTGAGCCGTCGGCGCTGCCTGGCGTCGAGGTTGACGAAAAGGTCGTGGTGACTTCGACCGGCGCGTTGTCTCTGGGCAAAGTTCCCAAGAAAATGATTGTGATCGGTGCCGGTGTGATCGGGCTTGAATTGGGCTCGGTCTACAGCCGTTTGGGCGCAGAGGTGACGGTGATCGAATTCCTCAAGGAAATCACGCCGGGTATGGACCCCGAGGTTCAGAAGACTTTCCAGCGCATCCTGAAGAAACAGGGTTTGAAATTCGTCATGGGCGCTGCGGTGCAAAAGACCGAAGCCACCAAGACCAAAGCCAAGGTAACGTACAAGCTGCTCAAGGATGACAGCGAGCACGTCATCGATGCTGATACCGTACTGGTGGCCACCGGGCGCAAGCCATATTCGGATGGGCTGGGGCTGGACGCTTTGGGCGTCGAGATGACCCCGCGCGGCCAGATCAAGGTCGGTAGTGATTGGCAGACCAACGTGCCGGGCATCTACGCCATCGGCGACGTGACCGAAGGCCCGATGCTGGCCCACAAGGCTGAAGACGAGGGCATGGCCGCAGCCGAGCAGGTTGCAGGCAAGCATGGTCATGTGAACTATGGTGTCATTCCTGGGGTCATCTACACTTGGCCCGAAGTGGCCAATGTGGGTGAGACCGAAGCGACACTCAAAGAACAGGGCCGCGCCTACAAGGTCGGCAAGTTCATGTTCATGGGCAATGGCCGGGCCAAGGCGAATTTCGCAGCCGACGGGTTCGTTAAGATTCTGGCAGACAAAGAAACCGATCGCATTCTGGGCGCGCATATCATCGGCCCCGCGGCCGGAGACCTGATCCACGAGGTTTGCGTCGCCATGGAATTCGGCGCATCAGCCGAAGATCTGGCCCTGACCTGTCACGCTCACCCGACCTATTCCGAAGCAGTGCGCGAGGCGGCGCTCGCCTGTGGTGACGGGCCAATTCATAGCTGACCCAACCTGAGCAGGTCCGCTACCTAGTCCCCTTGAGCGGCACCCCGTGTCGCTCAAAACCATTTGCGGCAGGTGATCAGACGCGGTTTACTGACTCCATTGCTTTTGGAAAGGAAGTCAGATGAGCGTCAGTTTACAGGTGATCTATCCCATAGGTACAGAAACACATTTCGATTTCGACTATTATGTCGACACACATCTTCCGCTTGTCGGCGAGCACATGGGGTCACATATCGAACGTACGGTCGTAACCAAAGGCATTGCGGGAGGCCCGGATGAGGCGGCGGGTCACTACGCGATCGCAACGATCATATTTGAAGATCAGGACGCCATGAACGACGCTATGTCCAAGGCGGGACCTGTCCTGGCCGATCTGCCAAATTTCACCAATGTCAATCCGCAGATGCTGATCGGTGAGGTGATCGGCTGAATCAGAGCCATCCTTGACTACCACATGGTTTTAGCGGCGCGGGCACCCCATTCCTGATCATATTGTGCGCCGCCTTCTTCTCCTGACGTCATCTCCGAGAGGATCTCGCCGACGGTTGGCAGCCCATCGGATTCATCCCGCCCGCTCCATGTTTGCGCGCGCATCAAGGCGCGGGCACATTGGGTGTAGATTTCGGAAATTTCGATCACGATGACGGTCGCGGGGCGCTTCCCGTTTTTCTCGAACCGGGCGCGCAGGGCTTCATCAGCAGTCAGTTGAGCGTTCCCATTTACCCGAACCACATTGTTCGAACCGGGCACCATGAACAACAATGAGACGCGTGGATCGAGTACGATATTTCGCAGGGAATCCAAGCGGTTGTTTCCCCGCCAATCCGGCAGTGCCAGGGTGCCTTGGTCCAGTTCCAACACAACTGGCCCTTCATCTCCACGCGGGCTGCCATCGACACCTTCGGAGCCGACGGTGCTGAGGATACACAAGCGTGAGGCCATAATCCATTTGCGGTAGAGCGGTGTTAGCCGCCGCGCCACTTTGCGGATCGAGGCTGCTCCGGGCGTGCCATACAGAGCCTCAAGGGCAGTGATATCCTTAACGAATTCCATCCGGGTCAAACCCCACTTCTCTCATCAATTCGTTCGAGCGTGTCTCAATCACGTTTTCCAGCTGCTCAAGAAAGGCATTCCGCGCAACGCCGGGTTCAATCGGATTAAGGAAATCGACAATCGCGGTGCCTGGCTTGCGCATGACACCGGTTCTGGGCCAGAAGACGCCCGCATTGGTGGCAACTGGCACGCACGGGAACCCGAGCCCTTCATACAGAACCGCCGTTCCAACCTTGTAAGGCTTGTGTACCCCTGGCGCGACGCGCGTACCTTGCGGGTAGATCACCAACTGACCGGGTTCGCTGAACTCGCGCGCAACATCCTTGACCATTTTGGCAACCGCCGCCCCTCGTTTTCCGCGATTGACCGGGATACATCCCAGACGGCGCGCATACATGCCAATGACCGGCGTCCACAGAAGCTCTCGCTTCATGATGAACTTGCCGTGCGGGATGGCGTCGAAGATTATGATGATGTCCAGAAACGACTGGTGCTTGGCGCCGATCACAACCTCGCCATGTGGGACTTCCCCGCGCACTTCGCAGCGAATACCAACCATCCAGCGGGCCAACCACTTGGTTGTGCGCGCATAGGTTTTGCATGCTCGCAATGCGCCACGCTTGGCGAACAGCGCATAGGGGGCAAAGACAAGCCCCAGCACCAGCATCCAGGCATAGATGGTGATCATAAAGATCAGCGACCGGACCCATTGAATAGCCATGAACATCACGAAAGCTCCTTCAACTTGCGCTGCGCGGCTGACCATGTGGCCAGAAACGCAACGGCCGCGCCCAATACCGGGATCAGCACGGGCAGGATCCAACCGATACCCTGAAACCCAAGGCCAGTGAGAAAACCACCCGCATCCGAGGCTTCGGGGAGCAACAATACACCCGTCATACCCAGCAAAGTGCCAACTGCTGCTCCAAACAGCGCCCGGAACGTAAAGCGGCGCACGAACGCTCCGGCGATGAACCGGTCCCGCGCGCCGACCTGACGCAGAACCTCGATTATCTGCGCGTTGGCGGCAAGCGAGGCGTTGGCGGCAAGCGTGATCATAGCGGCAGTGGCGCCACCGATCAGCAGGATCGAAATCCAGCCCAGACGCCGCAGTGAATTGGCCGCATCAACCAATGGCTCGCGCCAGCGAGTGTGATCATCCAGCACTGCGCCCGGCACCTCAGCCCCTAGCCGCAGCCGCAGGCCAGCCGCATCAAGACCCGGCTCACCTTCGATAATCTCTATCAGCTGCGGGATTGGTAAAGTGTCCAGAGGCAAGTCCGGTCCGAACCAGGGTGACAGCAGTGTGGCCTGCTCTTCGCTCGTCAACGCGCGAGCCGAAGCCACACCCGGCGTTTGCTGGAGGACATTCAAAGCAGCCTCGGTTTGCGCCGCACGTTGATCTGCAGGGGCATTGATCCGCAAGGTCGCTGCCCCCGCCAACTCTGAAGCCCAACGATCCGCCACACGGCCCGAGGCTAACGAAAGAGCCAGCGCAAACACCGCCAGAAAGGCCATTGCGCCAGACACGAACAGGGTCAATTGCGCCGTAAAGCCCGTGGGTGGCACCACCCGGTCGGCGCGGCTGTCACGGCGCAGCAAATTGCGGATCGTGCCCTTGCTCATAGATCCGCCCCCGCAAGCTGCACCCGGCGCTGCGCGATACGCAGTACGCGAGCCTGAACCTGGCTTTTGGCGGCGCGGATCAGGCTTAGGTCATGGGTGGCGATCAGCACGGTTTTTCCCATCCTGTTCAATTCGACCAACAGGCGCAGAAGTCGTTGCGACATCTCCCAGTCCACATTGCCGGTGGGTTCATCCGCAAGCACCACATCGGGCGATAGGATGACTGCGCGGGCCAATGCGGCACGCTGGCGTTCGCCCCCCGATAGTTCAGGCGGGTGCGCCTCAAGCCTGCTGCCAAGCCCGACCCAGCCAAGCAGTTCGGTCAGATCGTCCTGCTGCCCATTTTCAGAGCGCCCCGAGACCATCAGCGGCAACGCGACATTCTCGGCCAGCGTCATGTGATCCAAAAATCGGCAATCCTGATGCACCACGCCAATTCGGCGGCGCAGCAGCGCCATCTGATCACGGTCCATGCGGGCGATATCCTCGCCAAAGGCCATCAACCTGCCCGAGGTTGGCAACAACGCGCCATAACAGAGTTTCAGCAATGTGGTCTTGCCCACACCCGAAGGCCCGGTCAGAAAGTGGAACGATCCGGGCTGCAATTGCAGCGAAACATCGCTCAGCAACTCACCACCGCCGTAGGTATAGCTGATATTCTCCAGCTCGATCACGCCTGCCCCCTTTGTTCTGCTCACCTCTTGCCCGAGCGCAGCGGTGGATTCAATGCCTCGGGCGGGGCCAATTGGCGACACTTGGCCCGCGAAACCGAAAACACGCTTTGCTGTTGGGTCTTAACGGAATATCATCCCTGAAAAAACTATTATCAGGCCAGCCTTGAAGGCCAGGAGGCAGAATGCGTTTAACGTGTCCGAATTGCAGCGCCCAGTACGAAGTCCCGGACGAAGTGATCCCCGAGGACGGGCGCGAAGTTCAATGCTCGGCTTGCGAAGAGACCTGGTTTCAGGAAAAGTATCCAGTCGCCAGCAAAGCAGAGCCGGAAGCGAAATCTGCAACTGCAATCCAGGCAGCCTTTGCCGAACCGGAAGATGTTAAGTCAGAGGATGCGCCAGAACCCGATGCGGCCAAGGCCGAGCCAGAAAAGATTAAGGCAGAAGACACACCAGAACCCGATGCGCCCGAGGAATTGAGTGTTGGAAACGTTGACCCGGCGGTATCCAGCATCCTCAAGGAAGAGGCTGCACGCGAGGCAGAGCTGCGCGAGCGTGAAGGCAGCAATCTGGAAAGCCAACCTGATCTGGCATTGGATCCGCCTGAAGAGCCCAAGGTCAAACCGAAACGGCCCTCGGCCACTGAAACCGCCGCTGACGCAGGTCAGAAAGATGAGCTGCCGGATGTTGAGGCGATCAACTCGGGTCTGCGCAGCGACTTGACATCGGACGAAGCTGAAGCCGTTGCTCCGGCCCGCAAATCCGGTGGGTTTCTGCGTGGCTTTGCCTTGATCATTATCATCGGCGTCATTCTGTTTCTGATATATGGCAATGCCAATCAGATCAGCGAGGCGGTTCCTCAGGCTGATCCGATGTTGAAATCATATGTCTCACTGGTCGATCAAGCGCGCCTTTGGCTTGAGACACAGACCGGGGGCGCAGGGCAGAACTAGAACCTTTCGAGCAATCGCTTGAGGTATTCCAACTCGATCTGAGGCCGATCCTGTTCACCGGTCCTACGGCGGATTTCATCCAGCAACTCGCGCGCACGGCGATATACATCTTCGCCTTGCAGCAGGTTGTCGTCGGTCGAGATTGATCCCGCGGAACCTGGCGTACGACCCAATGGATCGCGGTTATTGGCCTGCATGTCGCCGGCCTCGGTCCCTTGACCCGGCTGGTTCTGCTGGTTCTGCGCCAGGGCTTCGCCCAGTGAACGCATGCCTTCGCGCAAGGCTTCCATCGCCTCGGATTGACGGTCAATCGCCTCGGCCAGATCATCGCTGCGCAAGGCTTCTTCGGCGTCGTCCATGGCCCGGCCCGCACGGCCCAATGCTTCGCGCGCAGCGTCGCCTTCGGGTGTACCACCGCCGGGCAGACCTTGTTGTTGCCGTCTCAACTCATCCCTCAGCGCCTGCTGCCGATCCGCCAGTGTCCCCTGACCTTGCTGGCCTTCACCAGCCTCATCCTGACCCTGGCCCTGACCGCCCTGGCCTTCATGGCTCTGGCCGCGTCCCAGACCACCGTTGCGGCCCTCATTGCCCTGACTTTCGCCCGCTTGCGCTCCGGGGTTGAACTGTTCCTGCAGGTCGCGGAATGCCTGATCGCTGAGGCCCTGTTGTTCGCGCAGGGTTTCTGCCAGCCCTTCCATGGCCTGCTGTCCTTCGGACTGGCCACCTTGGCCCTGCCCTTGTGTGACGCGCATGTTTTCCATCATTTGCTGGAACTCTTCCAATGCCTGCTGCGCTTCGGCCATGCGGCCTTGTTCCATGAGCTCCTGAATGCGGTCCATCATTCGCTGCAGGTCATCCTGCGTCATCTGCAGGGTTTCGCCGTTCTGGCCCTGCTGTCCTTGCTGCGTCTCACCGTTTTCCTGCGCCAGACGCTGGAGTTGCCGCATGTAATCCTGTGTCGCTTCGCGCAGCTCCTGCATCAGTTCGGCAATCTCTTCGTCGCTGGCACCGTTCTGCATCGCTTCGGTCAGACGCTCTTGCGCACGGCGCATCCGTTCCAATGCGTCGGCCAGCGTGCCATCCTCGATCAGAACCGCCAGATCCCACAGCGCTTGCGCAATTTCTTCCTGCTGTTTGACGTTCAGTGCGCCGTATTTGTCGAAGGTCTCCAGCCGCCGCAGGATCACACGCAGACGCAGATACGCTGTATCTGAGCGGAACAGGTCCTCGGGTAGGTGCGAAACCGCACGCAGCAATTGCGATACACGCAGCGCGTTTTCGCGCGACCAGAGCAGATCGCGCCGCTGTTCGATCACCGCAGCAGCCAATGGGTCAAAGAACCTACGGGCCGGCAGTTCTGTCAGATAAGGTTCTGCCACCGTCTCTTGATCCGCCGCGTCGATGGCCATGAGGGTTATTTTCACCGGCAAATGTGCCCAAGGGTGCTGCGAGAAATCCTCGATCAAGTCTTCGGTGAAATCGGTCCGATCGCCCGTAATCGGCATTGGCAACTCGACCGTAATGATCTCGCGCGGTTCTGGCTCGGTCGCAAGACCGAATTGACGGTTGACCGCTGGCAGGTCCAATTCGATCCGGGCTGTGCCGGAGACGATTCCATAGTCATCCGCAGCAGCGAAGGGCAGCTTCATCTGTCCGCCAGCCTCTGATTGCGCCACTCCTGCCGTCGCGATCCTGGGGGCAGTGTCTGGAAGGATCTCAAGCGCCCAATCGCGCCCTGCCGGGCCATCAATCCGCATCTGACCCGAGCGTTCGGCAACAAATTCCTGTTCCGGGTCCGTCGCGGCTTCGGTGCCCAGAGGCGTCGAAGTTTCCGTCAGACTATGTGCGCCGACCTCGCCATAAAATCGAAGCGTGATGCGGCTGCCTTTGGGCACTGTCAATGTTGGATCGGTCTGATCGGCCAGATAGAGCGTTGGCAGTCCGGTGTAGCGCGGCGGTTCAACCCAACCCTCCCAAGTCGGGCCCTGCCCCGCCTGAGCGGTCCCCGGCGTCATGTCAGCGACCGAGCCTATCCGCCAGAACGAGCCGAACAGAGCCGCAACGACGAGTGCCAATAAGGCAGCATAGCGAAGCGCATAGGGATCGCGAGACGCCAGCCGCAAGTCGGGTTTCACCGGATCGGCCTTTGATGCACGATCTGCCATGCGCGTCTGGTGCGCATGCCACAGTGCCACCGAATCCGCATCCATCGCACCGATTGCCTGATCGTCCATCAGTGCTTGTATCGGGCGTCCGGGCAGGGTTTCATCCAGCCGAACCAACGCCTCGGCCCGGGTTGGCAGATGGAACCGTTTTATTCCGAAAACCGCTGTCGCAATCAAAGCAATCAATCCGACCGCTGCAGAAATCCAAACGGCTTCAATGCGCACAAGATCGTGCAGACCCAGCATCAGGGCGGCCAGCAGCGCCATGAGAATAGAAAAGAACGGCCAGAAGGCGCGCATCACCTGCTCAGCCAGCATACCCGCGTGCGTCAGCCACAGGGACAGTCTTGGAATTGGCAAGGTCTGGTTGTCGCGCAAGGCGGGCCTCCTGATCGGCCCGACGCGCCTATCGCGTCAAAGCCACTCTGGTATGGTATCGCGGTTTATGATTTCGTCAAAGCTTGGGCGTTCACGAATTACGGCAAATTGATCCCCGTTCACCAGAACCTCAGGGATCAGGGGCCGCGTATTGTATTCGCTAGACATGACTGCACCGTAGGCACCTGCACTGCGGAATGCGATAAGATCGCCCGATTTCAGAGGGGGCATGTTGCGTTGTTTTGCAAAGGTATCCCCGGATTCACAGACCGGACCAACGATGTCATAAGGGCGTTGTTCGACCCCGGCGGCAGGTTCTTCGACCGCCACAATATCATGATACGCCTCATACATCGCGGGGCGGATCAGGTCGTTCATCGCGCCATCGAGGATCAGGAAATCGCGGTCTTCGCCGGATTTGACATAGATGACCTTGGACACCATCAGACCCGCATTGCCAGCGATCAGCCGACCAGGCTCAATCTCGATCTCGCAGCCCAGATGGCCCAGTGTTTTCTTGACCATCGCACCATATTCAACCGGCAGCGGAGGCGCGTCGTTGGAACGGGCATAAGGAATACCCAAACCACCGCCCAGATCGAGGCGGCGGATGTTATGCCCCTCTGCGCGTAGGCGCTCTGTCAGTTCCGCAACCTTGTTATAAGCCAGCTCAAACGGTTCCAACTCGGTCAGTTGTGAGCCGATATGAACGTCGATCCCAATCACCTCCAGTCCCGGAAGGCTTGCGGCCAGTGCATAAACCTCGGACGCACGCGAGATTGGGATGCCGAACTTGTTCTCGGACTTGCCGGTGGCGATCTTGGCGTGGGTTTTTGCATCCACGTCCGGATTCACCCGAACAGTGATCGGCGCAACCTTGCCCAATTCCAGTGCAACCGCATTGATCACCTGCATTTCGGGCTCGGATTCGACGTTGAACTGACGAATTCCACCGGTCAGAGCGGTACGAATCTCATCCGCTGTCTTGCCGACGCCCGAAAAGACAATCTTGTCTCCGGGCACGCCCGCGGCTTTGGCGCGCAGATATTCCCCGCCCGAAACCACATCCATTCCCGCACCTGCCTGCGCCAGCGTCTTCAGGATCGCCTGATTGCTGGCCGCTTTCATCGCATAGCAGACCAGGTGATCAGTGCCCTCAAGCGCGTCATCGAACAGCTTGAAATGCCGCTGCAGCGTCGCCGTCGAATAGACATAGAACGGGGTTCCGACCGCGGCTGCGATTTCGGAGATTGGCACATCCTCGGCGAAAAGCGCGCCGTCGCGGTAGAGAAAATGATCCATGCCTGCGCGCTTAGACCAAAAGAGGTATGTGGATCAAATGATTCCGGTAGGGTTGTGGTCACCGTCGCGGTTCAGAACGTCTTTGACGCGCCAACCCTCGCATATCCTGAAACCGAGACCCCGGACCCGCTGGGTGCGGCCGTTGGTTCCGTTCGGGGTGCGCCTGTCGGGTCGCAAGCTGCAAGTACGGCGAGGCAGAGGATCAGGCCGACAGGTCTCATGCATTTTCTCTTTGTCATTCAGGACGTGTCAGATGCAGATGGGTGTGCGATCAGTAAATTGCAATTTTGGAGTTCAGAGCCCCAGATAAACGCCCAGCCCACCGCGTCTGAGACCAACGCCAACACCGCCATAGGTGCCGCTGCTGCCTACGCCGACGCTTGCGCTCATGGTGGGCTGTATGGGTTCGCCATCTGCACCACACCCGGCCAAGGCCGCTGCGACCGCAATCAATAGCACCACCCGTCGTATCTGCATTACACCAGCGCCTTCCATCGCTTGATCTGGGCCCGCACCTGATCCGGTGCGGTGCCGCCATAGGATTGGCGAGAGTTTACCGAATTTTCGACGGTAAGAACAGAATAGACGTCGTCGGTGATGTCCGCGTGGACCGATTGCATGTCCTCCAGCGTCAGATCCGGTAGGTCGCAGCCCTTGCTTTCAGCCATGGCCACCAGCGATCCAGTGACATGGTGCGCGTCGCGGAAGGGCAGGCCCAGCACGCGGACCAACCAGTCGGCCAGGTCGGTCGCAGTTGAAAAGCCAGACCCTGCAGCGGCAGCCAGGCTTTCGCGATTGGCGGTCATGTCCTTGATCATGCCTTCCATCGCGGCAAGTGCCAGCATCCAGTTATCTGCCGCATCAAATACCTGTTCTTTGTCTTCCTGCATGTCCTTGGAATAGGTCAGCGGCAGCCCCTTCATCACCATCATCAGGCCAGTATTCGCACCAAATATGCGGCCAACCTTGGCGCGGATGAGCTCAGCTGCATCGGGGTTCTTCTTTTGCGGCATGATTGATGAACCAGTCGAGAAGCGATCAGACAGTGATACAAACCGGAATTGGGCCGAGGACCAGATTACCAGTTCCTCGGCAAAGCGCGACAAGTGCATGGCGCAAATCGAGGCGGTCGACAGGAACTCCAATGCGAAGTCGCGGTCGCTGACAGCGTCCAGTGAGTTGGCTGCGGGGCGGTCGAAGCCCAGCGCCTCGGCTGTCATCTGGCGGTCGATTGGGAAAGAGGTCCCGGCCAACGCGGCTGCGCCCAAGGGGGATTCGTTCATCCGGGCACGGGCGTCGCGCACGCGGGACAGATCGCGGCCAAACATCTCGACATAGGCCATCATGTGGTGACCCCAGGTTACCGGCTGCGCGGTTTGCAGGTGGGTGAAACCGGGCATGACCCAGTCTGCCCCGGCCTCGGCCTGCGCCAAAAGCGCGCGGATCAGGGCCAGAAGACCGGATTCTGCGGCATCTAGCTGGTCGCGAACCCAGAGTTTGAAATCGGTCGCCACCTGGTCGTTTCGCGACCGGCCAGTGTGCAGACGGCCTGCGGGTTCTCCGATCACCTCTTTCAGTCGCGCCTCGACATTCATGTGAATGTCTTCCAGCGCAGTCGAGAACTGAAATTCTCCGTTCTGAATTTCTGACAAAACGGTGAGCAGGCCTTCCCGAATGGCGTGCGCATCACTATCAGTAATAACGCCTGTGGCAGCCAGCATGGCGGCATGGGCGCGCGAGCCTGCGATGTCCTGGGCTGCCATCCGCTGATCGAACCCGATCGAGGCATTTATCGCCTCCATGATCGCGTCTGGACCAGCGGCAAAGCGGCCGCCCCACATCTGGTTCGAAGATTGATCGGTCATGAAAGAAAACCCGGAGTTGATATGCGCCTGTTACGTCTGATCCCCCTTTATATGGCCCTAGCGCTGGGTGCAAACGCCGCTTTGGCAACAGATGCGGCAACGCTTGGCCCATTGCGTGAGGGCAGCCTGAAGCGGCTGATACTGCATAGTGAGCCCAAGCCGGTCAAAGTGGTCGATTTTGAACTAGAAGATGATGGTGGCACCGGATCGCTGGCCGACTACAAAGGCAAGTATGTGCTGCTGAACTTCTGGGCCACATGGTGTGCGCCGTGCCGCAAAGAAATGCCTCAGATCGCTGAACTGCAACAGGAGTTTGGCGGTGACAAATTCGAGGTTCTGACCCTGGCGACCGGTCGCAACACACCTGCCGGGATCAAGAAGTTCTTTGACGAAAACGGCATCGACAACTTGCCGCGCCATCAGGATCCGAAACAGGCGGTTGCACGCGAAATGGGAGTGATTGGCCTGCCGATCACTGTGATCATCGACCCCGATGGCAATGAGATCGCACGCCTGATCGGTGATGCAGAATGGAACTCGGACAGTGCCAAGGCGATAATTTCAGCGCTTGTCGAAGGCAATAGCTGAGGTCCCGCGCGCTCTTGCAGAAAATCTGTGTTAGAATGAGACCGGCCCCAACGGGCCGGTTTTCGTTTGCGACCGGAAGAAAGGGAGACTCCGATGAAACCGGTAGTTCTGTTGATTGGGCGGTTGCCGAATGTAATCGGCAACGTGGCACAACAACTGGATCACCTGCCGATTCAGTGGCTGGGCGCGCATGATCAGGATGAGGTGCGGCGGCAGCTGGACGCGGAACCGCGCATCGCCTGTGCGATCATGGGCGCGGGTCTTGATGACAAGATACGCGGAGAAATGGTTGGCATCATCGCCGCGCGAAGGCCCGATATCTGCATCCATCTCAAAGATCGGGCCTCTGGCCCTGACGGGTTAATGCCGTTTGTCGCACGCATCGTCCAGCATGAGATTCTGGAAAGCCTGGAAAGCGGCTGACGCCACGCCACCTTTGACAGACAAATCGCCCGCTTGCAGGTTATCTGCAGGAGGATGGAATGCCGCTGGAAATACTATTGATCCTCGTCGTCGGCGGCATTGCCGGGGTCGCCTTGCTGCTGCATCTGACGGGCAAATCACGCTTGCAAGTGCTGACGCCCAAGACAGCACAGGAACAGTGGCTGCGTCACTTTCCAGATGATTCAATCATTGACGTAACCGTTGCCCATGATAGTCACGCCGCCCTTATCCGAACCGAAACCGGAGCCGGTCTGCTGTGGTCCTTTGGTGCCGATACCGTGGCCCGCCATTTACGGGATTTCGATTGGCTGGATCATCCCGAAGGCTTTGAAGTCCTGTTCCACGATTTCAGCACTCCTCGGGTCATCGTCCACCTTGATGAGACCGAACGCCAGCACTGGCAATATCTGATGGATCCCGCATGACCGATCACGTGAGCTTTCCCGACGCGGTGCAATGGGCCGTGCCCTTCTTCATCGCGGCCATTCTGGCCGAATTCCTTTGGATCGCGATCAAAGGCCGGGGCGGTAGGTACGAAACCCGCGATGCCTTGACCTCGCTGATCATGGGGGCAGGCAATATCGCCTCGGGCTTTTTGCTGGGCTTCATCGCATATGCGTTTTTCATGTGGCTGTGGCAGATAACACCGCTCAACCTAGGGACCTCGATCCCGGTCATCATCTTGTGCTTTGTACTGGACGATCTGCGGTATTACTGGGTGCACCGCTTTGGGCACCGCATTCGCTGGGTCTGGGCCAGTCATGTGAACCACCACAGCTCACAGCATTACAACCTGACAACGGCGCTGCGGCAGACCTGGACCTATACATTCACCTTTATGATGGTGGTACGTGCGCCGCTAATCTTACTAGGCTTTCACCCGGCGATGGTGCTGTTCGTCGGAGGTCTGAACCTGATCTACCAATTCTGGATCCATACCGAAGCGATCGGCAAAATGCCGCGCTGGTTCGAAGCCGTCATGAATACGCCCAGTCACCACCGCGCCCATCATGGGCGAAATGCGCGATATCTTGATTGCAACTATGCGGGTGTCTTTATCATCTGGGACAAGATGTTCGGCACATTTGTCCCCGAGCAAGAAGATGACAAGGTCGACTATGGGCTTGTCCACAATATCGGCACGTTCAATCCGCTGCGCGTGGCGTTTCATGAATGGGTTGGAATCTGGCGGGACGCCACCCAACCGGGCCTGACCTTGCGCCAACGTCTGGCTTATTGTTTTGCCCCTCCGGGCTATAGCCACGATGGCAGCCGCGACAATTCCCAACAGATCAAGGCCAAGCACCTTGTCCGCCATCCGCAAGATCACGGCACACCGGGATTCGAGCAGTTCGGCACCAAATCACCTGCTTCCACAGCCAAGCGGGTCTAGGTCTCAAAAAGACCTTTTCTTTGCTTGAAATTTGGCACAAGCGCTCCATATCCCCTGAGATGTTTTAAGAGTGCATTTCCGGAGGTCCGCATGTCAAAGCTGATGAGAATTTCTACGATCACAGGTTTGCTGGGCCTCGTCATCACAATGACCGTCGCACTCAACGGAGCAATGCCCGCGCTATTGGGGTTGGGATTTGTCATGGCCGCGCTGGGACTTTTAGGAGCGCTTATCGGTGCAGCTGCTTCGCTGCGTCATGCATGGCAATCAACACACTGATCTTCCGCCCCACCACCTGCGATAAAATTTTGAGCGTTAACCCCGGTTTTACCTGTCTTCCCTGAAACTGGCCCCGGCCAAAATCATCGGGATCAGGGGAACGGTACGTCATGGGAAACAGGAAACGCGCAGACCTGCCCGAGGGATCGGACGACCCTTTGAGCGCCGCCGTCACTTCACGGGATCGATCGGTGGTACAGATGGCGACCGAAGCCGTAAAGCATAGACAATGCAGGCTGGCGTTCCAGCCTGTCGTTCAAGCACATCCTCCTCAGGGAATCGCGTTCTACGAAGGGTTCATCCGTGTATTGGATGAAACCGGCCGCGTCATCCCCGCGCGCGAGTTCATGCCACAGGTTGAGAACACGCCAATTGGCCGGGACCTTGATTGCGTCGCGCTTGAAATGGGGCTGCGCACTCTGATCCGCAACCCTGGCATCCGCCTGTCGATCAACATGTCCGCGCGGTCCATCGGTTATTCCAACTGGTCGCGTGTGCTGGATAGGTTTCTGAAAAAAGACACAAGCTTGGGCGAAAGGTTGATTCTGGAAATCTCAGAATCTTCGGCGATGCAGGTGCCCGAACTGGTGGTAGATTTCATGGATCGCCAACAAGCCCGCGGTATCGCCTTTGCGCTGGATGATTTTGGGGCCAGTAACTTTGGCTTTCGCCACTTTCGTGAATTTCTGTTCGATGCCGCCAAGATCGATGGGCAGTTCATCAGGGGCATCAGCAGCAATCCCGACAATCAATCGCTGGCGCGCGCACTGATTGCAGTTGCGCGGGAATTCGAAATTCTTGTCACCGCCGAATCGGTCGAAAGTGACGAAGATGCTCATTTCCTGATCGCAAATGGTGTCGATTGTCTGCAGGGCTTTCTGTATGGAGCGCCTTCAGTCACTCCGCCCTGGAGCTCGGAAAAAGCTGCAAAAACGGGCAGTTGATAGCAGCTTGTCGCGCGGAACACCGCCAAGGCTCACTCTGAGACAAGCTGTCCGTTGCTGCAGATGCAGCATTGCGCTATTGCAGAAGATGCTTGAGCGGGGGATCACGAGGCGCTCTTGCACCCGGAGAAGACTTCTCCTCAAACCGCGCCGTCAGATTTCCCACAGGACCATGACGGTAAAGGATTGACTTTATGACCAACGTAGTAATCGCATCCGCCGCACGTACGGGCGTCGGTAGCTTTAGCGGTTCGTTTGCGAACACCCCCGCACATGATCTGGGCGCTGCCGTCCTTGAAGCAGTTGTCGAACGTGCCGGGATCGACAAGGGCGAAGTAAGCGAAACCATCATGGGCCAGGTCCTGACTGCCGCCCAAGGTCAGAACCCAGCGCGCCAGGCGCATATAAATGCGGGCCTGCCGCAGGAAAGCGCGGCTTGGGGCATCAACCAGGTCTGCGGTTCGGGTCTGCGTGCTGTTGCTCTGGGTGCACAGCATATCCAATTGGGCGATGCCGACATCGTTGCGGCTGGTGGACAAGAAAACATGACCCTGTCGCCCCATGCCGCCGCCCTGCGCGCCGGTCATAAAATGGGTGACATGAAATACATCGACACGATGATCCGCGATGGTCTGTGGGATGCCTTCAACGGCTATCACATGGGTCAAACGGCTGAGAACGTCGCCGAGAAATGGCAGATCAGCCGCGATATGCAGGATGAATTTGCGGTCGCCTCGCAAAACAAAGCCGAAGCGGCCCAAAACGCTGGCAAGTTCGCCGATGAAATCGTGCCCTTCACCATCAAGACCCGCAAGGGCGACATCGTGATGGACAAGGACGAATACATCCGCCACGGCGCGACAATCGAAGCCATGGGCAAACTGCGCCCCGCCTTCGCCAAGGACGGTTCTGTCACGGCCGCAAACGCTTCGGGCCTGAATGACGGTGCCGCAGCCACCCTGCTGATGTCGGCTGAGAATGCCGAAAAGCGTGGGATTGAGCCCTTGGCCCGAATTGCATCCTACGCGACCGCCGGACTTGACCCGTCGATCATGGGCGTTGGCCCGATCTACGCTTCGCGCAAGGCTCTGGAGAAAGCTGGATGGTCGGTCGATGATCTGGATCTTGTCGAAGCAAACGAAGCCTTCGCAGCGCAAGCCTGCGCTGTAAACAAAGACATGGGTTGGGATCCGTCGATCGTAAACGTCAACGGTGGTGCAATTGCCATCGGACACCCAATCGGCGCGTCCGGCTGCCGGGTTCTGAACACCCTGCTGTTCGAAATGAAGCGCCGGGATGCCAAGAAAGGTCTCGCGACCCTCTGCATCGGCGGCGGCATGGGTGTCGCCCTGTGTGTGGAGCGTGACTAAGTGCGCTGAAAACTAAATACAAAAGGGCGTCCACTGGGCGCCCTTTTTTGTTACAATCGGATCATACCCCTTAGATGCGACAATATCGCCGGACAGAAAGACAAGATCGATCACGAAACGATATTGCGCACCCTTAACGCTCAGAGTAACAGAATTACCAAGGCGACTAAATTTGGAGGAGTCCTAAATGGCACGTACAGCACTCGTAACCGGCGGTTCCCGCGGCATCGGCGCAGCAATTTCCAAGGCGCTGAAGGCCGAAGGATACAATGTTGCCGCCACTTATGCAGGCAATGACGAAGCCGCCGCAAAGTTCACCGACGAAACCGGTATCAAAACTTATAAATGGAATGTTGCGGATTACGACGAATCCAAAGCGGGCATCGAAAAAGTCGAGACCGAGGTTGGCCCGATCGACATCGTGGTCGCCAACGCCGGTATCACCCGCGACGCACCGTTCCACAAGATGACACCTGAACAGTGGCATCAGGTCATCGACACCAATCTGACTGGTGTTTTCAACACCGTGCACCCGGTATGGCCGGGTATGCGCGAGCGTAAATTTGGTCGTATCATCGTGATCAGCTCGATCAACGGTCAGAAAGGCCAGTTTGCGCAGGTCAACTATGCCGCAACCAAAGCGGGCGATCTGGGCATCGTGAAATCTCTGGCGCAGGAAGGTGCGCGGGCCGGTATCACGGCCAACGCGATCTGCCCCGGCTACATCGCGACCGAAATGGTCATGGCCGTGCCGGAAAAAGTGCGCGAATCGATCATCGGTCAAATCCCGGCTGGTCGTCTGGGTGAACCGGAAGAAATCGCGCGTTGCGTGGCCTTCCTGGCGTCGGACGATTCGCAGTTCATCAACGGCTCGACCATTTCCGCAAACGGTGCACAGTTCTTCGTCTAAACCGACGATCTGAGAATGAAAACGGGCCGGTCCATCAAGGACCGGCCCTTCTTTTATCCCGTAAGATCACGCGCGCTGCGATCAGCGGGAACCGAATAGCCAGGACCAGAATCCTACAACCGCCTTGCCGCGCTCTTCATGCGCGCGGTGAATGGCGTTCTGAATGGCTGGGTTTGTTGTCATCTCGATCATGCTGAACCCTTCTCAATCAAGTTGGATTTGTCTTGCCATCAACATGGCCTTTGATTTTAAATTACACAAACGAGAGTTTTCGATCCTTCAGTTCAGAAAAACTTAACCGCCATGACCGACCGCCTGCCTCCGCTGACTGCTTTGCGCGCCTTCGATGCCGCCGCACGACATATGTCGTTTGCCAAGGCGGCGGAGGAGCTGAATGTGACACCTGCGGCCCTGTCCTTTCAAATCAAGTCGTTAGAAGAGCATCTGGGCCACCCCGTGTTTCGCCGGCTCAATCGCGCCGTCGAACTGACCGAAGCCGGGCGCACATTGGCACCCGGAACCGCAGATGGCTTTGCCGCCCTGCAAGCCGCGTGGCAAGCGACGCGGAGGCTGCAGGATGAAACAAGCCTCACGGTTACAGCAGGTCCTGCCCTGACGGCGAAATGGCTGGCACCGCGCCTTTATGAATTCGCCCGTGCAAATCCGGGGATTGACCTGAAATTCTCGGCCACTCTGCGCAACATGGACCTTGAACGGGATGACGTGGACGTGGCGATCCGCTTTGGCTATGGGCCGGATGAGGGGCTCTATTCCGTTCCCGTCCGCAAGGAATGGCTGACACCGGTTATGACCCCGGAGCTGGCCGAACAATTCCCCACGCCAGCGTCGTTGCGCGACGCCCCCCTGATCCATGACGATTCGATCAGTTTCCTCAAGCCGCGTTGCGACTGGCCCGCGTGGTTCCGTGCGGTTGGATTGGATTTCACTCCGACCCATGGGGCGCATTTTTCGAACGCCGATCACGCCATCGACGCTGCCGTGGCCGGGGTGGGCGTGGTTCTGGGGCGGCGCGCCATGATCCTGAAAGACCTGACCGAAGGGCGACTGGTCGCGCCGTTCAAAGTGGCACTGGAGACCGCCGGGCGATTTCGTTTCCTCTGCCTGCAAGGGGCAGAGAAGCGACCGCAGATCGCAGCGTTCCGCGACTGGTTCATATCCGAGATTGAAAAGACCGCGCATATATCGGATGAGTTTGAAATCATCCCTGTTGAGAAGGTAGCTGGTGAATGAGCAGAATGGGCGCGACCGCAGTCGGCTTTGTCGCGGTTTTGCTGTGGTCTCTTCTGGCGCTGTTCACTGTGGGCTCGGCCCCGACGCCGCCTTTGTTGTTGAACGCGATCTGTTTTACCATCGGCGGCACGTTGGGCCTGATCTGGACCATGTCGAGCGGTGGGCTGGGGCAACTGCGCCAAGTCGCGTGGACGACATATTTGTTTGGCGCGATTGGTCTTTTCGGCTACCACGCGCTGTATTTTTCCGCCTTACGCATGGCCCCCGCGGCCGAGGCCGGGCTGATCGCCTATCTCTGGCCCTTACTGATCGTTCTTCTGTCAGGCCTGCTGCCCGGAGAGCATCTGAAACCGGGCCACCTTATCGGAGCCTGCCTTGGTTTTGCCGGAGCCGCCGTCATCATCACCGGTGGAGGCAGCGCTGGCTTCCAGATTCAACACTTGCCCGGTTACGGGCTGGCTTTGCTCTGCGCGCTGACATGGTCCAGCTATTCAGTACTGTCGCGTCGGCTGGGCGATGTGCCCACAAGCTCGGTCGCGGTGTTCTGCGTCCTGACGGCCATCGCCTCATGGGGCCTGCATTTCGCGGTGGAAGAAACGATCTGGCCGCAAGGCGCATTCGGCTGGGCCTCGACCCTTGCGCTCGGCCTCGGGCCTGTGGGGCTGGCATTCTATGTCTGGGATATCGGGGTCAAGCGCGGAGACATTCAAATCCTGGGCACCGCCTCATACGCGGCACCTTTGTTATCGACGCTTGTGTTGGTTCTGGCCGGGATCGCCGCCCCGTCCTGGGGTCTGGCGATCGCGGCCTTGTTTGTCACCGGTGGCGCTGCCATCGCGGCCCGCGCCAGCCTGAAGGCCTAGAACCTTAGGTCGACAGGCGCTCGATCTCTTCTTTTAGCTTCAGCTTTTGCTTCTTCAGCTGTGCGATATGGAGATCGTCAATACCAGGTGAGCGTTGCGCTTCTTCCACTTCAAGACCGAGAATTTCGTGTTTTTTCTTCAACTCCGTCAGATGTGCGCTCACGCTCATGGCGGTCCTCCTTCTCTGGTTTGTAAGTGTCACGTAAGAAGTTGATCACATCATTTCCAGCCTGTCACGCTGCAGACGCACGAAATCTATAATAAATCCGACAAATTCGGCTGGTCATTGCCGATCAGGCAAAGTGCCCTGTCAAATCCGCCGCATCGCGCAACACCGCCGAAACCACAGGAGTATAGCTTTCACCGTCTTCTACGTGCTGTTCACCGAGGTGCAGAATCAGCGGAGCGTGCAGCCGAAATGCGGCGCGTCCGCCCTTTCTGGCGCGCAAAACCACTAGCTCAGCCCCGCGATCCACACGGGGGGCCAGAGGTAGCACCTGAATCGAGCCCAAGCGGCCCGCGCACCCCGCAAGCATATCGGGCAGCCGGTCTGCCCTCTGGATCATGTGAAGATAACCGCGCGGCGCCAGACGTCGGGCGGCGACATTGATCCAGTCCTCAAGCGGCGTGTCTTCACCCAGTGCGATCTGCCGACCCGCGTCGGTGGCAGGGCTATGCGCGCCTGCCCGGTAGTAGGGCGGATTGGCGATCACATGATCGAACTGTTCTTGTCGCAGATCATTCGGTAGTGCGTTCAAATCCGCCTCAACCACGGTGATCGCTGCGTTTTGTTCCGAATTGCGGCGGGCCAGATCTGCATAGCCAGCCTGCAGTTCAACCCCAGTTGCCTTCAGGTGCGGCACTCGCGCCATTAGGCACTGAATAGCAGCCCCTGCCCCGCAGCCCAATTCCAGCACCGACTGGCCAGCTTGTGCCGGGACCGATGCCGCCAGTAAGACCGGATCGACCCCTGCACGATATCCTGAGCGCGGCTGCCACAGACGCACACGCCCGCCCAGAAAATCATTGCAGGTCAGATCACTGTCGGAAAAGCTGCTCATCGCCCCAGCGGGATCTCGTTATCGCGCATGACCCGTTCGGCGCGAGTCAGATCATCTGCCCGCACCATCAGGCGACGGGGAAAGATTCCGATGCCGCCTTCTAGGATGCTCATATTTACGTCCATCTGAAAGCAGTCTATATCCTCGCCCTCAAGGAGAGCCGTTGCAAAGGCTAGGATTGTCGGATCGGTGCTGCGCAATAGTTCTTTCATGGGGATGGATGTAAGGGCAAGGTGACAGGGATGTCGAGCCTTGTATCAGGAGAGTGATGAACGTCAGCACGATCTCGAAACCGCATGAGCGTCTGGCAGAGATGCTTGCGGGCGAAATGGCAGCAGTAAATACGCTGATTCGGACGCGTATGGCGTCGGAACATGCCCCGCGCATTCCCGAAGTGACCGCGCACCTGGTCGAGGCGGGCGGTAAGCGTCTGCGCCCGATGCTGACCCTGGCGGCGGCGCAGCTGTTCGGCTATTCAGGCGACCATCACGTCAAGCTGGCTGCAACGGTCGAGTTCATTCATACCGCAACCCTGCTGCATGACGATGTCGTCGATGAAAGCGGGCAGCGGCGCGGGCGACCCACGGCAAACCTGCTATGGGACAATAAATCCAGTGTTCTGGTTGGCGATTACCTGTTTTCCCGCAGCTTCCAGTTGATGGTCGAAACCGGTTCGTTGCGGGTTCTGGATATCCTTGCAAATGCGTCGGCCACAATCGCCGAAGGCGAGGTGCTGCAGATGACAGCGGCCACCGATCTGGGCACGGATGAAAGTGTCTACCTGCAGGTTGTGCGCGGCAAGACAGCGGCGCTGTTTTCTGCTGCAACCGAAGTGGGTGGTGTGATCGCAGGCGCGACTGAGGCTCAGGTCAAGGCGCTGTATGACTATGGCGATGCGCTTGGAATCGCGTTCCAGATCGCAGATGATCTTTTGGATTATCAAGGCGATAGTGCGGCCACAGGCAAAAACGTCGGCGACGACTTCCGTGAACGCAAATTGACCCTGCCAGTGATCAAAGCCGTGGCTCAGGCAACTGCCGAGGAACACGCGTTTTGGGAACGGACGATCGGTCGCGGACGGCAGGAAGAGGGCGATCTGGATCACGCTTTGTCACTGATGGCCAAATACAGCACGCTGGACGCAACCCGCACGGATGCGTTTGGTTGGGCGGCCAAGGCCAAGGCTGCGCTGGCGCCTCTTCCGGATCACGAAATCCGCACCCTGTTAGGCGATCTGGCCGATTACGTCGTATCGCGCCTTAACTGAGCGTCGTTGCGCGGCACCACCAGCCGGGTTGGACCGCGCCGATCTCATAGGCGGCAAAATGGGCTGCTTTGAGCGTTGGATAAAGTGCGAAACAGGTTGAGCCTGAACCCGACATACGAACCATCAACGCGTCTCGGGTGTCTTCCAACGCCGCTATGACCTCCGCAATATCCGGCGCTACAGATATTGCAGGTGCCTCTAAATCATTCCGCTGAACCTGCAACCACGTGGCGCAGTCTTCCGGAGTTTTGAATGCAGGGATCTCAGCAGGCATCGGTGCGTTGTCTCTGCTGTGCAAAGCGGAAAACACCGGGCCGGTGGGAACTTCAATACCCGGATTGACCAAAAGCGCCGGGAGGGGCGGCAACGCCATCGGCTCAATCTGTTCACCAATCCCGCGCATACGCGCTGCAGCAGCATGTATGCATACCGGGACATCCGCGCCAAGCGACAGCGGCACGCTATCGGGCCACTCTCCCCCCTTCGTCGCAGTGCGCAATAGCGCCGCAGCATCCGAGGAGCCGCCCCCGACACCGCCACCGTGCGGCAGTTGTTTGTTCAGATGAATGCGACCGGTCCAGCCTGCGGCCTCGGCGGCCTGCCAGACCAGATTGCGATCATCGGTCGGTACGCCATCCGAAAACTCACCCGTGACCGACAGAGACAGCTCGGGGCCGGAACTGAGGCTCAACTGATCCCCAACATCGGCAAAGGCAACCAACGAATCAAGCAGATGATAGCCATCCGCGCGTTGGCCGGTCACATGCAGGGTCAGGTTGATCTTGGCGGGGGCAAATGCCTCAGCCTTCATTGGCGACCTTCAGGGGTTCGGCGCCTTCCTCGGCCAGAACCGCATCCAATCCGACTTCAATCTTGCGGCGAATGCGTTCAGGATCGGCTTCGCCGTCGGTATCTTCAGGATCAATGAAAGACAGGGCTCGTTTCCACTGGAACTCGGCTTCACGCCCGCGACCTACGGCCCAGTAAACATCGCCCAGATGATCATTTACCACCGGATCGACCGGCATCAGTTCAACGGCGCGCTCCATGTGGTCGACTGCTTCGTCGTACCGGCCCAGGCGGAACAACACCCAGCCCAAGCTGTCAACGATATAGCCGCTGTCAGGGCGCGCTGCGACGGCGCGTTCGATCATATTCAACGCTTCGTCCAATTTCTCGCGCCGCTCGACCAGCGAATACCCGAGATAGTTCAGCACCTGTGGTTGGTCCGGGTTCAACTCAAGCGCGCGGCGGAAATCGGCCTCGGCCTCGTCCCAGTTCTTCAGACGTTCATGCGATATCCCGCGGGCATAATGCAGGAACCAGTTTCCGCCTGCACCCTCTTCCGTCAGGCCAATCGCCTTGTCGTAAGAGGTGACCGCTGCCGCGTAATCCTCTTGCTGGCGCCGCAGGTCGGCCAAAGCTACATGCACACCGGGCAAATCAGGGCTTTGAGCGGCAAGGTTTTGCAGGACCTCGGCGGCAGCTTCTTTTCTGTCAGAGCGACTTAGCACCTCGGCGCGCCCCAGCTCGGCGGCGTGATAATCGCTGCTGTCCGGAGGCACCTGCCGATAGACATCAACCGCCAGATCATATTGTTCCAGCCCATCCAACAACTCAGCGCTTAGCAAAAGCGCATCAATATGGTCAGGCCGCAGAAAGGCCGCGACGCGGGCATATAGCAGAACATAATCCTGCGCGGCCTCGGCACTCAGCGCAGCGCCAACGGTGAAGAAAACCTCGGCCATGCCATCCTGTGCAGAACGGACATGGGTAAAGGGCAGCGTTTCGCCATCAGACAGCCGGGTGACGTAACCTTCGATGGTCGGATCACTGCCGGCGGCAAAGACGTTATCCAGAAATTCCAGCGCATCGTCGTTGCGATCCAGCTGCGACAGCACTTCGGCACGCGCCAGCGCAGCCCGGCGTGAAAAACGGGCGACCAGGCCATCATCTGCGGCAAGGATCGCCTCGGCCCCCTCAAAGTCTCCGACTGACGCCAACGCCATGGCCTTGTGATAAAGTGCAAATTCTTTCAGCCCTTCCTGCGTGGTAACAACGTCAAATTGTTCCATCGCTTTGGTCATGGCGCCTTGCCCCATATGAGCCCAAGCAATCATCAGGCCATCAACCAGCGGTCCAACCCCTTGCGTTTCAGGATCGCGGGCCAGAAATTCATCCAGCTTGCCATCTGCCACCAGATTGGCGGCGATCACCATCCGAGCGGCCTGGCTGGGCAGTTCATTTTCCTCGATAACTTCGGCGACGGTCAGGGCCCGCTCAATCTCACCCAAGGCGAGCCGGGCGACGACCACGTTTTCCAGCAGTTTCGGATTTTGGGGATCAGCGCGAAGCGCCTGCGCATAGTAACGCTCGGCAGCGGGATAGTCGCTCTCATAAATCGCCTGACGCCCGGCCAGATACGACCCCGATCCGGTATCCGATACCGCAGGAAACGCGATTGAAGAACTGAGGATCACGGCCAGAGCCGCGCGTCGAACCAGGGAAACCACTGATAATCTGCCTTGCTGTCGTTGACTGACCGACAAGCTAGGGCTTTGCTGGGCGAGAGGCAATGGCAGAGCCTTCACGACCCTGCCAACGCCCGTGTTCTTGCCTACATATTGGGGTAGTTCGGCCCGTCGCCGCCCTGCGGTGTAGTCCAGGTGATGTTCTGGCTGGGATCCTTGATGTCACAGGTTTTGCAGTGAACACAGTTCTGGAAGTTGATCACGAATCGCGGCCCGTCTTCATCCTCGACCATCTCATAGACGCCTGCGGGGCAGTAACGCTGTGCCGGCTCGTCGAATTTGGGCAGGTTGACCTTAACCGGGATGTCCGGGTCGGCCAGTTTCAGATGGCAAGGCTGGCTTTCCTCGTGGTTGGTGGCCGCAAACGATACGTTCGTCAGGCGGTCAAAGGACAGTGTGCCATCGGGTTTCGGATAGTCGATGGGTTGATGCTTGCTGGCATCTTCGGTCGATTCCGCGTCGTTCTTGCCGTGGCCCAGCGTGCCCAGCAGCGAGAAGCCCAGCGTGTTGGTCCACATGTCCATACCGCCCAGTACCAGGCTGGCGGTCAGGCCGTATTTCGACCACAGCGGTTTGACGTTGCGCACCTTCTTCAGATCCGAGCCGATTGCACCATCGCGAACGTTGGCCTCATAAGCGGTCAGCTCATCACCCGAACGCTCGGCCTTGATGGCGTCATAGGCGGCCTCGGCCGCGGCCTTGCCTGACAGCATCGCGTTGTGGTTGCCCTTGATGCGCGGCACGTTGACCATGCCGGCCGAGCAACCCAACAGCGCAACACCCGGTGCGACCAGTTTCGGCATCGACTGGTAGCCACCCTCGGTGATCGCGCGGGCGCCGTAAGCCACACGCTTGCCGCCTTTCAGCAGCTCGGCCACCATCGGGTGGTGCTTGAAACGCTGGAATTCCATGTAGGGGTACAGGTGCGGGTTCTTGTAGTTAAGGTGGACCACAAAACCGACATAGACCTGATTATTTTCAAGGTGATAGATGAACGACCCGCCACCCGCGTTGCTGCCCAGCGGCCAGCCCATGGTGTGCGTGACGCTGCCTTCTTTGTGCTTGGCCGGGTCGATCTCCCAGATCTCTTTCATGCCAACGCCGTATTTCTGCGGCTCTTTACCGGCAGACAGGTCGTATTTGGCGATGACTTCCTTGGACAGTGAGCCGCGCACGCCTTCCGACAGAAAGACATATTTACCATGCAGTTCCATGCCCGGTTCGGTGTTGGGACCGTAGGATCCGTCTGGCTCCAGACCAAATACACCGGCAACAACGCCTTTGACTTCGCCGTTCTCACCGTAGACCAGCTCGGAACAGGCCATGCCGGGGAAGATTTCGACGCCCAGTTCTTCGGCCTGCTCTGCCATCCAGCGGCAGACATTGCCCATCGAGACGATGTAGTTGCCGTGGTTGTTCATCAGCGGCGGCATCGGGAAATTGGGGATGCGAATCTTGCCAGCCTCGCCCAGCATGTAGAAATTGTCTTCATGCACCGGCACGTTCAGCGGGGCACCCTTTTCCTTCCAATCGGGGATCAGAGCATCCAGACCACAAGGGTCCAGCACCGCACCCGACAGGATATGCGCACCCACTTCCGAACCCTTCTCCAGAACCACGACGTTCAGGTCGGCATCCAGCTGTTTCAGACGGATGGCCGCAGACAGGCCCGCAGGGCCAGCACCCACGATCACCACGTCATATTCCATCGCTTCGCGTTCAATCTCGGCCATCGCGGGCTCCTTAGCTAACTTTCCGAATTGGCGCTTTCTTCATGCGGTCGGCGCAATATTGTTTCACGGCTGATTACATGGTCATAAAGACTTTGGTCAATCGAAACACGGCGTAACAACGCCGCTATTCGACACTTCAGGCTTCGGGTGCGTCCCCCATAAGGTATCTGGGACCGCTACCATGGGATTTGGCCCTGTCATCGGGGTTGTAAAGCTTGCATTTCGGCAGGCTGAGGCAGCCGCAACCAATACATCCATCCAGATTGTCGCGCAGTCGCATCAGCGTATCGATTCGCTGATCCAGATGCGTGCGCAGCCGTTCGCTGATACTCTTCCAGTCCTGAGGCGTCGGTGTGCGGTTTCCTGGCAAGCCCGACAATACCTCGCGGATCTCGGGCAAAGTCAGACCGAATTGCTGCGCGATCATCACAAAGCTTAGCCGTCGGATATCGGCGCGCTGATAACGCCGCTGCCCACCCGCGTTACGCCATGGAGATATCAAACCTTGCGCCTCGTAGTATCGGATCGCCGACACCGCCAACCCGGTGCGCCGGGCCAATGCTCCAATCGCCAGACCTTCCGAAACAACCATTACATCCTCCCAAAGAAATCTCTTGACCTAAAGTTAGGTTTAGAAATTACAGTGAGTCGGGACAAGCCTCAAATTGGAAGGAGAATCCCATGATGGCGACGCTGGAACATACTAATTTCACGGTCCGCGACCCAAAGGCATCTGCGGCGTGGATGCAGAAAGTCTTCGACTGGAAAACACGCTGGGAAGGCCCTGCCATTGCCGGTGGCTATACGGTGCATGTGGGCAGCCCACATACCTATCTGGCACTCTACGCCCCCGGCGATCCCAAGCCATCAGGCGAAAACAGCTATGATTTCGTGGGCGGCTTGAACCATGTAGGTGTGCTGGTCGAGGATATCGACGCCACCGAGGAAAAGGTCCGCAAAGCGGGATTTGAACCGCACAACCACGCAGACTATGAGCCAGGCAAGCGGTTCTATTTCGAAGATGACAATGGCATCGAATTCGAAGTGGTTCAGTATGATTGAGATGCTGTGGCTGGGGCACGAAGCCAGCCGTTGGCGAAGTGGAGAATTGTTGGGACAGCGCCACAGGCGCACCCGCCCCCCGGAACGGCGGCGCTAAGTTGCGAGTTTACTGACAACGCACACCTCCCCTCTTGCAATTCACGCCTCATTTGGGTCAGGTAAATGCCAACCCATCCTTCGCCCCGACGCTATTGTGCGGCGGGGCGTAACAATTTCTGCGTGGACGACAAAACAATGGAAAAGATCCCCATGACGCCTTCGGGCAATGCCGCGCTCGAGGCAGAGCTGAAGAATCTGAAATCCGTCGAGCGCCCGGCGATCATCGAGGCGATTGCCTCAGCCCGCGAACTGGGCGACCTGAAAGAAAACGCCGAATACCACTCGGCGCGCGAAAAGCAGGGCTTTATCGAAGGCCGCATCAAAGAGCTTGAAGGCATCCTGTCGCTGGCAGATGTCATTGATCCGGCCAAACTGTCAGGGGCCATCAAGTTCGGCGCGAAGGTCACGTTGGTGGATGAAGATACCGACGAAGAAAAGACCTGGCAGATCGTGGGTGAGTATGAGGCCAATATCGAAGCGGGCCTTCTGAACATCAAATCCCCCATCGCCCGCGCCCTGATTGGCAAAGAAGAAGGCGACAGTGTCGAGGTCCGCACCCCCGGAGGCGTGCGCTCTTATGAAGTTCTGAGTATCGAATACGCCTGACCGGAGCGTTTGTCATGTCAGGGTCTGAACCTGAGCAAGAACCCGAGAAACCCACCTCGCTGGGTATCTACGACCGTCCGGCGCACCGTTCGGTCACCGAGATCGAGATTGCAGCAGTTGTTCTCAGCCTAATCTGGCTGGTGGTGTCGGTCGTGTTTCTGGTACTGCCCGGCGGGCAACAAGGAGGGTTCATCGTCACCTTCCTGGCGGTGTTCATGCCGGTTGCAATGATCTGGGTCGCAGCCCTCGCGATGCGCGCCAGCCGGGTGATGCGCGAAGAAAGCGCCCGCCTGCAGACAGCCATCGATGCGATCCGCAACAGCTATGTCGTTCAGCAACAACGCGCGGCCAGCACGTATGAACCGACGGTCGGCAAGAAACTGGATGAAATCGCCGAAAGCGCAAAAAAGACCGAGAGCGCGCTGGCGACATTCTCGACCAATCGCGGTGAACCCGGGCGCACCCAAAGGCCCGCGCCGGACATGGCCAATCAGACTTCGTTGGAACTTGGCACCTCAGCGGAAGAAATTGCGCCCCCATTGCCCACCGACATCTTTATCCGCGCCCTGAACTTCCCCGAGACGCAAAGCGATGCCGAGGGATTTAACGCGCTGCGTCTCGCATTGAAAGATCGCAAGACCTCGAAACTTGTGCAGGCCTCACAAGATGTTCTGACCCTTCTCAGCCAGGAAGGCATCTATATGGATGACCTGCGCCCCGATATGGCGCGACCCGAAGTCTGGCGGCAATTTGCCCAAGGCGCGCGCGGGCGGTCGGTGGCAGCCTTGGGTGGCATTCGGGACCGTTCGTCACTGGCGCTGACTGCGGCACGGATGAAACAGGATCCGATCTTTCGCGATGCCGCACACCATTTCCTGCGCCGCTTTGACCATATGATCGTCGAGTTCGAACCTAATGCCAGCGATGCCGAGCTTACAGCCCTGGGCGAAACCCGCACAGCGCGTGCCTTCATGCTGGTGGGGCGTGTCGCAGGGACGTTCGATTAAAGCCCAAAACTCCCGTAGGGTATGAACCTCACCAGATCGCCGGGCTTGATATCGCGGGCACCGTCCTCGATTTCGACCAAGCCTTCGGCCCAGCTCAGCCCGCTGATCCGGCCTGATCCTTCCGAATGGAACACCTCGGCCCGTCCTTCACGGATTCGTGCCCGCAGATATTCGCGACGCCCCGGTTTCTTGCGCTTTTCGAAAGCGGCGGGCACGTCGAAGCCTTGCGGCTCTTGCCAGCCTGCACCGGCCATCAGGCTCAGCGCAGGGCGGGCAAAGATCAAAGTGCAGACCATCGCTGCCACCGGATTGCCCGGCAACCCGAATACGGGCGTTCGATCCCACATGCCCAGCGCCAAAGGCCGGCCGGGCTTTAAAGCAATGCGCCATTCGTGCATCGCCCCGGTCTCTCGCAACAAGGCCGAGACGTGATCTTCATCACCTGCAGAAGCACCGCCACTGGTCAGGATCACATCTACATGCTGCGCCGCATGATCCAGATGCTGTTTCAATGTCGCGCGGTCATCCTCTGCGCGACCCAGATCAAGAGCCCCAAACCCGGTCCGTTCGAGCAAAGACAACAGCATCGGACGATTGGCATCATAGATTTGACCAGACCCGGCAATCTCACCCGGTTCAACCAATTCATCCCCGGTCGACAACACCCCAACGCGCAAGGCCTTACGCACAGAGACTTCGGCGACACCAACCGCGGATAAAAGCGCCAAGTCCGCAGGTGTCAATCGCCGGCCAGCAAGCAACGCCGGCGCGCCCTTAACCACGTCTTCACCTGCTTTTCGCGTATTTGCCCCATTTTTCAACGGCCCATGGAACGCGATGTGCCCTTGCTCAAGGGTCACATCCTCTTCCAGTATGACCGTTTCGACGCCTTGTGGCAGGGCAGCCCCGGTCAGAACACGAATGGCGTGCCCCTGTGGAACCTCACCGTCGAACGGAACACCCGCAGCAGCCCGGCCCTCGACCAATGGCAACACGCATGGCCCTTCGGGCACCGGCCCGGCAAAGCCGTACCCATCTACCGCCGTATTTGGCTGTGGTGGGCTTGAGCGCCGGGCAAATACATCCGTAGCCAAAATACGGCCCGATGCTTGCATCAACGGCACGCTTTCAACACCGGTCACCACCCTCAATCTATCCCGCAAGAGCGCCAATGCGTCGTCGACGGGCGTCCAGTTCACACCTGCGGGCAGGGCAAAGCAATCATCACGTAGCGGTGGAGGTGCGATATCCGGTTTGCTCATAGCCCTACCTCACCGAGGATAAAATCAGCAATCGCGACCGTATCATCCAGATCGAAAACTGGGCGGTTCAGGTTCAACGGCGTATCGCTGGCAATGCATCGGATCGAGTCATCTTCTGTGGCAATCAACGGATTGCCGGTTTCGGCGCGAAAAGCCTCAACCTTCGGATGGCGCTCACGCTTGAATCCTTCGATCAACACCAGATCGACGGGCGTCAAACGGGCCAGCAAGGTGTCTAAAGATGGTTCCGGCGCGCCGCGCAACTCCTGCATGATGGCGACGCGTTGGCCTGACGCCAGCACCACTTCGGATGCACCGGCCACGCGATGCCGGTAGCTGTCGGTACCGGGCTGGTCAACATCGACGCTGTGATGGGCGTGTTTGATGGTGGAAACGGTGAAACCGCGCGCGGTGATTTCGGCCACCAGCCGTTCCATCAGTCCGGTTTTGCCTGCATTCTTCCAGCCTGTGACGCCGTAAACCCTCATGCTTGCTCCAACAGGGTTTCGGCGCGCGCCAGATCATCGGGCGTATTCACGTTGAAGAACGGATCAAAAGGATCAGCGGAGAAAAGCGCCTCACGCCCGTCATGCTGATCAGTCCACAAAACGACCTTTCGCAGCCCATCGTTGAGCGCAGCCCGAAGATCATCACGCAAAGCGACCGGCCAGAGACCGAAGGTCGGGTGCCGATTCACGCGCTTGCCTCCGCCTGATTTCAGCGCTTCATCCCCGGTGTGCGGCGTGGTCGCCATAACAAGTGGGTGTTTCTGCCCCTCAGAGGCCAGCACCAATTGTTTCACAAGATCGCGCGGAAAGAACGGCGTATCTGCTGCGGCAGTAACGATAGCATCCGCGCCCTGTTCAGCGGCCCAATCAAGCCCTGCTAATACGCCCGCAAGAGGACCAGCGAACCCCTCAATCGAGTCCGGAATGACCGGCAGTTTCAATTCAGAAAATCGCGCAGCATCCCCGTTGGCATTCAGCGCAAGGCCATTAACCTGAGAGCGCAGCCTTTCTATCACGCGATCCAGCAGGCTTGCCCCACCGATCTGCAGCAGCCCCTTATCGCCTCCCCCCATGCGGGTTGCTAGGCCACCTGCAAGGATCACTCCGAGAGGTTTGGTTGTAGACATATCATCTCCATGGGGAAGGCCTCAGAATTACCAGATAGAATACGTTACCTGCAATGAATAGATATAGGAACTCGATGGCTAAGAAACTCAGCCCAATAAAAGCCAAAACCCAGAAAGCCATGCCAATAGCCGACCAGATTTGGGCTGACCTGATCGCCATATACGCCTCTTTCGGCGTTTCAGAAATTGGAGGCGCGCCCCAAATCAGAAGTCTGAGAAAAACTCGCGCCCGTCCGTAGTCTTTTGACAACCTCATTGGAACGGGCATGGGGTTTTCGGCGGGAAACCCAAGCTTTCGCAACTCCACCAAATGGTTGGCATACATCAGCCCGAAGTACCGACTTAGCCCCGTCCATGTCTTCCAAAACACCGTCAACCCAAAGATACCCAAACCAATCCACCCAGAAACACCAAGCACGATCCACCAAGGATCAATCAATGTTCTGCACTCTTCCTGCGATGCTTTTTATCCTCGGCAACCACGGTCGCCGGATCAATATCTCGCACCAGTCGGTCCTCACCTGACAGACACACAAACCGCTGTCCACGCATGCGACCAATCAGGGTCAGGCCGACCTCGCGGGCGATCTCAACACCCCATGCTGTGAAACCTGATCGCGAAGCGAGAACCGGGATGCCCATCATCGCCGTTTTGATCACCATTTCCGAAGTCAAACGACCGGTCGTATACAAGATCTTGTCCGCGGCGCTCGCACCCTCGGACAGCATCCAGCCTGCGATCTTGTCGACTGCGTTATGGCGGCCCACGTCCTCCATATAGACCAGCGGGCGGCTTTCATGGCAAAGGACTGTGCCGTGGATCGCACCCGCCTCAAGGTACAGGGACGGGGTGCGGTTGATCTTGGACGCCAACTCATACAGCCACGAGGTGCGCACCGAGACCTGCGGCAGGCGCACGTCCTCTAGCCCCTCCATCATGTCGCCGAATACAGTGCCGACAGCGCAACCGCTGGTACGGGTCTTTTTCTTCAGCTTGTCCTCGTATGAGGTTTCACGCGCGGTACGCACGATCACGGTTTCCAGATCGTCGTCATAGTCGACCCGCGTAATCTCATCGTCGGCCAACAGCATGCCCTGATTGCGCAGAAACCCCAGCGCAAGGTATTCGGGATAATCGCCGATGGTCATTGCCGTGACGATTTCCTGCGAGTTGAGGAAAATGGTCAGCGGACGCTCCTCGACCACCGAGATCTGGCTGACCTCACCATTCTGATCCACGCCCTCAACTGCACGAGTCAGCCGGGCAGCACCTGGATCAGGTGCGATGATGTACTCTGACAGGTCGACTTCCGTGGCCAATTGCAACCCTTTCACAAGACGGCTACTGCTGCTCGCGTCACCATAGGATCTAGCCATGGCCTCCGCCACATCCAAGTCATACTTCTGGAAAGGTTTTCGCGACGGGACGCCGTTTATCTTCGTCGCCATGCCCTTTGGCCTTCTGTTTGGTGTTTTTGCCACAGAAGCAGGGCTGGATATCATCCAGACGATGGCCTTTTCCGCCACGGTGTTTGCCGGCGCCGCTCAGTTCACCGCATTGCAATTGCTGCAGGACAATACACCAACGGTTATCGTTCTGATCTCGGCCCTGGCTGTGAACCTGCGGGTGGCCATGTATTCGGCTTCACTGACCCCATATCTGGGGGCGGCTCCGCTGTGGCAACGGGCACTTGGAGCCTATCTTATTGTTGATCAGTCTTACGCCTGTTCGATTGTCCGGTTCGAGAAAGAACCGGATATGTCCGTGCCTCAGCGCATGGCGTACTTTGTCGGCTCGGTCACGCCGATCACGCCGCTTTGGATACTCGCCACTTATCTGGGTGCTGTTCTGGGGGCGCAGATTCCGGAAAGCTGGGCTCTGGATTTTGCGCTGCCGATCACGTTCTTGTCCATGATCGGACCGATGATGCGCACCATGGCGCATGTTGTAGCCGCGCTGGTGGCGATTGTTGTCGCCCTGCTCTGCGTGGCAGTGCCGTTCAATCTTGGACTGTTGATCGCAGGGATAGCCGGGATGATGGCAGGTGCACGGGCTGAATTGATGTTAGAGCGGAAAAAGTCATGACGCAGATCGACCCGACAACCATGTGGATCATCATCGTAGGTCTGGCGATAGGCAGCTACCTTCTGCGCTTTACCTTTATCGGGCTGGTTGGCGACCGCCCGATGCCGCCCTGGCTTCTGCGGCACCTGAGGTACACAGCAGTGGCGATTCTGCCTGCCCTGATCGCACCTTTGGTAGTCTGGCCCACGGCCACCGAAGGACAACCGGATATGCCGCGCATGGCGGCTGCGGCAGTTGCGTTGACGGTGGGAATTGTAACGAAAAACGTCATAGCGGCCATCTTTTCAGGGGCCGCCACGCTTTACGGTCTGCTGTACCTAGTTGGTTGAGACCGCTTCAAGCTGATTGAGGCGCGCATTGTTTTCCGCCAGCCCCTGCTGAAGATCAGCCGAGTCATTCTCACGATAGTCCGTGGTGACAACGCCTGGAATCTGACCAAACTGATCGGATAGCTTCACCGGGTAGAATGTTGTTTTGATTTGCTCGAACCCCGGGACCTGTTGCAGCAATTGCGAGGTCGAATTTGCACAAAAAGCCTGCGAAACCGGGCCCATCTGCTTGGCCAATTGCAGCGCGATCTCGGCCTGCTGTGGCGTCACTTCGATCGTCTGAATACGGGCATAATGCGTCTCGCGCGCATGACTGCTACGATAAGCGCGTTCGACATTTGGCGTGATGCCATAAAGGACATCATTCTTGATCGGCACCACATCCGCCCGGAACGATCCGGCAGGGTCAAATATGACCCGCTCGCTGCCGCTGATCATCAGCGACGTGTGTGCCCCCGACCCGGTGCGCGTGCTGATCATCGTATAGAGCGTCAGTGTCGATGGCCCCGGATCACGATAGGACCGGGCCACGATTTCCGAGGGATCAGCCTGCGGGCGCTGCGATCCCGCGCAACCCGCAACTGTCACTGCCAGCAGGCAGGCAATCAGAATCCTGAACAAGAGATGCGCCTCGTGTACCGTTTAGGCCGCAAAGACCGCCAGGAACAGGCAAAGGAGTACAATTGCTACCACGCACCACGTGGTGAATTTGATGAAACCGTCAAAGGTTTTTGTTTGAACGGTGATGTCCATCTCGCCGTGCTTGTGATCAGCCATGTTTATTAGAATCCCAATTCGCGTATTTGAAATGTTGGATAATGCAAAATTCAGGGCCTGTCACGACGTCATTCGCGCGCAGTTGGTCCAAAAATCGTGCAGCCTGGATAACCAAACCCCCAGCGCCAGGGCAACCCGCTGCAGGGACCACCCCCAAAACGCACGGCCAGAAACATCGCCTCGGAGGTGATCGAATGAACCGAGCGGATCTGATCCGGCGTCATGTCATAACGTTCGGCGTATTCATCAGCGTGGCTTTCGCCGTGGGTTTTGACACAGGTGCGCAACGCGTCATCGGCAGCGAGCCGGGCGTCAAAGCTGGCCTCGGCCTGCGATGCGCCGCCTGCGTTGTAATAGGCGCGATCGTGGGTAACGCAGCAGTACTCCCATGGCGGGTGTTCTTCATAAAGCAGACTGAACTTCGGAAAGGTCTCGGCAACCATACGCCAGCTGGAAGATAATCCGCCCGAACAGCCGTCCGTTTCAAAGGGGGTCAGTTCAGCGCCTTCTATCGTGTCGGCCAACGCCCGGTGAGCGGGCATTTCCACGCTACGCATCAGGTCCTGCGCGGCTGCAGGCAGCGCGCAACAGGCCAGAATGAGGGTGAGTTCACGGGTTCGCATCGCGCATCTCGGCAGTATCGATAGACAATCCGAACGTCGTCGCCAACCAAAGCATCAGGCGTTCGCCCGGTCCCATCTCGGCACGAACACGCAGCACTTCACGGGCCATGGCCGGGCGGTCAGTGATCAGCCCGTCGACCCCCATCGATGCCATCGCCGACATCTGCAACGGGTCATTCACCGTCCAGACATAGATGTCTTTGCCCGCCTCATGGACCGAGCGGATCAGACCCGGAGACACCGTCGCCGCATTTACGGCCACAAAATCGCCCTCAAGCCCCGACAGATTGCCGATGGCGGTCGCGGCCAGAACGCCTGCCCGCCAATCGGGGCGCAGCGCTTTCATCTTCTGCACGGCCGGATATTTCAATGACATGGTGGCGATGTCATCCTGCATATCCAGCTCCTCGACAATCGTGGCAACTCGGTTTTCCAGGTCGACGTCATGGCCATAGTATTTCAGCTCGATGATGACCTTGGATTTGCCCTTCGCAGCTTCCAGAACATCGCGCAGCGTGGGCGTCCGTTCCGAGGCATATTCGGGGCCGAACCAACTGCCGATATCGATCTCGGCCACATCCTCCATGGTCGCGTCCCAGACCTTGAGCGGCACACCAGCCAGTTTCATGAAATCGCTGTCATGCGCGATGATGACCACACCATCCGCGGTCTCCTGAACGTCGATCTCAACCCAATCGGCGCCATCTTCGATAGCCTTCAACACTGCCGCCATGGTATTTTCCGGCCTTATCGCCGCCGCACCTCTATGACCAATGACATCCGCATGATCGGGGGCCTGAATGCGGACCAGCAACTCCTGCCCGGACCAGAGCCCGATCAGCAGGGCGATTGCCGCGCCACCGACCACAGCGTAAAGCGGCGCGCGCAGGTTGCCTGGTTCGGGATGAGGGACCTCTCGGCCTTGTGTGTCGAAGAACCCATCCAGCAGAACCGCCAATGCTCCCAGAGCGACGGCTGCAAGCACAAGCCCAGCCAGCGACCAGAGGCCCGCTACGATCATACTGAAGATCAGCGCAAAGCGCAGGTTCGTGCTTTCCTGCAACGGTACCAGATCGAACAACAGTCCGGCCACAAAGGCAATCAGTGCGGCGATCACGAGACGCATCGCAAGCCAAAGGCCAAGCTCGATCTTGAGGCGACCGCGTTTGCCTTCCATTCGATCCGTGCTGGCGGAGAAGGCCTCGGCGGGTTTGCAGCCCTCAAATAATACAAGATGCAGCGACAGCGCCCAGGCCGAGAGCCTGCGGATCAGAACCCAAGCCAGACACAGCACCACAAATCCGATCAGCACCACTGCGACCCAGAATGAAGGCGGGTGGAAGGTGAGGTAATAGTTGATGTCGTATTCAGTCAGCATCCACCAGGCGATCAGGCCAGCCACGGCGACAAAAGGCAGCGCAAGTACCAGCACACGCAAAATGAACCGTGCGGCAAAGCCGAAAAGCGCAGGTAAACGCGTCAGGATCAACCGGATGGAAGCACTGCCCGCGCGCCAAGGGTCACGCTCACCCATCCGCAATGATCCGGCCATGACCGAGAAGACAAAGACCTCGGCCAGTAAGAACAGGCTGAGAACTACAACCGCAGCGATGAAGCCCGCTGGTGACAGCAGGAACATCGCAATGTCCTGATCCGTCAGCGCCGATTGATCAGACAATGAAACAGCAAGATTGACGGCGATGGCAACGCCCGGAGCGATCAGTGCAACCAGCAGCAACCGGACAGCGACATAAACAGGCACAAACACGCGCCGCCGCGCCCATGCGCCCCGGTAGGCAGTTGTAACGGCTGAGAAATTGGTCACGCGGTTGCCTCCTGAATAGTCTATCCATTCAAGGCTGCGTAAGTGTGAATTGCAAGAGTCGGCGTCAGCTTTCTTCCAGATCAGCCGCCAGCCGGAAACCAATGCGGTTGGCTGGTTTATCCTCGATCGATTTCGGCAAGGCACGCAGCATCACATTCAACTGGCTGACATGCTGGACGAGCTGCGTTTTGGCGCCGCCTCCGTCCGAGCCATAGAAGGTGATCACATCCGGATCGAAATAGCCCATGCCCTCGATCCGCATTACACCGGCATCACCACCGGTGAATCCCATGGCAACCTCGTGATCGCCATCCAGAGTCTTCTCGAAATTCTGAATATACATGATCAGCCGCTCATAGGCCCATTGAGCAGGGCTTTTGCTTTCGACCGGCTTTTGCAATGGCTTGGGCAAATCCTTGTTCCCCGATGACGCTTCAGGGTTGGCGTGTACCTCATAGCACCGCGGCAACGCCGCAGATTCCGCTGCCTCGGCTGAGGTTTCGATCTTGTCCATTGCTCTACCCTTTGCGCTGATATTCCCAAGCTCCGTCCGCGCGCCGCGTCCGGGTGACCGCTCCAATGTGGTAGAGATGGTTCATATGTGCAACCGCCTCGACCAGCGCGAGGCCGTATTCCCCGCCCCTGATCTGGCGCTTGAACAGCGGGGCAAAGCACTCGGCGGCGGTTTTGGGTTGATCGAGATCGTTCAGCAGACGCTCAAGCGCGCCGTGGTGGTTATCGATCAACTGCCGCATGCGGATCGGCAACCCGGTGAACGGCAGTTTGTGCCCGCCCAAAACCAAATGATCGGGCCGGGCCAGCGGTTGCAGGCGTTCGCACGCCTCCAACCAGTCGGCCACCGGATCGGCCATCGGCTCGGTGGCATAGACGCCCAAGTTGGAACTGATCGAACTGAGGATCTGATCACCGGTCAGCACCAGATTGTCCTCGCGGCTCCAGAAGGTGCAATGCTCGGGCGCATGGCCGTTGCCCATGTGAACATCCCAGTCGCGGCCACCCATGCGGATCACGTCGCCCTGTTTGACACGGGTAAATCCCAGCGGCATAGGGTACACGGCGTCGGCAAAGTTGAACGGACGCTCGGCCATCCGACCGGCCAGCACGTCCGGATCCATCCCCGCGCTGCGGTAATAATCCAACGTTTCCTTCGGCCAATTCTCTTGCACATCCAGCGTCAGCATACGTGCGAACAACCATGCGGTACGACTGGTGACCAGTTCTGCACCATGCTCGGACTGGAACCAGCCCGCATTGCCGACATGGTCAGGATGGTGATGAGTCACGACAACGCGACGGACGGGTTTGCCAGCCAATGGCCCTTCCATCAGGGCCTGCCAGATTCCCCGTGTTTTCTTTGAAGAAAGCCCTGTGTCGACTATGGTCCAGCCGTCGCCATCATCAAGTGCATAGACATTCACATGATCCAGCGCCATCGGCAAAGGCAGCCTAATCCACAGAACTCTTTCTGCAACTTCGACCCATTCGCCAGGAGCGGGTGGTTCCTCCCACGGATATCGCATCACTTGCGGAGCCTCGCCATCCATCAAACCGCCAGTTCCTCTGGGCTGAGGGCATAGAGGTCATCCGCCCCGTTCTGCGCCTGCGCAAGCAAGCCCGTATGTTCAGGCAGCAGCACATTAATATAATAACGTGCCAACTTGGCGCGCGGTCCATCGGGATCGGCTAGCGCCGCTGACAGATGGTAATGCCCGCCCAGAACCCGCGCGAACGCTTTTAGATACGAAGCCGCGCCAGCAAACCGGTTGTTCATATCCGATTGAGCAACGAGCCACTCCGTCGCTTCCCGCAGCGACTCGGAAGCTTCCCAAACAGGACCAGCAAGTTCAGGCATCGTGGCGCGCGCCTTCTCAGCTTGATCCTCGATCTCATCCAGAAGGTTCGAGGCCGCCTCACCCCCATCCATCATCTTGCGCGCTACGAGGTCCATGGCCTGAATACCATTGGTGCCCTCGTAGATCGCGGTCACACGGACATCGCGATAATATTGTGCAGCACCAGTTTCTTCGATGAAGCCCATGCCACCATGCACTTGAACGCCGGTCTCGGAAACGCGCATGCCGGTCTCGGTGCCAAAAGCCTTGCAGATCGGCGTCAGCAGCGCCGCACGTGCCGCCCAATCGGCCTCACCCGTGGCCTGCGCCATGTCGATTGCAGCTGCATTGGCCAGCATGATCGCCCGCGCCGCAAACACATCCGCGCGCATCGACATCAGCATCCGCCGCACATCCGCATGGTCGATGATCGTGCCCGAGGGCGTCTTGCCCTGCTTACGCTCCAACGCATAGGCCAACGCGTGTTGATAAGCGCCCTCGGCGACGCCCACACCTTCGCCACCAACGCCCAAACGCGCGTTGTTCATCATGGTGAACATCGCGGCCATGCCGCCATGTTCCTTGCCGACCAGCCAACCCTTGGCCCCGTCATACTGCATCACGCAGGTGGGCGAGCCGTGCAGACCCATCTTGTGTTCCAGCGAGACCACCTTGAGGTCATTGGCCACGCCGGGGTTGCCGTTCTCGTCGGGTATGTATTTCGGCACCAGAAACAGCGAAATCCCTTTGGTTCCCGGAACACCGTCTGGCAGGCGGGCCAGAACAAGATGGCAGACATTCTCGGCAAAGTCGTTGTCGCCCCAAGAGATATAGATCTTCTGCCCGGTCACCGAATAGGTGCCGTCGCCATTGTCTTCGGCCTTCGAGGTCAGCGCGCCCACATCCGATCCGGCCTGCGGTTCGGTTAGGTTCATGGTGCCTGACCATTCACCCGCCATCATCTTGGGCAGATAGAGCGCCTTCAACGCATCGCTTGCGTGATGCTCCAGCGCCTCGATCTGGCCTTGGGTCATCAGCGGGGCCAGTTGCAGCGACAGGCAGGCCGCGCTCATCATCTCATTCACGGCAGTGGTCATGGTCATGGGCAGACCCATACCGCCATATTCGGGATCGCCGCTCATCCCGATCCAGCCGCCTTCGGCAATTGCTTTCCAACCTTCGGCATAGCCTGGAGACGTTCGCAGCACGCCGTTTTCCAATCGGGCCGGTTCCAGATCGCCGGGGCGCTGCAGCGGGGCCATGACCTCTTCGCACAGCTTTCCGGCTTCGGTCAGAATGGCGCTGACCACATCCTCGCTGGCTTCCGAGAACTTTTCGGTCGCGGCGATCTGGTCAAAGCCGATCACGTTGCGGAACAGGAATTCATAGTCTGAGATCGGGGCGCGATAGGGCATGGTTTCCCTCTGGTTCTGGCAAGTTGTCAGCGTGGGGTTGGAATCCCGGCCCCACGCCGGTATTCATCTGGGCTGGCACGATTACCTACCGTTACCTGAACTGCAAGCAACCAAAACGCGGCGTCACGATCCATGACCCTTCTCGGCACTCAAGACTTACCAGCAAACGCCGACGGGCTCGCCAAGGCCGCTGACCTGTTGCGACAGGGGCTGCTGGTCGCTTTCCCGACCGAGACCGTCTATGGACTGGGTGGCGATGCACGGAACGGCAAGGCTGTGGCCGCGATCTATGAAGCCAAGGGGCGACCCAGTTTTAACCCACTGATCGCCCATGTCGCCTCAACCGAGACCGCCAAACGGTTTGTCCAATGGACCGATCAGGCTGATTTGTTGGCTGATGCCTTCTGGCCCGGACCGTTAACTCTGGTTCTTCCTCTGTGCCCCGATCACGGGATTTCGTCGCTGGTCACAGCTGGCTTGGATACTCTGGCCGTTCGCGTGCCTGCGCATCCCACAGCGCAGGCTTTACTGACCGCTTTTGACGGTCCTGTGGCAGCGCCATCGGCCAACCCCTCTGGTCAGATCAGCCCAACGACGGCGGCCCATGTCCGAGCGGGGCTGGAGGGACGCATAGCCGCAGTTCTGGACGATGGGCCGTGCGGTGTCGGGCTTGAGTCCACTATTGTGGGTCTGGCCGGCACCCCTGCCTTGTTGCGTCCAGGTGGTGTCGCATTGGAACAAATCGAAGAGGTTCTAAAGGCAGAACTGCATCACCACCAACCCGGCGATCTGCTTACTGCGCCGGGGCAGTTGCAATCCCATTACGCGCCGGACGCGCCGGTGCGGCTGAACGCCCGGTCACGGCAGGGGGACGAGGTGTTGCTGGGTTTTGGCCCTGTTGATTGTGATCTGAACCTCTCCAGCACCTGCAACCTGCCCGAGGCCGCCGCCAGCCTGTTTGCCGCCCTTCACAAACTTAACGATACCGGTCGGCCAATCGCCGTATCACCAATTCCCCATCACGGATTAGGTGCGGCCATCAACGACCGTCTACGCCGCGCAGCAGCCCCTCGCGATTAGGCGCGGCCTGCACTGGCTGATAGGGTCAGCGGATCAACACCAAGCGTAGCCAAAGCCGCCTCCCATTTCTCGTCATCAGGGACATCAAAGACCAGTTTCGACGACGCATCAGTCGTTAACCAACCATTCATCGCGATCTCATCTTCCAACTGACCCGGCCCCCAGCCGGAATAACCTAAAGTCAGCATCGAATTCAGCGGCCCCTTGCCCGAGGCCAGATCCTCGAGCACATCCAGCGTTGCGGTCATGCTGAAATCTTCGGAAATCTGCATTGAATGCAGATTCGCCTCGTAATCTGCGCTATGCAGGACAAAGCCACGCGACATCTCGACCGGGCCGCCAAACTGCACCAGCCGTTCGCCAATTACGGGTATCCGACACGGGATGTTGAGCTGTTCCAGCAAGGTCTTGATCCGCAAGTCCGAAGGCTTATTCACGATCAATCCCATCGCGCCGTCATCACCATGGCTGCAGATATAGACGACCGAATGCTCGAATCGCGGGTCGCCCATTCCGGGCATCGCAATCAACAGTTTTCCCGTAAGGTCCATCAGCAGATATCTCTTGCGCCATAGGATATCCCTAGAATGACCCTGTGAACCGGGGAATGGCAAGGGATCAGCCGGGATTTCCGTGCATTTCACAGAAGTGACCGGAACGTGACTTGGCAATCACGACCGGAATGCGCATGTTCTGCATATGAATGCGCTTTGCAAATCTGCTGCAGCCGTGTTGGCCGTTAGCCTTTGTTTTGGTGCCCCCGCCATTGCGCAGGGGGTTGATAATCTGGTTCAGATTGAGGTGTTGGACGGCGGCAAAACCGCCGAAGGTACCTATCAGGGGGCCTTGCGTCTAAAGCTCAAGGACGGGTGGAAGACCTATTGGCGCGCACCCGGCGATGCGGGCATTCCGCCACAGTTTGATTGGAAAGGCTCTCACAATATTGCAGACATAGCCTTCACGTGGCCCGCGCCGCATGTGTTTGATCAGAACGGGCTGCGCTCGGTCGGGTATGAGGATCAACTTGTACTGCCCGTCGAAATCACGCCTAAGAACCCTGCCAAACCCGTGCGTTTGCGCGGCGAGATGGACTTGGGCGTGTGTAAGGATGTCTGCGTGCCGGGTCGGTTGCAATTCGATCACACAATGGATGCCGACGCTGCACGCAATCCGGCCATCGCCGCAGCCCTCGCCCAGCGCCCGTTTTCCGAACGCGAAGCAGGCGTGGCGGATGCGACGTGCCAATTGACTCCCACTGCAGACGGAATGCGGATCGAGGCGCGTATCACCATGCCTTCAGCGGGCGGGTCCGAATTCGCCGTCATTGAACCAGGAAACCCGGCACTCTGGGCATCGCAGCCCGATACACGCCGTCAGGGCAACACCCTGATCGCAAGCTCGGAGATTATCGGTGCCTCCGGCGGGCCATTTGCGCTGGATCGGTCCGAAGTGCGCATCACGGTTCTGGGGGCAAACCACGCTGTCGATATCCAAGGATGCAGCGCAGGCTGACCGGATGAGCCAGACCCCAAAGATCGGTGCCTTGGCTGTCGTGCTGCACGATGGCCAGGTACTTTTGGTGCAACGCAGCAAGCAACCCGATCAGGGGTTGTGGGGCTTTCCAGGCGGCCATGTGGAATGGGGTGAAACGGTTCTGGACGCCGCCACCCGCGAGCTGCGGGAAGAGACCGGTGTGATTGCTGAGCCTTTGGTCTATCTCGACAATCTCGACCTTTTGCTGCGCGATGATAGCGGGCAGACCCGGGCGCACTACCTGCTGGTCGGAGTTGCGTGTCGCTATGTAACCGGCACGCCTGTCGCTGCAGACGACGCGCAGGACGCTCAGTGGTTTCCGGTGGACCAGATCACCAGCGGCGACCTGCCAATGAGCGACCGCGTTCCCGATCTTTTGCGGCGTGCTTTAGAGATGGATCAAGCCTCGACCCGATCCGACAAGCGTGCATAAAGCACGCTGGACAGCACGACACCTACCAGCAGGATCACGGTCGCACCCGCTACGAAAACGCCAAAACCCATTTGCAACACACTTGGACCTTCGGCGGCTGGGTAGAGACCCGAGAGCAGCGCCAACGGCGCACCTGTCACTACGGGCCAGATCATCGAGGCCCCCAGCCAGATCGCCAACGCTGCGCCCGTTGCGCGCACGGCATTGCGCACCACCCTGTCCGGCGCTCGCAAGGCCCGTCTCATCGATGTCATCGGGCGTGAGATGTCGTTTAGGATGGCCAGCAATGCAGGCACTAGCAGCAGGATCAGGGCCATGCCAAAGCCCAGCCCATAGACCAGTGTGATCACGGTCGGTTTCAAAAACTGCGCCTGCTGCGAGCTTTCGTACATCAAGGGCGTCAGCCCGAGTACCGTGGTCAGCGTGGTCAGCATCACAGGCCGCAATCGATCTGCCGTGCCTTCGACGATTGACGGCACCAACCCGCGCTCTTTCCGGTATCCGTCGATTGTGGTCACCAGAACAATCGAGTCGTTGATTATGATCCCGGTCATGCCCAACAGGCCGACGACGGTGAACATGCTTAACGGCACGCCCCACAGGTAATGCCCCCAGATCGCGCCCACGAGGCCAAAGGGAATGATCGCCATGACCACCAAGGGCCTTGTCCAACTGGCAAAGACCCAAGCCAATACCAGATAAATTCCGGTCAGACACAGGATCAGGCCTGTGCGGGCCTCGGACAGGAATTCATCCTCTTGCTCACTCAGGCCAGCCATGCGCCATTCGACCTGCCGTTCGGCGGCGATGTTTGGCAATATCTCTTCGCGCATGGCGCGGGCGATTTCGGCAGCCTGCGCCGGGTCGTCCTCGGAAATATCACCATTCACCGAGATGACCCGCAGACCATTTTCGCGCCGGACGGTCGAGAAACCCGATTTACGCTCGACCGAGACGATATCGGCGAGCGGGACATAAACGCCATCCGGAGTCCGCATCAATGTGCGTTCGAGGAAATCAGCAGTCAGTTCGCCCTCAGGCAGTTCGATCCGAATCTCGGTGCTACGCGGACCATCCGGGAAGGTCGCGGCCTCAATCCCGTTCAGCCGGTTTCGCAACACGCGGCCCAGTGTTTCGATGCGGAAACCCAGCGCCTGACCCTGCGCGGTGAGGTCCAGAATGAACTCTTCCTTGTCATAGGCGAGGTTATCCTCGAGCGCTGAAACTTCCGGGTATTTCGCAAGTTCCGCCTGGAGGTCCTCGGATGCAGATTTCAACGTGTTCACATCCGCACCATAGAACTGCACGTCAATCGCGTCGCCACCGGGCCCTGAACGCCAACCACGGAAGCTAAGCAGCTCGACCTTCGGGTGGCGCGGCACGAAATCCTGCAGCTCGCCCACAAATTCAAAGCTGGAATAGGGGCGCAAGTCGGCATCGATCAGCTCGATCGAGATGCCGCCCAGCAAATCGTCATCCTTGCCATCCGCCGCGCGCAGCCCCCATCCGGCCGAACCGCCAACCTCGGCTAGAACGTATTCGATTGGATTGCGGCCATGGCGTTCTTCGTAAACCTGACCCAGTTCTTCCGTGGCTTCCTGGACCATGCGCATCATTTCCAGCGTCTCAGCGCGCGTCGCCCCTTCGACCATGATGAAATTGCCCGTGACCGAGCCGCGTTCCGGTGCGTTGAAGAACCGCCAATTCACATCACCCCGAATGAACAGAGCGATCTGACTGGCCAGTATCACCACCATCAGTGCAACAACCACATACCGTGCCCAGACCACCCACGCGACCAATGGGCGGAACAGGTGGTCGCGCACCCAGCGGAAGCCCTTGTTCACAACCCGGTTGGGCCAGTCATACCAATGCTCCTTAGCCGAATGCGCGATGGCATGGGCCATATGGTTCGGCAGGATCAGGAAGCATTCGATCAGTGAGGCAATCAGGACAGCGATAACGGTGAACGGGATGTCTCGGATCAGCTCTCCGAAGCGGCCACCGATGGCGGTGAGACCAAAGAAGGCGATGACCGTGGTCACTGTTGCAGCAAACACCGGCATCGCCATTCGGCGGGCAGCGCGTTCTGCGGCGACGATTGGCGCTTCGCCCAAACGGCGGGCACGGAAATCGGCGTGCTCTCCCACGACGATGGCGTCATCAACCACGATGCCCAAGGTAATAATCAAACCGAACAGAGACACCATGTTCAGCGACAACCCGCCCAGATACATCAGCGCAATCGCCGCAGACATTGCCACCGGAATACCGGCAGCCACCCAGAAAGCGATGCGGGCGTTCAGAAACAAGAAGAGTAGACAAACCACCAGCCCAAGCCCGACCAGCCCATTGTCGACCAGAATATCCAGCCGGTCGGTGATCGCTTGTGCGCGGGTGCGGATCAGCTCAATCGTGATACCTTCGGGCAGGCTGGCCTGCATCTCGGCCACGACATCCTCGACATCGCGCTGAATTCCGATGGCATCGCCCAAATTGGACCGGTCGACGCGGATCGACATCGCCGGATTGTCACCCACGAAATAGCTGCGGTTGCGCGTGACCCCCTCGACCCGAATTTCAGCCACATCGCCCACAACCAGCTTTGAACCATCGGCAAAGTTGCGCAGGGCGATACCCTCGATCTCTTCCGGGGTGCGTTTCTCAACGCCTGTCCGAATACGCGCATTGGCACCTGTGACATCGCCCGCAGGGTTCGCGGTGACTTCTGCCGCGATGGCCTCGGCAATGTCCGAAAGCGAGATATCATTGGCGATCAACTGTGCGGTGGGGACTTCGACCACCACACGCGGCGCGGCCAGTCCCCGGATCGTGGTGCGCGTGACACCAACCGCGAATAGGCGGCTGATCAATTCATCGGTGAATTTGGCCAGTTGTTCAGCTTCTATGGGCCCTGTTATGACAACATCCGTGACACGATCCCGCCAAGCGCCGCGCCTGATGGTTGGTTCCTCGGCGTCTTCGGGCAGGTTGGTGACGCTATCGACGGCGGTCCGGACCTCCTCAACCGCGCGAGACATGTCCCAGTTCGGCTCAAACTCCAGCCGGACCTGCGCAGTTCCCTCACGTGAGGTCGATTCAGTACTGGCAACACCCTCAACCGCCAGTAACGCAGGTTCCAGCAATTGGACGATGCCATTGTCGACATCCTCGGGGCCTGCGCCGTCCCATTGAACGTTCACATCGACGCGTTCGAGAATCACATCAGGAAAGAACTGTGCACGCATGTTGGGGATCGCGGCGGCCCCCAGCACCAGCATGATCAGCAGCAACAGATTGGCCGCAGTCCGGTGCCGGGTGAAATAGCTGAGGATACCGCCCGCCGCGTTGGGAATGTCGCGGATCATCGCGCTTAGCCCCCGGCCCGATTGTCATCAAGACGGCGTATTAGGGTGGCGGGCACTTTGGCCTCGCTCAACTGGCCCAATACTTGGGCTTTGTCTTCCTGAGACATTGCATCACTGGCCTCGACCTGAGCCACAAGCTGAGCGCGCTTTTCGTCCGAAAGCTCGACCATGCCCGGATCAGTTTCAGCGTTCGCCTCAATCCGTAGGGGCCGCACACGTACACCCGAACCCAGCAGAGGCGTCCGGCCAATCACAACCTCGCGGCCTTCCAGGCCTTCACCACGCAAAAGCACCTCATCGCCCTGACGACGGATCAATTGCACAGCCAACGGTTCCAGCCGGTCATCGGGGCCGAGAACAAGCACGTTGCCCGTGGCGTCCAGAACCGAGGATGGCAGACGGACCACATTATCGAGCGGCTGTTCTTCAATCGAAACGGTGACAAAATCCCCCGGCTTGAATCCCGGCGCGTCGTCGAGACGCGCATAGATCAGACGCCCGGTTTGCCCTTCACCCGCCGCGCCGCTATCGCGACTGATCCGGCCGGTGGCAGTGAGATCGGTCCCCGTGACCTCAAGCGATACAGTCACCGGGGCTGAGATCAGATCACCCTGCGCGTCCAGCAACCGCACGAATTGCGCGGTGGAAACCCGAAACGCGACCTCAAGCGCATTGGGGTCGACGAGTTCGGCCAGCTTTTCGTTGGCCGCGACCAACCTGCCTTCAACCAAAGTGACCTCGGTCAGCGTACCATCGAACCCGGCATGGATCGTCATATCCTCCAGGTCACGCTCGGCCCCTTCCAACGCGATACGAGCCCGCGCAAACAGGGTTGTTGCCTGATCCACCCGGGATTCGGCCTGCGCCAAAGCGATCCTGCGCGCGAGAACTGCCTGATGAGCCGATGTTGCGGCCAGTTCCGCTTCTTCGACGCTTGCAGCAGCCCCGACACCTCGCGTCTGCAGGTCCTGCTGGCGCTGCAGCGCCCGGTCACGCAGTTCGGCCTGTGCCTCGGCTGATTTCAACTCATCCTGCGCCAACAGCAGCGAGCGTTCGGCGTCCCGCTCTTCAAACTGGGCATCCAGAAGATCGGATTTGGCACGGTCCAGAGCAGATTGCATATCGGCTGGGTCCAGTTCGACCAGCAATTCTCCCGCCGTTACAGTACCGCCATCTTCAAAATCTTCGGCCAGTGATACAACGCGCCCACCCAAGGCCGCGCGCAGCTCTAACCGGCGGCGGCTTTGAATCTGGCCAAACGCTTCCAGATAAGGAGTAATGGTTTCCGGCTCGGCGGTTCGTACGGTAACGGCGAATATGCGTTCCCGCGCCTCAGGTGCCTGATTGTCCCGCGTCAGCACATCCTGCACCGCGCCCGAGATCATCTGTGCGGCAACGATCAGCAGGCCCAGCGTCAGAAACGCCAGGAACACCCCAACAAGGCTTTGCCGCAGAAATCGCATCGGTCACTCACCTTTGGTCGCACATGCTGCCTTCCGCAAAGGTAGCCGGGTCGCAAAAAATGCCAAGCCACAAAGCGGTTATGATCCGTTAAACGCAGAACCAGTCTACTTCCGTCGCAGGTGTTCGTCCAATCTGGGCATTATTTCAACGAAATTACAGGGCCGGTGGCGATAATCGAACTGTTTCTCCAGAATCGCATCCCAAGCGTCTTTGCAGGCACCCGGGCTGCCCGGCAACGCAAACAGATAGGTTCCGCCTGCAACTCCGCCTGTAGCGCGGGACTGCACGGCAGAAGTACCTATCTTTTCCATAGACACGATGGTGAAAACGGTGCCAAACGCTTCGATCTCTTTTTCATAAACGTCCCGGTGCGCCTCGACTGTAACATCGCGACCCGTCAGACCTGTGCCGCCGGTCGAGATCACGACGTCGATTTCAGGATCCGCGATCCAACTGCGCAATTGCTCGGCAATCTGGGCGCGTTCGTCCTGAATGATCTTGCGGTCCGCCACTGAATGTCCAGCCGTTTCGATCCGGTCGACAAGCGTCTGGCCCGAGCGGTCGTCGTCCAGCGAGCGAGTATCCGACACAGTCAGAACCGCAATGCGGACGGGGATGAACTCAATGCTTTCATCAATGCGCGACATATGTCGTCAAGCCCTTTCCATAATGGCAAGCCGGATGGCAAGAGCCGCGAATATCCCGCCCGTGACCCATCCAATGATACGTGAAGCGCGTGGGTTTGAGATCAAAATGCGCCCTGCTCCGCCCGCAAAGATACCGACCACCCCGTTCACCAGAATGCTGCCCAAGGTGATAATTGCACCAAAGGTTAGGAATTGCAGCAGAACCGGGCCGTTTGCTGGGTCCACGAACTGAGGGATAAAGGCCAAAACAAACAGAATGACCTTGGGATTGGTCAGGTTCACCAGCAACCCCTCGCGAAACGCGAAATGAGCAGGCTTGATTGCTGCATCGTCCGACACTGCCCCTTTCCGGATTGCGCCCCATGCAAGAACCAACAGATAAGCAACACCCATCCACCGGATAACGTCAAACAGCCAAGGCACGGCTGATACCAACGCCCCAAGTCCAAGCCCCGCCAGCAAAACTTGCACCATCAGACCCGTCGAAACACCGAGGCTGGCCATCATCGCTGGGCGTGACCCGGACCGTAACCCTTGCCCGAAACAGAACATCATATCAGCGCCGGGTGTAAAATTCAGCACCAGTGCGGCTGGGATGAAGGCCATCAATGTCACTGTCTCGATCACGTTGTTACCTCGAACCAATGTGGTTTCGGACCCAGATTGGCAATCTGAGACCGCCCCAGCATGCCGCGATATCCCCAGCTGTCGTGGATATGACCGCAAAAGACAAAATCGGGCTGGATGCGTTCAACCGCGTCCCGAACTGCGGTCGAGCCGACCGACACATCTTGCGATGTCACATCCCCATATCCTTTTGGCGGAGAGTGCGCGATCAGAACATCCGCAGCCTCGCACCGGTCCAGCAGTTCCGATGCTTCAGCTTCAGTAAGATCGCAGGACCAGTCTCCGAAAGGCGTCACCGGCACACCGTAACCCAGCCCGAACAGGCGCAGACCATCCAATGTCATGCCCGTCCCGTGCAGAACATGCGCGCCTTCGGGCGCAGCGGCTGTCAGTTCCTCGGCGCTCTCAGCGTTGCCCGGCACCAGGATCAGCGGCGCTGCAATGCCCGACAGCATCTGCATCGCTTCTTTCAGGCCCCGCCGCGCATTGCAAAAGTCCCCCGCACCGATGACAAGATCAGCCTCGGCGCTAGCGACCACCAGATCAGCGGCCCGGTTGCGCGCCATATGAAGATCGGAAAACGCCAGAACTCTCATCCCGCGCCCCTCAGCCGTGCTTGCAGGTCCAGCAGATCGGCCCAGGCCTGTCGCTTCATCTGCGGTTGACGCAGCAGGTAGGCCGGGTGGAACATCGGGATGACCGGCAGGTTCAGCGCCTGATCCCATTTCCCGCGCAGCCGCGTGATACCGCGTTTGCCCAGCAAGGCCTGACAGCTAATATTGCCCATCACCACCAGCACCTCGGGCTTGGCCAACGCCACATGCCGCTCCAGAAACGGCTTCATCATGCCAATCTCTTCCGGCTTGGGATCGCGATTCTGCGGGGGCCGCCACGGCAACACGTTGGTAATGTAGACATTCTCGCGCCGATCCAGATCAATCGCGGCCAGCATCCGGTCCAGCAATTGCCCAGCGCGCCCGACAAAGGGCTTACCTTCGCGATCCTCATCACGGCCGGGCGCTTCGCCGATGATCATTACCCGTGCGCCGGGGTTGCCATCGGAAAACACCAACTGCCGCGCGCCGCGTTTGAGGTCGCAAAGATCAAACGCCTCCATCGCCGCACGCAACTCGACGAGCGATCCAGCGGTTTTCGCCGCCTGTTTTGCAACAGCTGCGGTATCGACCGGTTCTGGTTTTTTCGCAGGTTCAACCGCAGCTGGTTTCTTAGCCTTGGCCGCTTTGTCCGGCAACGCATAGCGATCCACCGGCGCGTCGCCGATCGCCTCGGTTGCGCCCAGCTCGATCTGCCATTCCAGCAGCGCCCGCGCGGTATGATGGTCCAAACCCGATTCCATAACCCTCAATCTAACCAGCTTTTGACCGAGGGAAAGCGAATAGACCTTGCCATGGCACAGGGTCGCACCGACCATGGCAGGGTCATGCTGTCATTTCTGCGATTCCTTCTGATTGCTCTATTGCTGGCAACCTCTGGCGGTTCGGTGAGTGCGCAGCTGTTTGATCGGGATACACAATGCCGCGCCGGACAGTTGCAATGCGGGCGCGGTTGTTGCCCCGCAGGCCAGCGCTGCAGCTTTGATGGCCGCTGTATCCCGCCGGGACACACCTATTGTGGAGGTGGGCGCACCTGCGGCCCGTTCGAGCGCTGCGTGGCAGGAGGAACCCGTTGCGCCCCTGCTGGGGCGAATAAGTGCACCTCGCGCTTGGATTGCCCCGGTGGTAGCTTCTGCAACGGACGCGGTGAATGCGAGCGCAGCAGACCGGATTTGGTCCCCGCTCCATCCACAACCTGCGCCGATGGCAGGAGTTGCGGAGCCGGTTCATCCTGCTTGCCGGGCGGCGGATGTTCGCGCCCCGGCTGGTTTCTGTGTGAAGAAACCGGTTCGCAATGCCGACCCGGCTTTAAATGCTCGGCTTATCAGGGCTGTGTTCCGATCAAGGCCATTGATTGTGGCTATGGCAAGTGGTGCAAACCAGGGGAACAATGCCTGCCCGAAGGCGGATGTGAGAAACTAACCGAAGGGTCGGAACCTTAGGTTGCCTTGGCCTGCATGGCTTCCTATAAGCGGTCCGATTGTCAGACAGGAGCCCGCCCATGCGTTTCGCCCATCGTCACCTTCTTGGCATCGAGCATCTGTCGCAATCCGATATCACCGCTATCCTTGATCTGGCCGAAACCTATGTCGATCTGAACCGGCAATCGGCTAAGCATTCCGATGTGCTGTCGGGCCTGACTCAAATCAACATGTTCTTTGAAAACTCGACCCGTACGCAGGCGAGTTTCGAAATTGCGGGCAAGCGATTGGGCGCGGATGTGATGAACATGGCGATGCAGGCCAGTTCGATCAAAAAGGGCGAGACGCTGATTGATACAGCAATGACGCTGAACGCAATGCATCCCGATCTGCTGGTGGTGCGGCATCCTCATTCCGGCGCCGTGGACCTGCTGGCGCAGAAGGTAAACTGCGCCGTGCTGAACGCAGGTGACGGGCGGCATGAGCACCCGACGCAAGCCCTGCTGGACGCGCTGACCATCCGCCGTGCCAAAGGCCGCCTACACCGGCTGAACATCGCGATTTGCGGAGACGTGGCGCATTCGCGCGTGGCGCGATCGAACCTGATCCTGCTGGGCAAGATGGAAAACCGCATCCGTCTGATCGGCCCGCCGACGCTGGTGCCGTCGCAATTCGCGGAATTCGGGGCCGAGATCTATGATGATATAAATGAGGGTCTGAAAGACGTCGACGTTGTGATGATGCTGCGCCTTCAGAAGGAACGGATGGACGGCGGTTTTATCCCCTCGGAACGCGAATATTATCACCGCTACGGTCTGAACGCTGAAAAGCTGGCGCTGGCCAAGCCAGACGCCATCGTGATGCACCCCGGTCCAATGAACCGCGGGGTCGAGATCGACGGCACTCTGGCCGATGACATCAACCGGTCCGTCATTCAGGAACAGGTCGAGATGGGCGTTGCCGTCCGCATGGCCGCCATGGACCTGCTGGCGCGCAACGTGCGAGAAGCCGCATGAACGATCTGGCCATCGCCCCCCATGAGCGCGGCGTGATCCGCCTGTTCTCGCTGGACATGCGCCCGGAAGAGGCGAAATTCCTGCGCGAACCGGGTGCTGTTGATCAGGTGTTGGGTGTCGAGGGGCTGGATCCAGAACAGATCGACATTTTTCCGGTATCCGACCTCGAAGATCTCGGGCTTTATGGCTATCTCAGCGAAGGCTGCGGTGTCTCGGAAGACCAGTTGGACAGCACGAAATTGGAGGCCATCGAAGGCTGGGTGATGGTCCTGCGCAGTGCGGCGCTGGGTGGTCGATCTGCAACCCTTTCCCTCGATCCCCGCCTGCATCTGATTGACCTGTTCACCGAAGAGGCTACCAACTGGTCCGGCGGCACGATTGAGACCGAAAGCGCAAAACCGTTCTCGGCCGCGCAATGCCCGCCAGTGGATAATAAACCAAGCCGCATCGGTTCAGCCGTCATTGCCTTGCTGATTCTGATCGCCGTCGGAGGTGCCTTGTGGCTGATCCTGTGACCTTCTCCTCAGACAAGGGCGCTTATGTCCGCACCAACGCATGGCTCGCCGCCTTTGCAATGGCGGCCGCAATGGTCGTGCTATGGTTGATCGGCAATCCTTACGTCTGGACCGGCGCACCCGCAGGGTTGGCCGCCATCACCATCCGCGCTTGGTATTTGGCTTCGGAAGAACTGGTCGCCAAGTGGGAAATGACGGGCACCACTCTCACTGGTCCTGGTCCGCGTAAGGTGGCGCTGAACCAAATTCAGGCGGTCAATACCATTGGCAGCTTTGTCCAGATCGTCACAAAAGGCGGCGACAAGCACCTTATCAAATACCAGGCGGACCCTGCCGCCACCAAAGCTGCAATCGAAAGGGCCATGGCATGAGCAATCTGATTTTTACTAACGCTCGCCTGATCGACCCCGAAGCTGGCACAGATAGCATCGGCTGGCTGCAGATTGCCGATGGTCGGATCGCAGCGCTTGATGAAGGCACGGCCCCAGACGCTGACACGCGGGTGGTCGATTGCGGTGGGCAGTGCCTCGCTCCCGGCATTGTCGACATTGGCGTCAAGGTCTGTGAGCCCGGTGAGCGGCACAAAGAAAGCTATAAATCCGCAGGTCTGGCTGCGGCTGCAGGGGGTGTGACAACCATCGTCACCCGTCCCGATACTCTGCCTGCCGTCGACACACCCGAGACGCTGGAGTTCGCCACCCGCCGCGCGCAAGCGGACGCTCCGGTCAACGTTTTGCCAATGGCCGCCCTGACCAAAGAACGCGAAGGGCGTGAGATGACCGAGATCGGGTTCCTGCAAGACGCGGGAGCTGTGGCCTTCACCGATTGCGATCATGTCATCACCAATACCAAGGTGTTCTCACGCGCGCTGACCTACGCCAAATCCTGCAGCGCGCTTGTGATTGCCCACCCGCAAGAGCCGGGTCTGAGCAGTGGTGCCGCGGCCACCAGCGGCAAATTCGCCGCACTGCGAGGCTTGCCTGCCGTATCGCCTATGGCCGAGCGTATGGGGTTGGACCGCGACATCGCCCTGCTTGAAATGACCGGGGCCGCCTATCACGCCGATCAGATCACCACCGCCCGCGCCCTGCCTGCACTGGAGCGCGCCAAGCGCAACGGGCTGGACATCACAGCAGGCACGTCAATCCACCATCTGACGTTGAACGAATTGGACGTGTCCGATTATCGCACCTTCTTCAAGATCAAGCCCCCGCTGCGATCCGAAGATGACCGGCAAGCCGTGATCGAAGCAGTGCGAACCGGTCTGATAGACACGATCAGTTCCATGCACACGCCGCAGGATGAGGAAAGCAAGCGTCTGCCGTTTGAAGAGGCGGCCTCGGGCGCGGTAGCGCTGGAAACACTGCTGCCTGCTGCGCTTCGGCTGTATCATTCCGAACAGCTGGACTTGCCGACCCTGTTCCGCGCCATGGCCCTCAATCCGGCCAAACGGCTGGGGTTGGAGAGCGGTCGCCTGTCCCTAGGCGCGCCTGCCGATCTGGTGCAGTTCGACCCGGATGTTCCCTTTGTTCTGGACCGATTTACGCTGAAATCGAAATCGCAGAACACACCGTTTGACGGTCAGCGGATGCAGGGTAAGGTCACCGCAACCTTTGTCGCTGGACAAGAAGTGTACCGGAGAGCCTGATGCCCCTGATCGACAGCACAATGACTCAGCTCATCCTGTGGGCCGCGTTAGGATACCTGCTTGGGTCCATACCCTTTGGCATGATCGTCGCGCGCGTGATGGGTCTGGGAAATCTGCGGCAAATCGGGTCGGGCAATATCGGCGCAACCAACGTCCTGCGAACCGGCAATAAGGTAGCGGCAGCGCTGACATTGCTGTTTGATGCAGCCAAGGGTGCCGTTGCTGTTCTGCTGGCACGCGCTTTGGCTGGTGAAGATGCCGCGCAGATCGCCGCATTGGCCGCGTTCCTAGGGCATTGCTTTCCGGTCTGGCTGGGTTTCAAAGGCGGCAAAGGCGTTGCGACTTTTCTGGGCCTTTGGCTGGCACTTGACTGGCGCGTGGGTGTCGCCTGCTGCTTGACATGGCTGGTCGCGGCGCTGATCTGGCGTATTTCATCCGTTGGTGCGCTGGCCGCCGCCGCCCTATCCACCACCTGGATCATGGTGCTGACAGATGGCAGTACCTTCGTTCTTGGAATTGCTCTGACCTTGCTGCTCTACTGGCGGCACAGCGCCAACCTAGCGCGGATCAAGGCGGGGACAGAACCGAAAATCGGGAAATCGTGACAGCGCCCAGCGCGTTTCTGAAAGCGTTCCATGATCTGCCGGTCGGCACGTTCACCGGTTCCGTTGGGCCGCATCGATATTTGGTATCGCATCAGATCATGGCCTGCGGGAAATCTCACAAACTGGTGGCTCATCAATTGGGCGGGCCGGATTACATCAGCCTGAACCTTTATCTCACACAGAAAAGCGGCGCATTGCTTCGCCCCTGCGAAATGCCTGCGGAAAAGGTGGTGGATTTTGTCCTGGCGCTGGCGCCTGACGTGCAGGAATAAACAACCGGTCTTTGTGATTGCACAATCACAATTGATTGCTTTGAACGTGATCGGGCCATTCCCCAACTGGGATTTTGTGACGGCCAATTACAGGCGTCGCGACAATCAAATCCGGTTCGCCCGGGCAAAATTACAGTGCTCTCCAGCGAGCCTATTCACGAAAGGTGAAGTCATGAACACGTTCAAATCCATCATCAGCGGAGTCGCGCTGTCTGTTGCGATCGCAAGCTCAGCAATGGCGGCTGGCGTCGAAATCAACGCAAGCTCGACCGGATTGGCAATGCAGGGCTATGACCCGGTTGCCTATTTCACCGTTGGCGAAGCAACCAAGGGTGATTACAAAATCACCACGCTGCACAACGACGCCCTGTACCGTTTTGCATCGGAAGAGAACAAAGCCGCTTTTGAGGCGAACCCAGAGGCCTATCTGCCTGCTTACGGCGGCTACTGCGCATTTGGCACCGCAATGGGCTTCAAGTTCGATGGTGACCCGAACTACTGGAAAATCGTCGACAACAAGCTGTATCTGAACCTGTCACAAGACATTCAGGAGCGTTGGGAAGGCGACATTCCGGGCTTTGTTGAGAAAGCCAGCGCGAACTGGGAAGACATCGCCGACAAAGACCCGGCTGAACTACAGCAATAATTCGCTGACAAGACCTTTGTGCATCGGCGGCAGATCGTATCTGCCGCCGATCTTCGTTTGAAGGCATCATGTTTCACCCTATCTAGCATATGAGAAAAGAGCCCAACCTGAGTGGGCCCACGCCGGGGCACCGGCCAGAATAAAGTTGTTCGGGACAGTCAAAACATCACTGATCCGGCCTAAGGGCCGGAACGTAGATTCAATCATAACGCTGCCATTAGATTTGATTGGCAGCAGGTTTCGAGCGAAAGGAATGAGACGATGACAGGAAGATTGGCACTGATCACCTCGGTCGCCGTATTGGCTGCGGGATCCGCCATGGCGCAATCCTCAGGCAACTGGACTGGATTCTACGGCGGTGCGCAGTTTGGTTATGCGGACATCGACACAAACGTATCAGGCGTCGACGGCGATGGTGCGATCGGCGGTATCATCCTTGGATATGATTACGATCTGGGCGATTGGGTCGTCGGAGGTGGCTTCGACTATGACTGGAGCGACGTAGACCTTTCCGGCGCCGCCACGGTCGAGAATGTCTGGCGGCTCAAAGCGCGCGCGGGCTACAAGTTGAACCCGCAGGGCCTGCTTTATGGCACCGCCGGTTATGCCGATGCGGATACCGATAATCTGGGCAGTGACGATGGCTGGTTCATCGGCGCAGGCTATGAGCAGATCGTAGCCCCCAATATCAGCGTTGGAGGCGAGATTCTGTATCATGAGTTCGACGACTTCAACTCATCGGGCGTCGATGTTGACGCAACTACAGTTCAACTGCGCGTCGCATATCGGTTTTGATGAGAAAGTAGGGCCCGGCTATTTGCGCCGGGCCCGTGCCGCTAGGGCACCAAGACTGTGCTGCCGGTGGTTTGTCGTGCTTCCAAAGCACGATGCGCATCAGCAACTTGATCCAACGGAAACTCCTGATCGACATGGATCTTGACCTCGCGCCCGTCCACTTTGCCAAACAAGCGTCGCGCCATCGCCTGACAGGTGGCGTGATCCGAGATATGCGTGAACAAGGTTGGCCGTGTCACCTTCAGAGATCCCCGCTGCGCAAGCATTCCCAAATCGACAGGCGGCACTGGCCCCGAAGCGTTTCCGAATGAAATCATCATGCCCAAGGGTTTCAGGCAATCCAGCGATCCCTCAAACGTGTCCGCACCGATGGAGTCCATCACCACATCAACCCCTTTGCCTCCGGTGATCTCGGCCACACGCTCGACAAAATTCTCGGTCCGGTAGTTGATGCAATGTGACGCGCCATTGAACTGCGCCAGGCTGCATTTCTCATCCGTTCCCGCTGTCCCGATCAGTTTGATGCCTTCGGATTTCGCCCATTGGCAGGCGATCAGTCCCACACCTCCGGCAGCCGCGTGGAACAACACGGTATCTCCGCGCCGCAGCGGCGTTGTGCGGTGAAACAGGTATTCAACCGTCATGCCCTTTAGCATCATGGCCGCTGCGGTGCGGAACGAGATACTCTCGGGCAGCGGACAAACCTGTGCTGCAGGCATCACGCGCGCTTCGGAATATGCTCCCGATGGTCCTGCGGCATAGGCCGCGCGTTGGCCGGGAGCAAGATGCGTAACGCCTTCGCCTACCGCCTCAACGACTCCGGCCGCTTCCATTCCCAACGCATGAGGCAACTCCAGCGGATAAAGGCCGGTACGCTGGTACACATCGATGAAATTCAATCCGCAGGCATGATGGCGAATGCGCACCTCACCCGGGCCGGGATCGCCAAGCGGGCGATCCTCAATCCGAAGAACCTCGGGGCCGCCGGATTCGTGTATGACGACTGTGCGTGCTGTCTGCTGCATGAATGCCTCCCTTGCCTGTGGAAACAAAGCTAACACGCCTGTGCGGCAGAGCAATCCTTCCGGCTCTGCAAGGGTGATCGGGCAAAATTTCGCAATATGTGCTATAATGCATCGAGACGTTGTAATTGGGCAGACGTTGCCGGCTGATCCGGTCACGCGAATTGCCACGCCGGATGCATCCCGCGGCGCACCCACGCCAGAAAAGGGGATGAACATGGACAAGACAATCGGTAACCCAATCACCTGGGTCGCCCGAAATCTGCGGGCAACCAGCGATCATGTCACTGAATCCGTGACCGAGATCGGCAGCGCGGATGTTCAGGCTCTGCCGACGGTGCATACGCTGACCCTGCAGGATCTGCGCGAATGCCTGAAAGCTGGATATAACGATTTTCTCGAAACCCGGGCCGATGCGATCTTTGTCGTTCTGATCTATCCAATCGCAGGTCTGCTGATGTTCGGTATCGGGCTCAACAAAGACATGGTGCCCCTGCTGGCCCCGCTTGTCATGGGCTTTGCCCTGATCGGGCCGGTCGCCGCCGTCGGGCTTTATGAGATCAGTCGCAAGAGGGAACAGGGCGGAGACGTTCATTGGCTGGACGCGTTCGGCGTATTCCGTTCGCCTTCCTTCGGAGCCATACTGGCATTGGGCTTCTATCTGGTCATGCTATTGATGATCTGGCTGATGGTCGCGCAAGGCATCTACGCGCAAACCCTAGGGCCAGAACCTCCGGCTTCGGCCATGGCATTCGTGACAGAAGTGTTCACCACCGGAGCAGGCTGGAGCATGATCATCATCGGCACCGTCACCGGTTTCCTGTTTGCACTGGTCGCATTGGCGCTAAGCGTGGTCAGCTTTCCGCTGTTGCTGGATCGCAAAGTGGGCGTTCCCGTGGCCGTCGTAACCTCGGTACGGGTCTTGCGTCAGAACCCGGGTGTGATCTTGACCTGGGGGGCCATTGTGGCCGCGATGTTGGTACTGGGCGCGATCCCGATGTTGCTGGGGCTGATCGTCGTCATGCCCGTTCTAGGCCACGCCACATGGCACCTGTATCGCCGGGCGGTCGCCTGACTACATGGCAGCAGCTTAACCAGAGACCTTCAGAACGATCTTGCCAATGTGGCCCGATGCTTCCATCCGCGCATGTGCAGCGGCGGCATCAGAAAGATCGAATTCTGAATCCATCACCGGTGCGACCTTCCCGGCCTCAAGCAATGGCCACACGGCTTCACGCAAGTCTTGCGCGATGCGCGCCTTGGCCAAATCGCTTTGTGGGCGCAAGGTGCTGCCAGTCAGGGTGAGGCGTTTCACCATCATCAGCGCAAAGTTCAGTTCGACCACCGGACCTTGCAGGAAAGCGATCTGAACCAGCCGCCCGTCTTCCGCCAAAGCCTTGATGTTGCGCGGGATATAATCACCACCGACCATGTCCAGAATCAGGTTCGCCCCGCCCTCGGCGCGCATCGCAGCCACGAAATCTTCGTCGCGATAGTTGATCGCCTTTTCGGCACCTAGCTTGATACAAGCCTCACATTTCTCAGCCGACCCGGCGGTTGCAAAGACGCGGGCGCCAAACGCATTGGCCAGCTGAATAGCCGTCGTGCCGATCCCGCTGGAACCGCCATGGACCAGAAACCGCTCCCCCGGCTTCAAGCCGCCACGGGTGAAGACATTGGACCAAACAGTAAAGAAGGTTTCGGGCAGGCAGGCAGCTTCTTTCAAACCCATACCCGCAGGCACAGGCAGGCAATGAGCGGCGGGCGTTGCGACATATTCAGCATAACCGCCGCCGGGCAACAGGGCGCAAACCCGATCGCCAACGACCAGACCTTCGACACCCGAGCCGATGGCGACGACCTCTCCTGACGCTTCCAGCCCCGGCAAATCGCTTGCACCGGGAGGTGGATCATACGCCCCTGCCCGCTGCAGCGCATCAGGGCGGTTCACCCCGGCGTACGCGACTTTCAGAACCACTTGACCCTCTGCCGGTTCCGGCATCGGGCGTTCCGTCAGTTGCAGAACGTCCGGGCCACCAGCTTCAGTGATCTCGACAGCGCGCATTGTCTGGGTCATGGGCATATCTCCTTTGCCCAATGCCTAGCAGGCGAAAACGCAGAGGCCCAGCGGCAAGTGGAAACGCTGCGACTATTTTCCCGATGACAGCGAACCGGGCAGGTTGTCGGGCAACTTCGTCGGAGCCTTCACCTGACCCGCAAGCCAGTTGGGGACGGCCAGAAACGGTTTCAGCAGCGGGTTGCCATTCACCTGCGACTTGAACTTTTCAAACTGCATTACGCCCTCGATCCGCCGATCCAGGAATTCCCATGTCGCCTGATAATCCGGGCTGTCATCACCCAGCCAATACAACAGTGTCGAAGAATAGACGCCCGACAGAGTGGCACGTTTGGTGTACCAGTTCACGTCGTCCGAAGTATCGCCAAGTGCTGTCCAGATCTGGTCACAGGTGCCCCAGACCGCCTTGGCCCCATCCGCGGCATGGATCGGCAACGCGAACAAAGTCATACCTCGGCGCACTGCTTCTTTGTCTTCGACCGCCTGCAGGCGGAAACGGACGGCAGCGGCGATCTTTTCACGGAATTTCAGACCGCTCAGGTCTTCGGATTTCAACCGCTCCAACATCGCGGCATCCCCGCGTGTATGAAAGGCCAGTGCCAGATCGACGGCACCACGCGGACAGATCGCTCGGGCAAGCGCGGGCTCCAGATCGCAATCGCTGATGGCCGCACGAAAGCTGGTTTCCGACCAGCCGTCGAACGGCACATGGTTCAGAATCGCATCGAGAAGCTGCTCTTTGGTGTCTTCATAGGTTGCTGTCATGTCGGGTCTCCGAGGCTGCGGGTCCAGTACTAGACAAGTTAGGCGTGCTTTGCTATACGGCCACTTCCTGCAAATCCTTGCAACTCTATCTAGAAAGGTGGTGACAACCACATGCAGGTTAGTGTTCGCGACAATAACGTCGATCAGGCGCTTCGTGCCCTGAAGAAAAAGCTGCAGCGCGAAGGCGTGTTCCGTGAAATGAAGCTGAAGCAACATTTCGAGAAACCGTCCGAGAAAAAAGCGCGCGAGAAAGCTGAAGCGATCCGCCGTGCCCGTAAACTGGCACGCAAGAAAGCACAGCGCGAAGGTTTGCTCTAAGAGCTTCCTGCGACTCGTCCAGCTTTGGATGACACTATTTGACGACCCCCGAGGCCCTGCCCGGGGGTTTGTCGTTTTTAGGGCGGATGATCCCGCCAATTCCCGGCTTTACCCTCGCGGCAACCTGCCGATTTTGATGCAATCGCCGCAGTCGGCATTTTACAGCGCAGCGAATCGCCGTTCGGTTGCATTCTGCCGCCGAAAAACGCCCATCGCCGTACCCGCCCTATTCAGCGTTCTTTGATCGTCTGTAAGTGAGGCCGTCCACTCAGACATAACCAAAAACGGAGGCACTGATGTCGACAGCAAGTACGGTCGAGCGCGAAATGCTCGCGCTGATCAACCAAGAGCGCACATCCCGCGGTCTTGATCCCCTGGAACTTGAACGCAACCTGAACGAATCTTCCGAGGACCACAGCAGCTGGATGCTGGACACCGACCGGTTCAGCCACACCGGTCAGGGTGGTTCATCCGCGACCCAACGGATGCAAGCCGCAGGGTTCGACCTGTCCGGGAGCTGGCGCACCGGAGAAAACATCGCCTGGCAATCCGAGCGTGGCGCACCCGGTATCAGCGATGATGTCGCCCAGTTGCACCAGAACCTGATGAATAGCCCCGGTCACCGCGCCAACATTCTGAACCCCGATTTCAAATATATCGGCATCGGGATCGAAGAAGGCGACATGCAGGGGTACGACGCTGTCATGGTGACGCAGAACTTTGCGGCGACTCAGGGCGATGTCGATCTTGATAACGGCGGCACCACCCCGCCGGTGACGCCTCCGGTTGAAGAAGTTGTTGAGCCAGAGGAGGAAGAGGTTACCACCCCGACCGAACCAGAAGTGCCGGAAACCGATGTGACCGAGACTGAGGAACCAGTTGACGAAACACCGGTAGCGGAAGTTCCCGATGCCGAAGAACCGGCAGAGGAGACCCCGGAGGAAGACGTCACCGAAACCGAAGAACCATCGGACGAAACACCCGACACCGATGTGACGGAAACCGAGCAACCGGCAGACGAAACGCCAGAAACTGAGGTTACCGAGACCGAGGACCCGGTTGAGGAGACTCCGGAAACAGACGTGACCGAAACTGAAGAGCCGGAAACGCCTGATACCGATGTGACTGAAGTTGAAGACCCGGAACCCGATGTGCCGGATACTGAAGTCGTCGAGGTCGAGGAACCCGAAACTCCGGAGACCGACGTCACCGAGGTCGAAGAACCCGAGCCAGAAACACCTGAAGTTGTCGTTGACAATGGTGCACCGGGCGCGGACTGCTTTGACGTTCAGGCCTTCCTTGCCGGGATCGAAGCGTTTGTTAATGCGCTGCAAGCCCAATTTGACCAGTTCGAATGGTCTCCGGTGCAGCAGGCTGACACGACCCCGGAGATGGATGATTTCGATCTGGTGTTCGACACCGACTTCGCTGACAACATGATCGAAACCGTTGAAGCCACAGTCGAAGACATGAATGACGACATGTGCGGCGTGTTTGTTTTCGAAACGAACTGCGGATTTGATTGGGGTTAATCAAACCGTTCAGGTGCGGGGATCCTTTTCCCGCACCACTTTCCTGCCAAATCAATATATCTTAGGCACGTGTAGCTCATCCGGCAAAATGCGCCGTTCGTATTCGGGGTTATAGCGCCGATCCGGCAGATTGACCTTTTCCTGCGGCACATCCTCATAGGGGATCTTGGTCAGCAGGTGCTCGATACAATTGAGCCGTTCGCGTTTCTTGTCGTTGCCTTCAACAATATACCAAGGCGCCTCGGATATGTTGGTGCGAAAGAACATATCCTCTTTGGCCTTGGTGTATGCCTCCCACCGGATGCGGGATTCCAGATCCATCGGTGACAGTTTCCACTGCTTCATCGGATCGTGAATACGCATCAGGAATCGCAATTGCTGTTCTTCGTCTGTAATCGAGAACCAGTATTTCAGCAGGATAATCCCCGACCGCACCAGCATCCGTTCGAATTCAGGAACGTCCTGAAAGAACTGTTCGACCTGATCCTCGTTGGCAAATCCCATCACGCGTTCAACACCAGCGCGGTTGTACCAGGACCGATCGAAGAACACGATCTCACCGGCCGCAGGCAAATGGGGCACGTAGCGCTGAAAATACCACTGGCTTTGTTCGCGTCGGCTGGGTGCAGGCAAGGCGACCACACGCGCTACACGAGGGTTCAAACGCTGCGTGATCCGCTTGATCACGCCCCCTTTCCCGGCGCTGTCGCGCCCTTCAAACAGAATACAGACCTTGGCCCCTGTATGGACCACCCAATCCTGAACTTTGATAAGTTCAGCCTGCAGCCGCAAAAGGTTGCGAAAATAGACCTTGCGATCCAGCATGTCAGGATGCTGGTCCTTGTAAATCTTGCGCACTTCCATCGAAAGCATGGGTTCGCTGAATTCGATCTCGAAATCTTCGTCCAGCGTGTCTTCCAGTTCAGCTTCCAGCCAATCTTTCGGCGTGCTGTTGTTTTCGTAAGCCAAGGTCTGCTCCTTATCGTTCATCGGGTTCGGACCGTACACGGCCAGTGTAACCACGGAGTGTCAGCGCAAAGTGCCGAGGTCGTACATAAGGTCGGAAACATGGATTTTGGCCCGACCGCACGACAGATACAAGCGGCAGAATTGACGCAAGGCTAACCCCAATAGTTGGTTTCAGACAGGCAAGGCCGTGGTTTTGAACACCGTGCGCAAAGCAAATGAGCTTTGCATCTGCGCCACCCCAGGCAAGCGCGACAGGTATTGCCGATGAATGCGAGCAAAATCCTCGGTATTTTCTGCGACGACCTTTAGAATGTAGTCCGCCGTGCCCGCCATCAAATGGCATTCCAGCACATCCGGAATCCGTGCTACGGCTTTTTCAAACGCCTCCAGCACTTCTTCCGCCTGACCCTGCAACGTGATCTCGACAAACACAGTGGTTGGAACGTTCAACTTCCGTGCATCCAACAGGGCGACGTAGTCCTTGATATAACCCTCAGCCTCAAGTCGCTGCACGCGCCGGTGGCAGGCCGAAGGGGATAGATTCGCCTGTTCGGACAATTCCGAATTTGACATCCGCCCTTTGCGCTGCAGGGCTGCCAGAATCTTCCGATCTGTTGCGTCAATCGTCATTTGCGCACATCCATTGCGTCAAGTTGCCTATACCTCGAATATTTTCCCGCAGATTGTGTGTTTAGCAAGTGGGGTTTCACAAAAATTGCGCCAATTTATGCCCATAATTTAGGCAGTTTATGAATGGAGTCTCACATGAAAATCGGCTGCCCCAAGGAAATCAAACCTCAGGAATTCCGCGTCGGGATGACCCCGAACGCTGCTGGCGAAGCTGTGGCCCGCGGTCACGAAGTCATTATCGAAACCGGTGCCGGGATGGGCTCGGGCTTTGATAACGATGCTTATGTAGCGGCAGGTGCCCGCATCGTCGACACTGCAGAAGAAGTGTTCGCCACGGCTGATATGATCGTCAAGGTCAAGGAGCCTCAGGCGGTCGAGCGCAAAATACTGCGCGAAGGTCAGTTGCTGTTCACCTATCTGCACCTGGCACCCGATCCAGACCAGACCCACGATCTGCTGGAATCCGGCTGCACCGCGATTGCCTATGAGACCGTGACTGACTCCAATGGCGGCCTGCCGCTGCTGGCGCCGATGTCCGAGGTTGCCGGTCGCTTGGCTCCGCAAGTCGGGTCCTGGACTCTGCAAAAGGCCAACGGTGGCCGCGGCGTTCTGATGGGTGGTGTACCGGGTGTAGGCCCTGCCAAAGTGATCGTCATCGGCGGAGGTGTCGTAGGCACCCACGCAGCGAAGATTGCCGCAGGCATGGGCGCGGATGTGACCGTACTGGACCGTTCGCTGCCGCGTCTCCGCTATCTGGACGATGTGTTCGGCGGAACCTTCAAGAACCAGTATTCAACCGCTGGTGCGACAGCCGAGCTGATCCAGGATGCCGACCTGGTCATCGGTGCGGTCCTGATCCCGGGCGCAGCTGCTCCCAAACTGATCTCGCGCGAACAGCTGTCGACCATGAAGCCCGGCGCGGCTCTGGTAGACGTTGCGATCGATCAGGGCGGCTGTTTTGAAACCTCGAAAGCCACCACCCACGCCGATCCGGTTTACGAAGTTGACGGCATCATGCACTACTGCGTCGCCAACATGCCCGGTGCGGTTGCCCGGACTTCGACCATCGCACTGGGCAACGCAACCATGCCGTTTATGTTGTCGCTGGCAAGCAAGGGCTGGAAGCAGGCCTGTAAGGACGACGCACACCTGCTGGCAGGTTTGAACGTCCACGCCGGCAAGCTGACTTACGAAGCGGTGGGCACCGCCCTCAACATCGCCTCTGTCGATCCAACAACTCTGTTGAACTAAGAGCGCTCCCGCCTCTGAAAGCGTCCTTTTCCAAGGGACGCTTTACAGACTTGGGCCCAGCGCCGCGCCAATAGCGCGGCGCTGTTTTTTCTGGACCAAGGTTCGCGCAAAAAAGCACCGCGCCTTAGCGCGGTGCCCGGCCCAACCGGAAGAGGGCATTTCAATGCCCGATCGACGGGCGGGAGGCTTACGCCTCTTTGTGAATCTCCACAGAATGCGGATACGGGATGGATACGCCTTTGGCGTCAAACGCTTCTTTGATCGCTTTGGTAAGTTCAAACTTCACATCCCAATAGTCAGCCGCTGCGCACCACAGGCGCGCGGTCAGATCAACCGAACTATCCCCAAGATTTGTCACCCGCACCCAGGGCTCAGGATCAGCCATGATACGATCGTCAGCTTTGGCCACATCAAGGATGATGTTCATAGCCTCATCCGCGCTATCGCCGTAGTCGATGCCAAACACCAGATCGACCCGGCGGGTGTCATGGGCGGAATAGTTGGTGATCACCGAACCCCAAGCCTGACCGTTTGGCACGATGATCTGCACGTTGTCCGGCGTCACCAGCTCGGTCGTGAACAGGTTCAGGTCTTTCACAGTACCCGCTGTGCCACCAATATCGACATATTGGCCCAGCTTATAGGGCCGGAACACCACCAGCATCACGCCCGCGGCCAGATCGCTGAGTGTTCCCTGCAGCGCCAAACCGATGGCCAGGGATGCGGCACCCAGAATGGCCACGATGCTGGTCGCCTCGATTCCGAAAATGCCCAGAACGGCGACAAAGACAATCGCCAGCAGCACCCATTTCACGAGGCTCGCAACGAAATTCCCCAAAGTCGGGTCGATATGTGGCGTGGCGTTGATCCGCCGCCGCACCAGACCGCTAATGGCTCCGGCAACGATCCAACCCAATACCAGAACGATCAACGCTTTGATCGCGCTCATGATCAGCGGACCAAATGCGCCCACCTGTGTTACGACATCTTCCACACGCTTCTCCTTTGCGCCAACAGCAAACCCGCGCCTTTTGGCGCGGGATCGCTGAAAAGTCTGGGCTAATTTTGCGCGCAGGTCTAGGTGCGGGATTTCCGAGTTTTCCCCCCTGCTGTTCCCCAGCAAACATCGACTGACCGATCACGCACAGAATTGGACCTTACAAAAGCGCCACAAATTACCAGATTGACTGAGACAGGCGCGATAAAAGGAGCCCATCATGCTGGACACAATCCAATTCCCGATCATGAATAAATGGTCCCCACAGTTCCCCGAGCGGATTCAGCTTTATTCCTTCCCCACACCCAACGGGGTAAAGGCGTCGATCATGCTGGAAGAAACCGGCCTGCCTTATGAGGCACATCGTGTCACACTGGCCGATGCAGATGTCAAAAGCCCGGAGTTTCTTTCGCTGAACCCGAACAACAAGATCCCGGCGATCATTGATCCCAACGGGCCCGACGATGCTCCGTTGGCTTTGTTCGAAAGCGGTGCAATCCTTCTGTACCTCGCTGAAAAGAGCGGTAAGCTGCTGGGTCAGAACAAAGGCGACAAGCACCGGGTCACCCAATGGGTTATGTTCCAGATGGGCGGTATCGGACCAATGTTTGGCCAGCTTGGGTATTTCCACAAATTCGCAGGGGCTGAAATCGAAGACCCCCGCCCGCGCGAACGCTACGTGTCCGAGGCCAAACGCCTGCTGAACGTTCTCGACCGGCAACTGGACGGCGAAGACTGGATCGCCGGAGAATTCTCGATCGCCGATATCGCAATCGCGCCGTGGCTGCGCGGTTTAGATTATTACGGCGTCAAGGATGTCATAGGCTGGGAAAGCTATGGCAACGTTACGCGCTATCTGGACAGGTTCCTGGATCGACCCGCAGTGCAAAGAGGACTGAACATCCCCTCACGGGATTGAAACACAAGGCCTGTGCGGCGGGATCCAAATCCGCCGCCACGGGCCATCGGGTTACCCAGGCAGCGCGCCTGTTAGAACGTAGCGCAAGATCTCAACAACTTGCGCGGGTTCTTCAGCGACGGCGAGTGCTGCTGCATCTACTTCTTTCAGCGCATGCTGATGATCAGCCCCGTGCAGAACAATGATCGACTTGCCCAGTGCTGCCGCATAGCCCGCGTCAAATGCCGCGTTCCACTGCTTGTATTTGTCCCCAAAGCGTACAACCACAACATCCGCGTCTGATATGCCCTTGCGGGTCCGGATCGCGTTGACCATGGCACCCTTGTGATCGTGCCAGTACTTGTTCGGCTCGGCCCCCAAGATCGTGACACCGCAATCGTCCGAAGCACCGTGATCGGTGACCGGGCTACTGAACTCAACATCCAACCCATCGGCGCCCGCAATGATCTGCTCGCGCCAATCCGTGTGAATCTCACCGGACAAATAGACCTTCAGCATTTTTCTCTCCTCCCGTGAAAAAGGGGCGCAATGGCCCCTTTATCATTTCAAAAATACTCCCGCCGGAGGCGAAAACCAACTCATCCCCGCAAGACGCCGCCAGTGGCTTTCACCACTTTTTCGACAATCTTGGTGCTGACCGCTTCGATATCCTTTTCCTTCAGGGTCGCGTCCGACGGCTGGAGCCTTACGGTAATGGCCAGAGACTTCTTGCCCTCGCCGACGCTACCGCCAATGAATTCGTCAAAGACGCGCACGTCCTCGATCAGAGCCTTATCAGCACCCGCAGCCGCATTGACCAACGTCAGAGCTTCGATATCCGCATTTACAACAAAGGCGAAATCGCGCTCGACCGCCTGCAGGTCGCGCAATTCCAAGGCAGAACGGGTCGCACCGGATTTACGTGGCATCGGCACCTGATCCGGCCAAATGGTGAACGCCATCGCCGGGCCCTTGATGTCCATCGCCTGCAACACGCGCGGATGCAATTCACCAAAAACGCCCAGAACCTTTTTGGGGCCCAGACAAATCTTGCCGTGCCGACCCGGGTGCCACCAGGCATCGCCGCCACGAAGGATCTGAACCTTGGCAGGCGCACCAATGGCGGCAAGCACCGCCTCTGCGTCGGCTTTGGCATCAAACAGGTCAACGGGACGGGAAGCACCATGTACGTCCTTGGGACCGCTACGCCCAACCAACAGGCCGGTAACCTGTGTCTGTTGATCCCCCGGCTCACCATCGTGGAACACCGGCCCGACCTCGAACAAGGCCAGATCGGCATAACCCCGCGCCTGATTGCGCGCCGCCGCTTGCAGCAGACCAGGCAACAGATCAGGGCGCATATGGCTCATCTCGGACGAGATCGGGTTTTCCAACATGGTTGCTGCGTCACCGCCGCCGAACAGCGCCGCCGAGGCCTGATCGATGAAGGTGTAAGACACACATTCATTATACCCCAGCGCTGCACAGGTCCGGCGCGCCATCGACTGGCGACGCTGCGTGGCTGTCATGACCGGTTTGGGGATACCCGCCGTCGTACGCGGCAGCGGAATACCCTGCAACTTGGTCAGAGAAGCGATCCGCGCAACCTCTTCCACCAGATCGGCCTCCCCCATGATATCGGGTCGCCAGCTGGGCACATGCGCCATCTCGCCATCCAGACGAAAGCCCAAACGGGTCAGTGTCTGCCGCTGCTCGCTTTCCGGAATCTCCATCCCGACCAAGGACTGCACGCGCGCCGCGTCCAGTTTGTAGGCCCGCGCGTGGTTCGGCGCTTTGCCCGCCTCGACCACATTCGAGGCTTCACCGCCGCAGATATCCAAGATCATCTGCGTCGCATGCTCCAACCCTTCGCGCGTGTATTCCGGGTCGACGCCGCGCTCGAATCGATACCGCGCGTCCGAGTTTATCTTCAGCGCCCGACCTGTGAGGGCGATCTGTACATGATCCCAGAACGCGCTTTCAAGGAAGACGTTCACAGTCTCCTCGGTACAACCGGTTTCCTCGCCGCCCATGATACCCGCGATAGATTCCGGGCCTTTGTCGTCCGAAATCACCATCATGCCAGGCTGAAGGGAGTATTCTTTTTCATCAAGCGCGACCAGCTTTTCACCACCCTTGGCGCGATGCACCCGCACATTGCCCTGCACCTTGTCCGCGTCGAACACGTGCAGCGGACGGTTGTGGTCGAAGGTCATATAATTGGTGATATCCACCAGAGCCGAGATCGGACGCAGACCAATCGCTTTCAGTTGATCCTGCAGCCACTGAGGGCTCGGGCCGTTCTTTACGCCACGGATCAGACGCCCGGTGAAATGCGGCGCGCCGTCCAGCGTATCCTCGTCGATCGACACTTTGATCGGGCTTTCGAAATCACCCGGCACCGGAGTGTAATCGCGTACTTTCAGCGTGCCCAACCCGCGCGCGGCCAAATCACGCGCAATACCCGCAACACCCAGCGCATCCGGGCGGTTCGGCGTGATCGCGATCTCGATCATCGGATCAACCTTTGACGGATCGTTCTCAGCCAACCAATCGACAAACTTGTCGCCGACCTCGCCCGAAGGTAGCTCGATAATCCCGTCATGTTCATCCGACAGCTCAAGCTCGCGCTCGGATGCCATCATGCCAAAGCTCTCGACGCCACGGATCTTGCCGACGCTGATGGTGATATCCAGGCCGGGAATATACATACCAGGTTTACAAACCACCACGGTGATGCCTTCGCGCGCATTGGGCGCGCCGCAAATGATCTGCAGATCGCCCTCGTCGGTTTCAACCGTGCAAACGCGCAGCTTATCGGCGTCCGGGTGCTTCTCGGCATGTTTCACATGGCCCAGCGTAAAGCCCGCCAGACGGTCCGCCGGGTTGACGATCTCTTCGACCTCAAGCCCGAGATCGGTCAGTGCTTCGGCAATCTCATCAACCGACGCATCCGTATCGAGGTGGTCTTTCAGCCAGGACAGAGTGAATTTCATTGCAGCGGGCCTTTTTCGGCAAACATTCAGTCGGCACAGGCAATGGCAAAGATTGCGCCAAGGTGCAAGCGCTGCGGCTCACGGATAGGTGGGGGTGCGACCCAAAAGCTCGTCCAGCTGCCAGCCGATCCAGCCGTGGGGAATAAAGTGCCCGCCGGGGTGGGTGTCCAGTGTCACCTGCCCTTGCGCGCAATCGGTCCACTCTACCCGGCTGAGCGTCAGGAACGGCTTCACGCTCCAATCCCCGCGCGGGGTCGCGCCGTTGCAGTTGAACTTCGTCTTCCACAGAGCCACTGGATAGGTCGTATCGCCGTCCGGCCCAAAGGGAAAATCCATCACCGTATCGTCCAGCCCATGCACATGGCGCACCTCGCGCGGGGCTTCCGGGCAGTCCTCGGTCTGGCGGATCGAGCCCGCAACCGCCAACAGCGCGGCGATGTCATTGCCCGACTGGCAGACATAGCGCCATGCCATTGCGCCGCCATAAGAATAGCCCGAGACATAGATACGCTCAGGATCAATGGGATAGCGTTTGGCGACGTCCTCAAGCACGCGATCTGCGAACGGCACGTCTGCGGTATCAGCAGTCCAGAAGTTCCAACTTTTGCCCAGCCCATTCGGAGCCACCAACAGCACATCGCGCAGCTTAGTCGCCCCGGCGATACGTTCATGGTTCACCACCACATCGCCCTGCCGCGCCCAGCCGTGGAAATGCAGCAGCACCGGCAGAGGCGTTTCGCCATCCCAGCCATCGGGTTCCAGCACATGGTACGAACGGTCACCGACCTCACAGGCGGAATCGCCGTGGCAGTCAGATTTCCACGGACCCATCGCAAGGGCCGGGGTCGCGGTCAGCAGAAGAAAAAGCAGTCGATAGATCATAGGCCGGAGCCTAGCGACATGCGCCGCCCTGTCACGTAACTTATTGGTGTTGGGTGGGGTTTCACCCCACCAACCGCCTCACGGTGGGGTGAAACCCCACCCTACACCAGATCAAATCACAAAGCCGCGCTATCGCCAGACCGCGGGGTGACAATCAGGGGTTTGTGTTCGGCACTTTATGCCAGCCAAATCCGCGAAACGTTCAAACGGAACGCTAACGGAGACAAATCGCCAGCCCGTGCGGGCGGTCTGGCGATAGCGCGGCAGCCTATCGGCCTTTGCTCCGCGCTCATAAAGAATTCCGTTTCAATCACCAAATTTCTGATCGACAGCTTCCAAGAGTATAGCAACCCGTTTTTTTCGGTTCCAATCGAACACTGAAGCAGTTTGTTCAATATCCTCTTTCAACAGCGTAGTAAGAAACCCGTTCGCATAGCCTATTTTAAATGCAGCCTCTGCAAGTTTTTCAGACGTAGCGTCCGCTTTTTCAGGTTCCTTTTTTTGTTGGTAACACAAGTCTTCGTATAATTGAGGCAGAGGCTTAATTTGTTTTTCACAGTGACCAGAAACATCACGCAACGCATTCGATACTTCCATGGATGTCAGCAAATCAGCTTCGTAAGACAACCCTTCAAATTCGGCAAGAAACCGAGCTGCGGACTCGTATTCGTGTTCCAAAAGCGCTTCGCGAACCTTGGAAAACTTGGCAAGTAGCAGTCGATAGAGTTCTCTCTTTTCCTTTTTTATTAGGTATTTGTGCTCGAGCCCTCGCTGCCAAGGAAACACAATAATCGCCACAACAAGCGCAACTAGTGCGGCTGAACTAATCCATTGACCACTCAACGCGACAAACCACCATGCAAATTCGGCATATCCAGCGCAGCAAACCCATAATGGCGCAACCAACGCAAGTCTGAATCAAAGAACGCCCGCAAATCCGGAATGCCGTATTTCAGCATCGCCAGACGGTCGATCCCGATCCCAAACGCAAAGCCCTGATAGACCTCGGGGTCAATCCCACCGGCGGCGATCACCTTGGGGTGGACCATGCCGGAACCCAGAATCTCCATCCAGTCGTCGCCCTCGCCGATCTTCAGCTGGCCGTTATCCCAGGAACAGCGGATATCGACCTCGGCCGACGGCTCGGTGAAGGGGAAGTGCGAGGCGCGGAAGCGCAGCTCGACGTCGTCGACCTCGAAGAACGCTTTCACGAACTCTTCCAGAACCCATTTCAGGTTCGCCATCGAGATGTCTTTGTCGATGGCCAGCCCCTCGACCTGATGGAACATCGGCGTGTGGGTCTGGTCATAGTCGGCGCGGTAGACACCGCCCGGGCAGATCACGCGGATCGGCGCGCCCTGCAGTTCCATCGAGCGGATCTGCACTGGGGAAGTATGGGTGCGCAGCACATGCGGCGGGCGATTGTCGCCCTCGGCGCGGTGCATGTAGAACGTGTCCATCTCGGCCCGCGCAGGGTGGTGGCCGGGGATGTTCAGAGCGTCAAAGTTGTGCCAGTCGGTCTCGATCCGCGGCCCTTCGGCCACCGAGAAACCCAGTTCGGCAAAGATCGCGGTCAGTTCCTCGGTCGCCTGGCTGACCGGGTGGATCGAGCCCTGACGACGTGCCCGGGTCGGTAGTGTAACGTCGAGCCACTCGGTGCGCAGACGCTCATCCAGCGCGGCGTCGGCAAGCGCGGCCTTTTTGGCAGAAAGCGCCGAGTTGATCTCATCCTTCAGGGCGTTCAGCGCGGGGCCTGCGACCTGACGTTCCTCGGGGGTCATCTTGCCCAGCTCGCGCATCTTCAGCGCGACCTCGCCTTTTTTGCCGACGGCGGCGACGCGGATCGCCTCAAGCGCGTTTTCATCGCCAGCTTCGGCGATTTGGCCCAGATATTTTGCCTTAAGATCGTCCATGACGCCCTCTGAATTTGGTCGCCAACCTGCTATCGGCCCCGCCCCGCGAATGCAAGCAGGACGGTGGGGATCAATAGCTGTATTCGGGATAAATCCGGGTCAGGTCGCCATTCCAGTCGCCATTGTAGTGATCCAGCAACTCATCAGCGGGAACCTTGCCCGTATCGATGCTGTCCTTTAGCGCGTTCAGGAAATGCGTCTCGTCCTGCACCAGACCACCTGCGCCGGGGCGGGCGCGCGACGCCAGACCAGCCTCGGCAATCGAGACCACTTCGCGCGCCAGATCATGCATGTTGATGTTGCCAACCTGTGCTTGCAGACCATCCTTGGCAGCCTCAACCCGCAGCGCTTCGCGCGTCTCGGCATCCCAGCCTTTGACCAGATCCCAAGCGGCATCCAGCGCGGTTTGGTCATAGGTCAGACCAACCCAGAATGCAGGCAGAGCGCATAGGCGACGCCATGGGCCACCATCGGCACCGCGCATCTCCATGAATTTCTTGATCCGCGCTTCGGGAAATGCCGTGGTCAGGTGATCGGCCCAATCGGACAGAGTCGGCGTCTCACCGGGCAGTGCAGGCAGTTTGCCCTGCAGGAAGTCGCGGAACGACATGCCCAGCGCGTTGATATACTGGCCGTCGCGATAGACGAAATACATCGGTACATCGAGCGCATATTGTACATAGCGTTCGAACCCGAAGCCTTCTTCGAACACAAAGGGCAGCATGCCCGTCCGTGCATCGTCCAGATGCCGCCAGATATAACTGCGCCAGCTTTTCTGGCCGTTCACCTTGCCCTCGAAAAACGGAGAGTTCGCAAACAGCGCCGTCGCGACCGGCTGAAGGGCCAGCGCGACGCGCAGCTTCTGCACCATGTCGGCCTCGGACCCGAAGTCGATATTGACCTGAACCGTGCAGGTGCGCCGCATCATGGCGCGGCCCATGGTGCCGACTTTCTCCATATAATCGTTCATCAGCCGGTAACGGCCCTTAGGCATCAACGGCATCTCTTCATGGGTCCAGATCGGGGCTGCGCCCAGACCGATAAAGCCGACACCGATCTCATCGGCGATATCCTTCACTTCACGCAGGTGAGTGTTCACCTCATCACACGTTTCATGAATTGTCTCGAGCGGAGCGCCGGACAGTTCCAACGCACCGCCTGGTTCCAGGCTGACGTTCGCGCCGTCCTTCTCAAGCCCGATTAAATGTCCAGCTTCACGCACTTCAGCCCAGCCATGGCGGTCTCGCAGACCTTCCAGCACGGCCACAATCGACCGTTTGCCTTCAAACGGCAGAGGTTTCAGAGTGTCTTTGCAATAGCCGAACTTCTCATGCTCGGTTCCGATGCGCCAATCTTCCTTGGGCTTGCAGCCCGATTCCAGATATTCGGCCAGTTGCTCATGGCGTTCGATCGGTCCGCCGCCGGACTGGGGGATGGACATGTGACCCGTGCTCCGATCCTGATGTGTCTGTCTTGGCGGTCAGTCCTGAGCGCAAACCGCGCCAGTGTCAATGCAGCCTAAGGTGCGCAGGCCGTGACGGCGTGCGTTCCCAGATCACCACCGGATGTGCCGCACGACCGTTGAGTTCCGACAGCATTTGCTCGGTTTTAAGCCCCGGAAGTGCTGAGAACACATCAAACAGTGCCTCGGCCCCTTCGGCGTTCACCGGAATGTGAAGGGTCGGCTGCCCTGGCTGATCCAAAACCCAATGCGCAGGTTGCGAGGTCGGATCCAACGCCAACCGCTCGATTTCGCGGGCTGCAACGATGCCGCCGTCGAGCGGGCCCAGATAGGTGATCTGGCCTTCATCAATAGTCACCACGCCCGGCCCGCCCGCACCATTGCGAAAGCGCGCGCGTTGCACTCCGATCACCGCCAGTGCCATCGAGACGACGATCAGCAGCCATCCCAACCACGCCAGCAATCCGCCGGGGCCGCTGATCCAGCTGAGGCCGAGGATCAGAACAAACCCTGCTACCAGCACTTCGCGCCAGCGCCACAGGGCGAGTTTGGCTTCGGGTCGAAAGAAACTCATGCCACGTCCTCCGGGTTTTTGAACAGGATCAGCGAGTATTGACCCGCAGGCTGGAACCCAATGGATATATAGGCACGCGCTGCCGCATCGGAAGCCGCAAAGAGGACAGCCCTGGAAACTCCCGCGTCGCGCGCCTCAACCAGATGCAGGGCAACAGCCAAACGCGCATAGCCCCGCCCTCGTAAATCGGGTGGCGTGTAGACACCGCCGATCTGCACCACTTCAGGCAAGCGAGCGTTGAAGCCGGTCATGCTGACCGGTAGGCCATTCTGCAGCAAAACTCGATGCGAATCCCGCTCGATATAGGTCTTGATGTCCTTCCCAGCCTGCGTCTGTGCGCGCACAGGATCAAAATCCATGGCTTCGATGAGGTAGCATTCTCGCCAGTCTTCAAGGACCGAACGGTCTACATCTGTAAGCGGCATGAGATCTGCCCCACTGAAATCCGGTATTTGAAGTCGATCCAACGCCAGGGAAAACCCCGGCTCATCGCTGTTCAGGGTCGCGGGTCGCCCCTCCCAACCTGCCAACTGCATTATCCGACGAGCCTGCGTTGCCTCAGCCGCGATGCCGAACAGGGCCCGGCCTCGAATAAGGTCAATCGCTGCGGCAAGTTCGGTATCCGAACAGTCGGGACATTGCAGTAGGATCATGCCTTCATTTGTTATGGCAAAGACCGCACGCAACGGGCTGCCAAGCGTCCATGCATTCAACGACCGGGGATGCGTACCGCACAGGCCAAAATCCCGTAGATTGGCCAAAGGGAACATCGATGTTTGGATATGTTGGGACAAAAACGTGTCGATCCTGGACAGGTCCGTTTCCTGCGCCAATTGCCACGTCACGTCCAATCTCCCAACGCTTGCTGCCACATTGTCATCGCCGCAACGGCTGCTGTATCGGCGCGCAGGATGCGTGGGCCGAGGCTGACCACATGGGTAAATGGTAGCTCCGCCAACCGTTTACGTTCTGGCTCGGAAAACCCGCCCTCGGGGCCGATCAGGATCGCCCACGGCTTGCCTTTCTCATTCTCTGCCAAGCGCAGGGCCGAGCCGGCTTCAGCCTCGTCACAGAACATCAATTGGCGATCATCGGGCCACGCGCCCAGGATACGATCCAATCGCTGGAGGTCAGCGACCTCAGGCACAAAAGTGCCGCCACATTGTTCGGCCGCCTCAATTGCGTGGGCCTGCAAGCGATCCTGTCGAATGCGCTCGGAGTTGGTGAATTCGGTCTGCACCGGTATGATCCGTGCGGCCCCCATTTCAGCTGCTTTTTCAACGATGAAATCGGTCCGCGCCTTCTTGATCGGTGCAAAGAGAAGCCACAGATCGGGCGGTAATTGCAGAGGTTTCGATTGCTCCACGCACGACAGAATACCGCCTCGTTTACTTGCTTCTGCTACCTCTGCCTGCCACTCGCCATCGCTGCCATTGAACAGGGCGACCCGGCCCCCAACCGACAGGCGCATGACACCGAACAGATAATGCGCCTGCTCACGCGTCAAAGGAACCGATTGCCCCGGACCCAAAGGGTGCTCTACATACAGTCTGATCTTCGCATTCATGAGACCCTACATATGCAAGGCAATGCCCCAACACCAGACGGTCAGGTCGCCGATGCCGTAACCGGCAATTGGGTCGACACCCACGCCCCCGCCTTTGCCCGCCCTTACCTGCGGCTCAGCCGTGCAGACCGACCCATCGGCACATGGCTGCTGCTGATTCCCTGCTGGTGGGGTCTGGCCTTGGCCATCCTGAGCGACGGCGCACCACGATGGGAGGATCTTTGGATCGCAGTTGGTTGTGCCATTGGTGCGTTTTTGATGCGTGGCGCGGGCTGTACGTGGAATGACATCACCGATCGAGAGTTTGACGGGAAGGTCGAGCGTACAAGGTCGCGCCCGATTCCCTCAGGCCAGGTGAGTGTCCGTCAGGCGGTATTCTGGATGGTGCTGCAATGTCTGTTGGCCCTGGCCATCCTTCTGACCTTCAACCGGGCCGCGATTGCGATGGGGGTTCTGTCTTTGCTGCCTGTTACCATCTATCCCTATGCGAAACGTTTTACGTGGTGGCCGCAGATTTTTCTGGGGCTGGCCTTCAACTGGGGCGCATTGCTGGCCTGGGCAGCACATACCGGCACCGTGGGCTGGCCTGCGATCATGCTTTATCTGTCAGGAATCGCCTGGACTTTGTTCTACGACACGATCTACGCCCATCAGGATGCCGAGGATGACGAGCTGATCGGCATCAAGTCCACCGCACGGCTGTTTGGCACCGATACCGCCCGTTGGCTCAAGTATTTTCTGATTGGAACCGTCAGTCTAATGGCCTTTGCAATTATCGACGCGGCTTTGCCCGGGACATCGGTTCTTGCTTTGGCGGTCGCCCTTGGCGGGCCCTGGGCGATGGGGTGGCATCTGGCCTGGCAATTGCGGGGGCTGGACACGGAGGACAACGCCAAATTGCTGCAGCTTTTCCGGGCCAATCGTGACACCGGCTTGATTCCGCTGATCTTCCTCTGCGTCGCCCTTTTCCTCTGATTGCACCTCTGTGCTGCGCTCTGTATGAGTCCCGGAACCAACCGCCCGAGGAGTCTCGATTTCGCCCATGCGTCTGCCTTACGCCCTAGCTGTTGCGTTGATTTTCGCGGTGTCCGCCGTTCTATCGCTGGTGGTCGCTGGATTTGCGGTCAGCAAGATCGAAGACGCCTCGGAACTGGCCGTGCGAAAGGCCTTGAACTTGCAGGGGCATGATTGGGCCGAAGTCGAATCCGACGGCCTGCGTGTCGTTCTGACCGGCACGGCCCCGACTGAGGCGACCCGATTCAACGCCCTGATCGCTGCGGGCACCGAGGTCGACACCTCGCGCGTCATTGACGAGATGGAGGTTGCTCCCACCGCCGATCTGACACCGCCCCGCTTTTCTACCGAGATCTTGCGCAATGACAGTGGAATTTCGATTATCGGGCTAGTACCTGCGGCTCTGGATCGCGATGATCTGGTAGACAGGCTGCAACGCCTTGATCGGGACGCGTCAGTTTCGGACCTGATGGAAAGTGCCGACTATCCCAAGCCAGACGGTTGGGATCAGGCAATCGACTATGCGATCGAAGCGCTCTCGGATTTGCCACGGGCCAAGATATCTGCCAGCCCAGGGTTGGTGCGTATCACGGCCATTGCCGATAGCCAGCAAGAGAAAGACCAGCTGGAACAAGACCTGAGCCGCGCCGCGCCACCAGGTCTGCGAATCGGCCTTTCGATTTCGGCACCTCGCCCGGTAATCACACCATTCACGCTGCGCTATCTGATAGATGAGGATGGCGGGCAGTTTGATGCGTGCTCGGCCCAGGATGAAGTTGCGCGCGACATCATCGTCGCTGCAGCACAAGAGGCCGGATTAACCGGCCCCTATTCCTGCACCATTGGGCTAGGCGTACCGTCTCCGCGTTGGGCGAATGCAGCGCAGCTCAGCATTCGTGCGCTATCCGAACTTGGTCAGGGTTCAGTTACTCTGTCGGATGCAGATATCACTCTAGTTGCCACACAAGGGACTAACCCTTTGGAGTTCGACCGCATCGTGGGAGAGCTCGAAAATACGCTGCCCGAGGTCTTCGCCTTGCATGCAATTCTTCCCGAACCCGAACCGGATGACCCGACTGGGCCTATTGAATTCGTCGCAACACGTAGCCCTGAGGGTTTGGTTCAACTGCGTGGCCGTCTGAGTGACGAAACGCTGCGTGAAATGACCGACAGCTTTGCACGTGCCGCCTTTGGATCATTGCAGGTGCACACAGCCACCCGGATTGCACCGGACCTGCCCGCGGATTGGCCCATACGCGTCTTGGCCGGGCTGGAGGCACTGTCGCAACTGCACAATGGCGCCCTGACCGTTACGCCGGACAATGTAGCGCTGTCGGGCATCAGCCATGATCCCGACGCCAAGGCCCGGATCGCCGGCATGCTGTCGGACAAGCTGGGCGAGGCGCAGGATTACACCCTGTCAATCACCTATCAGGAGCCGCCCGCACCCGCCGACGCGCCGCCCGACCCTGAGGTCTGCGAAGAGCAGCTGGCAGAGGTACAGGCCGCCAGAAAGATTGCGTTCGAACCGGGTTCAGCCACAGTAGCCGCCGACTCGCGCGATGCCCTGAACCAGATCGCTGACATCCTGCGCGAATGTGGCCCCATCCGGTTGGAGATTCAGGGCCATACCGACAGTCAGGGCCGTGAAGAGATGAACCAGCAGCTCAGCCAGTCGCGCGCACAGTCGATCCTGAACGAATTGCGCGGACGGCGCGTGCCGACCTCAAGCTTTTCTGCGGTCGGGTATGGCGAGACGCAGCCCATCGCCGATAACGAAACCGAAGAAGGCCGCGAAGAGAACCGCCGCATCGAGTTTCGCCTGATCCGTCCTGAACCCGTGGCCAACACCCTGACCGGGCTTGAGGCGATGGAAGCCGAGGCCGAATCTGAGGCCGAAATCGAGACACCTGAAACCGACGCACCGGATGCAGGCTCAGAGGACCAGTAAGTTGAACAGAACAGAATTCATCATCGCCACAGCCATCATCCTGTTCGCAGCTTTCTGCATGGGTTGGTTCGCCAACTGGCTGGCCCATCGGCTGTCCCGTGTTCGCCAAAGCGACGTGGCCGATCTTGACCGCATGAGTCAGGAACTGCACGAGGCCGAAGAAACACGCGATCAGGCAATCACATATCTTCAGCAGCGCGAGGCAGAGCTGACCAACCAGCTGACTCAAACCGAAGCCGAGTTGAATGCCGCAATGGAAGGGCTGCGCGCGGCGCGGCAGGAAGCCGAAGAGATGCGCGGGCGGATCAACAACGCAGACTAGGCACCCTACCAGCGGGTCAGCGCGTCTTCATCCTCGTCCTTGGCAGCCACCCATTCTGCTCCGGACGTGGTGATTTCCTTCTTCCAGAATGGCGCGCGAGACTTAAGGTAATCCATCAGATATTCCGCCGCCTCAAACGCATCTTTGCGGTGTGGTGCGGCGGTTGCGACCATCATGATCCGGTCACCCGGCGCAAGCCTTCCGTGGCGGTGGATCACCAGAACGTTGCCCAGTGACCAACGGGCTTGCGCCTCTTCCGCGATCTTGGTTAGGGCGCGTTCGGTCATGCCAGGATAGTGCTCGATCTCCATCACATCCAGATCGCCCGAAGCCAGATCGCGCACAACGCCCGTGAAGGTCACGATGGCCCCGTTGGCATCGTCCCCGGCGGCAAAAGCGTTGGCTTCGGCCCCCAGATCGAACGGGGCCTCCTGCACGACGATCCGCATTCTAGCCACCCGTCATGGGCGGAAAGAACGCAACCTCGCGTACACCGGTCAGTGGGGCGTCAAAATCCGAAAGCTCTTGGTCCAGCGCCACGCGCAAGGCCGACAGATCGGCAAAGGCAGCAGCATAGCGATCCTCACGCGCGCTCAGTTCCGCGACCAAATCGCTGACTGTTGCGGCCTCGGTTTCAATCTTCTCTTTCGGCAGGCCGATGCGTTCGCGCACCCAAGCGAAATACAGCACGTTCATCGGTTAGCTCTCCTTCAGGTGGGGCATGGCTTTACGTAGGTAGTCATAGCCTGTGATCAATGTCAGCGTCGCGGCAATCCAGAGCAGCCATAGCCCGATACGACCTGACCAGAACATGGCCTCAAGATGCCAGCGGATGTTGTTCAGGTCCTCGACCTGCCCTGCCAGAACCTGATCAATGGTTGTCGCATCCATGCCAAACGTGGCCATCACAAAATGGTGCTCGAATATCCCCTGCGAGAACAGGATCGCGATCGCTACCATCTGTGCCGTCGTTTTCCACTTGGCTAGCTTGGTGACCTTCAGGGTTCCGGCCACATCGCCCAGATACTCTCGCAAGCCTGAGACAAAGACTTCGCGAAACAGGATCACTGTAGCGGGCAGGACCAGCCATGGTGTCCAGTGTTCAGTCGAATAGCCCACCAATATCATCAGCGCGATTACCACCATTGCCTTGTCGGCAATGGGATCCAGCATGGCGCCAATCTTCGTTTCCTGTTTCCAGGCGCGCGCCAGATACCCGTCGAACCAATCGGTGATCGCCGCTGACAGGAACAGAATCAAAGCAAACCAATCCGCATAGGGACGGGTGAAATACAGAAACATCACGGCGAGACCGGGGGCCGCCACAAGGCGCAGTACAGTCAGAATATTCGGCAGGTTCCATTTCATGGCTTGGACCCTACATCGCCGGTTCAAGACAGAAAAGACAGGGTCTTAAAAAACTGACCCAGCACAAGCGTTTGCTGTCTTAAAAGTCAAAGCGTCGCAGCGGTGGTCACATTACAGGTTTCATCTTGGCACTTGATTGCTTTGGCGTCAGATTGTCGGCTGGCCAACCAGACAACACCCCAGAGCTGACATGACACCGCATATTCAAACCGATCCCCGGTCAAATCTGATCGGCAGCGCCTGGATGGTCGCCGCAATGGCACTGTTCGCGCTGGAGGATGCGCTGCTTAAGGCGGCTTCGGCGTCGATCCCGATCTGGCAAGTGCTTGTTCTCTTCGGTGCGGGCGGTGCAGTAATCTACGCAGCGGTTGCCACAGTACGTAGCACGCGTCTGTTCCAGCCCGACGTGTTGTCGCGCCCGATGAAGGTACGTGTGGTCTTCGAGATCCTAGGACGGCTTTTCTATGTATTGGCGATCGCTTTGACGCCACTGTCCTCGGCTACGGTGATCCTTCAGGCCACACCACTGGTTGTCGTCGCAGGGGCCGCGTTGTTCTTTGGTGAATCCGTCGGCTGGCGGCGATGGAGCGCCATTTTGATCGGTCTTGTTGGCGTTGTGATCATCATCCAACCGACCGGAGACAGCTTCTCGGCCCTGTCAATCCTTGCCGTGCTGGGGATGCTCGGCTTTGCGGGGCGCGATCTGGCCAGCCGCGCCGCGCCCGCAACACTGGGCACTGAGGTTCTGGGGTTCTATGGCTTCCTCTGCATCATTGTCGCGGGTTTGGCTTATCGATTCTGGGAAGGAACATCGCTGCAAACTCTGACGCCTAATGTCAGCCTGCACATGGGCGGGGCGATTGTGATGGGAGTCATGGCCTATGCCGCGCTGATGAAGGCGATGCGCACCGGCGAGGTCTCATCTGTGACGCCGTTTCGCTATTCGCGGCTGTTGTTCGGTATCGGCTTGGGCGTGGTGATGTTTGGCGAGCGATTGGATCAGACCATGTGGATTGGCTGCGGCCTCATCGTGGCGTCGGGCCTCTATATCCTTTGGCGGGGGCGAAAAGCCTAGCCCTTGTCATGGAAGAAGTCATAGACCTTCTGCGCCAACCCGGCTGAAATCCCCTCGACGGCTTTAAGATCCGCCAAATTGGCTCGGCTCACCGCTTTGGCGCTGCCGAAATGAGTCAGCAGGGCGCGTTTGCGCGCGGCCCCGACGCCGGGGATTTCGTCCAGTGGCGTTGCACCAACCGCCTTGGCGCGTTTCGCGCGATGGGTGCCGATGGCAAAGCGATGCGCCTCATCCCGCAAGCGCTGGATAAAGTACAATACGGGATCGTTGCGTTTCAGCGCAAAAGGGCGCTGCCCGATGCGGTGGAATTCTTCCTTGCCGTGATCGCGATCGACACCCTTAGCGACACCGACCATCGGGATATCCTCGACCCCGTGCTGGGCCATGATCTCATTCACGACGCTCACCTGCCCTGCACCACCGTCGATCAGCAGCAGATCGGGCCAATGCCCTTTGTCCCGATCCGGATCTTCCTTTTGCAGGCGCGTAAAACGGCGGGTCAGGACCTCTTTCATCATGCCGAAGTCATCGCCGGGGGTTAGATCATCGCCGCGGATGTTGAACTTGCGATAGGCGTTTTTCATGAACCCCTCTGGGCCCGCGACGATCATGCCACCCACGGCATTGGTGCCTTGAATGTGAGAGTTGTCGTAAACCTCGATCCGGTTCGGCGGCGCGTCCAGATCAAAGGCCTCGGCCACACCGCGTAGCAATTTGGCCTGCGTGGCACTTTCCGACATCCGCCGGGCCAGCGATTCACGTGCGTTGCGCAAGGCACCAGCGATCAGTTCCTGCTTTTCACCGCGTTGGGGCACCAGGATTTCCACCTTGCGTCCAGCTTTTTCCGACAATGCCTCCTGCATCAGATCGGCATTCTCGATCGCATCAGACAGGATCAACTGCCGGGGTGGTTCCTTATTGTCGTAGAATTGGCCCAGAAACGCTTCCATCGCCTCAGCCTGTGACACATCCGGGCCGACGCGCGGATAGAAATCGCGGTTACCCCAGTTCTGGTTGGCCCGGATGAAAAACACCTGAACGCAGGCTTGACCGCTGTCCATGTAGAGGCCAATGACGTCAGCCTCGGCCACGCCGCGGGGATTGATGCCCTGAGACGTCTGCACCTGCGTCAGCGCCCGGATACGGTCGCGCAAACCGGCGGCTCGTTCGAACTCCATCGCCTCGGAGGCAGCCATCATCTGCGCGGCGAGATCTTCCTGCACTTTGGTAGATCGGCCTGACAGGAACCTTTCGGCATCCTTAACGCTTTCACGATAATCGGCTTCCGAGATCAGTCCGACGCACGGTCCAGAACATCGCTTGATCTGATAGAGCAAACACGGCCGGGTCCGGCTATCGAACATGGAATCCGAACAGTTCCGCAGCAGGAACGCCTTTTGCAGCTGGTTCAGCGTCCTGTTCACCGCGCCTGCACTGGCGAAGGGGCCGAAATAAGCCCCCTTTTCTTTCTTCGCCCCTCGGTGCTTTTTGATCTGCGGAAAGGCATGATCCTTGGCGACCAGAATATTCGGGAAGCTTTTGTCATCCCGCAACAATACGTTGTATTTGGGCTTGAGCTGCTTGATCAGGTTCTGTTCCAGCAGCAGCGCCTCGGTCTCGGTCCGAGTGGTCAGAAACATCATCGAGGCAGTTGCGGCGATCATTTTCTCGATCCGACCCGAGTGCCCCGGGCGGGTGTAGTTCGATACCCTCGCCTTCAGGTTTCGCGCTTTACCTACGTAAAGAACTCGGCTGTCCCCATCCAACATCCGATACACACCCGGCGAGCTGTCCAGCGTTTTCACATAACGCTGAATGCAGGCATAGCCGTTGGCTTGGGTCGACGATTCGGAATCAGTGCTAGCGGTCATGAGTCTGAGATATGATTCTCTGACCATGGCTGCAATCTTGTGCGCTTCAGATCAAGAGAAAACAAATCCACGGCTTCTGTGGATAACTGTGCAGATAACTTTTGGGGCATCACGATTTTCCCTTGAATCCTTGCCTTTTCGTTGATCTGCACAAAAAATAGGCAGGAAATTATGACGTTGTTTTTAAAGGATAATTTTCTTGATCTGCGACAAGTGTATGAAAATTAAGACATTTTTGTAACGCTCGAGTAACAGAGATGAGAGCGGTGCAAAACTTGCAGCAGATTTACTTATTCTACACCAAGAACATCGGGTGTTTGCCAACCCAAATGTTGCCCACCATCGACGCAAAGAAGCTGCCCCGTAACGGCATGTGCATCCAGAAAGTATCCCAGCGCAGCAGTAATATCCGACGGGTTCGCGCCGCGCTCCAGAATCGTGTTCTGCCGCTGAGCGCTAAAATGAGCATCACTTTGGCGATGACCCTGCAGCGTTGGACCGGGGCCGATCGCGTTCACACGGATTGCGGGTGTCAGAGCCTGCGCTGCAGTCCGGGTCAAGGCCCACAACCCCATCTTGGCAATCGTGTATGACATGAACTCAGGCGTCAGTTTACGCACCCGCATATCCACCATGTTCACGATCAGCCCAATCGCCAGAGGCTCTCCCTGATCATCAAGCTCCGACTGCAACCCCTGCTCGGCCATGGCTTGGGTCAGTACGAATGGTGCGCGCAGATTGCTGTCGAGATGCCGATCCCAGCTTTGGCGGGTAGCTGTGTGTATATTGTCATACTCAAATATCGATGCATTGTTGACCAGACAGGTGATCGGACCACCCAGCGCCTCAGCTGCACGCGGCAGCAATGAGCTGACTTGCCCCTCATCAAGCAGATCGGCCTGCAGCGCAACTGACCTTCGGCCCAGCGCCTGAACCTCATCAACCGTTTCACGCGCGGCCTGATCCGAACTGGAATAGTGCACAGCGACATCCATTCCGCGCTGCGCCAAATACAGCGCCATGGCACGACCAAGGCGTTTACCGGCACCGGTCACCAATGCTCGGGTCATGGGCTCATTCTCCTCGTCAGGTCAGGCTAACAGGCTTGCAACATAGATCACATAGAGCGCTGTCAAGATCAGGCCCCAGACGCGTGTGATATCTTTCTTGAAGAATACAAAAGGAACCAACAAGAGCGACGCGCCGAGCATCACCCACAGATCGAAACGCAGGAATTCAGGATCGACGGGAATACGCCCAAACAAGGTCGTAATGCCGACAATGGCCAGCAGATTGAACATGTTCGATCCGATGACGTTACCCAGTGCCACATCCGCTTGTCGCCTCAGGGCAGCCATGACGGTTGTCGACAGTTCCGGCAGGGACGTACCCACCGCGATCAGCGTAAGGCCGATCACTGTTTCGCTCACACCATAGTTCCGGGCAATGACGGTCGCATTTTCGACCAGCAGATGCGCACCCATTGGCAGTCCGATCAAGCCGAGGATCAGGTAGATCGCCACCTTCCAATAAGGCATGTCAGGATCTGCTTCCTCAAGACCCTCAAGCTCGTCCTCATCGGCACAAGCTTCACCACAGGCTTTACGGTGCGCATGTGCTTCGCGAAACGCGTTGCCGAGGATCAGAGCCAACGCAGCCAGCAAAATTGCCCCGCTGAGCAGATTAAAGACCCCGCAAAAAGCCAACCCGATAAATAACACCGACGCCAGAAGCATGAAGATGTAGTTCTTGCGGCTGTCGCACTCACTTGTGTGCAAGGTCGCCAGAAGCGCGGGCAATCCCAGAACCAGCAAGATATTCGCTGTATTCGAGCCCACCACGTTACCCAACGCAATGCCCGGCGCGTTTTCCTTGATGGCGCTGATTGCAATCAGCAGCTCAGGGGCCGAAGTTCCAAAGGCAACTATTGTCAGGCTGACGATCAGGGCGGGAACCCCCAACCGCAGGCTGAGGTTCACGGCCCCTCGCACCAGCGCGTCGCCTGCCAACAACAGGATCAGCAGCCCGAGGCCGGAGAACAGCCATGCCGTCATCCACGGCCTCCTTCTTCGCAAGGACACGGGCCTTTGCCGATCCTAAACCGCCCACAACGCGGACATTTCGCAGAACTCAATCGTTTCTGTCCAGGAAAGCGTAGCTTGCCGAACATCGCCAGAACGCCCATGGCGATCAGGAACAAGGTGACTGCTTTGATGATCACTCTACAACCCGAAACGCGCGTAGGCAGCGCGCTCCTCAAACCCGGCTATGGCATCCTGCGCCAGCGTCGCGCCGAAGCGCGACCAGATCGGTTTGCGCAGGCCATAGCGGCGGAACCTGACTTTGTCGCCAAACTTCTCCTGCATCTTGGGCTTCAGATGGGCAATACCATCAATCAAGCCCAGCTGTTGTGCGCGACGGGCCAGCCAGACCTCGCCATTGAACAGATCAGCGCTGCTGTCCAGCTTGCCGTCCCGGCGAGATTTCACATGGGTTATGAAATTCTCGTGGATATCGCCCAGCAGCACTTTGAGCCGTGCAATGTCTTCTTTCTTTTCCGGAGCAAACGGGTCGAGCATTGATTTCGACTGACCCGCAGTATGTACGCGTCGTTCAAAGCCCTGACGTGCCAGAAAAACATGCGCGCCAAATCCCGACGATATCACGCCGATCGACCCCAGAACCGAACTGTCATCGGCCCAAATCTCATCCGCTGAAACCGCCAACCAATATCCACCCGAAGCCGCCACGTCTTCGACGAAAGCGTAAACAGGGATCTTAAGCTCTTCCGCCAGTCGCTGGATACGCGCACCGATCAATGAGCTTTGAACGGGGGAGCCGCCCGGCGAATTGATCTCCAGCGCGACCGCAGCGGGCTTGCCCTTGCGAAAGGCTTTCTCCAACACCGGTGCCAGAGCGGTCGCGTTCATCGACCCTCGCCCGGCCATTCCAATGGCACCGGACAGGCGAACAACGGCCACAAGTGGCGGCTTTTTCATGAAGGGCAGGCTGAGTTTCATGGAAGCCGATGTAGAGCGCGCCGGAGCCGTAAACAAGAGACCCGAAGCGCCATAAACGCGACGTGAACCAATTTCACACACCTGATGGGCAAAAATGCAACGCCCTAGCTGCGGATGCGCCAACCGGTTTTGAAGATCCAGCCAATGATCGCGAGGCATATTCCGGTGAAGGCCAGTATGGCCAGAAGGCTCCAAAATATCGGGACATCTGCGATACCATAGAATGACCAGCGGAACCCGGAAATCAGATAGACCACAGGGTTGAACAGAGTGATCGTCTGCCAAAGCGGAGGTAGCATCGAGATCGAGTAAAACGTCCCACCCAGAAAAATCAGGGGCGTCACAACAAGCTGGGGGACAAGCGACATTTGCTCAAAATTTCCCGCCCAGATACCCACGATAAACCCCAGCAGCGAGAAACTGAGGCAAGACAAGATCAGGAAAGCCGCCATGGCAAACGGGTGTTCAATGCGAATGTCCACAAAGAACGTCGCAGTGGCCAGAATGACAAGACCTACAAACAGTGCCTTAGTTGCGGCCGCGCCCACATAACCAATCACAATCTCGATGAAATTGATGGGGGCTGAAAGCAACTCATAAATCGTACCCAAGAATTTGGGAAAGTAGATGCCAAAGGACGCGTTCGAGATTGACAGCATCACTACGGACAACATGATAAGACCCGGCACAATGAAGGCCCCGTAGGACACGCCTTCAATCTCTTGAATGCGACTGCCGATGGCAGTGCCAAACACCACGAAATAAAGCGAGGTCGACAGGACCGGCGACAGAAAACTCTGCGCCAGTGTGCGAAAGAACCGGGCCATTTCAAACCGGTAGATGGCAGTAATAGCGGACCAGTTCATGCGGGTTCTCCGGACACGAGGTTGACGAAAATCTCTTCAAGGCTCGATTGCCGCGTCTGCACATCACGCAGCACTAGACCGGCCTGTGCAACATCATTGAGAAGAGTGGTGATGCCCGTGCGCTCGGCATTGGTGTCGTAAGTATAGATCAGCGCATCGCCTGCACCGTTGAGCGTCAGTTGATGATCGGACAGAACGTCGGGAACGGATAAAATGGGCTCGGTCAACATGACCTCAATCTGCTTTTTGCCCATCTGCGCCATCAATGTGTCTTTGTCCTGCACGAGCAAAAGCTCACCCTTGTCGATGACACCCACACGGTCGGCGATTGCCTCGGCTTCCTCGATGTAGTGAGTGGTCAGGATGATGGTGACACCAGCCTGCTTCAATTCGGCCACGATCTCCCACATGTCCTTACGTAGCTCGACATCTACGCCGGCGGTGGGTTCATCCAGAAACAGCACCCTTGGCTCATGCGCCAAGGCTTTCGCGATCAGCACACGTCGCTTCATGCCTCCGGATAGTTCCTTGATTGCGTTACGGCGTTTGTCCCATAGGGACAGCTTGCGCAGGATTTCCTCGATCCTGGCGTTGTCTCCGCTATGACCGAACAGCCCGCGCGAAAAGCGGACAGTGTTCCAGACCTTCTCGAACGGTTCCAGCGCGATTTCCTGCGGCACCAGCCCAATCATCTTGCGGGCTGCGCGATACTCGGTCTGGATGTCATGGCCACCTACGGTGACCGAGCCCGAAGTCGGCGTGGTAATACCGCACACAGTCGAGATCAGCGTTGTTTTACCCGCCCCATTGGGTCCCAACAGCGCTAGAATCTCACCTTCTTCAATGTCCAGAGACACACCTTTCAGCGCCTCAAACCCATCGGCATAAGACTTCCGCAAATCCCGGATCGACAATATGGTCGTCATGCGTACCCTCGTTCTGACCCCGCAACCTATCGTGACGGACCATCGTCGAACAGTCCAATTCCGCACAGTGCCATGCGCGTGTGCGCAGGGTTCAGTCTCGTCCCGTCAGGCGACCTAGCCAGCCTGACTTGGTCTCTTCTTCGGCAGCGTCTTCTTGCGGTGGCGGACCTTCGAAATATTCTTGAAGATTGGCGAAGAACTGATCGGCCATCTTCTTGGCAAACCCATCAATCAGGCGGCTGCCCAGCTGAGCCAGTTTGCCACCCACCTTAGCCTCGACCTCGTAGGTCAGAAGGGTGCCACCAGCCTCGCTGGGCGCGAAGGTTACATCAGCGCTTCCCTTGGCAAAGCCTGCAGCGCCCCCCTTGCCCTCACCTGCGATGGTCAGGCGTTCGGGCTCAATCATGTCGGACATGGTCACTGTGCCTTTGAAAGTCGCCTTCACAGGGCCAACCTTTTGCACCACGGTCGCATTATACCCCTCGGTTGGATCACCGGTAATCTCCTGCGCGCCGCTGATGCAGGCTTTCAATACTTCAGGGTCCAGCAACGCAGCGTAAACGGCGGCAGGCGGCGCCTGAATTTCACGGGTATCGCTTAACTGCATCTCTCAACCTCTTTTTAATCCTACGGCAGACCACAAAGACCTAGCCCTGAAACATCGATGCAGGCAACCAGTTTGCTCAAACCAAGGCACTGGATCGGGATTCTTCGCTTGCATTCGCTCCGCCCAACAGAAACCCTGCGCCGCAGGAGGAAGACATGCTGCACGGCATACGCATCATCGAAATCGAAGGGCTGGGCCCAGCCCCCTTCGCGGCCATGCTGCTGGCGGATATGGGCGCCGATGTCATCACCATCCATCGCAAAGGGTCCGCCGTCACTCCGGGTATGCCTGAACGTTCGCTGCTGGATCGCGGCAAACGATCAATTGCGCTGGACCTCAAAGACCCGCAGGACCTTAGCGTTGCAAAACGGCTGATCGCAACGGCTGATGCGCTGATCGAGGGTTTTCGCCCCGGCGTGATGGAAAAGCTGGGGCTGGGGCCGGAAGACTGTCATCACCTGAACCCAAAGCTGGTCTATGGCCGAATGACAGGCTGGGGGCAGCATAGCCCACTTTCTGAGACAGCGGGCCATGATCTCAACTATATCGCCCTTTCAGGGGCTTTATCTTACGCGTCGCCGCCCGGCCAACCGCCTTTGACGCCCGCAACGCTAGTCGGGGATATCGGCGGTGGTGCGATGTATCTGGTTGCAGGTCTGCTCGCCGGGCTTCTGAATGCCCGGAGCACAGGCAAAGGCACTGTGGTGGACGCCGCCATCTACGATGGCTCGGCACACATGATGAATTTGCTGATGAGTCTGCGCCAAACCGGCAACCTGTCCGACACCCGGGGTCAAAGCCTGCTTGACGGACCGCATTGGAGCCGAACCTACGCCTGCGCAGATGGCGGCTTCATCTCAGTTCAATGTCTGGAGCCAAAATTCTATGCTCACTTCCTGGACATCCTCGGGCTCAGCGATGATGCGGAGTTCGCTCAGCAATACGACCAGACCGCGTGGCCCAACCTGACGGAACGGTTGAGCGAAATCTTTGCCAGAAAACCGCGCAACGAATGGGCGGCGCTATTCCAGGGGACAGACGCCTGCGTTGCGCCGGTCCTAAGTCCACAAGAAGCACGGGATCACCCTATGAATTCGGCTCGCCAAACATGGATCGACCACGACGAAACACGTCAAGCCGCAGCCGCTCCTAGATTCTCAACCTACAACTGGCAACCGCGGCCCAGCCCCAAACGCGGAGAGCATACAAATGAGATTTTGAACGAACTTCCTCCCGCTTCATCTGGCTAAAAATACCTCGGGGGTGAATTGGCCGCAGGCCAAGAGGGGGCTGCCCCCCTCGCCAGGCTTACCGCCCGCGCACCGTATCGATCATCAATTGAACGTTCTCAGGGTCCGCATCTGGCGTAATACCATGACCCAAATTGAAGATATGCGGTCCTTTTGAGAAGGCTTCGACAATCCGCCGCGTCTCATCGACAAGCGCTTGCCCGCCTGTCACCATATGCGATGAAGCCAGATTGCCCTGCACACACCCATCGACTTGCACATTCGCAGCAGCCCATTCGGGCGACACAGAATTGTCCAGCGCGACACAATCCACACCGGTGGCCTTGGCGAAACCGATGTAACCCTGATCCGCTTCGCGTGGGAAACCGATGACGGGAATGCCCGGATGGCGGGCTTTTATGGCGGCAGTAATCACGCGACAGGGTTCTACGGCGTATTTCTGAAACGCTTCGCCCTTCAATGATCCCGCCCAACTATCAAATATTTTGACAACCTCGGCCCCTGCCTCGATTTGGGCAGACAGGTATTCTATTGTCGCGGCCGTGATCCGATCCAACAGCGCCTCGAACAGCGCAGTGTTTTCTTCGCGCAGCGCATGGGCTGGCCCCTGATCCGGGGTGCCCCGTCCGGCGATCATGTAGGTCGCCACTGTCCAGGGCGCGCCTGCAAATCCGATCAGAGTTGTCTCAGAAGGAAGCTCACGCGAAAGAATACGCACGGTTTCATACACTGGAGAGAGCGTCTCATGAATTGCATCAACCGGCTTCAGCGTATCAAACTCCGACTCCCGTGTAATAGTCGAAAGGCGAGGACCTTCGCCGGTGACAAACCACAAATCTGCACCCAGCGCCTGCGGCACAAGCAGGATATCAGCAAACAGGATCGCGGCATCAAAGCCGTAGCGGCGAATGGGCTGAAGCGTGACTTCGGCGGCAAGCTCGGGGTTATAGCAAAGAGACAGGAAATCTCCGGCCTGCGCGCGCGTTGCACGATATTCAGGCAAATACCTCCCGGCCTGTCGCATCATCCAGATCGGCGGCACATCCTGCACTTCCCCCGCCAGCGCCCGTAGCAATTTCTTTGTCTCGGCCATTCGTGCCCCCAGTGTTCCGGTTTGGTGCAACGCGTCGGCCCTCAGTGGCAATTTGTCAAGCGCTGCCCCCATTGTCAGGGCAATGTGACGCGACTAAAGCTGTGCACATGAGTCTGATATTGCCTACCCCCGCATCGCCTCTGAAAATCGGCACCCGTGGATCTCCGCTGGCGCTGGCGCAGGCCTATGAAACCCGTCAGAGACTTGGCGCCGCTTTCGACCTGCCTGAGGACGCGTTTGAGATCGTGGTAATCAAGACCACCGGTGACAACCGCGCCATGATCGACGCGGACCGGCCGCTGAAAGAGATTGGCAACAAGGGTCTGTTCACCAAGGAAATCGAAGAGGCGATGCTGAAAGGTGAGATCGACATCGCCGTACATTCGACCAAGGACATGCCCGTCGAACAGCCTGACGGGCTGGTGCTGGATACATTCCTGCCGCGCGAAGATGTGCGCGACGCGTTTATCTCGCCGACTCTGAGTTCGATTCACGATCTGCCAGAGGGCGCAGTTGTCGGGACTTCATCGTTGCGCCGCCGGGCGCAGTTGCTGAATCGGCGGCCCGATCTGAAAGTGGTCGAGTTTCGCGGCAATGTGCAGACTCGCCTGAAGAAGCTGGCCGATGGCGTGGCCGATTGTACCTTTCTGGCCATGGCCGGATTGCGCCGCTTGGATATGAAAGACGTCCCCGCGACTGCTATATCGCCTGATGACATGCTACCTGCCATTGCGCAGGGCACCATCGGCATTGAACGGCGCAGCGACGATAGCCGCACCGCCGAGATGCTGGCGGCGATTCATCATGTTGAAACAAGCCAACGCCTTGCGGCTGAACGCAGCCTGCTGGCCGGGCTGGATGGCTCATGCGAAACACCGATCGCCGGTTTGGCGCAGGTTAAGGATGGCCAACTTACTTTGCGCGGAGAAGCTCTGCGCCCGGACGGTTCCGAGGCGATCAGCGAAGAGGCCACCGGGGCGCTCGAAGACGGCGCAAAACTGGGTCAGACAATGGCCGCCTCTCTGTTGAAACAGGCCGGACCAGGGTTTTTCGACTGGCGCTAAGAAAAAATTTAAACAATTTCAGGGTAATGTGAACTTCTTCACTGTCTACCCTGCCGAATTCGTTAAATATAGGGACAGAAGGTCGATCTCGAATATATCGAAAGTTTTAGCCCGTGTTGTTTTAGATGGTATTCGAGGGGGCGAGATTGATACTTCCGGCGGGGCGCAGTTGATTTTCAACAGCGCCCCGTTCTCTTTTCCAAAGCATATGGCGAAGTACTTACTCTGCACCTTCGCGCAGACCATGATGATGACTAAACACCGGCCGCGCATGAAGCACCTCTGATCGGAAATCCGCCATGCGCCCCGGTAGCGCGCGATAGAATGATGCCAAACCTGGCTCAACCGCCATCGCATACTTGGCACATTCCTTGCACAACCCAGCGACTACGGTCTGTGATTCCCGTGCGCGTATCGCCTCTAGTAGACCTATGTGTGCGGTCTGCAGCTTTTGAAACGATGCACTGCCTGCAACTTCTCGATCTCCGACCAGTACATAAACAGGCTCTGGCTCGCTTTTGCCTTTCAAATCCACGAAGCCCGCCTCTAGCAGCGCAAGATCAGAATTGGTGACACGGCGAATAGAGTCTGAGACTAGAATATCATAATCCACATGTCGGCAGTTTTGTTCGATCCGCGCTGCCACATTCACCACATCTCCGATTACTGTGTAATTGAACCGGCGCCGCGAGCCGATATTGCCTACGCAGGCGGCTCCGGTTGCGCAGCCTGTCGCCAGAGCGATGGGAGGACGCCCGCGCATGATGGGCAAAGTGTTGAACCTATCTAACGCGCCGCGCATCTTCAGCGCGGCCAAAGCAGCGCGGCACGGGTGATCATCCACGGGCAGCGGTGCATTCCAAAAAGCCATAACCGCATCGCCGATGAACTTGTCGATCGTTCCACGCTCGACCAGAATCTGATCCCCGATCTCTGAGAACAGCGCATTCAGCAAGGCCACCAGATCGGTGGCTGATACAGACTCGGACAATGGCGTGAAGCCCCGAATGTCCGAAAACATCACCGTGATCTCCTGAGATTCACCTCCCAATTGCAGCTGATGCCCGTTGGCCTCCATCTCATCGAGGATTTCCGGTGCGACATAGTGCGAGAAAGTCTGGCGGATCACCCGCTTCTCCCGCTCGGTCGAAACAAAGAGGTACCCGGCCAGAAGCCCGAAATTGGCCATACCTCCGGCCAAAGGGAAGGTCGCATCAAACAGAACCGACTGGTTCTGGAACGCCAACCAACTGATGGCAATCACGGCCGATGCGGCCACTCCGCCTGCAGCAAAAGAAGCGACCGCCCCATAGTTGGACATGACCACTGTGACAACGACGCCCAGGATCACGAACGCCAGCAGCTCAAGTGCAGAGGTAACATCCGATCTGCTCAGCACATCGCCAAGGATGATCTGTTCGATAATCTGGGCGTGGATCGAAACACCGGGAACAGATTCACCCAGTGCCGTTTCGCGCATATCGAACAGGCCCGCCGCAGAGGTGCCGACCAGAATGATCCGTCCTTCTATCTCTGACTGAAGCGTTGGATCACTACCGCTGCGCATGACATCATCGGCCGACAGATAGAGGCCAGGATTGTCCCGCCTGTAACGCACCCAGATCTCGCCATTCTCGGTGGTCGGCAGCACAAAATCACCCAGACCAACCTCAAGCATGATGCCGATCTCGTCCTGCGATCCTTCGGCAAAATAAACGGATTCGCCCATGGCCACCCGCAGGGCTTCAACCCCAAGCGCAGGTAATACACCGTTGGGCCCGGACCAAAGCACAGGGACCCGTCGCACCACACCCAAACTTCCTTGGGGCGAAACATTAACACCCCCGATCCCGGCCGCTTCTTCCCCCAATGGCGGTGCCAGAGAGGTCCAGTGGGCAACGCTGACAAGGCCAGCTGCGGGGTTCTCTCCGATTTCAACTAACCCCGCCTTCGGTACAATGGCCGAACCGCTATCGGTTTGCCGGGCTGCCACACCCAGAACCACTGGCCATTTCGCAACTTCGTCCCCAAATCTGACGTCATTGTCCAGATCGATCGCGGCCTGATCCACCTGCAATAGTCCGGACAAAGTCGGGTCTTGCAACAGTCGCATCGGAGAGTATCGGTCGGGCTCGGCAAACAACATATCAAAGGCAATCGCAGCGGCACCGTATTCGCCCAATCGTTCGACCATCTGACCCAACAGGGTACGAGGCCATGGCCATTGGCCCCATTCTGCCAGAGACCTTTCATCAATATCTACTACGCGGACCGGCAGATCCGGGTTGTAGGCCCGTGGTGAAATCCGCTGCAGGATATCGAAGTAAATCAATCTGGACATTTGAACGGGATACGGATCCGCGACCCTAATGAAGCAGCCCATCAAGATCAGCCCCAAGCCTACAAGCCTGAATACTAATCGATGCCCAATTTTGTCTCTTATCTTACCCACCACGTTCACCTTCCAGGCGCAGGGGAACATGAAAATATATGTAACCTGATGCTACCAACCAGCTATCGCTGAAGCGTTACCTGCCGTCGCCGTTGCCCTGACACCCGATCCACCGCTATTTCCACTGGATGCGTTTACGGATGTTCTCGTTTCACCCGAGGCGCTTACACCTGCGCGCGCTGATGTCCCGGAACGCCCTTCGGCGCTGGCTGAGGCCCGGTCTGGCGCTTCGGATCGCCCGCTTTCGCGGGCCGCCGACACCTCAGAACGACCTTGTTCCGTTTGCCGCCGCGCTTCGCGCCGCTCTGGCCTCTCAGATTCAATCTTTGGGGCCTGAGCCTGTCTGCCCGAACACCCTTCGGCACTCACCCGAAACGGTGGCAGCAGTTGCGTTTGCGAGCGTATGAAGGGGAAACCACCTTTTAGCGCTTTGTCATACTGCTCCTGATCTATCGGGCGCCCCACCTGACCGCCCGAACCGGTCGCAAAGAGACTGCACTGTCGGCTTGCCGACCGGCATGACCCGCGTCGGCCGCACATCTGAACGGTGCCCTCGATAACCAGCATCGCGCTTTGGCTGCCGGATGTAATCCACATGTCAAATGTCGTTCCCCGCACGGCCATGGTGGCATCGGGCGTTTTGATCGAATAAGCGCGCTTTCTGCTTTTGCCCGAAATGAAACGGAAACTGCCGCCCAGCGCCTGCACGGTGAAGTTTTTTGCCTTCCGATTGCCTCGCAGCATCGAGACATCCAGGATCATTCGCGCGTTCGGACCAACCGCGATCTTGGTTTCATCTACGAACACCAATTGAACCACGCCTGATCTGTCGGTCGAAATAGTATCGCCTGAAACAACATCCATCCCTTCACGCAAGCGTATCTTTTTACCGGCCCGGATAATATCCGCGCCCGGTTTAGCACTGAGCACTTTTCCGATTGATGCGATGGCCGACGCAGGCAGCGTCGCTAGAACCAAGAAAACACAAAACAATTTCAACCAGGCCAAACCCAAGTCCCCTTCCCCCAAAAGGTACCTACCAGGGTGCCAAACACCCCACGCCCGATATCTGTCGCCTCAGAAAGCTAAATCTGAATAGTTATTAGAGCCTTAAAACTAGACAAATATGCGCCAGAACAGGTGGAGTTGGCAAGGTTTTGCATGTTTTTCAGCATTTCGGGGGTTTCGCACCCCTGCTTCCGGTAGCCCCAGCGCTCCTTCTTGTGGGTTTGATCATCGGTATTCAGAAAAATTTTCCAGACATAGAAAATCGCCTTGTATCTGGATGACAGGCAAGGATATACCGGCCAGCGGAGACGTGGCCGAGTGGTCGAAGGCGCTCCCCTGCTAAGGGAGTAGGCGGGAAACCGTCTCGAGGGTTCGAATCCCTTCGTCTCCGCCACCCATACCGGGCATCACCTGCGATGCCTGCCATGGTCTGAACGATCTCATAAAGTCATCCCACTGAATTCACGGCATTTCACGGGCGTTGCACACTACCATTTCTCAAGGCGGATTGGATCGCTCGCATCAACCATTGCACCCTGATGCCGGAGCTTGGTGCGTTGTCTGCAGTACAATTCAGCCCAGGATGTTGGAGGCGGTGAGATATCTATCTTCGTCGCCCTAGAAAGCTCAATTTGGCAAACTGGCGCAATCGACACCCGTTACGGATTCAAAAAAAGGCCGTCCCAACTGGGACGGCCTTTCATTCACTGTCTCTCGAAAGAGGTTCAGGCAGCCAGCGCGGCCTGTGCTTTGGCGACGATCGCGCCGAACGCTTCCGGTTCGTGCACAGCCAGGTCGGCCAGAACTTTGCGGTCCACTTCGATACCGGCCAGGTTCAGGCCGTTAATGAAGCGGGAATATGTCAGTGCCTCGTCATGCGAACGGACAGCGGCGTTGATACGCTGGATCCACAGCGCGCGGAAGTTGCGCTTGCGGTTCTTGCGGTCGCGGGTTGCGTACTGGTTGGCCTTGTCTACGGCCTGACGGGCAACCTTGAAGGTGCTCTTGCGGCGGCCATAGTAACCTTTGGCAGCCTTGATGACCTTCTTGTGACGGGCGTGAGTTACGGTTCCACCTTTAACGCGGGACATCTCTTAATCTCCTCTTAGCGGTCGTAGGGCATGTAGCCCTTGACGATCTTGGCGTCGGGGGCGGACAGGGTGGTGTTGCCACGGGCGTCGCGGATGAATTTCTTGGTCCGCTTGATCATGCCGTGCCGTTTGCCGGCCTGGCCAGCAAGGACCTTACCGGTCGCAGTCACCTTAAAGCGCTTTTTGGCGCTCGACTTTGTCTTCATCTTAGGCATTTCCGTCTCCTTTCGGGGTTCGGTTTCAAACGCGACTCGGCATGCCATCTCGGCCGGTCACGCGATCAGAAGCGCCGTTTACGCAAGTTCGATCATACTGGCAAGGGGGTTTGGGCCAGAATCTGCGCTTTTTGCAGGCTGGCTAGGCACCGGGGCGACACGCGCCGCCCCGGTGGTTTGGATTAATGTTCGAATTTGCGGATTTCACCACTCTTCAAACGCTCTGCATAAGATGCCAGTTCCTGACGTACCACTTTCATCAGGAAGTAGAGCGCGAAGACGTTCACAACCGCCATGGCAAAGATCGCCGCATCCGAGAAGTCGATAACGGGGCCAAGGTTGGCCGCTGCACCGATGACTACGAAGATGCAGAAGATGACCTTGAACACCAGTTCCTTGGTGTGACCCTCACCGAACAGGTAGGTCCAGGCCTTGAGGCCGTAGTAGGACCAGCTGATCATGGTCGAGAAGGCGAACAGAACTACTGCGATTGCCAAAACGTAAGGGAACCAACTGAACGCGCTGCCAAAGGCGGCTGAAGTCAGGCTGACGCCCGAGTTTCCGTCAACCGTTGCGATGGCATTACCGGCTTCGTTCAGCATATAGTTTCCGGTCTCCGGATCGACGATCAGCTGCTGCGTGATGATGATCACCAACGCGGTCATGGTACAGATCACAACCGTATCAATGAACGGCTCCAGCAGAGACACAAAGCCCTCGGTGATCGGTTCTTTGGTGCGAACCGCCGAGTGGGCAATCGCCGCAGAACCAACGCCCGCTTCGTTCGAGAACGCCGCACGCCGGAAGCCCTGGATCAATGCGCCGACCATACCGCCAGCAACACCAAGACCGGTGAAGGCTCCTGCGAAGATCTGGCCAAAGGCCCAACCGATCTGATCCGCGTTCATCAGGATGATCACCAGCGCCGCGGCCACATACATCACGCCCATGAAAGGAACGACTTTCTCAGTCACGCGCGCGATGGATTTCAGGCCGCCCACGATCACTGCAAAGACGATGCCTGCAAAGACCAGGCCAGTGATCCAGCCCGGGTAATCTCCGACGATGCCTGCGATCTGCTGATGCGCCTGATTGGCCTGGAACATATTGCCCCCACCAAGCGCGCCAAGGATGCAGAAGATCGAGAACAGAACGGCCAGAATTTTACCGCCCGGCAGGCCCAGTTCGTTGAACCCTTTCGACATATAATACATTGGACCACCAGAAACGGTGCCGTCATCATATTCGTTGCGGTACTTTACACCCAGCGTACATTCGGTGAATTTCGACGCCATGCCCAACAGGCCTGCGACAATCATCCAGAAAGTTGCACCTGGCCCGCCGATACCGACGGCGACCGCAACACCGGCAATATTACCGAGGCCAACTGTACCGGACAGCGCCGTTGCCAGCGCCTGAAAGTGGCTAACTTCACCCGCATCATTGGGATCAGAATAGTCACCTTTCACAAGGCTGATCGCATGACCGAAGAAACGCAATTGTACAAAGGCAAAATAAAGCGTGAAGACGGTCGCGGCGATCACCAGCCAACCCACGATCCAAGGGAACCCGGTGCCCGGAAACGGGGCAAAAATAAAGCTGACGAAAGGCCCGGTGAAATCAGCAAAGGCCTGGTTGATTTTATCGTCCAAACCGACCGCCTCCTGTGCGGCAGTGGGGCTCGCAACCAGAGCGGCAAGTGCTGCCAGACTCAGTTTGTTCTGAATATTCATCATAATCTCTCCCCTCAGTTCACGACCGTAACCGGAACATCGGCGTGCATGACAAGGTTCTGGGTCGAACTGCCAAACAGGCGTTTTTTAAACCCATCTGCCGAGGCCCGACCCACAACGATCTGGGAGCCACCGTTTTCAACCGTGATTGCATTCAGCGTTTCCGCCACATCTCCGTGACGGACGATGCCGCGCGCCTCGAATCCTGCAGCCTTCAACGCTTCAACCGCTGGCTCGATGATCCGTGACGTAGCTAACGCAACCTCTTCTTCGCGCCGTTTGTGGCGTAGGGCGTTCTCTTCTGGTGTCTGGAATGTGAAAGGAGACCATTCGATGACGTAAACCGCCAGAAGCTCGCATGAACCGATACGCCCGGCCAAGTCTTTGGCAAAGGCGATCGCGCGTTCTCCGGTTTCTGTCCCGTCCAGTCCTATGACAATTTTCGTTGTCATGCCGTTCCTCCGTTATTGTTGCTTTGGCCGGGGCCCTCGCCCCCGGCAGGGCAGCCGGAACCTGGAACTTGCTTGAGTAGACCGCCCTAAGGGCAAGTATCCCGAAAAAACACGCAAAAACAGAGAGATTATTGCTGGATACAACCCTCAAACTTCTAAGGTACTGTAAATAAATATTATTATATGCCCAAATATTAGGCATACGCTTGGTATCAAACTGAAATTAGTAGTGGTGATCCGGGCTTAGCCCGGATCAGTGTTGTAGATCAGCCGTTCATCACAAGGGGCGATACGTAAGATGTTGGTGGTGCCAGGAACATTGAAAGGGACGCCGGCGGTGACCACAATCTGATCAGTTTCAGCGGCGAAACCACCCGAACGGGCGGCGCGAGCGGCGCTGACGACCGCACCTTTGAACCGCTCTTGTTCAGGGGTTAAGACGCAATGACAACCCCAGCTCAGGCAAAGCCTGCGGGCGGTGCCGGTGGCGGGGGTCATCGCGATGATAGGCACACCGGGACGCTCACGGGCGGTGAGCAAGGCGGTGGTCCCGCTTTGAGTGAAGCAGCAGATGGCTTTGATGTCAGTCTTTTCAGCAATCTCGCGTGCCGCAGCCACGATACCATCAGCGATGGTCGTACCCTTGGCGGTACGCGACGCGGCAATAATTTGAGTGTAGGTTGGGTCAGCTTCAACTTCGATGGCAACCTTGTTCATCGTCTGAACCGCCTCGATGGGATAAGAACCAGCAGCCGATTCAGCACTCAGCATGATTGCATCGGTACCCTCGTAGATCGCGGTGGCCACGTCTGAAACCTCGGCCCGTGTGGGCATTGGACTTTCGATCATGCTTTCCAGCATCTGGGTTGCGACAATCACAGGCTTCGCGGCTGTACGGCATTTACGCACCAGACGTTTTTGGATCGGGGGGACTGCCGAAACAGGCAGTTCGACGCCCAGATCACCCCGCGCAACCATGATCCCGTCTGAGGCGTCAAGGATATCGTCAAAAGCTTCGACCGCAGCAGGTTTTTCGATCTTGGACAAGATCGATGCTCGGCCATCCGCCAGTGCGCGCGCCTCGAACACATCCTTGGCACGCTGAACGAAGCTCAGCGCCAACCAGTCCACACCCAGTTGGCAGACAAATTCCAGATCGTCGCGATCCTTGGCCGACAGCGCTGCCAATGGCAGCACCACGTCAGGCACGTTCACACCCTTGCGGTTCGAAATCGTGCCACCGACTTCGACCGTGCAATGTGCAAAATCCTGACCGCAATCCTGCACGATCAGACGAATCTTTCCGTCATTGACCAGCAGGCGCGCACCTGGCTCCAATGCGGCAAAAATTTCGGGATGTGGCAGGCAGACCCGGGTGATATCCCCGGCTGCCGGATCAAGATCCAGACGGAATGCGGCGCCCTCCTCCAGTTCTTCCGCATCATTTGCAAACACGCCAACGCGCAGCTTTGGCCCCTGCAGATCAGCCAGAATCGCGATCGGGCTTTCCAGATCCTTTTCGATCTGCCGGATTATACGGTGCCTCTCGCGAATCTCATCGTGGCTGCCATGGCTCATGTTCAGCCGGAATACATCGGCCCCGGCCTCATGCAGCGCACGGATGGTGTCATAGTCATTGGACGCCGGTCCCAGCGTCGCCACGATTTTCACATTTCTCAGGCGTCGCATTGATCAGGCTCTCCTCAAACGCGTAAATGTTACCGCAAACATTGCTCAGGCTGCTTATTGCGCAATTCCCTTTCCAACGCAACTGTCCTACACCTGCGGCAAACAAGATGACAGGCTCATGACATACTCTCCGTTTTTTGTTCACGGCGCGGATCGCCCGTCGCGTTGGCTGATTACTTGCGACCACGCCACCAACATGGTGCCGCCCGATATCAACGGCGGAGACCTGGGCCTGCCGCGCGAAGATATGGAACGCCATATCGCTTATGACGTGGGCGCCTACGAGGTCTCAAAGCATCTGGGTGAGGTCCTGAACGCCCCCGTAATCGCAGCCAACTTCTCGCGCCTCGTAATTGACCCCAACCGGGGCGAGGACGATCCGACGCTGCTGATGAAGCTCTATGACGGCTCGATCATCCCCGGTAACCGCCACGCAGATGCGACCGAGCGTGAGCGTCGTCTAAATATGTGTTACCGGCCCTATCACGATGCGCTGGCGCAGCTTGCGGCCCTGCCGCATGCGGTCATCATCTCGATGCATTCCTTTACGCGCCAGCTCCGTGGCCGCGATCCTCGGCCGTGGCACATCGGCGTCTTGCACACACCGGATGAGCGGTTCTCGCGCCCGCTGATCAACCGGTTGAACGCCGAGGATGATCTGTGCGTTGGGGTAAATGAACCCTATACAGGTGTGCTACCCGGCGATGCGATCGACAAGCATTGCAGCAGTTTCGGCCGTCCTAATGCACTGATCGAGCTGCGTAATGATCTGATTGCGGATCATGATGGGCAACGCAGCTGGGCCGAACGATTGGCCGTTATTCTGCAGGATGCACTGAACGATAGCGGACTATAACGTAAGGTCACTTCATGCCGCTTCCGATCCTCGAAATATTGTGAGCCAATATACTGACACCCATATATTAAGGGAAAGGAGACGACCATGACTCAGGAATTCCTGACAACTGTCTTCGGCTGGATGACCGCCCTTAACATTGCGGTTTTGTTGTTCAGCACGCTGATGATCATCATCATGCAGGACTGGATCGCAGGCGTACATGGCAGAATGTTCCAAATGGAGCGGGCCGACGTAAAGAGGGCCTATTTCAGGTATCTTGCGAACTACAAAATCCTGACAATCATTTTTTGCCTTGTGCCGTGGTTGGCCCTCAAACTGGCATAAAGCATCCAAACCTGACGTTCCAAGGGGCCTTAGGGCCTCTCCTGTTCGTTGTAACATGGCCCACGGATTGCTAGGTCAGGTCCAGATCGCAAGACAATCATTCGGAGCCCGACAATGGACAAGCAAACTGAAATCGAACTTCAGGCCGCAGCGTTTCGCCGTTTGCAGCAGCATCTGATGCAGGATCGCACCGACGTACAGAACATCGATATGATGAATCTGACCGGGTTCTGCCGTAATTGCCTGTCGCGCTGGTATCAGGAAGCCGCCAATGCCAAGGGCATCGACATGGACAAAAACGAAGCGCGCGAGATTTTCTATGGCATGACCATGGATGAGTGGAAGGCCAACTACCAGACCGAAGCGAACGCCGAGAAACAAGCCGCCTTCAAGGTCGCGTTTGACGAGAACGTCACGAAAAAAGGCTGACGCCCCGAAAACGAAAAAGCCCGCCGTTTTGGCGGGCCTTTGCTTTAGATTGCGGCCTTTCGGCTTTCGTCCAGATAGATCTCGCGAAGGCGTTTGGCAATCGGGCCCGGCGTGCCATCACCCAGTGCCACGCCATCAATCTCAACCACCGGCATGACAAAGGCGCTGGCCGAAGTGGTGAAGGCCTCATCCGCCTCTTTCGCCTCGCCGATGGTGAACAGGCGTTCCTCAATCTCCATCTGCGCCTCGGCTGCCATGCGCAGAACCGCCTTGCGGGTGATGCCGTGCAGAATGTCGTTGGACAGCGGGCGGGTGACGATCTTGCCGTTCTTGACGAAATAGGCGTTGTTGCTGGTGCCTTCGGTGACATAGCCATCTTCAACCAGCCAGGCATCGTCACAGCCAGCCGCTTTCGCCATCATCTTGCCCATGGACGGATACAGCAGCTGCACGGTTTTGATATCGCGGCGGCCCCAACGGATGTCATCGATCGAAATGACCTTGGCCCCTTTCTTCGACGCGGGGCTGTCGGCCAGACCTGGCTTATTCTGCGTGAACAGAACCAGCGTAGGCTTGGTATCCGCTGACGGAAACACAAAATCCCGGTCGCCGTCACTGCCGCGCGAAACCTGCAGATAGATCAGACCTTCTTCGATGTTGTTCAGCTCGACCAGTTTGCGATGGATTTCCAAAAGTTCTTCTTTGCTGCAGGGTTCAGCCATCTGTAACTCGTCCAGCGAGCGTTTCAGCCGCACCGCGTGGCCCTCGAAATCGACCAGCTTACCATCCAGCACACTGGTCACTTCGTAGACGGCGTCTGCAAACAGGAAACCTCGATCAAAGATCGAGACGCTTGCCTCGGTTTCAGGCAGGTATTCGCCATTTACATAAACGGTGCGGGTCATGTTCTTCTCCTCAGCCCCAAAGTGCCGCTTTGGGCGGATGCACTCCGGCGTCATCAAAAATCAGGGGTGTGTCGCGGTCTTCTGCCAACAAAAGCGGTCCGTCAAGGTCCGTCACCATCGCGCCCTGCGCCACCAGCGTTGCAGGTGCCATGGCCAGCGAACTTCCAACCATGCATCCGACCATGATGCCATAGCCCTCGGCCAGCGCGGCCTTGCGCAGCTCCAGCGCCTCGGTCAGACCGCCGGTCTTGTCGAGTTTGATGTTCACCACATCATATTTGCCTTTTAGCGCAGGCAAGCTGGCCCGATCGTGACAGGATTCGTCGGCACATACCGGCACCGGACGATCCATACCGATCAGCGCATCATCCTCACCGGCTGGCAGAGGTTGTTCAACCAGAGCAACGCCCAGTCGCACAAGATGCGGCGCAAGATCGGCGTACACTTCAGCAGACCAACCCTCATTGGCGTCGATAATGATTTTGGAGTCCGGCGCACCAGCCCGCACGGCCTCAAGCCGAGGCATGTCGTCCGGTGTACCAAGTTTGATCTTCAACAAGGGTCGGAACGCATTTTCTGCCGCCTGTGCCTGCATTGCCTCGGGAGTGTCCAGGGAAAGAGTATAGGCCGTAACTTCAGGCCCCGGTGCGGCAAGTTCCGCCAGCTCCCACGCCCGTTTGCCGGAGCGTTTCGCCTCAAGGTCCCAAAGCGCGCAATCCACTGCATTCCGAGCCGCGCCGGCAGGCAGCAGATCCATCAGGGAATAGCGAGAGAATACGTCGGGCAGGCCGGCAATCTCGGCCTCGACTGAATCCAGCGTTTCGTCATAGCGCGCATAGGGCACGCATTCGCCCCAACCATGATGCACACCATCCGAGATCCGAACCGTCAGGACCTTTGCCTCGGTCCGTGAGCCGCGCGAGATAGTGAATACCTGCGCCAGCCGAAATACATCGCGGGAAACGTCAATCTGCACGCGTTCAACCTTTCATCGAAAGTGGTGTCTGTTGCCGACAGCAAGGGGCGATCGGCAACCTGCTTAGATCACAGTGCGGCCAGCGCATCCACCAGTTTACCGGCACCAAACCGGTAAGGATCGGTTGCTGGGATACCCATCTCGGTCTCAACCTTGGCGATGTATGCGTGTGCGTCGTCTTCGCTCAGATGCTGGGTGTTGATCGACACTCCTGCAACCTGACACTCTGGGTTTGCCACGCGCGCCAGCGGCAGTGCTGTGTCGCGCAACTGCTCCAGCGTCGGTAGCGAATACTCAGGCAATCCTCGCATATGGGTCCGGGTCGGCTCGTGGCACAGGATCAGCGCGTCGGGCTGACCGCCATGAATCAGCGCCATGGTGACGCCAGAATAGGACACATGGAACAACGAGCCCTGCCCTTCGATGTGATCCCAGTGATCCGGATCATTGTCTGGTGTCAAATACTCAACGGATCCCGCCATGAAATCGGCGATAACCGCATCCAGCGGGACGCCCTGACCCGTGACCAGAATTCCGGTCTGACCGGTGGCCCGGAAGGTGGATTTCATGCCGCGTTTGCGCATTTCAGCGTCCATGGACATCGCAGTGTACATCTTGCCGGCAGAGCAGTCGGTTCCAACGGCCAGGCACCGCTTACCGGTACGCTTGCGGCCGTTTGCGATAGGATATCCTACGGTCGGTACACGGACGTCGTGCAATGTGCAGCCGTGAGTCTGCGCCGCAGCAACCAGATCGCCTTCGTCGCGCAGCAGGTTGTGTAGGCCCGACGCCAGATCATAACCCATTTCCAACGCTGCGATCAGAACCTCTTTCCAGGCCTCACTGATGACCCCACCCCGGTTGGCAACACCAATGACAAGAGTCTTGGCACCAGCAGCTTTACCTTCGGCAAGTGTCATTTCGGTAAGACCCAAATCAGTCTTGCAACCATCCAGCCTTATTTGACCCACGGCATTCTCAGGACGCCAGTCCCGGATACCAATGGCCACTTTGGCCGCCAACAAGTCGGGCGCATCGCCCAAAAACAACAGGTACGGTGTCTCGATCATTGCGGTGCACTCCTTTGATTCTGGCTTAAGCTAGAGAACCGTTTTGACGAGGGTTTCTCAAATTCTTCTTGCCTGCCCGCCCACAGCGGGAAGTTTTTGCGTATTTGGGCTTTCCTGCACAAGATTGTTCGAAGTTTTTAAACTGATCAAACTTTAAGCACCCCATTTTGCCAGTATCTTCAATCATGCTGCATACGCATTGCCGCATATGCACAATCACGCTTGCGCAGCATTGCGCAATTTAATATCCCATGACCAACCCTAAACGCAATTTCCTTACTCGCATGAGGTCCAAATGAGCTTCCGCATCCAACCTGCCGCTCCGGCCCGGCCCAATCGCTGCCAACTGTTTGGCCCGGGCTCGAACACCAAGCTATTTCCCAAGATGGCAGCATCAGCTGCAGACGTCATTAATCTGGATCTAGAAGATTCGGTGGCTCCTTCCGACAAGGATACCGCTCGCGCTAACGTAATCGAGGCACTGAACACAGTCGATTGGGGCAATAAATACATGTCGGTTCGGATCAATGGGCTGGATACACCCTATTGGTACCGTGACGTGGTTGATGTGCTGGAACAGGCAGGCGACCGTCTGGATCAGATCATGATCCCCAAGGTAGGCTGCGCGGCCGATGTCTATGCCGTGGACGCGCTGGTTACCGCAATCGAGCGTGCCAAGGGCCGAACCAAGCCAATTTCATTCGAAGTGATCATCGAATCCGCCGCCGGACTGGCGCATGTCGAAGAAATCGCAGCCTCATCCCCGCGCCTGCAGGCCATGAGCCTTGGCGCCGCAGATTTTGCAGCCTCAATGGGCATGCAAACAACCGGCATCGGGGGTACGCAGGAAAACTACTATATGCTGCGCGAGGGTGAGAAGCACTGGTCCGATCCGTGGCACTGGGCGCAGGCCGCAATTGTCGCCGCCTGCCGCACCCATGGCGTGCTGCCGGTGGATGGTCCGTTCGGCAATTTTTCGGATGATGAGGGCTATATCGCGCAGGCCAAACGGTCTGCCACACTGGGGATGGTCGGCAAATGGGCCATCCACCCCAAGCAAATCGCATTGGCCAATCAGGTCTTCACACCGTCGGATGAAGCAGTGTCCGAAGCGCGAGAGATTCTGGCTGCCATGGAACGGGCAAAAGCCAACGGCGAAGGCGCGACGGTCTACAAAGGGCGTTTGGTCGATATCGCTTCGATTAAGCAAGCCGAGGTTATTGTGGCGCAGGCGGAATTAATCGCGGCGGGTAGCTAAGAAAAAAGGGCGCTCAGCTGAGCGCCCCAATCGATCTGATCAGCGTCCAAATACATTGTTTGGTGTCCATGTGAAACGCTCACCCTTCTTTCCTGATTTCATCATCAGGCAGGATGTACCGTATTTCTGAAAATACTTGATTTTGATTGGATACCAACCCGCCTGCGGCACCTCGACCTCGGTGCGTTGGTTGGCTTCGCAGCCCTGACGGCCGTTGACATAGCCGATCTGCTGACCGCCGACCCAGGCGTCAATCCCATCGTTCGACCAGGTCTCAAGCTCGTAAACTCCGGGTGAATCAAAGCGGATATATCCGCTGATTTCCGCGGCAACATTGAACGCCTGATTGTAGGTCAGGACAGGATCACCTTCGTTCGTGTCTCTGTAGTCCAAACCTCTGAGGGGCTGACCCGGCTTTGCCTTCTTCAATAGATGATTGACCTTCGAGAGGTTCTGGATTTTGCGAGGCGGGTTACCTTCCCAACTGTATTTTACGTTCAAGCCGGCTTTTGGGCTGGGCTGAGGGCTAGCTGGCTGTAACTTCAAAGGTGCTGCTGTCGCAGCGCCGGCAAACATTGCCAAGGCAGCCACCAGCGCTCCGGTGCGGAAAAATGTCATGGTCTACTCCCTGAATTTGCGCCTGCTTCGGGGTTAATCCCTGCCGACGATCCTGTTGAGATGACACTAGGCGCTGAACTTTGACCTCGCAAGATGGTTAAAAATCACTTTTTAATGGTCACGCACGCATATCCTTAGGCGATCCCATCACAACATATGAGGTGATCGAGGTCACATGCGGCAGTGTACCCAGCACCTCGGTGTGGAAGGTTTTGTAGGAAGGCAGATCGGCACATTCGACCCGTAACAGGTATTCGATCGTGCCGGTGATGTTGTGACATTCCACCACTTCGGGCGCTTGTTGCAAGGCCCTTTCGAACCCTTCCTGCGCCGCTTTTGTGTGCTCGCCCAGACCAACGCCGATATAGGCAACGAAACCCACCCCCAGCGCCGCCGGGTTCAGCACTGCTCGGTAGCCGGAAATGATCCCTGCCCGCTCAAGCTCCTGCACCCGGCGCAAGCAAGCGGAGGGCGACAGGCCCACCCGCTCGGCAAGATCGAGGTTGCTGATGCGACCGTCCCGCGAAAGCTCTTGCAATATATGTTGGTTGATCTGATCAATCTTCGCCATTTATTGCAACATTAACCTTTGAACGCACGAATACGCAATTTCATTTGCCGGGTTCAGCGAGAAAATGCAGCCATGACCTACGATATCCTGATGGCCCTGATCGCGTTTGCTTTTGTCTCGTCAATCACTCCAGGCCCCAACAACCTTATGCTGATGGCATCAGGTGCGAATTTCGGCTTTCGCCGCACGATCCCGCATATGCTGGGTATCGGTTTGGGCTTCACCTTTATGGTGCTTCTGGTGGGGGCGGGGCTGGTTCAGGTCTTTGACCGGTATCCGATTAGTCATACCGTGTTGAAAGTTCTTTCGGTTCTGTATCTGCTGTATCTGGCATGGAAAATCGCCCATGCAGCGCCCGCAAAAGGTGCCGATGCTGCGGGCACCCCGATGACGTTTCTGCAAGCTGCAGCCTTCCAATGGGTCAACCCAAAAGCCTGGGCGATGGCGCTGACCGCGACAGCCGCCTATGCGCCCGACCAAACGATCAACGCGATTCTGCTGGTCGCGCTGGTGTTCGGCGCCATTAACCTACCCTCGGTCAGCACCTGGACGGTTCTTGGACAGCAAATGGCGCGAATCCTGACGAACCCGCACCGATTGCTGGTATTCAACTGGACGATGGCGGCCCTGCTTGTGGCCTCGCTCTATCCGGTGCTGTGGCCGAATTAGGTTACCTGAGCGGCAGGCAAATTTCTGTCAACATATCCTCGGGGGCCGTTTCTCGTGGATCGTTGAGATAGATCTCATAACACGGATGGTCCGCAGGTTCTTCGCCAGACTCGGGCAACCAATTGCCAAATAATGTCTGATACGCGCCGTGAAGGCCGGAATAAGGGCCCTTGAAGGTCAGCACCGCTGTTTTGCCACCCGGAATTTCAAGGTCTTCCATCCCCTCGGGCGTATCATCACCGCAGAATTCAGCATCTGCAAAACTGCGTAAATCATCCTCGGGCACATCGTCCGGACTGTCGAGATACAGCCCGATCATCGGGCCGACTTGCGGCCACAGCTTGCGGGATTCGCACAGGGCACCAAAGGCCTCAAAGCTGCGGCCAATCTCGGCATACGCCCCTTTATGTGGCAGCGCTATGACTCGGCGGGACGGTTCGGTTCGGGTTGTTACGGGATGCATCGGATATCCTCCGGTTTTGAACATTGGATGGGCCGGCAGTATTTGCCCCGCACGTCGAAACGCGGTGGGGCTGCTGCCGTAGGCCTCGGAAAAGCCCCGCGCAAAGGATTTTTGGTTCGGATAGCCAATGTCGGTCGCGATCCGCGTAACCGGTCTGTCTGTTTGCACCAGCCAGCAGGCGGCACGGTGCAGGCGTATCCGACGGGTGGCCTGCGCGCAGGTCTCGCCAGTAATGGCGCGAAACACGCGATGCCAGTGAAACCGCGATATGGCTGCGACCTCGGCCAAAGCATCCAGCGACAGATCCCCGGCGGGGTGATCATGGATGTAGGCCAACACGCGCAACACGCGATCTTCGTAGCTGGCGGCCTTCGGTATCCTTCCTTCTCTTTGCCCGTCCGTGGTCGCATATTCCGCGACCACAAATCTTGCTGAGTTGCATCCCGGACCACCTTTGGTCATATAGCAGGGAACTTCCGCGTTGAGAGGCGTCATGACCCAGTATCTGGATTTCGAAAAACCGCTGGCCGAGATCGAAGGCAAAGCTGAAGAGCTGCGCGCGCTGGCCCGTGCCAATGAAGAAATGGATGTGACGGAAGAGGCCGCCGCGCTGGATGCCAAGGCCGCCAAGCTTCTGGACGAGCTGTATGCCGATCTGACCCCATGGCGGAAATGTCAGGTGGCGCGTCATCCTGAACGTCCACACTGCAACGATTACGTGGATGCGCTGTTTACCGAATTCACCCCACTGGCAGGTGACCGGAACTTTGCCGACGATCTGGCGGTAATTGGCGGTCTGGCGCGGTTCAACGATCAACCCGTCATGGTGATTGGCCACGAAAAAGGCAGCGATACCAAATCGCGGATTGAACGCAATTTCGGCATGGCCCGCCCCGAGGGCTATCGCAAGGCTGTACGCCTGATGGAAATGGCAGGCCGCTTTGGCCTGCCGGTAATCACCTTGATCGATACAGCTGGGGCCTATCCCGGCAAGGGGGCGGAAGAACGTGGCCAGTCCGAGGCGATCGCGCGCTCAACCGAGATGTGCCTAAAGATTGGCGTTCCTTTGGTGTCCGTAATCATCGGCGAAGGTGGTTCGGGTGGCGCGGTCGCCTTTGCGACTGCGAACCGCGTAGCGATGCTGGAGCATTCGGTCTACTCGGTGATTTCGCCCGAAGGCTGCGCGTCGATCCTGTGGAAAGATGCCGAGAAGATGCGCGAGGCCGCCGAGGCGTTGCGCCTTACCGCTCAGGATCTGCACAAGCTGGGCGTTTGTGACCACATCATCACCGAGCCCAAGGGCGGTGCACATCGCAACCGCCCGGCGGCGGTCGAAGCCGTGCGGTCTGCAATTGCCTCGATGCTGGAAGAGCTTGATGGGAAAGACGCGGCAGCCCTGATCAAGGACCGCCGTCAGAAGTTCCTGGATATCGGTTCGAAAGGGCTGGCGGCTTAACCCGTCAGCCACCCAACCGCTGCAACAGAGCCACCGAAGGCTGGCCAGTCACGGACAACCCGTTGGCGCGCTGGTAGGCGCTAATTGCCGCCTCAGTATTCTTGCCGATAACACCATCTGCGCCTTGTGTGTCATAGCCTGCGGATGTCAGGCGGCGCTGCAGTTCTTTACGATCCTCCAGCGTCAAACCGGTCGCATCCGGCCCGAATGACGCTTGGAACGGCGCGCCGCCAGCAATGCGATCAGAAAGATGACCCACGCCGATCGCGTAGCTGTCCGAATTGTTGTAGCGCTTGATCACCTGAAAATTGCGGAACACAGCAATACGTGGGCCGGGCGTCTGCGGTTGCAGCACTGCCGCCGGCGTGCCCGAAACCGTGCCCACTTCACCGCCCCAAGGCTGCCCTCGCACCCAACCGGCACGTGCCAGATAAGCAGCCGTTGACGCAAGTGAATCTGCTGGGTCATCGGACCAGATATCGCGCCGCCCGTCGCCGGTGAAATCGACTGCATAAGCAAGGTAGGACGTCGGAATGAACTGTGTGTGGCCCATCGCTCCGGCCCAGCTGCCGGTCATGTTAGCCGGGGTCGTATCGCCCTCTTGAATGATCTTCAGCGCTGCCACCAGTTGCTTCTCAAAAAACGCTCCGCGCCGCCCGTCATAGGCCAGAGTCGACGTTGCCGAGATCACCGGTACATCGCCCCGCCGTGCGCCATAGCGGCTTTCCAGGCCCCAAACAGCCACGACGACCTCTTTGTCGACACCGTATTGGGCTTCGATCTGCGACAGGGTTCCTGCATGCCGCACAAGCATTTGCTTGCCAGTGTTGATCCGTTCATCCGAGGCAGCAATCGCCAGATAATCCTCAAGCGAGCGTTTGAATTCCACCTGATTGCGATCGCGTTCGATCACGTCGGGTAGATATCCTGCGCCTTGAAACGCTCGGTTAAGGGTCGTCTGTGAAATGCCCTGCGACGCTGCCCGATTTTTGAAACTGGCCACCCAGGCATCCCATCCTGCGTTCGGAACCGCACGCATCCGCGAAGCCGGGGCACTGTTGGGTGCCGTGCCTGTGGAGCAGGCCGCCAACAAGGTTGACCCAAGCCCTAAGGAAAACACTCTTCGATTAATCATGGTTAAATCTGCTCTTGTTGTGATTTGCGTTCAGGATAGCGCAGCCCGGTCGCTCAAGCCAGCAAAGCGACATCCGAAATCAACTGAATTGGAAGATGGGCAACAAGCCGCTCAGGTCACAAGCAGCCGCAAGCCCTGGGTCACATCCGAACGCACTGCTAGTCGCAATCCAGGCTCATCCCCGGCCTTGAGCGCTGCGATGATCAGACGATGGTAGTGCGGTGGCTCGGTCCTCCGCAACCGACCGTATAGGGCACGCATCGTGGGACCCAGCTGCAGCCAGACAGTTTCGGCCATGGCAAGCATCGCAGGGGCCTGTGCGCGTAGATACAGCGTGCGGTGAAATTCCAGATTTGCACGGATATATCCCACCGCATCGCGTTTCGTGACCATCTCGGCCACTGCCATGTTGATGCTTTGCAACCGGTCAATCAGCGCCATATGCGCGCGCGGCAGGGCCCGGCTGGCCAGTTCAACCTCAAGCAGCGCGCGCAGCGCCGCCAGCTCTTCGATCCGATCGCGCGTGAGTTCCGGCGTTGATACCCGACCGGAGGTGGACAGGAACAAAGCACCTTCTGCCGCCAGACGCCGCACCGCCTCGCGCGCCGGAGTCATCGACACACCGAATTCCTTGCCAATCCCGCGCAGTGTCAACGCCTGCCCCGGGGCAATCTCTCCATGCATGATGCGGGATCTGAGGGCGCGATAAACGCGATCATGGGTTGCCGTATGAGACTCGGCGGGGCGTGAGGTTAACATGAGTTTATGTGATCACAAATCGCGCCGAGGTCAAGCGACGGAGTCGAAGCGATATCTGTGCAGTTCAGCCCCGTTGTCTCGCAGCCAGCGGCGTGGTTCTTTGTAAGGGCCAAAAATACGCTCGACCTGCGCCCAGAACGCAGGTGAGTGGTTCATTTCGGCAAGATGCGCCACTTCATGCGCGGCCACATAATGGAGAACCTCTGTCGGGGCGAGGATCAACCGCCACGAGAACATCAACCCGCCCGCAGAACTGCACGACCCCCAGCGCGAACGCGTATCGCGCAAAGTAAGGCTACTGTACGACCGCCCCAGCATCGCCGCGTAATCATCGCACGCACCGGTCAGACGATCGCGGGCAAGCTCTTTTAGAAACCGCGCTAGTCGCCGTGCTTCAGCACCGGGCGGAACCCCGATCGCATCGCCACTCAGCAAGACCCTCCGCCCCGATGCAGGAACGATTCGCCGCGCCGTACCCTCGATCGGAATGAACTGCCCTACGCCAACTGCTTCAATGCTGGGTCGATCCTGCAGGTGCCCGCGGATCCAACCCTCTTTCTGTTGTGCAAAATCCAGCGCTTCGGCTTCAGCCACCCCTGTCGGGTAGGTCAGCGTAACCCGTCCATCCAATTGGGAAATTCGCAAACTGATCCGCCGTGCGCGCGCCGATTTGCGCAGTGTCAGTGGCACCGGAGGCGTTCCGGGCAATGCGTGTCGCCCCATGGGTGGGCCTCCTTTGCGCAAAGGCTTTGACAGTGCCTGCCGCATGTGGCAGGTGACCTGAATCATTGATGAGATTCACCTGATATCAAGGGGATTTGATATGCCCAAGGAAGAATGGGGCGTAAAGCGTGTCTGCCCGACAACCGGCAAACGTTTTTACGACCTGAACAAGGACCCGATCGTCAGCCCCTATACCGGCGAGGTCGTGGAGCTGGATACCGGAAAAAGCCGGATGATCGCCGCGGATGCTGAAGATGCCGCATCGGTCAAGGCGCGCGAAGCGTCGTCGGACGAAGACATCGTTTTGGATGATGACGATAATGTCGATGTCGAATTGGACGACGATCTGCTAGACGACGATGACGACAGCGACAACGTTTCACTAGACGATATAAAGGACATGTCGTCAGAAGACGAAAACTGATGGATCCCGAGGCGGCCCCGCCGCCTCGACCCGGTCCGCGAAGTCGGTCTGAATTTTTTGCCGATTCCGATTTTAGGACTTGCACTCATCGACGGCGTCTCATAAACGTCCGTCCACCGTTACGACGGTACCTTTATGGGGCCTTAGCTCAGTTGGGAGAGCGCTTGCATGGCATGCAAGAGGTCAGGGGTTCGACTCCCCTAGGCTCCACCAAAACCTAACAATACAACTGGATAGCAAGCATTAGAGCGGTGTGACACACAGGCGTGACACAAAATGAAGCTGCATGCGTATCTCTCACTGTCCAGACACGGCATCTATTACTTCCGTTGGCCACTGCCCGACACAAGACCAAAACCCCACACTAGACCATGCACCACACGTAGGACCCTTCGGGTGTCTTTACGTACTCGACGCCCTAAAGAGGCTGGTACTCTGGCACGGCGTCTTGCAGTGTGCGGCGACACAATAACAAAGCACATAGAAGCATCGGGCATGAACCACGGCGAACTGCGCACACAGGTGTATAAGTACTTTGCGGTAGTACTAGATAAGGCAAAGACGCGTAAGTACAAGGGTCGCAAACCTACGGCAAAGGCAAAGTCGGTTGATGTGATTGCTCTTGCAAGTGAAGGGATCGGCGCTACGGAAATCTCGCGTAGGCTGGGTATAGGTCGGGCGTCCGTGTATCGGATACTTAGTGCTCGACAATAGCTTTTCTTCGAGATGTATAAAGGCTCTTGTTTGGTGCGCATTGCTCAAAACAATCTATCTTCTTTGCACTTAGGGTGCACCAGATTTGTCATAATCTAACAACCTTTTGGCGCCCGCTAACAAGCGGTCGCACTTCAAAAAACCCAAGTAACAAAATGTCCATTCAAATTCTGAGCCTGGTGCACAGCAGTGCAGCGTTAGATCAACTTCAACAAAGGAATGGTTTGAATTGTTATGCTAAAATTCCTGTTGAAATCCGCTTTTTGGGCACTTGAAGCAAGTTACAATACACCTGAAAGAAAAGGCGCCAGAGGTGAACGTCGGGTGCATTCAGCACTCACATCAGTATTGAACGAAAAAGACTATCAGGTCTTGTCCGATTTAACGCTTCCCGTAGCCGGTGGCACTACTCAGATCGACCATCTCCTGATCTCTCGCTATGGCATCTTTGTTGTTGAGACAAAGAACATGTCCGGTTGGATTTTTGGCAGTTCCGACCAACGTAGTTGGACCCAAGTGCTAAAAGGCGGCAAGCGCCGCAGTTTTCAAAATCCGCTTCGGCAGAACTATGCCCACGTGAAGGCCGTCCAAGTCATCTTGGGTATTGAGGAAAGTCTTTTACACAACTTTGTGGTGTTTACGGGCTCGGCCCGACCAAAAACGGCGATGCCAGAAAGCGTCGCTTGGGGACTGCAAGACCTCGGAAGGCTAATTGCAGTCGAGAAGAAGATTGCACTCTCGGACGTACAAGTGACCGCGTACGTAGCGAAACTACGCAACATAGCATTGGAAAACAGCAGGGAGACGAAGAAAGAACACCTGAAAAACCTGGAGAGGATGGCTGCTTCCAAAGTAAAAAGCTCGACAGACAGGCCTAGCGGGCGAATAGGCCGAACATCTTGCCCGAGATGCGGCGCTAATATGGTCAAACGCACTAACAGGAAATCGGGTAGTGCTTTCTTTGGGTGCGTGGAATTTCCCAAGTGCCGGGGAACACGAAAGGCTACTTAGAAGGTTGGAGAAAATGCTGTCCGTTTTTCGGTTCAGCTTAAGCCCTCCCTCAATTGAGCAAATACGGCACGCATTCGCTGAGATGCACAAAAGCGGCACTGATCTACCGGAAAACAGGTAATCTACGCGCGGTGCAGCTTTTGCTTGGCCACACCAAGGTTGACAGCACAGTTCGATATCTTGGCGTTGAATTGGAAGACGCGCTGAATATCGCAGAAAAGATCGACGTTTGAAGATTGAGCGAGCAGCAAGAGTCGTCCGCATTTCGTGATTGGCAATTGTCGCATAAGTGATGACTTTCCACCGGACTTTCGAGCCGAGACGAGCGTCACCATCGTCGTCGATTGAGTTGAATCTCCCGCAAGGATCATCGGGCTCAGGTCAGTAACTGGGGCATCATCGCTCACTCCCATGTGAGTGCTTGGGGAAGTAAGCAGTCACTCATGTAAAGTGAGGCGAACGTCCCCTTCGAGCCCGAAGCGGACGTATTTTTGCGCCTCTAAGAAGTTATTTTGGAACAAAGGGACAAACTATCTAAGTTACAAAACAGAGTTGATCGAAATTGAAGCCTGAAATCGATTATAGGCTTCCTCGATACACAGGGTTCGCGCAGTCACAAACGAAGCCGCCCACAAAGTGGACGGCCTTGAAGTATCGACACCGATCAGTTCGTCAGAGAAGCATTGCACTCACGCGCCGCTTCAATTGCCTTCTTGGTGCCAGCAAGGCTTAATTCGAAGGCAAAAATAGACTGTGGCATTACAATCATGGTTTCGCGCTCCATCACGTCTGTGACGAAGTCGGGATTGTTGGCAATGAGATAACCGCCTTTGTACCCGTCCGCCAAATTAGGTGGCGCCGCTGTTGTATCGCCATAGTATAATTTGTTGTCCATGAGCAGCTAGACTTTATCATCCTCAAATTCGATGTCTGCCTTTGTAAAAACACCCATGTAGCCAAAATCTTTGTCTGGGGTCAGACCCATTTGAACAACGTTGGTATTTTCATCCACCCGTTCGATCAGGCAAGTATTTCGGCTCTAATCCACAAACACATTCCAGCCGGATTCCTCGCCATAGTTTACGAACTCTGCGTTGTCTTTTGGCAGAATATTTTTGTCCTTAGCATGTCCTACGGTTGCTCCGCATGCAAGAACGGCAGCGGCAACAAGGGTCTTAGTTGTCGTTTTCATAGGAACAATCCCATTATAATATTGCAGAATGAAGATGTGAGGGAAAACCGAAAACGCGAATCTTCAAACTAAAATGAATGGCTGCGTCCTTTCGAATGGTTTGAAAAGCAGGTGGTAATGAGGCCAACACGTGCGCCATCGACCAAACCAGAAGTAGAAGGTCCAGTCGGTCGCTCTGCAAAATGGAAACTCATTATATCCCCATCCCCCCCAAAAAAAACCCGCATCGTTCGGAGGGAAACCAGGTTAACAACGCGGGCGGTAGTTTTGGGGTGTTGGTGTTACGGTACTGATTGAAAGATGGATCAAAGTTCCCCGCGTCACCTCTATCTGGGATGATGGGCAACGCGGGGATTTAGTCTGACCATGGGACTGGCCAGACTAAGTCGAATGTGCGGTTGGCCGCTGTTAGTCAACCAAGTTGGCATGAGCGCAAATTCTGTTCGCTACAGTCAAAGTTCGTCACCCGCCATCTGCACAGCGCCGCCACGTTTTCTGAAGCGGACGTGTAAGCTGGAATAAACAAGAATTTCTCATGCACGCGAGAGCAAACTTTTTGGCGCGCGTAAAATTACTTGATTTGTTGTATTTTAGATTCAAGTATTCGAATGCGTGGCGAATTTGTATTACCTCTGTTGCTCGCGCATTCGCCAGACTTGTCTGGTTGCCTCCTGGAGACGCAAGTGAGTGGTGTCGCCAGGAGGCCGTTATTCTCGGTTTAATGGGTCTAATGGAAAAGGCTCCCAATTCTACGTGCACGGCAAGTCTATGACCCCTTTGCGGAAATTTCTGTTTCAGTCGCAGATCTGTGGTTCCGCGAATTTGAGAGGTTCTCTATATCTACGGCGACCCAAAAAATCCGTGGGGTTCGTCACAAGGAAATATTCAAACATAAACATAAGTCTGGATTTGTTGCATCTGTGTGTGCTCTCTTCGACCGTTAAAGAAGTAAGGGACAGACAGATGAGACGAGCACTGAGAACGTTGAAGATTTGGTCATTCATTTGGTTCACGGCATTAGCGAGTGCTTTTCCTGCCGGCGCGCAAGAGACTGAGGCCGACCAAGAGGCTGTGGAAGTCGAGAATGACGATCTAAAAAATGCAGTCGTTGATGAGATGATTGCGGCTGACGATCTCGAGATCCTACTTGTTCCCCTAACCGCGGAAGAGCTTTCCCAAGTCGCTGGTACTTGGCAGAGTTATGTGCGCTCTCGGCTCGAAGAAGTCGCGCAAGTAAACTTGCAACTTCGGTCGGCGAGCGGAGCTCGGGAAGACAACTTGCGCTCTCAGTTGTCCTCTTTGAACGACTCTGGATCAGAAACTCTCAACAACTATCGTCTGGTGCTCGAAGCATGGGCCCTGAAAGGCGCGAAGGCGGAAGATCTAGAACCACATTCTGACTATATTCTCGCGTTGAAAACGGGAGCCCTAAAAACTACCGACCTTCAAACGCTTTTTCAGAACGCTTGGGCCTGGTTGTTCTCGTGGGATGGTGGCGTAGGCCTGCTGATGGCCGGTCTGGGTGTTTTGTTGGCAGTTTGGGCCATGATGTTCATTGCTCGGATGGTGCGCCGGGTCACTGAACGGGGTCTGAACAAAATTCCAACTATCTCCAGAATGCTGAAACGCTTCATTGCCACCGCCGTATACTGGGCCGTTTTCGTCCTTGGTATACTCGTCGTTTTAGCTTTGTTCGGAGTTAACGTCACACCGCTTTTTGCCGTGCTCGGTGGTTTGTCGTTCATCCTAGGTTTCGCATTGCAGGAAACGCTGGGAAACCTCGCAAGCGGTCTGATGATCATGGTCCTCAAGCCATTCGACACTGGCGACTATATCCAAGTGGGCGGTTCATCTGGGTTTGTGGATGAGATGTCGGTGGTTTCAACCAAGATCAGAACATTCGACAACCAGATTATTATAGTTCCGAACAGCAAGATTTGGGGGGATGTCATTACCAATGTAAGTGCATCCGAAGAACGTCGGGTCGATCTGGTCTTTGGCATCGCCTATTCGGACAACGCTGCCCAAGCAATTGAAGTGCTCAAAGACTTGGTTGCGCATCACCAGCTTTGTCTGAAGGCACCAGAACCAGAAATTTTCGTGGGTGAGTTGGGAGACAACTCCGTCAACATCTTCTGCCGTCCATGGTCCAAGTCTGATGACTATTGGACCGTTTATTGGGACCTGACCGGTCAAGCAAAAGAGCGGTTTGATAAAGAAGGCATATCTATACCGTTCCCGCAACGCGATGTGCATATTATTCCCGCAGAAGGAGCAAAATCATGAGGGCTCTTACGCTATGGTTACTGCCTCTTCTATTTTCCTGCACTGTAGCGCTTGCTCAGTCTGAAGAAATCCTCGCACCGGCTGAAGAGAGAGAGGATCCCGAGTTTATTGCGCCGGTCATAGTGGATGGCGAAGAATTGTTCGTGGTTCGCGGTTCAAGTGCGCTGCCCGCAACCGAACGAGCGAGAAAAATTGAGGAGCGGATCGCTCAAGTCGCCGATGCATCTGCGAAAGCTTCAGTTCAGCTTGAGATATCGGACGCCGAATTTGGGAAAATGATACGCGTTGACGGGCAGATGGTTACGATAACCACCCAAGCTGATGCAGAGCACGAACAAATGGCTATTGAAGTTCTAGCTGGGCTTCAATCCGAAGCGATTGAGGCTGCAATCCTTCAATACCGAGATGCTCGGTCCAATGAGGGCAGAGTAGATAGTGCGATGGCTGCCTTTGCTTGGACAGCAGTCTTTGCCCTCACTTCTTATGCGTTTTTTGCGAAACGGCGAATGTTATTAGACTACTTTAGAAACATCTTGGAAAAGAGAGCTGAAGGTGTTGAGGAAGCCACGAAATCGCTCTTGAGAAGCAGGGCAATCGCGTCGATTATCGTCTATTCAATACACATATTGATGTGGGTCCTGTTTCTGTTCTTTTTCTACTACTACCTTTCATTGGTGCTGCTCTCCTTTGCCGAGACCCAGGGCATTGCCCAGATCCTCTTGAAGTATGTCAGCGAGCCGCTCGTAACCGTCGTTTTGGCAATTGTTGAATATATCCCCAACTTGATCATGCTCGCAATCATCGCAGCTGTGACACGGTTGGGAATTCGAGGCCTCGATCTTTTTTTCGACAACGTCGAGAGCGGCGCTTTCCAACTGAAAGATTTTGAAGATCATTGGATTGCACCAACAAAAATGCTGTGCAGGGCTTTGCTGATTGTTATCGCGCTGGTGTTTGCATACCCTTATATTCCCGGATCTGACTCTCGAGCCTTCCAAGGCCTGACTATCCTTGCCGGTATCATGGTATCGTTAGGGTCGAACACGGTCGTCTCGAATATGATGGCCGGTCTGTTTGTCATCTATAGACGCAGTACCAATGTCGGTGATCGAATTCAGGTTGGCGACAAGATTGGGGATGTAACCGAGATCAAACTGATGGAAACACTCATTAAGTCGATAAAGAACGAGATGATTAGCATTCCAAATGCACAGCTGCTCAACTCCGAAGTCGTAAACTATTCGCGCAAAGTGGATGGTCGAGGGCTGTTGGTTCACACGACAGTAGGGATCGGATACGAGGAGCCACCAAAGAAAATCAAAGCGATGCTGATAGAGGCAGCTCATCGTACTCAAGGGTTAAGAAAGAACCCTGAACCTTTTGTGCTTTGGACGCAGCTGGCTGACTACGCAATCAATTATGAGATCAACGCATACACTTCGCGCGGATCGAGCTTGCCTAAGATTTTGTCCGATTTGCGCGAAAACATTGTCGATGTGTTTAATGAAAACGGAACACAGATAATGACACCGTCGTACATTGCGGACCCGCCGGAACCCAAAGTTTCGTCAGAGGAATGGGACGGCAAGCTTGCTCATCACGCTGAATAAACTGCATTCAGCTATAGGTTATCAGTGTCAGTGCTTAAGCTTCGTATTGTATAAATATGTCATTGAGTAGCCATGTCTCCGCAGTCCACAGAGCCGACCATTAGGGACTTGAAACGCTCGTTCAGGAATGGCAACTCAAAAGGAATCAGCCTCACGTGGGAAATGCCATATGAAAAACCTTTTTCTAACGTGCTGCTTTGGAGCTATTTCTCTAGGATTTGCAGCATTACCTTCAGCCGCGCAGCCTCGGCTAGGTTGGGCGTATCAGGTTGATGGGCTTGCTGCGTTTCAAGGGGACGCGGATTTGAGTGACGGCGGTGAATTCTCTGCAAGCCGAGCATTTCTACGTGCTACCGCACTTTACAATCTGGAAGGAGGAAACTCCATTGGGCTTTCAACCAGCTTCGGCAAGCTGGACTATAGCTTCAGTCAATCGAACAATCAGCCATGGGAGAACATCCGTGACTTGCGCGTTGCTGTTCCCATGCGATTTCGTGCGAGCGATACAGCAACAGTTTTTGTGTCACCGCAGATCAGGTGGGATTATCAAAGTGGAGCTTCCTCATCTGATGGCAGGACCTACGGTGTTTTTGCGGGTATTGCTTGGCAACTTAACGAGCGTCTGACGATAGGACCGGCCTTTGGCGCGTTCTCTCAATTTGACGATGGTGGTACAGATTTTTTTCCGGCCCTGCTGATCGATTGGGACCTAAATGATCGCTGGAACTTGAACACTGGCTCAGGGATTGGTGCGACACAAGGCCCCGGGTTGACCCTGAGCTATACGTTGACTGAGACCATAGATCTTTCCTTAACCGCACGATCGGAGAGAATTCGATTCAGGTTAGATGGGGAAGGTCTCGCGCAGGACGGGGTGGGCGAAGACAAGAGTATCCCCGTCGTACTTTCCGTTGGATACAACCCAAATCCTGGAGTTTCATTGAGCGTATTTGCAGGCGCAGAATTTGACGGCCGCCTGACGCTAGATGATGCGAATGGAGCGGAAATTAGTCGTCAGACCTATGAAACAGCGCCATTGGTTGGGCTGGCGTTTAGGGTCAGGTTCTGATCACAGCCTTGAGCCGGTTTGCCAATTGTGCGCGGAGTTATTATTGCGTCTGAGTTCGAACGTCCGCTTTGTCCGCAAAGAGGTCTGTTAGCTGGAACGCAGCGAAGGTCTGCACCGAGCCCACTTTGACCGATGCTGCGCGATGCCCCAATTACAGCAATGCGCAGAAACCAGACTTTGCAAAGTCCGGCGTGCGGCCCATAACAGAAAGTGAATCCCGCTTCGAACAACGACGGCTTTGAAACATACCAATTTGCAAGGAGAAGTAGTCTCAAACCTCACTCTGCCACAAGCGCAACAATAGCTTCTTGAGGCTGGGAATGCTGGTTGTTTGCCTCAAGCGGTTGGTCAAGCTTTCCACGATGCACCAGGGCGAACATTGGCGGAGTGAAATAAAACGATACGACAGTCGACAACAGTACGCCCCCAGCGATTGCAACGGCGAATGGCGGCCAAAATGCTCCTCCAGCTATGATCAGGGGTAGGAAACCACCAAAGGTTGTGACCGTTGTCGAGATGATATGCCGACTTGAACCAGTCACAACACGCGCCATCGCCACCCGGTCGCCTTGGCTTGCGTCAACGTCTTGTTGCAACCCGGTTAAAATTATTATCGCCGCGTTGATCGAAACCCCGATCGAGCCGATGACACCGATAATCGCCGTTATTCCGAACGGGAATTGCATAACGGCCAGCGACAGCATTGAAAGGCCTGCAGACAACACGCACACGACCAATGTCACGAGCGTCAGCCGGAACGAGTTAAAGGTGAGAACGATGGTCGCAATGGAGAGTGTGACAATCAATCCAACAGAGGCAAGCAGATTGCCCACGGTGTTGGATCGGGCATCACTGTCGCCACCTAAGGACATCGAATAGCCTTGCGGTAACACAAACCCGGACGCATTAAGCGCTTCTAGTACGTCTTGCAACGCCTCTTCGGGTAAAACACCGGGGACGATAAACGCTTGGATAGTGTTTTCGCGCACGCCATCCGTTCGGGTTATGACGCTTTCCGCTGGTTCGATCACCGGCCTGGCTAGTTCCCACAACGGCACAGCAGGGAAAACACTTGTGGCGGATACGGCGGCAGCATTGGGCAGCAGGATGGGCATACTGACAATGGCGCTTAGGTCTGATCGCACCTCGTCACCCAGTCGAACACGCACCGGCAACTGTTCGGTCCCTTCGATCAGTGATCCACCGGTAATGCCAACAAGCGCCGTGTCCAGCTGACCAGCTATATCCGCCACATCCAGTCCCAGCAGACGCGCGTTGACCTCATCAATCTCGAACCGGATTTGAGGGTTGCCGCCGTTCACGCTGGCGCGCGCCTGGGTTACTAGATCGAGATTGGCCATGACTGAACGCACCTCGTCGCCCAGATCACGCAAAACCGTGATGTCCTGCCCCTGAATTTTGACTTCAACCGGTGCGGCGACCGGAGGGCCCTGAACAAGACTGCGAACGATGATCTGCGCATCAGGAAAGTCAGTATCCAGACGACTCTGCAAAGTTCCAACAAGGCGGGCGGCGTCGTCTGCCGTGCCGGTCGTGATCATAGCTTGTGCAAACCCAGGCTCTCGTGAGCGGTTTCCAACGATGTTGTAGTAGAATGCCGGGCCGGACTCTCCGACGGTCCAGTAGACACTTTTGACGCCGTCGTCAGCCAGCAGCATTTCATCGATTTGGCGGGCGGTTGCTTCGGTGGTGGCAATTGACGTTCCACCCGGCATGTCGACTTCGATATAGAATTGGTTGCGGTCGACGCCCGGGAAGAATTGCGCGGTCAGCGTTGGAAAGGCCGCAAAGCCAAGCACCGGCAAGATCAATGCCAACGCGATAGATCGCACCGGATTGGTGACTGACAATCGAATTGAGGCCTCGAACATACGGGCAAGTGGCGGGATGCTGATACCGCGGCTCAGCATTCCTGCGTCTGGGCGATCGGACAGTAGCCAGCCCGCAATCGCTGGAGTCACAGTCAAGGCCACAACCAGGGACCAAACAAGCATCAGCACCACGGCGATAGCGATAGCACCGACAAAGTCGCCGGCGGGTCCCGGCAGCAAGATCATCGGCGTGAAGGCAAGCGCTGTAGTAACGGTCGACGCCAGCAAAGGCGCGGCCAACCGGCGAACAGCATCTCGCACGGCTGAAAGTCGCTCCATCCCATCCTGCAGACGACGTCGAATTTCATCGGTCATCACGATGGCTGCGTCAACAAGCAGGCCGAGGGCAACGATCAGACCCGTCACGGACATCTGGTGAATGGGCAAACCGATCATGTTCATCGTCGCCAGGGTCGCCAATGAGACAACCGGCAAAACCAAAGCCACGATCGCGGCTGCCCGAACACCTAACGTAACAAACAAAACTGCCACAACCAGAGCCACGCCAATGGCCATGTTGACCCCAACCTCTGACAAACGATCCGTCGTGTACTGGCTTTGATCAAACAGCAGTATTTCCTGCATGCCCAAAGGTACCGCTGCGGCGCCGGCCTCAAGCTCATCCCGTAGAAAGCCTGTCCAGCGGTCGATCTGCACACCGTCCTGCGCCAGAATTCCGACCAAAACGGAGGGCATCCCGTTGGCAAAAGCGATTGAGGACTGCGGTTCGCGTGCGCCCCGGTCTACGCTGGCAATATCGCCGAGCTGCACCACTGCACCGTCCGCGTTTTCACGCAGGACGATGCTCCGAATGCGATCCAGACTCTCAATTTCTCCGCTGACGCCAATGGTTAGGTCGACATCGGATTGCAGCCGCCCAGACTGAACCTTCCCATCTGCTTCGGCGATCCGCTGGGAAATCTCGGCAGCGCCAAGCCCAAGCGCAGCGGCCTTGTCCATATCGACACTTACGAGCACCTCTTCCTCTGGCTGACCGAAATAGTCGACGGCTCGTGTCGCAGGTATCGCGCGCAATCTGTCACCCAATGCTTCGGCATGACGAGACAGCAAAGTTATCGGGAAGTCGGGGTCCTCGGCCGCAACTGCAATGACAGCGGAATAGGCAGCAATACCCTCGGCATCGAATTCCGGTGGCAATACTCCTGCCGGGAAGTTCTGGCGCGCATCTTCCACGGCGTCCCGAGCCTCGGCCCAAACCTGCTCAATGGTGGCTTCGTCTAGTGTTTCCAGCAATTCAACAGAAACGACAGACACGCCCGAGCGGGAGACAGAACTGATCTCATCCACCTCGGCGATCTTTCGCAGTTCTTCTTCGATTTCTGCGGTAACCAGTGCTTCAACCCGTTCGGGGTCTGCGCCAGGAAACTGCGTGGTTATGGTTGCGAAGAGGTTGGTGATCGTGGGGTCTTCCTGTCGCCCAAGCGATAGGAACGAAGACAGCCCTGCAGACACAAGCACCAAAATGATGAGGGCAACCAGCCGGGGATGGCGAAAGGTAAGGGTTTCCATCAGATCGCTCCGTTACTCGCCAGTGTCGAAGGCGACGCGCTGACCAACGCTCACCCGCTGCGGACCCTGATCGATCAGGACGGTGCCTTCCGGAAACGCGCCACGCACAAAGACGCGGTCGTCTTCGGCATGCAGCACTTCGACCGTCGCCAGGCGCACAGTCTTTTGCGCGTCGGCAACCAGCAGTGTCCATTGCCCGCGCGTTCCTTCCTTCAGCGATGTTGTGGGCACCCAGGTTCCCGCACTTTGGACAGGATCGAGTACATGCACACGTGCGGTTTGTCCGAAAGCAACGTCGGGAGCGTTTTTCAGATCGAACAGCGCAGTGCGGGTTCGGGTCACCGGGTCAATATCGGGCCGCAAGGTTGCAAGCTCAGCCCGGTAGCTTTTAGCTGATATTTCGATCTCAACATCAGTCAGAAGCGCCGGATCAACATCGAGAGGAACACCGATCCGAACCTGCGGCGACACGACCTCGACCATTCCTAGAACCAGCTCGCCCGAGCGCAGAGTTTCGCCGCCGTCCACGTGTCGCGCGGTTATTTGACCGGCAAATGGGGCCTCGATGCTGGATTTCTCAATCCGAACGGTAACATCGCGCAAGGCCGCATCCAACTCGCCAATTCTGGATAACAATTCATCTTGCTGAGAAACGGCTTCGTCCAAACGGGCTTGACTGGTAAAGCCTTGTTCAATGAGTTTCGCGTTTCGCTCGACCGTCTTTCTTGCAAATGCAAGCTGGGCTGCAATGGCATCGCGTGATGATGTCAGACGGTCGCGTTCGACCTCCAGCAGTGCAATGTCCAGTGTCGCAAGAAGTTGACCTTTGGCAACCTTGTCACCCTCATCCACCAGAATTTGATCGAGCGTCCCGTTCAGCTCGAAAGAGATATCTGCCGAACGCTGAGGTTCGACCTGCCCGATGAACACACGGTCGACCGTGTAAGCGCTCTCGGACGTTATCGGCGTCACGGACACCGGTGTCACAGCGGCGGCATCCGGTGCGGGCACCGCCTCCGCTCTACGGGTGAGCTCGGATGCGCCAAAGTGAACGGCGGCCGCTGCAACGGCTATAAAACTGACGGTCACTCCCAAACGCACAGTGCCGCGTAACACACGTGCAAATAGGCTCGGTTTGGTCGCTTCAGTAGATGAATTAGCAGGATTCGGCATTTGGGGACCTCATCAAGTTAGCGTCTCTAACATATGTTAGAAGTTCTTACTTTGACAAGAGAAACGTGATCTGGCACATGTTGGATCATGAGCAGCTTCGAAAAAAATCTTTCGACTAGCAGACAAACGGCTGGTCTTTCCGTCAGCAAGAAAGCCTATCATCACGGTGATCTCCGCGCTGCACTGATCGAAGCAACCCGACAGTTGGTAGAAGAAAAAGGTCCGGACAGTTTTTCCGTATCCGAGGCGTGCAGACGCGCGGGCGTATCGACTGCGGCACCTTACAAGCACTTCAAAGACAAGACAGAAATGCTGGTCGCCACTGTCCTTGAGGGAATGGATCGGCACCGAGACAAAATGCTTACTGCGCTGGAAGGCGTTCCTGAAGGATCTCCCGAGCGCATTACTGCCATAGGGATGGAGTATATTGCCTTTGCGTTAAATGAGCCCGGGATCTTCAGACTGAAATTTGGCGGCTTCACAGACCGCATCGCGGATCCCCGGCTGGAGGAAGGCGGCCAGCAAAGTTTCGGGATTCTTTTGACTGAAGTAGCAAAATGTCTCGGTGAACCGGGAATCACAGACGAAGTTCGCCGCCGTGGTTTTTTGTTGTGGAGTTTCGTGCACGGGCTGTCCTTCATTTTGCATGACAAAGGGCTTGCAGAGAAAGGTGAAGAATTCGATCTTCATACCCTTCTTGAGGACGTTTCGGAAAGAATGCTGAGTTGAGCGTTCTCACACTAAAACGAATTCAACCAAGCACTCATAGCAGACGATCTAAGCCGCTGTCACGCCTGCGCCTAAACGATTGCTCAGGTTCACATAGAAGACATTTTTTGGAAAGCGCCGCTAATGTCGGCTATCCAGAATCGCAAGGTCTCGTCGTGAATGTCGGCTTCGGGTTGAGCCAGTATTACAAGTTAGGGTGTACGGCAGAAGCTTTGTTCCAAAGCCTCCGTTTCGCAACCCGGAGTTATGCACGCGCGTTCGTTAGCTGGGAACGTCCGCAGGCGCCAGGATCGTCATTCCCACTCGACCTGCCACAGCCATGATCGCCGGAATGTCTGGTGGTCCATCTGGTGCCGGAATATCAGTCGTGCCGTCAGGCATTGCTTCACCGGCTTCGGTAAAAAAAGTGTCATGCATCGCGCCGGGGGCGTTAATGCAAAGTAGCCGGCCAGGCCGCTCTCCGGTGCATGTAAAGGCGTGCACTGCGCCGTCCGGAACCTTAACGAAGTCACCACATTTGACGTTGACTGTCTCGCCATTCAATAAGAACTCGAATTCTCCATCGAGCACATAAAAGCTCTCATCTTCGCCAGCGTGATGATTAGGCGGCGCACCGGCACCAGGCGCCGTCTTTATCTCAATGATAGTACAACGATCTCCGGTCTCACTGGGAAAGGCGTGAAAGGTCAGCAGGTTCCCAAGAAGATGATAAATTCGCGGGCGAGGTTCTGTCATTGCTGCGACTCCCTTTACTTGAATAACACTGCACTTATGATACACATATCTACTTATGAGACAAGTGTATCACAAAGGGATTGAGATTGGCGCCTCGTACAAATCAAATCAACCGGACGCGAGAAGCACTTCTTTCGGCAGCACGTGACCTGATGTCGGAAGGCAAGGAAGTCACGCTGGCAAAAGTCGCTGAACGCGCCAAAACCAGCCGTGCGACGGTCTATCGCTACTTTTCTGACCCAAGTGTCTTGGCTTTGGACGCGACGCTCGATCTTGAAGTTACTCCAACGTCAGAACTTCTCGAGGGGCTGAATAACGTCAGGAGCCGTGTACATGTCGTTGCGCGTTACTATCTGGATTTTTCTCGGGTTCATGAGGCGCACTTCAGGCAGTTTCTGGCTGAATCACTCAAGGCATCACTTGAGGAAGGAACGGTTAAAATGCGTGGCGCTAGAAGAGTGACGGCTTTCTCTGAAGCACTAGCGCCAATTCATTCATTGATGGAGCCGAAGGACGTTGACGACCTAGCGAAGCGGTTGTCCATGACGACGGGAATGGAACAACTTATCATTCTTGAAGACATTCTGCGTGTAGACGAAGCAACTGGTTACCAACTTCAGGAAGGGTTGGTCGACGCTCTGTTGGATCGGTACTTGCCAAAAAACTGAGGATGGCCGAATTACAGAAATGCGCAGAAAGCAGACTTTGCAAACCTCAACGAACGATCATAGCGAACGTTTGCCGAGACCTTTTGGAGCAGCAGTTATGAGGAACCGGCTGGACAGGCTATTGATCATAACTTGCTGTTTTGTCGAAATCTCGCGCCAGTTGAAGGTCGCTGTGATTGCAAAGTCAGGCGATGGTCACTGTCCTGAATTGGTTTTCGCGATACTGCAAAGCAGATCGACATGTTTGTCCAACCATTCTTCGTTCAGCGCCTCGTGACGAATGAGCTTGCGGAAATAAGGTGCAGCGACTGCCAGTTCTATGAATTGGTCAACCGGAACGTCGGCGGCGATCTCACCCCGATCTATTGCGGCTGAAAGCACGGCTTCAACACTTGCAAACCTGTCTTTCATGAATTCAGTGATCACCAAGCGCGCTTCTGCATCGGTGGACGCAGCAGCGACAACTTGAGGCGCAATTTGGCCCCATGGTGTGTCGTTCAAGGCTCCCATCAGTACTCCGAGTAACCAGCGCAGGTCAGATCGCAGCGGGCCATCTGTTTTGGGTGGTATGTTAGGCGGTGTTGCGATGCGCCTGAATGCTGCATCACGCAGACCGCGCGCATCTGGCCAGTGCCTGTAAAGTGTGCTGCGCGAAATGCCCGTTGCCTTTGAAACCGCGCCATGAGTTACGTGCAGCACGCCCTCATCCATCAGTATCCTTTGCGCCGCATCAAGTGCGGCCTGTCGTGTGGCGATCAGCCTGGGATCTTCTTTCAATCGCCCCTCCTATAGAACATATTGTTGCGCTGTAGAACATTTTGCCCTAAAAGTATGGTCAGCCAATACCTAAATCGCAAAACTCAATTCCACAAACACGTCTTGTCAAAATGGGAGCGTATCAATGTTCAAAGTGGCAGCAACCCCGCTGGCGGTACTCTTATCGATGGGCGCGACAACCGCTTTGTCCGAGAGTGGCACCTACGAGCTGGATCCTGGACACAGCCAGGTATTGTTCAGCTACGACCACATCGGGTTCTCAGAAACATTTGGAATGTTCTCAGGTTTTAGCGGTGAGATAAAGTTCAACGAAGATGATCCGTCTGCATCATCTGTCACAGTGTCTATGCCTGTAAAATCTATGATCACGGGCTGGGATGCCCGTTTGCAACACTTCATGTCCGATGATTTTTTTGGCGCGACTGACGGTGACGTGGTCACATTCGCCTCAACCAGCATCGAAGTCACCGGGGACAATTCCGCGAATATTTCTGGCGACCTGACCATGAATGGCATCACCAAACCTATTGTTATGGAAACAACGCTTAACAAGTCAGCGCCATACCCTTTTGGCGAAAAGGAGGGCAGACCGACCTTGGGGCTGGCAGCAACGGCGACTATCGTGCGGTCTGAATTCGGACTTGGGGCCTTTGCACCAGCCGTGAGCGACGAAATAGATCTCTTGATCAATATCGAGGCGTTAAAAGCTGAATGATGCGTGCAGGGGCACCGAAACCGCGCTGAGCACTCAATCTTTACTTTTGACGGGCTGACAACAAAATGAATGTGCACCTGAGAACATTGGCGGTTGCTATGACGGTAGTGGCATTGATGTGCTCGATGGCGTCCGCGCAAGAGCGCTCCTTGCCGGAGCGCACCTCGCACCGTCCTGAAACGACAAGCGGCGTACCGCATACTCAGATTGGTGTCAAAATTGATGCCGAATTGGCCCAGCTATTGCTGGAGCGAGTTGCTCAATTCCCGGGGGTTACACCTGGCCCCACACGCATATCACTACCTGGCGCAATTGGTTTTCAGCTTGATCCCGACATGTTGTTGTCTCAACCGAGCTCTATCGTCGGTGGGTTTGAATTTGCGCATATGCATCCTGATGGCAGCTTGCACGCTTCGCTGCATCCGGCAATGGCGCGGCGGGCAATTGAGGCTGGCTGGGCCGTAGCTCACCCTTGGGCCAAGCAACGTCCTGGGTGGAGCGGCTTTGTCTTGATATATACACCAACCACACCAGAAGAGTTGGATGTCGTCATCGATCTGGTAGAAAGCTCGTACACCTTCATCACCGGCAACACATTGGGCTAAGCTCGAATTGTGCGAAAGTGTGCGGGGACACCTGTTTCCTGTCAGAGAGCAGTTTCAGCCACCTTGTTTCTCACAGTCATTTTTTTCTTAAATTGTCGCCGTGGCGAAGCGCTCGATACCTTCAAGCCATTCACACTAATGGTAGCTGCCGTCCGCTTGTTAGATTTTGCAAAGCTCAGAGTCGAAGTTCCGCTTCGGGCTGCCATCGGTCACAGATGAAGAGAGCAACGGGCTGACACTTTCAGAATGGATATTGCAAAGTGAACCTTTGTTAGTAACGCGAAACGCGCTAACTACTCCACCTCAATTCTAGGTTTCGCCAGCCAATTAGACATTTTGCTCGGCTGTGTGTTTCAACGCAAGTTTTGGAACTTGCCGGCTTAGCAAAATACCCAGGCACAAGTTTTAGCCACAAAAATCTATTCGTCTGTTAATTTTGGTTCAGAGGAATTGGTTTAGCTAAAAGGATCACATCGACTGATGAAGCGGAAAATTGCTGCGATCCTAAGCCTCGATGTCGTCGAATATACCAAGCGCATGTCAGAGGATGCTGAGACCACGCTGAACACTCTACAACGCATTTTGGACGATGTGATCAGACCGTTGGTCCATGAAAACAATGGACGAATATTCAAGCTGATGGGAGATGGTGCTTTGGTTGAGTTTGCTGCAGCCACTGACGCAATTAATGCTGCCAGCCAGATTTTCAATCAGATGAGAGATGAAGACGTAACACTTCGAGGAGGTCTCCACGTTGGCGACGTAATGCCAAATGGCGCAGACTTGTTCGGAGAGGCCGTGAATGTTGCGTCGCGCCTTCAATCCAGCGCGCATATTGGAAGTTGTCTCGTCAGCAAGACAGCTGCTGAAGTTGCAGGAACTTCGCTGGCGGATGCTTTGCGACCAGAAAGCTCGATACGGTTGAAGGGAATTCCAAATCCAGTGGAAGCCTACTCTATTGATTTAGATGGTGACAAAAGACACGCAAAGAACAAGCTGCTGGCTAACTCTCAAGACGTCCGCTTTGCAAAATCAAAAGACGGTACAACGCTTGCCTGGACATCCACTGGAAGCGGTAGAAAGTTACTGGTCACACCAAACTGGCTCAGGCATCTGGAATACGATTGGACGATGAACACCATTGCCGGGTGGTTGCCGCTGCTTTCTGAAAATCACTGCCTTTATCGGTTTGATGGTAGAAACAATGGCTTGTCCCAGCGGGGCGTGCAGGATGTGTCTTTGAATCGAATCGTCGAAGATGTTGAGGCCGTACTGGACGCAGTCGGGATCGAAAAAATGCCATTGTTTGGCATATCTTTTGGGGCAACCATTGCGGCGGCTTTTGCCGCACATAATCCTGACCGTGTTTCGGGGTTGGTTCTACTCGGTGGATTTGCACAAGGACTCGCGGTGCGTTCACAGCCCGGAATTGCCGCGCTTGGGCAAGCAATGATGGATATGAGTCTTGAAGGTTGGAACGATGAATACCCTTCTGCAAGAGACTTGATGGCCCAATCATTTGCTCCAACCGCAAGTCCGCATGACCAGCGCACTTATGCAGAATTTATGAAAGTGGCAATGGACCATCAGGATTGGCTCAAGATTGGACCACTGGTCGCAGGGGTCGACGTAACCGATCTACTTCCGCGGATCACCTGTCCGGCTCTTGTCATGCACGCTAATCGAGACAGGATGCACAGTGTTGAACAAGGTAGGATATTCGCCTCCGGCATCGAGAATGCGCGCTTTATTGGCCTTGAGACAGCAAACAACACGATGCCAGAGTATGATCCTGCCTGGCCTAAAGCCCTAGTGGAAATTGAGCGTTTCTTGAGTTCAATTTGAGCAGTGTACGTTGTTCTTTGCCAAGCCTTTATTGTTCGAAGGTAGGAAGATGCCGTGCGCCCTTTGATTTTCGATACTGGAATTTGAAAACTCTAAGCTTCTCGTCATCGACCGCTTTGTCCTGATCTCGGAAACTGCAAAGTCTTGTCACGAATGTCCGGTTTGAGCTGAGACCGGTCCTCAACAACCATTGAGCCTATGGCAACTTTGTCCGCACAGCAGACACTGATCGCCTCACCCCGAATGACCGCTCTGCGGACAAAGCTTCCGATAAGTCAGTTTGTTGGGATGTGTGATAACGGCCCTAGCTGCCATTTGGCCCGGCCATCTGATGCGACTGTGCGGACCGTCAGAAGAGACATTCGCCACGAGCGCTATATCCAATTCAACCCGAACTCGTGGATAGCGGGATTTTTGCCTGTCGTCGTATTGAGAACAGACACGCATTTGGCGACATCTCTAAATAAAGTGATGACCTCAGCTGAACGCATACCTCAATCTCCGGATCGCACACTTGTTGGCGTTGCGCTGATGCTGGGGTTTTGCCTAACCGCTCCTTTGCTGGATGTGTCTGCGAAACTCGCGTCAACCAGTGTGCCGGTTGGGCAGATTACGGCTGCTCGGTTTGTGGTACAATGCGCGTTGATGGCGCCATTCATCTGGATAATGGGACTGTCGTTGCGCGTGGCGAAAGGTCAGGTGATGGTGCTGGTTTTCCGCTCATTGCTGTTGGTGTTCGCAACATTTTGCTTCATTGCCGCGATCCGGGTGATGCCCCTTGCCGATGCATTAGCAATCGTGTTCGTGGCCCCGTTCATCGTCTTGTTGGTCGGCAAGTTCTATTTTGGTGAAGATGTCGGCCCGCGTCGCGTCTGCGCGGCGCTTGTGGGGTTTGTCGGGGTGTTGTTCGTCATCCAGCCCAGTTTCGCAGCTTTCGGCGCGGTCGCTATTATTCCGGTAGGAACGGCAGTTGCCTTCGCTTTCTACATTCTTGTGACCCGGGGATTGTCGCGTCGGGTGCACCCCGTGACCCTGCAATTCCACACCGGTCTGATCGCCAGCCTGTTTTGCATTCCAGCTCTAATTGTTGCGCAAGGTTCCGGCTCTGATTTGTTTGATCCCGTTTGGCCAACAGACACCGCTCTGTTGTGGCTTTTGGGCGCTGGCTTCTTCGCGACGGTGAGCCACATGATGATGACCTATGCGCTGTCTTTTGCGCCTTCCGTCACGCTGGCACCGCTGCAGTATTTTGAGCTGCCGGTCGCGACCTTGTTCGGCTATCTTGTCTTCAATGACTTCCCGAATACGCTTAGCCTGATTGGCATTGCGATCATCATCAGTGCAGGGCTGTACATGATACATCGCGAAAGGGTGGCGGCCAGACAGTTGGTCACCGAACGCGCCGTACCTCCAATCTAAGGCTACATGCCCGGCCTAAAGCCGACCTACACATCCTGGTCAAGTTGCTGCGGCGAGGCCCTTCGAACCGGACATTCATCAACAACGCAGCATCAGACCAATAATCAACGTGCGACTCGCGGACCTTCTAGATTTTTGAATTTCAGAGAGCGCTGTCGTAGCACGTGTTCACATGCGGCAGACATAAAGCGATGTTGATGCTTGCATTGCCAATCTGGTTATTCAGCACTTCGACTTTTCCAGAATCAAAAGTGCACTTTCTTTGCAACCAAGATCAGTCACGTAATTCGGGCCAACTCGCCATCTGAGTGTATTTGTCGCCTTACTTTTAGTCAAAACAATCAGCGCAAATCTGTGTCACGCCTCTCAAGGTCCAGAACGGCATTGAATTCATTCTCCGGGTCCATCCAGGCAACCAGGATCGCTTCGTCGTCGATGGCGTAAGTTTCAATTTCTGCTGGGGTCACACGGATAAAGCGCTCATTCCCTAAGAATGCGCCGCCATGGGTCTCTCCGAACACGACACGGATCATCCGAGACCCTGGGGCAAACATACGCAGATACGGATCCGCAGGCTTGCCCATGTTCAAAACCTCTGCCTTGCTGCGAACCCATCTTTCGCCAGCAATGCGCTGCTCAGGACTTCGCAAAGCGGAGACTGCGCCTTCTGCAACCGAAGCGATGGCTGCTGACAGCATGATCGCACCAATCGCCATCTGGGCCGCACCTGCGTTTGTCCCGCTGTACTTCGTCCAGGCAGCAAGGCGCATCAAGCGCCGCCTCGGGTGATAGAGCACGTCGACCGCGTCGCCGACCTCGACCGCGTTCCAAAGGTCTACCGGAGCGACTTCTTTTAGGGAAAATGCGCGCGGGTCATCCAAAAGTTGGAAGCGCAGAAAGTAACGTTTCGAAGGTTTCGTACGATGCCGTTCGTTGCGACCAACGTGGCCCTTCTTGACCCACTTGTCGGTCACGCGCGCCTGCCCAGGTCGGCCGGCTCGCTTTAGATACGTCGAATTGAGATAGTGCCGATAGCCCCGCGCGGTGATGATCAATCCCACTACGCCAAGCGCAACCATCCCAAGAAATGGAAGCCAATTGAAGAGAATGTCGGCTACTGGATCTCCAGGTTGTTGTATTTCTTGGATCATGCGACTGTCTCCTGAGGTGGCGTGGCCGCTAGAAGGTTGCCGGGTGGGCGTGGTGCGGAATCCAGCTAGAAAATGCCACGTCTGAATTTGTCCGGGGTGTTGACCTCATATCTATAGGTCAGGGCGGGCCGAGATCGCCAAAAAACGGAGAATGAAGCTATAACTGGATGTTCTTTCACTAGGTCATGGGCATCGGAATTCTCTCTCTGCCCCGCCCACACGTTTCTGGCACAGATATGGGTCATGGTCCTTCGCAGACCAGCGGAAAGACCCCGACCTCTGGGATCTTAAGCGTGCCAACGGTGATTTGGTCATCGCCTTCATCAGCCGTAATCAGCCGCACGGATGCAACAATGCGATCAAACTCAGGATCGGCGAAATCCAGCAATGTGTGTGTGTTCTCCGAGGCCCCCTGCGCCAAAACAATGGGCAGCGCACCTTCTGTCTCTGTCATGCTCCAGTCCTGTCCATCCGCGTGGATCGTCGCGCTGATAATCGCAAGGCCGGGTACAGATCCAAAGCCAAATGCTACCGCAACGCCTGACTCATCAGGCGCTTCGCAGGAAACAAGAAACGTTGCAAAAGAAGGGTTTGCAATGACGCTTGCCACAAGCGCGAGTGCGATTGTTCGTATTACGATTGGTTCCTCCGTTTACGGCCCATTTCACAGCCTAAGACGTTTCGGCCTCAAAATGAACTGCCAACGCACTGCCGTACTTTTGGTGCCTTTCGGGACATTGGCGATTGGTGGCAATTCAAGTGAATGCCGAAACACTGAAATGTCAGCTCCCTGCTCGCATTGTGAGTCCAATTTCCGATAAGTGCTCAAATGACTGGTTTTGAGGCCGCGTTTCAGCCACTGAATTACCCTCCTGTTTTGGCGCTGATAATCGTCAGGTCATCAAGCATTCAATGGTCGCCATGCCGCGAAACATCCAGCAAGCCGCGATAAGAAACCGTTTGCCTATGTAGATGCCCCCAATGACCGCCGCTTACACGGGCAGTCCAATTGGCGAGAACCTGGTGCTGATTTCTGTCCTCGCCTGGCGCGAAGCTCTCGACATTCAGGTCTGAAATCGCTTCTACACGAGCTATGGCGCCAGAGGGCAAAGTAACCGACAAGCCCCTCCTCCGATCCAACCCGCCGCGGCATCCGCATCCCGTACTGGCACTTGGGGGACAAGACGAACGGAGATCGGCTCGTTCCCACGCGCGGCGCGCATATTCGTTTCGTGCTGAATTTGTGCCAACATTCCCGCGGCTGCGCTGCCGACGAAATTTTCGTCCTCATTCGATAACCTGTGACTATTGCGCTTACGGCCAAGTGCTTTTTGGAAGAAATGCGTTAATCTCGATGTCATTAAATTTTCTCAGGCATAATGCTTTGTTGCCTCCGCCCAATCCGTGCCTTCGTGGTTGATCATTTTCGCCAACCTGTTCGGGCAACTTAACGCCAAGGTGGGTGTTCGTCGAGCGATGTGAGAGTCTGAGCAGCGACCTGATAGAAAATCCAAATTTGTCAGGTTTGAAGGTCAACAACACCAAATTGCACGATCAAATTACCTGTTCTGGTTCAAGCATAACTAACTGAACGGATTATACGACTATTAGATAAGCAGACACCACCACAGAAAAGTTGAACGGCAGATTTGTCCTGCATCTTGCCCATTCATACGACGCACAGCAAAGGGAGCTCCATCTTGGAGCGGTCGTTCATAGATCTTGCGACGAAGGTGCCAGGAAAGCCCAACTTTGACGTTCACAAAATAGGAATAAAAGCGGCTTCGTTCTCCTTATTATCCTCAGGAAATGGATCTATAAAGTAAATCTGTTCGAGCCGAAACGAGCCGTCCACGCTTTCCTTGTTATGTGCTATGTACTCATCAGACCAATCCCCGTGCACGCTTTTGATTAAAAACGGTTGCTTCAGACGAGAGCCTTCTATTCCCGCAGTTCCGCACGTCAGCCTGCTTGGGTCGAAGGATGCATCCGTTCCGAAAGATATCAATTGTAGCTCGATGTCGGGAGTGGCGTATTTGCCAACGAAATCAGAGTAAGCCTTCGATAACTCTGATATCATTTCTGGGCGTTTGAGACACTCGGTTGCGGTGCTTATCGCCATGCAATGATCATTCCAGGCTTTGTAGTCCTGACAAAAGCTGCGTATAAATGCTTCCCTGCTCCTGTGATCAGGCCCAGCGAATTCCGGTCGCTTGAACGTTCTCTAAGCCTTTTCCAAAGGGTCAATACTACTCCACGTACAGCTATGTGCGATTCACGCCCTTTTACACTGGACGACCCGTCGAAAACGTTCAACGAATGAATGTTGGCTTCGTCCGCCCCTTGGTGATTGAGGTTGGTCGCGGCGAAAGGTCGGATTGAAAGCCGACTAACCGAATGGGCTTCAATGTCCGGTCTCGTGAAATTTGCTGCACCAACGAGAGGACGCTGCCGCAGATGCGAGGAAATGCTGCGTGAGCAAAAGCGGCGTCAACAAAAGGCGACTTTGTCCCGCAATCCAGACACTCCGCCAGATTCCCACAACCGCAGTGCAGAGAATGTTCGGTTTGAGCCCATTTTGCCGATTCCTGCAGTGTGCACGAATGACCGCATAACAGATGCAGTCAAGGGCCCAGCATTCGCTTGTCAGCTAAACGCAGTGCTTGATGGGTTAATACGGTGTCCCCGAAAGCCAAATGCTTAGCGAAAATAATCAAACTAGCGGCTGATTAAACATAGCTTCGAATCCCACGCGCAATAGATTTAACCTAACATCGGAGACGCTATCATGACTGATTCAGGTGCAATTTTCTTTGGCTATCATGCTGACCCATCACGCTCCAGCTCATTGCAGGCCGCTGCCTACACCGAGCGCAAGTGGTTTGACGCAGACCTTCGCTCCATCCTCTCCAAAACTTGGCAATGGGTGTGTCATGTCGAGAAAACACGTGAGCCGGGATCATATGTAACGGTGGATGTTGCCGGTCAGCCTATTGCGGTCGTGCGTGACAAAGAGGGTAAGCTTCGCGCCTTTTACAACGTATGCAAACACCGTGCCCATGAACTGCTATCAGGCGAAGGCAATACCACACGGATTATGTGCCCCTATCATGCCTGGGTCTATAAACTCGACGGGCAATTGGCGCGTGCGCCACATACTGAAAACCTCGAAGACTTCAACAAGGATGAGATTTGTCTCGATGCTGTACAGGTTGAAGAATTTTGCGGCTTTGTTTTTGTCAATTTGGATCCGACTGCTGCCTCTTTGTCAGAGCAATCCGGAAACCTGGAAACCGAGGTGCGCCATTGGGCACCGGATGTGGATCAACTCACTTTTGGCCACCGTCTGACCTACGACATCAAGTCGAATTGGAAGAACGTCGTGGACAATTTCCTTGAGTGCTATCATTGCCCTACGGCCCATAAGGATTTTTGTGACCTCGTGGATATGGGTACCTACAAGGTTACGACCTACGGCATTTACTCCAGCCATATGGCTGACGCAGGCAACAGTCCAAATACCGCCTATGACGTCTCGAACGCCACGGTAAAAACCCACGCGGTTTGGTGGCTCTATCCTACCACTTGCCTGATGCGATATCCGGGACGGTCCAGCATGATCGTGTTGAACATTATCCCTGTTGGGCCAGATCGGACGCTTGAAACTTACGACTTCTTCCTTGAGACGCCGGAACCTGACGCGATGGAGCTGGATGCAATTCGCTATCTGGACGAGGTACTTCAGGTCGAAGATATCAGCCTCGTCGAAAGCGTACAGCGCGGGATGAAAACGCCTGCGTTCACCCAAGGTCGAATCGTCAATGACCCGGATGGGTCTGGCAAGTCCGAGCACGCCGTTCATCACTTCCATGGCTTAGTCTTGGACGCTTACGCAAAAGGTGCCACGTGACGCGGCCAAACATCCTTGTGGTCATGGCGGACCAATTGGCTCCGCATTTCACAGGGGCGTACGGGCATAAGGTCGCCAAGACGCCACATCTTGACGCGTTGGCCGCGCGCGGCATGCGCTTCGATGCAGCTTACTGCAATTCCCCTCTCTGTGCGCCTTCACGGTTTTCCTTTATGTCGGGTCAGCACATCAGTCGCATCGCAGCTTACGACAATGCATCCGAGTTCAAGGCTTCGGTGCCGACATTTGCGCATTATCTGAAATCGCTGGGCTATCGTACATGTTTGGCAGGCAAGATGCATTTTGTCGGACCGGATCAGATGCATGGATTTGAGGATCGTGTGACAACCGACATCTATCCTGCTGATTTCGCGTGGACCCCGGATTGGGAGGTCCCGGACGAGCGGATCGACAAGTGGTATCACAACATGCAAACGGTGAAGGAAAGCGGCGTTGCCCACGCGACTTTCCAGATCGACTATGACGACGAGGTCGGTTTTGCTGCCAAACGCTGGCTGTTCGATGCGGCCCGAGACAAAGCGCTTGGCAATGACGCGCCTTTTGCGATGGTTGCAAGCTTCATTCACCCGCACGATCCATATGTAGCCCGACCAGAATGGTGGAACCTGTATGCGGAAGATGAAATTGACTTGCCCGCGTTTGTGCCCGCGTTGGAGGATCAAGACCCCTTTTCACGACGTTTATTGGATGGGATCGAAGCGTCTTATGTGCCACTGACCGAGGAAGTAATCCTGCGCGCGCGCCATGCCTACCTGGCAAACGTCAGTTACTTCGACAGCAAAATCGGAGAGCTGGTTCAAACCCTCGAAGAAACGGGCGAGTTGGACAGCACCATTGTGATTGTCACAGCCGACCATGGCGACATGCTGGGTGAACGTGGGCTGTGGTACAAAATGAACTTCTTTGAGCACTCCGCGCGAGTTCCGTTAGTCATGGCCGGGCCGGGCATTGCGGTTGGGACGGCGCAGAATGCGGTGTCACTGGTCGATCTGTTGCCGACATTTATCGACATCGGCGGCGGTGATGAGACGATGATCGGAGAGCCGATCGACGGTCGTAGCCTTATGCCTTTGGCTCGGGGTGAAGAAGATCCAGTTGATGAGGCGATCGGAGAATATTGTGCCGAGATGACGGGCTATCCTGTGATCATGATCCGGCGCGGGCCCTTAAAATATATTCATTGTGATAGCGACCCACCGCAGCTCTATGACCTGAGTGCTGACCCGATGGAAACGAAGAATTTAGCTTCGGACCCAAGCTACTCCGACGCGAAAACTCGTTTTGCAGCCGAAGTCGCCGAACGGTGGGACGGCAGTGCTTTGCGAAAGAAGATAATCGCCACGCAAAAATCGCGCCGTGCATTACATGCCGCGATGGAGGCCGGTGCCAGCGAGCCTTGGGACTACAACCCGCCGTCCGATGCAAGTCAGCAGTATGTACGCAACAATATGGATTGGACAGTGGCTGCACGCCGCTACCGCTATCCGCCATTGAAGGATTGAAACCAATGATGCTGAACGGAAAAGTTGCTCTCGTGACTGGTGCCCGCGGTGGAATCGGGCGCGCGATTGTCGCTCGGTTTCTAAGAGAAGGCGCAACGGTATTTGCCGCTGATCTCACACCGGAAGGGTCGTTAGATCAACACGACGACGACGGCAGTCATTTTGTTAAGCTGGATGTGACTCAAGAAGCAGACTCGGTTGCGGCGATGGATCATGTGCGCGCCGCACACGGAAAGTTGGACATCCTAGTGAACGCGGCGGGGATCGAGATCGAAAAAACGGTTGAGGAGACTACGCTGGAGGAATGGAACCAAAGCTTTGCCGTAAACTCCACAGGCACTTTCCTGACCTCGAAATACGCCCTCCCCCTAATGCGCGAAGCGGCGAAGACAGGGAATAGCGCAAGCCTTATCAACTTTGGCTCCTACGACGGGTTCATCGCAGACCCTGGGCTTGCGGCCTATTGCGCGACCAAGGGTGCAGTTCACGCTTTGACCCGCGCAATGGCTTGCGATCATGGCCCAGAAGGTATCCGGGTGAATGCCATCTGCCCTGGCTATATCGACACTCCAATGCTGCAGAGCTTCTTCAACGGCGATGGATCCGGCGGAGGAGGTGGCAACATTGAAACGCTGCAAAAGGCCGTGCGCGATGTTCATCCAATGCGGACCTACGGGACGCCCGAGGATATTGCAAATTTGGTCAACTGGCTTGCCTCGGACGAGGCGCGCTATGCCTCTGGCCAGTTGTGGGTTCTGGACGGGGGGCTGTCTGCACAAGTGCAGCAGATGAAGCTCTGATGCCCAAGCCAGTCATTATCACTTGCGCGCCGACCGGAGGCATCCATACGCCGTCAATGTCTCCGCATCTGCCGATTACACCGGCCGAGATTGCGACGGCCAGTATTGAGGCGGCCCAGGCAGGGGCATCAATCATTCACCTGCACGCACGGCACCCGGAGACAGGAAAACCCGATCCCCGACCTGAGCTGTTCAAGCAGTTTCTACCCGTAATCAAGCAGTCCACCGATGTTGTGATGAATGTCTCGACCGGCGGCGGCTTGGGGATGTCGATGGATGAGCGGCTGCGGGCGGCGACATCTACCAGCCCAGAGATGGCATCGCTCAACATGGGATCCATGAACTTTGGTATCTTTCCGATGCTGCAGAAATACACCGAGTTTCTGCACGACTGGGAACGACCATTTTTGGAGATGACGGAAGACTTTATCTTTCCCAACACTTTCAAAACAATTCGTTACGCCATCGAAAAACTTGGTGGAGATCACGGCACCAAGTTCGAGTTCGAATGCTATGATCTTGGACATCTCTACAACGTCAAATGGTTCGTGGATCAGGGCCTGATCAAACCGCCATTTTTCATTCAGATGGTATTTGGCATCTTGGGTGGCGTTGGCGCAGATGCCGACCATCTGACCCACATGCACAACACAGCCGATAAGCTGTTCGGAGCAGAGAATTACGAATGGTCGGTCCTTGCCGCTGGTCGTCACCAAATGCCATTTGCGACCCAAAGCGCCATGCGGGGCGGTAACCTGCGTGTCGGTCTCGAAGACAGCCTGTTCATCGGCAAGGGTGAGTTGGCAAAATCTAACGCGGAACAGGTCACGCGCATCCGATCAATCGTTGAAAACCTTGGCCTTACGGTCGCGACGCCAGCAGAAGCGCGCATGCGGCTCGCACTAAAAGGCGGCGATCAGGTTGGCTTCTGAGGAGACGCATATGCAGACGAACATGTTGATCAACGGCGAAATGGTTGAAGGCACCGGCGACGCCTTGAACATCCTGAACCCTGCAACAGGAGAGGTTATTGGTACCGCAAAAGAAGCCAGCGATGCACAGATCGAGGCGGCGGTGCGCGGCTCAGCAGAGGCATTTGAGACCTTTTCGGTTACGACCCCTGCAGAACGCGCTACAATCTTGCTTCAGATAGCTGATGTTATCGAGGCGAACAGCCAGGAGTTGGCAGAACTTGAGAGCCTAGATGTGGGAAAACCCTGGCCATCGGCTCATGATGATGAAATGCCGCTGACGATTGATGTCTTTCACTTTTTCGCCGGGGCTGCGCGCACCATGATGGGGTCTGCCTCTGGAGAGTATGTCGCGGGTCATACGTCGATGATCCGGCGCGACCCCATTGGCCCTGTCGCCGCCATCGCCCCTTGGAACTACCCGCTGATGATGGCGTCCTGGAAGATTGCTGCACCAATTGCGGCAGGATGTTCGGTGGTGTTGAAACCGTCCGAGATCACGCCGCTATCTACTCTGCGACTTGCAGAACTGTTACAAGATGTTCTGCCAAAAGGCGTGCTTAACGTGATCCATGGTCGCGGGCCCGGCGTGGGGAATGCCCTGATGAACAGCCCACAGATGGAAGGGATCAGTGTTACGGGTTCTCCGGCGACAGGCATGGCTGCAATGCGGGCTGCTTCCCAGAAAATTAAACACGTTCATCTGGAATTGGGCGGCAAGGCGCCAGTCATTGTCTTTGATGATGCTGATCTCGATGCTGTGGCCGAGACGATCCGATATGGCAGCTACTTCAATGCCGGTCAGGACTGCGCACAGCCTTGCCGCGTGATGGTTGCAGACAGAGTTTACGACAAACTTGTGGCCGCGATTGCCGATCAGGTTGGCCAGATCCAGATCGGTGCACCGAAAGCTCAAGGAACGGAAATGGGCCCGCTTGTCTCTGCGACACAGCGGGATCGTGTAGCGGGTTTTGTGGATCGCGCGCGCAGCAGCTCTGAAATCGTTTCCGGTGGGGTGTCTGGCGAAGAAGACGGCTTTTTCTACCAGCCGACAGTCATCGCAAATGTCGACAACACTGCAGAGATTGCCTGCAATGAGGTTTTTGGACCCGTTGTAACTGTCTCTCGGTTTTCTGAGGCAGAACATGCGTTGAAGATCGCCAACAACGGACCTTACGGGTTGGCCTCATCGGTTTGGACACGAGATGTTGGGAGAGCAATGCAAATGACGTCCAAGTTGCGCTATGGATTCACCTGGGTAAACACGCATGGGGTTGCGACCCCCGAGATGCCATGGGCCGCGATGAAGGGCTCGGGCACGGGCAGCGATATGTCTGTCTATGCGCTGGATGCTTACACCGCAGTCCGTCACGTTATGGTGGCACATTGATGCGGTTAGCGGGAAAACGCGCCTTTGTTACAGGCGGCAAACAGGGCATTGGTCGCGGCATCGTTGAGGCCTTCGCAGCCGAAGGTGCGGCTGTCGCCACCTGCGGGCGCGGCCCTCAACCAGATGCTCTACCGGATCAAGTAACCTGGTACACGCTGGATGTATCCAATCCCGAAGCGGTTGCACGTACTGCCCGAACAATCGGCCTGGTAGATATCCTGGTAAACAACGCCGGCGTTCAGGTCGAAAAAACAGTGACCGAAAGCACAGACGCGGATTGGGATTTGGTGATGGGAGTAAACGCACGAGGCGTTTTTAACTGTTGCCGCGCCTTTATTCCGAAAATGTCTCAGGGTGGTTCGATCATCAACATTGGTTCGATCTCGGGCAATGCCGCTGACCCATCGATGGCGCTCTACAATGCTTCAAAAGCGTTTGTGCATGGGCTTACACGCTCTATCGCGGTGGACCATGGACCTGCGGTGCGCTGCAATGCAATCTGCCCGGGATGGATTGAGACGGGCATGCTGGACGCAGCATTCGAACTCGCCCATGACCCAGAAAAGGCTAGATCAGACGCGCTGGCACGCCATGCGGTCAAACGCTTTGGTAAGCCCGCAGACATTGCTGCGATGGCTGTTTGGCTAGCTTCTGACGAGTCGTCTTTTGCGACTGGCCAACTGTTCACTGTAGACGGTGGTATGACTGCGGCCTCCCCCCTGAATCCGGGACTGTTCTGATGTCGGAAATCGAAAGAACCGCCATTCTCGGAGCCGGTGTCATCGGGGCAAGCTGGGCAGCGCTGTTCCTCGCGTCGGGTCGCAGTGTGACCGTATTTGATCCCGATCCGAACGCTGAAGCATCCGTCCGTAAATACATTGAAAAGGCGTGGCCTGCGTTGGAAGAATTGGGCCAAGTTGGCCACGCCACCCGAGATGCGATCACCTTCGCACCGACCGCAGCTGAGGCCGTGCGAAACGCGCAGTTCATTCAGGAGAATGTGCCCGAGCGGTTGCCGATCAAACATTCCACCTATGCGGAAGTTGAGCCAGAGTTGAGCGCTGATGCAATAGTTTCAAGCTCAACATCCGGCCTAACACTCGAGGCTCTCCAACAGGGATGGCGCGATCCGAGTAAGCTCATCTTAGGTCATCCGTTCAACCCGCCACATCTCATTCCGCTGGTCGAGTTGACGGCGAACGACGCCACCGGCTCAGATGTTCTGAACCGAACAGAGACGTTCTACGAAGACCTGGGCAAAGTCACGATCCGGATCAAGAAGGGCATGCCCGGACACGTCGCAAACCGCTTACAAGCTGCAGTATGGCGCGAGGCCGTCCATATGGCGATTGAAGGCGTTGCCAGTGTCGAAGACATCGATAAAGCGATGTGGGCCGGCCCCGGATTGCGGTGGGCCGCGATGGGTCCGACGACGCTTTTCCACCTGGGTGCAGGCGACGGCGGTCTGCGGGCCTTCTGTGACCATTTCAAGGATACATTCAATGGCTGGTGGGACGACCTGGGCAACCCTCGTCTTGATGAGGATGTCATCAATAAACTGGTCGATGGCATTAACGATCAAACTCAGGGGCAAAGTACCGAAGAGTTATCAGCGCAACGCGACAAGATGCTTATGGCGATGCAAAAAGCTACCCAACACCTTCGGACTTAATATCTGGCTTGAACATTGGCCAAGCGCGGAACTCGAATGGCGTGCGGCCTTCAATACGGTCTGCAGTTGGTGTGAGGCCAAAACGGCTTCGATATGCCCGGCTGAAATGAACTTGCCCGTTAAATCCTGAGGCTTCTGCAATCTCGCTGAATTTCAGCTCTGTTTGGGTTACTAGTCCACGCGCGCGATCAAGGCGTATGTCACGGTAGTACTCGATCGGCGACTTCTGGACATATTGCTGAAACAATCTGCTAAGTTGTCGTTGCGAAATCTTCAACCTCGCTGATATTTCAGGGATTGACAAAGTGGCTTCCAAATGCGCCTCCATCAAGTCGATCGCGTCCCTTACCACCCCAGAGGTGACATACCCCAGTGGCTCCACGTCTTTGGGGTTCTGTGATTGGCCCTCACCGCGTACATTGTGATGAAAAAGATATCGCGCAGATGCATTGGCGATACTCTCGCCATCGACAGAGTGCACAAACCGCAAACCCAGATCGGTCGCTGCGGAACCCCCGCAACAAGTGAACATCTTTCCATCCATAACAATCATGTTCTCTGACACTGTGGTATCATGGGCCATTTCAGCAAAGGCATCGATGTGCTCATAGTGAACCGTCGCTGTCTTGCCTTTAAGCAGTCCAGCAGCCGCAAGAACAATCGCACCAGTATCCAAGCCGCCAACGATTGCCCCGCACGCCTCCCACTTCTGAAGGGCCACCTTAAACTGAGATGTTCCGTGACGTTCAGGTGACCAACTTGTACTCACCAGAACCAGCCAGGGCTTGCGCCCAGTCACGGCCGCCAATGGGGCAGTGTCAACGACTAGGCCGCTACTAGACTCAACTGGTCCACCGAGGTCCGAGACATAGGTCCAAGAAAATCGAGCCGAACCTGTCAGGTAATTGGCTATTCTGAAAGGATCCACGAAAGACGTAGTCGCCGAAACATTGAAATGCGGACTCACCAGGACAACGATATCTAGCGTGCGATCAATTGGATGGATCATGGCCGATTCTGTAAAATGGAGTCCAAAATTGTCAACAATGAACTTACCACTGGTTCAAAAAAAGTCCAATTACTAAGGCAAACACAGCATAAACAAGGGGAAAAAACCGCGGGAGATCAGCGCTCATTAAGTTTCTGAAATCCAAAAAACCGACATTCGTTCCACCGCGGCGAAAGTCCGTTTTGGCCGCTAGAAACTTAGTGTTGTTGCGAGACAAAGAGATCACAATTCGGGATTCCGCGTCCAAGCGCATTCATATCAGTCTTCACAGGCCAAAGCTTCTGATTTGCAAGGCATTCTGCAAGGCTCACATCATGAGCGCCAACCCATCAAATCTTAACTGGTCTCCCATCCGCCTGGATCATCTCATCACCGCCTGAGAGGCCTTGAACAATTACGCTACTTGTGGCTGTTTCGATTGCGTTCCATCGACAAAGCATACGTAATTCATCTTGTTCGGATTGTTTGTGCTTATGCTGGCTAATGCAAGCGGAACGCCTTCTAGCAAGGCCCGGTCGTCGAAAAGAACCAGCTACTTGCCCCGCCATAATAGTCACCCGCTGTCGTCGATACCTCTAAAGGGTAGAGGACATAGTTATCAGTACCGTCTATAGTGGTGAACGTGGCCTTATAAAAAACTCGTTCTCCGCCAATCGTTTGCTGGGTTGTATCGCTTGAGATCTGCTGAGGTAAGTCACCGGATAACTTTGCACGATTTGCCCGATAGTTTGCACACGCACCATTTTGGTGCCAGATCAAATCCTTCCGAAAGTCTCTTTGAGTTCTGCGACTTGTTCTGCATCCAGTAGGCGGGTTGGCAGGCCGCGCAGTGTCACGAGCAGCTTGGCTGTTTCTTCTAACTCTTCTGCCGCACAGATCGCTGAGAAGAGGTCCTTTCCCGATACGACGGGTCCGTGATTGGCCAGCAGAACAGCACTATAATTGCCGTCCAGTTCACGGATCAAATCACCGGACGTCGGGTCGCCCGGCTTGACGTATGGAACCAGTTTGACTGTGCCGACACGCATAACCACATATGGCGTAAGCGGTGGAATACAGTCGTCTGGATCGGTGTCTTCCAGACACGACAGTGCAGTGGCCCAGGTCGAATGCAGATGCACCACTGCACCAGCTTGTGGCCTCGTCTCATAGAAGGCTTGATGCAGAAAGACCTCCTTGGTCGGCTTGTCGCCGGAGACGTGGTTGCCATCCAAATCAATCTTAGCGATGCGCTCGGGGTCGATATCGCCCAAGGTGGAATTGGTTGGTGTCATGAGGATGCCGTCGTGCAGACGCGCAGAGACGTTGCCAGCAGTGCCGACGGAAAATCCGCGCGCAAACAGCGATGCACACAGGTCCGACATCTGCTTTCGCAGCGCCTGTTCTTTAGAACTCATTTGCCGGCCTCCATCATTTTGAGCGCCCTAGCGAAAAAGTCCGGAGCGCCGAAGTTTCCAGACTTTAGAGCCAGCGCAATGGGTTCAGTTTTTCCAACGCTCAAGACTGGTACGCCCGGGTCGATCTCTGGCCCTAGTGACATGGCCGGTGATCCCAGTGCCTCAGAGACAGCCTTGGCGACAGCTCCCGACGTCTCCCCTCCGGCAACCACCAATCGCTTGTAGCTCTTCTGAACAAGCTCGCGCGCGGTATCTGCAAAGAGATTGTCCAGCTTTTCCGCCACGGCTTCTTGGCCAAATTGACCTTGTACCGCGCGCACATCATCCGGGCTTCCCGATGAATAGGCGAGCGGTGCCTGACCCGGATGCGTTTCAAAGAAATCCAGAAGCGTTTGCGTGGTCACATCCCCGGACATAACACCCGGAACGTCAATGGCGAAGGTCGGATGGGATTTAGCATGAACATCGATCTGACCACGGGTCGCACCTGAGCAAGACCCTGCAAGGATAGCGGCGGGCCCAGCGATACCTGTGAATACACTGCCACCTCTTTTGGACGAAGCTCTTCTGACGAAGTTCTTGGGTAGCCCCAGCGCTATCCCAGATCCCCCAGTAATGAGCTGGGCATCCTTCAGAGCCTCGCCCCAGGCCAGCAAATCCTCGTCCGAAATCGCATCACCGATCACAAAGCGTTCGTCGACGTTCCGCAAAGCAGTAGCAATCGCCTCTGGTCCTTGCGTCACGGCGTCAATTGAAACCAACCCAACCGCTTCTTGGATCTGATACTGCAACCAACGCTTGATGTCGGCATCCGTCATCGGAGTAAGAGGGTGATTTTCCATCCCGGACTCGTTCAACAGCTTGCCGAGCACAAATAGATGGCCGTGATAGATGGTGCGCCCCGTTGTCGGAAAGGCTGGACAGAAAACCACCTTTTGCGCGCCCAGTTCGTTGGCCAACGCTTCCGCAACCGGGCCGATATTTCCCTGCCTAGTGGAGTCAAAGGTCGAGCAATACTTGAAGATGAACTGGCGGCATCCTTGATCTTTAAGCCATCGCAGGGCTCGCAGGCTGTCCGCAACAGATTCTTCGACAGGTGCAGTGCGGATCTTGAGTGAGACGACGCCCGCTTCGATCTCTTTGTCGGCCGGGGTATCCGGAATACCTGGAAACTGCGCGGTTCTTAATCCACCTTCCGGCTCGACGCCCTTTGCCAAGGTGTTCGCAATGTCGCTCGCACCAGTGAAATCGTCCGCTATGACGCCGATTAGCATATCTTAATGTCCTTCGTCGGCCCTGGATCCAGCCTATGGATGTGCGGTGCTGCTCCGACGGGAAAAATCTCGCGCACAAGTGGATCATGGCCGGGCACGATAAGTCGAGGATGTGAGGCCAACCTCTCTAGGGTCTTGAAACCATCCATCATGTCCTGCAAATCGACAACGATGGGAAAAGCTTTTCGCGCCATGAAATTCTCGTAGTAATGCGAGGCATCCGAGGCCAGAACCATCCACCCGGCTGCTGTTCTTACACGAACACATTGCAACCCCCGCGAATGCCCGCCGATACAGTGTACGGTCACCCCATCTGCTATCTCGGCCTCTCCGTCGTAGAACACGACCTTGCCTGTATAGAGGCGCTTTACGACCTCGCAGATATGGCCCGCCGAGAAAGGCGCACGTAAGTGGTCGTGGCACATGCAGGGACCTGTGGCGAAGGCCATTTCCGCCGATTGCATGTGCAACTTCGCATTTGGGAACATATGCAGCCCCCCAGCGTGGTCATAATGGAGATGGGTCACGATAACCTCGGTCACCGCTTCAGGCATGATGTCTAATGGGCGCAAAGCCTCGCGTGGGTCCATCGCAATGGGACGACCACGGGCGGCTGCCTCGTCGCCGTCGTATCCGGTATCGACCAGAATAACTTTGTTGCCACGCTTGAGCACCCAAACGAAATAGTCCATCGCGTGAGGTGCATCGTGATTGTCATCCAATATGAAGCTGTCGCGTCGAGTGCGGGCATTGCGATCCGCGTATTTCACGGCGTGAATTTCCCAATCGTTCATCGGATGACCTCGGAATACTGTTGAACAGTCTTGGTGGCGATCATATCAGCCACAGCCGTATCGAAGGACTGGAAATGCGCGCTTTCTAGGTGGGCGGAGAACGCCACGCTGTCATGATAAACCTCATAGAGAAAAACTGTCTCGGGATCGTCGCCGAGGCAAACGTCAAACTGCTGGCATCCGGGTTCTTCACGCAGAGAGGTTGAAGCGTTTTCGACCATTAGCGGCAAAAAGGTTTCTCTCGTACCGGGCTTGAGAGTGAAGGTGACGGTAACCACAAACATCAGACGGAAAGTCCTTTCAAACGTGAGAAAGCGCGCTTTGCCATGGGCAGTTGGCTGAGGATCAAACCAACGTTGAGCACAAGTAGAATGGCCGCACCGGGTCGCGAAAAGAAGACCGAAAGATCCCCGTCCGACAAGAACAGCGACCGGCGGAAAGTTTCGTCAAACAGGCTTCCAAGTATAACCCCAATGACCAATGGAGCGATTGGGTACTTCATCAGGTTCATAAAATAGGCAACGGCGCCGACACCAAGCATCAGGTAGAGATCATTGATGCCACCACCGACGCTGAAGGACCCGATTGTTGTCAGAACCATCACAACCGGCAAGAAGATGGTCTGCGGTATGGCGAGTATTTTGATAAAGACCCGAGCAGTGAACAGGCCCATCAAGAACATAGTCAGGGATGCCAGCACTAGGATTGCGACTACGCGCAGAATGATCTCGGGGTCTATCGTGGGGCCCGGGATCACGTTGTTGATCTTGAAAGCCCCCATCAAAGCCGCGGCGGGTGGTGAACCGGGAATGCCCAAAACCAAAAGCGGGATTAGCGCGCCCCCAATGCAGGCGTTGTTTGCTGTTTCAGAGCATAGCAGACCTTCCAATGACCCTTTTCCAAACTTATCGCCCTCAGCAGATACGGTCTTGCCGACACCGTAGCTGACCCAACCGGCGACATCTTCGCCGACGCCAGGAAGCGCTCCTACCCCGGTCCCAATCACTCCTGACCGGCCAATGGTGGGCAGGTAGCGTCGGATGGAGCGTAGGTTCGGAAGGATGCGACCTTTCAGGGCCAGAACTTTCCCGGCCTCAACGTGCCTCAAGCCGTCGATAATTTGGGGGATGGCGAAGGCCCCCATCAAAACTGGCACGACCTGAAACCCGCTCAACAAGTAAGACCAGCCGAAAGTATAGCGCGGCTCAGACAGAAGCGGATCGAGCCCCACCATAGACATTGCAAGCCCGATCAGACCGGCGATCCATCCCTTGATCACCAGATCCTCGCTCATAAGTGTGCCAGATAGAAGGATGCCAAACAAAGCCAAGAGTGCTTTTTCCGGACTCGCGATGTTCTTCGAAACCAAAAGCAGTGCCCAGACAAAAATCAAAAGCGTGATAGTCCCGATAACCGTACCGATAAAGCTGGCCGTTGTGGTCAGACCAAGTGCTTCGCCCCCTCGACCTGCTTTGGCCAGAGGGTAGCCATCCATGGCCGTCGCCGCGCTGGCTGCTGTGCCAGGTATGTTCAGCAGAATAGACGGGTAAGAGCCGCCGTAAATCGCGCCGACATAGGCCCCGAGCAAAGCGATAAGCGAATAGTCCAATGGGATCTTGTTGCCGAAAAATCCCGTCAGGATCGTCACAGCCAGGGTTGCCGTAAGGCCGGGCAATGCGCCGAACGTGATGCCCAGGAACACGGATGCGATCAAATACAGATAGGTCAGCGGGTCCACTGCCAGACCCACGAAGGCAGTCCCAAATCCAGCCAGTTGCGAAAGAATAAAGTCCATCCGGTCAGTCTTTCCATAGCGGACGAAGCGTCACGTAGTAGTGGTATTCGATTTGCTTGAAGATCAGCCCGCCGCGCGCGGGCACGTTCTGCCGGAAAACAAAGGCCATCGCACAAACGAGGATGAGCGGGGCCAATATCGCGACGAAAGGAACGACCCGCAAAACGCGTTCGGAAGCCGCTTTGGTCAGCACCAAAAGTGATAGCGAGACCCATAGGGCCAGTGTAAACCAATCATCACTGTGTGCATTCCATTCCGCCTGCGCGGGAAATACGGCGAACGCAAAAAGCCCGGCAGAGACAACTGCGATACAAGCTACCAAAGCACGCCGCGCGTGACCGCCGTAGTAGCCGTAAGTCAAAGCTGTAATCAGTAACCCCGAGCACAATATGAAGTCCACTCTGGGAACCAGTCCGACGACATATGCAAGAAGGATCAAGCCTATTGTTGATGCTCGATAGGCTTCCCACTTATCCCATCCGATCCCCAAAGCCGTGAGCGCGTTCTGGGCTCCACCTGAGCAGATCGAAATAGCCAGCAAGACGAAGGACAACACAAGCAATCCACCGAAGATGAACAACGGTACAATTGCAGCCGAGTTGTACCAGTCCGACCCACTTACACCTGCGCGGTTTTCACCCCAAAGTGGGATGTCCAACGTTTTCCAAAGGAAAAAGACGGACACTGTTATTAGAACAATAGCAGCCCAGAAATCGCGGGTCCGCATGACCAGTGTTTCGTCGATTTTGTCCATGCCTGCCTCCTAGAGGAAAGGGCGCGATCAAACGCGCCCTTCCAAAATTGATCGGATTAGGGCTTCTCGATACCCAGCGAGGCTGGATCGACCGTGGCAGCGCCCAAATCTTGCAAGGTATAGGCAAAAGTAGCCTCAAGGTTCGCAAACAATTCTTGAGCTTCTTCGCCGTGTTGACCACCGACATCATAATTGTTTGCCTCAGCCCATTCAGCGACGGTATCGGATGCAATCGCCTGCTCGAACGCATCGCCGAGGGCCGCCTTCACATCATCTCCAGCCGAGCTGTGAACGGCGAATCCGATGGCTTGTTTTAGCGGCAGATACTTGTCGAGACCGTCATAGATGCCAAAGGCAGATGGCACTGTAGCTCCGGCAATCTGCGCATCTTCCGGTGTCAACATAGCAAGTGGCTTCAATTGTCCGCCTTCGATCAAAGGAGCTTGTTCAGCCAGCGAAGTCACAACCAACGCAACCTCACCTGCTATCGCCGCTTCCTGCCCGGGCGCTGAGCCTTTGTATGGAACAAACTTGAACTCTGCACCGGACCCTTTCTCGATGGCGAGAAGATTCAAGTGGTGGATCGAACCCGCGCCGGACGCGGCAGCGGGAATAGTGCCAGGAGCGGCTTTGGCAGCGTCGACCAGTTCTTCCAGAGTGTTGTAAGGGCTGTCCGCCGGAACCGAGATCAGATCGGGTGATCCGCCAACAATAAACGGATACCAAAAGTCAAATTTCTTATCCCAACCACCCTGCACAGCAGCGGTGACGTTCGATTCAGACAGACCAACCAGTGTATAGCCATCGTCTGGTTGGTTCATGACGTAGACCATGCCGTTGGAGCCTGCGACCCCACCGGTTTGGTTGATCACATTGATCGAGACTGGAAGGTGTTTTTCCATTTCGGCCATGATCATTCGGTTGATCGTGTCCGTGCCGCCACCGGCCCCCCAGACCACAGCTGTGGTGATATCACGGTAAGGGTAATCCTGCGCGGTAGCAGCCCCTGAAATCCCGGTTGCAATCACGGCTGCGGCCGCCAACTGCCCTAGCTTCAGTTTCATTTCCAAGTCCTCCCAAACATCTTTGCGTTTATTATTGCATTTATTTGCGTATACATTAAAGAATGCGTTGTCAACGAACTGTAGTGAAAGCTGCTATCGCGCTATGAATGCGAAACGGGAAGGAAGCGGGCTAAGATGAAGAAAAGTTATGATGTGGCAGTGTTCCACGGGGACGGAATCGGCCCGGAAATTATGGCCCCTACGCTTGAAATTCTGCGTCAGCTCTCGCGCGGCAGTCCTTCCTACGAACTGGTGTTTACAGACGCTCCGGCGGGCGCAGCCCACTACGCCAAAACTGGAGAATCGTTTCCGACTGGTTCACTTGAAACTGCACGCAAGGCTGATGCGATTCTGCTATCTGCAATGGGTTTGCCGGATGTTCGCTACCCTGACGGAACCGAGATTTCACCACAGATCGACCTGCGGAAGCAGCTCGGCCTTTTTGCCGGCGTGCGTCCGGTAAAGGTTAGCAGCGGACAAATGACCCCCTTGGCGCTGCCTCCCGGAAAAGAGATCGACTTTGTCTTGATTCGTGAAAGCACTGAAGGGTTGTTCTTCACTCAAGGCGCGGGGGAAGTCACCGAAGACGAGGCACGTGAAACCCTTTTGATCACGCGCGAGATATCTGAAAAGCTATTCCGGTTCGCGTTTGAACTTGCCAAAAACCGAAAGGCTTCAGGGCGTGGCAAGGGGCGGGTTACCTGTGTCGACAAGGCCAATGTGTTCCGCGCCTTTGCATTCTTCAGATCGATGTTTGACGCTGAAGCCGCTCGCCATCCCAAATTGCGGGCAGACCATGCTTATGTTGATGCCACTGCGCTTTGGATGGTGCAGAAGCCTTGGGAATTCGATGTTTTGGTGACTGAAAACATGTTCGGCGACATCCTTTCTGACCTTGGCGCCGGTCTTATGGGCGGTCTTGGATTGGCTCCTTCAGCAGATATCGGGTTGAACCACGCCGTGTTCCAACCCTGTCACGGCTCTGCTCCGGACATTGCGGGACAAGACATTGCCAATCCTTTCGCGATGATCCTGTCTGCAGCAATGATGCTTGAATGGTTAGGGTTGACCCATAATCATCCAGAACTGTCCAAAGATGGCGAACGTTTACGGGAAGCCGTGGAAAAGGTGACTGAGAGCGGTCAAAACCTGACGCGTGACCTAGGTGGCACAGCAGGAACGCAGGACACAGCCTCATCGGTATTGGAAGCATTGCTGGCATGAATACTCAACAAGCCATCACCGTCGCGTGCGTAGGTGCGGGGTATTTCAGCAAGTTCCACTACGAAAGCTGGTCTCGAATGCCCGGAGCGGTTCCGATTGCATCCTGCAACCGTGACATCAAAAAGGCGAAAGAAACAGGACTGGCCGCTTACGATGATCTATCGAAAATGCTGGAGGCGGAACAACCAGATCTCGTGGACATCATCCTTCCGCCTGTTGCGCAGGCCGATGCCATCCGAACGGCGCTGCACTCTGGAATAAAGTGGTTGATCTGCCAAAAACCTTTCTGCATGTCGTTGCATGAAGCTGAGAAAATTGTTTCAGAGGCCGAAGCGGTAGGAGCAACTATTGTTGTACACGAGAACTTTCGCTTTCAACCTTGGTATCGCGCAATCAAAGAGGCGATGACCGAGGGTCGAATTGGTACACCTTTGCAAGCTACTTTCCGGCTTCGGCCCGGCGACGGACAGGGACCACGAGCCTATCTTGACCGGCAGCCGTACTTTCAGGACATGCCGCGTTTCCTGGTTCATGAAACAGCGGTTCACTGGGTCGACACATTCCGATTCTTGTTCGATGCGCCCAGCGCAGTTTATGCGGACTTGCGCCAAGTGAACCCCATTATCGCGGGTGAGGATGCCGGCTATATCCTGTTTGATCATCCCAACGGTTTGAAAGCTCTGTTCGATGGGAACAGGTGTCTTGACCACTGCGCCAAAAATCTGCGTCAAACTATGGGTGAAGCTCTCATTGAAGGAACAACAGGATCATTGGTTCTTAACGGCGATGGTTCAGTTGAACTCCGCGCTTTTGGAAAGCAGACGCAGCAGCAAATTCTACCTCCAAGCGATCATAATGGATTTGGCGGCGATTGCGTCCACGCCTTGCAAAGTCACGTCGTTTCAGGCCTTGTAAAGGGCACGCCGCTGGAAAACACGGCTCGAGACTATTTGGACGTGATCCGCATCGAAGAGAGCATCTATCTCTCGGCTGCGGAAGGACGAAAGATCAACCTGGAGACGCCGTGAAGGGTCAAGACGCAAAAACTCTTTCCAATACGCAACGCGCCGTTAGGGATTTGCGGCAGATGATCCTGTCCGGCGAACTTGCAGCCGGAACGGACCACCTGGAGTCGGAACTCGCCGAAACCCTTGGTATGTCCCGCACCCCGATACGGGAAGCTGCGCTGATGTTGGAAAGCAAAGGGTTGTTGGAGATGCGGCCCCGCAAAGGCGTGCGGATACTGCCGGTTTCATCAGACGATATGCGTGAAATCTACGACATCCTGACGGAGCTCGAGAGCCTCGCTGCACAACGCGCTGCCGAAGCGGGTTATTCAGAAGATGAACTTTCGGTACTTGCTGGATCAATTGCGAAGATGGACCGAGCCATCGAAGCCGAAGATCTTGAAGCCTGGGCCGAGGCCGATGAGTTATTTCATCAAGAGCTCGTTCGGTTGGGCGGCAACAAACGGGTCGAAGCGATTGTCGCCATGATGAGCGACCAGGTGCGCCGCGCGCGCGCAACGACCTTGTTCATCAGACCCCTGCCCGTCAAATCCAATGAAGATCATCGGGTTGTTTTCCAAGCGATTAGTGAAGGTCGTCCGGATGTCGCCCGTGAACGTCATCGAGAACACAGGCTGCAAGCCAAGGCTATGCTTTGCGAGATACTCGAAAAGCATCGGCTCAACAGCCTCTGATCTTCTCGTATCCGGTAAATAATCATCTAAAATAACTGCTTATTTTCGGTACTAAAGGCGCTCCGAATACTTGTTGATAACGGAAACCCGCAGTTGCCTCCGGCTGCTCTGATTTTCTTTTTTCTAGTCGCTCAAACAATCACTGCATCGATTGGGGTTGAAATAGTACGATTTCGTATTATTTTAGTTCGATATCGTACTATTGGAGAGTCAAGATGCCAAACCGAAGACGTTTTCTCAAGATTCTAGGCGGAGGCACAATACTGGCGGCAACGGGCGCGGCAGGGTTTCTCACGACACGTACGCCCCATGAAGCTTTAGCTCCGTGGACGCCAAAACCGTATGATGACCCACGCAAGGCTGCTTTGTCCTACGCAATTCTCGCCCCCAATCCGCACAATTTGCAACCTTGGCTGATCGAGTTGGTTGGGCAAGACAAAGTGCGCATCCACCGTGATCCTGAACGTGAGCTTCCTGAAACCGATCCTTACCACCGCCAGCTCTATATTGGCCTCGGCGCATTTGTTGAGACGATGGTTCTGGCAGCAAGTGCTCTCGGTTTTGATACTGAGGTCAAGTTGCTGCCAGATGGGGATGACGGACCCGTCGCAGAAGCAGTGTTTGTGCCGGGCGGGGCATCCGATCCACTTTCAGATCAAATCCTCAACCGACATTCAAACAAAGAACCGTACACTGAACAGCGGCTGTCCGAGGCGGAAATGTTGGTCCTTGAAAACTATGCCACTCTGATTTCCGATGGGGATCTAGCGGCCCGTGTTCGAGACCTCACGAAACGCGCCTTTGAAATCGAAATGCGAACGCCGCAGACCCTGAAAGAATCCGTCGACCTGATGCGGATCGGGAAAGCAGAAATCAATGCCAACCCAGACGGGATTGAATTACGCGATCCCATGCTGGAAACGCTGCGACTTACCGGCCTGTTGGACAACGAGACCCTTATGAACGTTGATCACCCAGGCACTCAGTCACACATGCGAGGCTACTTCGCTATGCTAGACGCGACGCCGCAATACGCAGTCCTCACAACCGCCACAAATACGCGAAGCGATCAACTCGATGCCGGACGTCAATTGATGCGTTTCTACCTGAAGACAACAGAAATGGGCCTGGGCGTTCATCCGGTCAGTCAGGCCCTTCAGGAATATCCCGAGATGGCCGATGAATACGCTCTGGCGCATGAGCTTCTTGCGTCACCGGGCCACACAGTGCAAATGTTGCTGCGCTTGGGGTATGGACCCGAACCAATTGCCACACCCCGCTGGCCGCTGGAGACACGAATTCTGAATGAAGCCTGAAGATGAGACCAATGAAGTCTACCGGTTCTTCACCGAGGTCGGGATCATCAATCAGTTGATCTCGACCAAGCTGGAAGCGTTCTTGCCTGGTAGAATGACGGCGACTCAATTCGGAATTTTGGGCCATCTGGTACGGCGTCCCGAGGGTGAAACTCCACAGCAACTTTCGAACGCGTTTCAAGTGCCTAAAACTTCGATGACGCACATGCTTTCCAGTCTTGAAAATCATGACCTGATTACTCTTGAAGCCAACCCCAATGACAAGCGTTCGAAAATTGCTCGGCCTACACCGCAAGGCGCGGAGTTTTTGAAAGCTTGTATGGAGCGGATGTCGGAATCCCTGGCTCCAGTTTTGTCCGAACTCGGGCCTGAACCGTTCCATGAATCATTGCCTAATCTGACGCTCATACGCGAAACTTTGGACAGCGAGCGCGACTAGCCGAAACCTGCGCCAGCCGAATCAAGCAACCAAATTTTCAGAACATCATGCAATCCGCGCCCGGCGGGAGCGGCGGCGATCCTTCAGGCAAAGTGGGCGTGTAGTCAAATGTCACAATCTTCGCGCCACCGTCGAATGCAACGAACAGTTGATTGGACCCCGGCCTAATGGCGATGCCTTCTGGATCGGTTCCGAATTCCAACAAACTTTGCTGGGCGAGAAGTTGGCCATCTGCCGTGAACTCATACAGGCTGTTTGACCCTTCCCAGTCATCAACAATCAACATGTGGCCGGTACGCGGATCAATCGCGATGCCCTGCGCCTCACTCAAGGGAGGAGAGAGCTTCATGGTATCCAACCTCGCCGTCAAAGCACCCTCTGAAGTGAACCACGACAACCGTTCGGGGTCATCCTCGACGGTCACGATCTGTCCCTTGGCGTTGATCGCAATTCCTTCCGTATCCGCGAAACCACCTTCCAATTCGAAGGGTGCTCCCAGGCGTGATCCGTCCTTGGTGACACGTTGAAGACTGCCGTGACCATCGCCCAGCAACAAGTGATCCCCTTCAACAGCAATTGCTTTGATCCGAAAGAGATCGCTGGATATACGGCGCAATTCATCACCCTGCAATGTAACGAGAATTGCCTCGGGCCCCTCGTTCGCAATCCACAACCCACAAAAGGTCGGATCGTAGTCAAGACTTGCGGGCTGATTAAGTTCATAACGCCCTGTTTCGCGAAGCTGCAATGCCGTGGCCGGGGTCGACACAGCAAAAATCAATAAGGCGGTGGTCCTCACAAACACTCTGCATGCTCCGAAAATCTGCGTCAAAACTGTGGGGCGGAATCGTAACACGTCAATGCTAAGAGCACCTAAACTTCCAAAATCAGAGAGCATCATTTTACCTGATCAGAGACTTATAACACGGAAACTGGTTACGAGCGGTGTGGTTCGACGCATCTGGGTTCTGCCATAGTCCGTGGGATCTAGGGGTGTGTCGAAATCGCAAACCAACAACATGGCGCTTGCGAGAGTTACGAAATCAACACTAGCGAACGAAACAACCTCAGGCTTCATAGAACAAACTTGCAATCGCGTGCTCGGGCGTAGTCACCTAGGGCATAGGGTTGGAGAAAGCCAATGGCGCTGTGGAAGTTCGTGATTAGTGTTTATTGCGCGCTGTTTCTTGTCGCTTGCGCTCCGAAAACCCGCACGTATGAAAAGACGGTATCAGCTGCGCTACCGGCAAATTCCAGCACGGCTCTGGGTCAGGCGGCCAATCGCCTTGGGGATCCTAAAGACGGTCGGTCAGGCATCAAGCTGATCAGTGATGGAGAAGAAGCGCTCGTATCACGGCTGTTGTTGGCCACTGCGGCCGAGCGAACGATAGACGCGCAATACTATCTTCTGCACGACGACCCAACTGGTCACCTGTTCGCTGCCAGCCTATTGCAAGCGGCGGATCGAGGTGTTCGTGTCAGGCTGTTGTTGGATGATATGGATACGTCCGGCTACGACGCGATGACCGCTGCGTTGGACAATCACAAAAACATTGAAATAAGGCTATTCAACCCGTTCTGGCGAGATCAGAGCCTTTTGATCGCGGGTCTGACTGATTTCAAACGCATCAATCGCAGAATGCACAACAAGTCCATGACAGCAGACAACGTGTTCACGATTGTAGGTGGGAGAAACATCGGTGCCGAGTATTTTTTGGCGCGGGAAGAAATGAACTATGCTGATCTTGATGTGCTGGCCGCAGGCCCAGTTGTACGCGAAGTGTCACGTAGCTTTGACGCTTACTGGAACAGCGAATTCGCTGTTCCGGCTCGCGTGGTTGTCGGAGAACCCGAAGAATTTGACCTGAGCGATGCACGCAGCAGGTTGAATGAGCTCGTCGAGGAAGCGAAGCAAACGCAGTACGGCGCAGCGCTCAGAAAGTCGGCAAAAGAGAACTTCGCGGATGGCGCCCTGTTACTGGATTGGCTGCCAGCGAAACTTTATGCTGATCCGCCTTCAAAGGCCGCGGGCCTCGAGAACTCAGGTCCCGTTCTTGCATCTCAATTGCTTCCGTACTTTGAGAATGCCAGCAGTGAAGTGAACATCGTGTCCGCCTACTTCGTGCCGCGCAACAACGGTGTGAAATGGCTGACCGAACTCGAGAACCGCGGGGTCGACGTAAAGGTTGTAACCAACTCACTTGCATCTAACGACGTCGCACCCGTTTACGCACACTACGCCAAGAAACGCCGAGCACTACTACGCGGTGGAGTAGAACTCTACGAGCTGCGACCCGACGCTTATCAAGTCCAACGCCGCGGTATTAACTGGGCTCAGTCCAGGTCAGGCCTGCACTCCAAGGCATTTGCAATTGATGACCAGTACTTGTTCGTGGGTTCATTCAACTGGGATCCGCGATCTGTCAACATCAACACCGAGATGGGAATTCTGATTGACTCGCCAGCATTGACTGCGCAGACGATGGGAGCCTTGGACGACGCACTACCCGCATACACATATAACGTGACGCTCGAGCAAGCTGGCCAGCTTAAATGGACGACAAGAGCCAATGATGGCACCATTCTTGAATACCAATTCGAGCCGACAGGATCGGCCTGGGATCACATAGTTGCCGGGCTATTAAGTATTTTACCAATTGGGTCCCAGCTTTAGGTTTCTGCAAACTACCTGATCGCTTGGCCATCACCGGCGCCTGCGAAGATGGCGGCAGAAAAGACATAGGTCATCAGTCACAGATATTTCCCAATATCCAATTCTTAATACAGACTAGATATTCATTTCATCAAATGCTGGCGGGAAAATGCCTGCTACCAAAGTCAATGGCCATGTTCATCATTCCAGGGAAGCTGAACGACAACGGGCAAGTCCCGTTTTCCGGTTACTCTAACAGTTACGTTCAGCTTGCCGTGCCTTAGTGGATTTTTGCGCTTTGTGTTTCATTTCTAGCGATCATCTAATGTCGTAAGATGCCGAAGGTAGATTGTTTTGAATAACTATAGCTGATTATTGTGCATCTTCTGTGAGAAAGAACAATTCAATGGGCTGCGCAAGGCCACGTATTTCGTGATCCCCACAGCTAACGAACATGTTCGGAGCAGCACTTGCAACGGCTGACGTCGCCAACACTCTCCGACCAGTTGATTTTGTTAAACCTTCAATTCGGCTTGCAACGTTCACCGCCCCGCCCAGAACTGTGAAATCAAGCCTGCCGGGGCTGCCGATATTACCATAGCTGACCTGCCCGACGTTAATTCCAATACCAACATCCAAAGGCGGTTTTTGAAACCCGTCTCGTCTGGTGTTGAGATCGTTCAAACCACTCAGCACACTCTGCGCTGCAAGAGCCGCCATTCTGCAGCGGTCGGCATGGTCTTTTTGCGCTTCAATAGTAAAGATCGACAGGATGCCATCGCCCATGAACTTGAGGACGTCTCCACCGTTGTCCTCTACGGCTTTAACCACCAGATCAAAATAGTCGCTAAGCGTGTCGAAGATATCTTCTTCCGGAGAGGTCTCGGAAAGTGCCGTAAAACCTCGCAGATCAGAGAACATAACCACTGCATCCAAAGTTGTTCGCTCTCCGCGCTTTATATTGCCGCTCCAGACGGCCTCGGAAGGTCCATCTCCTAAATAAGTTCGAAGCAGACCTTTAGACGATTTTCGCATCGTGACAGGTTCCAAGGCGGAAGAAAGGGCCGGTAAGGCCGCTTCAATCAGCCTAAGATGTTCGGGCGAGAATCCATCCTTTGCCTGAGTAACGAACGTACATCCATGCAGCGATCCATCGCCGTAATAGAGCAAAGTAGCGTAGTAGTCGGTGCCACCCTGCTCTGCAAATTCAAGATAGGATGAATGCTCTGTTTCCAAGTCTAGTCGCCGTAGACTTTTGTGAAGTGGCTTTCTGTTCGCAAGAATATACTCGAATGAACTCCCGACATAGCCATCTGTCAACATCGTCTCATGCGTGACGTCGTAGCTGTCGGTGCCTTCAGGCGTCCAAACTACCCCCCAGGCAATAAGCAATGGGTTGGCAAAGCGCTGGCCAATGTTTGCACGCCAAAGCGGCACTCCGGCCTCGATCAAGGAGGAACAAAACTGTGACACCACCTTTACAGGATCACCGGAGCGACGACCTTCTGTAATCATCCATTCGGTCAGTCGAGTGACTTCTTCCATGGACCCAATTTAGTCGCTTGGAAACGATGAGCAAAGACAATTGGATTGGCAATGTCGGTTGCTGTTGTTGAGCAGGCTAATCAGACCTGTCCAAGTTGATGCTTGGGCATCTACGGAATGTATTTCATCGGGAAGATGGTTTGGTAAATTTAGATTCCGCGCGGTTCCAAACAGACCAATTTGAAGATTGCAGCCCTCTCTTGGGAAACCTTCAATAGAAACCAATCTCGCTGACATCTACGCAGGCCTCGTGATTTCTCCCGTAGGCTACAACTCCAACTGAGGTGATTTCGTCAGCAACAGGAATAGCGCGCAACATGGCACCTGAAGCCTTGAAGCCTGAGAGAGGTAAAGAGACTTCGGTCCAGCTGTCAGAAGTTGCGAACGCGGCCTGATAGTATTGCCATGGAAGCACCGTGCCACGTGTCCTGAGGTGGACGAAGTATTGCTCGCCATTCCCCCGTACCAACAGCCTGACGCCCGATACACCCTCATCTGGTCGATCAGACAACTTGCGTCGGAACTGGATAAAGCCGCCGTTGTTTTTTGTGCTGACGGTTCCGGTCAACCGGGCGAACGCAACATCACGTTCCGAACGAAACTGCACCTGTCCTGAAGAAACTCCTCCCATGACGGTGTCGGCGACGTAGTCCCAACTCGTCTCCGGAGACTTGGAGAAGTCTTCTGCAAGATTTTCATCAGCCTGTGCCATTATAGATCCGATGATAACAAGACCTGAAACAAGCCCAGCGAAGTTTCCAAGCATATCGTTTTTTCTCAGTTCAGTATTGCAATAGAAAGGTTCAAGACAGTGGCAAATGCGACCCATGCAAAGTACGGCAGGAAGGCTAGTGCGGAAACCTGATCCGAGCTCCTGACCAGAGCGATGAACATGACGATGACAGCCAGCAACGCGGCAATTACAACAAACGCAAACCACGGTAGTTGCAGTATGAAAAAGATTGGGGACCACGAAAAGTTTAGACCCATCTGTGCCCACCACAGCTTCATGGCAGTCGAGCTTCGGTCTGTTTCGAACTGGCGCCAACCCGCCATGGCGATCAAGACATAAAGCACCGTCCAGACCGGGCCAAATATCCAATTTGGTGGATTGAAAGCAGGTTTAGAAAGCTGCGCATACCAATCGCCAGGCGCGGTCAATATCCCGATCAGGATGCCGCCTCCCAACACGAGCGCAAGAAATGCTATGCGGACCATCCAATTCGACATTGTGGGATAGCTTTCAGCAGCCCTTGGTCGTCACGTTGACAAGCGCTTCGGAAGAGAAGGTCGCAGTACTGGTCTCATCCGCGTCGGTATATGACACCGTGGCGCCTTCGATCTCCGACTCCGTTACGGTGATTTCGCGTTGCCCGATCGTGTCGTCCACATCGATGGTAAAGGCTAATTTGTCCCCAGCTGCGAGGGAAACGATCTCAAGTTCAATTGTATTCTGCCCGTCCACGACCGAAGGAAATTGACGCAGTGCATCCGCACCCTCAACGAATTCGAGCGGTTGGAATACCTCTACACCCGCGCCTTTTTCGGTAACGTCGAAAATCAGACGTCCAGCAGATTGCGACAAGTCAATTTTGACGGTCGAGGTTTCTAATTCGCACGATCCGACATTTGTCAGAACAAAACGGTCTTTGGGTGCGCCTTCTATGAAGCGAATTTGAACTCCGGCTTGAAGCGAAGTGGCTGCAAATAGTCCAAGGGTCGCCGCAAGAATACTCTTCGGGAGCATATTTATCTCCTTCCTTATTGGTTCTTGATAGATACGCTTCGGCGGATCTCTTGGATCAGACTTATGCCCTTTGACTATGGTGGTTTAGCTGACAGGCCCATTCGAAGTTCCATGCACCGCTGTCAGAACGACGAAGTCAAAACATACCATTGTCATTCTCGCTGTTTGCTGGAACTTCCTGAAGAACGTCCCAGTGTTCGACAACCTTGCCATCAGCATCCAGGCGAAAAATATCAATCCCTGCGTACTCGAGACCATCGGGCCAGATTTGATGGCAATGCAGAACAACGTGATCGCCTTCAGCAAACGCACGTTTGATGTCCACACGCTTTCCCGGGTATTCGGCGGCCATGCGCTCGAAGTACTCAACAAAGGCTTGCTTTCCGTCGCCAACATGCGGGTTGTGCTGCGTATAGGTTTCCCCAACAAAGATATCTATGGCCTCGGCAGGTCGACACTCGTTGAACATCATTTCGTAGAAAGCGATGACGTTTTTCTTGTTAGTTTTGAGGTCCGGCATACTGATCTCCAAATCGACGTTTGCACCGCCCAATAAATGTTGTCCCACGCAAGTCTTGGAAGCAACCCGGCAAGGACCTCATTCCCTAATCGGCAAGAAGTTACCGGCTTGATTTTGCGTTGCGACTATTTCGCGGGTTAGCCACTTATTCGGTTTCTTCAAAGTCTATGTGAATGTGATTTCCATCAGGATCGGCCACATGGACTTGCACCATTCCAGCCCCAGGGACTTCAGTTTTGCGATACTGGATCTGACTCGAGATCAGTTTTTCTTCGAATGCGCTCAACCCCGTGGCTGAGAGCGCAAAATGCTCGAGCTTGAGCCTCACTTCAGAGCCAACGTTAGGTGTTCCTTCGTGACCCACAAGATGAACCACGGCGTGATTACCCGCATACAACCATGCTCCGGGAAACGGAAAATCGGGCCGGGCCCCGGGTTTCAAACCCAGGACCTTTTCATACCAAGTAACCATCTCAGGCAACCTAGTCGTCACGATATTCACATGATCCAGCCGCTCAATTCTCATCTAAAAACCCTCAAGCACGAGTTTTCCTTTGGCCTTACCGCTTTCAAGGATAGCATGCGCTTTCTTTAAGTTTGCAGCATTGATCCTACCAAGTGTATCGGTTGCTGTGGATCTGATCTTTCCATTGTCTATCAAACCGCCGACCTGATTCAGGATTTCGCTTTGACGATTCATATCTCCAGTCCCAAAAAGCGACCGAGTGTACATGAACTCCCAATGCAATGAGATCGATTTGGGTTTGAACGGCGCGATGTCGAAGGTCTCAGGATCATCGATCAACCCAAAGCGACCTTGGGGCGTCATCACCTCTCCAGCTTGGGACGCATAAAGCTGGGAATGGTTTGTCGAATAGATGAAATCCACGCTGTCGATACCGAGAGCCTTGAGTTGTGAGCCAAAAGGTTCCGCGTGGTTGATGACTTGGTGTGCACCTAACTCTCGAACCCAGTCTTGTGTCTCGGGTCGGGACGCCGTCGCTATCACTGTCATGTCAGTGAGGGCCCGTGCTAATTGAATGGTGATTGACCCTACACCGCCTGCGCCACCAATAACCAGCAACGTATTGGTTCCGCCGGAAACGGCATCTTGGACCCGCAAGCGGTCGAACAGCATCTCAAAAGCAGTAAGCGTCGTTAGCGGCATCGCCGCAGCTGCTTTTGCAGGTATGGACTTTGGCGCTGACCCGACGATACGTTCATCCACCAGATGAAACTCGGCATTGGTTCCCGACCGGTTTATTGCCCCGGCGTACCAAACTGTATCTCCCAGACTGAAAGTCTCAACCGCTTCGCCAACTGCTTCGACGATCCCTACTGCGTCCCACCCCAGAATATCTGGTGCTGGACCTACAGGAGCACGTTTTTGACGAATTTTCGTATCGACTGGGTTCACTGACACGGCCTGCACCTTCACCAACAAGTCGTGCCCTTTCGGCGTCGGTTTATCGGCCTCGAAGTCGATTAAGGCGTCCGCCCGATCAATCGACCCTGTCTTTAGGTATCCCACGGCTTTCATAACGTGCTCCTTTGTCCGGTTCTTTATCAACCGATGACTGTCATCTCATTTAGGGCGAATTCTGCAACGGCGCCTTCTGTTGCTTCCAGGTAAGCCGCAAGGTGCTGAGCACCCATGTGGGTTTGCCAAAGCTCTCGGCTTTCCCAATTTTCGTAGAACACGAAATGAGCCGGGTTGTCGTTGTCCTGGTGCAGGTCATAGTTGATGCAACCCTCTTCGGCTCGGGTTATGTCGATGAGCTTGATCAGCTCGGCCTTTACGAGGTCAATTTTGTCAGGGTTGGCTTTGATGTTGGCGACGATTGTCAGCTTGGCCATTGGAATAGATCCCTTGTGTTATTGAGCGATGCGCAAGATTTACGCCGCAGCTCCTTCGGGATAAACAGGGCAAGATCGAACATATAATCCGGAAATTCCGTTTAATGCTTTTAGACAATCTTCGCTTGTTTCTGACCATAGCCGAGAAAGGCAGTCTGGTGGCCGCGGCGCGCGAGACAGGGTTGTCGAGTACGACAGTGTCCGAACGGCTCGCGGCTCTGGAGGCACATTACGGCGTGGTTTTGTTCAACCGCACCACCCGTTCCATTAGCCTGACCGAAGAAGGCCGGACACTCGCTAATGGAGCAAGAAACGTTCTCAGTGAGGTTGCGGACTTGGACACACTTGTTCGGCACGGCGCCGAAACTCTGTCTGGTCCAATTCGCATAAGCGCGCCCATTGACTTGGGACGGAGCATTGTCTCCAAGGTTATTGCCGAATTCACCGAAAAGAACCCTGCCGTCTCAATCGAACTGTCCCTCTCGGACGGTTATGTCGACCTCGTAGGCCAGGGTTTTGACCTCGCCGTTCGCTTCGGCAACATCACAGACAGCTCGCTCAGGTTGCGAAATCTGGGAAGCTACCAACGTTTCGTTTGTGCGTCCCCAAGTTACCTGGCCTCATTTGGAACGCCTGAAAAACCAGAAGATCTATTAAACCACAACTGCTTGGTCATGAGGTTTGGCGACATGATCGACAACGTTTGGGAGTTTGGATCAGGACCAAATGCCCAGCGCGTTTCGGTAAAGGGAAATCGAATAGTCAATGATGGTTCACTCATCCGCGATTGGGCGATTGCAGGCCATGGGGTCGTATTGAAGTCCGAACTGGATGTGGGCGACGATGTTCGATCTGGCAGACTTGTTTCTGTCTTGCGCGACTTCCTCCCACCGCCGAAACCTTTGCAAATGATGTTTCCACCGAGCCGGGCCCAACCACGTCGCATAACAGCCTTAGCTGAGCATTTGCGTCGCAAATTTGGTGTGAGTTGAGGCCGCAGGGGAAGACACTAATCTGATAGCTGCTATGTCTGCTCAATGAATTTCAAAGTCGCATGTGCTAGCTCAGTGCCAGCATCTTCTTGGATGAAATGCCCGGCTTTTGGCACAACTGTATGATTTTGACCAACTGCCCCAGGGACCGACTTTTGGAACAGTTTGTCTACGCCCGCCATAACCCTGTCGTCTTCTCCAAAAACAGTCAGAAACGGGGTGTTGAGGGTCTTGAGGGTTTCCCATGCGGCTCGGTTGGCTTCAGAAGCTGGATTATCAGGTGTGTCGGGCACCAACACTGGAAACTCGCGAGCGCCTGCCAGATAGCGCGCATCCGGGAATGGTGCGTTGTAGGCTGCGACCTCTTCTTCTGAAATTTTAGATGTCGTGCCGCCGAATACGATGCGTCCCGAATTAAATGCGGGTACGGATTGTGAGTATTCCCGCCATGAAAGAAATGCATCACCCAAGGGTGCGTCACCGGTGGGCAAGGCCGTGTTTGCCACAACTACGCGCGAGAACCGCTCGGGCATACTCGCAACCAACCGCAAGCCTATTAGACCACCCCAGTCCTGGCAAACCAACGTGATGCCCGTCAGGTCAACCTTCCGCAACCACTCGGACATCCAGTCTACATGGCGTTGGTAGGTGTAGTCGGATCGCTCTGTTGGTTTATCCGACCTTCCAAACCCAATCAAATCAGGAGCCAGAACTCGATGGCCAGCGTCCTTGAATAACGGAATCATGCGCCGGTAAAGGAAGCACCAGGTTGGCTCTCCATGCATCAACAATACTGGTGATGCATGAGCCGGTCCCTCGTCCAAATAATGCAGTCGGAGAAGACTTCCCTCGGTGTCATCCACATCAAGATAGTTCGGGCCAAAGTTGAAATCTGGCAGCCCGTCAAACCGATGGTCCGGTGTACGAAGGAACTTCATCGTGAACTCTCCAAAAATGCCGACGGTCTTGGTCCAATAACAGTGATCGATAAAACAAGAACGGTCCAGTTCCAGCGTATACCGACTTCAGGTTTGGTTGAGTTGGACACATTACTTCGGTCCCTCGCGGAGGAGGCCCTTTTTGCAGACGTTTTGAACCCGCGCCAAAAAATTTGGTCTCAAAAACCTTATATTGTGAGTTCTTCTGTACGGATCGCCGAGAGGCGGCTCAGAAGAAAATCGCAAGCCCGGTCATTGAGACAACCAAGAAAAGGAGAGACATAATTCCACCGGAGCGAACGAAATCCACCACCCGGTAGCCTGCTGGGCCCATGATCAACGCGTTCACCTGGTGTGTTGGGATCAAAAATGAGTTGGACGTTGATATTGCCACCGTGAGAGCAAACACAGCCGGATTGCCACCCGCGGATACGGCAATAGAAACTGCTAGTGGCACCAGCAGGACAGTTGCGCCTACATTGGACATGACCAGCGTGAACGCCGTTGCCAAAACGGCAATCCCTGCTTGCAAAGACCAGATCGGCCACCCCTTCAGAAGGGCCAACACATGCGCTGCAATCCAATCCGCAGTGCCGGTGTTCTGAACCGCCTGACCTAGCGGGATCAGTGAAGCGAGTAGAAAAACAGTACTCCAACTTATCGACTCGTAGGCTTCGTCAATCGAGAGCACCCGGCTCAACACCATGCCAACAGCGCCGATCAACAGGCATAATGACAAGCGCAGATCGGAAAACAGAATTAGGCTCAACGCTATTAGGAAGAAGGCAAGCGCCCAGCCGACCTTGTGCGGCCGCAACTCTTCCTGGGGAAAGTCCGAGGTGACAACGACGAAATCCCTGTCTGACTTCAGTCGTGTCAGACGATCCCACTGCACGTGCACCACACACGTATCACCGGCCTGCAAAGGGACTTGTCCGATATGCGTTGCTGAATGATCTTCGGTTTCTACATGGCTCAGTGTTTCTTCGCCGCGCTGAATGGCCAGCAGAGACAAACCATGTGTCTGACGGAGGCGCAGATCAATCGGAGTTTGGCCGATCACTGAAGAACCGGGCGGAATAACAACCTCGGCCACCCCAGACTGCGTCGCGGCGAAATCATCCGCAAAGACATCTAGTTGGGGTAGGATCTCTAATCCGTAAGGCTCAGCGAACTGTTGCTCAACCACCCGACGCAGGCCAAGTACTGCAAGCCGCGCCGGGGCTTCGATCTTGGTATCAGCCATCGGCGCGATGACCTTGTGGCCGCGATAAGATGTGCCAAGAATGTACATGTTATGGGCGACCATTAGATCTGCGAGCGTTTGCCCGATGATGATCGAACCTTCAGGAACACGTATCTCGAACATATCGGCCCTAAGCCCATAGGTGTTTTCGACATAGGTCTGCATGGACCGGGCTGAGCTTGCGTCTTCCCCACGCTCCCGCTGCGCTGGGAGGACCCAACGACCAAATAGTACAAAGTAAAGCACCCCTGTCAGCACGAGCATCACACCGATAGGCGTGACGGAAAACAACCCAAATGTCTCCATTTGTTGGTCAGCCGGAAGGGATGAGTTTGCTGAAACAATCAGGTCATTCAACAGGATCAGGGGCGATGACCCGACCAATGTAATCGTACCACCGAGTATCGCGCAAAACCCCATAGGCATCAGCAATCTACTCATCGGGATTTCTGTACGTGCTGAGATGCGGCTGACAACAGGAAGGAAAAGCGCAGCAGCTCCGACGTTCTGCATGAAGGAACTGATGACACCAACCGTTGTTGATATTATGGGGATTATCCGGGCCTCTGTCGTGCCACCATTCTTGAGGATCAAGGCCGCAACCTTTGACATAAGTCCAGTCTTATCAAGCCCCGCCCCAATTACCATAACTGCGATGATGGACATCACAGCGTTGGAGGAGAAACCTTCAAAGAGCTTAGATACATCGGCTAGATTACCCAGCCCCGGTAGATAGCTCAGTGCGCCAAGCAAAACCATAACAAGAATTGCTGCAACATCGATCCGTATGATTTCGGTAACAAAAAGTAAGACCGTAAAAGACAATAGACTCAGCACGGCTATCATTTCGTACGTTAGTGTTGGTAATTCCATATCTTACTCCCAAACTAACGTTACCTGACTACCAGCAAATACGAAGGACCAACTCTGCGCGGCAGATAAGGCCAATAGACATTGGGCTTGCTTACGCGGCTCGCTTTTTCGGGCGCGGTATCTGCTGAAACCTGGATTCTGCCAACCCAAAGAGAGGTAGATGACAAATTCATAAGCCTAACTAAGCATCACAATGCGAAATGAACTTTCACACTTTCTAAAATACACACAAATGGATTTTCCGTATCGTTATCATTCATATCCAGTCAATTATACTTGCCAAGTAGGGAACGCTCTGCGCGATGCCCTCACGACGGCTCAGCTCTGCATTGCTGTCCTCGCCTTTTAGGCCGTCCAGCACGATCCTGATCTTCTCTACTGCGGAATACTGTTGCGGGTCGCACCGCGAAAGGCCGCATTGAGCTGGAAGCGGCAGACTTCAAGCTTCACGTGAGCCACGATCATGGCATGAATCCAACTAAAATTTGCACTGTGCAGAATTATCTTTGGATGCCAAATACGCAATTCTTTAGACGAAATGCAATGCTATTCGCGCCCCTACAAACCGCTGTAGGGGCGCTCATAACGCTGCAATGCCGACATTGATTTCATTAAAAAAATCTTGGAAGTTCGCCCATAACTCTGCGCGGTATTTGCGCATAAGTCTGCACGATTTGCCCATAAGTTTGCATGCTACATAGAACTCGTTGAACAAACAGGCTCTCAGGTTTATCTGCGATGCCCAGATGCAACTTACTCCCAATAACAAGCAGACGAGCGCCAAGTGTTTGCTTGGCCATCCCAAGCACTGGCGCTGACGCATGACGTGGGATTTATTCCGTCGCAATTGGATCCATGGACGTTTGCGAGGACAACGCGTTGACGCCCAAATCAGCAACAGTCCAGCCTTGATTGAGCAAGGAATGAGCCTCCTCTTCTACCAGGAAGTGCGACATGCACCCCCCGTTTCGCAAAAATGAGAGGCGGCGCTTGAACACGCAAGACCGGACTCATTCAGAACCCAATCGCGTTGTAGGTCTCCGTCGAGATCGACCTTTTCAACCGCACCCCAATCTAAGTCAAATTGAGCGTCGTTGAATTCCGCACAGGCTCGTGCCGCCAGATCAACCTTCGCCTGCAAACCGGGCGGAAGGCGCGATACATCAGCCGCGACATCTGGTGAGGTCCAAACAAGGCCCGAAGCAAGCACAATCCCGGCGACCAAACACTTCATCTGACGCGCTATTTGGAAAGCTGGTTGGCACAAGGTATCAATTGCACTGATCATATCGGTAGTCCCCATATTCCAGCCAGTTTGCCGAGCCTTCGTTAAAAATCAGAAACTCGGACCTGTCCTCCCCAAGCAGGGCCACGACAAATCCGGCTGGCGGCTCAGAATTTCCGAAGTAACTGTAAGCAGTCATGGCTCTGATCGACTCGCCGTTGACTGTTACTCGCGCGTCCCACTCTTCCCCCGAGTTGTCCAAAATTACGGGTTCGATCACGCGCTCTATCGCTCCGCCACCACAATATACGATGCCTTCGGGGGGTTCGTAGGAGGACCGCTGGCTAGGATCTGAATCGCAGGCGGAACGAAGGGACCGAATTGCCGCGCTGGAACCTTTCATGTCAAAGATTCCGTAGCTGACATCTTGATCAATCATCGACAGGTTAACAGATGCATTGGCCGCAAGCTGGCCCAGTACAAAACCATAGTCCTCTTGACTATTGAAACTAACTTCGACGGGATAGTTATCAACGATCTGTACGGCAGCGTTTTCTGCGCCAACCTGAAATGCTCCAACTTCGGTGGCTCCGTTCTTCAAGAAACGAATGGAAAGCCCCTGCTTGTCCGTAATGTCCTGGCTGTCCTCATATCCAGCCGGAGCAAAGCGAATACGGTTACACTGAAGTTCCAGCGTCATGTTTCCGGTTTGAATAAATGCATTGGGAATAGGCCCAGAGTTGAACGACCACTCCGCTGATGCAGTGGTCGCCATAACCATCATTAGCGTCCCAGTGGAAATCGTTTTGAAACTCTTTTTCTCTCTCCATGGTGTTACGGTTCGCACTGTCATTCAGCCTGAGATTCCGGCCAATTGCCCCGGCAACCAGGTCAGGAAACAGGTTCGCCGTATTCGTTTGCGCCTTCTTCCGAAGGGCGCGTCAACCACCAGATCATCAGAATGGACAGAACCAATTGAAGAATTGAGACAACAACAATACCGGTCACGCCCAGGACTGCCGCGGGTCCTCGTAATGCGTCAGGGTTCTCGGTCCCTTGCTCCAATACCGAAAAGAACGCCACGCCACCCAGCATAACAAAAAGCGTTGTAATGCTGAGCGCCATCGGCAGCAGCAAATACCAGCCAGGTCGTCCTGTATCATGCAGCCTTCGCCAACCGGCGGCCAGCATAGGTATGAGAACAGCCAGTTGAAAAACAGAGGACAGAACCCGAGATCCTTGCCCTGTCTCGGGGTTAGTCCCGAATAGGATCGTATCCAGCACAGCCAAAGCAGCACTCACTAGAACCACAAACAAGAAGAACCACCAGTATTCTGAACGTATAGCCCGGCCGGAGAACTGGAAGTATTTTGAAAAACACGTTTTAACGGCCTCAATAAATCCCATTTTCATTCCTTTCTTAATCTCTGTGCGGCCTCAAAACGTTTCGCCACCTAGAAGAACAAACTCGCCTGTATGGATGCTCTCACTTACCTTTTTGTTTGAATGCAGAGGCCTATCGTACGAGAGCGTAGAGAAATTTACGCGCGGAAAAAATGTTGATTTATGAAAAAATAGATTCAAACATGCGAATTCGACATAACTTTCATTTTACCTCCGTTGATGTCGCTGTCGCCCGATTTGTCGGGCCCTTCCGACTGCTGGAGTGAGTGCTGGCGGTCGGAGGCCCTCAAACAAAGATCAAGCATTGGGAGGACGCGATGCTGAAGCTTAACGTACTCCCCCTCTTTCCAGAGTTTGTTCTAGCTTTCGCCAGTGTCGTCATTCGGCCTTCGCACATTGTCGGCGGCCCCGATGGTCAACGAAATGTTGTTCCGCCGAGCAAGCCCCACGCGGCAAGTTTTGGGAAAGATAGTCAAAGGATCGAGGTAAGTTCTATTGGCTGCGCAGACGCGAGAGCTTCAAATAAACGCATCCAATTTCACTAATTTCAACGGACCCAGAGGGAGAAGAAAATGACCAACAAGATGGTGATGATTTCAGGCGCAACTTGTTTCGCAATGCTTGCGGCCTGTGACGACACGAGTACATCCAGTGCGTCCGCCGAGCTCACACCGGCTCAGCAAGCATGTTTGCGAGATGTAGCCAACACGACGAACAATTCGCAAGTCGTTGTGCTCTCATCCGCGTTTAGCGAGGCTGGAACACAAGTCACTGTCGGTGTTGGCGAGGATCGTGCTCCTTGGAATTGCATTGCCTACAGTGATGGCGCGACCGCTGGTATCGAGTTCCTGGGCGACGAAGGCGCATTGTAGTCTGTTTGCTGTGTATCTCGAAAGCACCAGTCGTGATCAAATTTGAATAACGGCAAGCTCAGACATTCAAACCTCGTAATAGGATTAGGCTCTAACATTCTCAATCATGCAAAGGTTGTAGAAAATGCCCGTAACCAACTCAGTTGTAATTGCGATCATTTGCACTTTTGTGGCCATTGTTTCGGTTCCAAAATACAGCATTGCACAAACCTGGGACATAGCATCACAGCACTCAGTCAACGGCGTAACGGTGTATGATACGGATGAGCTGTTAACTTTTGCCGGTCAATTGGCCTTCAATCGGTCAGGGCGCATCACAGCGGTGGAGGTCGCATCAACGATCACTCAGATCTACCGAGAAGACGGTTATTTTTTGGCTGAAGCCTGGCCCGGTCCCGATGGGCAGAGCATAATTGTTGATGAAGGGCGCATTCAAACCATCGAAATTGAAGGTGTAGATACGCGTACGTTTCAAACACTAGAGAAGATTTTTCAGCCCCTCACCACCTCCTATCCCATAACGCTGAAACGATTTGAGCGGGCAGTGATGCTGGCCGAGGACATACCTGACTTGGAATTGTCGACCGAACTTGATTACCCGGATCAGACTGGTGCTCGGCTGAGAGTATTGGGAGAGCCACTGCGAAAACAAGCCGGTAGTGCGACACTCGACAACCCTCCGCGTGAGCTTGGAGAAGCGCTTAGTTTTTATGTCGTACAAGAGTTTTATTCGACGCTGACCGTCGGAGATTTGCTGCGATTTGAGGGATCAGGCAATTACAATTGGGACAAAGACGATGAACACTCATTGTGGGGCGCACTTACCTATCGCACGCCGCTGAACAGCAATGGTCTATACGGTGAGATCTTCTACGGGAACATAAACGCAAAACGTGACCTCTCGGGGGACTTTGCGAGAACAGATATTGACGGCGAGAACTTCACAGTCGCGATGGGTTACCCCGTGATCCGCGATGTGGCCCGTTATGGGTATCTTCTGCTGGACTATCGCCTTTCAAAAGCGGATTCAGTCAGTGGTGGCGTTCCACTATCCAGTGACGCGAATGTCGTTGGCCTTACGTATCTTTACGGGCAAAACTATCCAAAGGGACAAGCTCTGGAAGCGGGGCTAACCTTATCTTTTGGTGACAATGACAACGACACGACAGACGCGAGTTTTGACGACGGGGACTCTTCTTTCTGGCATCTACGAGGCGGCGTCGGATACGAAAGCCCACTTACGGGCTTGTCGCCCAACACAGCTTGGCGCACCGAGATTTGGGGGCAGTACACAACAGACCGGTTGCCCTCTGTTGAAGAGTACTTCCTTGGTGATCGTTATGCTTTGCGCGGATATCGATTTGACGAAGTAGACGGTGATTCCGGGATTTCTGCGATATTCGAAGTATCTCACTCCTACTTCCCCAGCTCTCAGAGCATTCATCGGCTAACGCCCTTTGCCTTTTTCGACGTGGGTTACATCTCGAACAATGACCCTGCGAGTTTTGAAGTTGATAATGCTACACTGGCATCCACAGGTCTGGGTTTGGACATCGAGTTCAAGCGAAACCTATTTCTGTCCGGATACGTCGGTGTCCCTTTGAGAGACGGCCCTTTAACCGAATCTGGCGATCCTGGCGCGTATCTTGCTCTGACAACAAGTTGGTGAGGATGTTATGAAACGGAACCGCATTGTTTTACTTACTGCAGCTTGTTTGATTGCAGAACTGGCCGCTACTCAGGTCGTTGCCCGCGGAAATCACTACGGGTGGTGCCGAGGCGTAGGGAACCCGCACCAGTCGAGCCAAGGATGCGGGCAGGCTGGTGGGCAAGGGGCAGGTAATCAAGTTACTGGCCCAACTCAGCCGGTGGCAAATCAGTTGCCGCCTAAGGGAACGCAGCAAACACCCACGTCCGTTACTGTTCCAGTCCTTGCTCCGGGCGCGGTTCCGAACGCAATTCCCGGTCAGGTTCCAATTGCGACACCAATAGCGGTTCCTGGTCAGGTTCCCACACCGATAGTAGCGCCGACGCTAACTCCGCCTTTGGCACCAAACGCGACACCAAACCGGGTTCCGACAGCCGTTCCCAATCAGGTTCCACCATTGGCTACCGGTCCTACCGCGGTGCCGCCGCAAGTTCCGACTGCAACTCCTAATCAAGTTCCGATAGCTATCCCTGGCCAGGTTCCGCCTCAACCTACCGGCCCAACAGCGGTACCGCCACTTGTGCCAACCGCAACGCCAAACCAAATACCAGTCGCAGTTCCTGGTCAGGTCCCACCTCAGCCCACTGGACAAACTGCTGTGCCACCGCTCGTCCCGACTGCAACACCAAACCAGATTCCGGTCGCAGTGCCCGGCCGTGTTCCGCAACCCAGCGGTACTACGGCGACACCACCGCTTGCCCCAACCGCAACCCCCAATCAGGTTCCCACGGCGGTTCCTAGCCAGGTTCCACAGTTGACGCCGAAACCGACGGCAACTCTCGTGGCCGTCCCAGGACATCCGAAACCTCAAGGCGTCGTGACAATCATGCGCCCCAAGCCGAGGCCGACAACCGGTAGTGTCCAGCAACCCAGCACAACACAAGTGACCCACCATTTAACCCACCAAAGTAATGCGAAGAAACACGATCACGTCGCATCAACACCTGGACGACATGACCCGCATGACCTACCGAGATTCCGCGACGCGGCAGCCAAGGAAGACTGGGAATGCGTAGCCAGCGGATTCGGACAGCGCCGGTATGATGCTGGGCGAGGCGTATTGCTGAACAACGGAGCGTTGCGGCACCTCGGAAACGTGGACGCTATGGCAAGGGATGTGCCTGCAAGGCATCCAAAACATTCTGGATGCATTATTTCGGTCAAACGAAAGCAGCGCTGAGGCTCGCATGGTAGGTTTTACTCGGACAATGAGATTAGTCGACCAATAGTTCGTCAATTGTCATCTGGATAATTGGATTTCGTATTGCCCATATTCCCTGGCGTTTACGTTGGCTGACGTAGCCCAAAAATGCTCTGTACCTAAATTTGCCTCAATTAGGCCAACAATCTAAAGTGCCGCACTTCCAAGAAGAGCCTCCGACCATCTGGGACGGTCAGGTCGGGCAAGCGAAACTTTGAACGGCAACTTTGCAATGTCAGCTTTCTGCGCATCGCAGACCTTCGCGAGAATCCAAGTTTCCTTAGAGTTGCCCTTTGCGGGATTGAGAAATGCAAAGGGTCGAAACCACAACGACTAGGCCAAAACTGATTGAATTCGTCGCCAATGCCGACAATCGCGCAGTGCAAAACTGTGGGCGAACTGCGCAAATTTATGGGGTGTGCGAAGTGTTATGCGCAAACCTACAACCGCTCAAAAATCCAAATTCTCCACGCTCAGAGCATTCTTTTGAATGAATTCACGGCGTGGCTCTACCACATCACCCATGAGTTTGGTGAACAGATCATCGGCCTCGACCATATCATCCACGCGTACTTGCAACAGGGTCCGTGCGTCCGGGTCCAGCGTTGTTTCCCAGAGTTGATCGGGGTTCATCTCTCCCAAACCTTTGTAGCGTTGCAGCGACAAGCCCTTTTCGCCCTCCTCCAGAATCGCGCGCAGCAGGTCGAGCGGGCCGTGTATGACTTGACCCCGATCGCGACGCACCAACGTTGCGGGAGTGTTGTAGACCTCTTGCAGGCTTTGGGTGAAACTGCCGGTTTTGCGGGCCTCACCCGAACGCAACATGGGGCCGTCCAGTGTGCGTACTTCTTCCACACCGCGCAGGATGCGCGCGAGGCGGATGCCGTGATCCTGTGTGATGCGGCCTTGCCAGCCGCGTTCGTATTCCAGTGCAATCAAGTCAAGGCGCGCCGCGACCTTGTCGGCCACGCCCTGCAAATCGGCATCAACAGCGCCGGGCACGAAAGCACCGGCTACAGCAGCCTGCTCCAGAATATGGCGCGGATAATGCGTTGGGAAGGCGTCCAGCACACGCTTCAGCTGGCGCGCTTCATCCACTACGCGGGTCAGGTCCTGGCCGATGATTTCCTCGCCCGAGCCTAATTTAAGTACTGCGCCTTCGACGCCCTGATTGATCAAATAATCATCCAGCGCGGCCTGGTCCTTCAAGTAAACCTCTGATTTACCTCTAGAAACCTTGTATAGTGGTGGTTGAGCGATGTAGAGATACCCGCCCTCGATCAACTCTGGCATTTGCCGGTAGAAGAAGGTCAACAAGAGGGTGCGGATATGCGCGCCGTCAACATCTGCGTCCGTCATAATGACGATTTTGTGGTAACGCAGTTTTTCGATGTTGAATTCGTCGCGGCCAATGCCGGTGCCAAGCGCCATCACGAGGTTACCGATCTCTTGGCTCGACAACATCCGGTCAAACCGCGCCCGTTCCACGTTCAAGATTTTGCCACGCAAAGGCAGAACAGCTTGTGTCAGCCGATCCCGACCGGTCTGGGCAGAACCACCAGCCGAGTCCCCCTCGACCAGGAAAACTTCGGTCTTGGACGGATCTTTTTCAGAGCAATCCTTGAGCTTACCAGCCAGATAGTTCACATCCATCGCAGTCTTGCGGCGGGTCAGTTCGCGAGCTTTACGGGCGGCCTCGCGCGCTAAAGCTGCCTCGATGATCTTACCGACAATCCCCTTAGCCTCACTCGGGTTCTCTTCGAACCATTCAGCCAGCTTCTCGTTCATCAGACCTTCGACCGCCGGGCGCACCTCAGAGCTGACCAGCTTGTCCTTGGTCTGGGACGAGAATTTCGGGTCGGGCACTTTCACAGACAACACGCAGGTCAGGCCTTCGCGTGCATCGTCACCGGTAAAGCTGACCTTTTCCTTCTTCGCGATCCCGCTGGACTGAGCATAGTTGTTGATCGTCCGGGTCAGTGCACCACGGAAGCCAGCCACATGGGTGCCGCCATCGCGCTGCGGGATGTTGTTGGTGAAGGGCAGCACGGTCTCATGATAACTGTCATTCCACCACATCGCGATTTCCACGCCGATATCGTCACGCTCGCCCTTGATATAAATCGGTTCGGGCATCGCCGGTGTCTTGGACCGGTCGAGATATTTGACAAACTCTTTGACGCCACCCTCGTAGAACAGTTCGGTTTCCAGCCGCTCAGCAGGGCGTTCGTCGATCAGAATAATCCGCACGCCTGAGTTCAGGAAAGCCAGCTCGCGCAAGCGCTTTTCCAGCGTCTCAAACGAGTATTCGAGGTTCGAAAACGTGTTGGTCGAGGCCAGAAATCGTACCTCGGTTCCCGTGCGATCGCCACACTCGCCAACGACTTTCAGATGTTCCGCCGTCTCTCCACCTTCAAAACGCGCCACATGTTCCTTGCCGGCCCGCCAAATGCGCAGTTCCAGCCAATCGGATAGCGCATTCACCACCGAGACGCCCACTCCATGCAGACCGCCTGACACCTTGTACGAGTTGCTGTCGAACTTACCGCCAGCGTGCAGTTGGGTCATGATGACTTCAGCCGCTGAAACGCCTTCCTCGGGGTGGATATCCACCGGGATTCCACGTCCATTGTCGCTGACCGAAACGCTGGAATCCGCGTGAATTTTTACAGTCACATGGTCGGCATGACCGGCCAGTGCCTCGTCAATTCCGTTATCGACAACCTCGTACACCATATGGTGCAGACCCGAACCATCATCCGTATCCCCGATATACATACCGGGACGTTTGCGAACTGCCTCTAAGCCTTTGAGAACTTTGATGGAATCAGCGCCGTATTCTTGGGGTGCCTGTGCGTCTTCGGACATGCCGTTAGTACCTATATTATTTTGGTAACTTATACGTTTTCTGGTGGGGATTGTCACGTGCTCCCCCCATATTTTGTGGTTCTGATCCGCTTAATTTGCGGATCAAAGCCGATCAAGGTCTGCTGCAATATCCTCGGCAATTTCTGCCGCGTTCACATCGTCCCGTTCGGCTGACAATCGCAACCCCAGAAGGTCGGATTGATAGCGCGCCGCCAAGCGATCCGGGTCATGACTTGGCGCGATTTCTCCGGCCTTCTGCGCGCTGCGAAAGAGGTCCGCAAAACAAACTTTCATGTCAGCCATATGGGACTGCGCCTGATCAGCCAGATCATGGTCTTTGGCTTGCAATTCCGCATAAGTCTTCGCCAACATGCAGGCTTTTGTTGGCAGCTCCGACGCCTCGATCACACGACGAGGTTGCACCTTAAGAGCACCAAGCGGGCCCAATTCCTGCGCCAAAGCCTTCATATTGGCAACCCCTTCCTGAGTATACCGCTCTAACGCCAGGGCGTAGAGCGCATCTTTCGACCCGAACGCCGCGTAGAAGCTGCCCGGTTTCAGCTTCAGCTCTCGCTCGAGATCCTTAAGCGACGTCCCCGCCCAACCGTGACGCCAGAAAATATCTCGCGCCTGCGCGATAAGCGCGTCTCGGTCATATGAGGGTTTGCGGGGCATCGTTTCACCAATTCTTGAACGTTCGCTCAAATATATACTTGAGTGATCGCTCAAGAAACCCTAAATACGACTCATCGCGCCAGAAACAGGAGTTTTGACATGGCCAATTTCCCGTCTCACGACCTAGAAACCGCCCCGGAAGGGTCCAAGCCGCTGCTTGAGAAATCTCAGGCTGCATTCGGCCGCCTGCCCGGTCTTCATAAAGTAATGGCCGAAAGCCCCCAGCATCTGGAAGGCTATCAGGTTCTGCACGGCCTGTTTCTGCAGACCGATTTCAACAACGACGAAAAAACCGTTGTCTGGCAAACCATCAATGTCGAAAACGAATGCCATTACTGTGTGCCTGCGCATACCGGCATCGCAAAGATGATGAAAGTCTCTGACGAGATCACCGAGGCGCTGCGCAACGAAACTCCGCTGCCCACGGCCAAGCTGGAAGCGCTACGCACCTTTACCCTGCAAGTGATGGAAACCCGTGGAAACCCGACTGAAGAACAGCTGCAGGCCTTCTTTGACGCTGGCTATTCCCACCGTGCGGTCCTGGATGTCGTACTGGGTCTGGCACAAAAAACCATGTCGAACTACGTCAACCACATGGCCAAAACCCCGGTCGACGAAGTGATGCGCGGCTTCCTTTGGGAACGCAAAGTCGGCGAGCCTGCCTAAACGCTGACGACCGAGCCCTCGTCGCCTTCGGTAACGACCAGCGTTTGGGCTCGATCCCCCAATTCCGCAAATAGCTCAGGCCCGGTGCCCGTCATCCAGGCCTGTGCACCCAGCGCACATATCTCATCATACAACGCAGCGCGCCGACTCGCATCCAGATGCGCGGCCACCTCATCCAGCAATACAATAGGAGGTGCTCCAACCATCTCCGCCAACGCTCGCGCGTTTGATAGGATCAGCGATACCAGCAGTGCTTTCTGCTCACCGGTCGAGCAATCTTTGGCAGGAACGCCCTTGGCGGAATATACACCATACAGGTCTGATCGATGCGGGCCGACCAAAGTCCGCCCGGCGGCCAGATCGCGAAACCGGCTTTCATCCAAAGCTTCTCGCAAGTCTTCCGCCGTCTCAGGCATTGCACCTTCGGTTTGAACCAATTCAAGATCCGCTGACGGAAAGGCCGTCTCAGCTTTATCCTGTGCTGAGCGCAGATACTCCAACGCACTCAATCGCGTGGCGTGGATGCGATGCCCCATCTCGGCCATCTGCCCTTCCAGCGCCGCGTACCAATGGGCATCGCGAACTTGTTCTTTCAGCAACCGGTTCCGCTCGCGCATCGCTTTTTCATAGGTCAGAGATGCCTCGGCATGTGCCGGATCAAAACTCAGCGCGATCCGGTCGAGGAACCGCCGCCGCCCTTCAGCCCCTTCGATCCAGAGACGGTCCATCGATGGGATTAACCAAACTACCCGCGCCAGCTTTCCCAATTCAATCTGGCTTGAGGTTTTCTCATCAATCCGCACTTGCCGCGCCGCACCACCTTCGGACCAGGTTTCAATCTCGAAATTCTGTCCTTGCGCATTCAATAGCCCAATCAGCTTCCACCCCAGCGCCTCGGGGCGCCGTGTCATCTCAGCGGCGCTTGCCCGCCGCATCCCGCGCCCGGGTGAAAACAGAGAAACCGCTTCCAGGATGTTGGTCTTACCGGCACCGTTTGGCCCATGGATCGCGACTGGCCGCCCGTCCAACGACAGGCGCGCCAGCTTATGAGACCGAAAATGCGAGACCGTAAGCTCGGTCAGGGCCAATCCCATGACCCCTCTCTTTCGTTAGAGATCACCCAGTCGAGGCAATCAGACGCGCATCGGCATTACGACATATACCGCGCTTTGGTCGTTGCCTTCGCGCATCAGCGTCGGATCACCTGCCGAGTTGAACATAAACACCGCATTTTCACGATCCACCTGAGACGCGATTTCGAGCAGATACTTAGCGTTGAACCCGATCTCCAGGCGCTCATCCCCGTAAGCAACTGCCAGCTCTTCCTCAGCCGCACCACTGTCGGGTGCATTCACTGACAGAACCAGCTTATCCGCATCCAATTGCAGTTTGACGGCCCGCGACCGCTCGGACGAAACTGTCGCCACACGATCCACAGCCTGCGCGAATTCAGCCGCGTCCACTTCTAACTTGCGCGTGTTACCTTGCGGGATGACACGTGTGTAATCCGGGAACGTTCCGTCGATCACTTTCGAGGTGAGCGTGATGTCAGGCGTTGCAAACCGCACCTTGGTTTCACTGACCGAGACGGCGATGTCCATCTCGTCATCATCCAGCAGCTTGCGCAGTTCGCCCACGGTTTTGCGGGGCACGATCACGCCCGGCATATCCGCTGCACCATCCGGCAGATCCGCATCGATCCGTGCCAAGCGGTGACCATCAGTCGCCACGCAACGCAGTACCTTGCCGCCCTCGGAACCATCCGCAACGTGCATGTAAACGCCGTTCAAATAATATCTCGTCTCTTCCGTGGAAATGGCAAACTTCGATTTATCGAACAGCCGGCGCAACAATGCCGCCGACGCCGTAAAGTTCGATTGGTATTCTGAAGACGCCATAACCGGGAAATCTTCTTTCGGCAGCGTGGCCAGAGAAAAATTCGAGCGCCCCGCTTCCACGGTCAACCGCCCAGCTGCACTATCTGCGGTTAGGGTCACCAGCGCCCCATCGGGCAGTTTGCGTACGATCTCATGTAGCGTTGTGGCCGCAACAGTCGTGGCGCCCGCTTTCTCGACCTGCGCGGGGGCCTTGTCGACCACTTCGATGTCCAGATCGGTGGCACGAAACAGCGCCTGATCGCCTTCGGCCTCGATCAGCACGTTGGCAAGTATGGGAATGGTGTTGCGACGTTCGACAACTGACTGGGCCTGCGAAACGGCCTTGAGAAGGGTGCCGCGTTCGATGCTGATCTTCATACCCTCTGTTCCTTTGACTTGCGTGCCGAAATAGGCGGGACTGGCACGTTAGCGTCTCAGCCCTGAGGCACAAGGATTTTTTACGGATTTCTGGGTCGGATTGCCTCGGTGGTCAAGAGCAGCGCGCGTGAAACACACCAGATCATTCTCAACCGTGGACAATAGCGCACAAGAAAACACCCCGAACGCAATAGTCCGGGGTGTTTTTCAAGGATTCAGTGCGGTTTAGGCTTCCAAGGCCCGGCGCAGCATCTCAACATCTTCGGCAATCTGGCCATCGGTCAACTTCAGCTCTTCGATGCGCTTCACGCCATGCATGACCGTGGTGTGGTCGCGCCCGCCAAATCGACGGCCAATCTCAGGCAGCGACCGACTGGTCAGTTGCTTGCACAGATACATCGCCACCTGACGCGGACGCGCATAGGACCGCAGGCGTTTAGGGCCGATGATATCGCTGAGGCGGATGTTGTAATAATCCGAGACCTTGCGCTGGATCTCTTCGACGGTGATCTTGCGCTCGGAGGCGCGCAGTACATCGGCCAGACAATCCTGCGTCAGCTCCATATCGATCTCGCGCCCGACCAGCGAGGCAAAGGCAAAAAGGCGGGTCAGCGCCCCTTCCAGCACGCGCACATTGGTCGAGATGCGGTGTGCAAGGAACTCCAATACACCATCAGCAATGGTCAGATCGGGATAAGTGCTGCTGTACTGCTGCACTTTGTTCTGCAGGATTCCCAGACGCAATTCGTAGTCTGTGGGATGAAGATCGACGACAAGGCCACATTGCAGGCGTGACTTTACGCGGTCTTCAAGGTCCTTGATCTCGCCCGGCGCGCGGTCGGCCGAGATGATGATCTGCTTGTTCTGATCCACCAGCGCGTTGAACGTGTGGAAAAATTCTTCCTGCGTCGAATCCTTGCCAGCGATGAACTGCACGTCATCGACCATCAGCACATCGACCGAACGGAACAAGTGCTTGAAATCCATCATGCGGCGCTCACGCAAAGCCTGCACAAAGCGATACATGAACTGTTCCGCTGACAGATAAAGCACATTCAACTCGGGGTGCTTGGTTTTCAACTCCCACGCAATCGCGTGCATCAGGTGGGTTTTACCCAGTCCAACACCACCGTAAAGAACAAGCGGATTGAAAGTTACCGGGCCGCCCTCGGATACGCGGCGAGCTGCGGCATGTGCAAGTTCGTTGGGTTTGCCAACAACAAAGCTATCAAAGGTAAACCGTGGATCCAGTGGCGCAGCCTGTAGTGCTTCAAGCGCATCGTTGGCTGTATCTGTAACAGCGGGCCGGGTTTCTGGCGCGGGAGACGGCTTGGGCTCTTCCACCAATGTGGGACGGGCTGACGAATTGGCCGCTGTGCGAAATGCCAAGCGCTGAACCTTTTCGCCCGATGTGTTCAACTCATAGAGAATAAGGTCCGCAAAATTCTGACTGACATAGTTGCCCATGAAGTTGGTCGGCACCGAGAACACCGCTACACCATCCTGCAACTCCTGAAACTCCAAGGGTTCAATCCAGGTGGTAAAATTGTTCTTCCCAACCGCCTTCATCAATTTGCTACGCAGTTGTCCCCATTTCTCTTGTGTCATTCGGCGCCTCACGCATCCCATTCATTATTGGCCTTAAGGCCTTTTTTAATGTGTCCCGAATTACGGGCCTTTATGGCGCTCACACACAAGGGAACGTTACGCCAAACCTGATGGTCTGGCGGGTACGCTCGAATATCATCGCAGTCCAATACAGCACGGCCCCAAAATGGGGGCACACCCGGAATCCGGGATGCGCATGATATTCCAATTTATCGACAGGGCCAGGATCTTCGGCTAACCCGAGACCCAGAGCAGATCGTCCAACTGACCGAAGCCAGCTTTCGAACATTCGTTCCTAAATCTTTCCGATGCCCGTCGGTCAGATCCTTGGAACAGCCTGTCCCCCCAAGCGAGTGAATCGCTGATTAAGTCGTAGCAAGAGCCCAAGGGTCCGGGCAACGAAACTCTGATATTGACTCGGGGTTCTGGGCGAAAGAATCTCTCGGCTTCGTGAAGACGCGGCTTTCCGGCAACAATGAAAAAGGCGTCGCAATCAGCGACGCCTTTTTCGCAAATCAACGCTTGACGCGTTTTCCCAAAGAATCAGCCCAGCGCTTTGACGCGCGCCGACAGGCGCGACATTTTGCGGGCTGCGGTGTTCTTGTGGAAGACGCCTTTGGTGACGCCACGCATCAACTCAGGCTGAGCGGCGCGCAGGGCTGCGGTAGCTGCGTCCTTGTCGCCGGATGCGATCGCTTCTTCAACCTTGCGCAGGTGGGTACGGATGCGCGAACGACGCGCTTTGTTGACGGCGAAGCGCTTTTCGTTCTGACGGGCGCGTTTCTTTGCCTGGGGCGAATTTGCCATGTGTCTCTGACCTTTTGTTCGGTACGGTTATCTTGGGTTGCGCGCCACGGACATATCCGCACCGGATCAGAAATCACGAGTGTGAGTCGGGCCAAGCGGGCCGCACGCGCATGTATGACGGCGGTCTCTAACCAAGTTTGGCAGGTTTGCCAAGCTGATTCTTCCAGTATGTGATGAGGGAAAAAGGCGGGGTCTGCCCGCCTAATATCACTAAGCGACGATTATGATCACTTGTCGCGGAACTGAGCCGCACGTTTTTCCAGAAACGCGGCCATGCCTTCTTTCTGGTCCTCTGTCGCGAACATCGAATGGAACACCCGACGCTCAAACAGCATGCCTTCGCTCAGCGGCAGCTCATAGCTGCGGTTCACAGCCTCTTTGGCCGCGATGGCCGTGATCTGCGATTTCTCTGCAATCTTCTGCGCCGCACCGGTTGCCTCTTCGATCAGCTTTTTGGCGGGCACGACACGACTGACCAATCCCGCGCGCTCGGCCTCTTCCGCGTCCATGAAGCGGCCTGTCAGGTTCATATCCATCGATTTGGACTTACCAACGAAGCGGGTCAGACGCTGACTGCCACCAAGCCCCGCGATGACGCCCAGATTGATCTCGGGCTGGCCGAACTTGGCGGTGTCGGCAGCGATGATGAAATCGCACAGCATCGCCAGTTCACACCCGCCGCCCAGCGCGTAACCAGCAACGGCAGCGATGATAGGTTTACGGATCGCGGAAACCCTATCGTTGGCGTCTGCAAACAGATTGACGTCGAATACATCGACAAAACTCATCTCGGACATTTCCTTAATGTCCGCACCGGCGGCAAAGGCCTTGTCCGAGCCGGTGATGACGATGCAGCGCACCTTGTCATTGCTATCCGCATCTTCCAGCGCCTCGCACAGCTCACCCAGCAACTGGGTGTTCAGCGCGTTCATCGCATCGGGGCGGTTGAGCTTGATAAGGGCGACGTGGTCTTCGATTTCGACGATGATCGTCTCAAAAGCCATGAGGTGTAAGCTTCCGGTTGTTCCGTTCAGGTACGATTCCTTATCACGCGATTTCGCTGGATCAAGTTATCTTTGGCATTGCGCGCAATAGAAGGATGAGCGACCGGACTGGGTGATTCTCTTGATTTCAGCGCCACAACCCTCAGTTCGACAAGGCTCTCCTTCGCGGCCGTAAACGTCGAAACTGTGTTGAAAATATCCAAGTTCTCCATCGGCTTGGCGGAAATCGCGCAGCGATGACCCACCCGCTTCAATCGCGTCCTGCAACACTTTTCTGATGATCGGCACAAGGGCCGCAACGCGTGGCGCAGAAATCTGTCCCGCTTTGCGACGTGGCGACACCTTGCCGCGATAAAGCGCTTCGCAGACGTAAATATTACCCAAACCGGCAACGATTCCCTGATCCAACAACGCCGATTTGACCGGGCTGTTCTTGCCTTTGAAGGCGTCTATCAGGTGCTGTTCGTGAAAATCATTACCCAACGGTTCAGGTCCCAGAACCGATAGCAGCTTGTGCTGCTCCGCCGTTGCCGTCGGCAGCAGGTCCATTGCCCCGAACCGGCGCGGATCGTTGAAGATGATGCGTGCGCCATTAGCCATATGAAACACCACGTGATCATGTTTCTGCGCCATCGGATGCTCATGCGCATACTGTCCGAGCGGATCGCCAGAGACCGTCATCCGCCCCGACATGCCCAGATGGATCAACAACGTCTCGCCACTGCTGAGATCCGCCAGAATGTACTTCGATCGTCGCCGCAGCCGATCCACCCGTTGCCCCGTCAGCCGCTCGGCCATCCGAGCCGGGAAAGGCCAACGCAAATCGGGGCGATTCACATCCGCCCTTTCGATCACTGCGCCCTCCATTGCGGGGCTCAGGCCGCGTCTTACTGTCTCGACCTCGGGCAATTCGGGCATTACAGGGCTCCTATTCCAAAGGGCCGCATTGTGCCCGCCTCTTATCGCCCTATAACAGAGGCGAAATTCGACAAACGGCAAGGCAAATGTCCGACACCAACGACAAGACCACCCATTTCGGGTTCGAAACCGTGCGCGAGGCTGAAAAAGCCGGCCGCGTGCAGGGCGTGTTCAATTCGGTCGCCTCGAAATACGACGTGATGAACGACGTGATGTCGATGGGCATCCACCGGGTCTGGAAAGACGCGATGATGGACTGGCTTGCCCCGCGCGCCGGTCAGCGGCTTCTGGATGTGGCGGGCGGCACCGGCGATATCTCGTTCCGCTTTCTGAAGCGCGCAGGCCACGGCCATGCTACCGTGCTGGACCTGACCGAGCCGATGCTGGTCGAAGGCCGCCAGCGCGCCGAGGCCGACCAGATGTCCGACAGCCTGAGTTGGGTGGTGGGCGATGCGATGGCGCTGCCCTTTGAGGATAACACCTTCGACGTCTACACCATCTCCTTCGGCATCCGGAACGTCACCCGCCCGCAAGAGGCGCTTAACGAGGCCTATCGCGTTCTGAAGCCCGGTGGTCGTCTGATGGTGCTTGAGTTCAGCCAGTTACCCAATGACGGGCTGCAGAAGCTTTACGACCTCTACAGTTTCAATGTCATCCCGCGTATGGGCAAGCTGATCGCCAACGACTACGACAGCTATCAGTACCTTGTGGAATCGATCCGCAAGTTCCCAGATCAGGAGACATTCCTGAACATGGTCCGCACCGCCGGGTTCGAAAACGCCAAATACCGCAACCTGAGCATGGGCATTGCCGCACTGCATTCTGGCTGGAAGATCTAGATGCGCGGCCCCCACAACATCATTCGCCTGGTCCGGACGGGCGCCACGCTGGAACGCACCGGTGCCATGAATGTGGTGCTGGACGCGTTTGAAGCGCCGCGCGCCGTACGTATTCTGGCGCATACGCTGGGCAAACCGTTCCAATGGCTGGGCTACAAGGGCGACCCCGAGATGCCGCCCGCCACCCGTGCCCTGACCGCATTGGGTCCGGCTTACATCAAATTCGGGCAGGTGCTTTCGACCCGCCCCGACGTAGTGGGAAATGAACTGGCCGAGCAACTGCGTGTTCTGCAAGACAAGCTGCCGCCCTTTTCCAAAGCTGAAGCAATGGCAGAGGTCGAGAAAGAATTAGGCCAACCGACGTCAGAGATATTCAGTGAGTTCAGTGAACCCATCGCCGCTGCCTCGATTGCTCAGGTTCACAAGGCCAAGCTGACCAGCACAGGCGAAGACGTTGCTGTCAAAGTCCTGAGACCGGGTATCGAGCGCGCCTTCCGCAAGGATGTAGACGCGTTCTATTTCGCCGCGCGTATGGTGCAACTTTGCGCCCCCGGAGCGCGCCGACTACGCCCGATGGAAGTGATCGAGCATTTCGACGGCGTAGTACGCGGCGAGTTGGACCTGCGTCTGGAAAGTGCCGCCGCCTCGGAATACGCTGCCAATACCAAGGATGATGCCGGATTCTGGCTGCCTCCGGTGGTCTGGTCGCTATCCGCACGCCGCGTCATGACGCTCAGCTGGGCTGATGGCATTCCCTTGGGAGATAACAACGCGCTGGACGCTGCCGGACATAATCGCCGCGATCTGGCTGAGCGCGTGCTCCGCCTGTTCCTATTGCACGCGCTACGCGACGGCTATTTTCACGCCGACATGCACCAAGGCAACCTCAAGGTCGCTGCGAACGGGGACATTATCGCCTATGACTACGGCATCATGGGTCATATCGATGAATATACTCGCCGGGTATATGCCGAGATTCTCTTTGGTTTCATCCGCCGCGACTATAAACGCGTGGCTGAAGTCCATTTCGAAGCAGGCTATGTGCCTGCCAATCAGGACGTCGACGAATTCGCCCGCGCCTTGCGCGCGGTAGGTGAGCCAATCTTCGGCATGGACGCCACCCATATCTCGATGGGTCGGCTGCTAAGCTACCTGTTCGAAGTCACTGAACGCTTTGGCATGGAAACCCGCACCGAGCTGATCCTGCTGCAACGCACCATGGTGGTGGTCGAAGGCGTCGCCCGCTCGCTTGATGATCACATGAACATCTGGGAAGTCGCCCGACCGGTGGTCGAGGATTACATCAAACAATCCATCGGCCCCCGCGCCGCCCTGCGCGATTTTGGTAAAACCGCCCTGGTGCTTGCCCGTTTCGGCCCCCGCTTGCCCGGTCTGGTGGAAAATGCCCTGATTGCCCAGACCCAAAAAGACGACCCAAAGACCCCTGGTTTCATCGCAAACCTTCTGCCAGCAGCGATCGGCGCGGCCGCAGGCATAGCCGCGACGCTTGTCATCTTCGCACTCAGCTAAACCAACCCGACCGCTTCATCTGGCCAAAAATACCTTCGGGGGGAATCGCGCCCCGGCGCGATGGGGGGCAGACAGCCCCCCCTTGCCCCGGTCCAACTCAGAGCCGCTCGATGGCGAGGGCAATCCCCTGACCTCCGCCGATGCACATGGTGATCAGACCTTTCGATCCGCCAATACGCTCCAACTCATACAATGCCTTAAGCGTGATAATCGCCCCTGTGGCGCCCACCGGATGGCCCAGCGCAATAGCCCCACCGTTCGGATTCACCTTTGCAGCGTCCAGACCCAATTCCTGATTGACGGCCAGAGCTTGCGCCGCAAACGCCTCGTTGCTTTCGATCACGTCGAAATCATCCGAAGACAGACCCGTCTTTGCGAACAGGTTCTGCACAGCTGGAACCGGGCCGATGCCCATCACCTCGGGTCGCACGCCGGCATGGGCATAGCCAATCACGCGCGCTTTAGGTTTCAAGCCCGCCTTTTCTGCAGCATCTGCTGTCGCCAAAACCATCGCCGCCGCGCCGTCATTGATGCCCGAGGCGTTGCCCGCCGTCACCCGCCCATCTTTCTGGAATACCGGGCGCAATCCGGCCAACGCCTCGGCAGTGGTGGCCTTGGGATGTTCATCGACCTTGAAGTCGACCATGTCGCGCTTGACCTTGACCTGCACCGGCGCGATCTGGCTGTCGAAATACCCGGCCTCAATCGCCGCAGCCGCACGGGTCTGGCTGGTCAGCGCAAACGCGTCCATCTGTTCGCGGCTGATTTGGTGTTCATCTGCCACATTCTCGGCGGTCACCCCCATATGCCCGGTGCCGAATGGGCAGTTCAGCGCACCTAGCATCATGTCGAGCGATTTGACATCGCCCATCTTCGCCCCCCAACGGGCCTGCGGTACGACATAAGGGCTGCGCGACATGCTTTCCGCACCGCCCGCCACGGCAAACTCGGCATCGCCTAGCATCAGCGCCTGCACCGCCGACACTACTGCCTGCGCCCCCGAACCGCACAGCCGGTTCACGTTCATCGCCGGAGTCCCGTTCGGAATACCCGCCTGCATTGCGGCGACACGCGATAGATACATGTCGCGCGGTTCGGTGTTGATCACATGACCAAAGACAACATGATCAATCTGCGCGCCTTCAACGCCCGAACGCTCCATTGCCGCCTCGGTCGCCACGGTCGCCAGATCGATCGGAGCGGTCGAGGCCAACGCACCGCCAAAGGTCCCGATGGCTGTGCGCGCACCGTCCAGTATTACTATGTCCGTCATGTTTTCTCCTCCAAGTCTCGCGCCCATTATGCACCTGCAGCATGATCTTCATATTAGACTCACTGTCACGCCGGAATTGACATTACGTTGCGCAACACCCATGGATTCCGTCATGACGGAAAACACAGACGATATTCTGACGCGCCTGCCCGCCCGATTGAAAGAGGCGCGCCGCGCCAAAGGCCTGTCGCTTGAGGCGGTCGCCAACCTCAGCGGCGTCTCGCGTTCCATGGTCAGCCAGATCGAGCGTGGCGAAAGCAGCCCCACAATTTCGACTCTGTGGAACCTGACACGCGCTCTGCAGGTGGATTTCGCCGGACTTTTGGAAGACGCCAAAACGACCGACCAGATCGAAGTGCTGCGTCAAGCAGAAGTGCCCAGTATCGACAATATGGGCGAGAAATGCCGGATTCGCATCCTCTCTCCCCCCGAAGAGGCCGGAGGACACGAGGTCTATGATATTCAGTTTCAGGCCAATGGGAGCCTGAACAGCCAACCTCATGCGCGCGGCGCACGGGAGCAACTGACTGTGCTGGAAGGCGCCGTCCGTGTCACTTCGGGAACGGCATCCAGCGATCTGAAACAAGGGGATACCGCCCGGTATGCCGCCGATATTACGCATTCGATAAGCGCTGAAAACCCGGCCCGCGTTTTCCTGATCGTAAAAAACGCCTGAACGGGCAAGATTCCGCCTTCACGGATATTTTTCCCAAATACTGTAATTCTCCTATTTGGGAATTTCATCCGCTATGTTAGACGTGCGACTCAGATTAACGGAGGTCGCCATGGCTGATGCATTCCTGTCCCATATTTCGGATACACTCGCGCAGATTGAGGCAGAGGGTCTGTACAAGCGCGAACGAATGATCACCTCGCCTCAGGGCGGTGAGATTACAGTGGGGGACAAGCAGGTGATCAACCTGTGCGCCAACAACTATCTGGGTTTGGCCGATCACCCTGCGCTGATCAACGCCGCCAAAGGCGCAATGGAGCCCAAGGGGTTCGGCATGGCCTCGGTCCGGTTCATCTGCGGTACGCAGGACATCCATCGTGAACTTGAGCAGAAGCTGGCAAAGTTCCTGAACAAGGACGATTCAATTCTGTTCGCTGCCTGCTTCGACGCCAATGGCGGGTTGTTTGAGCCTTTGTTAGGGCCCGAAGACGCCATCATCTCTGACAGTCTAAATCATGCCTCGATCATCGACGGGGTACGGCTGTGCAAGGCAAAACGCTATCGCTACATGAACAACGACATGAATGACCTCGAAGCGTGGCTGAAACAAGCGCGCGAGGACGGGGCGCGGCATATCATGATCGCAACCGATGGCGTGTTCTCAATGGATGGCTATCTGGCCAATCTGCCGAAGATTCGCGAGCTGGCCGACAAATACGACGCCATCGTGATGGTCGATGACTGCCACGCCACCGGCTTTATGGGGCCAAACGGAGCGGGCACGCCGGACCACTTCGGCGTCGACGTGGATATTCTGACGGGAACTTTGGGCAAGGCACTTGGGGGGGCAATCGGCGGTTATATCGCCGGGCCGCAGCCAGTGATCGACCTGCTGCGGCAGCGGGCGCGGCCCTATCTGTTCTCAAACTCGCTGCCGCCGTCCATCGTTGCCGCAGGGCTTGAGGCAATCCGTCTGGTTGAAGAAGGTGACATGCTGCGCGCCCAATTGTTCGGCAATGCCAAGCACTGGCGCGCCGGGTTAGAGAATCTCGGCTTCGACCTACTTCCGGGCGAACACCCGATCATCCCGGTCATGCTGGGTGAAGCGACCCTGGCGCAGGATATGGCATCGCGATTGTTTGACGAAGGCGTCTATGTTTCGGGCTTTTTCTTCCCTGTCGTGCCGCGTGGTCAGGCCCGAATCAGAACGCAGATGAATGCGGCTCTAACACGCGACGAATTAGACCGGGCGCTCGCGGCATTTGGCAGGGTCGGCAAAGAATTGGGGATAATCTGATGCGGCCCAACACGATGAAAGCCCTTGAGAAATCCAAGCCCGAGGAAGGCCTGTGGATGGTGCAGGCCCCGGTACCCGAGATCGGCCCAGACGAGGTTCTGATCCGCATCAACAAGACCGGGATTTGCGGCACGGATATTCATATCTGGAACTGGGATGAATGGGCTGCGGCCACCGTGCCGATCCCGATGATCACCGGCCACGAGTTCGCGGGTGAAATTGTTGAATTGGGTCGCAACGTGACAGGGATGACGGTCGGCCAGCGCTGTTCAGGCGAGGGGCATCTGATCACCCCTGACAGCCGCCAGAGCCGTGCGGGCAAGTTCCACCTTGATCCCGGCACGCGCGGTATCGGTGTGAATGAACAGGGAGCCTTTGCGCAATACCTTAAACTGCCTGCCTTTAACGTTGTGCCCCTGCCTGACGACGTACCGGATGAGATCGGGGCGATCCTCGACCCGCTGGGCAATGCCGTGCACACTGCACTCAGCTTCGATCTGCTGGGCGAGGACGTATTGATTACTGGCGCAGGCCCCATCGGCATCATGGCCGCCGCCGTTGCCCGTCATGCCGGTGCCCGGCATGTAGTGATCACCGATATCAACCCCGACCGCCTGAAACTGGCCGAACACGTGGTACCAACGGTACGCACCGTTGATGTGTCCAAAGAGGATCTGCAGGATGTCATCGCGGAACTGGGCATGACTCAGGGCTTTGATGTCGGGCTTGAAATGTCGGGCTCGCAAGCCGCGCTGGACCAGATGGTCGAAGCGCTGGTTATGGGCGGCAAGATCGCACTGTTGGGGATTCCGCCCGGAAAATCTCCGGTGGACTGGTCGCGCATCGTGTTCAAAGCTATCACCATCAAGGGTGTCTATGGGCGCGAGATGTTCGAAACCTGGTACAAGATGATCGCCATGTTGCAGAACGGGCTGGATGTCAGCCGCGTAATCACCCACCAGTTCGCGGTCGATGACTTTGCCCAGGGATTCAAGGCCATGAAATCCGGTCAATCAGGCAAGGTGGTTCTGGACTGGACCTAACGCTCTGGAACCGTGCGGGTTTTGTCCCTAAACAGGGATAAACCCGCGCGTCTGGAGGAGCACATGGGCGACAAAGACAGGTATACAGAACGGGGAATCGAAGAGTCTCTGGTCACCGATTTCACAGAAACTCACCGCAAAAGCTATGGGGATTTTCTGCAACTTAAGACTCTGCTGAACCTGCAAAAGACCTTTCAGGACCCGGCCCAACCTGATGAGATGTTGTTCATCATCATTCATCAGGTCAGCGAACTGTGGCTGAAACTGATGCACCATCAACTTGTCGAAGTCCGCCGGTTCTTGCAGCAGGACGATTTCGGTCCCGCGATGAAGAACCTCGACCGGATCAAGGCGATCCAACGGCAGTTGATCGCCGCGTGGGAGACGCTACTGACTATGACCCCCGCGGACTACATGACGTTTCGGGACGCATTAGGCAGTTCGTCAGGCTTTCAAAGCTATGGCTATCGCCAAATCGAGTTTATTCTGGGCAACAAAGATCCCGCGACCCTGAAAGTGCATGCGCATGACCCAGAAGTGATGGAGATGCTGAACGCGGCTCTTACCAAACCCTCGCTCTATGACGAAGTGCTGCGGTTGCTGGCCCGGCAAGGGTTTGACGTGCCGCAGGAGCTGATCGAGCGGGATTACGCAAAGCCCTATTCCGGCGATCCGCGTATCGTCAAAATCTGGGTCGAAGTGTTCCGCAACACGGAACAATACTGGGATCTTTACGCGCTGGCCGAAAAACTGATGGATGTGGAATCTCTGTTCCAGAGGTGGCGATTCGATCATGCAACCGCGGTTGAGCGCGTGATCGGAATGCAGCCCGGAACGGGTGGATCTAGCGGCGTGGCCTTCCTGCGCAAAGCGCTGGAGTTGCGGTTTTTCCACGACCTCTACGACGTGCGAACCGAACTGATGTATACTGGGGAATAGGCCATGCTGTATCGCGGATTCACCCAAGAAGAGCTTGAGCAGGAGTATTCCCCTAGCTCAATGATTGGCGGTGATCTGACGCCATATCTAGCCAGCTATTCTGCCCTCAGCGCACAGGCACGGTCTGAAATTAGGATGCAGGAAAACCGTTCCTATGGCGACAGCCCGACGCAAGTTCTGGATTTCTTCCCCGCACCTGGCGCCAACGCGCCTTTGCATGTCTTTATTCATGGTGGCTATTGGCAGGCGCTTAGCCAGCGTGAGTCGGCCCCTATGGCACCGGTATTGCACGAGAACGGGCAAGCCTTTGCCACGCTGAATTATACGCTCGCACCCGATGCCAGATTGGGGCAGATGGTCGACGAATGCCGTACCGCCTTGTTGTGGCTTGCGTCACAGGCCGAAACACTGGGTTTTGATCCATCAAACATCACGCTATCGGGTCACAGTGCAGGTGCCCATCTGGTTGCGATGGTGATGGCGACATCTTCGAAGGCATTTGCGCAGGCTGGCCTGCGGGTGCGCAATGTGATCCTGATTAGCGGGATCTATGACCTTGTTCCGATCTGCCTGACCTCGGTGAATGATCCGTTGCAACTGACCAAAGTCGAGATTCACGATTTCTCACCCTGCCTCAACCTGCCCGCGCCGGGACCCCGTTACAGGGTGACAGTCGCCGAGCGGGATACGCCCGAGTTTATCCGCCAAAGCCGTGACTATGCTGAACTACTGCGCAAGGCCGGACATTCGGTCAGTTTCGATCTGCAGAAGGGCAAGCATCATTTTGACATCATCATGCCTTCGGGCACGTTTCTGTCGTCGCGCACGGACTAACCTAAATGAAAACAGCGGCCTAGTGGGGCCGCTGTTTCAAGTTTTTTCTAGATCCGGATCAGTCCAGCGTACGCGTGACCTCTTCGCGCTCGAAGATTTCGATCACGTCGCCAGCGCGGATATCGTCGTAGTTCTCGAACGCCATACCGCATTCCTGACCCGACTGTACCTCGGCCACTTCATCCTTGAAGCGCTTGAGGGTCTTCAGCGTGCCTTCGTGGATCACCACGTTGTCGCGCAGCAGGCGTACGCCAGCCGAGCGGCGGGCAACACCTTCGGTGACCAGACAGCCAGCAACTTTGCCGACGCCGGTAACCTTGAAGACCTCTTTGATCTCGGCGTAACCGATGAACTTCTCGCGAATCTCGGCGCTCAGCAGGCCAGATGCTGCCGCTTTCACGTCATCCACCAGATCGTAGATCACCGAATAGTAGCGAATCTCGACGCCTTTCTGGTTGGCGGTGTTCCGCGCCGATGCGTTCGCACGCACGTTGAAGCCAAAGATCGGTGCACCGGAGGCTTCGGCCAGGCCGACATCCGTCTCGGTGATCGCACCAACACCCGAGTGAAGAACGCGTACGCGCACTTCGTCGTTGCCGATCTTCTCCATCGCCTGAACGATGGCTTCGGCAGAGCCCTGCACATCCGCTTTCATCAGAATAGGCAGCTCGGTGACGTTTTCGTCTTCCTTCGCCTTCTGCATCAGCTGTTCAAGGGTGGTCGCGGCACCAGCAGCAGCGCGTTTGTCCTTGGCGGCTTGCTCACGATAAGCAGCGATCTCACGGGCCTGCGCTTCGGTCTCGGTCACGTTCAGAACGTCACCTGCTTCGGGCGTACCGTTGAGACCCAGAACCTCGACCGGAACTGAGGGGCCAGCTTCTTTGACGCGGTCGCCCTTGTCGTTGATCAGCGCACGGACCTTACCGTACTGCTCACCCACAACGAAGATATCGCCCTGACGCAGCGTGCCGTTCTGAACCAGAACGGTGGCGACGGGACCACGGCCCACATCCAGCTGCGCCTCGATCACGGCACCTTGGGCGGCGCGATCTGGGTTGGCTTTTAGTTCCAGAATCTCGGCCTGCAGTGCAATAGCTTCCAGCAATTCGTCCAGACCCTGACCAGTCATGGCCGAGACCTCAACGTCCTGAACCTCACCCGACATCTTCTCGACGATCACTTCGTGCTGCAGCAAGTCAGTGCGGACTTTGTCGGGGTTCGCGTCGGGCTTGTCGATCTTGTTGATCGCCACGATCATCGGCACTTCGGCCGCTTTGGCGTGGTTGATCGCCTCGATCGTCTGCGGCATCACAGCGTCATCGGCGGCAACAACCAGAACCACGATATCCGTGACCTGAGCACCGCGAGAGCGCATCGAGGTAAAGGCCGCGTGGCCGGGAGTGTCCAGGAAAGTCAGCGTAGTTCCGCCATCGGTTTTCACCTGATAGGCGCCGATATGCTGGGTGATGCCACCAGCTTCGCCGGCAACAACACGCGCGTCGCGGATCGCATCCAGCAACGAGGTTTTGCCGTGGTCAACGTGACCCATGATGGTGATGACCGGCGGACGCGGCTGCAGATCGTCATCGCTGTCTTCGACCTCTTTGATGACGTCTTCAACGTCCGAATCGGACACACGCGTGACCTTGTGGCCAAATTCTTCGATGATCAGTTCAGCCGTGTCAGCGTCGATGGTCTGGTTCTGCGTGACCATCATGCCCATCTGCATCAGCGATTTGACAACGTCAGCCACGCGCTCGGCCATACGGTTGGCCAGTTCCGAGACCATGATCGCCTCGGGCAGCTGAACGTCGCGGATCACCTTTTCCCGCTCGACCGTGCCGCCCATGGCCTTCTGGCGCGCACGCTCCTGCTTGCGCTTCATCGCGGCCATCGAGCGTTGGCGATTGCCTTCACCGCCGGTCGCCTGACCCAGTGTCAGCTTGCCCGAGCGGCGGTTGTCGTCACGGCCCTTGCCACGGCCACGCTGCTCACGCTCGCGATCCTGCTTGCGCGGTGCCGCAGCAGGTGCAGGCTTGCTGGATGGGCTGCGTGCGGCCTTGGGCTCGGCGGGTGCCGGGGCTGCGGCAGCACGCTGGGCTGCTTCCTCGGCCTCTTTACGCTTGCGTTCTTCCTCTTCGGCCTTGGCACGGGCACGCTCTTCAGCTTCACGCTGCTCGCGTTCCTTGGCCTCTTGTTCGGCCCGGCGGCGTGCGCGTTCTTCTTCGCGCGCCTTTTCCTGCGCCTCACGGGCAGCGGCCTCTTCAGCCTCACGTGCCTTGGCGGCTTGCAACGCCTTCATACGACGCGCCATTTCCGCATCGGAAATACCCGCTGGGCGACGCGAAGGATCACCCGAAGGTGTCGCACCACCACTTGGTTTGGTCGCGCCCGGCTTGGGAACGACCACGCGTTTGCGTTTGGTCTCCACCACGACATTCTTGGTGCGTCCGTGGCTGAAACTCTGTTTCACATTTCCGGGGCGTGCCCCGCCACGAAGACCCAATGTCTTTTTGCCGTCACTATCGCTCATAAAGCTTCTTACCCTTCCGAGCGGCCCTTGCCGCCGTCATCCTTTTCGCGCAAGCCACGCAGGCGCTGCGCTTCCTCTACAACACGTTTGGCGAGTCCGCCAGAGGCCAAGGCCGCATGAATCACGGTTTGGCGCCCAAATGCCGCCCCAAGCTCGTCTGCGGTCAGCCAGCCGATGTATTTCCCGAAGTGCGGCGTGCTGAGTTTCGACTTGCCGCGCCCCGATCCGTCTGAGGCCTGAATCAGCACCTGGGCCTCTTCCCGGTCCAGCCACGACTTGACCTTTTCATACCCGGCGACCGCATCTCCGGATTTGCGCGCCAGACTGATCAGTTCGATCACACGACGCGCCACCTGTTTCTCGACCTCATCGGTCAGGTCCTTGGCGGCACTCACCTGTGCCTTAAACCCGCGCGAGAACAGTTTCTTGTTCACCGCCTTGTCCAGCGCCGCACGATCCGCCGCAACATAAACCCCACGCCCCGGCAGTTTTGCCGCGACATCGGGAAAGACCTGACCGTCGGGCCCCGTTACAAAGCGGATCAAGCCATATTTGGGCTGAACCTCGCCCGTGGCGATGCACTTGCGTTCAGGGCCTTCCGACCGATCCTTATGGACGCCACCGCGACCCATGTCAGCCACCCGAGGCCTGAGATCAGGCCTCGACCTCCTCATCGGTTGCTTCGCCGTCTTCTTCGGCCTGCTCCAGCTCGGCCGGATCAACCCAGCCCAGCATGATGCGCGCGGTCATGACCAGATCCTGCGCTTCTTCCAGCGTCACGCCGAAGGGCTCCAGTACACCATCATCCTTGATGCGTTCGCCATCGACCGTGGTCCAGCCACCGGCCAGTTCCCAGTCGGCGCAGGTTGCGAAGTCTTCCAGAGTCTTCACATCATCCTTGGCCAGCGCCTCTACCATCTGGGGTGTCAGGCCCTCGAATTCAATAAGACTGTCCTCGGCACCCAGCGCACGGGCTGCATCCAGCGCCGCCTTGGCCTGAGCTTCCAGGAATTCGCGTGCACGTGTCTGAAGTTCTTGCGCGGTTCCTTCATCCACACCGTCGATGACCAGCAGTTCGTCGATTTCAACGTATGCCACTTCTTCGAGGTTGGTGAAGCCTTCAGAAACCAGCAGCTGAGCGAAGAATTCGTCCAGATCCAGCGTTTCCATGAACAACTGGGTACGGGCCTCGAATTCTTTCTGACGGCGCGCCGATTCTTCGGCTTCGGTCATGATGTCGATGTCCAGATTGGTCAGCTGGCTGGCCAGACGCACGTTCTGACCACGACGGCCAATGGCGAGGCTCAGTTGCTCCTCGGGAACCACAACTTCGATCTTGCCGGCTTCTTCGTCCAGAACCACCTTTGAAACTTCGGCGGGCTGCAGAGCGTTGACAAGGAAAGTCGGCTGATCTTCGTTCCACGGAATGATGTCGATCTTTTCGCCCTGCAGCTCGTTCACAACGGCCTGCACGCGGCTGCCGCGCATACCAACACAAGCGCCGACGGGGTCAATCGAGCCGTCATAAGAAATCACGGCAATCTTGGCGCGCGAGCCGGGATCACGAGCAACGGCCTTGACCTCGATGATGCCGTCATAGATTTCCGGTACTTCCATCTTGAACAGCTCGGCCATGAATTCCGGCGCAGTGCGCGACAGGAATATCTGGTGGCCACGAACCTCGCGGCGGACTTCCTTGATGTAGGCACGCACACGGTCGTTCGGGCGATAACTTTCGCGACCGATCTTGTCATTGCGGCGCAGAACAGCCTCGGCACCGCCCAGATCGACGATCACATTGCCAAACTCTTCACGCTTGACCGCACCGTTGATGATGGTGCCGGCACGATCCTTGAATTCTTCGTACTGACGATCACGCTCGGCTTCGCGAACCTTTTGCAAGATGACCTGCTTGGCGGACTGAGCAGCGATACGGCCCATTTCCACGGGCGGGACTTCTTCAACGAAGACGTCACCAACCTCGGGCGCCTCCATGTACTGCTTGGCCTGCTCGACGGTCATCTCGGCCTGATAATTCTCAAGCTCTTCATCCTCGACCACCGTGCGGACACGGGTAAAGGTCGCCTTGCCAGTCTTGCGGTCGATGGACACGCGGATGTCCATTTCCGCGCCGTAACGGCTTTTGGCGGCACGTGCGAGCGATTCCTCCATCGCTTCGACAACCAGACCGGGGTCGATCATCTTTTCGCGGGCCACGGCCTCGGCGGTCTGCAGCAGCTCCAGCTGGTTGGCTGAGGTGATTGCCATCAGTTCGTCTCCTCTTTGGACCCTTCGGTCTCAATCTCGTCGAAAGCGTTTTCGTTCAGGGCACCAGCGTCTTTGCGCTGGCGCAGCATTTCCTTGATCAGGTCATCGGTCAGAACCAGCTTGGCGTCGCTCAGCCAGTCAAATTGCAGACCGATGGTAATGGTCTCGTCTCCCTCGGGGATGTTGATCAGAACCTCATCCCCTTCGATCCCGGCCAATTCGCCCTTGAAGCGGCGGCGACCGTCGATCAGTTCTGCGGTTTCGATTTTGGCCTCATACCCTTCGAACGTCTCAAAATCTTTGAGACGGGTCAGAGGGCGGTCAATTCCAGGGCTGGAAACTTCAAGCGTGTAGGCGTCCAAAATGGGGTCTTCGACGTCCAGCGTGGCGCTGACCGCATTGGAAATCTCGGCGCAGTCATCCACTTCGATGCCGCCATTGGGCTTGTCTGCCATGATCTGCATCGTGGTGGTCTTGCCGCTCATCAGCCGAATGCGGACAAGCTCATACCCCAGATCCTCGATCACAGGGGTGATGATCTCGGCCAGTCGCCGGTCGATGGCAGCTTTGGCTATCAGGTCGTTTGTCATTCAGGTTCTCTACCCTGCTATCGGGCACAAAAAAACGGGCGCGCGGCCCGTCGAATTTTCCGGTGGAGCCCCGGACCAGAAGTCCGACGCGCCGCTGTTGCAACTGCATATACGCAGGAGTTCCTGAGTCTGCAACCCCCGGCGCAAATCGTGATCAAATTTACGCCAGCCACCACCGTTCGGCGATGCGCCCATCATCCAGCGCAGCCCGGCTGATCTGGCGCGGCATACCGACATGAGAGGCCATTGCCAACGCCATCTCGGCCTCAGACGGATGATATCGCAGCCCGCGTTGCGCGGTCAGCTCCTCACCAGCCGGGAGCGCTGCGATATCTACATATCCATCGCGCAATGCTTCGGCCCGCACCCCGGCGTCCGGGATCACGATAATCTCAAGCGTATCAACCCATCCTGCCGTTCCGCTTTTGTAGTGATTGGACACCCTGCGTGCGCGGAAATGACGTTCATCCTCGGCCCGCTCAACCCGGTAGCATCCTGTGCCGTTGGCCTGAGCCAGTGGCGTCACGCCCCCTCGCGCAATGACAAACCGTGACCCAGCCAGCAAGAATGGTAGTCCCGGGTTGCCCTCGGCCAATTGCAGCTGCACACGATCAGGTGCAATGGCCTCGGCCTGACCAATATCTTCCAGAACAGCTAGAACATCGTTCACGTCCAGCTTGGTGCCATCGTGGAACACAGCATCGTCGCGCAAATCAAAGTTCCAGACCCGCGCATCAGCATCGGTCTGCCAATTTGTAGCCAGCTCTCCGCGCAGGGTACCATCAGGCGCGATCTCGGTCAGGCTGTCAAAGACTGCGCCCCGAGCCACCTGTTCCAGACTGTTGTCGCGTGGCACCGCCAGCCGTAAGGTGCCGCCCTGTTTCGGCGTATCGGCCAGAGACGCTCCTGTCGCCGCCAGCAAAGCGGCGGCGGCGCCCGAGGCAAATAATGCGCGACGGTCGATGCGAGTCATACCGTTTCCTCCGACACGCGATCCATGATCCGAACCAGTTCCGCGCTGATGCCCGGTTCTGACAGGGCGTGACCGGCCTGCCGCACCATCTTCAGTTCGACATTGGGCCAGCGCTCGGACAGGTTCCATGCAGCCTGCGGTGGGCAGATCATGTCATAGCGTCCCTGAACGATATGACCGGGAATATGGGCAATCCGGTCCATCTGATCCAGAATTTGCCCGTCATACTCAAGAAACGCCTTGTTCGTGAAATAGTGATTCTCAAGCCGCGCAAAAGTTCGCGCGTATTCGCCGGGGCTTTCCCCGACCGATCCGTTGGTGTGGATCGAAGCCAAAGCGTTTTCCCAATGTGACCACGCGCGGGCATAGAGGATCTCGGTCGCGCGGTCGCCCGAAAACAGGCGCTTGTTGTAGGCCGAAATTGCGTCATTTACTTCATGTTCGGGCAAGAGAGAGGTGAACTTGGCCCATTGTTCAGGCCAGAATTTGCCCGCACCACCGCCATAAAACCAGTCCAGCTCGGCCTGTGTGGCCAGAAACACGCCGCGCAATACCAGCCGATTTACCCGATCTGGATGTGTTTGGGCATAGATCAACGCCAGTGTCGCGCCCCAGCTGCCGCCAAAGACGATCCAATCTTCGATGTCGAACAATTTGCGCAGACGCTCGATATCCGCCACCAGATGCCATGTCGTGTTGTTTTCGACCGACGCGGTTGGCCGCGACCGGCCACATCCGCGCTGATCAAAGAGAATCACCCGATAGGCATCCGGGTTGAAATACCGTCGCATCGCCGGACTGCAGCCGCCGCCCGGCCCGCCATGCAGGATCACCACTGGTATCCCATTGGGATTACCGCATTGTTCCACATAAATACGGTGCCCATCGCCCATATCGACCACGCGCTGATCGAACGGATCGATCGGCGGGTAAAGATATTGAACTGCGCGCTTTTGGTCCGGGTACTTATCCATTACGGCCCTATATAGTCCTTAAGCGTAAAAGAGCACACGGAGACAGGAATGCAAGCGCATCCGAACACGGTTGACCCGTCCGAGATCGCAAAATTCGAGGCGATGGCTGCGGAATGGTGGGACCCGCATGGGAAATTCAAACCTCTGCACATGCTGAATCCGTGTCGCCTGGATTATATCACACAGCAGATCGCAGGCGAGTTCGACCGTGATCTGAAAGCTCCGCGTCCCTTCGAAGGCTTGCGCCTGCTGGATATCGGCTGCGGCGGCGGGTTATTGAGCGAACCGATGGCGCGTTTGGGCGCCACGGTCGTGGGCGCCGACGCCGCCGAAGGCAACCTGCCTGTCGCTCGCATCCATGCCGAGCAATCGGGGCTGCAGATCGACTACCGCCACACTACCGCCGAAGACATGGCCGCCGCAGGCGAACAGTTCGATGTGGTGCTGAATATGGAAGTGGTCGAACACGTCGCTGATCCGTTGGGTTTCCTGACCGCATCGCAGCAATTGCTGAAACCGGGCGGGTTACTGATCTGCTCAACCATCAATCGCAACCCAAAATCCTACGCGATGGCCATCATCGGGGCCGAGGTCGTCATGCGTTGGCTGCCGCGCGGCACGCACGAGTGGAACAAGTTCATCACCCCGGATGAGCTGTTCGACCTGCTGCGCCAGGCCGGGCTGGATCCGGTGGACCGCAAGGGGTTCGTCTTCAACCCGATCCTGTGGAGCTGGTCGATCTCGGACCGGGATTTGAGCGTGAATTACGTGACGGCGAGTGTGAAGCCTAGGTAGGATGGGTTTTCAACCCATCTTGCAAGCGTTTTCGATCTTAAGCGATGGGTTAAAACCCATCCTACGCTTGATTATTTTACGGCTAAACGGTGAAGGTAAAACGCTGAGGCAAAACCAGCTTCGTCCAACGAGTGTTTGAGACGCCCATTTAGAAAAACGCGATGTGGTACGCCCGGGTCGCGCCAAATGTCGATCCCGGACGCCGCATCTGCATTGCAGACAACGTCCCCGGGCTTGGCATCCTTCCATTCAGGAAGTCGAAAAAGGTCATCCCGGTCGGGTCGGGCTCGTCGAAGACTTTTTGACTCAGCAATGTTCAGCGTGCCGGATTTGTTTGCGATCCACAGGATCGAGTAGTCCTGCTCAATCGGTGTGATCTTGTCTCTTTCGAACAGGTTGACGGGATAAAGCCCCCCTTGCCCTAATTCGAGATTTTTGAGGATATCAGCCACATCTGATCGGATCGCCAGAATTCCAAACAAAGTGATTACAGGAGAATACTCCCCGTAGTGAGGCTCAAAATCATGATCTTCAGGAGCAACCTCTTGAAAGAAATCCGGCAAGATATCCTGCTGCTCCAGCGGCTCCCCGTGGCGCTGCCAACGATACAGATTCGCATGATATCCTGATCCGGGTTGCCACCTGAAGGCCTTGAAGCGTTCACTTGGTTCTTCAGGAAAATCATCGGGGACAAGCGCCCGGAATGGCCTCTGCAGGTCCATCCCGACGGTAATGTCTGAAACCCAAATTTCATCCGTCATCTTTTACGATCCTTTGGCGCAGTTGGCGTAAAGCCCCTACTCCCCCTCCAACTGCAACCGCAAATCCCGTAGCACGGGCAGCGTGCTGCGCACCCGCTCCAGCCCCAGCTCTCCGACCACGCGGTTGATCAGCGGGGCAATCGAGGAAATCGCCTGATCGCGTGCGCGTCGGCCTGCGGGGCTGATGGCGACCATCTTGCGGCGGGCGTCGTCCCAGTCGGGGCGGATGTGGATATAACCGGCCCATTCTAGCTTGGCCAAAGTGTTGGTCATTGCGCCTCGGGTCACGTGGAAGGTGTTGGCCAATTGCGCGGGGGTTCGCTCGTCGCCGACAAACACCAGATGGTTCAGCACCGAGAAATGCGAGATTTCCATGCCTTTGGGCAGCACCCGGCTCAGCCGGTTGCGCAATAGCTGATCGGCGGTCAGGATCTCGCTGAACAGCGTGACCGCAAGGGCATTTTTTTCGTCAGTCATGGTCCGGTTCTGGATCAGGGTCCGTCAAAGGGGCGGACATGTGTTAGTGAAGGCACGCGTCGTCGCGCCTCTGTAACAGACCTATCATCCAAATCAAAAAAGTGAATGCCCGGATCGGTGCCTGCGTCGATCAGAACCTCTCCCCACGGGGCGACAACCATGCTGTGGCCGTGGGTATAACGGATCTTTCCGCGTGTCTTCGGATGTTCGCCCGTCTGGGCCGGGGCCAACACCCAGCAGCCTGTCTCAATGGCCCGCGCGCGCAGCAGTGCTTCCCAATGGGCCGCACCGGTGACCGGCGAAAACGCCGCCGGGACGGTGAGAACCCGCGCGCCTGCCTGCGCCAAAGCGGCATACAGGTGGGGAAATCGAATATCATAGCAGATGGTCAGGCCGACTTTACCGAAATCGGTGTCGGCAATCACCGCTTTCTGACCGGGGCGGTAGTTCTTCGATTCGCGGAAGGTCTCGGATTCCGTGACCTGCACGTCGAACATGTGAATCTTGTCATACCGCGCCACGATCTGCCCCTGCGGGTCGATCATGAAGCTACGGTTGGCAAAGCGGCGATCGGCATCATGCGTTTTGATCGCTAGTGACCCGATCAGCAGCCACACACCCAAATTGGCGGCCTGTTCGCCAAGGCCCGCCAGAGTGATATCGTCTTCTTCATGCTGCAAAACCTCGCGCTGCCGAGTGGTGCTGGTTGAGACGCAATTCGTGACCTCAGGCGTCAGAATGAACTGCGCACCTTGCGCAGCCGCATCGGCCATCATGGTTCGCACCATGTCCAGATTCTCGGTCGGATCATCCGACGCGGTGATCTGCAGCAAAGCGGTTTTCATCAAGCCGCCAGCAGGCGATCCAGCTTGCCCTGACGTTCAAGCTCATAAAGATCGTCGCACCCACCAACATGGGTGGTACCCACAAAAATCTGCGGCACAGTGCGTTTTCCTGACGCGCGCTGGATCATTTCAGGTTTGCGTTTCGGATGCATCAGCACGTCGATTTCCTTGAATTCGACGCCTTTCTGTTTCAACAACCGCTTGGCCGCATGACAAAAGCCGCACAGCGGCGAGGTGTAGATTTCTACCGGCTTCATATTCCGTCCCTTTGGGTTTCGCACATTCTTGGGCGAATTAGGCATCCTTGGCAACGCGCGCCAGTACCAACACGAAAATATGATTTGCCCCTGACGCGCGACAGACACGCGCGCAGGCGTCCAACGTCGCACCCGAGGTCATAACATCATCGACCAGAAGAATATCCCGGCCTCTGATCATGGGAGCACGTTTTCGGTGCAGGGATATGGCGTTGGACAACGCAAGGGATCGCTCAACTGCAGTTTTTCCATCCAGAACAGGGGTGCGTACCGTGCGTACCAGAAGATCGGGGCAGACACTCAACTCCGCTTCCCGGCCCAGATGCCCCGCCAGCAGCGCCGATTGATTGTAGCGACGCTTGATCAGCCGGGTCCAGTGCAGCGGAACCGGTGCGATCAGCATGTTCGGGTGCAACAGCTCTTGCCCGGCTTGGGCCATCCAGCGGGCGGCAGGGCGGGCCAGCTCAGGCCGATCCCCGTGCTTAAAGGCAAGTATAAGTGCCTTCGCGCCCCCCTGATACTGCAACGCTGCCCGACCATGCTGCCACGCGCGCGGTGCCCTGAGGCAGTCATCACATTCAATCCGGTGTCCGTCCTGCGCGCCGGGAAGTGGCATGCCGCAGCTTTCGCAGACGGTGCCACCGATGAACGGCGTGTCGCGCCAGCATGCACCGCAGAGGCCAAAATCGGATTCGGTCAGTGCTCCGCAGGACAAGCAACGCGGTGGGTAGATCATCTCGACAGCTGTTTGAATCCCCTGACGAATGCGATACTTGCGGCTTATGAAGCTTCCGTCCGACACTGCACCCTCTCTGTTTGACCGCGCCGTCCTTGCGCTTCACCGCAGCCGCGTGCGGGACGAGGCGCTTTTCCTGCACCGTGCCGCCGTTGACGAAGTGCAGGATCGTCTGTCCATGGTTAACAAAACCTTTAAGGCGCCCGCCGTCGTGACCCCCTTCCCCCATATCTGGGAGGGGTTGTGGCCCGAGGCTCGGGTGATCAGGGATGAAGATGTTCTCGACCTAACTCCAGGAGAGCATGATCTCTTGATACATGCGATGGCACTGCATTGGGCAAACGACCCGGTCGGCCAACTGATCCAATGCCATCGCGCCCTAAAATCCGACGGATTGCTGTTAGCGGTATGTTTAGGGGGCGACACCCTTCAGGAATTACGCGCGGCCTTGGGTCAAGCCGAGATCGAGGTGACTGGCGGTCTCAGCCCCCGTATTGCTCCCATGGCCGAGCTTCGTGATCTGGGGGGGCTGCTGCAGCGGGCCGGGCTGGCTTTGCCCGTCGCCGACAAGGCGACACTGTCTGCGGAATACCGCGATCTGCTGCATCTGATGCGTGACCTGCGTGCAATGGGAGAAACCAACGCATTGGCCGATCGCCTGAAACACGCGACCCGACGTGCTGTTTTTGACAAAGCGCAAGACATCTATGCCGGACATTACAAATCGCCACAGGGCCGCCTGACGGCAACCTTTGAACTGATCTGTCTGACGGGCTGGACCCCCGATGACAGCCAACCCAAACCTTTGCGTCCGGGATCCGCCAAGATGCGGCTGGCTGATGCGCTAGGTACGGATGAGGGCAAACTGCCCGATTGACGACCGGCCTTTTCCCTATATCTCAGGCCAGACACCACAAATCAGGAAGCTTTCAATGTTTGATGCCACTCGTCCAACCCATGCCCCTGCAGACCATCCCAAGGTCAAGATGGGCCGCGTCGGCATCCTGCTGGCTAATCTGGGAACTCCAGATGACTACAGTTATTGGCCTATGCGGCGGTATCTGAACGAGTTCCTGTCGGACAAGCGCGTGATCGACTACCCGGCGTGGAAGTGGCAGCCGATTCTGCAAAGCATCATTCTGACCAAGCGGCCTTTCAGTTCGGGTGAGGCGTACAAGTCAATCTGGAATCACGATAAGGGCGAAAGCCCGTTGATGACGATCACCAAAGATCAGACTGCCAAGCTGCGCGCAGCGATGCAGCAGCGGTATGGCGATCGGGTGATGCTGGATTTTTGCATGCGCTACGGCAATCCTTCAACTCCGTCGAAAGTCCGAGAGATGGTAGAAGAAGGCTGTGATCGCATCCTGTTCTTCCCGCTCTACCCGCAATACGCCGGTGCCACGACTGCTACAGCAAATGATCAGTTCTTCCACGCGTTGATGAAGGAGACATGGCAGCCTGCCAGCCGAACTGTTCCGGCCTATTTCGACGAACCTGCCTATATCGATGCGTTGGCGAGCTCTGTCGAGCGCGCCTATGCAGATATGGAGACAAAACCGGATGTCCTGGTCTGCTCGTATCACGGGATGCCCCAGCGCTATTTGCAGCAAGGGGACCCCTATCACTGCCAATGCGTGAAAACATCAAGGCTACTGAAAGAGCGTCTGGGATGGACGGATGATCAGCTGATCTCGACCTTTCAATCGCGCTTTGGACCGGAAGAATGGCTGAAGCCCTACACCGTCGATCACGTGGCTGATCTGGCGCGTCAGGGTAAGAAGAACATCGCCGTCATCGCACCTGCCTTCTCTGCCGATTGCATTGAGACGCTGGAAGAGATCAACGAAGAGATCAAAGAGAGCTTCGAAGAGGCAGGCGGTGAATCGTTCACCTATATCCCTTGCCTTAACGACGATGATTCGCATATCGCCGCGCTGAGCAAGGTGATCGAAGACAATCTGCGTGGTTGGTTAGACTAATCGCGCGCTTTCACCAGACACGAAAAAAGGCGGTGGTTTGCACCACCGCCTTTTAAGTGCATAAAGTCTCGTCGACTTAGCTTGCTGCAACAGCTGCGGCAACAACAACCAGCAGGATCAGCGGCAGGATGATGCCCTGCGACGAACCTTGGGTTTCTTCGACAACAACAGGTGCTTCAACAACCGGCTCTTCCAGGTTGCCAGCATATGCGGTCGAAGCAGCAGCAGTCAGAGCAGCAGCGAGAACGAGTTTCTTCATATTAACCTCCAGAATTTGCGCGATTCCCAATAGCGAAACCACGCATCTAAGACTTACCTCGTGAGTTTTTCTAATCAGCAATGCAGGCGGATTGCAATTGCAACTTGTCCCGCAAGCGGGTTCGTGCGCGAAAATGTCGTCAAATTAGCAACACTTGCGTGCCGACCTTGGCCATAGAAAACAGTTCGGCGATGTCATCGTTGAACAAGCCAATGCACCCGTTCGACGACCGGCGTCCAATTTTACGCGTATCGTGGGTGCCATGGATGCGATAATACTTCCAGCTCAGATATAAAGCGTGTGTTCCCAGCGGGTTATCGGGACCCGGCGGAATATAATCCGGCCATTCAGGGTTGCGCTTCTTCATCGATGGTGTCGGAGACCAGCTTGGGCCTTCCACCTTGCGAATGACACTGGTGCGCCCGCGACGGGTCAATTCCTCGGTCAAAGGCACCGAAGAGGGGTACAGTTTGTATACGGATTGATCATCTGACCAATAATGCAGCGCTCTGGATACGGTATCCACCAGAATGGCACCGTTTCTTGTGTTCGAAAAATAGGGCTGCCAGTCCAGCGCACGGAATCCCGACACATTGCGGCGTACCGGAGCTTCCGGTTCCGGGGCAGGGCGTAGCGGGTCGCCCGGAATATACTGAGCCAACGCAGGCGAGGCCAAGCTGGCGGTTGCACCGGCCAGGAATCCCCGGCGCGTCGAAGTAAGAATATGTTTCTTGACCATGGAGATCGGTCCTCTGCTAACAGCAAATGCAAAATCTAAGGCATTTTATGGCCAGAATGCTTCAGTCGCAAATCAAACCGGCAGAATCACGCAAGGTTGGGGCATTGTAGGTTTGCTCCGGGCGGTCAAGCAGGCTATTTCCCTTCTCGACACAATATTTAGGCCGATCATGACACGTATTCTTTCTCTACTAGCGATTTGTTTTGTCGCACTTGCGGCATGTACCGATTCGGGCACATCCGCTATTGGCGCCGATGGCAGGCCGCTGCCATCCGTGTACAAAATTCGTGGCAACCCTGAAAAGCTGCAGTTTAGAATGCTGGATTCGGTGAATGCCTTGCGGCAGGCATCTGGCTTGCAACAGGTCCAATTGAACTCGCAACTGAATGCAGCTGCCGCCACTCATGCGAAAGACATGGCGCGACAGAATCGGCCATGGCATTTCGGTTCTGACGGTTCGTCTCCGTTGGATCGCGCGGCGCGCGCCGGTTACTTCGGTACATTCCTGGGTGAAGCGATCTCGGAAACCTTTGAGACCGAGACCGAAACGCTGGCCGCATGGATGCAGGAACCCGGTCCTCGTGCTGTGATCATGGACCCGCGCGCCACCCAGATGGGATTCGCCTGGCACCAAGAAGGCGGTGGCAAGATCTGGTGGACGCTGGAAATGGGATCCGGCGGCTGATCACGCCAGCTAAAGAAACAAAAAAATGCCCCCGACAAATCGGGGGCTTTTTTTTGTTGATAAGTGGGCCAATCAGGCAGCTTGCATCGATTGCGCTTCAGTCAGAATGGCATATAGCTTTACCGGGTCAGGGTTGGCCCGCAGCTTGGCGCAGACCGATTGCTCGCGCAGCGTGCGCGAGACCAACGCCAGCGCCTTAAGGTGTTCAACCCCCGCCTCTTCTGGCGCAAACAGGGAAAACGCCAAATCGACCGGCTGACGGTCGACCGACCCGAAGTCGATGGGCTTTTCCAGCATGACAAACACGCCCGAAACCGATTCCAGTTCGGAAAGCCGTGCGTGCGGAAGTGCTACACCATGTCCAACACCAGTTGGGCCAAGGCTCTCCCTCTCAAGCAGGCTGTCTACGATCGTCTGAGCATCCAGCCCAAGCGTCGCGGCGCCCACATCGCCAATTTCCTGAAACAAACGCTTCTTGCTGGAAGCAGCGGACAGTACACGCACCGCTTCTGGCTTTAGAATGCTCGAAAGCTCCATCATTTTGCTCCTAAGCCGTGCCCCCGGCTATTCGGGGGCAGGCCGATTAGTCTTGCCTGTTACGGATCGATCCAACCGATATTGCCGTCCTCGCGGCGATAAACGACATTCAATCCGTCCTTGTTCTCATTTCGGAAAACCAGTACCGGAGCACCAGCGAGTTCCATCTGCATGACGGCTTCACCAACACTGAGCGATGGGATCTTGGTTTCCATCTCAGCCACGATCATAGGCTGCAGCGATTCGGGTTCGTCTGCCGTCTCCGATTCGTCAGAGGCGAGGATATAAGAGGACGCGCCAAAGAGTTCAACCGGCTCGGACCGATCCTTGTGGTGGTCTTTCAGGCGGCGCTTATAGCGTCGCAGTTGTGTCTCCATCTTGTCGCAGCAGCCTTCGAATGCCGCGTAAATCTCGGTCGCGTGCGCCTTGGCCTGTGCGGTCAGGCCGGTCGACAGATGCACGGTGGTTTCGCATACATATTCATGCGCCGAACGGGAAAAGACGACGTTGGCGTCTGTAGGCCGCTGGGCATATTTGCCCACGACCTCGCCCAGTTCGGTCTGCACATGGGTCTGCAGGGCCGCACCGATGTCGATCTGTTTTCCGCTGATTTGGTAACGCATGTGATCTCCTTCACAATTCACACCCATTCTGACGTCGCGTAACGCGACTGACTTGTTTTTATCGGGTGGGGGGTATCGGCATGGTCTGCGGTTGCCGTTGGCCCGGCCCTTCAACGAAGGGAGATCGAGATCCAGTTTGGAACCGAAGAAATGCCATATGCCAATTGAGCCAAGAGGTGAGGGAAGAGTCAATCAAAACAGGTGTGTATATACGTGATTTCCGTCATGCATCAGGCGCATCTCCGCACAACCTTATGAAATACGGAAGTTTTCACCCAGATAGACCCGGCGAACATTTTCGTTTTCGACAACTTCATCGGGCGTGCCTGACATCAAAACCTGGCCGTCATGCAAGATATAGGCCCGATCCACAATCTCCAGCGTTTCCCGGACGTTATGATCCGTGATCAGCACTCCGATGCCACGCTTTTTCAGATCGGCCACCAGATGCCGGATATCACCGACACTGATCGGGTCGACACCCGCAAATGGTTCGTCCAACAGCAGATATTTCGGATCGGCGGCCAGACAGCGCGCAATTTCGACCCGGCGGCGTTCCCCGCCGGACAATGCCAATGCAGGCGCTCGGCGCAGGTGTTCGATGGAAAAGTCCGATAGCAGCTCTTCCAGCCGCTCCTTGCGGCGATGGGCATGTTTAACCGTGATATCTAGAACCGAAGCGATGTTGTCTTCAACGCTCATCCCGCGGAAAATCGACATCTCCTGCGGCAGATATCCGATCCCCATCCGTGCACGACGATACATCGGCAGGGTCGTGACGCTCTGCCCATCAATCGTGACCGTGCCCGCTTCGGGGAAAACCAGACCGGCGACAGAATAAAAAGTGGTGGTCTTGCCCGATCCGTTCGGGCCTAGCAACGCCACGACCTCGGAGCGGTTCAATTCCATGGACACATCGCGAATGACGGTCTTCTTGCGATAAGACTTTCGTAGCTTTTCGATCTTCAGACCGGAAGAACCTTCAGCGATGGAGAGTTCGGGCCGGTTCATCAGTTGCCACCTTGTTGCAGAATGGTTTTGACACGCCCTGACATCGTCGCAGTTCCCGTCGTCAGATTTGCAATCATCTCGTCGCCGCTGATGATACTTGGGCCCTGCGTCAGCAACACGTTGCCCTTCATCTCAATCACGCCGGAGTCGATGGTGTATTCTGCCCAATCGCCCTCGGCTGCGTCGGGCGGACTGACCAGAACCACGTTTTCGGTGGCCTCCATCCGTTCGATGGCCGAGCGTTCTTCGTTATAGATGACAAGAACCCGGTCTGCCGTCAGGCGCATCTCACCCTGGATGACAATGACGTTGCCGATAAACTCGGCCGATCCATCTTCCTGATTCACGTTCAATGTCTCGGACGTCACCTCGACCGGCAGCGTCGGGTCGGCATTGACCGAGCCGAACGCCACCTGAGCCTCTTGTGCAGAAACAGGTGTGGCTCCGACGGCCACGGCTAGACACAAAAAGGCGACACGTAAATCGAACACAAGTTATCTTTCTGCTTTTTGCGGCTCATATATCAACTTCACGCCGCCTGTAAAAAGAATATGAACCGGACCGTCCTTTTTTTCGGTCCCAAACACCATTCTTCCGGCAGTAAAGTCGCCAATCGGACCGGTTCCGTCAATCTGGCCAGGGCTATCACCACGTATTTCATCCAGCGACGTATTCAACAGGTCGGTGGTGACCTGGATGCCGTCTCTGGTGGTGATGACCACATCCCCTGCAAACGTTGCAGTACCCTTGTCTGGCCTGATGATGCCTGTGTTGGATTCGAGTGTGATCTCGCCCCCATTGCTTAGTCCAAAGCGGCCCTGCACTTCGGCTGCCGTCGGCGTGTCGCCATCGCCACCCTGACTGGCCCTTCGGGCTTCGACGCGGATTTCCTCGCCCTTGCGGGTGACACCTTTATAGTCGGGCCGCGTGACCACCTGATCTGTCAGCCGGTCGTCAATATCCTGATCACTGAACGGCACCGAGACATTGGTGTCGACGCTGCGAGAAAGAAGAAAGACAGAAGACAGCAACAAAATCGCCACAAGCGGTAGCAGTACCTTCAGGAACTGCACCCATCGGGAATGGCGATCAACTTCTGCCATCTTCCTAACCCAATCCTACACGCAGACAGTCATGTATGTGCAGCAGACCCAAGGCTGGGCCATTTGTGTCAGGATCAACCACAAAGAGTGACGTGATCTTGCGATCGTTCATGATTGCAACCGCCTCCTCCGCCATGGCACTTGGCGCAATGGTCATTGGATTTTCGGTCATCACCTCTTCGGTGTTTTTGCTCAATAGCCCGTCCATGTTCCTGCGCAGGTCGCCATCGGTCACAATACCCAGCAAACGACCTGCCTGGTCAGTGACTCCCACAACTCCAAAGCTCTTCTGACTCATGACCAGCAGCGCCTCGCTCATCGGGGTGCCAGCGGTCACCAAGGGCAAATCTTCATGCATCAGATCGCGCACAGTAGACAGTTGCGCCCCCAACTTTCCACCGGGGTGGTAAGCGCGGAAGTCTTCGGGTTTGAAATCCCGGTACTTCATCAGCGCAATCGCCAGCGCGTCGCCCATCGCCAGTGTCAGCGTCGTCGAGATTGAGGGCACCATCCCAAAACCACAGGCCTCTCCCAGTGAAGGGATAAGCAGATGCACATCCGCCTGTTTCATCAAGGTGCTTTCCGGCTTGCTTGACAACCCGATCAGCGGAATTCCAAAGCGACGCGTAAAGGCCAGTAAGTTCGCCAGTTCCGGCGCTTCACCTGAGTTCGAGATCGCAAGGACCACATCGCCTTTCGAGACCATGCCCAAATCACCATGGCTGGCTTCGGCGGGATGGACAAAATAGGCGGGCGTGCCAGTGCTGGCCAGAGTCGCCGCGATCTTGTGGCCAATATGGCCGGATTTGCCTATACCACTGATAATGATGCGGCCAGTGGCCTGCAGGATCAGTTGCACGGCTTCGGCGAAATGCTCGTCCAAGCTTTCGGCAAGGGCCTCCAATGCGCGGGCTTCGTCGGTAACGACCTGCCGGGCGGTTCTGAGGAATGCTTCGGTGTCAGTCATGAGTGCGCAAAAATATCGGTTTCGGGCCAGCCTGCGAGGTCAAGCTTCGCACGCATTGGCAGGAAGTCAAAACACGCCTGCGCCATTTCGGTGCGGCCTTCGCGGGCCAGACGTCCGTCCAGTGCATCCCGCAGTTGGTGCAGGTACAAAACATCCGATGCCGCATAGTCCAACTGGGCATCGGTCAGCGTTTCAGCACCCCAATCGCTCATCTGTTGTTGTTTCGAGATATCGACTCCAATCAGTTCCTGACACAGGTTCTTAAGACCATGACGATCAGTATAGGTGCGCACCAAGCGGCTGGCGATCTTGGTGCAATAGACCGGGGCGGCCAAAGCGCCGAAGGTGTGATACATCGCAGCAATATCGAAGCGGCCAAAGTGGAACAGCTTCAAAACATTCGGATTTTCCAGCATCGCACAGAGGTTCGGCGCCTGCGTCTGCCCAATCTCGACCTGAACGATATGGCTGTTGCCGTCCCCTCCTGACATCTGGATCACGCACAGGCGATCTCGATGCGGGTTCAACCCCATGGTTTCACAGTCAATGGCCACGATGGGGCCCAGATCCAGCCCGTCCGGCAGGTCATTTTTATACAGATGGTTCGCCACGGAAATGTCCTTTGTGCGCTTTCGGCCCCGAGATAGGCGGTTTGGTCCGCAAACTCAACGCCGTCCTTGGAAAAGCGGCACCCTTGACCTTATGGCCAACACGAGAACTATGGATGCGACACCGCGATTGAGAAATTCCGACAATGCTCAGCATCCTGAAAAACCGTACCTACAGACATCTGCTGGCCGCGCAGATCGTGGCGCTGACCGGAACCGGGCTGGCGACGGTTGCCTTGGGGCTGTTAGCCTTTGATCTGGCCGGAGAGGCCGCCGGGATGGTCCTTGGTACCGCTCTTACGATCAAAATGATCGCCTATGTCACCGTTGCCCCGCTTGCTGCTGCCTTTGCCGAGCGGCTGGATCGTCGCCGGATGCTGGTCGCACTGGATTTGGTGCGCGCTGTGGTTGCGCTCTGCCTGCCTTTCGTGTCCGAAATCTGGCAGGTCTACGTGCTGATCTTTGTGCTGCAATCCGCCTCAGCCGGATTTACACCCGCGTTTCAGGCCACCATCCCGGATGTGCTGACCAACGAACAGGACTATACCAAAGCCCTGTCCCTGTCGCGGCTGGCTTACGATCTGGAAAGCCTGCTGAGCCCGATGCTGGCCGCCACCTTGCTGCTGTTCGTCAGTTTCGACAGCCTGTTTCTGGGCACCTGTGTCGGTTTTGTCGCCTCGGCCCTGCTTGTGGTGTCTGCAACTTTGCCCTCACCCAAACCATCCCAGCCGCGTGGCATCTATGACCGCACAACGCGCGGCATTCGAATTTACCTTAAAACCCCGCGCCTGCGGGGCCTGCTGGCGCTGAGTTGGAGCGCGGCCGCGCTCAGTTCGATGGTCATCGTCAACACGGTCGTGATCGTGCGCGGCGATCTTGGTCTTTCTGAAAGCGCCGTTGCCGTCGCGCTGGCCGGGTTCGGTGGCGGTTCGATGCTCGCAGCATTTGCACTGCCACGCCTTCTTGATCACATTCCAGAGCGTCGCGTCATGCTGGGAGGTGCATCATTGGCGACGGGCACCATGGCAGCAGCGGCGCTGCTATCTGCCACCCTACCGATGACGCTGGGCTTACTGACAACGACCTGGCTATTGGTCGGCTTTGGATACTCCAGCACGTTGACGCCCTCGGGCCGCCTGCTGACCCGATCCGCCCACCCCGAAGATCGACCCGCTGTGTTTGCCGCACAGTTCACTCTGTCTCATGCTTGCTGGCTGGTGCTTTATCCCCTGGCCGGGTGGCTGATGACCCGCTTTGGCGTAACTGTGGCCATGGCCGGAATGGTAACTGCCGCGATTCTGGGTCTGGTTCTTGTGCTCATTGCCTGGCCACGGCGCGAAGACAATGCGGTGGTCCATAATCATCCTGACCTTCCACAGGATCACCCCCACCTGTCTGGGCCAAAACCTCATGCGCATCCGATCATCATTGATGAACTGCATCCCCGTTATCCGCACCAGCCTTGAGCCCGAACACCAAACTACCCTAAACCGAGGCGAAGTTGCCTGAACCCGGAGCCGCAATGGACCAGCTTGACCGACGCATCATCGCCGCTTTGCAACACAATGCACGCGATTCGACGACCCTCATCGCCTCTAAGCTTGGCGTCGCCCGAACAACGGTGCATGAACGCATCAATCGAATGGAAGAGCGGGGCGTCATCGCTGGTTACTCGGTCGTCCTGCGCGAAACCGAAGATACGCCACGCGTTCAGATCATCGTCCTGCTTGAAGTGCAGCAGAAAGAGACCACACGTATCATCAAGCGGCTTGAAGCTTATCCCGAGGTCAAACTGTGTTTGTCGATCAATGGCGAATTTGACCTGCTGCTTTCCGCCGAAGCGCCACGGATCGAAGACCTCGACATTCTGGTCGATGAACTTGCGCGCATCCCTGGCGTGTCGCGCACCAACACCAGCGTGGTCTTCGGTCGAAAGATTGATCGGAACTAAGGCACGCTAACTCTCTGTAAACAGGTAACTGGATAGCTTGGCCCGGACTGATCAGAATCCCGGACCGGCAGAATGCCAATTCAAAACCTCCTGATTGCGGCGCTTATGTTTTTGGCGCAGGCCGCAGACGCGGCGACAACGGCAGCTCTTTGTGACCGCGCAGCGCAACGGGCTGCGCTGGCCGAAGACGTTCCGCTCGATGTTCTAAAGGCAATTGCCCGCGTAGAAACAGGCCGCACGCAAAACGGAGCACTGGAACCCTGGCCATGGACCGTCAATCGTGAAGGACAGGGATATTGGTTTGCCTCCGAGGTTGAGGCAAAGTCTTACGTGTTCGACATCTTCAAATCCGGTGTACGCAGCTTTGACGTCGGTTGCTTTCAGATCAACTATCGCTGGCACGGCAAGGCTTTTCGCTCGATCGACGCGATGTTCGATCCGGATGAAAACGCAACCTATGCGGCGCGGTTTCTGGCCCAGCTTTATGCGGAGCTTGGATCATGGCCTGCCGCTGCCGGCGCCTACCACTCGCGCACGCAGCACCTTGCGGCCTCATATTCTGATCGTTTTCAGACCGTCCTGGCGCAGCTGGATGGCTCGGGCACAGCCCACGAACGCGATCCATTCACAGCATCTGCCAGTCCGCTCATCCCGCTGAACGCTCATCCGGTCGGCCAGAACGCGCTGGGATCACTGGTTCCCGAAACCTCTACAGCCACCGCCTTTATCGCTTTCAATTAGGAGCAGATAGTGCCCCGTATCGATCCCCGCACCTTGTTCTCTCCGACCATATTGCTGGCGCTGGCGCTGATGGCGGTCATCGTGATGATGATCCTGCCCATGCCAGCCTGGGTACTGGACGTGGGGCTGGCGGCATCCTTTGCGCTGGCGATACTGATCTTCACATTGACGCTGTTCATCGAACGGCCACTGGATTTCTCATCCTTCCCGACGATCTTGCTGGCCTCACTGATGTTGCGCTTGTCGCTGAACGTGTCCTCAACCAAGCTGATCATCGGTCAGGGGCACACCGGCACCAACGCCGCTGGTGACGTGATCGAAGGTTTCGCCCAGTTTGTCATGGGCGGCAGCATCTTTCTGGGCCTTGTGGTGTTTGGCGTTCTGCTGATCGTGAACTTCATGGTCATCACAAAGGGTGCGGCCCGCATGGCCGAAGTGGGTGCCCGGTTCGCGCTGGACGGGATGCCAGGCAAACAGTTGGCCATCGACAGTGACATGTCGGCTGGAGCCATCGATCACCAGCAAGCCAAAGAACGACGCGAGCGCGAGCAGCAGGAGACCACCTTTTTCGGTTCGCTCGACGGCGCGTCGAAATTCGTCAAAGGCGATGCGATTGCCGGGTTGCTGATCACACTTCTCAACCTTGTGATGGGATTGGTCATGGGGGTCATCGTGCATGGGATGCCGGTATCGTCCGCCTTCGAAACCTATGCAATCCTGACCGTTGGGGACGGGTTGGTGTCGCAGATACCAGCAGTGATCATCTCGATTGCGTCCGCCTTGCTGTTGGCGCGTGGCGGTACGCAGGGTGCAACCGACAATGCGATCTTCTCGCAGCTTGGACGCCACCCGGCGGCGTTGGGCACCGTAGCGGTTCTGATGGTGCTGTTCGCCCTGGTGCCTGGATTGCCGTTCTTACCGTTCATTCTTGGGGCCGGGGTACTGGGCTATGCGGCTTATTCAGGCCTCAGAAAACGCAACGCCAGCGAGGCAGAGGCACAGACGCCCGAGGCCGAGTCTGACACTCCGGTTTCACAGGCCATCGGTGATATCCTTGACCTCGACGACGTTCACTTAGAATTCGCCCCCGATCTGGTCAGCATGGTGCTGAATCCCGGTACCGGCCTTGACGCGCGGATCGCCAACATGCGGACCTATGTCGCCTCAAGCTTTGGGCTTATCCTGCCCGAAATTCGATTGACTGACCGCGCCGATCTTCCGACCGGAACTTATGTGATCAAAGTACAAGGGGTCGAACAGGCGCGTGGTGTTCTGAATTCTGAACTCGTGCTCGCACTGGTACAGGACGGGCACGACTTTCTACCTGATGGCACCGATGTGACCGAACCCGTCTACGGTGCCCCGGCGCGCTGGATATTGCCCAAGGACCAGGAGGTCGCCGCACTGAATGGGGCCACCATCGTCACCCCTCCTGAAATTCTGGCGACCCATCTGCTTGAGATCATCAAACAGAATTTCTCGCGCCTTTTGACCCTGAAATCCCTTCGCCGCCTGCTGTCCGAGATGACGCGGCTCAGCGATCCGACCCGAGCTGAAGCCAACCGCAAAATGCTGGACGAATTGATCCCAGACAAGGTGCCGATCGACACACTGCATGCTGTTCTGCGGCTGTTGCTAGACGAGCGGGTCTCGATCCGGAACATGGCGCTGATCCTTGAAAGCGTTGCCGAAGCACGATTGACCACCACCCAGCCCGAAGGGATCTGCGAACTGGTCCGCCAGCGGCTGGGCTTTCAACTGGTTGCCGACATGAAGCGCGAGGACGGCTCGATCCCTCTGATCCAACTCGCGCCGGAATGGGAGGACACATTTGCCACCTACCAGATCGACGCCGCGAACGCAGGTATCGACGTGGCACTACCGCCCAACCTGTTCAATAAGCTGGCCGATGGAGTTGTCGATAGCGTCGCAAAATCAGCAGATCACGGGTTGTTCCCGGCGGTCGTAACCACGACCCGCCGACGCAGATTGCTCAGGACCATTATGCACGCGCGCGGCGTCGCCAACCCCGTCCTGTCTTTTGAAGAGATCGGGCTTGAGGCGCGCCCCGCCTTGGTCGGAACGGTGCCCGCGTGATCTCAGTCCCGTCAGAGCTTTTGCCACATCTGGGGCAAAACCTGTGGCATCTGTTTGCCGTATTTCTTCGTGTGTCCGCATTGGTTTCGCTACTACCGGCCTTTGGTGAACGCAGCGTCCCTGTGCGGGTCAAACTGGGCGTGGCAGTTGCTTTCACAATGATTGTCATTCCCGCCATACCCGCATCGGGTGTTATGCCAGGCTTTCACAAAATGATTGGATTAATCACCATCGAAGTCTTGATCGGTCTTATGCTCGGCATCGGGTTGCGCCTATTTGTCCTTGCACTACAAACTGCAGGTTCAATCGCGGCGCAAGCGACATCCTTGTCTCAGATCCTGGGCGGAGCGGCCGCAGAACCTGTCCCGGCGATGGGGTATCTGCTGACGCTGGCCGGCTTGGCGCTGGCGGTATTGCTTGGCCTTCATATCCGTGCAGCGCAGTTCATGATCCACAGCTACATGCTGTTTCCGATGGGCGCGCTTCCAACTGCGCCTGATCTGTCGCAATGGGGCGTTGCGCAAGTCGCCCGCAGCTTTGGACTGGCCTTTGCGCTGGCGATGCCCTTTGTCATCGCATCGCTGATCTACAACCTCGCACTGGGCGTAATTAACCGCGCCATGCCGCAGCTCATGGTCGCTTTTGTCGGTGCCCCAGCAATCACTTTCGCAGGCCTTTTCCTGCTTTTCGCCGGGGCACCATTGATCCTGGCAACCTGGTCTGACGCTTTGTTCACCTTTCTCCAAAACCCTCTGGGAGGGCTGAGATGAGCGCATCAGACGACAGTGATAAGTCATTTGAGGCGACCCCGCAAAAGCTGGAAAAAGCCCGCAAAAAAGGCGAGGTGGCGAAGTCCAATGATCTGTCGGTGGTGGCTGCATACATGGGACTGCTCGTCGCACTTTTGCTCACGGGGCAATTCACGGCAGAGCACCTGGGGACTGTGTTCGTGGTCTTGATCGACCAATCAGATCAATTCGCAAGCTTGCTGACTGTCGGACCCGCGACATCCACCGTCGCTGGGATTCTGAGATCAACTCTGGCACCAATCGCCGCGTTGTTTATCGTTCCGGCAGTCGCGGTGTTGCTCAGCCTGATCGCCCAGCGCGCACTGATCTTCGCGCCGGAAAAGCTGAAACCACGCGGTTCACGCATCTCGATCGTCTCAAACGCAAAGAACAAGTTTGGCCGGGGCGGGTTGTTCGAATTCGCCAAGAGCTTTGTTAAATTGTTGATCTATGGAACATGCCTGACCCTATTTTTACACGTCCACCTGCCAGAGATTCTGACAGCTAGTGCAGCCGCTCCGAGATCCTCAATTCTGTTGATGACGAACTTACTAAGCCAATTTCTGTTTATCGCCATAATGATCGCGCTGGCGATCGGCGTGATCGACTATCTGTGGCAACATGCCGAACACCTTCGCAAAAACAGAATGTCACGCAAAGAAATTCAGGATGAAACCAAGGATTCCGAGGGTGATCCGCACGTCAAACAGCAGCGTCGCCAACGCGCGCAGGACATAGCAACCAATCAGATGATGGCGGATGTGCCCAAGGCCGATGTGGTGATCGTCAACCCGACGCACTATGCGGTGGCGCTGAAATGGTCGCGAACAAGTGGCAGCGCTCCGGTTTGCGTCGCCAAAGGGGTAGATGAAATCGCGGCAACAATCAGGGCCACGGCCGGAGACGCAGGCATTCCTATTCATTCCGATCCACCAACAGCACGCGCATTGCACGCGACCGTCGGGATCGGACAGGAAATTACCGAAGAATACTACCGACCCGTTGCAGCTGCTATTCGGTTTGCCGAAGCCATGCGCAAACGAGCGAAGGGTCAGGTCGGATGACGCAAGATCGCATGGGCAACCTTTTGACCGTCGCCGAAGCTGTTTATCAACGGGAACACCAAAAATTGCACCCTTTGTTGCAGCGCGAAGCCCAGTTGCTTCAGCAATTGACGCGTCTGGATTCTCAATTAGCCGAAGTAAAATCGACGAGTTCACAGTCGGATGGCTATGAGGTCACCGGCGCAGACCTGTTGTGGCACGGCTGGGAATCTTTGACACGGCGCAACCTGAACACCGAGTTGGCGCGCCTGCGATCACAAAAGCTTGCGGCAATGGAAGAATTGCGTGGGGCATTTGGGCGCAAACTGGCCGTTGCCGATTTGTCGCGCCGCCTGCAGGAACACAAGCGACGCGTGCGACAATCTAAGGCTCAGGATTCGTAACCCCAACCCGTTCAGGTATCCTGTCGGCTGACACTCATGATCAGAACTTGCGAGACATCTTCGCCCAGATCCTTTCTCGCAACCTCCAGCAACGCATTGCGCAATGCCGTCAGGTTGTCTGACCGCGTGAATGCGCCGTCAAACCCGCCGATATTGGCGTGATCAAACAGAACTTGCAGAAACCGGTCCCTTAATTTTGGCTCGATCTCATAAAACGCTTCGGCAATCCCCGGCCTCACCTCAAGGCTGAGGGACATGGTGACGAGCGCCGATATCTCGTCCTCGGAAACCACGGGGACCACGAACTGTTTGGTGAGTTTCAGATACTCATGTGTTTCTGATTGATCATCTTTGCCGGGTTTAGTTTTGTTTTTCTTGTCTTCATTGGGTTTTTGCCCAGCCTCCGCAAGATCTTCAGCTTCCCCGGAAGGGGACAATAGGATCCGGGCGCCCGCACCGGCAGCCAGGCCGAAAACCAGAAAAACGATCGGTAGTAGTTTTCCCATAAGCGCGGCCCTCAGAAAGGTAGCAAGGTATCAAGTATCTGTTGTCCATAGCGTGGTTGCTGCACATCCGTGATCTGCCCGCGGCCACCATAAGACACCCGCGCTGACGCGATCTTGTCATAGGTGATTTCATTCTGGCGCGAGATATCTTCGGGGCGGACATAACCCGAGACCAGCAGTTCCCGAAGTTCGAAATTCACCCGCAGTTCTTGCGATCCAGAAATCGAAAGCACACCGTTTGGCAACACGTCGACGACCGTTGCCGCCACGCGCAAGGTCAATTTTTCTTTGCGTTTGACCGATCCCTTCCCTTTGCTGACCGAAGCCGAGTCAATTGAAACGGCATCATCAAGTGAGGCCCCTTCAGGTAGTCGTTCACCTGCACGCTGCGGCAAGCCGAAGAGTTCCGGCACTGCAAGGCTTTCCGACCCCGCGCGCGATCGATTGGTATCGTTGGAAATTTCGGCCTTTTCATCCAGCTCGATCACGACCGTTAGAATGTCCCCTTTTTTCATCGCGCGCTGATCCCCAAGCAAAGAATGCTGCCCACCGCTCCACAAAGAGGACTGGTCGACCGTTCGCTGCGGCTGGCTGTGCAGCGGAAGCCCGGGCCACAGCATGGCAACATGTTCGGGCGATTCCGTGTTTGGTGTCAGGCTGGGCGGCTTGCCAAGGTGGTCCAATCGTCCACACGCCGCAACACTCAGAACGACAAATAGCAGGGGTTTCGAAAGGCTCGGCATCATTTAACCTCAATTTGTCCATCGGGACGGATTACGCCCGTTACTGTTGTGCGAGACGCCAGATTCATGACACGGATACGCTCGCCTGCTGCGCCCCGGCCCAACGCGCGGCCTTCGGCAGTGATCGATAGCGCGATGTGATCGAACACCAGCGTCACCAGATCGTTTCGGTCCACGATCGCAGGCGGACCGACATCGGCAGGGCGGATTGGCCGACCTGGATAAAGCGCAACACGTGCCTCCTGACCGATAAGATCCTCTGGCCTACGAACCGCCCCATTGACCTCAGTGGTTTTGATTTCGAGGTCGGATGAGACAATGACCTCTTTGGCGCGGATCGTGCGGGTCGGCACAACGATCTCGGCCAAGCTTGGCATCGGCATCATGCATAGTATGAGGGTTAACAGGCGCATCACCGGACCTGCGTGGTCGCGCCCATCATCTGGTCGACGGCGGAAATAACTTTGGCGTTCATTTCATAGCCACGCTGCGCTTCGATCAGTTCCGTGACCTCGCGCACCGCATCGACAGAGCTGTCCTCAAGATAACCCTGCCGCAATGTGCCCAGCCCATCTTCGCCCGGGGTGCCGACCACCGGTGCACCCGAGGCTTCGGTTTCCTTGAAGAGGTTGCTACCAATGGCCTCAAGACCCTTGGCGTTCGAGAAGCTGGCCAGCGTAAACTCGCCCAGCAACTGCCCCTCGGCCGTATCATCGAAATAGGCATAGACCTCACCCGCCGCATTGATCGAGATCGATCTGGCATCGTCTGGAATGGTAATTTCAGGGGCAACGGCAAAGCCATCAGAAGTTACGATCAGACCTTCGGCCGAACGTTTCAGGCTTCCGTCTCGGGTAAAGGCGGATTGGCCATTCGGCATGGTGACCTCAAGGTAACCCCGCCCTTCGATGGCGACATCCAGATCACTGCCCGTTGCCGAAAGCCCGCCCTGTTCCAGCTGTACGGTGACGGCGGCAGGGCGCACGCCCAACCCCAACTGAATACCTGTCGGAAGGACCGTTCCATCCGAGGCATTGACCGCCCCGGCGCGCGCCATCTGTTGATAGTGCAGATCGGCAAACTCGGCCCGGCGGGTGTTGTAGCCGGTTGTATTCATATTCGCGAGGTTGTTTGAAATTGTCTCAACCCGCATCTGCTGTGCGGTCATGCCCGTAGCCGCGATCTTCAATGCTCGCATGTCGTATTCTCCTTCCGGTAATCAGCGCATCAATGCCTTAAGCGCCCCGCGAACCCGTTCGTCTTCGGCCTCAAGAAAACTCTGCCCGAGCTCGTAGGCCCGCTGAATTTCAATCATCCGGGTCACCTGACCAATGGCATTGACATTCGATCCTTCGAGGAACCGATGCAGCACGACCGGCTTGTCCACCGGGTCCACCTGCCCGCCTGCACGGAAATGTGTGCTTCCTTCGCGCACCAGGTTTTCGGGATCGGCGACGTTGTAGACACCGATCTGGCTCAGAAGTTGTCCATCGACGCTCATCGTGCCGTCGCTGCCAACATCGATCGTTGCGGCGTCGGGCGGGACAAAGACCGACGCGCCATTACTGTCCAGAACCCGGTGCCCGTCCATCGTCACCAGATCGCCCTCAGCATTGGGTGAGAAACTGCCGGAACGCGTCAGGCGGTTCCCAGCGGGCGTTTCGATCATAAAGAACCCGTCCCCTTCGATGGCAAAGTCGAAGGCCCCGCCTGTCTCGGTCAGCACACCTTGTTGCAGAGAAGTGTTTCGAACCTGCGCACGGCTGAGCGATAGTGAAGGATTGCCCGGCATATCCCGGACGAATTCGGAGAACACCAGCCCCTGCTGACGATACCCGGTCGTGTTGGCATTGGCGATATTGTTGGCCACCATTCGCATCTCATCCATGAGACCGGATTGGCGGGACAAGGTGACATAAGCGGTGTCCATTAGCGACCTCCGGCAATAAGCGGGACCAATGTCCCGGTAAAAAACGTAACAAGGGTCTGGGTCATGAAGCCCATCGACATCCAGAACACGACCACGATTGCAATCAGCTTAGGCACGAAGGTCAGGGTCATCTCCTGAACCGAGGTCAAGGCCTGAAACAAACCAACTGTAAGGCCCGAGATCAGCGCCACCGCCAGGATCGGAACCGACGTGATGACTGCAACCCAAAGCGCCTGGCGCACGATGTCGTAGAACAGACCTTCGCTCAGCATCGTTCAGACCGGCATCCGCAAGATTTCCTGATAGGCTTCAACGACTTTGTTCCGAACAATCACAGCCGTTTCCACTGCCAGCTCTGTCTGCGCCAGCGCCTGAACCAAAGCGTGCGGGTCGGCCTGCCCAACCATCGAAGATTGCGTGACTTGCTCGCTTTGTTTCAGCGTCGCCACGAAATCCTGAAACGAGGATCGCAGCCCTTGCGCTGTCCCCTGATGTTCGGGGGCGGCCTGCGTTGCAGGGCGCGCCCCCGTATAATTCTGCGCGGCGGTAAGTGAGCGAACATCCATTCTGGTATTCCTTTATTTACGGAGTAGATCCATCAGACTCGATGACATCTGCCGGGTCTGGTCGAACATCTTGAGGTTGGCTTCATAGCTGCGCTGCGCCTCTCGGGCGTCTGCTATTTCGATCATCAGATCGACGTTTGATCCTCTGTAATGGCCAGTCTCATCAGCCATAGGGTGGCCAGGATCATAAATTCGGCTCAGGTCGCGACGATCGAGTTTGACGCGCCCCGCCTGAACCATCTCTTTTCCGTCCCGTTCGACTGTCTCAAACGGGACTGTCTTACGCCGGTATCCCGGCGTATCGGCGTTCGAGATGTTCTCGGACACATGACGCAACCGCGCTGCTTGTGCACGCAGTGCGCTGGCCGACGCGTCCAACGAGTAGGAAAAATCGCTCATCGTGAAACCCCCTATGCCCGGCCCAGACTCGTGCGCAGCACACCGATTGAAGACTTGTAGATCGCTAATGCCCGGTCATGTTGTCGCTTGACCTCGACAGCTTTCAGCATCTCTTCTTCCAATGAAACACCATTGCCATTCGGATCGCTCGAAGCCGCGACCGTGAATTCAGCCCAAGGCTGAGCGCGCACATCACCATTCAGATGACCCGTCCGAGTCGCGGTCATCGCGACCTCTCGGCTCGTGTTTTCAAACGCTGTCTGGAAGGCTTCAATATCGCGGGGCTTGTATCCCGGCGTATCCGCGTTGGCCATGTTGCGCGCGACAACCGCTTGCCGTTGTCCGGCATGGGTTGCCATTGCGTACGCAGTCTTAAAGACGTTCAGGTCATTGAACATCGGGGCTTCTCCCTCGATCAATTTCAATCAAGGCTTAACCCCGATTCCTTTAGAAACCGTTTTCAACAAATCTATTTGGAGGACCTGCGATGGCCGATCTCGATCCGATGCGTCTGAAATGCGAATTCGATAGGATGTCGGCGGTACACCATATCGGGCGTGTGACCGGTGTTGCGCGCGGCGTGGTTGAAATCGATGGTCTGACCGCCCAAGCCCGGATCGGGGATCATCTGACGCTGCGCCGACAAAAAGGCCCGGACCTGCCGGGCGAGGTCCTGCATGTCGAATCAGGCGCGATCCATATGCTGCCAGCCTCCGCACCCGATGGCGTAAGCCTGGGGGATCAGGTCTCTCTCGACCAGATGCCTGCCTTTGCGCCCGGAATGCATTGGCTTGGGCAGGTGATCGATCCGTTTGGCAAACCTCTGGACGGCAAGCCCCTGCTGCCTGGCACGCTTGAACGTGACCTTATGCAGGCCCCGCCAACCGCGGTATCGCGCAAGCCGCTGGGCGGTCGTATGGAAACCGGGTTGGCGATCCTCAACACGATGCTGCCCATTGTCCAAGGTCAGCGAATCGGCCTGTTCGCTGGTTCAGGCGTTGGCAAATCAACACTTCTGGCGACGCTTGCCCGCTCCGTCCAGGCAGATGCTGTGGTCGTTGCATTGGTGGGCGAACGCGGGCGCGAAGTGAATGAGTTTGTCGAGAACGCCCTGGGTGCCGAAGGTCTGAAACGATCGGTCGTCGTGGCCGCAACCTCGGATCAATCGGCCCTGATACGCAGACGGTGCGCATGGTCGGCCATGTCGGTGGCGGAATACCTGCGGGATCAAGGGTTAAACGTTCTGTTTCTGGCCGATTCAGTTACCCGCTTTGCCGAAGCGCACCGCGAGATTGCCGCCGCAATGGGTGAGGCCCCATCGCTACGTGGTTACCCGCCATCGGTCACGCCGCTGATTGCAAACCTGTGCGAACGGGCGGGTCCCGGAACTGCCGATCAAGGTGACATCACCGCAGTCTTCAGTGTTCTTGTCGCGGGTTCTGACATGGACGAGCCCATTGCGGACATTCTGCGCGGCGTCTTGGACGGACATGTCGTGCTGAGCCGAGACATCGCCGAACGCGGGCGCTTCCCGGCCATTGACCTCAGCCGATCCGTATCACGCAGCCTACCAGGTGCGGCGACCGCAGATGAGAACCAGTTGATTACAGAAACCCGCAAGCTGGTCGGCAGTTATGAGCAATCTGAGGTGATGATCAAAGCCGGTCTCTATGCCGAAGGAACAGATCCTTTGTTGGATCGCGCCGTCCGGGTCCACGAAGAGCTAGATAGCTTTTTTGCGAAGGCCGATCCCGATGGTATCGAAAACAGCTTTAATCGATTATCTCTGATTTTAAGGCGCGCTGGTGTAAACCCGGTGTCGCAGTCTTAGAATTCAGAACAGTTTTAAGTGTTAAGCCCACCTTAACACCTGCCCTGCTAGGCCAGTAGGCGGGTGAATAGAAGGTGGTGGAGATGGGTGCGCAATCCAATGCGGCGCCAATCATCATCAAGAAGAAACGTGTATCGGGTGGCGATGCTCACCACGGTGGTGCGTGGAAGGTCGCGTATGCGGACTTTGTCACTGCCATGATGGCGTTCTTCATGTTGATGTGGCTGCTGAATGCAACGACCGAGACGCAACGCAAGGGTCTGGCGGATTATTTTTCGCCCACGATACCGGTCAATCCGGTCTCGGGCGGTGGCGATGGTGCCTTCGGCGGTGACAACATGTTTTCGGAAAAAACCATGGTTATGGATGGATCAGGTGCCAGCAATCGGAACCCCACCGAGGCGAAACAGGCGCGCGGATCAACCGGCGTGGATGCGAAAGGCGGCGGTAAGGGTGCGTTCGAAGATTTCTCGTCGCTCGAGGCGCAGTTGCTGGGGCGCGCTGGGGAAAGCCTGGTGTCCGATAAGATGCGCAAGCACATCGTGACCCGCGTCACCGACGAAGGGCTGGTGGTCGAGCTGTTCGCCACTGAGGATCAACCGTTGTTCGAATCGGGGACAGACACGCCAACCCAAATGATGCGCGCGCTGACACTTTTGGTAGCGCGGTCTTCTGATCTGGTGACAAACGCAATCGCGGTCGAAGGGCATGTGCGGTCTGTGCCCGTCGTGTTGGCGAATAACCCGGTCTGGGATCTGTCGACCGCGCGGGCGCAAAGCACCCGCCAACTGCTGCAGAACAAAGGCATCCAGCCACAGCGGTTGGACCGCGTGACTGGGCACGCGGACCGAGAGCTTTCGGATAAAAACCCCATGGCGATACGCAATAATCGGATTGAGATCATCTTTTTACGCAACCCTTAAGGGGTAAAGGATAGACAGCATTTTAGCTGTTAGCCGGCTGTTAAGGGCCAGTGCGGTACGTGTTGCATCAACGAATGACGCAACAAAAGGGCGTACCGATGACCATATCCTCTTCGCTGAATGCCGGTGTGGCAGCGTTGAAGGCCAACGCCAACAGGCTGGCCACGATCTCCGACAACATCGCCAATTCATCGACATTTGGCTATAAAAGGGTCGAGACCGACTTTCACTCCATGGTCACGTCTGGTCAGGGCGGCAGCTATTCGGCAGGCGGGGTCAGAACCACCAGCCAACGCCTGATAGATCAGCGCGGATCGTTGGTAACCACCAACAATTCAACCGATCTGGCCGTGCGCGGTAGAGGCATGCTGCCTGTCCGTCCTAGTTCGCAGATCGCGTCAGGTTCAAATGAGATGCTGCTGACCACGACAGGCTCATTCCGCACCAATGAGGAGGGGTATCTGGTCACACAATCCGGCCTTGTACTTCTTGGCTGGCGTGCCAATCCAGATGGCTCGATCCCCAGCGTCCCGAGGGATACGCCCGCCGCTCTGGAACCCATTCAGCTAAGCGTCAATCAGCTTTCGGGCGCCCCCACAACATCCATGAACCTGCGGATGAACCTGCCTGCAACAGCGACCGACGCCGGTGCTCCGGGTGACACGCAGCCCTTGTCGGTCGAATATTTTGACAATTTGGGCAAGTCTGAAAGCGTCGATATCGAATTGGTCCCCACCGTTCCTGCAACCGGCAGCAGCAATGAATGGACCATGACCTTGCGCGATTCGGCCTCGGGCGGCGCTGTCATCGGAGAATATACCCTGACCTTCACCGATAGCCGTACAGCCGGTGGTACACTAGCCAGCGTCACCGCCGTGACCGGCGGTGCCTATGACCCGGCAAACGGCAGCGTTGTCGTCAACGTCGCCGGCGGACCGATGGAGATCAACATCGGCCAGATCGGCGATGCGGACGGCATTACACAGCTTTCCGATACCTTTGCCCCGGTTTCGATCACACGCGATGGTTCGGCCGTTGGCACGATGACAAGCGTACAGGTTGATGAGAACGGCTATGTCTATGCTTTCTATGATACTGGGGTCAGCCGCCGGATGTTCCAGATTCCACTGGCCGATGTGCCGAATCCAAACGGTCTGACGGCGTTGGACAGTCAGACCTATGCCCCCTCGCGCGACAGCGGCACCTTTTTCTTATGGAACGCGGGTGAAGGTCCGACAGGAGATCTTGTTTCTTTTGCACGCGAGGAATCGACCACCGATGTCGCCACCGAGTTGACCTCAATGATCCAGACCCAGCGGGCCTACTCCTCAAGCGCCAAGGTCATTCAGACTGTGGATGAGATGCTGCAGGAAACCACCAATATCAAACGCTGATATGATGATTGATCAACGAAAGGGATGCGTCCGATGAATATGTCGACAGCACTGAACAACGCTCTGGGCGGACTAAGCGCAGCCAGCCGTGGTGCGGCGGTGGTTTCAGGAAACATCGCCAACGCGTTGACCCCGGGATATGCCCGCAGATCGCTTGAACTGGCGACCAGCACAGTTTCCGGTAATGGCGTTCGTGTCGTTGGTATCACCCGACACCAGGATCCGGTACAGATCGCAAACCGCCGTGCGACCGATGCAGACCTGATGGCAGCCAAAACCGTGGCGCAATTTCATTCAGGTTACGAGAAACTGTTGGGGGCAGCCGACGATGCCACTTCGATCTCGGCCAGACTGGCCCAATTCGAAAGCATTCTGATTACAGCTGCAAGCCTGCCCGGCTCAGCCCAACGGCTGGATCAGGCTGCCCGTGCAGGCGGTACATTGAGCACAGCGCTCAATACAGCGTCCGAAGGGGTGCGGCAAATGCGATCCGATGCGGATCGCACGATAGGCAAACAGGTCGATACGCTGAATCAGACTCTGAAAGACATCGAGAAACTGAATGCTCGTATCCCCGCCGTCCGCAATTCGGGCGGTGATATTGGCGCGCTGTTGGATCATCGTCAGATTCTGGTCGATCAAGTCAACGAGTTGGTGCCTGTCAACGCGATCGCGCGCGATAATGATCAGATTTCCCTCTATTCCGATGGCGGGTTGATCCTGCTGGAAGGAACCGCGGCCGAGTTTTCGTTCTCGACCACAGGCGATACCATGCCGCATATGACCGTTGGCAACGGGTTGTTGTCCGGGCTCGAAATCAACGGCCGACCCGTTCGCGTGAGCGGAGAGTTCGCCCAAATCCGAGGCGGCGCATTGATGGCCCAGTTCTCGGTCCGCGACGAACTGACCGTCGAAGCGCAAGCCGATCTGGACGCCGTCGCCCGCGACCTGATCGAGCGCTTTGAAACCACCGGGTTGGACCCGACCGCTGCCGCGACCGATCCGGGCGTCTTCACGGATAACGGCAGCCGCTTTGATCCGGTTTCTGAAACCGGTCTTGCGTCGCGCATCTCACTAAATGTTGTGGTCGACCCGGATGCAGGGGGTGACAGCTGGAGATTACGCGCGGGTCTGGGGGCATTGACCCCCGGTGCGCCGGGTGATGCCAGCCAGTTGCAAGCTTTTGGGGCCGTTCTGACCGACTCGCGCCCGGCCCCCAGCGTGGGGTTTGGGACAGGCACGATGCGCGCGGCGGAGATCGCCGAGGCGTTGCTTTCCAAAGCCGGGGCAAACGCACACACAGCTGACCAGCGCAGCAGTTTTGCAGCAAACGCGCAGCTGGAGATGCAAAAAGTCGTCGCGGAGCAAGGTGTTGACAGTGACGCGGAACTGCAGCGCTTGATGCAGATCGAGCAAGCCTATGCCGCAAACGCACGCATCGTCGCTGTCGTGGATGAACTGATGGATACCCTGTTGAGGTTATGAACATGACACTGAATTCGATCGGGGATCTGGCCCGCGGCCTTACCCTCAGAACTCGCAGCGCCGAGATCAAATCACAAATCGAAACACTGTCGTATGAGATGTCCACCGGCAAGGTGCAGGATGTCTCGGGCCGTCTGGGTGGTGATTACTCGCACCTACTGGATCTAGATCGCAGCCTGGAACGGTTGGACGCGCTTTCCATCGCCACCGCCGAGGCGCGGCTATTCACGGACGCAATGCAAGTGAGCCTGACAACGCTAAGCGGCTCGGTCGCCGAGATGTCAGCGTCGCTGCTATCATTCGGCACGGCGAACCAGACCGTGACACATGAACAAGCATCGGTTCAGGCACGAAATGAGCTCGACACAATGATCTCAGCCCTGAATACGCGGGCGGGAGGGCGCAGCCTGTATTCCGGAACGTCGACTGACGTCTCACCTCTGCCCTCCGCTGAAACATTATTGACAGCGCTGCAGGCCGAATTGACAGGGCTGACCTCCCTAACAGATATCCAACAGGCCGCTGAGGATTGGTTCAACGACCCCGCCGAATTTGATGCGGTGATGTATCAAGGTGGCACAGACACCTTGGCTCCGATGCAGATTTCCGAGAACGAGCGGATCACTCTTCCGATCACTGCGACAGACCCCGCGCTCAAGGACGCTTTGCGCGATGTTGCGGTTGCGGCTCTGGCCACAGATGATGCGCTTGGATGGACACCTGATCTACGAACCGCATTGTTCACGCAGCTTGGTGTTGAGTTGGCCAATACACAGGATGCGACGGTCAATTTGCGCGCCCAGGTCGGCGCGGCTGAGGCGCGTGTGGAGCAAGCCGCAACGCGCAACGCCGCCGCAAAGACCAGCGCTGAGCATGCGCGCAATGCGTTGATCGCTGCAGATCCCTATGAGACTGCGGCACAGTTGCAGACCGTGCAGTTCCAACTGGAGAGTCTGTATTCCGTGACCGTTCGCAACGCCAACCTGTCACTGGTGAATTTCCTGAGATGAAGATACTCGTATTCCTTTTGATAACCTTACCCTGCATTGCCAATGCGGGGGCCATACGCCTGAAAGATCTGGTGGATTTCGACGGTGTCCGCGGCAATGATCTGGTTGGCTACGGCCTTGTGGTTGGCCTGAATGGCACCGGCGACGGCTTGCGCAATTCTCCGTTCACCGAAGAGATTATGTCCAACATTCTCGAACGGCTGGGCGTAAACGTGAATGGCGAAGATTTTCGCCCCAAAAACGTCGCCGCCGTTTTGGTCACCGCCACCCTACCACCCTTCGCGCGCGTCGGCGGTCAGATTGACGTCACCGTCTCTGCCATCGGAGATTCCAAAGGACTTCTTGGGGGGACATTGATCATGACACCCCTGAATGCAGCAGATGGTCAGATTTATGCCGTGGCGCAAGGGACAGTGCTAGCCGGAGGCGCTGCGGTTGAAGGCGAAGCAGCGTCGGTTGTAAGCGGGGTGCCGACATCGGGCGTCATACCCTCGGGCGCGCGTGTAGAGCGCGAGATCGATTTTCAGCTTGCTGATTTGACTCAATTCAGACTGGCGCTGAGAGAACCGGATTTCACGACCGCAAGCCGCATTGAGGCCGCCATCAATAAGGAATTCAACCGCGCCGTCGCACTAATGCGCGATTCCGGCACTGTGGAGTTGAGCATTGAGGCGACGCGGGCCGTATCAACCGCGCATGCGATTGGACGTATTGAAAACATACTGGTCGAACCCGAAAGCAAGGCCCGCGTCGTGGTGGATCAGAGATCCGGCACAATTGTTATGGGTCGGGACGTCAGGATTTCACGCGTCGCGGTATCGCAGGGCAACTTGACCCTCACGGTCGAGGAAGCCCCGATTGCTGTTCAGCCAAATCCGTTTGCGCGAGGCGAAACAGTCGTTGTTCCGCGCACCTACGCTGGGATCGAAGAGGAAGAAGGAACGGGGCTTGCAGAAATCCCCGAGGCAACCACCTTGTCCGAAGTGGTCGCCGGGTTGAACGCCTTGGGCGTGTCGCCACGCGATATGATCGACATCCTGAAAACCATCAAAGCTGCCGGGGCGCTTCATGCTGAGTTCATCGTGAGATGAGCAGTCAGACCACAGCGTGCGCCTTTTGGTGTACGGTTTTACTTGGATTTCCAACTGTCCAGCCAGCGGCGAAAGCCCTTGCGCTTTTCATCTATTGCATCACCAGCGGCGTAAAGACCATCTTCCATGTTCTCCAAAACAGGATCGATCTTCTTTTGCCGAAACCGCCGCCATCGAACCCAGATGGCCCAAACCAGCGCAGCAAACACAGTCAGGAAGACGATATTGAACCACGGGATGATGCGGACATCCGGCCCCTCGACATGCCGGATGAAAATTGCGTTGGGAAAAATCGACATGAATTCATTCCGCCAGCCGTAGTGCGTTACGACCACCCAATCGGGGTTATCTTTGGTCGACTTGGCATCGTTGGCCTCGGTGTAAAGGTTCGCAGTGTCGAACTTGAAATAAGGCGGCCAGCCCCAACCGGTGTCTTCGTTGCGATAGACAATCGGCTTCCCGTTGGCGCGTACGGCCTGAATGAACTGTACATCGCGGTTTGACAGGCTGGTGGATTGATCTTCAGGCTCGGACCAGAAGATTCGCGTCCAGTCCGTCAGGTCCTGACGTTCCTCGTAGGTGTTGACGATCCGCACCACATCGTGCTGCGGTAGGGAATACTGCAAGATCACGGCGATCGTGCCCCAGAAGATGATAATGAACGCCCATTTCACATAGGCCATGCCTTAACCCTCACATGTAATTCACGATGTAGATCAGCGCGCCAATCGCCACCCAAGGTACAATATAGACACCCAAAATCAGTTTGCGCCGGAATGAGTTGTCGTAGACGTGCAAACCTCGCGCAACAAACGCTTCTTTGTTACCGGTTTTGCCCTTTTCGTCCCACCACGTCTCCAACTTTCGCCGCCTAACTCCTCGCGAATAAAAGGACAGCGCGAAATAGGCAATCATCTGGATCACCAGCAGGATCAGAAACAGGCGCATCGCTCCGAACATCTTAATCTCTCCTGACCGCGCCCCAAGGGCCGACTCGTGCGATCACTGTTTCGCTGACCCGATCATTGCCTGACATATCCGGTTCATGACCAAATAGAGCCGCCCGCGCACCAGCCTTGTCCACCTGATACTCGCGGGCAAGGAAGTCGGCAACATAGGCTTTCTTGGTCTCGGGCCAGGTCCTGTAAGTACTATAAAACAATTCCTTGTGGCAGATGAACATCTGCCGCGGATCTAGCGGAGCCAATTCGGTCAACAGCATATTCACCAGATCGCGGCTCGGCGTATCGGCTGCGCGAAATGTGTAGAAATAAGCGGGATGATCCGAGGTGATGCGTGGCCAGCGCCCGCCATCGGTCGCCCAGCGCAGCAATTGTGCGAGGCCGTGGTACGCCTCGGGCAGGCGATCCGCGTGGTTGCGGGCCAGTCGTCGCATATCGCTGCGATCCAACCCGCTCAGATCAACATCTGCGTCAGCAGCCGCAGCAATGGTCAGAAAGTCCATTTTCTGTTGCAGGATCGCGGCAGCATCCACGCCGCGCGCCTTAACGATAGATTCAACCAGATCGTTGTAGTCGAGAAACTTGGCAATCTGGTTTCGCTGCGACGGGTCAAAAATGTATTTGATCGGCATATCGTCGGGCTTTTCGCCCATGCAAATCGCCGCCGGGTGATCCATATCCGGGAACAGGTAGAGCCCGCCAAAGTGTGCCGTCCAGAAGTTGCGCTGCTCGAAAGCGGTATGGCGCAGGCGCACCGGATTGCGCGTTACGTCGCCAGTTTCTTTGGCGGTTTCGATCATCTTGGCGATCAGCACATCGTCGAACCAAGCGTCCTCTTCGGTTTTGAAGCGTTCGACCATGCCCGCCAGTTGTTGCGCTTTGCGCAGAGTGCCGCCTGCGGTGTCTGCCTCGATCTCGATCTTGCGCAGGTTCAGCAGATCGCGGGGCGTGGTGAGTTTGATGACCGAGTTCACCAGCTCTCCGGCCACCGCATCGGTGGCGGTCAAGGCAAACAACTGTGCCTCGTTCATCTCGATGAATTCGCGCAGAATATCGCGCGAGGTCGAGAATTTGACGTTCAACAGAGGCGCGCGTTTCTGCTCGGTCGTCAGCAAGATGAACTGCCGGTTGACCCCGTTGGGGTTGAGGTAAAGCTCGTCCTCCAGCTCAATCCCCACCTCCGGCGAATAGCCCGAGATATCGACATGAAAATCCGTCAGAGCCGTGGTCTTGCCCGCCAGATGCTGCAGCGCGCGGTTATACCGCTCGACCAGAGCCGGGCTGGAGATGTGTACGAGATTGCCGAACATCAGGCCTTTTTCGATGAGGCGGATCATTCGTCGCTCCGAAAAAATACAGGCATCACCGCGTCGCTATCAACTACAATGAATTTAGGTTCTACGAAGTAACTTGTCTCTCTCGCCACCTTTCCCACTTTGTTCAGTACGAAACCAATCAATTCCGATTGTAGTTTCATGATCAGAAAAACGACTTGTGAAGACCACTCTAACCAACTCTTCCCAAGCTTTTCTGGATCTTCGAATTTCTTGTCCCCATCAGAAAATCGCTTCAAGCGCTCCACGAACATCAGTTGTTCTCCCAAAACGCTATACGAATTACAGTCTAGAGGGGTTAGGTATACTGACGCATCCGCGTCTTCCGGTAGCTTATCGGCATTCTTTTTGGCTGTTTTTAATTTGTAGTGAAAGCTTATTTCGTTTCTTATGTTTTGATTCTTAGAGTGACCGTCAGACAGCTTTAATTCTTTGATTTCTTTCTCTTTATTTTGAAATAAACCAAAAATCTCAGAATCTGTCGATTTAGCTTTCTTACTTACTTGTTCGAGGAAATCATGAGCCTCAAATGCCTTTGAAGTTAAGGTTCTAAGAACCACATGGTATTGCAAATCAGCCGCAAACTTTACCGGGCCAATGTCGTCAACCTGCTGCTCAGTGAGTCTCAGGAATCGCGAAAAAACATTTAGTTCGTTACAGATAAAAGAAAGAGTACCAAGAACGGCCACCTCTTCTCTGGTCATCCAACTAAGGTCGGATTTTGTTAGTCGAAATTCATTGAAATGTAATGGACCTTCGCTCACCCTTTCCCCTCCAAATACCGCCGCTTGGCCTCTTCCATCCGGCCCATCTCTCGGACGGCGTCTTCGATGGCGACCTCGTCGCTCTTGTCGGCATAGCGGAACTCGCTGTCGGCATATCGGTTGATCTCTTGGATCACCATCTCAACCGTGATCGACTGGCGCAGGTCCTCGATCATGACCTTCTTTGTGTCGTAGTCGCGGAACAGGAACAAGTCGGGGTTTTCCATCCACTCGTCGGGCAGTTCGAAATCCATCGCGCGGACCTTGACCGCATCGGTGATGTTCTTGATCGCACGGCCGGTAAACCGCTCATCCACCTGCTGGATCGCCTTGAGGTAAGTGCCCAGCTTGGCGATCGTGTCCATCTGGCCAATCTCGCCGGAGACCCGGTCATAGACCTGCAGCAAGGCGTCCTCATGCGGGCGGGAGTGGCTTTCGAAACTGGCGGCGACGGCCTTTTTGATTTCCTGCGCGGCATAGGCTTCGTGTTCACCCAGCGGAATGTCGTGGTTGCGGCCCATCAGCAGGTGCAGGATGTCGATGTAGTCCTCACGCGTTTGCGGCCCGTCCACCAGGAACCGCGCGCCCGCCCGCTGGCGCAGAGCGTCGTCCACATTCTCTGGGTAGTTCGAGAACATGCCAAAGGTGCAGTTGCCGCGCACGACAGTGTTGGCGCCTGCAAAGCTCTCCATCAGCACGGCCGTGATTTCCAACTGTCCGGCTGACGACTGCCGATCGCCGCGTTTGCCCGCAAGCTGGTCGATATCGTCGATCGTGCCGAAACCGATGACCGAGGGGTCGATGATCGTGTTGATGAAGGCCTTCGCGTTCTGGCCGGATTTGCCCTGATAGCTGTCGATGTTGTCGGTGCTCAGGTTCTGGTAGCGGAACGGATAGCCCGCGTTCTGGCAATAGTCGTTGATCAGCCCGGCCATCATCTGGATCAGCGTGGTTTTACCGGTGCCCGGTTTACCGTCACCCATGAAGGTGAAGATGAACCCGCCAAGCTCGGCGAACGGGTTCAGGCGGCGGTCGAAGTCATAGGCCATGACCATCTTGGCCAGCTTCATGGCCTGATACTTGGCGATATGGTTGCCCACCACCTCGTTCGGTTTCTTGAACGTCATGGTCAGAGTGGTGGATTTGGCCTTGGAGGCCGGTTCAAACCCTCGGATCGTCAGGTCATCGGCCTCGATATGCCACGCGGCATTCTGGAACGGGGCTAGATGGCCGGCCGATTGCGCGCGCAGGGCGGCTTTCTCCATCAATTGCTCGGCATAGGCGCTGGTGGCCGCGATCAGGTGGGCATCATCGGGGGCGTGTTTGGCAATGGTCTGGTCCAACTCCCACAGCGCGCCGTGCAAGGCGAGTTGGCCGTTGTCGGTCAGGACCTCTTCGATCTCACCAATATCGACAGTGGTCTCTCCCAGATGCGAGGACATCAAGTACGCCAGCGCATTGCCGAAGGTGTGCGAGGTGATCAGAGCCTCGGCAGTCAGCAGTTCCGAGAATTCGGTCTTCCGCGCGGCGGGCAAATCGCCCGCAAGGTTCGCGCGTTTCAAGTCTGCCAACGGTGTCTGTTCGGCGTAGGCCTCGCTCACCGCCAGAGCGATGGCAACCGCACGGCGGATTGCCTGCTGCGTTGTGGCCTGCGGTGGCGAGACCAGCGCATCGCCATCATCCGAGGCCTCGATCCGTTCGACCAAATGCACCCCGTCTGCGCGCACTGTGCGCCGTGTCACCAAACCCGGCGTGGTGGACCGAAACCTCCGTCCGGTCGACACCCCCGGCGACCGTTCCGTCGACGTCTCCACCGCCTTGGCAATCCGCGGCGCGTGTTCGAACCCATTCAGCAAGGCGGTCGCTGCCGGGTAATGCTTGCGAATATCCGCCTCGCGCAATTCCATCTGATCTGACGTCAAACTCATCTTAAAAACCGCCCTTGATTCATCTTTTTCAAAAATACTCTCGCCGAAGGCGAAACTAATACCTCAACACCTGCCCTGACTTGCTGACCACGAACTTGCGCACATCGGCAAACCCTGGAGGGTTACGCTCGGCCAGCACCTGAAACGGACGCTGGGGCAAGATGATCGACCGTTGGGTGCGTGTGGCCCCGGTTTCGGCCCCTTGCGCGCCGAATGGGTCGAGAGCAAAGACCTCACGTTCGACGGTGGAAAACCAACCGGCGCGTTCTTCGATCACATCTTCGCTTTCCAGCTCTTCCGTGGTCCAGGCCAGCGCCCAATCCTGACCTTGCGGAGATTGCGCATCCTCCAGCACCTGCCGCAGGGGGCCGGATTGTTCGGTATAGGCCGAGGAATACATTGGCCCCACATGGATGCGGCGCAGGTGTTTGGGGTGCAGGTCGTCGAAATCCTGATCGAACCCTTTGGCTATGGTCACCAGTTTCAACCCGCCCAGAGACTGCGCCATCAGATGCGCCTGCACTTCGGGCCAGCGGCGTTGGTCTTTGGGAAGGGCGGTTTTGCCGCTATCCTCCAGCTGCATCAGATAGATCACCGGCAGGTTGATCTGGCTGTCATAGACCGCCCAGTGGATCATGAACTTGCGCCGTTCGCCCTCATTCCCGATCCAGTGGCATTCGGGATCGTTGCGGGCCCAGAACAGCTGACCTTTCAGCAATTCCTCATAGTAGAGCCTTTGTGACAGCGCGAATTGCAGCTTGGTGGGGATTTCCTGATCCCCAATGATCGTCCGCACCATGTCAGTTTTTAGGTCATCCTCGGACGGCATATTCGCCAGATGCACCTGCGCCTGCTGCGCGTCATTGGCCATGGTCAGCAGCTCAGCCGCCACCGGAAACCCGCTGTCACGCTTGTCCATCGCAAGGCTGCCAAAAAACCGTCCCGTATCGCGACCGACCAGCAGATACTTCATGGAAAGCGCGCGGAAGGTGTAGAGCAGCCCCGAGAGGTAGCGCGACACGATCCGCACCTCTTGCTTGCTGATTGCGCCCTCCGCCTCCATCGTCGCGGCCACGCGCAGGAGGTGGACGGTGATGACTTCGAATTTGCGGAAATAGCGGCGTGAGGCGAAGGTGTCGGTCAGGCCGACATGGTCTTGGGTGGGGTTGGTATCGGTCATCTTGGGGCGTCCAAGTCCTTCCCGTTTTTGTCGATATGAAACCACCATCTAAAGAGAGGCGAACCGACTCTATGCAGTACTACTTGAGGGTTGATCCCAACCGAGTACTGAAAACGCCGCCCCCTTTCGCTGCCCCAACTCAACCAACACAGAAGTCGCATTAAGCAAGCCGCAATTACTGCAATAAGCAATGCCTGTAGCACTTTAGGATAAGTCGGCTTCTGATCTATAAAACCAATTTTTTCCAAGAATCTCGGCACCTCCAAGGGACCAAGACTAACTGCTAGTAATAGAAATTGTTGGTGAGCGAAACGCACTTAACCACCATACAAATTCTTATCATGCTTCTCGACAATCGAGGCAAAGCGCCGCGCGAACCGCTCATCCGCCTTGGCCTTTTTCTCCAGCACGTCGCGGGCAAAGACCATGTGGTCCTCATGCGCCTCAAGCATGTCGGCCATTTTCTGGTTGGTCGCGGTGCCGATGGCGGCCATCGCCGTCTGCGCCTCTTGGTCAGTTTGCACGCCGATCTCGTTGATGCGGTGGGCCACGTCCTGCTGCTGCGCGGTTTTCAGCGATTTGGTCAGGGCATCATACAGCACCACGCGCTGTTGCGTATCTGTCTGCAGCTTGTTGATCAGCACCATCTGCGTCGCCGCCTGGTTCTGGAGTGAATCGACCCAGGTTTTACCCTTTTCGATATAGCGTTCCAGCGTCTGGGATTTGGCCAGCTTGACCTGCTCTTCCTGAACCTTGGCGTTGTATTGCTTATTCAGGTCAGCCAGTTCGGTTTCCAACTGAGTCCGCGCGGCGGCATCCTGTTCGACGCTGATCTTGTTTTCCAGCGTGATGATCGCCGGGTCCATGCCCTGAATCTCTGCCCGCAAAGCCTCCAGTTCGGCCACGGTCGCCTCGCGGTCGTCCAGCGTGACGGTCAGGTTGTCCTCGACCTTGACGCGCTGTTCTTCCAGCACGGCCAACTGTCCTTCAAGCAGTTTGACGATCACATCCGATTTAGCGATCAGGTCCTGTAGCTTGTCGTCGATATTGGCGGTGCGCATGCGTTCCTGCCGCATGGACTCGGATTTGGCCTTGGCGAAGATGCCGACGAACGACTCCCACCCGGTTTTCGAACGCATTTCGTCGAAATCCTTGGAAAACGCGTTGGTCACGTCGTCGAGCCCCATGATCAGCTCAGCGATGTTGGCGTTCATCACCTCGGTATGGGCGTGCACATCTTCCAAAGTGGCATTTTCAATGTCGATATCTGCCTCTGCGGTTCCGATCTTGGCACGCGCCGCTTCGATCCGTGAGGTCAAGCCTTCAATCTGCGACTGGCTTTCGCGGACTTTCTGTTGCGTCTCTTGAATCAATGCTTCGAATTGCTGGTTCGACATCTGCTATCCCTATTCTTCTTATCATCCAATGACATAGGGAATGTTATGGAAATTTACATCCCCTTAGGTCTCCAAATCACCAAGACTGTGACAAACTCGACGCTAAAAAGATAGAAGCAGAGACAAGGCCGAGACACATTGCCCGCTGGTTTTCAGAAGGGAAAATAGAAGCTCTTGGATTTCTTAAGTTGAAGCTGCCGATGGCAAGCTCAGTAGTTCGAATACCGGAAATTAACCACAGAATCATCTTGAATAGCGCAATGGGCTTTTATGTGGCTCCGCGCATCATTGCTGTCCTTTGAGCGCGCGACCTCCAAATCAATCAGATCGATGCCATCAGAATTCGTCGTATAGGAAAGCGTCCGCTCAAAATCGACGGCATAGTAGCCCTGATTGCTCATGGCGGTGTGGGTCCGATGCATACAAAGCCCGATCGCATTCTCCTCGGGCGAAACGTGCGGATGCTTCTGGTATTTTGATCCGTGCTTGTGATGGTGTTTGGCGATCGACGCTCCCAGCACACCCAACGCGACCCCAGCGATAAGCGCTCCTGTATCGTTGGCACGGGTTGGTGTCGCGGTCAGTGTGGTCGATGCAACAACGGCACAGACCATAGCGGCAAAAACGGATTTCATTCGCATCTATTTCGTCTCCCTCTGAAGGCACTGAACGAAATTCAGTTCATTGAAGTGTTCCAGAAGAGACTAGCCTGACGACCTAAACTATTGCCAGATTTTCGTGAAAACGTGTTGCCCACCATGTCCGTGTTGCGATGGATACAACTTCGCCCCGCGCCTGGAGGAACGCGGGGCGTGTGGTGCGACAACCCAGAGAGGCGGGACTGTCGCTAAGTGATCAACAGCCTCAGTTCACGGCTTTGGCGTCAACCACGTCCTTTTCAATGGCCTTGCCAGACGAAATTTCGATCCGGCGCGGTTTCAGCGCTTCTGGCACTTCGCGCTTCAGATCGATGTTCAGCATGCCGTTTTCATGGCTCGCGCCGGTGACACGAACGTGGTCGGCCAGAGCAAAGCGGCGCTCGAACGCGCGGGTGGCGATGCCACGGTGCAGGTAGCTGCGCTCTTTTTCGTCCGAAGCTTTCTTGCCGGAAACCACCAGAGAATTTTCCTTTACCTCAACCGACAGATCGGCCTCGGAAAACCCGGCAACAGCGACCGAAATGCGGTAGGTATCAGCATCGGTCTTTTCGATATTGTAAGGGGGATAGCTGGGCTGAGCCACGTCATTGGTCAAAACCCGGTCCATCATGTCTGCAATCTGGTCGAAACCGATGGTTGCGCGGTGAAGTGGTGCGAAGTCAAATGTACGCATGTCGTATCCTCATCTTTGAGCGATTCACAAAATTGCCCTCCGAAATGGACGGGCGGTGATTTATGCCGGACCCCAGCTTTGGCGATCCGGTAAAACTCAGATGGGAAGTAAAAGGACCGGGTTCAAGACCCGCCCGCGCTGAGGAATTTAGCACCCGAACTGGACTTGGCTGAACCCGGCTGCAATCTGCGGATTGTTGCCGTGGGTCGGGGCGCGTCACGACGCAATATCGCCTTGAGTTCCGAGACAATCCCCGACAGCTCCATCCCGTAGCCGATCTTGCGTTGACCATCCGATGCGCCCGCCGAAACAACCGACAGGATCTGCCAACGCGGGCCTTTTTTTGCTAAAATAGCGGAGCCCGACGAACCGAATGTAATATCGCAATCAAAGCTGATCAGCCCCTGCCCGCGTTGCAGGATGCGGCAAGAGCGTTGGCGCGTGATCGCCTCGGCCCGACCGCGACCATACGAGGCGACGCTGATTTCGCTGTCGCTGACGCGGCCGCTGTGCAGGGCGAACGGATCAGCAATCGAATAGGGAATCGGCTCTTCCAGCCGCATTAGAGCCACATCAATTCGAACACGTGACGCCGATACCGGCGCATTGGCAACAAAATCGGGATGGGTCGCAATCTGGATGACCTTGCGATCCGCAAGCGCCTGACCGTCGCTCAAACCGGCGCGAAAGGTCAATTCACCGGGGGCATAGGGTTTTCCGGTGGCCTTGCTCACAGCGCAATGCGCCGCTGTCAGCACGATGTCCTTTGCGATCAAAGTACCGGTGCAAAAGCCCTGTTCGCCGATATCCAGACGTCCGACCGCCTCCCACCCATACAGATCATCGCGATCCGTCAGTCGGCGCTTGCTGCTGGTCTGGGCCTGCGCGGCAGTTACGAGAATAGAAACAAGCAAGGTGATACTTAGAAAAACACGCATCATGGCTTAAGGAACTTTGCTCCGAGGTTTTTGGTGTTGTTGTCCAATGTGGCGTTCATACCCCGCCCCTGCGAAAGCTCGGCCCGCAACAATTCCAGCGATTCATCCAAGGCGGTGCCCAGCGCAACGCGTTGACCCTGCAATTCGGCCTTCGCTGCAACGACCGACACAATGCGTGGCCGCTCGCCGTCAAACGAAAAGATCGGCGCGCCGGATGCCCCAAAATCCACGTTGCAGGACATAACCAGAATTCCAGCCTGTCGCCCAATGACGGAACAGACTTCCTGCAGTGCTGGCGCTTCGGCGCGGTCATGCGCGTACGAGACAACCCCCACCTCTTGACCGCGGGCAGGACGACGTCCGGTTTCGAAAGGAATGACCGAGGTGTTGCGGATCGGCTGCCACAGCTCGATCAGCGCAATATCATGACGCACCCGCGTTGCAGAAACATTGCCTTCATACACATAGTCGGGGTGAACCACTGTTCGACGCGCCGGGCGATAAGCCGAGGCGGAACCGAGGCGCCAACCGGCCAGAAACTCGATCCGGGCCGGATTAATTCGCTGTTTCGTGGTTTTGTCGTACAGACAATGCGCAGCCGTCAGTACCAGAGTCGGAGATATCAGCGATCCGGTACAAAACCCGGTGCCGTCGATATCCAGCCGACCAACTGCCATCCACTCGCGCCCAGCATCGGTGGTTTCCAGGCTCCTAAGCCCAGTATCCTGCGCCTGTCCTGCCAAGGGCAGCAAGCTGAAGACAATAGCCGTGATCCAGTTGCGCACGCGGGTCTCCGGTCATGAGGTCCGACCAAGATTCGTATGCCGTTGGTGCGGCGAAAATAGGGCAATTGCCCCTTGGATGAAATTCAACCGGACCTGATGCGCGGGTGCAGCAATCGATCAGCGCAGTTGGGGTACCCCAGCCATGCCGTCGCGCAATGCGCGCGGTTCCGGCCCTCCGGTGGCCCAGTCCAGCAGCTCGACTGTGTGGACAACGGGCGTGTCAGTCCCAGAGCCGATCTGCATCATGCATCCGATGTTACCTGCCGCGATAACATCAGGATTCCTGGCCTCAAGCGTGCGCACTTTTCGTTGTTTCAACTGACCCGAAATCTCAGGCTGCATCAGGTTGTAGGTTCCTGCACTGCCACAGCACAAATGACTATCTTTAGGCTCTAACACTGTGAATCCAGCAGATTTCAGCAGGTTCTTGGGATAAGAGGTAACCTTTTGCCCATGCTGCAATGAACACGCCGCGTGGTAGGCAACAACCAGTTCTTTCTTGTCGCTGTCCGGCATCTCCAGCTGCACCAAAAGCTCACTGATATCCATCGCCAGGGCGGATACACGCCCCGCATCCGCCGCCAGCGGATCACTGCGGAACATGTGCCCATAATCTTTAACCGTGGTCCCACACCCCGAGGTGTTGATCACGATCGCGTCCAGACCATCACCATCCATTTCGCGTGTCCAGGCCCGGATATTGGCTGCAGCAGACGCATGGCTTTCACCGGTTTTACCCATGTGATGGGTCAACGCGCCACAACAGCTGGCACCTTCGACGACAACGACATCGCAGCCCAATCGGGTCAGCAGGCGAATCGTCGCGTCGTTGATGTCAGTGTTGAGCGCTTTTTGCGCACAGCCCGTCATTAGGGCGACGCGTTTCTTCTTAACGCCTTTTGCTGCAAAGCTCTGAGGGTCATCATTGCGACTAACCGGTGGAATATATCTCGGCGCCATGTCCAGCATCGCCTTCAGCCGGGCATCCGGCATCAGAAACCGGAACGGACGACCCAGCTTTGCCCCGATTAGAGCCCAGCGAAAGCGTGACGGATAAGGCAGGATTCTGGCCAATATCCAGCGCAGAGCCCGATCCGAGAACGGGCGCTTGTAGTTGTCTTCGATATATTCCCGTGCGTGGTCCACGAGGTGCATGTAATGCACGCCCGAGGGGCACGTGGTCATGCAGGCGAGGCAAGATAGGCAGCGATCGATATGCTTGACAGTCTTTTCGTCCGGAACACGCTCATTCTCCAACATGTCCTTGATCAGATAGATGCGCCCGCGAGGGCTGTCCAACTCATCGCCTAGCACCTGATAAGTCGGGCAGGTTGCTGTACAGAAACCACAGTGAACACAATTTCGGAGTATCTCGTTGGATCGCTGAATCGCTGGGTCTTGCAACTGCTTTTCGGTAAATTTCGTCTGCATCGCCTACCCCATCAGACCCGGATTGAACACGTTCCGAGGGTCAAATCTCTTCCGAATTGCCTTTGTTAGAGCCTGAATCTGCGTGCTCTCCGGTTGGAATCGCCCAAATTCAACGATGGTGTCAGCCTCTGCGCGTACCAGCGTTGCATGTCCTTCAAAGTGACCCAGTCGTGCACGCAGATCGGTGCCCTTTGGCACCAATACCCAGATCAAGCCCCCGCCCCAGTCAAATAAGGTTCGATCCGCGTCGATCCGTTCTGCAAGGCTGGCTGCATCGCCGGGTTTCACCGATAAGCGCCAGACATCACCTTCCAGATCCTGAAACGCACGCAGATCGCGCAGATCGACCCAGTGGTTGCTCGAATTCTCTAACTCGGTGCATTCGCCCCCAAGGATTTCGCGCAATCGACCTACCCGATAGGCAACAGAGTCGGCAAATCCTTCAATCCGCAACAGCGCCTGACCATCCAGTGGATCATAGGCTGCGCTGCTCACCTCGAAGGGGGATTTCAGGGCAGTGGACATGAGATCAACTGCGGTTCCTACATCAGCGGCCCCGACTGCCAGAGTGGTCTCGACCTCAGGTCTAGGCAGCACTTTCAGTGAGACCTCGGACAGCACCCCTAGCGTGCCCCAGGAACCCGCCATGAGCTTGACCAGATCGTAACCGGTGACATTCTTCATCACCCGCCCGCCATTCTTGATCACCTGCCCCAACCCGTCGACATAACGTACGCCCAACAGGAAATCCCGGCACGCGCCAGCCTGAATTCGACGCGGCCCCGAGATGTTGGCCGCGACAACACCGCCGATTGTCGGTTCCCCCGTGGTGCCCAGCAAACCGCGATGATCCATCGGCTCGAACGCCAGTTGCTGGCCCTCGGCCTCCAAAGCCGCTTCGATCTCAGTCACTGGAGTCCCGGCATGCGCGACCAGAGTCAATGCGCCCGGCTCATACTGTGTAATTCCGTGCAGTCCCGACAGGTTCAGCACAGGCTCGGGCCCATCAAGGCCGCGCGTGCCGCCTCCGGCAATACGCACTGGGCCATCCAGGCCGACAACGATGTCCGCAAGTTCAGCCTCGGTTTCAGGTGTCATGGCACTTCATCTTTTCGCAAATACTCTGGGTATTGATGGGGAAGGCTCATCTATTCCGCGGCCATCCTGCGCGTGGCAGACGCCTTTAGCGGAAACACCTTGGCTGGGTTCAACAGCCAATTCGGGTCAAACACATCTTTCACCGCCATCTGCGCCTCAAGATCCTGTGGTTCATATTGGTGTGTCATCAGATCACGCTTTTCGATGCCGACCCCATGCTCACCAGTCAGGCAGCCCCCCGCATCAACGCAAAGCTTCAGGATGTCCGCCCCGAACGCTTCACATTTCTCAAGATCGCCGGGTTTGTTGGCGTCAAACAGGATCAAGGGGTGCATGTTGCCGTCACCGGCATGGAACACATTGCCGACTGGCAGGCCATAATCTTTGCTCAGCTCCCCGATCCGGCGCAGGACGAAGGGTAGCGATGAGACCGGGATCGTCCCATCCAGACACATATAATCGTTGATTTGCCCCATCGCGCCAAAGGCCGATTTCCGCCCCAGCCAAATACGGGCGCTTTCATCAGCCGATTGGCTTTCTCGCAGCTCAACCGGATTATGCCGCTTGGCGATCTCGATAATCTTCGACAACTGACTATCGATCTCTGCCTCTGATCCTTCAACTTCGACGATCAGCAACGCCTCGCAATCAGGATAACCCGCTTGGGCGAAATTCTCGCAGGCTCGAATACAAAGGCGGTCCATGAACTCGATCGCGACAGGCAATATGCCCGATTTGATTATGTCAGAGACGCATTGACCGGCCACTTCATTATCGTCAAAGCCCATCAGAACGGGCCGCGCACCCTCAGGTTTGCGCAGGATGCGCAACGTTGCTTCAGTTACGACACCCAATTGCCCTTCGGATCCGCAGATAACACCCAACAGGTCCAACCCGCCTGCATCCAGATAGGCACCTCCAATTTCGACCACGCTGCCATCCATCATGACCATAGTCACACCCATCAGATTGTTGGTCGTCACCCCGTATTTCAGGCAATGCGCCCCGCCCGAATTCATCGCGATATTCCCGGCAATGGCGCAGGCAAGCTGGGATGAGGGATCGGGAGCGTAAAAGAAATCCTCTTCTTCAACGGCACCGGTTACACTCAGGTTGGTTCGGCCGGATTGCACCTTGATAAACCTGTTGTCGTAATCGATTTCCAGAACTTCGTTCATCCGTGCAACGCCTAGAATCACACAATCTGCCGTCGGCAGGGCGCCACCGGCCAATGACGTGCCCGCGCCGCGCGGTACAACCGGCACACCCAGTTCATGGCAAATACGCAAGACATCGGAAACCTGCTGCGTGGTCGAAGGCAGTACAGCCAGCATTGGCGGGCATTTATAGGCGGTCAGCGCATCACATTCATAAGCCCTTGTCTCGGCCTCTTCATGGATAACAGCATCCTTCGGCAGCACTTGCTGTAGTCGCGCAACCAATGCCTGCTTGCGTGCTAAGACATCCGGATTTGGCTTGGGCATTTCCATCGCTGATCCTCCATTTGGTAAAATTATATTACCAATTTTATCGACTGGCAAGTTACCGAATCCAACAATAGTGTCGCGGCATGACCTGGATCGACCGCACATTACTGTTTTCCTCGCTGGACTATGCTGCCGTTTTGCTGTTGTTCGCGACATGGCTAGGGATTGGATGGAGGATCGAAAATCCGTCCTCTCAGAAACCGTCGGTTTCATTGATGATGGATGATTTCCGCAAGGTCTGGATGCGTGAAATGGTGACGCGCCAGCCGCGTGTGTTCGATGCACAAGTGATCTCGGCCATGCGCCAGGGCAGCACGTTCTTCGCTTCGACAATCATGATTGCAATAGGCGGCGGCTTGGCATTGCTTGGCAATACCGAACGCCTTGCTGGGGTTGCTGAAGATCTTGCCATCGGCCGTGCGCCTGCCATGGTTTGGGAAATCAAGATACTGATTATTCTGCTTTTTCTGTCGAACGCTTTTCTGAAATTTGTCTGGTCGCATCGCCTGTTTGGGTATTGCGCAATTCTGATGGCCGCTGTTCCAAATGATCCCGATGATCCACAGGCCTATCCACGCGCCACACAATCTGCTGATATCTGCATCACGGCGGCTCGTAGTTTCAATCGCGCGTTGCGGGCGACATATTTTGCGTTGGCTTCAATCGCATGGATACTTGGACCGGTAGCCCTGATCCTAAGCTCAATCGCCACATTCGGTGTGCTCTATCGTCGCGAATTCGCCTCGCATTCACGCACCGTAATCATGACTGCGCCACCAAACACAGAGTCGTGATCGCGATGCGATGCGCGAGCGCATAGTTTGACCCCATGCGATATCTGATTCTCAGCGCCTTACTGGCCAGCCCCGCATTCGCCGACCCTCCGATGGTCGAACAGGTTTCAGCCCAATCAAATGGGGATACCTGGCGGTTCGACGTCACGATCCGCCACTCCGACACCGGATGGGATGACTATGCCGATGGCTGGCGTGTTCTGGATATGCAGGGGAACGAGCTGGGGATGCGTGTGCTGCATCACCCTCATGTCGATGAGCAGCCCTTTACACGTTCACTTGGCGGGGTGGTGATTCCGGACGGGACCACGCAGGTGCAAATTCAGGCGCGCGACAATGTCGGTGGTTGGAGCGAAGACACGACCGTGGTCGATCTGAACTGACCCTCAGAACACCCCGAGGCTGAGACCTGCGGCCAAGGCCGCTCCAACCTCACGACAGTTTTCAAGTTGTTCTTCAGGAATGATCTTTTCGGCCAAGATCGCTTTGGGTGTTTGCGCATGAGTGCAGATGATCAGGGGCGGTTGCACCTCTTTCAACCGCCACCCCGTTGCGATCCGAGCCATCTGGCGCGCGGCATTTTCGCCATCTGATCCGGCGCAGACCATCTGCGCATAGGGTCGACCTTCGATCCTCCCCAGCACAGGATAATAACAGCGGTCGAAAAACTCTTTCATCAGACCCGAAATCGCGGCCAGGTTCTCGGGCGCGCAGAAGATATAGCCATCGGAGGCCAGCAAGTCGTTCGGCCCGGCCTGATCGGCGGCTTTCAGGATGGTGTTCGCTTCATCCCGCGCCGCTTCGGCTGCGGCTTCAGCCATTTGCCGGGTGCCGCCGGTGCGCGAATGGTAGACGATCAATAGCTGCGCCATGTCAGACCCGGTGATAAGGGCCGCCTGAAAGGATGGTCGCGGCCCGGTAAAGTTGCTCGGCCAGCATCACACGGACCAACATATGGGGCCAGACCATTGACCCAAAGGATAGGGAAAAATCAGCCTCCGCCCGCAGATTTGGGTCTATTCCGTCCGCTCCGCCGATGATCAGCGCCAGATCCTGTCGGCCCGCGTCGCGCCATCCACCCAGCTTTTTTGCAAATTCAGGCGAGGACAACACCCGTCCGCGCTCATCTAGCGTACAGATCACCACACCCTTGGGCAGCGCCTTGCGCAGCAGGGCCGCCTCGGCCCCCATGCCTGCGTTTTTCTTGTCTTCGACCTCGATCACCTTCGCAGGACCAAGGCCCAGCGCGCGGCCGGTCCTGTCAAATCGGGTCAGGTAGTCGTCAAGCAGGGATTTCTCCGGTCCGGCGCGCAATCGCCCGACCGCAACGATGCTGATACGCATGTCTCTCTCGCCTCCGACCCCTCAATACAGGCCGGGATAGCGCCTCAATTCGCCGAGGCGCTGCCGCCCTGAGGCAGCCACATCTTTTCCAGCTGATAGAATTCACGCACTTCGGGGCGGAAGATATGAACGACCACGTCGCCCGTATCGATCAGCACCCAGTCGCCGGCATCCTTGCCTTCGACCTTCGAGGTGAAACCGAATTCCTGCTTGATGCGATCCGTCAGCTTTTCCGCCATGGCCGAGACCTGGCGGGTCGACCGACCTGAGGCAATCACCATGTGATCCGCAACAGAAGACTTACCTTGCAGGTTGATCTGCACGACGTCTTCGGCCTTGTCATCGGAAAGTGAGGAAAGGATACGTTCAAGCAGCTTGTCGCTGATTGACTGAGAGTGGGCCATTACACCGGCCCCATCATCGGCGGGCAAACCCGCCTGTGTATGTAGAGACAGGACATAGTCCTCCTTTGCTGCGCGCCGCCAAACCCCGGCGCCGGGGTACTAATAAGGTAACAAGGGGATTGCAACATTTCAATGAAAGGGCCGACGCTGCGCCCCACATCCAGTCACTCTTTGGCGAGATGTTGCACCTCGGCGTCGGCCTCCAGGCCGCCCAATACGCGGATTTCACGCTGCGGGAACGGAAGCGAGATGTCTTCGACCTTGAACGCATCCCACAGCGCCAGGAAGACATTGCCTCGAATGTTTGTCAGACCCTTGTTCGGATCACTGATCCAGAAGCGCAACACATAGTCCACGCTGCTGTCACCGAAACCAGTGATATGGCAGACAGGTTCATGTTTGCCTCCACTCAGCACTCGACCGACCGTCTTGACGGCACGGATCGCTGTCGCGCGGACTTTGTGCGGGTCGTCGTCGTAGCTGGTGCCGAAATCAAGATCCAACCGCACGAAACGGTCGGAATGCGACCAGTTTACAACCTGATTGGTAATCAGATCTTCGTTTGGAATCAGATATTCCCGACCATCCCGCGTAACCACCGAGACATAGCGCGCGCCCAGCGCGTTAATCCAACCAAATGTGTCGCCCAGTGAAATCACGTCGCCCGGTTTGATCGACCGGTCCATCAGGATGATAATGCCCGAGATCAGGTTCGAAACCACTTTTTGCAGGCCAAACCCGATCCCGACGCCAATGGCCCCGGACAGCAACGCTATGCCAGTCAGATCAAACCCGAGGGTGCGGATCGCCGCCATGAACACCGCCCCGTAGAGCAGCACCTGAATACCCTTGGCCAGAAGAACCTGCATCGATGGTGTTATGTCTTGATTGTTCGTAAGGCCGCGCTCAGCCGCGCGTGTGCCGACACGCGCCAAAGTCAGCAGGACGCCGATCAGCAGTACAGCCTTGATGATGCCCAGCGCCGAGATATGAAGATCACCGATAGAAATGGCGACGCCATCAAGGAACCCGGCTACATCATCCGTCAGGTTCAACGCAATCAACGTGGCATAGACCCACATAGACCATTTAAATATTTGTCGCAGCGTTCGGTTTCTCACCAATCGCGAAACCAACGCGATGGCCAGCCATGCGACAGCCAGCGTTGCGAAGACACCAAGTATATAGCTCCGCGACGGCCATGTGACCTGTTGCATCACCAGATAAAGCCCACCAGACAGCAACACAAAATACACCAGCGTCAGACGGCGCATCAGTTGGATCAATATCCGCAGACGCCATTTCGGCCATCCCACCCGGGCCCTCGCCCAGGTTTCCCATCGGCCCTGCGTCAGCAGTTTCAGCAAGAATGAGATTGCCCAGAGAAACAGGATGATGATGAGTTGATACTGCCGCCATCCCGGGGTGACGATCAACTCGACCAGACCTTCAATTTGCGAGGAAAACGCCGCCGTCATGTTGGCGTAAAGCTCCGAGAGCGTCTCCGGTAGTAAATCCTGGTTCATTCACCTCTCCTGCAGGTCAGCTTGGACAGCGATGCTGGATGATGCAAGCCCGCAGTGAGACGGTTGGGATTGAACCTTGATTGACACGAATGCCCGTTATATCTGGTGCGTATGAGACTCAATGTGGCCCAAGAACAGAATCTGGAAGATCGCGCGCGTCTGCGTGAACGGTTCTTTGGGGCTGCCCGCACGGTCTTGGCCCGCCTATCGGCGGCCTAAGCCAACTCGCCAGCTATTTCTCATTACATACGGGAGAGGACCGATGTCCCCCAAAACACTCTATGACAAGATCTGGGATGCCCATGTCGCCCACGAGGCCGATGATGGCACCTGCCTGCTGTATATCGACCGCCATCTGGTGCACGAAGTGACCAGCCCACAGGCATTCGAAGGCCTGCGCATGGCGGGCCGCAAGGTGCGCGCGCCAGAAAAAACCATCGCCGTGCCGGATCACAACGTTCCGACCACGCCGGACCGTGTGAATGGTATCGAAAACCCGGAATCACGCATTCAGGTCGAGGCACTGGACAAGAACGCCAAAGATTTCGGCATTCACTATTACCCTGTGCACGACGTCCGTCAGGGCATTGTGCATATCGTCGGCCCCGAACAGGGCTGGACCCTGCCCGGCATGACCGTTGTTTGCGGCGACAGCCACACGGCGACTCATGGTGCATTCGGCGCTCTGGCCCACGGCATCGGCACGTCCGAGGTTGAACACGTTCTGGCCACCCAGACTCTGATCCAGAAGAAGTCCAAGAATATGAAGGTCGAAATCACCGGCAAACTGCAGCCAGGTGTGACCGCCAAAGATATCACTCTGGCTGTGATCGGCGAGACCGGTACTGCTGGCGGCACAGGTTATGTCATCGAGTATTGCGGCGAAGCGATCCGCGATCTTTCGATGGAAGGGCGCATGACCGTCTGTAACATGGCCATCGAAGGCGGTGCCCGCGCTGGCCTGATCGCACCGGATGAGACCACCTTTGAATATGTCAAAGGCCGCCCGCATGCCCCCAAAGGCGCGCAGTGGGAAGCCGCGATGGACTGGTGGAAGACGCTTTACACCGACGAAGATGCGCATTTCGATAAAGTCATCACGCTGCGTGGTGAAGATATCGCGCCAGTCGTCACTTGGGGCACCAGTCCCGAAGATGTGCTGCCGATCACCGCATCCGTACCACATCCCGAAGATTTCGAAGGCGGTAAAGTCGACGCGGCCCGCCGTTCGATCGAGTATATGGGCTTGGAAGCCGGTCAAAAGCTGAGCGATGTTGAAATCGACACCGTTTTCATCGGCTCTTGCACCAACGGTCGGATCGAAGACCTGCGCGCTGCGGCGGAAATCCTGAAAGGCAAGAAGATCAAGGACGGCATGCGCGCCATGGTCGTACCGGGTTCGGGTTTGGTGCGTGCACAGGCCGAAGAAGAAGGTTTGGCCGAGATCTTCAAAGATGCCGGTTTCGAGTGGCGTCTCGCGGGCTGTTCAATGTGTCTGGCGATGAACCCCGACCAGCTGCAACCGGGCGAGCGCTGTGCCGCGACTTCGAACCGCAACTTCGAAGGCCGTCAGGGTCGAGGTGGGCGTACCCATCTGCTGAGCCCCGCAATGGCTGCCGCTGCGGCAATCACAGGACGGCTGACAGACGTCCGTGAATTGATGTAAGAGTCTCTCATATCTAGATATTTGATGGAGAGACTAACATGAGTGATTGGGTCAAATGGCTACTGCTTGGACTTTTGTCCATAGCATTCGGGGTGTTCGTATTGGGCGCGCCGGTCGTAGCATCCGTTGCCGTAACAGTAGTAACCGGTGTGTTGCTGTTGATTGCGGGCGGAATGCAGATCGTTGGTGGCTTCACGGTTGAAGGCACTGGCAACAAGATCCTGTCACTCATCATGGGTGCGGTCATGCTGTTTCTGGGCTGGTCCTTTCTGGATCACCCGCTGCAGGGCACGCTGACGCTGGCAACTGTGATGCTCATCCTGTTCATGGCAGGCGGCATCGCGCGGGTCATTCTGTCGTTCCAGATGAAAGGAACGCAGTTTTTCTGGCCCACGATGATCTCGGGCATCTTGTCGATCATCCTCGCCGGCATCATCTGGACCTATGTAGGCAAGGAACCGGCTGCTCTGCTGAGCATACTGGGGATCTTCCTGGGCATTGAGATGCTGTTCAACGGGTTCGGATTGGTCTTCATGGCGTTCTTCGTCAAGAACGCACCCAAGGACGAAACAACAGAAGCGAAAGAAGCTTAAACGCGGAGTACGGGCGCGGCCCTACCCCGCAGGAGTGTAGAAATGGAAAAGTTCGAAAAAGTCCACGGGGTGGCCGCCCCAATGCCACTGATCAATATCGACACCGATATGATCATTCCCAAAGTGCACCTGAAAACCATCAAACGCTCTGGCCTGGGTGTCGTGCTGTTTGATGAGATGCGCTATCACGATCATGGCGGCGAGAACGAAGATTTCGTTCTGAACAAACCCGCTTATCGCAACACCGAGATTCTGGTGGCTGGCGACAATTTCGGTTGCGGCTCGTCGCGGGAACATGCGCCATGGGCGATCAAGGATTTCGGTATCAAGGTGGTGATCTCGACCAGCTTCGCCGACATCTTTTTCAACAACTGCTTCAAGAATGGCATCCTGCCAATCGTAGTCGAAGAAGAGCATCACGCGATTCTTATGGATGACGCGCACAAGGGTGAAAACGCCCGCATGACCGTGCATCTGGAAGATCAGCAGATTACCACTTCGGATGGTATGGTCATCGAGTTCGACATTGACCCACACCGCAAGCACTGCCTGCTGAACGGTCTGGACGATATTGGCCTGACGATGGAAAAAGACCATCACATCGACAAGTTCGAAGATCATGCGAGTCAGGCCCGCCCCTGGGTATGATTCTGGGGACGAATCTGTTGATACTCAACCTAACAGGGTCGCAAGCGCGGCCCTGTTCGCATTCTTGGGGCAAAAACCCAGTGCACCACAACATATAGGTATCAATTTGAGATACACGTCGGATTTGCGTCGAAATTGATGCAATCCCGCACCAGTTGCGCCATCATTTTGCCCGAAATTGCGTGTTATTTGCTCATTGGCTTGAGCGAAATACCGCTTATCGGCAAAGTTGGCACCCATGAGGTAGCCGCCAACGAACGAGCGGTGAGCACAAGTTGGACGATAAGTCGGCACAGAATCGACTACGCCGGTTTGGAAAAGGGTTCGGATTGTGATTGCACGCACAACGGGGGCGGCGATACGTGGATTATTGGTAGCACTTATGGTGCTTACCCCTGCGTTGTACCTGCCTACATCGACGTCGAATGGGACTGAGATTGTCGTCTTTCTGGCGATCCTTGCGTTTATCCTGACTTTCTCGGAATACAACTCGGCCTTTCCAAGCTTTATCGAATTTCGTGACGCACCACCTGTGAACAGGCTGCGCTTTGTCGGTTTGATGTCGATGGTTACCTTCCTGACGCTGATCTGCAAAAACGCCTATGCCCCCTCGGAACTTACTGGCCTGTTTTATTCAGTTGGCCTGATGGTCGCGAATGTGGTGGATTTCCCCTACTCCCCCGTTCGTCTTGTGGTTTTGATGCTGCCCGCCGACGCCAGCCAGCCCCTCGTAGATTTGGTGCGTATCTCCGCCAGCGTCGCTTATGTCGCGGCCTTGGTTACCATCGCCAGCTTTGCCTATGCAGTGAAGCTTCGGGGATGGCCAACAGGCAACGGCGCGTTCAACGTCTGGACCAATCTGCCCCTGTTTGACCCAACCAAGGGTGGTGATGTGGTCACCCGTCTGCAGCGTGACGGGCGGCTCAACATCGCAATTGGGGCTTTGCTGCCTTTCCTGATTCCCGCCCTGATCAAACTGATGGCTGCTTTCATCACGCCGATCGCGCTCAGCAATCCGCAGACATTGATCTGGACCCTTTGCGCATGGGCATTCCTGCCTGCCAGCATGATCATGCGAGGCATGGCGACACTACGCATTGCCGGCCTGATCGTTGAGAAGCGCCGCGCATACTCAACCTCCGAGTCAACTCAGATCGCATGATCCGACTGCTGGTTCTGTTGCTGTTGCCGTTTACGGCACAGGCAGAGACATTGCGCATCGCAAGTTTCAATACAGAACTCAGTCGCGAGGGTCCCGGCCTGTTGCTGCGTGATATTCGGCGGAACGACCCTCAGGTCGCTGCGGTGATCGAGGTGCTGATGACAACCCGTCCCGATATCGTCGCGCTGCAAGGCATCGATTGGGATTTAGACGGGCTTGCCCTTGCTGCGCTGGTCGAGGCGCTGAAAAGCAACGGCTTGGATTATCGATACAGTTACGCCGAGCAACCCAATTCCGGGATCGAAACCGCGTTGGATCTGGATGGGGACGGCGAGACGGGCGGCCCGGGCGATGCACAAGGCTGGGGGCGGTTCACCGGCCAGAATGGGCTGGCAGTGCTGTCCCGCTATCCTATCGCTACCGATCAAGTGCGGTCATTCACCCAGTTGCGGTGGCGCGACTTGCCGAATGCCCAGTTGCCAGCCGAGGATGGAGAGCCCTTCCCATCACCACAAGCGCAGGCTGTTCAGCGGCTGTCTTCTACATCGCATTGGGTCGTTCCGGTCGACACCCCGAGTGGTCTCCTAAACCTGATGACGTTTCACGCCAGCCCGCCTGTCTTTGATGGACCTGAAGATCGGAACGGACTGCGCAACCGGGATGAAATTCGGCTCTGGTCGCTTTTGCTGAACGGTGATCTGGGTGAGAAACCTATGGGGCGTTTTGTCATCGCAGGTGATGCGAACCAGGATCCTTACAAAGGCGAGGGTCGCAAAACGGCAATCCGTAATCTTCTGGCCAATCCGCAACTGCAGGATCCGATGCCTGTTGACCCTGCGGGGTCAACTTCAACAGTTTTGTGGAAGGGCGTTGGCGAGATGAGAGTGGATTATGTCCTACCTTCGGCGGATTGGCGTGTGCACGATGCGGGCATTTACTGGCCGGAACCCACATCGCGTGACGCGGCCGTCGCCGCAAGCCGTCACCGGCTTGTCTGGGTCGATCTATTCGACGAATAGGCTTCGATCATGACCGTATGACTGTGCCGAATCGCTGGCGGGATTCATATTGCACAGGTTCAGACACGGCGTTCCTCAACGCGTCATTTAGGTCGGTCTGCGCAAATTCCGGGAGCAGAGCATCAAAGAGGCGTGCGTCCAGCCGGTGAGAAGTATTCCATAGATACCTCATCTCAAGCAAATGAGGCGCCATACGCCAGAACGGGCGGGCCAGATGCAAAGGCCACCATGCCATCTGTTTAAGGGTGAGTTCACGCCCCGCAACCTGCGAAAGCGCCAATGCCATTTCATTGCCGGTCAAGGTGTATCCAGCATAGGGGACATCGCAGAAACGCGGTAGCAGGCTGCGCATTTCTGCCAACTCCACAGCAGCGCGAGTTAAATCGGGCAGATAGGCCCAAGCATGCTCGATATCCGGATTGCCGGGATACACAAAGCGCCCGCGCCGCAAGTGTTTGATGAGAATCTGATCGAACCAATTGCCAGAGGCCGTGGTGTCTATGAAATCACCTGCCCGCAACATGATGGTCCGAACCGACGAGGCACGATAAGCCTCTTCCATCTCGATCCGAATGCGTCCCAACGGATTTCGCGCAAGATGCGGTGTCCTGGTCGACCAGGGGCCGGGCGTATCCGCACCGAAAACATAAACGTTCCCCGGGACAATGACCGTCAAGTCACGCTCTGATGCAGCGGCGATTACCTGACGATGCAACTCTGGCACCTGCTCCGCCCAGTCGGGGTAAAGCGGGTTCCAGGCGTTCACGATGACGTCTACTCCATGTAGCGCCGCGCGCAATTCCTCCCTGCGTCGATCAAACTTTTGCACAATCCATCCCGCATCCGAAAAAGCTCTTGCAGCGTTGCGTCCAAATCGACCGGTGGCCCCGAGAATAAGTACCGTTTGTGGCATTGATCCCTCCGTTCCGGATCAGTCTATTCATTCACGATGTTTTGGAAATTGCGAAAAATCGCAGATTATGTATTCGTTTTTGAATGGCTAAAACACTCCAACTATCCGACTGGTCCTTAGTTCAAAGCTTTCTGGCGGTTGCCGAAACCGGCTCACTATCCGCAGCCGCAAAGCAATTAGGTCGCAGCCAGCCGACGCTTGGACGTCAGGTACATGCGCTGGAAGAAGAATTGGGGGTCTCGCTGTTTGATCGTCACGCGCGTGGACTGACGCTCAGCGAGGTGGGGCAGCAAGTGCTGCCAATGGCGCAGCAGATGTACAGCGCAGTCAATGCCCTGGGGCTGACGGCAGCGGGTCAGGCGCAACAGCTGGAAGGGTCGGTCAGGATCACCGCTTCGGTATTTGTATCGCATCACCTGTTGCCGCCGATACTTGCCGCAATCCGTGAGGCAGAACCGGCGATTCAGCTTGATCTGGTCGCCTCGGATGCCAGCGAAAACTTGCTGTTCCGCGAAGCCGATATTGCCGTGCGCATGTATCGCCCCGAACAGGTCGACATCGTGGCAAAGCATATCGGTGAGGTTCCGCTGTGTTTCTGCGCCGCCCAAAGCTATCTGGATCGTGCGGGGCGACCAACAACGCCGACAGAGCTGATGCAGCACGACCTTGTGGGATTTGACACCAATGAAGACATTATCACCGCTATGCGGAACAAGGGCTGGCCTGCCAGCCGGGACAGCTTTGCCACGCGATGCGACAACCAGACTGCCTATTGGGAATTGATCCGCGCAGGGTGTGGGGTGGGCTTCAGCCAACTCAGCATCGCGCAGTCCGATCCTCTGGTCGAAGTGCTAGATATTGATGTCGAGATACCGGTGCTGCCGGTCTGGCTGGCTGCCCCTCAGGCGATGCGACAGACCCCGCGCATTCGCAGAGTCTGGGATTTGCTGGCCGACGGGTTGAAGGCCCGGCTTTAAAATCGCCTACAGCGCGCCGGTATAGGTGCCGCGCGCAGGATAGTTATTGGCCAAGGTGAATTTCAAACCGCCGACGATGTCCGACATCGGCGGTCGCGCAAAAGGCGTTGTCTGCTGCCAGACGTAATAGAGGGTCTGATCAGGTTTGATATAGAAATGTCCCGGCTCAGCGAACATCGCTGGCTCGGCGCTACCTTCACGAGCCACCGAGATGTTCAGACCCCAGACATCCCGCGCGTCGGCCATGGACAGGCCGTATCCTACGCGCAGCTTCGACACTCCGGCCTTCTCAACCGTCTCGGCCGCACGTTCGTCGGTATCCGTGGTGATCATGATCACCTCAATCCCCAGCTCGGCGAATTCATCCAGCGCAGCCTCGACCTCACCCATTTGGCGAACGCAGATCGGGCAATGCAGACCACGATACTGAATCACCAGCGTTCCGTTTTCACCAGTGTCGCGCTCAAGATCAAAGGTGCCATGGCTTACTGTTTCGATTTTTAGCGATGGGGCCGGATTTCCGGGTGTCAGCATGTGGTTTCCTCGTGATTTGATGGGTTCGTCTCATTGACCCGATGCGCCGCAAACGCTAGGGCCTGTGCGACAAAACGCAAGGAGACTGTCGATGTCCAACCCCTCGCTCCTCATCCTGCCCGGAGACGGAATTGGCCCGGAAGTTATGGCCGAAGTGCGCAAAATCATCGATTGGTTCGGCGCCAATCGCGGTCTTCAATTTGACGTGAGCGAGGATCTGGTCGGCGGCGCTGCCTATGACGCGCACGGGAAGCCCCTGTCGGACGAAACCATGGCCAAAGCACAAGAGGTTGATGCGGTTCTTCTGGGTGCGGTTGGCGGCCCTAAGTATGACGATCTGGACTTCAGCCTGAAGCCCGAACGTGGCCTGTTGCGTTTGCGCAAGGAAATGGACCTGTACTCCAACCTGCGCCCAGCTCAGTGCTTCGACGCGCTGGCGGATTTCTCGTCGCTGAAGAAGGATGTGGTCGCTGGCCTCGACATCATGATCGTGCGCGAGCTGACTTCGGGCGTCTATTTCGGTGAGCCGCGCGGTATTTTCGAGGAAGGCAATGAACGCGTTGGCATCAACACCCAGCGCTACACTGAATCCGAGATCGAACGCGCCGCACGTTCGGCATTCGAGCTGGCGATGCGCCGGAACAAGAAACTGTGCTCGATGGAAAAAGCCAATGTGATGGAATCGGGTATTCTTTGGCGCGAAGTCGTGACCCGCGTCGGCCAGGAATATCCCGAGGTCGAGCTGTCACACATGTATGCAGACAACGGCGCGATGCAGCTTGTGCGCGCGCCCAAACAGTTTGACGTGATCGTCACCGACAACCTCTTTGGCGATGTACTATCCGATTGCGCAGCGATGCTGACCGGATCTTTGGGCATGCTGCCGTCTGCCTCGCTGGGCGCACCGATGGCGAATGGCCGCCCTAAGGCCATGTATGAACCCGTTCATGGCTCGGCCCCGGACATTACAGGTCAAGGCAAGGCCAACCCAATTGCGTGTATCCTCAGCTTCGCCATGGCACTGCGCTACAGCTTTGACCAGGGCGACGAAGCGGATCGTCTGGAAACCGCGATCGAGAAGGTTCTGGCCGACGGCGTTCGCACAGCTGACCTGCTGGCCGAAGAAGGGGTTGAGCCGGTTTCGACCAGCGAAATGGGTGATGCAATTCTGGCAGCGCTAGACGAAAGCGTCTGATCTTACGATTATTCAGACATCAAAGGCGGTGCCCAGCGCACCGCCTTTTTTTGTTGGTCAGTTTCCGAAGATGTTGTTCAGCAGGTTGTTGATCGCACGGTCCAAACCGGTTTGATTCTTACGGCGCTGTTGCTGCGGCTGCGCGGTTCTAACCGGTGGGTCCGGCACCAACATGGGCAACGGCGTGGGCGTCATCCCTTCTGTCACGCGCAGCATGGTCTCTTTCCATATCTCCGCCGGCAAGCCTCCACCTGTGACACCTGACAACGGCGTATTGTCATCATACCCCATCCAAACGCCCGTAACGTAGTCCGCGGTAAATCCGATAAACCACGCATCACGTGCGGCCTGGGTCGTGCCGGTCTTGCCCGCCACCTGCCAGCCCGGCAGCTTTGCCCGTCCGCCTGTACCTTCAGAGACCACACGCTCCATCATCCAGGTCAGTTGTTTGGCGGCCTTGTCGTTGATGACGCGTTCACCAATACCGGTTGTCGTGATCATAACTGGATCGGTCTCACCAAGCAGCTTCAACTCGGTCAGACCATAGGGTTCCACCGCTGAACCGCCGTTCAGGATGCCAGCGTAAGCGCCCGTCATCTCTATCAGCGTGCTTTCCGATGCGCCGAGCGCCAGCGCGAGGCCCTCGGCCAGATCACTTGAAAGGCCAAAACCACTGGCAACCGTGCGCACGTTATCCAGCCCCGAGATATCCGCCACCTTGACCGCGGGAATATTCAACGAATTCTTCAACGCATCTGCTAATGTCACCCGGCCATAGAACTTATTGGTGTAGTTCTTCGGACACCACTGACCTGAACCTGCGATGTTCCAGCACGTTGGTTCATCCATCACCGTGTCCAACGGTGAATATCCCAACTCCAAGGCCGTCGCATAGACAAACGGTTTGAACGACGAACCCGTTTGACGCAGAGCCTGCGTAGCCCGGTTGAACGCCCCCGAAACACGGGTCTTGCGCCCACCGACCATACCTCGAACCGCGCCATCCGCTGACATCACCACAATAGCGGCCTGCGCTTTGGACCCTTCGCGGACTTTCTCCTGGAAGATGAATTTAAGCGCCTCTTCTGCCGACGTTTGAATGCGCTGATCCAGTGTGGTTCGGATCACCACGTCCTCGGTTGTGTTACGTGTGAAAAACTCAGGCCCGCTGGCCATGACCCAATCGGCAAAGTAACCACCAGCACGCGCGGCAGCGGCCTCGGATAACTGCGCCGGACGGCTGCGGGCCTCGCTGGCCTGCGCGCTGCTCAGATAGCCCTGAGTCTCCATTAGCCCAACCACCAAACGTGCCCGATCTTGTGAACGTTGCAGGTTGTTCGTTGGCGCATAGCGTGTCGGGGCCACCAATAGACCTGCCAGCATTGCCGCCTCGGCCGGAGACACTTCGGCTGCCGAAATACCAAAATACCGCTGGCTGGCGGCCTCGAAGCCGCGGGCTCCCGCACCGAGGAAGGCGCGGTTCAGATAGATCGTCAGAATTTCATCCTTGGAGTATTTGACCTCCATCGCAATGGCATAAACTGCCTCTTTCGCCTTGCGCCATAGCGAACCCTGACGGCAATCGGCTTCATATGCAGCCTCAGACTCCCATTCGCTGGGCTCATAAGGCACACCCAGGCATAGAAGTTTCGCGGTTTGCTGGGTGATCGTTGAACCACCGTGACCAGACAGCGGTCCACGTCCTTCGCTCAGGTTGATGCGTACCGCGCTGGCGACACCGCGCGGGCTGACGCCGAAATGGCGGTAGAACCGTTTATCCTCGGTTGCAATCACGGCGTTCTTGAGATGCGGCGAAACTGTATCCGCCGTAATCACGCCGCCAAACTGATCGCCGCGCCAGGCAAAGACCTTGCCGTCGCGATCCAGCAAGGTCACCGAACCACGTGCCCGCCCATCAAGCAGGGCATCGACATCCGGCAATGAGGTGTAAACAACACCCACCGCCAGCGCCAACAGCAACCCCGCCACTGCGCCGACCCTCCAAGTGATCCCCCAAATTATGCGCCAGAGCCAGCGGAACAGCCGGCGGAAAATGCCACCGCCCTTCCCACCAGAACTGCGCCGCGTTTTCTTCCGCGCCGTTTTGCGCGGAGCGGCTTTTCGGGCCGTCGACTTCTTACCAGCAGGTTTTGCTGCCCGCTTGGTCGCCGCAGGCTTTCGGCCTTTGGACGGGTACCTTTTATCCGCGACAAGGCGCGATTTGCGACGGTTGGACTCAGTCATGCTCAAACTCTGCCCGGTTATGCTTTTGGGGCACCATACCCCGCCGGAACGGCCATGTAGAGGTGTGAAATACCCGTATTTCCCCTCACAAGTTTGCCTATATTTTCACCAAATAGCGTGTTTTGTGCAAAAATTGTGCATAATTGCTGATTTTTTACCCTCATTTACCCTCCGAAAACGTTCCATCTGAACCTCTGTCGCGCATTTTTCTGCAGGTGCAAAATGCCGGGCCGCCCGGAGTAGTAGAGGGGAAAGACGTGAAACTGATCATTGCGACAATCAAACCGTTCAAGCTTGAGGAGGTGCGCGAAGCACTGACCAATGCAGGCGTGCGCGGCATGATGGTGACTGAGATCAAAGGGTTTGGCTCGCAATCGGGTCACACCGAGATTTATCGCGGTGCCGAATACGCCGTGAATTTCGTTCCCAAGATCAAGCTTGAGATCGTGGTGCCCGCCACCATGGCCGACCAGATCGTCGAAACCATCACCACAACCGCCAAGACCGGCAAGATCGGCGACGGCAAGATTTTCGTCCTCGATGTCGAGCAAGCCCTGCGCGTGCGGACCGGGGAAACCAACGAAGAGGCGCTTTAAGCGCGCTTACTCACAATCACTCGAGGACTAACAATGAACCTGATGAAATCTCTCATCCCTGCCGCTGCGATCGTCGCACTGCCGCAGATGGGTCTTGCGCAAGAGGCCGCTACCGGAGAGCCCGCGCAACACACCCAATATATTTTCACCACGCTGCTGTTCCTGATGGGCGGTTTCCTGGTGTTCTTCATGGCTGCAGGCTTTGCCATGCTCGAAGGCGGGCTGGTGCGGTCCAAGAACGTCGCGATGCAGATGACCAAAAACATCGCGCTGTTTTCAATCGCCGCGATCATGTACTGGCTGATCGGCTTCAACCTGATGTACCCCGGTGATGGTTGGACAATTTCTGGCTGGCTGGGCCCGTTCTTCTCGACCACCGTGCTTGACCCAGTGGGTGTCGGTGCAGATGCTGCGGCGCTTGACTACGCCTCAATCGGTTCGGATTTCTTCTTCCAACTGGTCTTTGTCGCAGCGACCGCCTCGATCGTGTCCGGTGCGGTGGCTGAACGGATCAAATTGTGGCCCTTTCTTGCCTTCGTTGTTGTCCTAACCGGCATCATGTACCCGATCTCGGGCTCGTGGCAGTGGGGTGGTGGTTGGCTGTCCGAAGCAGGCTTCTCGGACTTCGCTGGTTCGACCATCGTGCACTCGGTCGGTGGCTGGGCGGCTCTGGCAGGTGCTCTCATCCTTGGGCCGCGCATCGGTAAGTACAAGGACGGTAAAGTGCACCCGATGCCTGGTTCGAACCTGGCTCTGGCCACTCTGGGTACCTTTATCCTGTGGCTGGGTTGGTTCGGCTTCAACGGTGGTTCGCAGCTGGCGATGGGCACTGTAGGAGATGTCTCGGACGTATCGCGCATCTTTGCCAACACCAACATGGCTGCTGCATCCGGTGCCGTTGCCGCCCTTATCATGACACAGCTGCTGTACAAAAAGCCCGACCTGACCATGGTGCTGAACGGCGCGCTGGCGGGACTGGTGTCGATCACAGCTGAGCCGCTGGCCCCAACCCTGTTCGGCGCTCTGTGGATCGGTGCTGTGGGCGGTATCATCGTGGTCTTCGCGGTTCCGATGCTGGACAAGTTCAAGATCGACGACGTAGTCGGCGCCATCCCAGTCCACCTGTTCGCTGGCATCTGGGGCACCATCGCCGTGATCTTCTATGGCGAAGCCAGCCTGATCACTCAGCTGACCGGGATCATTGCTTATGGTGTCTTCACCTTTGGTGCTGCTCTTATCCTTTGGTCGATCCTGAAGGCCACCGTAGGTATCCGTGTTAGCGAAGAGGACGAGATCAACGGTCTCGACATGGCTGAACTGGGTATGGAAGCGTATCCGGAATTCTCCAAAGGCTAATAGCCAACCAAGTAAAAACAAAAAAACCCGGGCGTTCGCGCCCGGGTTTTCCTTCATTCAAAGATATCGCTCAGACGCCGACATCGACAATCGCCTGCGCCAAAATGGGCACAGTATTGGCGTTCAAACCAGCGACGTTCAGACGGCTGTCACCGACCATGTAAATGCCGTGATCGGCACGCAGCTTTTCAACCAGTTCTGGCGCGGCCCCCAGTCGCGAGAACATGCCGCGATGCTGGGCGATAAATCCAAATCGATCCGATCCACTAAGGCTCTGCAACTCATCAGCCAGTTGCTGACGCAGGCCCAGCATGGAAAGGCGGACATCTTCCAATTCGGTCGCCCAATCTGCCCGCAGAGCATCGTCATTCAGGATCGTCGTCACCACCCGCGCGCCGTGATCAGGCGGGAATGAGTAGTTCTGGCGGTTCAGAAATGCCAGCGTAGACTGGTTCAGTGCAGTCTGTGCCGGATCGTCACTGATCGCCATCAGCAGGCCGGTGCGTTCGCGGTAGACGCCGAAGTTCTTCGAACAAGACGCCGCGATCAGGCAGCGCTTCACTGACGATGCGACCAGACGGGTTGCCTGCGCATCTTCTTCCAGACCGTCGCCAAAGCCCTGATAGGCGATGTCAATCATTGCGACGAGGCCACGCGCGTTGATCAGGCTCACGACCTCTTGCCATTGCACCATATTTAAGTTGGCACCCGTTGGGTTGTGGCAACAGCCGTGCAGAAGAACCACGTCGCCTGCATTGGCAGTTTTCAGGTCCTCGATCATACCGTCGAAATCGACGCCACGCGATTCTCCGTCGAAATAACGGTATTGGACTGTCTCGATCCCTAGATAGTTCAGGATCGACAAATGGTTCGGCCATGTGGGGTTCGACACGAAAACACGCGCGGTGGGGTTGGCCATACGGATCATCTCAAACGCCTGACGGCAGGCTCCGGTACCACCGGGGGTGGCTACGGCTGCAATGTTGCCACGCGGGACAGAATTTCCGAGGATCAAGTCGATCATCGCGTCCGCAAAGGCTGGATCACCAGCCAGACCGGTATAAGCCTTGCTCTCCTGCTCTTCGAGAATACGCTTTTCAGCTGCTTTCACCGCGCGCATCACCGGAGTGACCCCCTCGGCATTCTTGTAGACGCCAACGCCCAGATCGATCTTGTGATCACGTGGGTCGTCGCGGTACATCTGCATCAATGCCAGAATCTTGTCTGCTGGCTGCGGTTTAAGGTTCTCGAACATCAGTTCTCTCCGGTTGCGACGGGCAGGGTTGGGAAGGCACCCCATTCAGCCCAGGAGCCGTCATAAAGCGCGTGGTCTTTCTTGCCCATGCGTTCCAATGCAAGGCTGAGAATTGCGGCAGTCACACCAGAGCCACAGGATGTGATCGCGGGTTTCGATAAGTCGACGCCGGCATCTTCAAAAACCGCGCGGCAGTCTTCGGGCGACTTCATCGTGCCATTCTTGTTCAACAGCATTCCAAAAGGCACGTTGCGCGAGCCTGGGATATGACCCGAGCGCAACCCCTCGCGCGGTTCGGCTTCGGTCCCGAAGAAACGGGCCGCCGAACGGGCATCGATGATCTCGTGATCCGCAAGCTTCGCGGCTGATGAAACTTGCGTCACATCGCGGACAAGGTGGTTCTGAACCCGCACCGTCATATGACGGTCGCGAATAATGGGGGGCAGGTCTTCGATCTCGCGCCCTTCGGACTGCCATTTGGGCAATCCACCATCCAGAACGGCAATATTGTCCTGTCCCATCAGACGGAACAACCACCAGACCCGCGCCGCCGACATCAGCCCCGCGCCGTCATAGACCACGACCTGATGGCCATCGCCAACGCCCATCGCGCGCAGGCGCGACATGAACTTCTCGACCGGAGGTGCCATATGCGGCAGGTCAGAACGATGGTCGGATATCTCATCAATATCAAAGAACCGCGCACCAGGGATGTGGGCAGAGTCATACTCTGCCTTGGCGTCTCGCGCTTGCTGCGGCAGGTACCACGACCCATCCAGAATCCTTAGATCCGGATCCTTGAGATGTGCGGCAAGCCATTCGGTAGAAACGAGGGTTTTTGGATCGTCCTGCATCTATGCCTCCCCTAAGCGAGCTTGAGTTTTCCCTATACTTGGCAGGATGCAGGTTCAAGGCTGGATAGCGCTAGCGTCCCGACCACACTGGATTTATCGCAAACGACGCAGGCGATAATACTGGATGATCCCAATAACGCTGATGATGATCCAGAAGCCTTCGATCAGCATCGACGCCAGATTGAAGTTCTGCAGCAGTGAGAACACGATCAGCACCGAACCGATAAGATTCACCAGCGGAAAGGCCAGATCCTCCGAGTTCATCACTCGCATCTGGGTCGCAAAATATGCCGCAACAACGATCAAAGCCCCGAATGAGCCGATGGCATCGACGACGGTCAAACTGTCCAGTAGTGCGGTCATTGTATGGGGCTTTCCTATTCTGAAACTTCCGCTGGTTGCGAATAGTGGTGCATATTTAGAAAAGCAGCTCCCTGTTCACCAGCGCGGTATCCATGCGGCACATCCGCAGAAAATCGCAACCCTTGACCGGATTGTAGCGGAACCCAGTTTCCATTTCGCAGCACGTCCAAAGCTCCGCTCAGAACAAAAACCTCTTCGGTTACGCCTGCTGCATGGGCCGGAGATTCGTGGCTTTGATTGGGTGACAACTCGACATGAAATGTTTCGGCCCCCAATGCGGGATCAAAAGGAAAGACAATCTTGACTTCAATACTTCCTGGAAATCTCACGGTACTGAACACATCGGCATCTGTCGTGTCACGCATTGCAGCAGTACCAATCAAAGCACTCAGCGGGAGCTGGAAACCCTTCGCGATCTTCCACAGGGTCGCGATGGTCGGGCTTGATTCGCCACGCTCAATCTGGCCCAGCATAGCTTTGCTGACCCCGGTGAGTTCCGCGACTTTTGACAGGCTCAGCCCGGTTGCCGCCCGCACATCCCTTAGTTTCAGCGTTAGTTCGTCCGATTCCATAGCCGCGCCCTGCGATTTGTCTTGTGCGTTATAACGTACATATGATACGTGCGCTATAACGTACACACCCAATATCGCAGTTTGGGCAATAGGGATACCGCATCATGCCATTGTACCGATCCAGAACCTCCACCCATGGCCGCAACATGGCCGGCGCCCGCGGCTTGTGGCGCGCCACCGGTATGGGCGACGATGATTTCGGCAAACCGATCATCGCCATCGTCAACTCGTTCACCCAGTTTGTACCCGGTCACGTCCACCTGAAGGACCTGGGACAGATGGTTGCGCGTGAGGTTGAAGCCGCTGGCGGTGTCGCCAAAGAGTTCAACACCATCGCGGTCGATGATGGCATCGCCATGGGCCATGACGGGATGCTGTATTCGCTGCCCTCGCGTGAGGTGATTGCGGATTCTGTTGAATACATGGTTAACGCCCACTGCGCGGACGCTATGGTCTGTATCTCGAACTGCGACAAGATCACGCCCGGCATGTTGATGGCGGCCATGCGTCTGAACATCCCGGCGATCTTTGTCTCGGGCGGACCGATGGAAGCGGGCAAGATCGACATCGCCGACCTGGACACCAAGAAGATCGACCTTGTCGACGCGATGGTTGCTGCGGCCGACGACCGGTTCACCGATGAACAGGTTCAACACATCGAGGAAAACGCCTGTCCAACCTGTGGTTCATGCTCGGGCATGTTCACCGCGAACTCGATGAATTGTCTGGCCGAGGCACTGGGTCTGGCGCTGCCGGGCAATGGCTCGACCCTGGCCACACATGCCGACCGTAAAGAGTTGTTCTTGGAAGCTGGTCGCCGCATCGTCGAGATCACCAAGCGCCACTATGATCTGGACGAGAAAGGCTTCCTGCCGCGTGAAATCGCCACGTTCGACGCGTTCGAAAATGCCATGAGCTTGGATATCGCAATGGGTGGATCGACCAATACGGTGCTTCATTTGCTGGCCATCGCGCACGAAGGTGAAGTGCATTTCACCATGTCCGACATGGACCGCCTGAGCCGCCAAGTGCCCTGTTTGTGCAAAGTCGCGCCCAACATCGAAAACGTGCACATGGAAGACGTCCATCGCGCTGGTGGCATTTTCTCGATCCTTGGTGAACTCAGCCGCGCGGGCTTGCTGCACGAGGATTGTCACACGGTGCATTCCGGAACCATGGGCGAAGCGATTGCCAACTGGGACATCAAAGTCGCCAACAACCCGAAGGCTCAGGACCTATTCAAAGCGGCGCCCGGCGGCGTGCGTACTACACAAGCCTTCAGCCAGTCGAACCGCTACAAGGAGCTGGACACTGACCGCGAAGGCGGCGTGATCCGTTCGAAAGAGCATGCATTCAGCCAGGATGGCGGTCTGGCGGTATTATTCGGCAACATTGCGCGCGACGGCTGTATCGTGAAAACTGCGGGTGTGGATGAGAACATCCTGAAATTCACGGGCTCAGCTTATGTCTGCGAAAGCCAGGACCAGGCTGTCAATGACATCCTGACCGGCAAGGTCAAGGAAGGTGACGTGGTGGTGATCCGATACGAAGGCCCGCGTGGTGGGCCGGGAATGCAAGAAATGCTGTATCCGACTTCGTATCTGAAATCCAAGGGGCTGGGCAAAGCCTGCGCGCTGCTGACTGACGGTCGTTTCTCGGGTGGCACCTCGGGCTTATCAATCGGCCACGTCTCGCCCGAAGCAGCGGAAGGTGGTGAGATCGGTTTGGTGAAAACCGGCGACACGATCGAAATCGACATTCCCAACCGCAGCATCCATCTGGCGGTCTCCGACGAAGACCTGGCAGCGCGGCGCGAAGAGCAGGACGAGAAGGGCTGGCAGCCCGTTGCACCACGTAAGCGTAAAGTGTCCACCGCGCTAAAAGCCTATGCCAAATTGACGACCAGTGCCGCAAAAGGGGCCGTCCGTCAGGTCTAAGCACTGCGGGTGAGCGAATACTCCCGCACCCGATACATGGAATCGGCTGCGCCGATTCCACTTTCGGAATTTGGGCCCGGCGCCGCGCTTTGCGCGGCGCCGGGCCCAACCAGAGGAGATGTCTCACAAGAGACATTGACGATGGGCGGGAGCCTCACACTTCGAGCGTCTTAATCACCCAGCTTGGCGTGAATCTCATCTAGATCGATCTCACCCGTCGGCATTTTGTTGGCGGGATTTTCGAAATCATACTTGAACAGTTCAAAATCCTGTTTGTAGATCTCGTAGACCAGATGCATCGACAAATCGTCAAAGTAATCCTCGACCGGATGCACGCGTTTTGGCCCATGGCCTTCGGATTCGTTGAAGCGCGGGATTTCGGACAGAGTCACGGGATGCGAAGTTTCAAGATTGTCCAACACCCCCTGCATCCCATCGTTGAACTTCTCGGTCCAAAAAATCCGATCATATCGCCCGCCATTAGCGATCAGCGTCGAGACATGGCCAGACATGGCCGACCAGTGAATGTCGGGGTCCATCGGCCGCCGCCAACGGATCGTGTCACGTGCAAATAACAGAAACCGGCGGAAACTGGCGATCTGATCGAACTCGCCTTTGCCATCGTCACCGCCAACCTCGATCCCATAATTGTAGATCAGCGTTGGCACCAGATTGCCGCGATAGCGTTTGCCGTTGCGCTGAATGCCACAGATCTTGTCAAAAAAGGAACTGAGAATGCGTGTGTAGGGATTACGCACGCAGGTAAACGTATAGGACTGGTGCGATTGAACATTTCTGGCAATCGGATCCTGACTGGCACCAAAGGCCCACTTGTGCATTCCGTCCTTGGCGTCGTGAATGTCACCATCAAAGAAGCTGCCATGATCCGAGAAATACATGATTTGCCCGATCGTCGAGCAGGCGCATTTCGGCACAACACGGTAGACCATGCTTTGACTTTCGGTCATCCATGTTCCTGGAAAACCCATCTACTGCGCCTCCTTAGCCAGTTATCGCATTGATACTCCGGCATTTTGACCCAAAGAACCAAAAATATTCTGTTTATTCAATCGCTCATCCTCAGTATCACGGTTGCAATTGGGCAGAAACGGGGAATTACGAGACGCAAATGGCAAAGATTGCCTATATCTTGCTGTGCCACAAAGATCCTGACGCGATCATTGCGCAGGCCAGTCAGCTAACGGCTGCCGGCGATTGTATGGCGATCCATTTTGACGCTCGCGCCAACGATACGGATTATGCGCAGATACGCGACGCCCTGAAAGATAACCGCAGCGTCGCATTTGCGACGAAGCGGATCAAATGCGGATGGGGCGAATGGTCACTGGTTCAGGCCACGCTCCATGCATTACAGGCGGCGGTGGATCAGTTCCCGAGGGTCACCCATTTTTACATGCTGTCCGGCGATTGCATGGCAATTAAAACCGCCGAGTATGTGCACAGCTTCCTTGATGAACGCGACATGGATTTCATCGAAAGCCATGACTTCTTCGAAAGCAATTGGATTAAGACCGGAATGAAAGAAGACCGGCTGATCTATCGTCACTATTTCAACGAACGCAATCAGCCGCGCCTGTTCTATGCCGCATACGAAATGCAAAAGCGTTTCGGTCTGACCCGCGGCATACCTGCAGACCTGCAGGTCAAGATCGGTAGCCAGTGGTGGTGCCTGCGCCGTCGCACAGTCGAGATGATTCTGGACTTCCTGCGCCAACGCCGCGATGTGGTCCGGTTTTTCTCGACCACCTGGATTCCGGACGAGACGTTCTTTCAGACGCTTGTTCGCCACCTCGTCCCGAAGCAGGAAATCGAAAACCGTACACTGACATTTTTGATGTTTTCCGACTATGGCATGCCTGTCACCTTCTACAATGATCACTATGACATGCTGTTGGGGCAGAACTACCTGTTCGCTCGCAAGATCAGCCCCGAGGCCCATGAGTTGAAGGAACGGTTGGGTCAGCTTTATGCCAGCGAAGGGGTCACGTTCCACATCTCGGACGAAGGGCGTAATCTGTATCACTTCCTTGCCGGTCGCGGTCGGGTAGGACGACGTTTCGCTCAGCGCTTTTGGGAGGTCGGCAATACGTTAGGCCCCGAGCGTCAGGCGTTTTTGATTGTTTGCAAGAAGTGGCATGTCGCCAAACGGCTTGTTGACCAGATCGCATCCGAAACCCCCATTCCCTGCATCGAATACATCTATGATGAGCAGGATACGCCATTGCCCGATTTGGGTGGAATCGAGACGACCCTGATTAAGCGGTCGCGCCATCGGCGGGCGGTTGCACGTATGTTGTTCGATTATTTCCAAAGCGACAGGCTGGTACTCTGCATAGATCCGGCCAATCTGGACGTCATTCAGGATTTCTGTGCAGATCAGGCCCAAACACGAGTTCTGGAAATCGAATGTACTTATTCAGATGAATATCTGACCGGCCATGCCTATCGCGTCGGTCTTGCGGGCCAGAACAGCTCACAGGATTCTCTTGCACGTCTGCTACCGACCCTTCGCAATGCGCTGGCTTACGAATCCGAATTGATCCGCAGTACCCAGAATGATGGGCTGTTCCATTTGCGTGAGGCGGCGGAACGTTCGGAGAATGAGGTGATTATCGCGGAATTTCTGGGGATCAGTGCCGATAAGGCCAAAGCGATCATGCAACTGGATTACCTGTTCGCTGATTGAATCCGGCGGCACGATCAGGTGCCGCCGGACATTCGAGTTCAGATGTCGAATTTGACACCTTGCGCCAATGGCAACTCGGCCGAATAGTTTACCGTGTTGGTCTGACGGCGCATGTAGGCTTTCCAGGCATCTGATCCGCTTTCGCGCCCGCCTCCGGTTTCCTTCTCGCCACCAAATGCGCCACCGATCTCGGCCCCGGACGGGCCGATGTTCACATTGGCAATCCCGCAATCCGACCCGGCCGCTGTCAGGAATTGCTCGGCTTCGCGCATGTTCAGTGTAAAAACGCAGGACGACAAACCCTGTGGCACGTCGTTCTGGATCTCGATCGCCTCGGCAAAATCGTCATAGCTCATGACGTAAAGGATCGGAGCAAAGGTCTCGGCCTTCACAGTCGCGGTCTGGCCAGGCATCTCAACGATGGCCGGTTGCATATAAACACCGCCCGGCACACCTTCGGTCACGCGCTGACCTCCGAACACGGCACCACCCTCGGCCTTTGCTGATTCAAGCGCTGCGGTCATCGCATTGCCCGAAGCTTCATCCACCAACGGCCCAATCAACGTACCCTCGGTCAACGGATTACCGATGGGCAGACCTGCATAGGCTTTCTTCAGACGCCCAACCAGTTCCTCGCGGATCGAGTTGTGTACAATCAACCGCCGCAGTGTCGTACAGCGCTGCCCTGCCGTTCCCACAGCCGAGAATACAATCGCGCGCACCGCCATTTCCAGATCCGCCGACGGTCCAACGATCATCGCGTTATTGCCGCCGAGTTCCAGAATACACTTGCCAAAGCGCTGCGCCACAATCGGCGCCACCGCCCGGCCCATCCGGGTCGAGCCGGTGGCTGAAATGATCGGCACATCCTCGCTGGCAACCAGCGCCTCACCCAGATCGGCACCACCTATCAGGGTCTGCAAAAGCCCCTCGGGGGCGTCACCAAACCGGGCCAATGCCCGCTCAAAGATTTTCTGGCAAGCCAACGCGGTCAGAGGCGTTTTCTCGGACGGTTTCCAGATCACCGGATCGCCGCAAACCAGCGCCAGCGCAGCATTCCACGACCATACCGCCACGGGGAAATTAAAGGCCGAGATCACTCCGACCGGCCCCGCCGGATGCCACGTTTCCATCATCCGGTGACCCGGACGTTCCGAAGCAATGGTCAGACCATAAAGCTGCCGCGACAGACCAACAGCAAAATCGCAGATGTCGATCATCTCCTGCACTTCGCCCAGACCTTCCGAGGTGATCTTGCCCGCCTCCCAACTGACAAGCGCGCCAAGGTCGTCCTTGGCGGCCCGAAGCTCTTCGCCCAGCAGGCGGATCAACTCACCCCGGCGCGGAGCCGGCACAACGCGCCATTCCTTGAACGCCGCTTTCGAGCGGGCAAAGATGGCCCCCATCTCGGAAACCGGAGTTTCGTGAACCTCGGCCAACAGGCTGCCATCTATCGGAGAGGTCACCCGCAGCGACCCGCCGCTAAGCTCCGCTGCAGTCAGGTCCAAATTCGCAAGCGTGGTTTCAGCAGTCATTACAATGTCTTTCATATCTCAGGCCGCCTTGTTTTGTTCGGTAACGTCACCGGCGCGATAAAGCCGGCCAAATTCGGTGTTCAGGAAATCGGCAAGCTTTACCTGCTCTTGCCGAACAAAGCCTTTCGAGGGCAGAACCCCTGTCCGCATCAGATCGACGACACCCAATACGCCTGCCGCAGTGGTTACTTGGATCGCACTCCAGACTTGTCCATCGATGGTGCGCGCAAAGGATTTGTTGATCAGGGATTTCTCACGCAACGTGCCGTCAACGATACCCTTTGCCGTGCAGTAGACCAACACGACGTCTTGATCCGTACGCGGCAAGGCCGTTTCAAAAATCTCTTTCAGCAGATCGCGGCGACGCTCCAGTCCCAGGTCACTGAGCAACAAGCGCAGAATGTCCCGATGACCCGGATAGCGGATCGAGCGATAGGATACCGCCTTCGCCTTACCGTCTAGCGTCTCGGGCAAGGTGCCCAGTCCGCCGGATGTATTAAAGCATTCGTACTCGACACCGTCATGGCCGATCAGCTCATAATCTTCGAGGGGGGCGGTCTTGACCCTCTCGCCATTCACAATAGCATCGCAGGGGTTGCAGTATTCGTTGATTAGCCCATCGGTTGACCAAGTCAGGTTATATTTCAACGCGTTGGTCGGATAGAGCGGTAACGCCCCGACCCGCATATGCAGGCTGTCGATTTCATCGAACTCCGCCGCCAGCGCAGCGCCCGCAGTCCCGACAAACCCGGGGGCCAACCCGCATTGCGGCATGAATGCTGTCTCGCTTTTTTGCGCCAGCTCGCGCACCGCGTTGGTGGCGGCGACATCTTCGGTCAGGTCAAAGTAATGCGCCCCAACAGTTTTGGCCGCGCTCGCAATCGCCGGTGTCAGAAAGAACGGCGCGGCAGAGATCACCGCATCAAACCCTTTAAGGCCTTTCTCCAAGCCCGCGCTATCGCTGGCATCAATCTGCCGCGTAGAAATGCCCCGCTTCTTGAATGCTGACAGGGCCGCAAGATCGTGATCGGCAACAGTCACCGTGTAATGTGCCGAGGTTTTCAGCAAAGTCGCGATCATCTGACCGATCTTCCCCGCCCCGACTACGCAAATATTCCAGCTCAAAACGCGCCTCCATTCTGTGTTTCTTTTGATTATGAAGGGCGACTTGTTCGGATTGCAGATCGTATCTTGACGAAATGAGGTAATTTTCCGTCATTTTGCCATACTATACGTCACTTTGCTAAATGGTTTACTCGAATATGACTTCGAACATGGTCGAATTCACAATCGTTTCAGCGCTCCTTTGAACTGATTGTACTATCAGGTATGAGAGGACCATTGTCGGCTATACAACGCGGGCAATCGCGGTTCGCCCAAGCATATAGGTGCCTTCAATGAGATCTCTCCGTGTCCTGCTTACCTGTTTCGCATGCCTGCTTCCTTTTGCAGCTCTGGCCCAATCCGCTGAGGCACCTGCCGCTGAGATTTCGTTAGAGCTCAATGCCTTGGAAGACGTTGGTAGTGCCTGCAGATTGACCTTTCTGGTGACCAACCAATCCGGAACCACTATCGATGAAGCCGTATTCGAGACGGTGATATTTGACACCGAAGGCAGTGTCGTTACCCTCTCGCTTTTTGATTTTCGCGACTTACCTTTGGATCGCCCACGTGTCCGTCAGTTCGATCTGCCAGAGATGTCTTGCACGACTGTTGGGCGCGCATTGATCAATGGCGCGAGTTCATGCGTGGTAAAAGGCTCCCAGAGCGACATCTGTCAATCGACCCTAACGCTCAGCAGCCGGATTGAAGTGGAGTTGCTTGGATGAATATTCTCTCTTCTCTTCGAGAGATCCTGACCCTTGGCGGGCCCGTTGTGGCTATCCTTATTGTCATGTCGGTCCTGACCGTAGCAGTTACTCTTTACAAGCTTTGGCAGTTCGCAGCCTGTGGCGTAGGGCGGCACAAGGTTCTGTCACAAGCGCTGCAGGCCTGGGATGCTGGAGATCGAGCCACTGCACGCGCGCGCCTCGCTCAGAGCAGCAGCTATCTTGCACCGCTTGTCGAAGCCGCCATGGACGCGCCGGACACTCCTGATCTGGACGCTCGACTGGATGCCGAAGCTGGATTGGCCCTGGCCGGGCTGGAGCGCGGATTTCGGCTTTTGGATACGGTCGCCCAGCTTGCACCCCTGCTTGGATTGTTCGGAACAGTTTTGGGAATGATCAATGCATTCCAAAGCCTTCAGTCTGCCGGGTCTTCTGTTGATCCGTCATTGTTGGCAGGTGGCATCTGGGTTGCTCTGGTAACAACAGCCGTTGGCCTTGCGGTGGCAATGCCGACTTCAATGGTCTTGTCTTGGTTTGAAAGCCGAACTGCCCGGGAACGGGTGTTTGCGGACAAAGCACTGCGCACGGTTCTGGTCCCGAACAACTCGAACCAGGCCGCCTCAGGCAGGACCGAGATTCTGAACGCTGAACATGCGTAACACGGCGCCCTTTGTAAGACGCCCGATGTCGATGACCCCGCTCATCGATGTCATCTTCTTGCTGTTGCTGTTTTTCATGTTGTCTTCAACTTTCTCAAAGTTCGCGGAAATCGAAATCAGCAGCGCAACCTCAGGAGCATCAGCTTCGGCTGAGCCGGTGGAGAGAATTTTCATTCAGATCGGTGCGGAGCGCGTGACTTTGAATGGCGAAACGCTGACGCTGGATGAACTGCCGGCGCAGATAGGGGCTGGTCAGGCTCTGGTGAGCCTTGATGCCGATACGTCCGCCCAACGGCTTGTGGATTTGCTGACCAGGCTGCGTGGCCGCGATGGCCTGACCGTCACGGTGTTGGAGTAGACCGATGATCCGCTTTGGTCGCCCAAGCCGCAAACGAGACTCGACCATCCCTCTGATCAACGTCGTCTTTCTGATGCTGATCTTCTTTCTGATTGCAGGCACCCTGGCACCACCGCTTGATCCCGAGCTTCAGCTTGTCGACACATCGGAACTCGAAGGCCGCGACCCTCCCGATGCGCTTGTCTTGAACGCTGATGGCATCCTCAGTTTTCGTGGGGTGCAAACCGACCCTGAGGCTTTTATGGCCAGCCATGATGACGGACCCGTCAGGATTGTCCCAGACCGCAATGTTTCAGGCCAACGATTGATGGAGGTAACCGGTGCCCTTCGACGGCATGGGGCGCCATCTGTGTACCTCGTGACCCAGCAGGCTTTAAAATGATCCGGAAGTCAGCAGCCATCGCTGCGTTGGCGGGTGTGCTTTCGCTTGTCCTGCACATCTTTGGGATTAGTTTCTACGGTTTCAGTCTGCCAGAACTGCGGGCCAATGAGGAATCGGTCAGTTTGATCGAGCTTGGCAACACATTCGAGGAATTCACCGAAGACACGACGGACCCGGTGCAGCCGGACTCTGCTGAAGCCCCCGAGCCTCCGGTTGAAGACACTGTTAAGCCCGATACTGCCGACATCCCGATCAGCGATACACTCGTCGCTTCCCCCAATCCTCAGCAGGTATCTTCACCCGATGTCGGAGCGCCCGTCGCCCCACGATCAGAGCTACAGGAAGAGGTGCCGACCGAACCGGTCGCCCCGTCCAATCCGGAACCAGCCACAGACGCAGATACCGCCGTAACGCCAGCGGTCGACCCGGAACCCGAGCGCTTGGCAGCTTTACCGCCCACAGACGGCTCAACAGAGCCGGTCCCTCCACTCGAGAGTACGGCAGTCGAACCAGAAATCCCAAGTTCGGTCGATGAGCCAACAAACGAGCCACCAGAAGAACAAGCCGCACCTTCCGATCAGGCCGTATCTGTTTCCAAACGCCCCCGCCTCCCGGACAGAAGGCCCGCAACGGATACGCCAAAATCACTTGATGGGTTCAGTAACTTCGATAACTTGCGCAACCCTACGCAAACATTGGAGTCGCCGCTTAGCCTTTATCAAAAGGAAGGGGCTGACCCGTTCCGAGCCAGCAGTGGCCGAAATCAATCCTCGGGTCGCGGCGTTGGAAACTCCGATACCACGAACTATGCCGGACAAGTCCTGGTCCACCTCAATCAAACGCCCGTCGTCTATGTCCCGGTCCGCGGGTTTGCGCAGGTATTCTTTGAAATCAGTCCGGATGGATCACTGGCGTGGGTTGATATCGTCGATAGCTCTGGCTCACCCGAAATCGAACGCGCCGCCAGAGATCAAGTCATCCGCGCCGCTCCATTTCCCCGCCCACCAAGCGGGTCAAGCCGCAGGCTATCGTTTTATTACCAGAATAGTTGATACCAAAGACGGCAGTTCGCCGAACCAGTTGATCGTTCCCTGAATGCTTCAACACGCTCCAGCGAGAGGATTTCGATCGGTCGTAACGGCAAGATCACCATGGGCGAAGCGCAGAAATTGGCAAAAAAGAGCTGAGGGGGTAAGTGGCTAGTTACGAAAAGAAGTTTCCTATCGTTGCTTCCACAGTGCTTCTAGAAGTGTTGGCGCAAATAGGAACACCGCCCTAGGGCGGTGCGTAAACATCTGATGTTGCACGGTGTTTTGTTTTCAGCATTAGGAATTGAACCTACGGCCTTCATGTTATGAGCCTGACGAGGTTTGATCGTTA
>NZ_JBQFRR010000002.1:0-1080819 GCF_056537485.1 Ruegeria sp. CE6 | reverse complement strand
AGAGTTCAACGACAGCCTCGCCATCCCCCGCAAACTCTCCGACCTCGGCGTCACCAAAGCCGCCATCCCCGAACTGGTCCAAGGCGCAATCATCGACCCCTCATGCGGAGGGAATCCGATCGAATTGACCGAAGAAAACCTGACAACGCTCTTCAACGCAGCACACTGACAGGCTTGCCGAACCCATCCCTCACCTCTCATACTGGTCGGAGGTGAGGGAGATTTTCATGACGAAAGAGATTGTTCTGATCCACGGTGCTTTTGCCGGGCCGTGGTGTATGGAGGATTATGCGGGCTTCTTTCGTGCACGTGGCTGGACGGTGCATACGCCCGCGCTACGCTATCATGGTGGCGACCCCAAGGCAGATCCCGATCCCGGCCTCACCGACACAAGCGTCCTAGATTACGCCAATGACATTGCAGACTTCGTGCAAGGGTTGGAGAGCAAACCTGTTCTACTGGGCCATGCCATTGCGGGGGTAGTGGCGCAGAAGGTGGCGTCTCGGGGGTTGGCCAGCGCAATTGTCCTGATCAACCCAAACGCGGCTTGGGGCACATTGCCGGAAACCGACGACGAACGCGCTGTGCCGCGCGCGTTGATGGAGGGTGGGGCGTTCTGGAAACAGCCCATGCGCGTTGATTTCGACCTGATGGCCCCTTTTGCGCTCAACAAGATGCCCGAGGCGCAGCAGCATGAGGTGTATGACCAACTCGGCCCCGAAAGCGGGCGGGTGATGTTCGAGATGTTCTTTTGGATGTTCGACGATCACCATGCGATGAAGGTGGAGATCGACAAGGTCGATTGCCCGGTGCTGATTGTTTCAGGCACCGAGGACCGGGCCGTGAACCCCAACACCTGCCGTGCTCTGGCGAAGCTTTACGGAGACCGTGCGACTTTCCTGCCCGTCGACAACCACGCGCATTTTCTGTTCATGGAGCCGGGCTGGGAAGGCCCAGCCGAACGGATTGCCGACTGGTTGGATCGGAATGTTGGGTAAGATGGGGTTTCACCCCATCGTCCCCGCTCCGCTTTGATGGGTTGGAAACCCATCCTACGTCAGTTGTTGGTTTGAAACGTGCTCTGTGGTTTCCAGACCAGAGAACCATCGTCATTGCGATGACACCGCAGCAGCCGTTCCTCGCGCGTGCTGATGGTTGAGGTGACGGTGTTGTCACCGGTCAGCAGGATGAAGGCGTCTGGCGAATAGGCCATGCCGTCATAGTAGCAAAACCGCGTTTCGGCCCCGTCTGGTATGGGCGATGCGGTGCTGAGCATCTGCTGCGCGGGGGCTGCTGTGGCCAGCAGGGTCAGGGCCAGCCCGAGGGTTAGTGTTTTCATGTCGTCCTCCCGTTTGGAAATCTGTTTGTCGTCTTATTGGGTCTTGGACGCTCGGAACCCCAAAAGTCGTTCTTGGATGACGGGTTGAGGGTAAGTGTGAACGGGATCAACGGGTTAAGCAAGGGGGTTGCGGTGTGCTGGGCTGAAGCCCGGCCTACCGGGTGGGGAGACGTTCCGTACTATCGACCCAATGCATGATGCGAGTCATCACCCACGCGTTAGCCTCAGCTTGTACAAACTATTTCGAGTCTTGGGCAGATCTTCATAAATTGTTAAATCTTTTGCGGTTCGTAGTTGGAGTAAGTGTTTAGTTGGCATATCTTAAAAGTTAGGGACACGTTACAAAGGTTAGGAGTCGGAGATGGCAACTAAAGGTCAGCACGTTGTGCCTAATGGGGGCAAATGGAGCGTGCGCAAAGCAGGTTCGTCAAAAGTTACGGGCACTTATTCAACTCAGGGTGAAGCAATACGTGAAGCCCGGAAAATTGCCAAAAATCAGAGTACTGAACTCTATATTCATGGTCGAGATGGTCGAATTAGAGAACGAGATTCTTATGGGAATGATCCAGTGAAGTCGAAAGGCTAAAGTTTGCCTGAATACCCTTTTGAAAGTTGTGTATTTATCAACTGCCCGTTTGACGAAGACTTCGAACCTATTCTCCAAGCTATCATGTTCTGCGTAGCTTATCTGGGCCTCAGGCCCAGACTGGCATCGGAGCGTAATGATAGCGGAGAGAACCGCCTAGAGAAAATTCGCAGCCTGATCGAATGCTCCAAGTATTCGATACACGATCTGAGCCGTTGCCAAGCGAAGATAAAGGGTGAGCACTTCAGGCTCAATATGCCCTTCGAGCTTGGAATTGACTTTGGATGTCGTCAATATTTTGGAGAGGGGCGGGACCAAAAAAAGTTTTTGATACTTGAGGAAAAACGGTACCGCTTCCAAGCGGCTCTCTCCGATATATCCGGCTGTGACATAGAAGCCTATGGTGCCGATGATCAGAAAGCGCCCCAAAATGCTGTCAAACATGTTCGAAATTGGCTGGTTTCAGAAGCTGGAATTGCGCCAGTCGCGGCAAGACGTATCTGGGGGAAATACTCTGATTTCCAAGAGTGGTATTGGGAGAAGAAACTCGCTGAAGGCGCTGATGAAGAAGAGATCAGACAGTACCCAACAAGTGAGCTTTTGGCCGAAATTTTCAATTGGTTGGCAAAAGGTGAGCCAGTCTAAACATCCAACTCCTCCACAAACCGCGCGTTTTCCTGAATGTATTGGAACCGCAGTTCGGGTTTCTTACCCATCAGGCGCTCGACCAGATCGCCGGTCTCGCCGGGTTCGTCCTCATCAATCGTGACGCGGATCAGTTTGCGGGAGGCGGGGTCCATCGTGGTCTCTTTCAGGTCCTTGGCGTCCATTTCACCCAGACCTTTGAAGCGCGAGACGTCGATCTTGCCTTTGCCGCCCAGACCTTTTTCAAGCCATTCGTCACGCTCGGCCTCGTCCAGGCAATAGACGCGCTTGGCGCCTTGGGTCAGGCGGTAGAGGGGCGGGCAGGCCAGATAGAGGTGGCCCGCGTCGATCATCGGGCGCATCTGCGTGAAGAAGAACGTCATCAGCAGCGAGGCGATATGTGCCCCGTCCACATCCGCGTCGGTCATGATGATGACCTTGTCATAGCGCAGGTCGTCGACGTTGAACTTGGTGCCAAGGCCGACACCCAGCGCTTGGGTCAGGTCGTTGATCTCGGCATTGGTGCCCAGCTTGGAACTGGCCGCGCCCAGCACGTTCAGGATTTTACCGCGCAAGGGCAGCAGGGCCTGTGTTTTGCGGTCCCGGCCCATTTTGGCGGACCCGCCCGCCGAGTCGCCCTCGACGATGAATAATTCCGTACCGTCGCGTGTTGAACTGCTACAGTCCACCAACTTGCCGGGGAGACGAAGTTTCTTAGTGGCGGACTTGCGTTGTGTTTCCTTCTCGGCCCGTCGGCGCAGGCGTTCTTCGGCCCTCAGGATGAGGAAGTCGAGGATCGCTCCGGCGGATTTCGTGTCAGCCGCCAGCCAGTTGTCGAAATGGTCGCGGACGGAGTTTTCGACCAGCCGTTGCGCCTCGACTGTGGCGAGGCGGTCTTTTGTCTGGCCGACGAACTCCGGTTCACTGATGAAGCACGACACCAGCGCACAGCCTCCGGTGATTAGGTCGTCGCGGGTGATCTGACCGGCCTTTTTGTTGTTGATCAGCTCGCCATAGGCCTTGATCCCCTTGAGGACCGCAGCCCAGAAACCGGCGACATGTGTGCCGCCTTCGGGGGTTGGGACGGTGTTACAGTAGGACTGGATGAACCCGTCGCGCGAAGGTGTCCAATTGATCGCCCATTCGACTTTGCCGGGGGTGTCGAACTTCTCGTTAAAGTCCACGGTGCCGGCAAAGGGCTGCTCGGCATAGGTCGACGAGCCGTTCATCGTCTCCTTCAGGTAATCCGAAAGACCGCCGGGGAAGTGAAAGGTCGCCTCGGTCGGGGTTTCGCCGTCGTCGATGGCGGATTTCCAGCGGATTTCGACGCCCGAGAACAGATAGGCCTTGGAGCGGATGGATTTGAATAGGCGCGCGGGTTTGAATTTGTGGTGGCCGAAGATGTCCGCGTCGGCGTGGAACGTGACGGTTGTACCGCGCCGGTTGGGCGCTGCGCCTACTTTTTCCACCGGACCTAGTGGGATACCGCGCGAGAAGCGTTGTTCGAATAGCTGTTTGTCGCGTGCCACCTGCACGACCATCGAATCCGACAGGGCATTCACCACCGATGCACCCACACCGTGCAGACCGCCCGAAGTCTGATACGCCTTGCCCGAGAATTTACCGCCTGCGTGCAGGGTACAGAGGATCACTTCAAGTGCCGACTTGTCGGGGAACTTGGGATGCGGGTCGATCGGAATGCCGCGCCCGTTGTCACGAACGGTCAGGGCGTAATCTGCGTGCAGCTCGACCTCTATCCGGTTGGCATGGCCCGCAACAGCTTCGTCCATTGAGTTGTCGAGTATCTCGGCCACCATATGGTGCAATGCACGCTCATCCGTGCCGCCGATATACATGCCGGGGCGTTTGCGGACCGGTTCCAGACCTTCCAGCACCTCGATGGACGAGGCGTCGTAAGCGGTCGTTGTTTCTGGCGTCAACAGATCGTCGGGCATGGGTGCTGCTCTTGTTTTTGAGTTTCCCCCATTATGGCAGGTGATGTGGTCCGGGGGAAGAGGGACGCGAGGTGTTGTATCCGGTTTGTCGGGGCCAACGGAACCGGAGCGATATTCAGCGCTGTATTGCAGCGCGTTTACAATGACAGCCAGAGAGTTTTGTCTTTAAAGCCACCTCGAACAAGAGAACTTTTCTCAAGCACATCCGAATATTCGTCATCCCAATCACGGAACCGGTCATTTGTGACGATAGCAGCGCCGAGATCCCGCGCTACCTGAAGGACCAGCGGGTCGGCAGGAGTACCCTTCGGCGCAACCATCACGTGGCTGCATGGCAACCCAAGCAAAGCCGCAAGGGAACTGTCGTTCATATAGCGATCTGAGATTTTGTATCCTACATTGGCATCAAAGACGACGCCCGGTGTCCGCCCCTTTGTCTTCAACTCGTCGACAACCTCGCGGACTGTGGCGATATTAGGAACACCGCCTTTCCAGTGCAAAACATTTGATCCATCGACGACAGCCCAGTTTTTCGAAGTTTTGAGCCGGCGTAGCCTTTTTCCGAACAGCAGTAGCAAACTTGCCAATGCGCACGGTCCTGTCAGCAATAACCAATCTGAGAACGCTGGATTGAACATAGCTATAGCAGAGCCAAAACAAGACAGGGCAAAAATACAGATGAGTGGGCGCACAGTTGAAAAGTCTTTGGTCAGAAAGTTGTTTCAATAGGGACGTAGCAGACAGTAAGGGTAGCTGCCCAGCATATATCAGTTATGCAAAACAGATTGTTATCAAACCGCGAGCTTTCCAAGGTCTCGTCATGTTTCGAAATCCCGTTTAGGCTTTGTTCCGGAAGCAGAAATTAGGGGAGCAGAAGAATTGAGTTGGATCAGAACCATTCCATTCGAAGAGGCTACGGGAAAGCTGAGGAAGCTTTATGACCGGGTCACCGGGCCGGACAACAATGTAGACAACATCATGATGGCGCACAGCCTGCGGCCGCATTCGATGGAAGCCCATATGGCAGTCTACAAGAACGTGTTGCACCATTCGGCCAACAAGGTGCCAAAATGGTTTCTTGAAGTGTTGGGCGTGTGGGTCAGCTCTCTGAACCGGTGCGGGTATTGCGTAGAACATCACTTTTCCGGATTGCAGCGGTTGCTGCAGGATGAGGTGCGCGGCAATGCGATCCGTGCGGCGATTGAGGCGCGTGATCCGGCCTCGGCCCCGCTGGACGCGGCACAGGTCGAAGCGATGAGATATGCGCGCAAGCTGACCGAGGCACCCGGTGATCTGACTGAGGCGGATGTGATAGCTCTGCGAGAGGCGGGGTGGGAAGATGGCGAGATTCTTGAGATCAATCAGGTGTGTTCGTATTTCTCCTATGCGAACAGAACCGTTTTGGGGTTGGGGTGTTCGACTGACGGAGACATTTTGGGCTTGTCGCCGAACAACTCGGACAATCCTGATGATTGGGGACATCGGTAAGTGCGGGGCTGGCCGCTCCCCTATGTATTTTGGGGTCATTTAAAGAACGGGCATAGGCCTGTTCTTTGACGCCCCGATAAAACCTATGTCAATTTGACACCAATCAAAGCGCGCCGTGTGACAATCGGCTAAGCAACTCCTCGACAGTGAAACCGAGGAGAACATGTATGGATGCGGCACCCCAGATCAAACAAAAATCATCGCAGATCAAAGCTGTAACTGACCTGAAGGCGGATGCCTCGGCACCAACATCCGAGAAAATCCGGCAAGCTTTCGAGAGCGGCAAGTACCCCTATGGCCGCAAGATGGCACGCAAGGATTACGAGGCGCAAAAGGCCGAGCTGCAGGCAGAGTTGCTGAAGGTGCAATTGTGGGCGCAGGAGACCGGGCAGCGGTTTGTGCTGTTGTTCGAGGGCCGCGACGCCGCCGGCAAGGGTGGGACCATCAAGCGGTTCATGGAGCATCTAAACCCGCGTCAGGCGCGTGTGGTCGCATTGAACAAGCCGACGGATGAGGAGAAGGGGCAGTGGTATTACCAGCGTTATGTGCAGCAGCTGCCCACCGTGGGCGAGATGGTGTTTTATGATCGGTCCTGGTACAACCGTGCGGGCGTCGAGCGGGTGATGGGCTTCTGCTCACCCAATGAGTATCTGGAATTCATGCGGCAGACGCCCGAGTTGGAGCGGATGCTGGTGCGCTCGGGCATTCAGCTTTACAAGTACTGGTTCTCGGTCACGCAGGAAGAACAGCAGCGGCGCTTTGGGAGTCGTGAAACTGATCCGTTGAAGCAATGGAAACTGTCACCGATTGACAAGGCTAGCCTGAGCAAATGGGATGATTATACCGAGGCGAAAGAGGCGATGTTCTTCTACACCGACACCGCTGATGCGCCCTGGACGATTGTCAAATCCAACGACAAGAAACGCGCGCGTCTGAACTGCATGCGGCATTTCCTGTCGACGCTGGACTACCCGGACAAAGACCTCAGGATCGTTGGTGAGCCTGATCCGTTGATAGTTGGGCAGGCGCATCACGTAATTCATAACTCGGACCATATTCTGGGGACAGCGCTGCATCCTGACGCGAAGATCGGCTGAAAATCGATAAACTGTAAAGCCGTTGCATCAAAGGTGATGGATTGCGTCGCTTTGTTCTCGTTAGTCTCATTATGAAATAAGTTTGTTCCGCTCTTGTCTCGGGCAGCGCGCAAGCCTAAGGCTGGCGGAATGAACAAGGTGATGACATATCCCGGCCATTTGCGCGCAATCGCGGTGCTGGGCCTGCCATTGATTGGCGGGCATCTGGCACAGTATGCGATTGGTTTGACCGATACCGTCATGCTAGGCTGGTACGGGGTCGAGGCTTTGGCTGCCGTGACGCTGGCCAACAGCTATTACTTCGTCCTGTTCCTGTTTGGTGCCGGGTTTGGGTGGGCTGTAATGCCGATGGTGGCGACCGCTGCCGCCGAGGAAAATGAGACCAGCATTCGCCGCTCCACTCGCATGGGTCTGTGGCTATCTCTGATCTATGCGACGGTGATGATGCCTCTTTTGTGGTGGTCCCATCCGATCCTGATTGCTTTGAAGCAAGAGCCGCAAGTTGCTGAAACTGCGTCAGTATACCTGCGGGTCGCGGGGTGGGGCTTGTTCCCGGCGCTGTTGGTGATGGTCCTGAAGTCCTATTTGGCCGCGCTTGAGCGGACGCAGATTGTGCTGTGGATCACGATTGTTGCAGCTGTGGTCAATGGCGTGACCAACTATGCGCTGATCTTCGGAAACTGGGGCGCGCCCGAACTTGGGGTGATTGGTGCGGCTATCGCGTCAGTGGTGACGCAGATCGTATCATTGGTGGCGGTCGTGATCTATGCGGTGCGTGTGTTGCCGGAACACAGCTTGTTTCAGCGGTTTTGGCGCCCGGATTGGGAGATGTTCATGAGCGTGCTGCGTTTGGGCGTTCCCATCGGTCTGACGACACTGGCGGAGGTGTCGTTGTTCGCGATCTCTGCTGTCATGATGGGCTGGTTGGGTCCAGTGCCGCTGGCAGCTCACGGGATTGCGTTAAACCTCGCCTCGGCGACGTTCATGGTTCATTTAGGCCTGTCTAATGTGGCGACTATTCGGGCGGGCAACGCGTTGGGTCGACGGGATCGGGCGCATCTTGAGAAAGGCGCGATTACGGTGACCGGGATGTCGTTGATCGTGTCGGTCTTGACGATTGTTCTATTCCTGACATGCGCTGAGCCCCTGATCTCGCTGTTTATGGAGGCCGATGATCCGCAGCGGCCACAGATCCTGCTAATCGGCACTGGCCTGCTGGCGATGGCTGCTTTGTTCCAGCTGGTCGATGGGGCGCAGGTCATCGCACTAGGCCTGTTGCGAGGTTTGCAGGATGCAAAAATACCGATGGTGATGGCCGCACTCAGCTATTGGGTGATCGGTATCCCCGCTTCGTACTATTTCGGCTTTGTTCAAGGTATGGAGGGGATCGGAGTCTGGCTTGGCCTCGTGATTGGCCTCGCTTGTGCTGCCGTATTGTTGATGGCGCGCTTCTGGCTAAGGTCGGTGCGCGATGTAGGAGAAGTTCCCGCCTAGGGGATCATTCTTTGCTCATCCGGTCGGATTTCTTTCGAACAAGTACCGACCGCAAGTCGTGCATTGCCATCAGCAATGGGTCGGTCACGTCCTCTAATTGCGCATCCGTTGCTTTAGACTGGGCCCATTGCGTGGTCAGATTCAGGTAGTCAACCGCACGGTGTATATCATCCACATCGCGGCGGGATAGCAGGGCTTTGCGCTCTTCCATCCAGCGCGCGATTTCATCGTTGTCGGCGTCGCTTAGTACACGCTGGCCCTGCGGTTTGACCTCGCCATTGCGGATGTTGATAACCGCGATCTGTTCCATCTCGATCCGGCGATGGCGATTTTCCGTGTCGATCCTGAACACCGCTGCTCCATTTTCGCGCACGCGGAAATAGTATTCAGGCAGGGCTGTGGACATAACAAACTCCGGTATCAGGTGAGCGCGGCGCAAAAACGTTGGATGCGTGTGCAGGCTTCAGTCAGGGCCTCATCAGAGGTCGCATAGCTGACGCGGAAATTGGGGGACAGACCAAAAGCTGCGCCAAACACAACCGCCACGTCGGCCTCTTCCAGCAGGGCGATTGCGAAGGTTTCGTCCGAATCTATCACAATGCCCGCGGGTGTGGTTTTCCCGATCAAGCCTGCGATTGATGGATAGACGTAGAACGCGCCTTCGGGTGTCGGGCACGAGATACCGTCGATTTGGCTGAGCATGTCGACGACCAGATCGCGACGGCGTTTGAAAATCTCATTATTCGGCGCAAGGAATGCTTGAGTTCCACTCAGAGCCTCGACTGCTGCCCATTGGCTGACCGAACTGGGATTCGAAGTTGATTGAGATTGCACCTTGCGCATCGCGGCGATCAACTCGACCGGGCCTGCCGCATAGCCAATACGCCAACCGGTCATGGCATAGGCTTTGGAGACGCCATTGCAGGTCAGCGTCCGATCATAAAGTCTCGGTTCCACCTGTGCGGGCGTGCAGAACTCGAACCCGTCATAGGCCAGGTGCTCATACATATCATCGGTCATCACCCAAACATGCGGATGCCGCATCAGGACATCTGTCAGTTCTTTCAGTTCAGCCCGGCTATAGCCCGCTCCGGTGGGATTCGAGGGTGAGTTGAAGATGAACCATTTCGTTTTAGGTGTGATCGCGGCTTCCAGTTGATCCGCTGTCAGTTTGAAATTGGTCTGCAGCGAGGTTTCGACGATCACGGGTGTGCCACCGGCCAGTAACACCATGTCCGGGTAGCTGACCCAATAGGGCGCGGGGATGAGGACCTCATCGCCCTCGTTCAGCGTAGCCATCAGCGCGTTGTAAAGCGTCTGCTTACCCCCGGTCCCGACCGAGACCTGAGCGGGCGTATAGTCCAATCCGTGGTCACGCTTCATCTTGGCGCAGACCGCCTGTTTCAGCTCGGGGATGCCGTCCGGAGCAGTGTATTTGGTCTTGCCCGCAGCGATGGCGGCCACGGCCGCGTCCTTGATGTTCTGCGGCGTGTCGAAATCGGGCTCGCCTGCGCTCAGCCCGATCACATCGCGCCCGGCGGCCTTCAGCTCGGCTGCTTTGGACGTCATCGCGATGGTGGGCGAGGGTTTTACGCGTGACAGTGTCGCAGACAGGAAACTCATGGTCGGCCTCGGTTTGTATGTTCAGCCCGACTGTCATAGGGTGCGCCGAAATAACGATCAAGCCAATTGAGTTTTACCCTTTGGAGACCCCGATGAACGACGAAACAGACTGGTTCGGACCGGACACCGCAACCTTCGGGGATCGCGTTGCTGGCGCACGCGAAGCCGCAGGCATGACGCAGACCCAATTGGCCCGCAGGCTTGGTGTCAAAAAAGCCACGATCACTTCGTGGGAAGATGATTTGTCCGAACCCCGCGCGAACAAGCTGTCGATGATGGCGGGGCTGCTGAATGTCTCGATCATGTGGCTTCTGACGGGCGAGGGCGACGGCATGGACGAAACAAGCCTGCATGGCGATACGGACTCGGAATTGCGCGATCTCGTTGCAGAGCTACGCACGATCCGAGGTGAGATGCGAGCCAACTCCGAGCGGCTGGCCCGCGTCGAAAAAGCGCTGCGTCTGAAATTGGAACGCAATCAATGACCGAGCCGCGCGAGACCCGGATCAAGCGCATGAAAATGCGTTCGATGCGGCGGGGCATCAAAGAGATGGATTTGATCCTGACGGCATATGCCGATCGCAATCTGTCTTCGATGGACGAGGCGGGATTGGACACATACGATGCCTTGCTGCATGAAAATGACCAGGACCTTTATCAATGGGTCACTGGTCAGGCCAGCCCGCCGGAACCGCTGGCCGAATTGATCGCGGATATCGCGCAAACCTTTCAAAAATAGGCAATCATCAGGCTTAACCGATTTTTCGGGAATTCGCGTCATGTTTTCAGAAACAGCGCGATGAATCGGAGGATTGAATGAGTATGGAGTTACAGGTCACCGCGCCCGGGACCAAGGGGTTCATGACGAGCTATCTTGAGGCGTTGGCACTGGTCGAACGTCTACACCGCTTGCTTCTGGACGTCATCAAGGATGAATTCGAGCGCGTCGGCGTGTTGGAAATCAACGCGGTGCAGGCCCTGCTGTTGTTCAACATAGGCGACCATGAAGTAACCGCCGGAGAGTTGAAGAGCCGTGGTTACTATCAAGGCAGCAATGTCAGCTACAATCTTAAGAAACTGGTCGAGATGGGCTATATGCACCATCAACGATGCGAGATCGACCGCCGCTCGGTACGGGTACGCCTGACCCCGCGCGGGCGCGAGATTCGTGACATCGTGTCAGACCTGTTCGCCCGCCATGCAGAAGGGCTGCAAAACCGCGGCGTGATAGGGACCGATGGGATTGAAGGGATCACCGGTTCACTGCGTCGGGTCGAACGATATTGGACCGATCAGATTCGGTATATCTACTGATAGCTTTGATGGCTGAGTTTGGGAGAGCGACAGACCCTCAAGCTCACGGATCAGTTTACGTGTCATCGCATCTTCATAGGCTTCGAAGCCAAGGGCGACTTCGACGAAAGCATCGGGGCCTCGGATGACCCATGCGTGGTAATAAGCAGATAGCTCCCCAATCTCTACCTGGCGAGTGTCTCCTGGATTGGGGTCGTCGATACCGATTACAAGGGCATTGATTGTAATATCAGTGTTTTGCAGAGCGGCTTTTACATCCCGTGGGTGATGTCCGAGATTGTGTTTGCCATCACCGGACAGATCCAGTGTTCGCCGCCAGCAATCGCTTTGGCTCTCCAACATCTCAGCACCGTACAACATGGCCGACCCGACCGCCGTTCCCTGCGGCGCTGATGAGCGTGTTGTGCTTTCTAAATGTTGCTGAATTTGACGCAGATCAGCAGTCGAGCGAACATCTGTCCAACCAAGCAAGAGGCGTTGGTGGCCAGGTTCGCTCCATTCATAGATAGCGATCCGTATAAAGGTAGACGGGTTTGAAAGGATCAGTTGAACCACCTCGGGATGGCGCAACGCCGCCGCAAGGCCACTAAGTTGCAACCTGTACTCACGACTGTCGACCGAACCAGAGACATCCATTCCCAACGCCAAAGCCTGTCGACATTGCGCTGAAAGCGGGTTGGCCAGCAGGCAAAGAAGTGTCGCACACAGGCGGATCATTTTGCATTATCCGGTTGCAACGCACTAAGTTCCAATCCTTTCAATTCCCGTTCCAGTTTGCGACGCATGGCACGCTCAAAATCTTCGAACCCGGCGGCGATCTCAAGAAAAGCTCCGGGTCCGTGTAGAACATTTTTCTGAAAGAACGGGATCAAGTCGATTTCTCCTTCGAAATCAGCTGCATTGATCACCAGACCATTCACGGTCGTGTTTTTGAACGGAAAGTGTTTGTAAGCGATCTGTGGCCCGTAGCCATCGTTGTTCTTGCCATCGCCCGAGATATCGATGGTTTGGAACAGACAATTCGGGGCGCTCTCCAGTAAGGTCGCCCCAAAAGCCAGTGCGTGACCCATCGCAGTTGGAAACTCGTCTTCCGATCGCTTTGATGTCCCGATCCGATGCGCGGCGGAGATCAAATTGGCCCGAGTATCGATTATCGTCCAATCCAAAAGCAATGTCTGGTTGAAACTGCCGGACCATTCATAGACGGCTAATGCAACCGGTTGAGGTGAAAGGAAGAAAGCCTCCTGCACCTCGGGCGCAATCAATGCGTTGGCCAGCCCCCGTCGTTGCAGCGCATCCTCAGTCGCGTCCACCGAGGTCGAGATGTCCATGGCCAGCGCCAGCGCCAGGCGGCAGGTCTCGGCCCAAAGGGGGCTGCCCGTGACAGCCAGCCCCAGTGCTCCCAGCCAGCGGATCACCAGTGGCCGGTGCTTTCCATGCTAGACCAAGGCTCTGCCGGGGCTAACGCTTCACCATTTTGCAGCAACTCGATCGAGACATTGTCGGGCGAGCGAACGAACGCCATACGCCCGTCGCGTGGCGGGCGGTTGATCACGACGCCATTGTCCTGAAGATGCTGGCAGGTCTCGTAAATGTTGTCGACGCCATAGGCGAGGTGCCCGAAATGGCGGCTGTCGCTTGGCAGTGCGTCGTCGCCATCCCAGTTGTATGTAAGTTCAATGGGCGCGTCCTCTTGTCCCGGTGGGGCGAGGAATACCAGTGTGAACCGCGCAGCCTCGCTTTCATAACGACGCGTTTCCTTCAGGCCCAATAGTTCATAAAACGCTATGGATTTCTCAAGATCCTTCACGCGGACCATGGTGTGGAGATATGTCAGCCCCATCGCGACTTTCCTTGCATTGGTTGTGATGCCAAGCACCTTAGCGCGCCTTCATCCCATGTCGAGGGGCTGGCCGGACACAATTCCGATTTAGCGCAATGCGCCGCACATATCGCGGTTCCGATGGCAAGCTTGCCGATATATAGTGGTCGGCGACTCATTGCTGGAAAGGATAATTTCATGCCTCTGTCTGCCGACCAACTGGCCGAGATCGAAGCTCAACGCGCACAGTCGAGCCCGACCCGCCGCGTCGTTGCCGAAGGTATGGAAGATCATCTGTACACGGCGCATCAGGTTCTGGATCACGGATTTGTCCGCGTTATCGACTATATGGGCGACGATGCTGCGATCTGTCAGGCCGCGCGTGTTTCCTACGGCAAAGGCACCAAATCGGTGCAAAATGATGAAGGCCTGATCCGCTATCTGATGCGCCACTGGCATTCGACCCCGTTTGAAATGTGCGAGATCAAGTTGCACGTCAAACTGCCCGTATTCGTAGCCCGCCAGTGGATCCGCCACCGCACGGCGAATGTGAACGAATATTCGGCGCGGTATTCGATACTGGATCGAGAGTTCTATATCCCGGCACCCGAACATGTCGCCGCGCAATCCGAGGTTAACAATCAGGGCCGTGGAGACTCATTGCAAGGCGAAGAGGCCGCGCGTGTGTTGGAGATACTGAAAGCGGACAGTGCGCGCTGCTATGACAACTACGAGGCGATGATCGGTCAGGACGGCCAGCAAGGGCTTGCGCGTGAACTGGCGCGGATGAACCTTCCAGCCAACATTTATACGCAATGGTATTGGAAGGTGGACTTGCACAACTTGTTCCACTTCTTGCGTCTGCGTGCCGACCCGCACGCGCAGTACGAAATCCGCGTTTACGCAGATACCATGTGCAAGATTGTCGCCGACTGGGTACCGTTTGCCTACCGCGCGTTTGAGGACTACCGCCTTGGCGCAGTCAACCTCTCGGCGCAGATGGTGACCTGCTTGCGTCGGATGCTCAGCGGTGAAGATGTCACTCAGGAAAACTCAGGCATGACCGCACGGGAATGGCGTGAGTTTGAGGCTGTTATCCGAGAGGGTTGATTCAACAGAAAACTGAGCACGTCCCAAGGTGGGCGCGTTCACTAGGGTTTGCGGTTAACGGCCTGAAATTGGCCGTCAACCTTCTTTTATCTTTCCCGCCGGGGCGGGCTGTGCCTTACAGCGGCTTCAAATCAGCAGCCATTTGGCGGCCGTCACGTCCGTCCTGCAACTCGTACGAGACTTTCTGATTGTCAGCGAGTCCGGTCAGACCGGATCGTTCTACGGCCGAGATATGAACAAACACATCTTTGCCCCCTTCGTCGGGCGCAATAAAACCATAGCCTTTGGTTGTATTAAACCATTTCACGGTGCCGGTTGGCATTTCCCGTGTCTCCTTCTACTTACAAGTTGTCCCACAAATTGGTGGGGGCCTTGGCTGGCAAAACCGCCACACGTCACTCTTCGCCCTCACGATACAGCCCGGGTCGCGTGTTTCGCCTTTTTCAACATTACACGGTGAAGTAAAAAATCAAGAATAACTGGGGCAGCCTGATGGGTTTGTCTAAATTTGCAGCGATTACAGGATTAGTTAGATAATGCAGCTATATGGGTTAAAAACTTGCGATACGTGCCGTAAGGCATTGAAACTGCTTCCAGATGCGGTTTTCGTTGATGTCCGCGCGCAAGGGGTTCCCGAAAATGTGCTGTCCGAGGCGTACGAGACTTTCGGCAAAGCCTTGCTCAATACGCGATCAACAACCTGGCGGGGATTGGATGATGACACACGCAATCGACCGGTGCTCGCGCTGTTGGCTGATCATCCGACCCTGATGAAACGCCCACTGATAGTATCCAATGGTCAGATGTATCTGGGCTGGACGCCTGAAACCCGTCAGGCCCTTGGTGTTGCCTGAAGAACTGCTTATGTGACACGGGCAACAAGCGGAGACCTGTGAATGCGAAACGCTGCCATGATTTTAGGCGTCATTGCCGGGCTGATCGGGATGATCGTCGGTTTTTTTGGCTACGGCTTTGTGGAACTGATCGACCAGTTTGGTGAGATCGAAGGCATTGCCGAGCAGGTAGAGAACCCCGAGTTGATCCAGACGGCTTCGATCGTGGCGCCTTTGTTGGCAATCGTTGGCGGGGCGATGGCCCATTCTCGAGCGCTGATTGCGGGCATTTTGCTGCTGATTTCTGCGGCTGGGATGTACTATGCTTTTGGCTTCGGCGTTTTCACCATGTTCCCGATTGCCTTTGCAGGCGTAGCAGGGTTGCTTGGGCTCGCCGCAGGAAAACCGGACGAGCCCAAGGCACATTTCTAGGTCACTTCAGGCGTAGTAACCGATCCAGAGACAGCGGACCCGCGCCGTTGATCACAATCACCAGCAGCAGGAATGTCCACATCACGCGCTGATCCATCAACGTAATTGCGTTGTCGAACAAGCCGCCCAGTTTGACGCCATGTCCGGTGACATCGGTCAGTGTTTGAACCCAGACAAATCCGATCATGCCAAGCGCGGCAAGGCGCGTCAGCAGGCCGACCAGCAAAAGCACAGGCAGGACAAATTCGGCCACTGTGCCAAAGAAGATGACGACCCGCTGGAAAAAGGTCATCTGAGTCACATCATACAGCACCGCCTCTGCAGCTTTGGGAAAGATCTGACCGAAGGCTCCGGCCGATGGCGAAAAGATTGAGCCGTCGATTTTCAGCGTGGCCGAGTTCCAGTAGTAGACGAACAACACGGCGATAAAGACCACCCGAGCCAGGGTTGGTGTCAGCCAACCGGACGCGTGATCCGCTTTTTCCATCGCATTATTGTAAGTTGAGATCAGGGCAGTCATGTGTCCAGCCTTTCGATAGTCACAGAAGTTATTGCACCGCCCTGCAAAAGCAGTGCCAGAGTGGTTCCAAGATCAAATTCGGGTGTTTCGGCCATGGTGGATTCAAATGCCTCACCGATGGATTTGCCATCCTGAATCAGCGCGATCCATGCCGCACCACCCGGTAGCAATGGGTGTGGGGCAGGGTCGTATTCGGGACGCATGATCAAAATATCCTGAGCGCCCGCCTCAGGTTTCGGCGCGCCTTCTTCGGTGTTAAATAGCCAGATCGAATGTACGGGCCAGCTTGAACGCAACACCTGCACCGACGGCGCGAGGGTCAGTTTGGCTTGCATCAAATCTTCCGGTGGCAAGCTGAGCGCTTCGGCATCTATGGGTTGTCGATCAGCGGCGTGGTAAGCCCTACGCAGCGCCAGTTCCAGACGGGCAACATCCGGCAGGTAGCCCAGATGCGACAACTGCTCCATTCCTTCCAGAAATTTAGGGAATTCCTCGCCGTAAAACATCATCAGGGGTGAGGACGGCGGGTGCTGGCGCAAGAATATTCCAGCCAGCCCGTCCATATTCTGGGGGCCCAGAAGTTTTGTGATGACCGGGAAGGCTTGATGCATCGCCTCGGTCAGCGAGACGGCGACGTTGTTGCGATAGACGCTGAAGCGACGACCAGCGGGCTGCGCCTCGGCGTCCAGCAACCCATCGGGAATGGGCTTGTTGGCATCTAGCAGTGCCATGTGGAATGTCGTTTGCGACACGCTCATGCGGGCACGCGATCCAGCGCTTTTTGCGCGCGCTCGGCTTCGGCCCGTAACACCGGCCAGTCTGGCACATCGGTGTCCCATTCAATCAACAGGGGTTTGGGGCCGGATTTGTCCAGAACGTAGTCCAGCAGGGACCAGACCGGATCAACGACCTCGCGCCCGTGGCTGTCGATCAGCAAAGGATGCCCATGATCGTCTTCGTCTTCGTCATGACCGCCCAGGTGAATCTCACCTACTTGGTCCAACGGGTAGGCATCAATATAGCCCTGCGGTGAGAAATCCAGATTGGTGGCTGAAACAAAGACGTTGTTCACGTCCAGCAGCAACCCACATCCGGTGCGCCGGGTGATTTCTCGCAAGAAATCAGGTTCGGACCATGTGCTTTCCTCGAAAGCCAAATAGCTTGAGGGGTTCTCTAACAGCATTTGCCGCCCGACCACCTCTTGCACCTGATCAATATGGTCGCAAACACGGTCCAGAGTGGCATCAGTATAGGGCAGAGGAAGTAGATCGTTCAGGAAGTGGCTGTCATGGGTTGACCATGCCAAATGCTCCGAAAAGCTGGCCGGGTTCAACCAGCCGACAAGATGCTTCAGGCGGTCCAGGTGATCTGGGTCAAGTGGTGTTTCGCCGCCGATCGACAGCCCGACACCATGCACTGAAATCGGGAATTGTTCGGACAGGTGACGCAGTTGTGCCAGAGGTCTGCCACCATCGCCCATATAGTTTTCGGCATGAATCTCTAGCCACGCCACAGGCTTGGCCTGTTCAAGAATCTGCGAGAAATGCTGTGGTTTGTAACCAACGCCCGGTGCTGCAGGCAGCCGGTTCGAACTGAGCGCATTGTCCAACATTTGCAAATCCCCTGATCACGTGGAAAGGGCGGGCGATCCTGCCCGCCCTTTCTGGTTCATTCGGAAAAGCCTTATGCAGGCAGGTCACGCTCCAGCGGCTCAAGCGAGCCTTTGCGATCTGCACCGTCTGCTGTTTTAGGCAGCTCGATGTCGGCGCAGGTGCCTGCGTCAACCAGGGTCCATGCGTTGCCCTGATAGTCGACGGTCGAAGTGCCCGCGCAAGTTGTGCCGGGGCCGGCTGCACAGTCGTTCTGACCTGCCAGAGAAACGCCATAGCACTTTTCTTTGGCCTGGGCTGTTGCGGTTGTGGCCGCGCCGGAAACGGCTGCAGCAACTGCGCTTGCGATAACCAGTGTTTTTGCAGTGTTCGACATCTTGGTAATCCTTGTTAATGACTGCGTATGTCTGCTTGTGACAACGACAAGGTAATGGTTCAGGGGCAGCAGTTGAATTCACGAGCCCGTGTCTCACAACCCCGTCAAAGGTCGTCATGCACCCTTGAACGTTAACAAATTGTTTTTGAATTGAAAAATGATATTTGTTTCAATCCGGCCCAAAATACCGGGCCGGATTTCTAGCGGTTTGCTGCCGAATGTTACAGCAGATCGGGGGGCGTTGCAGCCACGCTCAACTCATTTGTTACAGCCTCAAGCGATTGGACCTGCGTCTGTTTTTCGCCAAGGCGACGGACACTGACCGTGCGATCTTCGACTTCACGGTGACCGACGGCCAGAATGATCGGCACTTTGCCAACCGAATGTTCGCGGACTTTATAGTTGATCTTCTCGTTGCGAATATCCGCCTCGGCGCGGACGCCTGCTGCGCGAAGGGTGCTGACCACTTCGGCCACATACTCATCGGCCTCGGAGGTGATCGAGGCCACAACGACCTGGCGCGGGGCCAGCCAGAACGGCAGCTTGCCCGCGTGTTCTTCGATCAGAATGCCGATGAAACGTTCAAACGAGCCCAAGGTCGCGCGGTGCAACATAACTGGGCGGTGTTTGCCACCATCAGCGCCGATATACGTGGCGTCCAAACGCTCGGGCAGAACAAAGTCCACCTGATGCGTGCCGCATTGCCAATCCCGCCCGATCGCATCGGTCAGAACAAACTCGAGTTTCGGGCCGTAGAATGCCCCTTCACCCGGATTGAGTTCCGGCTCGATCCCAGCCGCGCGTGTTGCGCTGAGCAGGGCGGCTTCAGCCTTGTCCCAAACTTCGTCCGATCCTGAGCGTTTTTCCGGCCGGTCCGAGAATTTGACCGAGAAGTTCTCAAACCCGAGGTCTTTGTAGATACCGGACAGGAACCGAATGAACTCAGCGGTTTCAGATTCGATCTGGTCTTCGGTGCAGAAGATATGGCCATCATCCTGGGTAAAGCCGCGTACGCGCATGATGCCGTGCAGCGCGCCGGAAGGTTCGTACCGGTTACACGATCCGAACTCGGCCATGCGCAGAGGAAGGTCGCGGTAGGATTTGAGACCCTGATTGAAAATCTGCACGTGGCAGGGGCAGTTCATCGGTTTCAGGGCGTTGACCGCCTTTTCCCGTGCATGTTCCTCGTCCACTTCGACGATGAACATGTTCTCTTGGTATTTGTCCCAATGACCCGAAGCTACCCACAGCTTGCGGTCGACGACCTGAGGGGTGTTGACCTCAACATAGCCACCTTTGCGCTGTTGCCGACGCATGTAATCTTGCAGAAGAGTGTAGATGGTCCAGCCATTAGGGTGCCAGAAAATCTGCCCTGGGGCCTCTTCCTGCATGTGGAACAAATCCATCTCGCGACCCAGCTTGCGGTGGTCGCGCTTGGCGGCTTCTTCCAACATGTGCAGATGAGCCTTAAGCTTTTCCTTGCCGGTGAAGGCCACGCCGTAGATGCGCTGTAGCATTGCGCGGTCGCTGTCGCCGCGCCAATAAGCCCCGGCGATTGACATCAGCTTGAACGCGTCGCCTGGCAGTTGACCGGTGTGCTGCAAGTGCGGGCCACGGCAGAGATCCTGCCAGTGACCGTGCCAATACATGCGCAGCGGTTCGTCACCCGGGATGGATTCGATCAGTTCAACTTTATAGGGCTCATTATTGGCCTTGTAGAACTCGATTGCGCGATCGCGATCCCAGACCTCGGTGGTCACCGGGTCACGCTTGTTGATGATCTCTTTCATCTTTTTCTCGATGAGGCCGAGATCTTCGGGCGTAAACGGTTCCTCACGGTCAAAGTCATAGTACCAGCCGTTTTCGATGACGGGGCCAATGGTGACCTTGGTTGCGGGCCAAATCTCTTGCACGGCGCGGGCCATGACATGCGCCAGATCGTGTCGGATCAGCTCATTGGCTTGCGCCTCGTCCTTCATGGTGTGAATAGCGATTTGCGCGTCGGCTTCGATGGGCCATTGCAGGTCCCAATGCTGTCCATTCACCGTGGCAGAAATGGCTTTCTTCGCCAGCGAGGTCGAGATGTCGGCGGCGACCTGTGCGGGCGTAACGCCTGCTTCATAGGATCGGGAATTGCCATCGGGAAAGGTAAGGGAGACTGACTGTGAGTCCAGGGCCATATCGGCTCTCCTCGTCGGTTTGGCGCCCACTGAACGCCCGGTTGCGGGTTATGTATGCTCGGCTCATGTGGCAGGTGGGGACACAGGTGTCAAGGGCAGGAGCGAGGGGCCAGCCCCTCGCACTCCCCGAGGTATTTTTAGCCAGATGAAGAAGGATCGGGCAATTGCAGAGAGGTGCGTGACATGCATGATGGGCTGACAAGCAATGAGGGTAGCATGGCAGAGGCAGAATTTCTGGAAACCGCGCAGGGACGACGTCTGGCGTATCACAAGAGTGATGGGCGCGGGCCGACCATCGTTTTTCTAGGTGGCTTGAAATCAGATATGGAGGGCACCAAGGCGCTGCACCTGGAAGCGTGGGCTCGCGCGCGCGGGCAGGGGTTCCTTCGGTTTGACTATTCGGGGCACGGTGAAAGCTCGGGCGCCTTTACTGACGGGTGTATCGGGGACTGGCACGAGGATACGCTGGCCGCAGTTTCTCGGTTAACTGATGGTCCGCTGGTTGTTGTGGGATCGTCGATGGGCGGGTGGCAAGCGCTGTTGCTGGCGCGTGTCATGCCCGAACGGATCGCAGGTATGGTGACAATTGCGGCGGCCCCAGATTTTACCGAGGACGGGTATTGGGCGTCGTTTTCGGACCAGCAGAAATCTGAACTAGAGACGGTTGGACATGTGGAACTGCCATCGGACTACATGGAGCCCTACGTCATCACCAAGCGGATGATTGAGGATGGGCGGCAGCGGTTGGTTTTGCGCGCTTCGCTTGATCTGCCTTTCCCTGTGCGTCTCCTGCAGGGGACAGCAGATACGGCCGTCTCGACCGATACGGCAGTGCGCCTGCTGGATCATGCCACTGGTCCGGACATGCAACTGCTGCTGGTCAAAGATGCGGATCACAGGTTTTCGGATGAGCGATGCCTCGGGCTGATTGAGCAGGCTCTGCGAGAATTCCTGGAATGCACCTGATGCGTCGCCTGGGCTGGGTTTTGGCGCGGGTGATGGTGGGTTTGACGCTGGTTGGTGTGTTGATCTACGCCTTTGGCCCGCGCGAGCCAGTGGACCTGCATCCGCGTTTCGATCCGCGCAATTTTGGCGAGGGCGTTCAGGTTTACTTTGAAAGCATCGAATCCGCCTATGATGACATCGTGCCAGGTGTTGAAAAGCGCGTGATCTGGCAGGATGGTTTTGTTGAACAGCGGACAGCTTATGCAGTGCTCTACATTCATGGGTTTTCCGCCACGTCCGAGGAGATCAGGCCAGTACCTGATCGCGTTGCGGACGCGTTGGGTGCCAACCTTGTCTACACAAGGCTTCAGGGGCATGGCCGTGATGGGGACGCAATGGCCGAAGGTACGGCGTCGGGCTGGATGCAGGATACAGCAGAGGCGTTGGCTGCCGCCAGGGCTGTTGGTGAGCAAGTCATTGTGATCGCAACCTCGACGGGGGCGACCCTGGCCGCCGCGGCTGCGATGGACACGGAACTGAGCACTGATGTGGCTGCGTTGGTTTTGGTGTCGCCGAACTTTGGCGTAAACTCGGCTGGTTCCTGGGTGCCATCTTTGCCGTGGGCCCGGCATTGGCTGCCGCCTTTGATGGGACAGGACCGGGATGTCTCAAGCACTGATCCCGAGAAGAACATCTTTTGGACAACCGTTTATCCATGGGAGGCGGTCGTGCCGATGTTTGCCCTTGTGGATGCGGTCAATGCGCTGGACTTCTCGGGCGCGCGGGTTCCGGCGCTGTTCTGGTTTTCTGATGATGATCAGGTGGTGCGTCCGGATAAAATGCATGAGGCGGCCAAGACCTGGGGTGGTCAGGCGATGGTTTCATTGGTGACAATGGGGCCCGGGGATGATCCGGCCTCACACGTGGTCGCGGGGCGTCTGATGTCACCGGGTCAGACCGACGCGGCGGTCGCGGGCATATTGGAGTGGCTGTCAGAGCAGGGGATTCAGAGGCAAGGCGGTGGCTGAATATGCGTAGACCGGGCAGTATGTGGAGCCTTGAGACGTTGGGTCGCGTGCGACTATCCCGGCATTTTTTCATGCGTGATTTCCTATATACCGAGATCGGGAACTTTCACGCATTGCAAAATATTCCCGACAACCCTGATCTTGCGATCGAGACCGGGCGCGCGTTTTGCGAGACCCTGCTGGATCCGCTGGAAGAAACCTTTGGTCGTATCGCGGTGCGCTCGGGCTATCGCTCGCGATCACTGAACCGGTTCGGGAACGAGAACAGGTTGAACTGTGCCCGCAATGACAACCCGTTGGAGTGCCACATTTGGGATTGGGGCGAAGGTGACGCACGTGTAGCAGGGGCGTCGGTGGTAATTCCGTGGTTTGCAGACCGCTATGCGCAGGGGCGCGATTGGCGCGATCTGGCGTGGTGGATGCATGACCATCTGGATTATTCCGAGATTTGGTTCTTTCCCAAATTATGCGCGTTCAATCTGGTTTGGCGGCCCAAGCCTGTACGGCGGATCGACAGCTACATCGCCCCGCGCGGCTGCTTGTTGCGGGCCGGCGCGGAGCCAGATGAACCGCTGGGCCAAAGGCAGGAACGCTATGCGGATTTCCCACCGTTTCGGGCGATCAGCTATCCGTGAAGTTTTGCTTGCCCGCCGTTGGCAAACCTCTCATCCTGTAACAAAACAATAACAACGAGCGGAGGGCACCGAGGTGATCGAGCCGTTGGTTTTGCTACCCGGATTGATGTGCGATGCACGGTTGTTTCAGGCGCAGATCACCGCGCTGTCGCGTGAACGTGCAGTTATGGTCGCACCGATCACCGGCGGTGAACGGTTCGAAGAGATCGCGTCGGGCTTGTTGGATCAACTGCCGCACCGGTTTGCTTTGTGCGGGTTTGGTCTGGGTGGTGGCGTCGCGCTTGAGATCGTGCGGCGAGCACCTGAGAGGGTGACACGACTGGCCTTGCTGGCGACGGATGCGCAGGCCGACACACCTCATATCGCGGCGAGTCGCGAAGACCTGATCGTTGGCGCGCAGGCGGGGAGGTTGGACGAAGTGATGCGCAAGCTGATCGGCTCGGACATGTTGTCTCCCGGTCCGCAACGCATCCCGATTTTGAACGAAGTGTTGCAGATGGCCGAGGAATTGGGCTCGGATGTGTTTGTGCGTCAGATAAGAACCCTGCAACGCCGTCCGGACCAACAAGGCACGCTGCGCCGGATCAGGATGCCCACGCTGATCATTTGCGGTGCCCATGATGCGGAGAATCCGGTCCGCAAGAATACCTTCATGGCTGATCTCATTCCGGATGCAGAGTTGCGCGTGATTGATGAGGCCGGGCACTATCCGACACTGGAAGCACCCGAATCCGTGATTGCGATGCTGCAGGATTGGCTCCGGAAACCACTGCGGCTGACCTAGTCGTAGAAAACCGCGCGCTGGTTCTTGGTCAGAACAGTTGGTTGCACCACCGGCCGACCGGTTTCAGAGTCAAAGAATGGCGTTTTCTTCCAGCTCCCGGACAGACGCGATTTTAGTACGCGTTTAAGCAGACCCATAGCGGCATAGCGGATTTTCTCATGAGACTGCTTGCCGTCAGCCCTTGGCACAAATCCACGCGTAGTAATGGGACCCAAACTGCTGGGGTGGGGAATACGTTTGACGATAAAACCCGCGAACGGAAATTTTGGAGTTGTCGGCGTCGTGGCCAGCGGCGCGTTGCAGCATCTGGCACACCACCGCAACATGCCCTTGGGGCTAAGTTGCATGGCTGCCAAGTGCTCGACCCCGGCATCGATCTTGATGTCTTCCGGTGACATCTGAAACACCTCGACTGGGCCGGGTGCAGGGTCGGGCTGTTCAAAATACAGCTGAGCCGCGCGGCAGTCATGGCAAAAACACACGACATGAGTGCCGGATACGACGCCGTGTTCAGTAATGCGCCCCGAAAGGGCGCCGCAATTGCAACGGAAAGGAAGGTCTCCTGCCGCTGCGCGGCTCATGCAACTTTGTTGCTATTGGCGGCTCGTCGACGGGGTTTGCGGCTGTTTTCATTCATGAAATCAATCACTAGCGGACGGATGTTGTCGCGCCAGCTGCGGCCCGCAAAAATGCCATAGTGACCCGCGCCGGGTTCAACATGGCTGGCCTTTTTGCTGTCGGGCAGACCCGTGCATAAATCCAGCGCCGCAATGCATTGCCCGGGGGCTGAGATATCGTCATTCGTGCCTTCGACCGATTTCACAGCCACATCAGTGATCTTGCCGATATCTACCTTGTGGCCGGCTACAACGAACTCGTTGCGCGCGATCTCCCGGTTTTTGAAGACACGTTCAACGGTCGAAAGATAGAACTCGGCAGTCATGTCCATCACCGCCAGATATTCGTCATAGAACCGGTTATGGGCATCGTGGTCGGATGCCTCGTCACGAATAACGCGCTGAATCTGATCCGAGAACGCCTTGCTGTGACGTTCGGCATTCATTGACATGAACGAAGCCAGTTGTAGCAAGCCGGGATACACCATCCGGCCTACGCCCTTGTATTTAAAGCCAACCCGCTGAATCATCGTTTCTTCCAACTGACCCATCGTTACACGGCGACCAAAATCCGTAACTTCGGTCGGAGTTGCGTCGGGGTCGACGGGACCGCCGATCAGCGTCAGGGTACTTGGCTGCGCCTTCGGCTCGACCTCGGCCAGATAGGCGGTTGCGGCCAGAGTCAGCGGTGCGGGCTGACAAACCGCAATAACATGCGTTTCGGGGCCGAGCTCTTTCATAAAATCGACAAGGTAGAGCGTGTAATCCTCGACATCGAACTTGCCTTCGGACACGGGAATGTCGCGCGCGTTATGCCAATCGGTAATGTAGACCTCACAATTGACAAGCAGGCTTTTGACGGTCGAGCGGAGCAGGGTCGCGTAATGCCCCGACATCGGCGCAACCAGCAGCACCTTGCGTGGCTGTTCTGTGCGTCCATTAACGCGGAAATGGATCAGGTCGCCGAAAGGACGCTCAAGCACGGTTGTGATATCGACCAGATGGTCCTTGCCGTCTTCGCAGGTAAAGGTGCGGATGCCCCAATCAGGCTTGACGACCATACGCTGAAATGTGCGCTCGGTTACTTCGCCCCATGCAGCCATCCAGTTGAAGGCCGGGTTGGGTGTCATCGAGAACAGGGGGTAGGATGCCATCGCGCTTGCGGTTGCACCAAGCCATTGGTTGGTGTTACGCATGGTTTCCATCAGGTCATAGGTCATCATGTAGCGCATCGAATGTGCCTCCTGAGTATCAGCCTGAGAATTCGGACCATTCGCCGCTTTGCCCCCCGACGCCAACGACGTTATTCTGCACAGCAGCGAGACTAGGGGGGAATTGTTAAAATGACAACTACCGAAGACCAGACGCCAAAACTGACCGAAGAACATATTGAACGACTTAAAGAAAATATGGACAAAGTAGAAGAACTGTCCAAACGCCTGGTCGAGGTCATGGCCGGAAAAACGCCGCACACCCCCGCTCTGGATGGCCCGAATCAAGAGCTTTTTGCAAAAGCAGCAACTGCGTATTGGGCTGAAGCGTTTCAAAACCCCACAAAGCTGTTGGAGCAGCAAATTGAGTATTGGGGAAAATCGGTTCTCAACTTTGCGGAAGCGCAGAAAGCGATGACCCAAAGCGACGGGGATGCACCCCCAGCCGCTGCCAAAGATAAACGGTTTGCCAATCCAATGTGGGAAACCAACCCCTACTTTCGCCTCATTCGCCAGCAGTACCAAACCAATGCCGAAGCGATCGCGCAGGCCGTTGCATCGGTTGACGATCTGGAAACCAAGGATAAGCAGCGTCTGCAGTATTTCTCGCAGCAGATCATAGATATGATGGCGCCAACGAATTTTCTGGCCACCAACCCCGATGCGCTGGAAAAGGCGATCGAGACCGAAGGGCAGTCCCTGATACAGGGGCTGGAGAACCTCGTGTCGGACCTTGAGGCCAATGACGGCGAAATGGTTGTCAGACTTGCTGACGAAAGTGCCTTTGAGATTGGCGGGAATATCGCAACTACACCCGGCGACGTCGTCTATCGCAACCGAATGATGGAACTGATCCAGTATAAACCGGTGACCGAGACGGTGCACGAAACGCCGATCGTTCTGTTCCCGCCATGGATCAACAAGTTCTATATCTTGGACCTGAAGGCTCAGAACAGCCTGATCAAATGGGTGACAGAGCAGGGCTATACCCTGTTTGTGGTCAGCTGGGTGAATGCCGATAGCTCACACGCCGATATTGGGATGGAGGACTATATTCAGGAAGGGTTCCTGACCGCCATCGAAGAGGCGAAGAAAATCTGCAAGGTCAAGCAGGTCAATGCAGTTGGGTATTGCATTGCTGGTACGACGCTGAGCCTGACGCTTTCGCTGATGAAGCAGCGCGGCGACAAGTCGATCAAATCTGCCACTTTCTTCACCACCCTGACAGACTTTGGTGAGCAGGGGGAGTTCACGCCGTTCCTGCAAAATGACTTTGTAGATGGCATCGAAGAACAGGTCTCGAAGGATGGTATTCTAAAGGCATGGATCATCGGGCGAACGATGTCTTTCCTGCGATCCAGAGATCTCATCTATACTCCGGCGATCCGCAGCTACATGATGGGTGAAACACCGCCAGCGTTTGACCTGTTGTACTGGAACGGCGACGGGGCCAATCTGCCAGGTCGGATGGCGATCCAGTATCTGCGCGGTTTGTGTCAGAGCAACGATTTCGTCAACGACGGGTTCGAACTGCTTGGCCATAAGCTGCATATCAAGGATGTCGATGTGCCTTTGATGGCGATCACCTGCGAGACGGATCATATTGCCGCGTGGAAGGATTGCTATCGCGGGGTGCAGCAGATGGGCGCGAAGTCGAAGACCTTTGTGGTGTCCGAGTCCGGTCACATCGCGGGCATTGTGAACCCGCCCAGTAAGAAAAAATATGGTCACTATACCAATCCTGAGCTGAAGTGTGATGCTGATACATGGCTGAAAGAAGCTGACTTCCACGAAGGTTCGTGGTGGCCGATGTGGGAAGCGTGGTTAAAGAAGCGATCAGGCAAGCAGGTTCCCGCGCGCGATACCGGCGATTCGGATCATCCACGCCTTTGCCCGGCTCCGGGTACCTATGTTTTGGTCAAGGCAAACCGCTGATATCATTTTGAAACTCAAATTTTTCTGCATTGCAGCAAGAAAAAACTTGCAATGCTGCAATGCAGCAATCATATTACCTTCAAGCTGATGAGAACCGGGGTGGGCCCGGAACGGCTAGAAGGATTTAGGACAATGGCAAAGACCCAAGACTTTACCGCGACCCTGAAAGACATGATGGGCGCGTTCCCGGTTGACACAACCGCTCTGGAAGACGCATTCAAATCGACCGCTTCTCTGAACGAAAAGCTGTCGGGTGTTGCTCTGGACGCAGCTGAGAAATCGGCTGAAATCTCGAACAAATGGACCAAAGAAACCCTGGCCAAACTGACCGAGATGTCGAAAGCAAAAACCGAGCCTGCGGATTACGCAAAAGCTGCAACCGACTTCGCAAGCGCGTCGGCTGAAGTTGCCGCTGAAAACCTGGCTGCTTTCGCTGAAATCGCGAAAAAAGTTCAGACCGAAACCGTTGAGCTGCTGATGGCGGCTGGCAAAGACGCTGCAGAAGATGCAACCGCAGCCGTCAAAAAAGCCACCAACGAGGTGACCGCTGCCGCAAAGAAAGCAGCAACCGCCAAGTAAGTAAGGCTGCGATATAGCACCCATTCCTCCCAAATGGTGTAATCGCTTCGGGCAGGTCGCTTGACCTGCCCTTTCTTTTTGTTCTGCAGTCGCATAACCTCTGCTGCAACGCATCATCCTTGGGGAGGGTACAGGGTGTCGGAACAAGACAAACCGCTGCTGATCAAGCGCTATGCCAGCCGTCGGCTGTATAACACCGAGACCAGCGACTACGTGACGCTTGAAGATATAGCCGGTTTCATACGCGATGGCCGCGAGGTTCAGATCATCGACCTAAAAACCGGTGATGACCTGACCCGTCAGTATCTGCTTCAAATCATTGCCGAACACGAAAGCCGCGGCGAAAATGTTTTGCCGATTAATGTGCTGAACGATCTGGTGCGCAGCTACATGGTGCCGGGCGGGGGCATGATGCCGCAATTCCTGCAAAGCTCATTCGAGATGCTGCGCGAAAGCCAGTCGAAGATGATGGAGAACATGAGCGCCATGAACCCGATGTCCCAGATGCCGGGATTCGAGGCGATGCAAGCGCAGCAAAAGGCCTTTCTAAAAGCCATGACCGGTGGTCTGTCGGGGAACTGGTCGGGGCCGGATGATGAACAAGAAACATCGCCCGAACCCAAAGAGGATTTGGACGACATCAAAAAGCAACTTGCCGAGCTGCAACAAAAACTATCGAAGCTGAGCTAGCCTGACCGATGCGCTGGCTGTCTGTTCTGGGCGCGTTGATCTGGGCCCAGACTGCACAGGCCCAAGGCCAGTTTACATCCGTGTGGGAACCTATCTGCACAATTGGTCGGGATACGGCTGCGGGCTGCGATGAGATTCGCGCGCGCGAAATTCTGGATGCAACGACCCCGCCCTGGCGCGCCATTGGCCGGGTCAATTTTGCCAGCCGCAGCCAGCGGTCCCATTGTACCGGCGTGCTGGTGTCTGAGCGGCTGGTTTTGACCGCGGCACATTGCTTGTACAACAGCGCGCGCAACCGCTGGATTCCTCCGGCCAGTATCCGGTTTGCCGCAGGGTATCAGCGCGGCGAGGCTGCCGCCGTGTCCAATGTATTGGCCTATCGGCTGGATTCGGAACAGGGGCGCGACGGTGTATTCAACAATCGCGCCGATCTGGATTGGGCCGTGTTGGAGTTGGCCGAGCCAATTGGAGAGCAGGTTGGTTTTTTCGATATTTCCCGGACTGTCCCGCAGATGGGCTCGTTCGCGGGCTATCCCGGATTGCGGCCCCACGTGCTCAGTCGCACCGATAGCTGTAATGCCGCACAGGCCGGCCAAGGGCTGATGCGCGCGATCTGCCCCGTCATGATGGGGGATTCCGGTGCGCCGTTTCTGATGCAAACAGAAACCGGGCTTGCCGTTGCCGGGATTTTGTCGCGCGTCGCGCCAACCCCTGACGGGATCGACGCATTGTTACTTTCAGTTCATGACCTTGATCTGCAATCGTACTGACGATCAGGTCCCGTAGACTGGCACCGGGCCAACAACCTCGCCAACAGAAGCCAGCAGGATGTCCGAGATTACGTCCAGTTCATCGCGCCTCAAACGCACGGGCAGACGTACATCGCAGGCCTTCATCAGCATCGCACGGGTCTGTGGCAGGTCGAACTGTTCGGGTAGGAACTGCCAGTTCCAGAAGGCACGAGCGTTATCCTGGCTCAGTCCAAAGACCTGCACCTTGACACCGCGTGCCTCGGCTGCGGCGGCAAAGGCGCGGATTTCATCGTCGCTGAGGTCAACCAGATTGAATTGGATCGAATCCGGTGCGCGCTGCTCGGGTGTCAGAGGGGCAGGGACATCGATGTAGGGCGATGTGTTCAGACGATCAGCCACATAGTCATGGTTTGCCAGCCCGTCGCGGACACGGCGTGCCAATTCGGGGATTTGCGGACGAATGACTGCGGCGCTGAGGTTGCTCATGCGCAGGTTATACAGTGGCAACTGGTTCTGCCATTTGGCAAAGGCCTGTTCCAGCTCTGTTGAGCCAGAGTGCTTTTTCCAGTTGTGCTCGTATGCGCCCGACATGATGACAGCCCGCGCCACAAGATCCGCATCGTCGCTGACCAGAATGCCACCTTCGCCTGCGTTGATCATTTTATAGGACTGGAACGAGAAGCAGCCGACCTTACCGATGGTGCCAATATTGCGCCCATGCCAGGTTGTGCCCAATGAGTGGGCGGCGTCTTCGATCACCGGGATATCGCGCGCTTCGCACAGCTCCATGATCGCGTCCATGTCCGAGGTATGGCCGCGCATATGGCTGATGATCACTGCCTGCACGCTGTCCAGCTTGGCCGTGAAATCGGCCATATCGACGCGATAATTGTCCCCGACCTCGCACAGAACCGGAATGCAATCCGCGTGAACAATCGATGACGGCACGGCGGCAAAGGTAAATCCGGGGATCAGAACCCGCGCATCGCGGGGCAGCCCAAGCGCCTTGAGCGACAAAAACAGCGCGGCAGAACAGGAAGAGACCGCCAGCGCGTATTTTGTGCCGAGCAGTTCGGCAAACTCTGCCTCCAGCAGGGCAACGGGCGCATCCTGAGGTGCGGTATAGCGAAACAGATCGCCTGACTTCATCAGAGCGTCGATTGCGTCTCGGGCGGCTGCGGGGATGGCTTCGGCTTCATGAACGTTGGGTACAAGCGTCATATTTGGATTTCCCGAATTTTATCTTTGGGAAATATAAATTCGATGTGCAGGCAAGCCAAGTCCCAATTCGCATCGTCAGCGAGATTTCACCAATTCGTCGTAAAGAATGTGTTCAGATACCCAGCCTGTCACGCAGCGCATACCAAGTCATGGCCAGTATCAGCAACGGCGTCCGCAAAGCAGGACCGCCCGGGAAGGGCACTGCAGGAACGCGGGCCATGGTATCGAACCCCTCAGCCTGCCCCTGGATCGCCAATGCCATGAGTTGCCCCGCATGGGTCGCGGTGCCGACGCCGTGGCCAGAATAACCCGAGGCGGACAGGATATTTGGCGCAACCCGGGTCAAATAGGGCATGCGCCGCATGGTGATGCCCAGCGTTCCGCCCCATGCGTAGTCGATTTTGACGTCACGCAGATGCGGGAAAATCTCGGTCATCGGCTTGCGGACTTTTGCGGCGATGTCCTCGGGGAAACGATAACCATAGCTTTCGCCACCCCCAAACAGCAGCCTGCCATCGGCGCTTAGCCGGAAATAGTTTATCACGAACTTGGTGTCAGCAACGGCGATATCTTTGGCCAAAACTTTTTGCACTTCAGCGCCCAAAGGTTCGGTTGCCGCGATGAAATTGTTGATTGGCATCACGCGCGATGCAACTTGCCGGTTCAGATCTCCGAGGTATCCGTTGCAGGCCAGAATAACGTGATCGGCAGTGATCGTGCCCTTTTCAGTGCGTACAGTAACACGAGCGCCCTGATCGATGCCAAGAACTTCGGTGTCTTCATGCAGTCTTAACCCGGCTCTGACAGCGGCACGCGCAAGGCCGAGGGCGTAGTTCAACGGGTGCAGGTGCGCGGCACCATTGTCCAGATACCCACCCGCATAGGCTGGTGAAGGACAAAGCCCGCGCGCGGCATCGGCATCTAAAGTTTCGATTTGGTCGTATTTGTATTTGCCCGACAGATGCGCCGCGTGATCATGTAGCTCTGCGCGCTCCGAGTTGTTAAAGCCCAGAACCGCAATGCCGGGCTTCAGGTCGCAATCGATCTGATGTTTTGAGATCAGAGATTTGACCAGATCCTTGGCTTCTTCGGCCAGATCCCAAAGCTTTAACGCATCTTCATCGCCGACAAGCCGTTCAAGATCCTCTTGATCCAAACGCTGCGCGCTGCCCAGTTGGCCTCCGTTGCGACCCGAAGCCCCAAAGCCCGCGCGATGAGCTTCCAGCAGGACAACATCGAACCCAGCCTCAGCCAGGTGCAATGCTGCCGAAAGGCCCGTATATCCGCCCCCGACAATGCAGACGTCTGCGGAATGGTCGCCTTCAAGCGCCGGGTGGCGGTCGAAGGCGTGCGCCGTTGCGGCATACCAGCTTGGCGGATACTCCGCCTTGCGGTCATTAGAATACAGCAGGTTCATCGCGTCTTTGCCCTAGACGTTCATCAGCAGATGCTCGCGTTCCCACGGGGAAATGACCTGCAGGAACTCTTCGTACTCAGCACGTTTGACGATGCCGTAGACACGGGCGAACTCGGGACCCAGAACTTCGTGCAGGGCAGTGGCTTCATCAAACAAATCCAGAGCTTCACCCATGATCTGAGGGATATCGCCGTCGCCTTCATAGGCGTCGCCATAGAATTGGCGGCGTGGGCGTTCTTGCTGAGTCAGGCCCAAATAGCCACAGGCCAACGACAATGCGATACCCAGATAGGGGTTGCAGTCCATGCCTGCGATGCGGTTTTCGACCCGGCGCGCCTCGGGGCCGGACAGAGGTACGCGAATGCCAGTTGTGCGATTGTCGCGTGCCCACTCCAGATTAATCGGGGCCGCATGGTCTTTGACGTAGCGGCGATATGAATTTACATACGGTGCCATCACCGCCAGCCCTGCAGGCAGGTGGTTCTGCAAGCCGGCGATGAAGTGATAAAACGCATCCGTCTCGCCACCTTGTGGACCGGAGAAGATGTTTTGTCCCGTTTCTTTTTCAATGATCGAGTGATGGATGTGCATGGCCGAGCCCGGCTCATCCTCGATCGGTTTCGCCATGAATGTCGCAAAGCAGTTGTGACGCAACGCGGCTTCGCGGATCAGGCGTTTGAAATAGAATACCTCGTCCGCCAGCTTCACCGGATCGCCATGACGCAGATTGATCTCTAGTTGTCCGGCACCGCCTTCTTGCGTGATCCCGTCGATCTCAAACCCCTGAAACTCGGCAAAGTCGTAGATGTCGTCGATCACCGGCCCGAATTCATCGACCGCTGTCATCGAGTAAGCCTGCCGCGCCGCCGCAGGTCGGCCCGAGCGGCCCATCATCGGCTTGATCCCTTGCGCGGGATCTACATTCGGCGCGACAAGAAAAAATTCCATCTCAGGGGCGACAACCGGCTTCCAACCTTTGTCGTGATACATCTTCACAACGCGTTTGAGCACATTGCGGGGGCTGAAAGGGATCGGCTCGCCATCTCGGTCGAACGCGTCGTGAATCACCTGCAAGGTCCAGTCGCCCGTCCAAGGAGCGGCCGACGCAGTTGAGAAGTCGGGTTTCAGGATCATGTCCCGCTCAATGAAACCGTCCTCACCTGCAGCTTCGCCCCAATCCCCTGTGATGGTCTGGTAGAAAATGCTGTCGGGTAGGTGAAAATAGGATTGCTTGGCAAACTTTGACGCCGGGACCGCCTTGCCGCGGGCGATGCCGGGCAGGTCAGAGATGATGCATTCAACCTCATCCAGCCGTTTGCCTTCAAAGTAGGTGCGCGCCGCCTCAGGCAGCTGATCTGTCCAGTCGGCCATCAGGCCCTCGCTTTCTTTAGGAACTCTGCCATGTGGTGTCCGATTTTGGCATTATCATCCGGGGCATCTTTCCGGTTCGCTGCCGCCTGCATCAACGCATCGGGAACCACGCCTTTGCCTCGGGTCTCCATCAAGCCCTGTATGAAGTCATTTCCATATTCAGGATGGGCCTGCACGGTCCAGATCGTATCGCCATAGGTGACCATGGCGTTTTGGCAAAAGTCATTCGTACCGGTGACCACCGCACCTGCGGGCAGTTTGGTCACTTGATCCTGATGCCAAGCATTCAGGGTGACAGTCTGATCGCCAAAGCTGTATTCCGTGCGTCCTACAGCCCAGCCACCATCAAACTTTTCCACTTTTCCACCAAGCGCTTGCGCGATGATCTGATGTCCAAAGCAGACACCAATCAAGGGGTTCCCTGTCTTCCGAATATCCCGGATCAGCTGTTCAAGCGGGGGAATCCAAACGTGATCTTCGTATGCGCCATGACGAGATCCGGTGATGATCCACCCGTCGGCCTGATGCGCGTCTTCCGGAAACTCACCATCGACCACTGCGTATGTTTGGAATTCAAAGCCGTTCCCACCCAGTAATGCGCGAAACATGCCATCATATTCCCCGAATTGTTCATGCAATTCATCGGGTGGGTGGCCGGTTACAAGGATGCCGATTTTCATAGTTCACCAAATTTGATCAAATTTATTCTAACGGAGCGAAGCGAGCTGGGCAAGAGGTTCAAACGCTCTCAAGATAGCTGAGCCAGTGCTCGTCAGGGGGGTGGGACGCGAATCGTGCAATTTCCTGCCGTTTGGTCATTACCAGGTTGCGGATCAGATCGTCCGGGAAAATGCGCGCAACTACCGGGTCAGTTTCGAAAGCAGAGATGGCCGACGGCCAGTCGGCTGCCAGCTGCGGCAGATCGGTCAACTCATAGGCATTGCCCGAAATCGGGCTGGGCGGTCGCAGGCCATCCTCGATCCCAACCATTGCCGCGCCCAGAACTGCGGCCAGCATGAGATAGGGGTTGATGTCACCGCCAGCAACGCGATGTTCGATCCGTCGGGCGGCAGGGGCACCACCCGGAATGCGCAGGGCAGCCGTGCGGTTTTCATAGGCCCAGCTTGCTCCGGTGGGTGCGTGGGCACCAGGCACGAGGCGCGTGTAAGAATTGCCATGCGGTGCGAAGATCAGCGTAGAGCCGGGCATCGCAGTCAGACATCCAGCAACCGCCGAGCGCAGTTCATCGGTTCCCTCGGCCCCTCCGTCATCGAAGACATTGCGTCCATCGACATCGACGATCGAGAAATGCACATGCATTCCGTTGCCCGCATCCTCGGCATAGGGCTTGGACATGAAGGTCGCTGTGAAGCCATGCTTGCGTGCCACGCCACGCGCCAAGGTCTTGAAAAGCCACGTATCATCGGCGCAGCGCATGGCGTCCTGATGGTTCAGATTGATCTCGAACTGGCCGATCCCGCTTTCAGATATTGCAGTCTGAGCGGGAATACCCATAGCGGCGCAACCATCATAGAGATCGGTGAAGAACGCATCAAACGCGTCCATTTCGGCCATCGACAGAACGGCTTCGTCCCGCAGCCTGCGGCGCGTGACCGGGTTGATCGGAGGCTGCGGTTGGTCGCCTGAGGCGTCAAGCAGAGTGAACTCGAGTTCGGTAGCGGCGATGACCGACCAGCCCCGTTCGGAAAATCGATCCAGAACCGCAGAAAGCGCGTGTCTCGGATCGCCTGCAAAAGGCGTGCCGTCATCGTGGTAGAGGCACATGGGCACCAGCGCGGTGGGTGTATCCAGCCAGGGCATGGGAACCGGACCACGCCCGGTGGGGCGCAACACACCATCTGCATCACCGCTTTCGAAGACAAGCGGGCTGCCTTCGATATCAGCGCCCCAGAGATCGACATTGAGCGCAGAGAACGGCATGCGTACGGCGCCTTTGTCCAACTTGGCACCGTATGAGGGCGGCACGCGTTTGCCACGCATCTGACCGTTGAGGTCACAGGCGGCGACGCGGAATGTATGCAGGGCGCTCAGCTCCATTGGGGGCTCCGTGGTCTAGTCACGAGAGGTTTAAATCAGGATTAGCGTCTTGTCACGAAATTTGATCAAATTACGAACAGGCGTCGCTTGCGGTGAGGCGCGATGTTGAAAATCAACCGACTTGTACAGTGGTCGAGACCGTTGTCTTCCGAGTTGTACAACATTCAGGTGCCCGATTGTGCCGGGCGTAGCGATGCCTATAGTCTCAGATATGTTCATCTTTCTTACCATAGTGTTACTGATCGCAGGCGGGGTCGGCTATTACGTCTGGTCCAAGAGACAGGCCCGCGCGGCGCTGTTGGCGACGCCTCTGACCTCGGATCAACGGGGCATCATTGATCAGCAAGTTCCCATCATCCGGCGGCTGCCCGCCGGGCTGCGCAGCCACTTGGATGGCAAGGTGAACCTGTTTCTGGATCAAGTGAGCTTCTACGGCTGCGACGGGTTGGAAGTGACTGAGGAGATGGAGCTGTCGATTGCGGCGCAGGCCTGTTTGCTCGTGATCAATAGCGACATTTGGTATGACAATCTGACGACCATTCTGATCTATCCCAATGCGTTCAAGTCAAAGCAGCAGCGGCGCTCGGGCTATGTCGTGTCCGAGAAAGAGATCGTGCGGACCGGGGAAAGCTGGGATCGCGGGCCGGTCATCCTGTCCTGGGCGCACAGCCGGCAGGGGGCGCTGAACGATCACGACGGGCATAACGTGGTGCTGCATGAGTTTGCGCATCAGATTGACGACCTGTCAGGCGGCACAAATGGTGTGCCGATCCTGAGCGAAGGGCAGACATTCGCCGAGTGGGAAAAGGTGTTCCTGACCGCCTATGACGCGCATGTTCACGCCGTTGAAAGCGGGCGGCAGACGGTGATCGACCCGTATGGCGCGACCGGCCACGAGGAGTTTTTTGCCGTCTCGGTCGAGGTGTTCTTTGAACGCCCCCGCGCGTTGCAGCGTGAAGTGCCCGAGGTTTATGAGCAGCTTTCGAAGCTGTTTCGTCTGAACCCCGTGGACTGGGCCTAGCGCGCCAGATTCAAACGGAACCGCATTTTTGCCTTTCGCTCGGCGGGCAGGTGGCGGTTCAGGCGTTTGTTGACCCTGCCGAAGCCCCAGACGATGACCAGCGTCAGCAGGATGAAATAGAATGCCAGTATCGGGTAGGGGATGAAGGGGTTGAACGTTTTGTCGGCAAAATAGCTGGCATAATACAGCGCGTCTCCGCGTTGTTGCCAGGCCGGGAAGGCCGAGAAAAAGACCAGCGTGGTGGACTGGAACACAAAGATGGCTTCGTTCGTGTAGGCGGGCCAGGCCAGCCGCAGCATGGTGGGCCAGATGATGCGGCGGAACCGGGACCAGCCGGTCATGCCATAAGCATCGGCCGCCTCGATATCTCCCTTTGGGATCGAACGCAGTGCGCCATAGAAGATCTCGCCCGAATAGGCGGATGTGTTCAGGAACAACACGATCAGCGCCCCCAGCCATGCAGATGTGAACGCATCGAACATGGGATAGGGTTTCTTCAGTGACAGGAAGAAGAAATAGGCAAAGAAGAACTGGATAAACAGCGGCGAGCCCCGGAACAGGAAGATGAACCACTCGGACGGTTTGCGCAGCCATTTGTTGGCGGACGCCTTGCCGACCGCCAGTGCGGTGGCCAGAAAGAAGCCCAGGATCATGGCCATGGCGCCGAAATAGATGTTCCAGATCATGCCCGAGCCGATCAGGGTGAAATGCTCGCACAAGGTGAAATCGGTTTTGGGCAGCAGGCGTTCTCCGAAGCCCAGCGACCGGAGGCCATAGTCCTGAATGGTCTGGATGCAGCTCATGCGGTGGTCTCCTTGCGCAGAAGCTCTCCGCCCGATGTGGCCTGACCGTGGGACAGGCGGCGCATCAGTTTTTCAAGCCCGATTTCCGAGACCCGCGTCATGCCGAGATAGAAGATCAGCAAAGCGAGAAAGTACCACATGCGCCAGTCGCCATGGGGATAGTCGGTGAACCGCGAGGTCTTGGTGCCGCCCAGCTCGCGCGCCCAATAGACGATGTCCTCGATGCCCAGCAGGAACAGCAGCGGCGTCGCCTTGATCAGCACCATCCAAAGGTTCGATAGGCCGGGCAGCGCATAGACCCACATCTGCGGCACCAGGATGCGCCAGAAGGTCTGGCGGCGGGTCATGCCGTAGGCTTCGGCTGTTTCAAGTTGGGCGTGCGGGACAGCGCGCATACCGCCGAACAGGACGTTGGCGGCGAAAGCGCCGAAGACGATGGAGAAGGTGATGACCGCAAGGAAGAAACCATAGGTTTCGTGCACCCATTCCGGCGCGGTGCCCAGCGGCAGTTTGGCGGCCTGACAGACGATAAAGTCATTGCCTTGCCGAACAGGCTCGGTCCAGTCGGGGCAGATTACCTTGTGGCGCAGCCATTCGAACCCCTGATCCAGCGCAATCACGAAGAACAGAAAGAAAGCGATATCAGGCACGCCACGCACGATGGCGATATAGGCCTTACCCAGCCAGCTAAGCGGCGGGAAATGCGATCGCGCTGCCATAGCGCCGGCAAAACCGAAGCTCAGGGCGACCGGGGCGGTGACGGCCAGCAGACCCAGCACCTTGAAGAACGACAAGTAGAACGACCAGTGGACGCCATTGGTCAGATAGCACGAGAACCAGCGGAACGTGCCCAGCGTGTCAGGATCAGCGCAGTAGGAGAACATAAGGCGTCTTTCGAACGTCTGGCCGGTCTCAGGTCCGGCAGGTCCGGCGCGCGCACGCGCCGGACAATTGGACGGAGGGCTTAGTTGGTTACGACCGAGCCGTCTGTGTTGTATGTAGCGATACCTTCGCCAAACCATTTGACCAGCATCTCGTTGAGCGTGCCGTCCGCCTTCATGGACGAAATAGCGTCATCGAACTTGCCGCGCAGTTCTGCGTCGCTCTCGCGCAGGCCCATGCCGATGCCACCGCCCAGCGGGACAAGATCGCCGACAAAGACCAGCTCGCCACCGGATTCCTCAACAATCGGGACCAAGAAGTCATAGTCCGCCAGCACCGCATCCGCTTCGCCGTTGCGCACGGCGGCGATGGTTTCTTCGGGGGTGGCGAATTCGACCAGAGTCGCGCCGGATTCAGCAACGTGACCGGCCTGAATGGTTGCGGTCTGTGCAGCGACGATGCCACCTTTCGTGTCAGCGCCATCTGAAGCAGCTACGTAAGCTGAGGCGGTCGGCGGGTAGTAGTTCTGGGTAAAGTCGATGACCTCATCGCGTTCGTCAGTGATCGACATGCCGGCGATGATGGTATCGTAGTTGCCCGAGACCAGGTTCGGAATGATCGAATCCCAGTCGTTCTTGACCCATTCGCATTCCAGACCAGCGCGCTTGCACAGCTCGTCACCGACTTCACGCTCGAAGCCGTCGATCTCACCAGCATCATTGATGAAGTTGTACGGAGGGTAGGCGCCCTCGGTGCCCATGCGCACAGTTTCGGCCATTGCGATACCGGCGGTCAACGCCAGTGCTGCGGTGGTCAGAATCAGGTTTTTCATGAGTTACTCCCCTTTATTGGTTCTGTCCGTTGGTTAAGCCGCCTGAGTGGCGGAGAGAAAGCCCTGAAGCCGTTCGGATTCAGGGGCAGTGAAAATGTCTTCGGCTGAACCCTCTTCTTCGATCAGGCCCTGATGCAGGAACACAACGTGGCTGGAGATATCCGCAGCCATCTTCATGTCATGGGTCACGATGATCATGGTGCGGCCTTCTGCGGCCAGATCCTTGATCACTTTGATCACTTCCTGTTCCAGTTCGGGATCGAGCGCTGAGGTCGGTTCGTCAAACAGCAGCGCCTGAGGTTCCATGCACAGCCCACGTGCGATTGCGGCGCGTTGTTGCTGTCCGCCCGATAGTTGCGCCGGATAGACGTCGCATTTGTCGCCGATGCCGACCTTTTCCAGATATTTGCGCGCGCTGTCTTCGACCTCGGCCTTGTCGCGGCCCATGACAGTGACCGGAGCCTCCATCACATTCTGCAGGATGGTCATATGGGCCCACAGATTGAACTGCTGGAACACCATCGACAGATTTGTGCGGATGCGCAACACCTGCTTGGGATCGGCGGGACGGCGATGATTGTGGCTGCCAGTCCAACGGACGGGCTCGCCTTTGAACAGAATCTCGCCCTCTTGGCTGTCTTCCAACAGATTGCAGCAGCGCAGCAGGGTAGACTTCCCCGAGCCGGATGATCCGATCAGCGACACGACGTCGCCGCGATGCGCGGTGATGTCCACGCCCTTGAGCACCTCGAGTTGGCCAAAGCTTTTGTGCAGGTTCTTGATCTCAATGACGGGAGCGGCGTCTGTCACGGGCAGTCCAGATATGATTGGTGTTGGTGCGGTAATAGGGCTGAAAAATCGGGCTAATGCAATGCGCAATTGACAAGTTCACGCAGCGAAATTGCCAAATCGGGCGGTCGCGCTGTCTAAACTGTCAGTTTGTTGGGCGCATTCTGTGACTCGATGCACCATTATCGACAGGTCAGCCAGATCAATCTCTTGATTGCGGCCCAGAGATTCAGGTCACAGGATTCCGGATCAACCGAGGTGATCCTCAGCGAAACCAAATTTATTGAACTGGCTTGATCCAATCACCAAAACTGTTTGAATTTGGGAATAATTCGTTTTGAGTTAAAGATTGAAATATACGAATTCAATTCACGTAAGGGGCTTCTTGTGATCGCGCTATTATTTGCATTGTTCGCCGGCACGATGGTGCTGGCATACTTTAAGCTGGTCAGAATTTCATACGCATTGTTCGTGCTGACGCTTTTGGCGAGTGCCTACTGGCTGAAGTTTCACGCCACGACCCCCTTAACGATTCAACTGTGAGGTCGTCCAATGTCACCTGAATTTGCTCGTAACATGAATGCGATTGGTGCACTGGCGGTTTGCCTGGTTCTGGTGCTTGCCTTCTACTTTCAGCTTGTCCTTTACGAACTGCCCTGTCCGTTATGTTTGCTCCAACGCGTGGGATTCGTGGCCGTTGGGTTCGGGCTTGCTCTGAACCTGTTATGGGGTACGCGCGCCAGAAACTATGGCATCGTGCTGGTGGCAGCGATATTTGGGATCAGCGTTTCGATCCGCCAGATCCTGCTGCATATCGTGCCCGGAACAGGGCACTACGGCTCCCCGGTTCTGGGCCTACACTTCTATACCTGGGCGGGAGTTGCCTTTGGTTTGATCATCCTTGGCACCGCAATCATGCTGGTATTCGAGAAGCAGTATGATCTTGCCTCGGACGTTCGGGCAACCGAACGCTTCGGAGGAAGTACATTGGCCAAAACAGCGTTTTTCCTGATTTTGGCATTGGCCGTCGCGAACGCTGGTTCGGCGCTTTTGGAGTGTGGGCCTGGCATCTGTGACGATCCACCGACGGACTACAAGTTTCTGAATGAGCTTGAAGGCAGCGATTCATAGCGCTGACAACGCCCAAAGGCTTGCCGGTTGATCAGACCTTCGCCGCCTTTTGTCTTGCAAGCGCCGAATCCACATCGCTCACGCCGAGCAGGCTGACGACAAGGCGTAGCAGAGAATCCTCTTCACCGCTGCGGTGCCCATCCGCCAGTGCGACCGACCACATGGCCTGCACAACGGCCAGGCGGTCGTCATAGGCGATCGCCTCTTTGATGGCGCGAGTAAAGCGGACGGTGTCGGGCGCCTCGGCTTCAAGGTCTTCGGCTCGGGCGCGCAGGGCTGCGGCCTCAAATGGCGACAGGCCGTAGCGTTCGGCCGAGATGCGGTCGATTCGGGCCATTTCGGTATCGGCATAGTCGTTGTCGGACCGAGCGATACGCACCAACAGGGCGGTGAGGGCCAGACGGGCATCATCTTCGACAAGCGGGTCGGGCTGCGGCTGCGTGAGCCGGGACAGGAAATCACTGAACATAAGCGTTTATATAGAGATAGCCTAGGTCGCTTCCAAGCGGCTTTGTATCCGCTCGCGTGCCGCTTTGCTGTCGTTGAAGCTGAGGCCCATGGCAATGCGGGCTTCTTCGACGATCTTGACCTCGCCCTCGTCCGAGTTGCCATCGGCCAGCACGACCTCCCACAGGGCGTCAAGCGCGGCCAAGCGTTCCTGAAGATCGGTGGTTTCGCGGATCAGTTTGCCGAATGTATCTGTTTCCGGAGCAGCTGCGTGCAATTTTTCGCAGGTGGCGCGGACCTTGGCGGCCTCGATCGCATTGTGCTGGTAAAGTCGCGCAAGAATGCGGTCGATCAGGCTGATCTCTTCCAGCTTGTAGTCGCGGTCGGCCTGCGCGACACGTACCAGCAATGCCCCCAGGGCCAGTTCGGCATCAGGATCGGGCAGTTTGTCATGTTGCGGCGGCCGAAAGGCCTGGAAGAATTTTTTCAACATATCGGCAGGATATTCCGTAATTCGAGGCGCGCCAAGCGGTGCTAGCCCTCATAGCCCTGAATAATCACAAGATCGCCGGTCGAAACCGGATCGCGCAAGGCCTTGGCGGCTTGATAGGCATCGCTTTCATAGCAGGCCAGCGCCTGTTCATAGCTGGGAAATTCGATGACAACTGTGCGGGCGCGAGCCTTGCCTTCAGGCTCGCTCCTCTCGCCGCCGCGTACAAGAAACTTGGCCCCGTAATCGGCGAATGGGGCCGCATTGGCAGCAATGTAAGATTTGTAGGTTTCAATGTCGTCTACATCGACATGGGCAACCCAGTATCCTTTGGCCACAAGGTGTCCTCCGCTGGTATCGGATGCAAGGTGCGGAGGAACAGGTTGAAATGCAATCCCCTAAAAGTGGATCATCCACCGGATTGCAGCGCGGCGCGTGCTGAATCCTGTAACCAAGCGGTCATTTGCCGATAGGGAACCGGGCCATAGCTGATCCGGGCCACGCCGAGTTTCGCCAGCGTCGGCGTGTCAGGCGTGCCGGGCAGGGCGATGATGTTGACCGGCAGGTCGGTGGCCGCGCAAAGCTGGCCGATCATGGATTCGTCTTTCAGGCCCGGCGCGAAGAACCCGCTGGCTCCGGCATCGGCGTAGGCGGCCGCGCGGGCCATGGCGTCATCCAGCATCGCTTGATCATGCGTGTCCGGAGCGGCTTTGAGGAAGATGTCAGTGCGGGCGTTGATGAAGGCGGGAACACCGGCCACGTCACAGCTTTCGCGCATCGCAGCGACACGCGCTGCCTGTGTTTCGATATCATAAAGATCTTTAGTTCCAACGACCTGATCTTCGAAGTTAAAGCCGATTACACCGGTTTCCAGCGCGCGTTTGACATTGGCCGATATGCCAAAAGTATCCTCGGCATAAGCGCCTTCGAGGTCCATGGTGACCGGTATATCAACCGCCTCGACAATGCGGCGAGCGTTGTCTAACGCCAACTCAAACGGGATGTTCTGGCCGTCCGAAAACCCCTGCGCCATTGCCACCGGAGCACTGCCAGTCGCCAGCGCTTTGGCCCCTGCATCGCGTACAGCGACGGCGCTGCCGGGGTCCCAAATGTTATAGAGGATGACCGGATCACCCTTCTTGTGCAGGGCGGCAAATGTTTCTGCTTGGGTAATCTGATCGGTCATGGCCGGTCTCCTGTCGCTGCTATGGCGGCAGTTAACCGTGCAAACCGCCGGCGCGTAAAGATATTTCGCGCCGACTGGTACAAATCTGTTATCGGCCCGTGATCAGACCAGACGCGAGGTGTCTTTCGCGGCGCGCACGAATTCGCGGAACAGGGGGTGCGGGTCGAAGGGTTTGGATTTCAGTTCCGGGTGATACTGAACACCAATAAACCATGGGTGATCCGACCATTCGACGATTTCCGGCAAACGCCCATCTGGCGACATGCCCGAGAAATTCAAGCCTGCCTTTTCCAGTTTGTCGCGGTACTTGATGTCGACCTCATAGCGGTGACGGTGGCGTTCCTCAATCTGGGTGCCGCCATAGACTTCCGCGACCTTCGAGCCTTCGGCCAGAACCGCATTATAGGCGCCCAAACGCATGGTGCCGCCCTTGTCGTCTCCGACTTTGCGTTCGACCTTGTGGTTGCCCTGCACCCATTCTTTCAGGTGGTAAACAACGGGTTCAAAACGCTTTTTGCCAGCCTCGTGGTCAAATTCCTCGGACCCGGCTTCGGTGATTCCCGCCGCGTTGCGTGCGGCTTCGATCACGGCCATCTGCATGCCCAGACAGATGCCCAGATAGGGCACTTTGTGTTCACGCGCATATTGAGCGGCCTTGATCTTGCCTTCGGTGCCACGTTCGCCAAAGCCGCCGGGGACGAGGATGGCGTGGAAGCCTTCCAGATGAGGTGCGGCGTCTTCGTTGTCAAACACCTCGGCATCGACCCACTCGATCTTGACGCGGACGCGGTTGGCCATGCCGCCATGGGTCAGGGCCTCGGCAATTGACTTATAGGCATCTTCAAGCTGGGTGTATTTGCCGACGATGGCTACTTTCACTTCGCCTTCGGCGTTGTGGATGCGGTCGCTGACGTCTTCCCATTTGGCCAGATCGGGCTTGGGGGCCGGGCTGATCTGGAATGCGTCCAGAACCGCCTGATCCAGACCTTCACGGTGATAGGCCAGCGGGGCGTCGTAGATGGTGCTGAGGTCTTGTGCGGCAATCACGCTGTCAGGGCGGACGTTGCAGAACAGGGCCAGCTTTTCGCGTTCTTTGGTTGGAATCGGTCCCTCGGACCGGCAAACCAGAATGTCAGGGGCTAGACCGATCGAGCGCAACTCTTTCACCGAATGCTGGGTTGGCTTGGTTTTCAACTCGCCCGATGCTTTGATATAGGGCAGCAGCGTCAGGTGCATGAAGATACACTGACCGCGCGGCTTGTCCTGACTGAACTGGCGGATCGCTTCAAAGAAGGGCAGGCCCTCAATATCACCTACGGTGCCGCCGATTTCACAGAGCATGAAATCAACTTCATCCTCGCCAATCGCGATGAAATCCTTGATCTCATTCGTGACGTGCGGGATCACCTGAATGGTTTTGCCGAGGTAATCTCCACGGCGCTCTTTCTCCAGCACATTGGAATAAATCCGCCCCGAGCTGACCGAGTCGGTCTTGCGTGCCGCCACACCGGTGAAGCGTTCGTAATGGCCAAGGTCCAGATCGGTTTCAGCGCCGTCATCGGTAACGAATACTTCGCCATGTTCGAAGGGCGACATGGTGCCCGGATCGACGTTTAGATAGGGGTCCAGCTTGCGCAGACGCACCGAATATCCCCGGGCCTGCAACAGCGATCCCAACGCCGCCGAAGCCAGTCCTTTGCCCAAGGACGAAACCACACCACCAGTGATGAAAATAAAACGCGCCATGTTTTTCGGCTGCTCCCGTGAGACGTCATTATTAGCTGCCCGGCGGTTCGAAAAAACCGCTGCATCACGGGACTTCACGTATAAAGGATTCGCGCACATAGCGCAAGAGAACCGCAAGATGCTGTTGCAGTTCCCTTATGATTTTCTAGGTTTTGTGGCTTAGTCGGCCGCCTGCGGGATCAGCGGAGCATTGTCGCCTTGCGCCGGCGGCAACAATTCATCTGCCGATGGGACTGCCGGAGCGCTTTCCTCAGCCGGGGCCGGGGCAGGCACGCCCAAACGGTCAATCACCGAGCTGCCAGAAGATTTCTGGGCCGCCAGAATCGTCAGCGTGATCGAGGTGACGATAAAGCACGCGGCCAGGATCCATGTCAGCTTGCCCAACGCCGTTGCTGCCGCGCGGCCCGTCATGGCCCCGCCGCCACCGCCACCCATCCCAAGGCCGCCGCCTTCGGAACGTTGCATCAGCACAACGACAATCAGGCCCAAGGCCAGAAGAAGGTGGATGATGAGAACGACGTTTTCCATGGTGGTCCTGTACAGCGTGGCGTGTATCGCGTGGTACTTATGCAAGTTTGCCAGCGGGGGCAAGTCACGAGTTGGCATCACGTGCGGTGATGTTTCATATCACACCAAAGAGACTGGACAGAGCGCTGTTCTGTCGCGCAGGCTGCGCCTCATGCCACATGATGATCACGACCACCCGCACGCCCTGTTGCCTCCCGAACCCGCGCTGCGCGTCAAAGCGCTTGAGACGATTCTGACCCGCAAGGGTCTGATTGATCCTGCAGCGCTGGATGAAATCATCGATACTTATCAGAACAAGATAGGTCCACAGAACGGCGCGCATGTTGTTGCCAAGGCTTGGAGTGATCCCGATTTCAGAGCCGCGCTGCTGGCGGACGCCACATCGGTCGTGGCCGATCTGGGGTTTTACGGTCGTCAGGGTGAGCATATGGTGGTCGTCGAGAACACGCCTGAACAGCACAACATGGTCGTCTGCACCTTGTGCAGCTGTTACCCGTGGCCGCTGCTAGGAATTCCACCCGGCTGGTACAAATCTGACGCTTACCGCGCCCGCGCCGTGCGAGAGCCGCGCAAGGTCCTGTCTGAGTTTGGCATTACCTTGCCCGAAGGCACTTCGGTCCGCGTTTGGGATTCGACGGCCGAAATTCGTTACCTCGTCCTGCCGATGCGCCCAGAGGGCACAGAAGGATTGAACGCGGACGAATTGGCGGCGCTGGTCACCCGCGACAGCATGATCGGCACTGGGCTACCCAAGGTGCCGTCATGACGCGGGTCCATGATATGGGAGGGCGCTTTGGTGATGGTCCGGTGAACCCGGAACCCGAAGACGCGCCGGTGTTTGCCGAAGACTGGCACGGTCGGGCGCTGGCGGTAACGCTCGCTGCGGGGTTTTTGGGGCAATGGAATATCGATGTCTCACGTCACGCGCGGGAAAGGTTGTCTCCTACGGACTACGCGCGGTTTTCTTACTATGAGAAATGGATGTCTGGTCTGGCTGATCTTCTGGTCGAAAAGGGTGTCCTGACGCTTGATGATTTGCGCGGTGTTGACGGGGATGGTGTTCATCCTCTGACTGAGCGTACCCTGATGGCTGACGCCGTCGCAGGCGCTTTGGCCAAAGGTGGACCCGCAGATCGCCCGTCGAACGTCGAAGTTCGGTTTCAAGCCGAACAAGCAGTCCGAACCTTGAGCCAGAGCGCCAATCGACTGGTTGATGGCGGCCACACCCGGTTGCCGATCTATGCCGCGGGTGCAACGGGTCGCATCCTCAGGCTGCATGGCACTCATGTCCTGCCGGATTCCAACGCCCATGGGTTGGGTGAAGCCCCCGAGCCGCTATATGCGGTCGTGTTTCCCGCCTCAGAACTTTGGGCAAACCCCGAGCATCCGGCGGATGAAGTCGTGCTGGACCTCTGGCAGTCTTATTTGGAGCCCGCATGAGCGATTGTATCACTCACTCGGCCCCCGAGCCGATTTTTGCCGAGCCCTGGCACGCGCAGGTTTTTGCGGTCACAGTGGCCTTGAACGAAGCGGGCCGGTTTGATTGGCCGGACTGGGCGGAACGGTTTTCCAATACTTTGAAACGGAACGGCCTCAAAAAAGATCTGGATGGTGGGGACGATTACTTTCACGCTTGGTTGGAGACCTTGGAGGCGCTGCTGGCTGAGCAGGGGGAAGCGCCCACTGATGATGTCCAGGATCTTCGCAATGCATGGGAAGAGGCTTACCTGACAACACCCCACGGTCATCCCGTACACTTGCGCTAAAAGCAGAGGGGGCGCTGCCCCCGCCGCCCGTCCGGGCGACTCCCCCGAGGTACTTTTGGCCAGATGAAGCAGGGGATCCGCTCTTCATCTGGCCAAAATCACCTCCACCGGAGGCATCGCGCGCAGCACGATTTGTGTCTGCGGCGAAATATCGGTTTCCCTGCCGTCTGTGCCCGGCTATATGAGCCGGGTTTGAATATTCAGCGCAAAAGGACCGGATATGGCCAACGTGGTTGTTGTCGGCGCCCAGTGGGGTGACGAAGGAAAAGGCAAGATCGTCGACTGGCTCAGTGAGCGAGCGGATGTGATCGCGCGTTTTCAGGGTGGACATAATGCCGGGCACACGCTGGTCATTGAGGGTGAGGTTTACAAACTGCATGCGCTACCTTCGGGCGTCGTACGCGGTGGAAAGCTGAGCGTGATCGGCAATGGGGTCGTTTTGGACCCTTGGCACCTGATCAAAGAGATCGGTACCATCCGCGCGCAGGGTGTCGATATCACGCCCGAGACGCTGATGATTGCCGAGAACACCCCGCTGATCCTGCCGTTCCATGGCGAGCTGGATCGTGCGCGCGAAAGCCAGAACTCGGTGGCCAAGATCGGCACGACCGGTCGCGGGATCGGTCCATGCTATGAAGACAAGGTTGGTCGGCGTGTGATCCGGGTGGCTGATCTGGCTGATGATGCGACGCTAGCGCTGCGGGTCGATCGGGCCTTGGTCCATCACAATGCGCTGCGCAATGGGCTGGGGTTGGAACCAATTGATCGCGATGCATTGATTGCGCAGTTGAAAGAGATCGCGCCGCAGATTTTGCCTTTCGCAGCACCGGTGTGGAAGGTGCTGAACGAGAAGCGCAAGGCAGGCAAGCGAATCCTGTTCGAAGGCGCACAGGGTGCGCTGCTGGATATCGATTTCGGGACCTATCCGTTTGTGACATCGTCGAATGTGATTGCGGGCCAGGCCTCGACAGGCGTTGGGATTGGACCGGGTTCGATCGACTTCGTTTTGGGCATCGTCAAGGCGTACACGACCCGCGTGGGTGAGGGGCCTTTCCCAACCGAATTAGACGACGAAGATGGCCAACGCCTGGGCGAACGGGGGCATGAGTTCGGCACCACGACGGGGCGCAAACGCCGTTGTGGTTGGTTCGATGCCTGTCTGGTACGTCAAACCTGCGCGACCAGCGGCGTGAACGGCATCTCCCTGACCAAACTGGATGTATTGGACGGGTTCGAGACGCTGAAAATTTGTGTCGGGTATGAGCTGGATGGCGATCGTCTGGACTATCTGCCGACCGCCGCCGACCAGCAAGCACGTTGCACGCCGATTTACGAAGAGATGCCGGGCTGGAGCGAATCCACCGAAGGCGCGCGCAGTTGGGCAGACTTGCCTGCGAACGCGATCAAATACGTGCGCCGCGTCGAGGAATTGATCGAATGTCCGGTCGCCCTGTTGTCCACCAGCCCGGAGCGGGAGGACACCATTCTGGTGACCGACCCGTTTGCAGATTGATGAGCAGCAACGACAAACCCGGCCTCAGCTATAAGGCACGTCGGCGGTGGTCATTGGTGCTGCTGCTGATCGGGCTCCCCGTCTATATCGTTGCGGTTGTGACAATCGTGAACTGGCTGGATCGCCCGCCGATCTGGCTGGAACTTCTGGTATATGTCGCGCTTGGCATTGTCTGGGCGTTGCCGTTCAAATTTGTCTTCCGCGGGGTGGGCAAAGAGGACCCGGATCAAGATCAAAGCTAAGCCGCCCGATTGTCTTGGTGTCTTCTGCGTGGCACGATGTTTGCGACTTTCTTTCGCGGCAACCAGAGGCAGATAGGGCATGAAAAACCGGGTATTAGCGGCGGTTACCACAACATGTATCGCGAGCAGCGCTCAGGCCGATGATTGGCGCTATACCATTGCGCCTTATTTCTGGGGGCCGGAATTCAGAACCTCACTGGACGTGGGACCAAACCCGCCGGTGAACGGGGATACCTCGATCTTCGACATTCTGAAGGGCGCGTTCCTGATCGCTGGTCAGGCCCGAAATGGGCGTTGGACCATTGGTGGTGAGTTCAATTATCTCAATTTGGGTGACGATGTCTCGGTCGGTCGGTTTGACGATGCAGCCAGTTGGGATCTTGAGGGCACGATGGTCTCACTGGCGGCCAGCTATGCGGTCTATCAGGATGATCGGTCACGGTTGGAAGCGTTGGCCGGGCTGCGCCATTGGGACCTGGATGTTTCGACCACCGTGCTGGATCGCACCTTCAGCACAGATCAAAGCTGGACCGACCCGTTGATCGGCGCACGCTATAACTACGCGCTGAATGACCGCTGGAGCCTCACAGCGATGGGCAATATCGGCGGCTTCGGTTATGGCTCGGAATTCCAGTGGGAGGCGCTGGTGCAGGCTAGTTGGAATTGGCGTGAGAATATCAACGTTGCGGGCGGGTATCGCCATCTGGATGTTGAGTTTGAAGACGGGCGCGATGTGATTGATCTGATCCTGACCGGCCCTTACGTGGCGCTGGCGTTCAACTTCTGAACTTGACTGGCTTTTTGGCTGCCAGCCACGGAACGAAAAAGGGCCAGAGTTTCCTCTGGCCCAATTTTGTCTTGAGGGGGTATTGGGGGGATCTTGGTGTCAGCCAGCGGCACGCTCGTCGTCGTTCGGGCGGAACCCGATTTGGGTTGAGGCGGCGAAACGGCCACCTCCGGCCTTTTCGATTTTGCCGTCCCGCAGCAACTGACCGAATGAGCGCAAGCTTTCTTCGCGGTTAAACGAGTCCTGCTTGAGCGAGCGAACTTTGTTCATCAGCTGTGGACGCGAGAACTGCTCCTGACCTTCGATGAAGGACAGATAAGCCGCGGCAGCTTCCAGCAGGTCGAGTAGTGATTGGGCACCCTGTTCTTGCGCAAAGGCTGCAAAACCAACATCTTCATCTGCAGATTCCTCGTCCGCCGAGGTGACACGGCGCGGTGTCACCGGGCCGGTGTCAGCCGTTTCGGTATCCACCCGCTGTTCAGCCACCAGTTTCAATGGTGCGGCAGCATCCGGGGTGGGGCGTTCACTGGTGACCTCGATCTCGGGTCGGCGTGGATTGACGACCGAGGCCAGATCACCGCGATAATCATCCTCGGGGGTCTGAGATTTGTCTGCGCCATCTTCGCGGTCTGCTTCGGTTGCAGCAACGGCAGTGCGCAGGTGAGAATATGTTTCGCGCTGGCCGCTGGTGGCAGGATCATCCATATGGGCGCCCGCTTCGTCCATCAGGCGCGAGACGTCCTGATCCAGACCCGTCATATCGGGCAGCTCAGCCGTCGTGTTTGCCGCCAGCTCGGTTTCTACCAGCGCCATTTCGTCAAGCAGCAGCGCCTCATCCTCGGCCGAGATGACGCCATGGGTGAGGCCGGTAAGATCCGGTGATGTTTCATCTTCGTCGGTGTCGTCCTGGCCATTCAGAATGTTTGACGGGCCTTCGTCTTCAGTTTCAGGGTCGTCGTCGAGGTCCGAGAACAACACGTCCTTGTCCGTGACATCGGCTGCCGGCTGTTCGGGCGCTTCGTCCTCGTCTTCAAGTTCGGCAGTGATCGCCGGTGAGATGATCGGGGCTGCTTCGACTTCGTCCTGCTTGATGGCGGCAGGCGCGAGTGGTTCTTCGTCCTGAACGGGCAGCTCAGCGATGGTTGCCATTTGCTCGGGTTCGGCAGGCTGTTCGACCTGCGGGGCCGTTGCCGGAGCGTCGTCCGTAGCAGTGTCTTCCAGATCGGCCGGGCTCAGCGCGCCGGACTCAAAAGCGGCAGAGATTGCATCGACCTTTGGCTTCACAGGCTGCAGATAGCTGACGTCTTCGTCTTCAGAGTATCCGGCAGGGGCAGCATCGGAATGCGAAACAACAGCCCGGATTCGCTGCAGCTTGGCTGCGATACTGTCAGCGGCGGGGGCATCGTCGGATTGCGGAGCAGACGGAGCAGGGGGAACAACATCCGCGACAGGCTGAACAGGTTCATGTGTTGTGGCTGGCGCAATTGCAGCGGGGGTCGGTGCTGCAACCGGGGCGGTTTCCGTTGCGCGCAGCAACAGGCCGGTCTCGTTCTGGCTGGCTTCAACCTTCTGTGCGGCGTCCCGCTGTGCGATCCGGGTCAGCATCTCGGCGTCAGGCTGAGGAGGTTCCGATCCGAAGTATCGGTCATCCGCTGCAAGGTCCCGGAAATACTCGGCGATCGCCTTCATTGTTTCAAATGAATCGTCAAAGCCTTCGAGGGTGCACGAGAAGGTGCCGTATGAAACGGTGAGTACCTTGTTGTTCTGTACCATCAGACGCATGTCCTTTACAAACTACCAGGTCGATTACCAGACACAGCAGGGGCAACCGACTCGAAACTCTAGCCATGAAGCTATCATTTTGTGGTTTCATTATGTCCAAAACTGGAAATTATGGTCAATCTTGTGGAAAATGGGGCAATTGTTCGCTCTGGCGGGCCAATCGGGCTGTTTGGCGGGGGAGAAATCTGTTCAGAGGATGTGAATCTGGTGCTAAATCGCGTCAATTCTGCCGTTGCGGCGGATGGCGGTGCGGCTGCGTTGATTGATTCGGGACGGATGCCGGACGCAGTGATCGGCGATTTGGACTCGATTACGGCAGAATATCTGGCCCGGATTCCCAAGGATCGGTTGTTCCAGATATCCGAGCAGAACAGCACCGATTTTGACAAGGCGCTGCGCAATATGGACGCGCCTGTGGTGCTGGCAGCAGGATTTCTGGGCGCGCGGGTGGATCATCAGTTGGTGGCGTTCAATACTCTGGTTCGGTTGCAGGATCGGCCTTGTGTCCTGTTGGGCGCACGAGAAATTGTCTTTCATGCGCCACCCAGGATCAGTCTGGAGCTCACAGCAGGAGACACGGTTTCATTGTTTCCGCTGCGGCGGGTGACCGGGCGCAGCGAGGGGCTGGAATGGCCGATTGATGATCTGGTGCTGGAACCGGACGGGCAGGTCGGAACCTCTAACCGAGCGCTAGGAGCGCTAACGCTTGAGGTCAATGGACCCGGGTTGCTGACGATCCTGCCGCGCGCGGCGTTGGATCAGGTCATGCAGGCGTTTCAGTCGGGCCGGACCGAGCGTTGGCCCGCTCGTGCAGGATAACGTAGAGCCCGGCCGCGATGGTGATGCCGATGCCTAGCGCGGCCAGCCCGTTTGGCAGATCGTGGAAGATCAGCCAGCCGATCAGGGTGGCGACCGGAATCTCTAGATATTGCATCGGGGCCAGAGTCGCAGACGGCGCATAGCGCAGAGACCATGTCATCAGCAGATGCGCCACGGTGCCCAGCACACCGATTCCCAGCAGCAGCCAGAGCGTCTCGGCCGTGGGCATCGTCAGGGACATTGCGGGCAGGCCGATCTGGGAACCCAGCAGGACAATCGGAAGCAAAAAGACGGTAGCCATGGCCCCCGATACAGCCTGCAGCGCAACCGGGTCTGTTTCCTTGGCGATCTGCCGCGTAACCAGCATGAACAGGGCGAAGACCACTGCGACGATCAAGGGCAACAAGGCAGGCGCGCCCACTTGTGCAAAGCTAGGCTGGATCACCAGCAAGGTGCCAATGAATCCCACGACACAGGCGATCAAACGACGGGGGCCGACCTGTTCGCCCAGAACGTATTTGCCCAACAGCAGCATGATGAAAGGCATTACAAAGGCGATGGCCACGGTATCGGCCAGCGGCATATATTGCAGCGCTGTGAACATCGCTGCGATCCCAATGATGTGCAGAAGGGTGCGGATCATCGTCAGGCGCAAAACGCGCGGCGTCATCTTCCATGGCTTGCCGGTCATCGCGATCAGTGGGATCAGGATAATCGCCTGAACAGCAAACCGCACCAGTACCAACAGTCCCAAAGCTGTGGTTTCACCCAACAGCTTTGCCATCCCGTCACCAAGCGGTGCGAGCACGCAAAAACCGAGCATCAATATGATGCCGAGAACGGGGCGATCCTGAGTCATGTGCGCGACGCTAGCGGTTTCGCGGCAGAGGGGGAAGCTCTGATCTCAGGTGTCGGGCAGGGGTTGGACTTTGGTGTAATCCGGGCCGATGCAGGTGGGCAGGCCGTCACCAAGCTGCAGCCAGCTAAGCTTTTCCTCATGCGCGACATGCAAGGTCGGGCTGAGTACTTCGGGATTTTCCAGTGTCGCGACGTAGAGGTGCATCACATCCGACATCACCGTGGACCGGAAGGATATCGGCGTGCCGCAATGGGGGCAGAAACTGCGCTCGACTCCAGGTGAGGAATTGAAGCGTTTCGGCTGCTCACCGGTCCAGCGCCAATTGCCGTCGCGCACGCCGAAATAGGTGGTCATCGGAGCGGCGCATTGGCGACGGCAGCTGTCGCAATGGCATGTGACACAGGACAGAACCGGAGGGTCAACCTCGTATCCAATCTTGCCGCACAGGCAATGTCCGCGCATGTCACCCCACTTGTTCTTGCTGTCAGATCAGCAGTTCGGCACGTTGACGGCCAACCCGCCCAAAGAGGTTTCCTTGTACTTCTCGTGCATATCCTCACCGGTCTGGCGCATCGTTTCAATGGCCGCGTCCAAAGGCATAAAGTGCTTGCCGTCGCCGCGAAGCGCCAGCGATGCGGCAGAGACGGCCTTGATCGCACCCAGGCCGTTACGCTCGATACACGGCACCTGCACAAGGCCCGCGACTGGATCGCAGGTCATGCCAAGGTGATGTTCCAACGCGATCTCGGCGGCATTTTCAACCTGCTCAGGCGTACCGCCCATCACGGCGCACATGCCTGCCGCAGCCATGGCTGACGCGCTGCCAACCTCGGCCTGACAGCCCGCTTCAGCGCCCGAGATCGAAGCGTTGAACTTGACCAGACCACCGATGGCGGCGGCGGTCAGCAGGAAATCCTCGACATGGCTTTCGGACGCGCCGGGCACGTGATCGAGGTAATAGCGCAGAACTGATGGCAGCACGCCTGCCGCGCCATTTGTAGGGGCGGTGACAACTTGCCCACCGGCTGCGTTTTCCTCGTTTACGGCCATGGCGTAGACGCTCATCCAGTCGTTGATCGTATGCGGGGCATTCAGGTTCATGCCGCGTTCCGCCAGCAGGGCATCGTGGATGCCCTTGGCGCGGCGGCGCACGCTGAGACCACCGGGCAGGATGCCATCCGTTTTTAGCCCACGCTCGATGCAGTCATTCATGACCTGCCAAAGACGCGCGGTGCCTTTGGCAAAGCTATCCGCGCAACCGCGCGCGATCTCATTTTCGCGCTTCATCTGAGCGATGCTTTTACCGTTGTCTTTGGCCATTTGCAGCATTTCGGCGGCGGATTTGAACGGGAAGGGCACAGGCGCACCTTCGTCAGTTGCCTTGCCTTCGGCCAATTCCTCTTCCGTAAGAACAAATCCTCCACCGATGGAGTAGTAGACCTGACGCAGGATGACATCGCCTTGTGCGTCAGTGGCCATCAGGATCATACCATTGGCATGACCGGGCAGATTGTTGTCGTAGTCGAAGATCAGATCGGCTTTGGGATCAAAGCTCAGCGTCGGCAGGCCTTCGGGTGTCACCGTATGGGATTCTGCGATAGCTGCCAGTGTGGCTTCGGCCTTGTCGTTGTCATAGGTGTCAGGCACAAACCCGGCGAGGCCCAGAATGGTAGCGCGGTCGGTGGCGTGGCCGACGCCGGTAAAGGCCAGCGAGCCGTGCAACGAGCCGCGCAGGCCCGAAAACTCGAACGGTGAGGCGCGCATCAGGTCAAGGAACCGTGCGGCGGCCACCATCGGACCCATGGTGTGGGAAGAAGATGGGCCGATGCCCACTTTGAACATATCGAAGACAGAGAGAAACATATCAGGTAGCTGAGCCTTCTGGAGGGTTGGCGTAGGTCGGCGAGGTGAAGGGAGTGACCCCCAGCCCCTCGGCGGCAATGGCGGCGCGGGTCGACGGGTTTGATTCTAGCTGCATCAGGATTTTTTGCAGATAAGGCGTGTCGGCGAGTTGATACCAGCTGCGGTCCGCCTTAGCGGGATAAAGCGCCATCCAACGCATCATGCAGGCGACATATATCGTCAGGACTGACGGGTGATCAGCACTGAACCAGTCGGGCGCTTTTTGGGCTTGAGCATCCAGCAGATTCAGGTGCTGCCGCAGCCGGGGGCGGATGCCGGAGCGTAGTGTATCGGCCTGATCTGCCGCGATGTATTTCTCGGCATAAAACAGGATTCGCAGGTCGGCATGCAGGGTATTAGAGGCGAAGAACAGCCACTTCAGGAATGCCGCCCGATCAGGGCTGACCTGTGTCGGGGCCAATTGCCCATGCGTATCAGCCAGCCACAGCAGGATTGCGGCGGTCTCGAAGATCGGACCCTGGGGCGTCTCCAGCACCGGGATCAGCCCGTTCGGATTCAACGCCCGATACGCCGCACTATTCTGTGCATCGCGGGCGCGATCGACCAGTATGGTCTCATAGGGCAGGCCCATCTCTTCCAGCGCCAGTCGGATCACCAGCGAGGCGTTGTCTGGGGCGTAGTGCAGGCGGTATGGCGATTCCATGGCGACTATCTAGGGGGTCTGGCGATCACAATAGAGGCTGATTGCGACGTTTCCTATCGGAAACGCGTATTTCAGCGACATGTTAGCACAGGTATGGCGTGTTTTGCCTCTCGCAGTTGCGCGGGGCATTCCGTATAAGTCTGGCAGTATTCTTGGGGGAAGCTGCCATGACCAGAGACTTGTCGCCCATCGACAAAGCGAAATACGTTGCTGCCTGTCGCGCCGCCGATCTTGTTCAGGACGGGATGCGTGTGGGATTGGGGACAGGCTCGACCGCCGCATGGTTGGTGCGCCGCCTGGGTGAACGGGTGCGCGATGGAGGGTTGAAAATCAAGGGCGTTCCGACGTCGACCGCGACGGCGCAATTGGCGCGGGAAGAAGGGATCGAGGTCGTCTCGCTGGATCAGGCCGGCTGGTTGGACCTGACAATCGACGGCGCGGATGAGTTTGATGGCGAGTTCAACCTGATCAAGGGCGGTGGTGCTGCGCTGTTGCAGGAAAAGATTGTGGCCACAGCCAGCGATCAGATGGTGGTGATCGCGGATGCAGGCAAAGAGGTTGAGACGCTGGGCGCATTCCCTCTGCCGGTTGAGGTGATCCCGTTCGGCTGGCAGACCACCCGCACCCTGATTGAAGAAGCGCTGGACACAATGGATGTGCTGGGCACCTCGGTCACTTTGCGCATGAACGGTGAGGCGCCCAAGGTTACAGATGAGGGCAATCACATTCTGGACCTGCATCTCAAGCGGATCGGCAATGCCCGCCAATTGGCACTGGTAATGAATCAGATCCCGGGTGTGGTCGAAAATGGGCTGTTCATTGATATTTGCGACAAGGTTGTCATTGGTTATGGCGATGGCCGGGTCGAATTGCGTGATATCAATGAGGGTACAGTCCTGACCGATATGCTGGGTGACGGTGGGGACAACCTGTTTTCCGATCTGGCGGACTAAAGATCAGGCAAGTAGCGCGATAAACTGCAGAAGAAAAATCACTATTTCCCGCGTCAGGGGTTGGCAGTTCAGGATTTGCGCCCAGATATCCAGTGAATTTTGGCCACGCGGAATAAAAGGAACTCGTACATGAGCTTTGACTATGATCTGTTCGTCATCGGAGGCGGCTCGGGCGGAGTTCGCGCGGCACGGGTGGCGGCGGGTGAAAACGGCGCCAAGGTGGCTCTGGCGGAAGAGGATCGTTACGGCGGAACCTGCGTGATCCGTGGCTGTGTACCCAAGAAGCTGATGGTTTTCGCTAGCGAGTTCGCGGATACGGTCGGGGACGCGCAGGCTTATGGCTGGGACATGCAGCCGGGTGCGTTCAACTGGAACACTTTCAAAGTTAAGCTGCACGCAGAGCTCGATCGGTTGGAAGGTATCTACCGCAATATCCTGAAGAACAATGGTGTCGAGAGTTTCGACCAGCGCGCCCATGTCGTTGATCCGCATACGGTGGAACTGGCTGATGGTACCCGCAAGACAGCCAAGCATATTCTTGTCGCAACGGGCGGTCGTCCGGTTGTACCCGAGTTCCCCGGATCTGATCTTGCGATCACCTCGAATGAGATTTTCCACCTGGAGGAACTGCCCGAATCCATGCTGATCGTTGGCGGTGGCTATATCGCCTGTGAATTTGCCGGGATCATGAATGGGATGGGGGTCAAAACGACTCAGTTCTATCGCGGGGCGCAAATTCTGCGGGGCTTTGATGATGAGGCGCGCGGGCTGATCAGTGAAGAGATGTGCCAGAACGGCATCGACCTGCATCTGGGCACCAACGTGCTTGAGATGAAAAAGCAAGGCGACAAAATCTGGGTGAAGGCCACAAATGGCTCCGAGCAGCTGTTCGACGTTGTGATGTATGCCACGGGTCGCGCGCCGAATGCGGATGATCTGGGGCTTGAGGCTTTGGGCGTCGCGCGCGGTCGCAAGGGTGAGATCATCGTGGATGAGTACAGCCAGACAGGCGTGCCCTCGATATTTGCCATTGGTGATGTAACCGATCGGGTGAACCTGACCCCTGTGGCGATCCGCGAAGGCATGGCCTTTGTCGAGACCGTCTTTAAAGGCAACCCAACGCCCGTTGATCACGAACTGATCCCGACCGCGATCTTTACCCAGCCGGAAATGGGTACTGTGGGCCTCAGCGAGGAAGCGGCTGCGGAACAGGAACCGATTGAGGTTTATGCGACCTCATTCAAGCCCATGCAGAAGGCGTTTGCCGGAGGCACACAGCGCGTGCTGATGAAGCTGATCGTGTCGCAAGAGACGCGGAAAATACTCGGCTGTCACATCGTTGCGCCGGGCGCGGGTGAGATGATCCAACTTGCCGGAATTGCCGTAAAGATGGGTGCCACCAAAGAAGATTTCGACCGTACGGTTGCAGTTCATCCGGTGATGGCCGAAGAACTGGTGACAATGCGGCAACCTGTGCGCACGGCTTGATTTGCAAGCGCGCGCACACACGTTACAAGGGAACCCGTGATCACACGGTCCAACACAAGGGAAAAGATACATATGGCGGGCAACAGCGGCGGCCCCTGGGGGGGCGGAGGCTCATCCGGAGGCGGAGGAAATCGGGGTAACAACGGGGATGGGCGCAAGCCCCCCGAAGGTGACGGCCCGCAGATCCCCGAGATCGATGAGCTGATGAAAAAGGGCCAGGAACAGCTGCGCGTCCTGATGGGCGGTCGTGGCGGCGGTGGCCGTGGTACAAATGGTTCGGGCGGCGGCGGTGGCCCCGCGTTTACCAAAGGGACCGTTGCGATCGGTCTGTTGGTTGCGGCAGGTCTGTGGGGGCTAGCAAGCTTTTATACAGTCAAACCCGAAGAACAATCTGTAGAACTGTTTCTGGGTGAGTTCTCGGCTGTCGGAAATCCGGGTCTGAACTTTGCGCCTTGGCCGTTTGTGACCGCCGAGGTCATTCCGGTCACCCGCGAACAGAACGAAGACATGGGCGGTGCCCGTGGCAGCGACGATGGTCTGATGCTGACCGGCGACGAGAATGTGGTCGATATCGACTATCAGGTTGTCTGGAACATCAATGACCCGGCGAAATTCCTGTTCAACCTGCGTGATCCGCGCCAGACGATCCGCGCCGTGTCTGAATCGGCGATGCGTGAGATTATTGCCCAAAGCGAACTTGCGCCGATCCTGAACCGGGATCGCGGTATCATTGCTGATCGCCTGCAGGAACTGATTCAAGAGACAATGGACAGCTACGATTCGGGTGTGAACATCGTTCGTGTGAACTTTGACAAGGCTGATCCACCGCAGGACGTGATTGCCGCGTTCCGCGACGTTCAGGCCGCCGCGCAGGAGCGTGACAGGTTGCAGAACGTCGCTGACGCCTATGCCAACCGCGTTCTCGCTGAGGCGCGTGGTGAAGCCGCGCAGGTACTGGAAGAGGCTGAAGCTTATCGTGCCCAGCAGATCAACGGTGCACAGGGTGAAGCCAGCCGCTTTAGCGCGGTTTTGGAGGAATATTCCAAAGCACCTGATGTGACCCGCAAACGTCTGTATCTGGAACGCATGGAGCAGGTGCTGGGTGATGTGGACAAGATCATTCTGGATGAAAACTCGACAGGATCGGGGCAGGGCGTTGTGCCTTATCTGCCGCTCAACGAGTTGCGCCGTAACCCTGCAGGGGAGAGCAACTGATGCGTAAGACAACGTTTATTCTGCCGATCATCTTTCTTGCGATAGTCGGTGTTCTGTCCTCGATCTTCATCGTGGACGAGCGTGAGCGCGCTCTGGTTCTGCAATTTGGTCGCGTTGTTGCGGTTAAGGAAGATCCGGGGCTGGCATTCAAAATCCCGCTGATTCAGGAAGTGGTACGGTATGACGACCGTATCCTGTCGATTGACGTTCAGCCGCTGGAAGTGACGCCTCTGGACGATCGTCGTCTGGTGGTCGATGCCTTCGCACGCTACCGGATTTCTGATCTGGAACAGTTCCGTCAGGCCGTTGGTGTCGGCGGTATCCCGGTTGCCGAGGATCGTCTGGACCGCATTCTGCGCGCCGAAACCCGCGAAGTACTGGGTTCGGTTTCGTCCCGTGACATCCTCAGCTCGGATCGTGCCGCACTGATGCTGCGTATCCGCAACAGCGCGATTGCACAGGCACGTGCGCTGGGCGTGAACGTAATCGACGTGCGTCTGAAGGCGACTGATCTGCCGCAGGCCAACCTTGAGGCGACGTTTGACCGGATGAAGGCAGAACGGGAACGTGAAGCGACCGACGAACGCGCCCGCGGTAACGAAGCCGCGCAGCGTGTGCGCGCGCAGGCCGACCGGACCGTGGTTGAACTGGTTTCCGACGCCAACCGTGAGGCCGAGATCATTCGCGGTGAGGCAGATGCCGAACGCAACGCGATCTTCGCCGAAGCCTATGGTGCCGATCCGGAGTTCTTTGAATTCTACCGTTCGCTGACCGCCTATGAGAATGCCCTGCAAGGCAGCAACAGCTCGTTGATCCTGAGCCCGGACTCGGAGTTCTTCAACTACCTTGCTTCTCCGACCGGGCGTCGGGCTCCGGCAGCTGCGGCCGCTGAGTGATGGGCATGATCCTTCTGGCCTTCGGGCTGGTACTGATTGTCGAGGGGCTGGCCTATGCGCTGGCCCCTTCGCTTATAGAACGCATGCTTGAGGCGCTGCGCGCGTTGCCGGAACAGGCGCGGCGGCTGGTCGGGCTGCTTTGTGTGGTCAGTGGGCTGGTGCTGCTGTGGGGCGCATATCAGGTCGGTTTTTGATGCGATGGTTTCACGCACCGGTGATTTCCCCGCGATCCCGAGTTGCGGGCCGGGACAAACTGACTACATTGGTTGCAAAGAAGGGCATCCGGGTGATGCCAATAGAGAATTAGTCAACAAGGAGACCCCAAGTGCAGGCTAAGGCGCGCAGTGTGTCCGTCCGACGGGACGATTTTGTTATGAAGATGCGGCTGATGTGGCTGACGTTAGTGGGGGTGCTGCTGGTTTTGGCTCAATCCGTGTCCGCGCAGGCGCGGGGTGATAGCCTGGCGCCGCTGGCTGAACAGATTAGCCCTGCGGTGGTCAATATCACCACGTCGACGCTGATCGAAGGCCAGACTGGCCCGCAAGGGATCGTGCCTGAGGGCTCACCATTCGAAGACTTTTTCCGAGAGTTTCAGGATCGCAATGGCGGGGACAATGAAAATCGTCCACGTCGCAGCAATGCGCTGGGCTCGGGCTTCGTGATCTCGGAAGACGGCTATATCGTCACCAACAATCACGTGATTGCCGAAGCCGATGAGATATTGGTCGAGTTTTTTCCCGGTGATGGCCAGCCCGCGAAAGATTTGGTTGCCAAGGTAATCGGCCGGGACGAAAAGACCGACATCGCGCTGCTGAAAGTCGAGGCGGAAGGGCCGCTGAAATACGTGCAGTTCGGTGACAGCGACATTGCCCGCGTGGGCGATTGGGTGATCGCGATGGGGAACCCGCTGGGGCAGGGCTTTTCGGTGTCAGCAGGGATTATCTCGGCCCGGAATCGGGCGCTGAGCGGGTCATATGATGACTACATCCAGACAGATGCTGCGATCAACCGGGGCAACTCGGGTGGGCCGCTGTTCAACATGAATGGCGAGGTGATCGGCGTAAATACGGCGATCCTGTCGCCCAATGGCGGCTCGATCGGGATTGGTTTCTCGATGGCTTCGAACGTGGTGATCAAGGTCGTTGATCAACTGCGTGAGTTCGGGGAGACCCGCCGCGGTTGGCTGGGCGTGCGCATTCAGGACGTGACCGAGGATATGGCCGAGGCGATGGGGCTGGACAAACCCGGAGGTGCGTTGATCAGCGATGTACCGGACGGCCCGGCAAAAGAAGCGGGCCTGCTGGCAGGAGACGTGATCATCAGCTTTGATGGTGTCGAGGTCGAGGATACACGCGGTCTTGTGCGGCAGGTGGGAGAGACCACCGTTGGCAAATCTGTGCGTGTGGTCGTGCACCGTGATGGAGGCACCCAGACTGTGCTGGTGACGCTGGGCCGCCGCGAAGACGCCGAACGTGCCGAGAACGGCGAAGAGCCGGAAGCCGAAACGCCGACGGAGGAAGACAAGGATATTCTTGGCCTGACCATCGCTCCGCTGGGGGATAGCCAGCGCGAGGAATTGGGTCTGGATGCCGATGCCGAAGGATTGTTGGTGACCAATGTTGATGAATCCTCGGAAGCCTTTGAAAAGGGTCTGCGCGCCGGTGATCTTATCACTGAGGCGGGGCAGCAGAGGGTGACTTCGATCACTGATCTGGAGACGCGGATGGATGAGGCGCGTGAAGCAGGACGCAAATCTCTGCTGCTGCTGGTGCGGCGGGGCGGGGAACCCCGGTTCGTAGCGCTGAGCCTAGAATAATAAACTCAGCGAACAGATCCGAAATTAGAAGGTCGGGATATTTTCCCGGCCTTTTTCATACTTCGTTAAGAAAAAAGCCATATGCCGGGGAAGGCATATGGCTCTGTACAGGGAGAGGTCGGTGGACAGATATCGGGGATGATAAAACCGACCTCCTACGGTAACGGGATTGACCTTAGGGCAATCTTAAAGCTGCGTATGTGAAGCGGATCACATCTGTGCCGAAAATTTAGATTAAATCGGATTCGGCCAGTTGCCGCAGCGCGTCAAAGTCGTGGATCTGCAGCCCGCCGCGCGAAGCTTCGACGACATTGTCGCGTTTCCATGTCGAAATGGTCTTTGACACTGCCTCACGCGTCGCACCGACAAATTCGGCCAATTCGCTCTGCGAAAGCGTGATACGTGCCGTTGGGCTGTCCTGTTGTCCTGCCAGGTGCAAAAGCTTGCGCGCCAGTCGGATCGGCATCGGCAGGAATACCTGCTCGTTCAATTGAGCGCCCATATAACGCATGCGAAGACCGGCCAAGCGGATCAGATCCACCGCAAGGTCAGGATGTTCCCGAATCTGCGCCATCATGTCTTTCTGGCGAACGCGCAGGACTTTGGAGGGCTCAGCTGCTGTTACGGTTGCGGTGCGGGGACCGCTGTCGAACAACGCGATTTCCCCGAACACCTCACCTGGGCGCATCATGCTGAGAGACAGCTTGCGCCCGCTCGACGCAAGAAATGACACTTCGAGCGCACCGGAAAGAATGGCATAAAGCGCATCGCCTTCATCGTCCTGCTCGAACAGGACATCGCCCCGATCCAATGTGACTTCGGTGGCCTGGGCTGCCAGCATGGTGCGCAGCTCTTCAGAGGCTTCGGACAGGAATCCACTGTTGGGAAATGCCATCATTCGGGCGCTGATCTCCGGGGTTGAGTGGTGCGGGTGGTGACCCAACTTTTCACAGCTTCAAGCTTAAGCCAAGAAATTTTGTTAGCTTGTTACGCTTGGGTAAGAACAGTTATTGCTTGTCGGGATCATCCATATAGCTTTGCAGCAGGTTGAACTGCATCATCAGAAACGCCATCAAGGCAATGGGAAAGCCGAAGGTTTCGATCTTGACCCATAGGTCCGTTGACATCGTGCGCCAGACCAATTCATTGGCTGCGGCCAGTACTGCGAAACAGGCACACAGACGCCGGGTGAGGATCATCCAGCCCTCGTGCTGCATGGGTAGCATCTCGTCCAGAACATATGCCAGGTAGGATTTCCCCTGCAAAAGCCCGATCCCGAGGATGGCGGAAAAGAAGCCATAGACCAGCGTTGTTTTCATCTTGAAAAACCGCTCGTCATTGAACCACGCGGTGAGGCCGCCGAAGAAAATCACCATGAATGCGGTGAAAATCTGCATCCGGCTGAGTTTGCCCGTCAGGTACCAGAGGATGCCCATGGCAGCCAGCATCAGCGGCACGAACAGGATGGTGGCGACGATGAACCCAGAATACTCGGTGCCGCCGATCACGAAATTGTCATCACGCAGGCGCAGGTAGATGAAGAAGAAGGCCAGTGGGGGGCCAAGTTCCAGTACCTGTTTGAGGAATGGGTTGATGTCTTTTTTCTCTGCCATGATTCCAACCTGCTGCTTACCCGCCCATTTCAACTATTACTGCGCCGAGTGCAATCAATGCCATCAACGCAATGCGTCTGGGGCCGACAGTTTCTTTCAGCACCAGCCAGCCGATGAGTGCTGCGAAAACGGTGGAGGTTTCGCGCAGGACCGCCGCCTCTCCGACCTTGTCCAGTCGCGTGGCGAGCATGATGGCACCGAAGGACATCGGCGCGATGATGCCGCCCGCGAACCCGCGAAGCATCAGAGGTCCAAGCGCAGGGCGGTGGATCATTGCGCGGTATCTGAGCGCAGCATAGATCGGCATCGCGGCCCCGTCGATCATGAAGAACCACGCTAGGAAGGTGAACGGATCGGCCGTAGCGCGGATACCGTAGGCATCATAGGTCGTATAGAGCGCCACGAAGAGGCCCGTGACGACCGCCAGCACAAGCGCGATTTGCAGCGTATCTCGATTAGTCTCAAGGTAGCGCAGGTTATAGGCGGCAAGGCCGAAGATACCCGCAAGAAGCGTCGCGACTCCAAGCCATTGGATGGCCGAGAAGGTTTCACCGAACAAAAGATAGGCTCCGATCACGGTGAAGAGCGGGCCAGTACCGCGCACGACCGGATAGACAACGGTATAGGAGCCTTTGGTGTAGGCCATCGCCTGCAGCACTTTATAGCCGATATGGATCAGCCAGACGACGCCAAAGATCGGCCACATGTAAGGTTCGGGCCATGGCACGATGAAGAAGGCGAATGGCATCGCCATAAGGCAGTAGCAGGCATCGATCGCCCCGCGCGACATCCACGGGTCGTGGCGGCCTTTTTGCAGTGCACCGAAAACCGCATGCAGGAAGGCCGCCATCAGCGCGAGCGCGAGGGCGAGTTGGTGGCCTGCTTCGGTGCCTTCGAGGGAGATCAGCCAGTCGCTCAAATCGGGGCTTTCGCTTGGGCGGAGAGAGTGGGGGGCTGTCTGCCCCCCACGCCCCCCGAAGGTATTTTCGGCCAGATGAAGGGGCGGATCAGCTTTGCAACCCGGTGAGGGCGGCGGCGAATTCTTCGGGGTCGAACGGAGCGAGGTCGTCGATTTGTTCGCCGACACCGATGGCGTGGATCGGCAGGCCGAACTTGTCGGCGAGGGCGACCAGTACGCCGCCTTTGGCTGTGCCGTCCAGTTTGGTCATTACGAGGCCCGAGACATCTGCCAGATTGCGGAAGGTTTCCACCTGGCTAAGGGCGTTCTGGCCGGTGGTGGCGTCCAGTACCAGCAGGGTGTTGTGCGGGGCGGTGTCGTCGACCTTGCGGATGACGCGGACGATCTTGGCCAGTTCCTCCATCAGGTCGGCGCGGTTCTGAAGGCGGCCCGCTGTGTCGATCATCAGAAGGTCAGCGCCTTCGTTCTGCGCTTTTGTCAGGGCATCGAAGGCCAGCGAAGCGGGGTCTGAGCCTTCGGGCGCGGTCAGCACCGGGACGCCTGCGCGGTCTCCCCAGACCTGCAACTGCTCGACGGCGGCTGCGCGGAAGGTATCTCCGGCGGCGATGACGACCTTTTTGCCCGCGGCTTTGAACTGGCTGGCGAGCTTGCCGATGGTCGTGGTTTTGCCTGAGCCGTTCACGCCCACGACCAGCACCACTTGTGGGCGCTTGGGGTAGATTGGCATGGGTTTGGCCACGGGGTCCATTACGCGGGCGACTTCCTGCGCCAGAAGCTGCTTGATTTCCTGGGTCGAGAGTTTGCGACCAAAGCGCCCCTCGGCCATGTTGGACGTAACGCGCAGGGCGGTGTCGACGCCCATGTCCGAGGCGATCAGAAGCTCTTCGAGCTGTTCCAGCATGTCGTCGTCCAGCGTGCGGCGGACAACGGTCTTGGATTCATTTCGGCCGAACAGGCGACCCATCAAACCCTTGGATTCTGGAACCTCTGGGGGTGGAGGGGCCGGTGTAGGATCAGTTGGGATCGGAGCAGGGGGCTCGACCGGTTGCGGCGCGGGCGTGGGTTCTGGAACTTCGGGAACCGGTTGCGGTTCGGGTTCTGGTTCGGGGATCACCGGATCAGGATTTGGGGTTTCCTCGCCGCCATCCTCGACAATCGCATCCAGCCCCTCTTCGAGGCGCGATGAGGATTTGAACAGCTTGTCCTTGAGCTTTGAGAAAAACGCCATTTTTGGTCTCCGCAGGTGTTCCCCTCACCTAATGCGGATTGGCGGCAGTTGCAAAGGGTCAGGTGAAGGCGATCAGAAACCCGGCTTGGGCAGCCCAGTAAAGCGGCCAGACCAGATAGGGCGTAAGCTTCAGGGTCGGGTGATTGGCAGGTAGCAGGAACTTTTCAGTCGCAAGCGCCAGATCCGAGGCGATGAAGGCCATCGCGGCGGGAAGGGCCCAGCGTAAGGCTCCAGTTTCGGGAAGGGCAAGAACGGTGATGCCCATGCCCAGGATGATTGGAATATAAGCGAGGACGGGGATTTTGAGGTCTCCGGCGCGGGGGGTGAGCAGCGTGGCCATAACGATGCCCAGGATGATAAGGGACCAGAAGATCGCGGGGTGGTCGAAGATCTGTTCAGGGCTGCTGCTGGGGCTCGTCATAAACAAGGCGATATAGGCCAAATGCCCCGCAGCAAATGCACCGATGCCTGCCATGAATGTGCTGTCGGTTTCGCGTGACAGAAGGGCATCACCTATCGCGCAGAAGGTAAGGGCGAGGATCAGGAGCCATGGCGCGCTTGCCAGTATGGCGACGCCTGCCAGCAGCACGACCGATGCTGTTTTCAGCATGCTACGCAGGGTGCCGGCCGGGCGCGCGGTAAGTGGCAGGTAGGCCAGCGCGCAGGCCGCCGCAATCCAGAAAAGAAGTGTTGTCATGGTGCGTCCCCGATGTTTTTGAGTCAATCATCGCCATGATCTCGGCGGTGCATCAAGGCGTGACGTGGAGTTATCTTGCCGATCGCCGCGATGTGGAAAGGTTGAATGGCACTTGTGGGCTGCTTCTGACACAGTGTGGTCATGATCCGAATTTGCTTGATTCTGCTGACCCTTGCCTCACAGCCCGTTGCGGCACAGTCACCTCTGACGGGGTCTGAATTCGATGCGTATACACGTGGAAAAACCTTGTATTACGGATTCGATGGGCAGGCCTACGGGGTCGAACGGTATCTGCCAGACCGCCGAGTCATCTGGTCATTTCTGGATGGCAATTGCATGAACGGAGTTTGGTACGAGCAGGAAGATCAGATCTGTTTCATCTATGAGGATCAACTGGCGCCGCAATGCTGGGTGTTCTGGCAATCCGGGGGCGGTTTGATCGCGCAATTTGAGGGCGACCCGACCGCGACCGAGCTGTACGAGGCCGAGGATATTGGCGAAGAGATGTTGTGCTACGGACCGGATGTCGGGGTCTGAAATGGTCGCAGGTCTTGATAGTCCAGCATGACGTGATGTTGAAACGCGGGCCTTTCGGTTAGCCGTTCATAGTATCGACGCAAATGCGGTAACGGTGCGCGGACGATGTCGATATCGTAGTAGCGGTAAAGAACGTGGCCGAACTGTATATCCGCCAGTGTAAAATGCTCACCCGCAAGGAACGTGTTTTGGTCCAGCTCCTTGTCTGCGATTGCCAGTTTGATTTCCAAATCGCTGACAGCCCGACGGATCGCTGTTTGATCCTGCTGTTCAACGGGTGTTCGCACAATTTGCCAGAACACCGGAACGGTAAACGCCATCGCCACGTTGAGTTTCGCCCATTCGGCCCATTTGTCGATCGTGGCGCGCCGGGTAGGATCTGAAGGCCAGAATGCCTGATCGCCATATTGGGTGGCCAGATATCGCAGGATGGCGCCGGTTTCCCAAAGCGGTGGGTTGTCGCCATCTTGCAGGACGGGGATGGTTTTGTTTGGGTTCAGTGCCCGAAACGCTGCAGTGTCCAGCCCGCCGAAGCGATGGCCAAGATCGTGACGCTGGTATTCTAGGCCAAGCTCACCCACGCACCACATTAGGGCCTGAACGTTCGAGGATGTATTACGGCCCCAGATCGTCAGCATCGATCAGAACAGCGAACCCTGATCGGGCGGCGCTTGTTTGGGTTTCTTGGAGGGGGCTTTGTCTGATGCTCCGGTCTTTAGGCGACCATCGGCGAACTCGATCTCAAGCACAGTGTGACCCGAGGCCTGAGATTTAGTTGTGATGACTTCACCTTCGGCGCGCACGACGGCGTAGCCACGCCCGAGCGTCGCTTTGTAGCTCAGCGTTTCACGTAGGCGGTCGGTGGCGTCCATCTGCTGGCGGAGGCGGTCCAGCCGTGTGGATTGCGCGGCGTTCAGGCGATCGGTCAGTCGGTTGAGGGTATCGCGCCGTGTTTCCAGCTCGCGCTGGATCGGGCGCATTGACAGGCGCGAAGACAGGTTGCGCCAGCGGTCGCGGCGGGTTTCGACAAAGCTGCGCAGGGTCGAGGGGCGCAGGCGGGCCGCACTGTCCAGCAGTTTGACGCGGCGGTTCTGAACACCCCGGATCAGCGCGTTAGGCAGGCGTTCCGAGATCTGGTCTAGTCTTTGGCGCGGGCTTTCCAGCAGTGTGTCTGGGCGCGGCAGCGCGCGCGACAGATCGCGCAGCCGTTGGCTGCGGCGCTGCACGGCGTCCGTTGCCGCGCGCGACAGGCGGGCCCCTTGTTCGTTGGTCCAAGCCAGCAATTCCATACGCACAGGCACGGCAAGTTCGGCAGCGGCGGTTGGCGTAGGCGCGCGGCGGTCCGAGACATAGTCGATCAGGGTGGTGTCCGTCTCGTGCCCGACGGCCGAGATCAGCGGGATTTCTGAGGCTGCAGTCGCGCGCGCGACGCTTTCTTCGTTGAAGCCCCAGAGGTCTTCTATGGACCCACCGCCGCGCGCGACGATAATCAGGTCGGGTCGCGGGAGGGCCCCGCCCGGTGTGAGTTGATTGAAGCCTTCGATGGCGCGGGTCACTTCGGGGGCACAGTTTGCCCCCTGAACCGCGACGGGCCAGATCAGTACTTTGCGCGGGAACCGATCACGCAGCCGATGCAAGATGTCTCGGATCACCGCACCGGAGGGCGAAGTGACAACGCCGATGATCTGCGGCAAGTAGGGCAGGGGTTTCTTGCGTTCAGCCGCAAACAAGCCTTCGGATTCGAGCTGCTTTTTGCGCTTTTCCAGCAATGCCATCAGCGCGCCTTGCCCGGCGACGGCGACTTCATCGACATTCAGGTTGTATTTCGACTGGGCTCCAAAAGCTGTCAGGCGCCCGGTGACGACAACCTCGAGGCCTTCTTCGGGAACAACTGAAAGACCAGAAATCTGCCCTTTCCAAGTTGTGCAGGCCAGCACGTTCCGGTCGTCCTTTATGTCGTAATACAGATGACCCGAACGGGCCTTGAACACGCGGCCCACTTCTCCACGCACACGGATTCGGCCAAAGGTGCCCTCGAGCGTGCGCTTCACCTCGCCTGAGATGTCCGAGACAGTGTATTCGGGGGTGTTCTGACCCGGAATCGGGTCATCTAGCAGGTCGGACATTTCAGCGCCTTGTGTCAAATCTCTGCGCAGCTTAGAACGCCGCGCAGGCAAGGCCAAGCAGATCGGAGCGTTTCATGAATATCCTCATTCTCGGCAGCGGTGGACGCGAGCACAGTCTGGCTTGGGCGGTGATGCAAAACCCCAAATGTGATCGCCTGATTGTGGCGCCGGGGAATGCCGGGATCGCGCAGATCGCAGAGTGCGCGGCGTTGGACATTGAGAATGGCGGTGCTGTGGTCAACTTTGCCGAGGAAAACGCGATTGATTTCGTGATCGTTGGCCCCGAAGCGCCTTTGGCTGCAGGGGTTGCTGACCGGCTGCGCGAAGCGGGTGTGCTGGTTTTTGGGCCCTCGGCAGAAGCGGCGCGGCTGGAGGCCTCAAAAAGTTTCACCAAGGAAATCTGTGACGCATCCGGCGCGCCGACGGCGGCTTATGCCCGGTTCACCGAGGCTGAGCCCGCCAAGGAATACATCCGTGCGCAGGAGGCCCCGATTGTGGTCAAGGCCGATGGGCTGGCTGCCGGGAAGGGCGTGATCGTTGCGATGGACGAGCAAACCGCCCTGGACGCGATTGACGACATGTTCGGCGGAGCCTTTGGTGGCGCGGGGGCCGAAGTGGTGATCGAGGAGTTCATGGAGGGCGAGGAGGCGTCTCTGTTCGTGCTCTGTGACGGAGAGGATATCCTGTCGATCGGCACAGCGCAGGATCACAAGCGCGTCGGCGAGGGCGATACCGGGCTGAACACAGGGGGTATGGGCGCCTATTCTCCGGCCCCGGTGCTGAGCGCCGAGATCGAGGCCCTTGCGATGGATCAGATCGTGCGCCCGACGGTGGCCGAGATGAAGCGGCGCGGGACACCGTTTCAGGGTGTGCTCTACGCCGGTTTGATGATCAAGGATGGTCAGCCCAGGTTGGTGGAGTACAACGTGCGGTTCGGAGATCCCGAATGTCAGGTACTGATGATGCGCCTTGGCGCTCAGGCCATGGACCTGATGCACGCGGCGGCCGAGGGTCGCTTGGCTGAGACGCGGGTGAACTGGGCCGACGATCACGCCATCACGGTCGTGATGGCGGCAAAGGGGTATCCTGGTTCTTATGAAAAAGGCACTGTGATCAACGGCCTGGGCGATCTGGCCGAGGATAGTAGCAACATGGTATTCCACGCGGGGACAAAAGCGGCTGAAGGCAAGGTTCAGGCCGCGGGTGGCCGCGTTCTGAATGTGACTGCGCGTGGGGAAACGCTGAAAGACGCACGCGACCGGGCGTATGACATGGTTGAAGGTGTTGATTGGCCTGAAGGGTTCTTCCGTCGCGACATCGGCTGGCGCGCGCTTTAACTCAGTAGTCGGGCTGCGCCCGGCTTGATGATTTCGGGGCGAGGGGCCAGCCCCTCGCGCTCCCCGAGGTATTTATGGCCAGATGAAGATCGGATCAGCACTTTAGTGCGTTGGCCAGATCTTTGAGACTGTTGAGTGGTCCGAGGTCTTTTTGTCGCCAGCCTTTGCTGTACGAGACGCCTATGATCCGCGACCAGTCGGCGCTGGCGAGGATCAGCTCAGGGTGCGTTTCACATTGGCGCAGACCGCCTGAAATAAAATCTTCTCCGATCCTGTGATTGGTAAGGCCAGGGATTGTCGCGATTTCAATGAGTTCACCGTCTTTGTAACGCCAGATGCGCAGAGTTTTCGCAAGGTGTGGGCGGTCGACATAGGCGATCTCGACATGTCCATCGCCGTCCAGATCGGCGGCACCGATGGGGGCGAGCCAGCGGTTGCGCGTGCCGATATGGGGGGTGGCGGCGATTTTTTGACCATTTATGTCATAGATCGCCAGTTGAGCACCCGTATGCTGCTGGGCCTCTACAACGATGATTTCGGGCAACCCGTCCTGATCGATATCGGCCAGGCGTGGGGCAAGATCTTCGAATACGCGGTCTTCAGGCAGACGTATTGTAACGGTCGAGCGTTTGGAGCTATCGACTTTTCGCCGCGCCGCCGAGGAAATACTTGTTCCGACGCCGATTTCCAAAGCACCGTATTCGATGGCGTCGCCAAGCACCCCATGGGCGTAGCGTGTTGTTGGTTCCGTGAAGCGCGCAGATACTTTGGTTTCGCCGCTGGCTGCGGGCATATTCCCCGTTAGCCAAATGCAAACCATCAGAACAGCGCCGCGCGCCCGACGGTGCCAAAGGCGGTTGGGCTGACGCGGCGCATCAGAGTGCATCAGATCTGCTTTTCGGGCATCTGCACGACCAGACCATCCAGCGCGTCGGTGACCTTGATCTGGCAGGTCAGGCGCGAGCGGGCCGGGTCGGGTTCATAGGCGAAGTCAAGCATGTCTTCTTCCATGTCGTCCTTGGCGGGGATTCTCTCGACCCAGTCAGGATGAATATAGACGTGGCAGGTCGAGCAGGCGCAGGCACCGCCGCAATCGGCCTCGATGCCGGGAATGTTGTTGTCACGGGCCCCTTCCATGACTGTCAGTCCGTTGGCGACCTCGACTGTATGTTCGGTACCGCCATGCTCGACATAGGTGATCTTTGCCATTGCGTGCGTCTTCCTTTTTCGGTTGTCGAATTCTTCCTTAGTGAAGCGAGTTAAGTGTTTCTAGAGGGAATTGCGACTTGAACGGTCGCGCATGAATGTTCTTATCAACAATATTGTAATTGAGCCTGAGCCGATGTCAGAGGCTTTGATCGATCTCGTGGACCATGTGCAGGTGCACACCTATTCCATATTCGTTGTCCAATACGGGCACGCGCGTTTCAATTTCGACGTTAAATCCAATATGCTCATAAAAACTAACGGCTTCATTGTTGGCGGCTACGTCAAGGCATATCTGATTGCACTCGCCCGCCAAAGCTCGTTTTGTTGCTACTTCAAAGAGTTGGCCGGCAATACCAGTGCCATGCATATCTGGACTCACGGCGAATTCGAGAATGTAGTAGGAGTTTTGACGCGGGGCAGGAAACAACCGATCCATCCAATGCAAGGCAGATTTTAGATGAAGCGCTTCATCTTCGCCAAGAGCATTAGCCTGATTATCCACGGAAAAATCGAAATTCGCAGAATACTCTTCGTCTGTATGCCCAATAAGGAGACCCGCAACCTTGTCGTGTTGCATGGCCGTAAAGGCATGTTTGTATGAATACAAACCCTGTTGCGCAGGCCATTCCGTTCCGATGATCTTGTGCAAGACATCCATTTTACCAAACATGTAGCCGTTTAGTTTTGGATCTGTGCTCCAAAGAAGATCGGCGAGAGTCTCGGGCGGAACAGATTTAGAAGCCGATTGTACTATCGCAGTCAAAAGTCACTCCTGATTCTAGCATCCAGAAAATATGACTTGCGATCCAAACATACCCCCTGCTTACCGTTTAAACAAAACGCCCTGTGATTTCTGGTCCCGATGATCTCCCCGCAGGTCTGCGTGCAACGCGCGGCCTGCTATAACCGCAGGACGAGCGCTCATCATGTCCAGCCAACGGGTGAAATGCGGTTTGTCCTCAAGCACCTGTTGCTGGCCTTCCCATAGGCTGGCCCAGCCCCAGATCGACATGTCGGCGATGGAGTAGAAATCGCCGGCGACGTATTCGTTTTCGGCCAGCCTGCGGTCGAGTACGCCGTAGAGACGCCCGACCTCACTGCGATAGCGGTCTTTCGGATAGGGATGGTCTTGTGGCGGGTCCAGATGTGGGGCGTATTTAAGGAAGTGATGCGCTTGGCCGGCCATCGGGCCTACGCCGCCCATTTGCCACATCAGCCATTCCTCGACTGCGATCCTGTCACGTTCGGTATTGCCGTAGAACCGCCCGGTCTTGCGGGCGAGGTACATCAGGATCGCGCCGCTTTCGAAGACCGAAACAGGCGCGCCGTCAGGGCCGTCCGGGTCGACGATGGCGGGCATACGGTTGTTAGGCGAGATCTTTAGAAACTCGGGATCGAACTGGTCGCCCTTGCCGATGTTGATCAGGTGGGTTTTGCAGGGCAGCTCCATCTCTTCCAGAGCGATGGACACTTTCCAGCCGTTGGGCGTGGGCCAGAAATAGAGTTCAATCATGGGGCCTCCTTGAGTTTGGGCGATCATGAAGCTTTCTGCACAAACGGCAAGAGCGCGCCCGGCCGTGTTACGAAAGCGTGACCGGTGATCAGTCGGGCTTGACGTGTTCCGGGGCGGGGCGTAAACGCATCTTCATTCATGTGGCGATTTGTTACCGGATTGCGGGCCACGTTAAACAACACCGCTAAAAGGTCAGGATGAAAGACCCCTTTCGCTTGGCCGCGTCTGGGGTTTTTTGTTTGCCTCCAATGCGGGGCTGAAAGGAATGAGATGAGCGAGAGCTGGAACAAACGCACCCAAGCCGTCCATGGCGGCATCCGTCGCAGTCAGTACAATGAGGTTTCTGAGTCGATCTTTCTGACGCAGGGGTTTGTCTACGATAACGCCGAGCAGGCCGAGGCCCGGTTTATCGAAAGCGGCCCGGATGAGTTCATCTATGCCCGCTACGGCAACCCCACCGTGTCGATGTTCGAGCAGCGTATCGCAGCTTTGGAAGGCGGCGAGGATGCGTTTGCCACCGCTTCAGGTATGGCCGCTGTGAACGGTGCGCTGACTTCGATGCTGCAGGCGGGCGACCATGTGGTTTCAGCCAAGGCGCTTTTTGGGTCCTGTCTGTATATCCTCGAAAACATCCTGACGCGTTATGGCGTTGAGGTGACCTTTGTAGACGGCACCGATCTGGACGCGTGGGAGGCCGCGATCCGGCCTGACACCAAGGCAGTGTTTTTTGAATCCATGTCGAACCCGACGCTTGAAGTGATCGACATCACGTCCGTGTCGAAGCTGGCCCATGCGGTGGGTGCGGTTGTAATCGTGGACAACGTGTTCTCGACACCCGTGTTCTCGCGCGCGATCGAACAGGGAGCCGACGTGGTGGTCTATTCGGCGACCAAGCATATCGACGGGCAGGGCCGGGCGCTGGGCGGCGTGATCATCGGCACCAAGGAATTCATCCGTGGCACGGTCGAGCCTTACATGAAGCACACCGGCGGTGCGCTTAGCCCGTTCAGCGCTTGGATCATGGTCAAAGGTCTTGAAACCATGGCCCTGCGCGTAAACGCGCAAGCCGATAGCGCGCAAACGATCGCAGAAGCTTTAGAAGGGCATTCTGCACTGGAGCGGACTCTGTATCCCGGGCTGAGAACCCATGCGCAAAACGCGTTGGTGCAAGAGCAGCTGGGCGGCAAGGGCGGCACGGTTCTATCGCTGGACATCAAGGGCGGCAAAGCGGCGGCGTTTGCTTTCCTGAATGCGCTGACGATCCCTGTGATCTCGAATAATTTAGGCGATGCCAAGTCGATCGCAACGCACCCGGCCACCACAACGCACCAGCGTCTGAGCGACGAACAACGCGATGAGTTGGGTATCACGCCGGGCCTGATACGACTTTCGGTTGGGCTTGAGGATGCCGGTGATTTGCTTGCGGATATCCAGCGCGCGCTAGACGTATCTCAGTGCTAGTGTTGCGCCGGGAATGCATCATCAGGCGGATGTGATCCGCCTGATCCGGCGCATTTGGTTGTAAAATGACGATTTCTTGCCTCGAATTTCGATCCGGACTGCTATTCCGCGCGTATCGTTCAGGACTGGTAATTAAACCTCGGTGGTATATAACCGTCGGCCTAGCAAGGGATCCGTGCCAATGAACATTCATCCGCGCGACATCAACGAGACACCCGATCACGATCAGGCCGCAGCAGCGCTCAAGGTGCTGCGCGAATGGGCGAAATCAGCCTCGGCGGCCGAGATCAGTCAACTGGACCCGGCCATTGCGCAGCTTGTCCCGGGGCTGTTGCCGTCAAACTATCCAGCCCTGTCGCGCGAATATCCCCACGAGTTCGAGGCGGATGCAGCCTACAAGGCCACATTGCCGGATCTGCAAAACGGTCCGTCCAGCCTGATCCGGGGTTCGATGCAGCAGATCCAGCATGTCGGCATCTCGAATTTCCGTCTGCCGATCCGGTTCCATCGCAAAAGCGGTGCCGAGCTGACACTTGAGACCTCGGTCACCGGGTCTGTCAGCCTTGAGGCCGAGAAGAAGGGCATCAACATGTCTCGGATCATGCGGTCCTTCTACAAGCATGCCGAGCGCACCTTTAGTTTTGAGGTGATGGAGGCAGCGCTGAACGACTATCTGACTGATCTGGATAGTTTGGATGCGCGCATACAGATGCGGTTTTCCTATCCCGATCGGATTGAGAGCCTGCGTTCGGGCTTGTCCGGATACCAGTATTACGACATCGCGCTGGAACTGGTTGATCAAGGCGGAGAACGTCTGAAGATTATGCATCTGGACTATGTCTATTCGTCCACATGCCCCTGTTCATTGGAACTGAGCGAACACGCGCGCGCAACCCGCGGGCAGCTGGCGACGCCGCATTCCCAGCGCTCGGTGGCGCGGATTTCGGTGGTTATCGATTGCAACGCCGATTGCCTGTGGTTCGAAGATCTGATCGCGCTGTGCCGCCGCGCGGTGCCAACCGAAACTCAGGTGATGGTCAAGCGCGAAGATGAACAGGCCTTTGCCGAACTGAACGCGGCCAATCCCATATTCGTGGAAGATGCCGCGCGTCTGTTCTGCGCCGAGCTGCAGGCCGATCATCATGTCGGCGATTTCCGTGTGATCGCCAGCCATCAGGAAAGCCTGCACAGCCATGATGCGGTCTCGATTCTGACCGAAGGTCCAACCTTCGAATCCGCGAGCCTGGACCCGCGTTTGTTCACGACGCTGTTTCATGTGGGCTGATTGACCCTGCGGAAGCTGCTGGAAAAACAGTCAAAAATCCTGCATGGGCGCTTTTTTGCCGCAATGCAGCAGGAATTGCTGCATCTGCACCCTGAATTGCGCTAGATTGTCCCCGAGTGCAGCTGCTGCGCATCCGTAAAAACCGGGTCGCGCAGCCCGAAAGGAAACCGGGACGTGCAACGCCTTGGACCGCCAACCTGCAAATCCGCCCGGACGATTGGGGCGGGCGGGGTCCTTTACTCATCTACCCGCTGCCTCGGTTTTATCAGGAGAGACATGCAATGAATCCGATTACTCAACCGCTTGAGTTTCAGGCAGCCGCTATCCGGATGGCCGGTTACGCAATGGCCAGTCAGATGGAGATCATGCAGATCATGACCCGCGCGGCTTTTGATCTGCCGATGACACCTCTGCACGGATTGAAGACAGCCGAGGCACCCGCACCGGTTGCCCGCGAAGTGGCGACACCAGCAACGCGAAAGCCAGCCAGACCGGCTGCAAAAGCCAAGGTTGCAGTAAAGCCTAAAGAGGCGCCGAAACCCAAAGCAGCACCAAAGCCGAAGGCGGCGGCTAAGCCTGCGGTGGCACCTGCGCCGAAAGCGGCGGCTCCTAAGGTTGCGGCCCCTGCACCCAAGGCGGCCCCGGTAGCCAAACCGGGTGTGAAAGCAGCACCGGCGAAGGCCAAAGTATCTGCGAAATCCGCCTCGAAAGCGGCCAAGCCAGTATCAACGGCGGCCAAGCCGGTTGCGGAGTTTAAATCTTCCGCACAAGCCAAGGCACAACCGGCAGCCGCAGCGCCAAAAGCATCGGCAAACACGGCAAAAGCGGCGACCAAGGCACCTGCGGTGGCCAAGCCCGCCCCAGCCAAGCCCGCCCCGGCAAAAGCTGCGCCTCTGGCCACAGCGGCTCCGAAACCTGCCGCTGCAAAACCTGCGACGAAGAAACCCGCAGCTGCGTCGGCTGAGCAGGCCAAACCGGCACCGCGTCGTGCACGCGCCCCGTCGAAGCCACCCGCGATGCCGGGCGTCGAGATAAAATCCGACAGTTAACACGGATCATCTGCTTGACACCGTCGGGCTGGCGCGCCAACGCTGCCCGTCATGATGGATCTTCGCCCGGTCGGATATGTGATTGGCCTGCTGGTCGCCATTCTAGGGGCGACCATGCTACTGCCTATGCTTGTCGACATGATCGAGGGGCGGGGCGAGTGGCATGTTTTCTTTGAAAGCGCGGTCATCACACTGCTGACCGGCAGTGTTCTTGCGATGAGTTGTTCCAACGGGGTGGGCGAAGGTCTGACCATCCGTCAGACCTTTTTGCTGACCTCGGGTGTCTGGGTGGCGTTGCCGGTTTTTGGCGCAATTCCGTTTCTGTTCGGCGAAACTGAACTGCGTTTCGTCGATGCCTATTTCGAGGCGATGTCGGGGCTGACCACCACAGGTTCAACCGTGATCTCGGGGCTAGACGAACTGCCACAGGGCTTGTTGCTTTGGCGGGGCGTTTTGCAATGGTTGGGGGGCATCGGAATCATCGTCGTGGCGATGGTGTTCCTACCTGAGCTGCGCGTTGGTGGGATGCAGATCTTCCGCTCGGAAGGGTTTGAAACCATGGGGAAAATTCTGCCCCGCGCGCAAGAGATCGCCGGGCAGATTTCCTTGATCTACGTTTTTCTGACGGTGGTCTGCGCATTGGTCTATGCCGGTTTCGGCATGAGCTTTTTTGACGCCGTCGTGCATGCCATGACCACAATCGCTACGGGCGGGTTTTCAAACTATGACAGTTCTTTCGCCCGGTTTTCGGGACCTCTGGAATATGCCGCTGCCATCTTCATGATCCTCGCGGCGCTGCCATTTGTGCGGTATGTGCAATTGGCCAATGGTCACACAAGCTCGTTGTGGAAAGACAGCCAGATTCGCGCGTTTCTGGCAACCATCGTGGTTCTGGTTGTGATTATGTCGATCTTCCTGACTTCGGTCTTTCCGCACCATTGGGAGCAGGCGTTCCGCGAGTCGCTGTTCAACATCACATCGATCATTTCGGGCACCGGGTACGCGAGTGTCGACTATATGGGCTGGGGCAGTTTTCCGGTCATGTTGTTCTTCCTGATCGGATTGATTGGCGGTTGCGCGGGGTCCACCGCGTGTTCGATCAAGGTGTTCCGCTATCAATTGCTGTTTGCGTCGATTAAAACCCAGCTCAGCCGAATTCGTTCGCCGCATGGTGTGTTCGTGCCGCGCTATGATGGACGACCGATCAGTCGCGATGTGCTGACCTCGGTCATGAGTTTCTTCATGTTCTTTGCACTATCGATGGGGGTTCTGTCGTGGGCGCTGGCCCTGACTGGGTTGGACTTTATCACCTCGGTATCGGGGGCCGCGACGGCACTGGCTAATGTGGGGCCGGGACTGGGGGAACAGATCGGGCCAGCAGGCAACTTTGCGGGGCTGAATGACGGCGCCAAGTGGCTGCTGACGATCGGGATGCTGGTCGGACGCCTTGAACTGCTAGCTGTCTACGCAATCTTTACCGTTCAATTCTGGAGAGGCTAATGAAACGACCCCTTGGGGCGCAGATCTCGCACATGCTTAAGGATCGTGGCGTTGACGTGATCTTTGGCATACCGGGCGTGCATAATCAGGAAATGTATCGCGGTATCGAAGAGGCCGGGATCACGCATGTTCTGGCCCGGCACGAGCAGGGGGCCGGTTTCATGGCCGATGGATATGCCCGCGCGTCTGGCAAGCCGGGGGTGGCCTATGTGATCACCGGACCGGGCCTGTGCAACATCATGACGCCGATGGGGCAGGCTTATTCGGATTCGGTGCCGATGCTGGTGTTGTCTTCTTGCCTCGAAGAGACACAAGCACTGCGTGGCCAATTGCATCAGATGAAGGATCAACGCGCTGCGGCCGAGACAGTTACAGACTGGTCCTGTCAGGCGAACGATGCCAAGGCTGCCTATGGTCTGATCGAGCGCGCCTTCGAAGAGTTTGAGCTGTCGCGCCCGCGACCGAAACACATTCAGGTACCCATCGCGCAATTGGAGGCCGAGGCAGCGCCTGCACCTTTTCCAAACCAAACTGCCTTGCGCAACCAGACTGTTCCACCGGATGTGGCACCGGTTCTGTCGCTGCTGAATATCGCGCAGCGGCCTTTGTTCATATTAGGCGGCGGGTGCCGGTCTAACCTTTGGCGACAGATCCTGACCCAGTTGGGGGCGGCGTGCTTCACGACGTATGCCGGTCGCGGGCTGGCCGGGTCCGATTATCCGCTGGATTTCGGATCGATGCTGCCACGACCGGGCAGCGCCAAAGTAATTGCCTCGGCTGATCTTGTCGTTGTTGTCGGTGCTGAACTGGGCGAGGTTGATCTGTGGCGCCATGATCTGGGCCACAACGCAACTATGGTGCGTGTTGATCTGGACCCGCAAGTGCTGTCAGACCACCATCGTGCAGCTGTCAAACTGCAGGCAGATGGTGAGAGTTTTGCGCATGCGCTCTGGGCAGTGTCCGATCAGGTAAAACCAGCCGCTGGTTGGTCTGCGGACGAGGTGCGCGAGGCGCGCGCGCGCTGGCGGGCCGAGGTAGATGCCGAGCGCCCGGGCATTGTCCCTGTGGTCGATGCACTCAGGGCGGCCATGCCCTTGGATACGATGATTTATTCGGACATGACCCAATTCGCGTATGTCGCGAAAGAAGTCTGGGACATGGGCTTTCCTTATCATTGGCACCACCCGACTGGATTTGGCACGCTGGGTTACGCCCTGCCAGCCGGGATCGGTGGTGCAGTAGCACGGCGGGGCAAACCCACAGCGGTCATCGCGGGTGACTATGGTTTTCACTACACAATGCAAGAGCTTGGGGTTGCTGTCGAACTCGGCCTGCCGCTACCCATCATTCTGTGGGACAATGGTAAACTCAAAGAGATTGAAGAGAGCATGGTGCGCGGACAGATCGCGCCCAATGCGGTGATCGCGCGAAACCCGGATTTCTGCAAACTGGCCGAGGCGTTCGGGGCGCTGTCAGCTGCACCGAAGACGCTGGATGAGATGCAGGCCGCAGTGCGCGCCGCCTTTCAGGCCGAGGTTCCCACATTGATACGGGTCACACCGGATATCCTGTAAACCTATGAAAAAAGGCGTGCACCTTCGTGCAGCGCCTTTTCCCTGAACCTGATTGTTCAGTCCCAGCAGTGCACCAGAACGGTCATTCCGTTGGCTCTGCGGCTCAGTTCGTTGGGTGAAATCTGGGCTGAGCCTTGCGCGGGCTGACCTGAGATGCCCGCCTTGGTTAGAACTTCGGTCAGACGTGCCACATTCGCCGCAAGGCTGACCGAGTCGGGCAGGGTACGCCCATCGGAAGGGGCAGGTAGCAACATGCCAACAACGCTGCCGCTATCGTCAAAAACAGGTCCTCCCGCGTCGCCGGGCTGGGCGGACAGTGCAAGGCGTTTGACGCCATCTTCTCCATTCAGGCCGCGGATATCAGCGATTTCGCCAAAGGTCAGAGTAGGGGCACCCAACGCGCCTTCGTAAGAAAAGCCCGAAACAGCCACCTGAGACTGAATACGCGGAACGCCCGCGCGGAACTCGGCGACACTGATCGGGGCTAGGGTCTTGCTAGGACGCAGCACAGCGACACCAAGGTCGGCATCCTGCCAAGCCAGCTGAACCTCTTGGTCACCGTCCAGCGTGATGCGGGTGCAGCTTTCAGCGGCCTCGGTGACCGTCAGAACCGTACCATCAGTGTCGGCGAAGAAGCCCGATCGCGATAGCCGCGGTTTGCGGATTTGCAGTCCTGACATCAAATCGATGCGCTGGTCAGCATCCGCTCCGGCACCGGCATCCAGTACGGCATCGGTCGTGGCAAAGCTTGCGCGCATCGCGGCCAAAACTCGAGCGCGGCGAGCCTCATCCCCGGCAGGCCAGACCAGCGTGAAACCTTTGATCTTGCCGTCTTTCAGAGCTGCTTGCGTGAACGAGGTCATACCATTTCCGCGCCCTTCAATCGTGAAGCTGTTGCCGCGCAGGCTGCGCTCACCGTCCAGAGGAACGATTTCAAGCGACTGCATCACTTGATAGAGCGCCCGCAGGGTTGCGGCAGAGCCTTCCTGCGAGATCAGCAGCGCCTTGGCGTCCAGATCAGAAGTGGGGTTGAAATGGGCAAAGGGTGCCTCGTAACGTTCGAAGCCCAAGACGCCCATTGGCATATCCAGTTCGATCCCGGCTTGCGGGTCGGAATAGCGTGCCATCCCGACGCTGATCAGTGGAGCGTTGTAGTCATCCATCAGGGTTTTGCGCTGCAGCGTGGTCAGAACGCCAGTCGCGTCGAACCCGTTGGAACGTTGCCAATCGCCCATCGAGCGGCGGGTGCCCTGACCAAAGGCTCCGTCAATTGTTGAATTGTAGAACCCGGCTGCCTGCAACGCGGTTTGCAGGTCTCTGCGCTCTTGCGCGGTCAAAAGGCGTTCGCCTTGCAGAGCCTGCGAACGGGTTTCATCTGCGTCCTGCAGGGTAAGACCGGCCAAGGGCTGCTCTGGCTGCGGCTCGGGCTGGATCGGGGCGGTGACGACGCCGCGGTTCAGGATGTTGGCACCGATGGGCCAGAACTGTTGCCCCAGCGCGCTGGAGAATGCGATGAAACTGTCCGATGGGATCTGACGCTCGGCCCGGTAAACGCGCAGCACCTGTTCGGCGTCGTCGCGTAAATAGGGCCCGATAACAATGGCATACCAGCCGGAATTCAGCCGAAACCCGTTCACATCGGGCAGTGCGTTCGCATAGACCTGCGCCCGTTCTTGCGCCTCGCGCAGCGACGGCTGTGCCTCGATCTGAACAAAGACGCCCGCATCTTGCTGGGCAAAAGCGGCGCGCAGGCCGAAGAGGATAAAGAATGTAATAACCGTAAATACGCGTGTCATTGTCTGCCCGTGTTCTGCAGTGTTTTCACTTTGGCGCAGATTACGCGGAATCGCGGTCCGATTGCCATGCCCGGAATACGGGGAATTCTGTGTGTGGCCGCTCAGCGACAGAGTGGCCGTTTGGCCCGTTGACGCCCTTGGATGCCTTGCATAGGAAGGGCCGAACCCACCGGAACCGGGCGCTTGGGCGTCCAAGGGAATTGTCATGACCGAACCCAAAAGCGCACCACGTTCATTTCAAGAGATTATCCTAAGGCTTCAGACCTATTGGGCGTCGAAAGGTTGTGCGATCCTACAGCCCTATGACATGGAGGTCGGCGCGGGTACGTTCCATCCGGCAACCACCCTGCGCGCGTTGGGGTCCAAGGCCTGGGCCGCGGCCTACGTTCAGCCCTCGCGTCGCCCGACAGACGGACGTTATGGCGAAAACCCGAACCGGTTGCAGCATTACTATCAATACCAGGTGCTGATCAAACCCAGTCCGCCTGATTTGCAGGAACTGTATCTGGGCAGCCTCGAGGCCATCGGCATCGACATGGACCTGCACGACATCCGTTTTGTCGAGGATGACTGGGAAAGCCCCACTCTGGGTGCGTGGGGTCTGGGATGGGAGGTCTGGTGTGACGGCATGGAAGTCAGCCAGTTCACCTATTTCCAACAGGTCGGCGGCCATGACTGTGCGCCGGTTTCGGGTGAGCTGACCTATGGTTTGGAACGTCTGGCCATGTATGTGCTGGGCATCGACCATGTGATGGACATGCCCTTCAACGATCCTCAGTCGCCCAGCCCGCTGACCTATGGCGACATCTTCAAGCAGACCGAAGAGGAATACGCCCGCTGGAACTTCGATATTGCCAATACCGAGGTCCTGCTGCGTCATTTCGAAGAGGCTGAAACCGAATGCGCGACCATTCTGGCGCAGGAACATGACGACCCGAAGACGGGCAAGCGCATCATCATGGCGCATCCCGCATATGATCAGTGCATCAAGGCCAGCCACATCTTCAACTTGCTGGACGCCCGCGGGGTGATTTCGGTTACCGAAAGACAGGCCTATATCGGCCGCGTTCGCGCATTGGCCAAGCAATGCGCCGATGCGTTCGTGCAGACCGAGGCTGCCGGGTTCGAAGCTTGATGCAGCGCCTAGGCCAGTCCGGGCAACAACGCCTTCAGGCCGTCTGCGATCATGCTGATTGCGATAGCCGCAAGGATCATGCCCATGAAGCGGCTCATTATCACTCGGGCATTGTCCGACAGCCGCTTAGCCAACGCCGATGCGTTCCAGAACGTGATCAAAAGCAAGGCCACCACGAACAGAAATACACCTGCATAGACAACGGCTTCGACCGGGGTTTTGATGTGGTGCGCATAAAGGATCAGTGTTGTGATTGTTCCGGGGCCGACCAGAATGGGAAAAGCCAAGGGATAGAACGCAACGGTCTCGGGCGCGGGATAGGATTTCTTTTCTCCGTCGGTTCCGTGATGCGAGCTGCTCTCGTTCCCGTTCAGCATGTTCAGGCCGATCATCAGTACAACGAGGCCACCGGCGACGCGCAGGTCATCGACGCTGATGCCAAAGAGCCCAAGCGCTTGACTGCCGATCGCAGCGAAGGCGCCACCGAGGATCGTGCAATAAAGCGCAGTCTTCACAGCCACTTTGCGTTGATCCGAAATGGGCAGGTCTTGCGTAACACTCAGGAACACAGGCAAGTTGGTAATCGGATTCATGATTGCAAAAAGCGCGCCAAAGAATCCGACGGCAAGAGTGGTTTCCATGCGAGTAGCCTCGTTTCTGACCGTACTGCTTGGGAACCTGTCTTATTTTCTATGAACTTGAAAGAGGTGGCGTAAACGATGACTGGAAAATTGGTTGCGCTAATCCTTCTGATTTCTGGAGTTCTGGCCGGTGCTGGCATGTATTACCTGCAGGTTTATGGGTTCTATTATGAGGTAGAACCGCGCCCGGGCCAGGATGTGGTCCTGCTGGCGCAAGGGGCGGAAGCGCCCGAAGCCATCGCCTATACTGGGTTTAAGGCCATTGACGCCGACAGTTCTCCGATCCGGTATCGGGCCTGTTTCGAAACCGAGTTGAGGCCGGATCAAATGGTGGATTTTACCCCTGTCGAGAACCCCGAGCCATTGACCGCGCCAGGGTGGTTTGACTGCTACGACGCAGTTGCGCTGGCCGACGTATTGAAATCGGGTCAAGCACAGGCTTTCTTGGGCACCAAGAACATCCATTATGGTGTCGACCGGATCGTTGCCATTACACAGGATGGTAAAGGCTACGTCTGGCATGCGCTGAACAATTGCGGTGAAAAGGCCTATGACGGCACGGTTGTGGGCGAGGAGTGCCCACCCAGGCCCGAGGGCTGATGCAGATGGGGATGGTCGTTGAGATACCGGAGTTCCTGACAGCAACGCTGGGCTTTGCGGTCTATCTGCTGGGGGCAGAGATCAACGCCCGTGTCGCACAATTGCGCAGCTTCAACATCCCCGAGCCGGTAACCGGGGGCCTTCTGGCCTCGCTCGTGGTATTGGCGCTGTATCTTGGTTTCGGCATTGAGCTATCCTTTGGCTTGACCGCACGAGACTTTCTATTGGTTCTGTTCTTTGCCGGGATTGGTCTAAATGCCCGTCTGTCCGATTTGATTGCGGGCGGCAAGCCTTTGCTTTTGCTTCTGATTTTGACGCTTCTGACCATCGTTGCGCAAAACGTGATCGGCGCTGCGGGGGCCGCGATGTTCGGTTATCCGGCGCAAGCCGGGGTGCTGTTCGGGTCTGCTGCGCTGATCGGGGGGCACGGAACCGCGATCGCCTGGGCCCCCGAAGTTGCGGGCGCCACCGGTTTGAGTGGCGCAACCGAGTTGGGGGTGGCCGTGGCCACATTGGGTCTCGTGCTGGCCGCTCTGGTCGGGGGGCCGATTGCGCGGCTGCTGATCGAGGGGCGCAATCTCAGCCCCGAACGCCCCGGGGAAGAGCATACGGTGGGCCTGCCCAATGAGGTCGACCAGAAATCCGAGATTGATCATCTGACAATCATGCGGGTGCTGCTGTATCTCAACCTCGCGATCATTTCAGGCGCGATCCTGAGCGAAGCAATCAGCGCCGCAGGGCTGAAACTGCCGTTGTTTGTGCCCTGCCTTATCATGGGGATCGTGATTGCCAATCTCCGCGCCATGTTCGCGCCGAATGCCAAGCCGGTCTCACGCACGCCCTCGCTGGCGCTGATCTCGGAATTCGCGCTTGGTGCATTTCTGGCGATGTCGCTGATGAGCCTGCAACTGTGGACCATCGCCGAACTGGGCCTTGCGATTGCGGTGATCATGACCGCCCAGACCCTGTTTGCCGTGGTGTTCGTGATCTGGGTTCTGTTTCCGTTGATGGGATCGAATTACCGCGCCGCCGTTCTGGCCGCCGGGTTCGGGGGGTTCGCTCTGGGTGCTACCCCCACAGCTATCGCAAATATGACCGCCGTAACCAAGCGATATGGCCCGTCGCCTATTGCCTTTATCGTACTGCCCCTTGTATCCGCATTCTTTGTGGACATCGCCAATGCCATCGTCATTCAGACGATTGTCAATTTCTAAGGACCGAAAATGCCCGACCTGCTGATCGAACTGTTTTCCGAGGAAATCCCCGCGCGCATGCAGACCCGCGCCGGTGAAGACCTGAAAAAGCGGATCACCGATGGTCTGGTCGAAGGCGGTCTGACCTATGCCTCTGCCGCTGCACTGACGACGCCGCGTCGCCTGACGCTGGCGGTTGAAGGCCTGCTGGCGGAAAGCCCGACAATCCACGAAGAACGCAAAGGCCCAAAGGTCGGCGCGCCTGACAAAGCCATCGAAGGCTTTCTACGCGGCGCGGGACTGACCCGAGACCAGTTGGAAGAGCGCGACACGCCCAAAGGCGCAGTGTATTTCGCCACCATTGAAAAGGCGGGTCGTCCAGCAGCTGAAATCATCGCCGAGGTCTTAGAAGCTACCATTCGAAACTTCCCCTGGCCCAAATCCATGCGCTGGGGGGCTGGATCGATGCGGTGGGTACGGCCCTTGCACTCGATCCTTTGCATCCTGACCGATGAAGCAGGCGCGCAGGTCGTGCCGCTTGCGATCGAAGGGATCACGTCCGGTGATACGACTGAGGGCCATCGTTTCATGGCCCCGAACCGGTTTACGGTGAACTCGTTCGAGGATTATGCCGCCAAGCTGAAACGCGCCTTCGTGGTGCTGTCGCCCGAAGAGCGCGCCGAACATATCTGGAACGATGCCCAGAACATGGCCTTCGCCGCAGGTCTGGAAGTCGTCGACGACAAGGGTCTGCTGGCAGAAGTTGCCGGTCTGGTCGAATGGCCCGTTGTGCTGATGGGGCAGATCGACGAGGAGTTTCTTGAGCTGCCGCCCGAGGTACTGCAGACCTCGATGAAAGAGCATCAGAAGTTCTTTTCTGTGAAGAACCCCAAGACGGGGCGGATCGAGCGCTTCATTACCGTCGCCAATCGCGAGACCGCCGATAACGGCGCGACCATTTTGGCGGGGAACCAGAAGGTTTTGTCGGCCCGTCTGGCCGATGCGAAATTCTTCTGGGAGAACGACCTGCGCGTTGCCAAGTCGGACATCGCCCAATGGACCCGCGCGTTGGAGAATGTGACTTTCCACAACAAGCTGGGCACTCAGGCGGAACGCATCGACCGCATTGCCGCGCTGGCCCGAGAACTGGCCCCGGTGGTCGGGGCGGATGCGGATCAGGCCGAGAAAGCCGCGCGTTTGGCCAAGGCTGATCTGAACTCCGAAATGGTCTATGAGTTCCCTGAACTTCAAGGGCTTATGGGGCGATATTACATCGATGCGGCGGGCGAGGACGCTGCCGTGGCTGCTGTGGCTCAGGAGCATTACTCGCCGTTGGGGCCGTCGGATGATGTTCCGACCGCACCGTTGTCTGTGACAGTGGCGCTAGCCGACAAGTTGGACACGCTGACCGGGTTCTGGGCGATAGATGAGAAACCCACGGGTTCGAAAGATCCGTTTGCTTTGCGTCGTGCGGCGTTAGGGGTAATTCGACTAATCGTGAATAATGATCTGCGTCTTCGGTTGGACCGTTTTTTCGATAGTCAACTGGTTCGATCAGAACGCGCTATCAATGAGGCTTTGCCCGAAGCGAATGTCCGCGATCTCCTGGAAGAAATCGCAAAACATGGTGTCTTTGGTGCTTCATTCCAGACTGTCAAAGAAAAGCTTGAAGGATCGCCCGCAGCAGCATTTCTTGAGCTTGAGAAAAAGGTTCCTGACGCGTCTGACGATCTTCTTTCTTTCTTCCACGACCGCCTCAAAGTCTTCCTCCGAGACGAGGGCATCCGCCATGATGTCATCGACGCTTGTATCGCGATGGAGGGGAATGACGACCTCAACCTGCTGGTCAAACGCGCCCGCGCTCTGAATGCGGTGATTGCGACCGAGGATGGAGAGAACCTCGTGCAGGGGTTCAAGCGTGCGAACAACATCCTGTCTCAGGCGGAAGAGAAGGATGGAGTCGAATACTCTTACGGCGCGGATGTGAAGTTTGCTGAAACTGACAGCGAAAAGGCACTGTTTGCAGCGCTTGACGCGGCAGAGGCCAAGATCGATCCTGCTCTGAAGGCCGAGGATTTCCCGACAGCGATGGCGGCAATGGCGGAACTGCGCGGGCCGGTGGATGCGTTCTTTGAGGACGTGCAGGTCAATACCGATAATGACATTCTGCGCCGCAACCGTCTGAACCTGCTGAGCCAGATCCGTAAGGTCTGCTCTAGCGTTGCTGATCTGACCCGTATCGAGGGATAACGCCCTTGCGCCAAGGGCGCAGGGGCTTATGCTGCGGTGAAACCAAAAGGTGCCGCAGTGCAGAATAATCCGCATACCACGCTTATCACTCCAAAAGCGCCCGTTGCCGCCAATACCCATGGTGGCCGGGCAAAGTGCCTGCAACGACTGGTCCGGCTGGACATGCCGGTGCCGCGGACCGTGGCCCTTTCTTTTGACGCGGTGCAGCGAATTGCCCAGGGCGACATTCCGGACATCACGGCCATTCTGGAACAGTTCGACGCCGAGTCATTGCTGTGTGTACGGCCCAGTTCGGAAGATCCTGACTGGGGTGGACCGGGGGCGGTGCTGAATATCGGCATGAACGATGCCCGATATCTGGATCGGTCTGCGGAAATGGGGGCGGATGCAGCGGCGGCGCTATATCTGCGGTTTGTGCAGAGCTATGCGCTCCATATTGCCCGTCTGGACCCTGACGTATTCGATACCATCGATGCGGATGGGCGCGAAGGGTTGAGCTTGTCCCTACGGGCGTATGAAGATGAAACCGACGAGGCCTTTCCGCAAGATCGAGGAGAGCAACTGATTGGTGTTCTGCGCTCGATGGCGCGTGCCTGGGATGGCACGTCGGCCCGGCTGCTGCGGCAGGCCAAGGGCGCGCCGGCGGATGCAGGTTTGGGGCTGGTGATCCAAGAGATGATCCCGGGTGTCGGCCAGGGCGAGTGCGGTTCGGGCGTTTTGCAACTGATTGACCCTGCGACGGGCATGCCGCAGATCACGGGCCGCTATCTCAGCCAGAGTCAAGGGCGCGACGCGCTGGGGGAAGGTGTCGCTGCGCTGTATCTGGAAAAGGATGAACGGGGGCAGGCGCTGGAAGATGTAGCTCCCGAGGCGTTTGCCGACCTCAAGGCCCACGCCGCGCTTATGCGTGAGAAGCTGCGCGAAGAGATGCAGGTCGAATTCGTGGTGCAGAACGGCAAGGTGCATATTCTGGACGGCGTGCGGGTTCCGCGCGGGTCGCGGGCCGGGATGCGGATCGCGGTGCGCCTGGCCGAAGACGGGATCATTCCGCCGCAAGAGGCTGTGATGCGGATCGACCCGCATTCGCTGAACGAACTTCTGCACCGGCAAGTCCACCCCGAGGCCGAGCGCGATGTGCTGACCACAGCCATCGCGGCCAGCCCCGGTGCAGCGACCGGTCGAATTGTCTTTACGGCTGCCGAAGCGCAGGCCAGCGCCGCGCGGGGGGAGCCCTGTATTCTTGTGCGCCGAGAAACCTCGCCCGAAGATGTGCGCGGAATGCATGCCGCAGTAGCTGTTTTGACCGAAAAGGGCGGGATCACCAGCCATGCGGCGGTGATTGGCCGTGGTCTGGGTTTGCCGTGTATCGTCGGCGCGTCCGAGATGCGATTCCAGACCAAGAAAAAGCTGCTAAGCGCACCAGATGGGCGTGTGTTCAAGACAGGCGATATTCTGACCATCGATGGGACTTCGGGTCAGGTTCTGGCCGGACAACCCGAGATGCTTGAAGCGGCGCTGGATGATTGCTTTCAGACCCTGATGAGCTGGGCCGATGCCGAGAGGGACATCGCTATCCGCGCCAACGCCGATACACCCGCTGACGCGCAAACTGCGCGAAACTTCAAAGCAGAAGGGATCGGGTTGTGCCGAACGGAACACATGTTCTTCGATCCTGGCCGCCTGACCGTTATGCGCGAAATGATCTTTGCGCAGACCCCATCTGGACGCGCTGCTGTGTTGGAACGGTTGCTGCCGATGCAACGGCAGGATTTTGTGCAGTTGTTCCGGATTATGGAGGGGCAGCCGGTCTGCATCCGCCTGTTCGATCCGCCCTTGCACGAGTTTCTGCCCACTACGCGCACTGGTCAGCGCGAGCTGGCTGAGGCGCTGGATTTGCCAATCTCGGATGTCGAACGTCGGGTCGAGGCGATGAGCGAATACAACCCGATGCTGGGATTGCGCGGGGTTCGTCTGGGTGTCACCGTGCCGGAAATCTACGACATGCAGGCACGCGCGATCTTCGAGGCGACGGTTGAGGCCAGCAAAGAAGGTGCCCCTGTCGTACCCGAGGTCATGATCCCGCTGGTCTCGGCCAAGCGCGAGGTTGAACTGGTCAAAACACGCATCGATACTGTAGCGGCCGAGGTTGCCTCGGAGCAGGGGCAGGAGTTCGACTATCGATTGGGAGTGATGGTGGAAACGCCTCGGGCCTGTCTGCGCGCGAATGAGATTGCGCCACATTCCGCTTTCCTAAGCTTTGGAACAAACGACCTGACCCAGATGACCTACGGATTGTCGCGCGATGACGCTGGGCGCTTCATGTCGGCATATGTCCGCCAAGGAGTGTTTGGCGAAGATCCATTTCACGTTCTGGATGCAGATGGGGTAGGTGAATTGCTGAAGCTGGGGGCCGAGCGCGGGCGTCAAGCCCAACCAGACGTTACGCTTTCTGTCTGTGGCGAACATGGTGGTAACCCCGAATCAATCGCAATCTGCCGGTCACTTGGATTCGACTATGTGTCCTGTTCCCCTTTCCGGGTTCCTGTCGCTCGGCTGTCTGCCGCTCAACTGGCGATTTCGTCCAAACTTGGGGGTTGACTAACTGTCTCCTACCTAGAAATAGTGGCGTAAGAAACGTTCCGCTGTCGATAATAATTGGCGGCGTGAGCGGTTTTTCTCTTGCATTTTTTTCAGAACTGGACGTCTCGCTTCGTCTGGGGTATTAGCCTCGACGCGCCCGCCGGGGGAGGGTATGGCGCGTTTGTGCCTGTGCGAGGTTATCTGATGAGACGCTACATAGTGGCTGTTGCCGTGGGGGCCGCAGCCTTGCTACCGAGTTTGTCCTTTGCCGATAGGCAAGGCGATACAAAATCTGTTGAGTTGGTCACACGTAACGAGTTGCCAGCACAAAGCTTCCGCGATTACCTGAAACTGTTTAAGCCGCGTAAGGCGCCGGAAAAAGTCGAAATCTCCTACACCAAAGCCTGGCTGGACCAGCAGCCAAAGGCGACCGGAGATGAAAATTTCCGTTGTCTTGCCGAAGCGCTGTATTTCGAGGCTCGCGGTGAAAGCGTACGCGGTCAATTTGCAGTGGCCGAGGTTATCCTGAACCGTGTTGAAAGCGGTCGCTTTCCGGATTCACTGTGCGGTGTGATAAAGCAAGGAACGGGCAAGAAATATCAGTGCCAGTTCACCTACACCTGTGACGGGCAGAAAGAGATTATCAACGAAAAACGCGCTTATGATCGCGTTTCGAAAGTCGCCCGTGCCGCAATCGATGGTGTAGCTGAAGAGATGACCGCAGGTGCCACGCACTATCACACCAAGGCAGTGCGCCCGTCCTGGTCCCGCGTCTATAAAGAAACGGCGCGTATTGGCGTGCATATCTTCTACAAGCACAATTATCGCACGGCCAGCAACTGATTGACGCACCAGCGCTGGAAGGGTGCTGGCAACAGGCGTTTTACCAACTATGTTGCGAGCCAGGAGGCTCGCAATGACCATAACACGCCGACAGTTTCTGCAATCGACCCTGGCCTTGTCGATGATACCACGCGTGGCGATGGCATCTGCCACCGAACTGGTGGCACAGACTTCCCTCCAGCAGATCGCGCCCCAGGGATATCCGGAAACTCCGGTCTGGAGTTATGGCGGCGGTGTTCCGGGCGCGGAAATCCGTGTTCCGCAGGGGGCTCGGGTACGCCGCAAGCTTGTAAACATGCTGCCGCAACCAACGACCGTTCACTGGCATGGCATCCGGATCGACAATGCGATGGATGGAGTGCCCGGCCTGACGCAGGAAGTTGTGCAGCCAGATTCCAACTTTGAATATGATTTCGTGGTGCCGGATGCGGGAACCTATTGGTATCATGCGCACAACCAATCGATGGAGCAGGTCGCGCGTGGGCTTTATGGCCCTTTGATCGTCGAAGAAGCCAGCGGACCCGATGTTGATCAGGACCTGACCTTAATGCTGGACGATTGGCGCCTTGACACCGAGAGCGCAAAGATATCGAGCGATTTCGACAATGGTCATGATCTGAGCCATGCGGGTCGGCTGGGCAACATTGTAACGGTGAACGGAGAGTTTGACCCTTCTTATCCGGTGCAGGCGTCTGAGCGATTGCGATTGCGGGTGATCAATGCCGCGAATGCCCGGGTATTCGACGTAGCGCTCGACGGGCTTGCTGGCTGGATCGTTGCGCTTGACGGTATGCCGCTTGAGGTTCCATTGCGAGTTGAGAGCAGTTTTCCTTTGGCGCCTGCGCAGCGGGTTGACTTGATCGTTGATGTCTCAGCGGAATCCGGCCAGACGGCAAGTATTGTGAGTGTAGAACGGGATGGCGCTTACGGACTCGTCAAATTTGATGTGTTCGGAGTAGCATCGCGTATTGCTGATGCAAAAGTTAGACCGTTGCCAGCAAACCGAATGCCCGAAATTGAACTGCAGAATACACCTCTGCATCGTATGACGATGCAGGGGGGTGCAATGCGCTGGCTGGAGAGCGCCAAATTGGGCAATTCCGAGCTGTCGGGGCGCGAGTTGGCTCAGCTTGGACGATTCTGGGCTTTGAACGGATATGCAGAGCGGCCAGATGATCCGTTTCTGGATGCGCGATTGGGATCAGTTCATCGGATTGAATTCGCAAATGAAACGGCGTTTCCACATGCGATGCATCTGCATGGACACCATTTTCGCATTATCCTGCAGGACGGTACACTAGGGCCGTGGCGCGACACTGTTCTAGTCGAGCGAGGGCAGGTGCGGCAGGTAGCGTTGGTAGCTGACAATCCGGGCAACTGGCTGTTGCATTGTCACATGCTTGGCCATGCGGCATCGGGTATGATGAGCTGGTTCCGGGTCACGTAACGCCGCATTCCGTAGCTGGAAAGGCGTTTGCTGCGATGCTATACGCCCGCGAAACGCCTAAAGTGGGCTGATCATCAGTCCACCGAGCCCGAAAAGGTCCGCCGCATGAGCTCTGAAATCCGTCTTGCCTTTGCGCACCCGTCCGAACGGTCCGAGGCTACCGCCGCGCGCGGTGCGCTGGACCGCATTTCGCTGCGCGATCACATCGTTGAGGTCGAGATCGGGGCGTTTCAGGCCGAACGCGGTACCACGCAACGGATCTGCTTTAACATCGTGGTCGAGGTGCGTCCGCTGACAGACCCCATCGATGATGACGTGGATCGTATTCTGTCTTACGACCGTGTAACCGAAGCGATTGCGTTCGAGCTGGCTGCTGAGCGACTAAATTTGCTCGAGACACTGGCAGATCGCGTGGCGGAACGTATTCTGCTTGAGCCTCAGGCTGTAAGAGCCTTTGTTCGCATTGAAAAACTGGATCGTGGACCTGGCGCGCTTGGCGTCGAGATCGTGCGCGGCAAGGATGCGGTACATCATGATGTGACCGAAGAAGAGCGGCCACATCCACGGTTGGTCTTTCTGTCGAATGCAGCGATTTCATCAGGTAATCTAACCGGCTGGATCGACCAGCTTGAGAATCGCCAGCGCCCGCTGATCCTGTGTGTTGGGGCGTCTGATCTGGATGTGCCGCAGACGGGTCACGCAATGACCCAACGCCGGATAGATCTGTTGGCAATTGAACAGAACGCCTGGGTTCTGGCTGCGCGCGATCACCGTTGCGTGGTCGTTTCAACCCGGACCGAGCTGGATTGGGCGATGAAAAACGGCCAGATTTGTGTTTGGGCACCCTCCAAAATTGTTCTGGATGCGGTCGATGGCCCCTCAGCCGCGCCGTCTGACGCGGTGGCGCTGGCTGCTTGGTTCGCGGCAACCTTTGAAGCCAGCGAGATGCTGGTTATTGGCGGAGACCTGCCCGAAGCCCCCAAAACGCCATTGCGCGCAGTTCCGGTGGAGCAGGCGCAACTGTGACCGTCTATTACCGCCCATTGGTCCAGCATGGGAGCACGCGCGTCGACGGGGCGGTGCCACTGGCAGGGCAGGTGCTGTGGTTCTCACAGGCCGAGCGGATTGAGCGCGGGCAAAGCACCCAGATCGTCGATGCCGTTGAAATCCCAAAGGAACAGCTGGATCGTCTGACCTGCGCGCGTCCAGCGATTGCCGGGCTTGATATGGCACGAACGCAGATCATGGGCATTCTGAATGCCACGCCGGATAGCTTCTCGGATGGGGGGCTGTATAACTCGGTCGAGGCCGCTCGGACCGCTGCCGCCGACATGGTAGCGTATGGTGCAAGTATTCTGGACATTGGCGGCGAATCCACGCGCCCGGGCGCTGATTTTGTACCTGAAGACGAAGAGATTGCCCGCACACGCCCTTTGATTGAGGCAATTCGGGGCGAGACGGATGTGTTGATCTCGATCGATACTCGCAAGGCCGGTGTTGCCAAGGCGGCTCATCTGGCAGGTGCGGGACTGATCAACGATGTGTCGGGATTTACCTTCGATCCTAAACTTGCACCATTTTGCGCGCAGATTGAGGCTCCGGTTTGTGTGATGCATATGCAGGGTGATCCGACCACGATGCAGGATGACCCGCACTATGACAATGTTCTGCTGGATGTTTACGATTTCCTTGAGGGGCAAATCGCGCATCTTGAAGGACTGGGGCTTAGCCGCGATTTGATTGTCATCGATCCGGGCATCGGGTTTGGCAAGAATCTGGACCACAACCTGACCCTTCTGCGCAATCTCAGCCTGTTTCACGGGCTGGGCTGTCCAATCCTTCTGGGCGTTTCGCGCAAGGGATTTATTGGTCAGATCGGCAAAGAGCCGCGCAAGGATGCCCGCGCGCCGGGGTCAATCGCGGTTGCTCTGGCGGGAATATCACAGGGCGTGCAGATTGTACGGGTACATGACGTGGCCGAGACGGCTCAGGCCTTGCGTCTATGGGCCGCCGTCCGGTAATCCGGGCAAAAGGAATTTTCAGGAGACCGACTTATGCGCAAGCTGTTTGGAACCGACGGGGTGCGGGGCACCGCCAACACGCACCCTATGACGGCGGAAATGGCTTTGCGGATTGGCGCGGCTGTGGGGCGTTATTTCCGCCGCGATGCCTCAGGCGTACATCGCGTTGTCATTGGCAAGGATACGCGGCTGTCGGGCTATATGCTGGAAAATGCGCTGACGGCAGGTTTGACCTCGACCGGTATGAACGTGCTTCTGCTGGGGCCGGTGCCGACGCCTGCGGTAGGGTTGATGACGCGCTCGATGCGCGCTGATCTGGGCGTGATGATTTCGGCTAGCCACAATCCCGCGATCGACAACGGAATTAAGTTCTTTGGGCCGGACGGGTTCAAGCTTTCCGATCAGGCCGAGATTGAGATCGAGCGGCTGATCGAAGAAGGCGTAAGTCCCGCACAGGCGCAGAATATTGGTCGTGCGCGTCGGGTTGACGATGCGCGGTTCCGTTATGGCGAGCGTGTGAAATCATCGCTGCCGCGCAATCTGCGCTTGGATGGGCTGAAGGTCGTGATCGACTGCGCCAACGGTGCCGCGCATCGTACTGCGCCGGAAGTTCTTTGGGAGTTGGGAGCAGATGTGATCCCGGTCGGCATCGCGCCGAACGGCAAGAACATCAACCTCGGATGTGGCTCAACCCAGCCTCGTGTTGCGGCCGAAACCGTGGTTTCACATGGCGCCGATGTAGGTATCTGTCTGGATGGGGATGCCGACCGCGTCGTTGTGATCGACGAAACTGGCGCTGTCGCCGATGGGGATCAGTTGATGGCTCTGTTGGCGACCGCGTGGTCCCGCGCGGATCAGTTGAAAGGCGGCGCCTTGGTGGCCACTGTGATGTCGAACCTCGGGTTGGAGCGGCACCTGGCCGGGCAGGGGCTGCGTCTGGAGAGGACTGCCGTTGGCGACCGCTATGTGGTTGAACGGATGCGCGAGGGTGGTTTCAATCTTGGTGGCGAACAGTCAGGTCACATCGTGATGAGCGATTATGCCACAACCGGCGACGGTCTGATGGCGGGGCTGCATTTTCTGGCAGAGATGGTGCAATCCGGCAAGAAAGCCTCGGACCTATCGCGCCAGTTTGAGACGGTGCCGCAATTGCTGAAGAATGTGCGCTTTAGCGCGGGGCAGGCCCCGCTGGAAGCGGCCAGCGTCAAAAGCGCGATTTCCGAGGCCGAGGCGCGTCTGAATGGGCAGGGGCGTTTGCTGATCCGCAAATCGGGCACGGAACCTCTGATCCGGGTGATGGCGGAATGCGAGGATGCCGCACTGCTGACCCAAGTGGTCGATGGGATCGTATCCGAGGTTGAGGCGGCGACAGGTTAACGCCCCAGCAGCATTTTCTGCAGAGTGAACCACTGGCTGATTGCCAGCCCGGTTAGGATCATGGCAAGCGCGATATAGAACCGCAGCGGCAGGGCTTCGGATAGAATCCAGGCCCCGAACACCATCGACCAAACGGGCACCTGATAGTTCACCAGCGTCAGAAAGACCGACCCGGCGCTGCGGGTGATGGATACTCGCAGCAGGGTGGCGAAGGCCGTGGGGACAAGGCCCAGAACGATCAGGGCCAGACTGGGGCGCGTTCCCTGCCACGTGGGAAGCCCCTCGGTTAGCAGCATGATAGGTATCAATAGTACTGCGCCAACCAGCAGCGTCAGGGCTGCCAGAGCCATCGGTTCAATCGGCGGGCAGCGGCGGGTCAGGATCGACGAACTGGCGTAGCACAAGGCTGCCGTGACGCAGGCCATTTGCGCCAGTGGCTGCGTACCCTGACCCAATTGCGCCAGACCGGGCCCGATCAACACAAGCGCGCCAGAGAAGCCAAGGCAAACGCCGACCAGACGCCGTAGGTTCATAGGCTCATCCGAAAAGAAATGTGCCAGCGGCAGAACCATCAGCGGAATCGCCGCCATGGACAGACCCGCAAAGGCCGAAGGGACAAATTGTTGCCCCCAGCTTAACAGCATGAAGGGAACCGCCGTCGACAGAATGCCGATGAAGAAAATCGAACTCAAAAGGGCTGGTGTCAAACTCGGAATACGCCGTCCGGTAAGGCGCATCAGCACCAGCAGCATAACGGCACCCAATGTGGTGCGCGACGTCGCCACGGTGACCGGTCCATAGCCTTCCAACGCCATGGCAACCACCATAAACGTCCCGCCCCAGATGAGGCCCAGCGTGAAAACACCGCTCCAATCCTGTTTTGTCGGTTGTTGAACCATTCCATCCACTTATCCCGCGAATCTGACGGTGTCACGCGCTGATATTGACATTAGGTAAGTCATTACTTACCGTAAGCTATGGCTTACAAAGAAGTGCTTTCGGCTTTAGGGGATTCGACCCGTCGTCAGGTTTTTGAGGCGGTGGCCAAGCGCCCCAGGGCGGTTGGTGATCTGGCTGCGGATTTGCCCGTAAGCCGCCCGGCGGTCTCGCAACATTTAAAGGTCTTGTCCGATGCCGGACTTGTCGTTTGCAGGGCTGAGGGAACGCGCCGCATCTATGCCGCCCGACCCGAGGGGCTGGCAGAACTGCGCGCCTGGCTCGAACAATACTGGTCGGACGTGTTGGAGAGTTTCGCCGCCGAGGTAAACGAAGGACGAGATGCATGATCGAACCAATCATCAAGACCATTGTTGTGAACGCAACGCCCGAGCGCGCCTTTGACATTTTTGTAAATCGCATCGCCAATTGGTGGCCATTGGATGGGCACGCTGTCTCAGCGGCGCAAGGCAAGCCTGCGCTGGCAGTTGTGATCGAACCTCATGTCGGCGGTGCGGTTTATGAAACCATGTTCGATGGCACCCGCGCTGATTGGGGCAAGGTGTTGATCTTCGAACAGGGGGCTCGCCTGGCCTTCAGTTGGCACCCCGGCACCAACACCGACCGCCCCACGCGGGTTGAGGTCCGGTTCGCAGCCCACGGAGCCGGGCAGACCATGGTCACTCTGACCCATTCGGGCTGGGAAGTCTGGACATCTGAGGTGTCGGACAAACGCACCGGTTACGACAGTGGCTGGGATTATGTTCTGGGCGAATGCTACGCAAATGCTGTCACCAAATGAAAAGGGCGGCCACCGGGGCCGCCCTTTCGCTGACAATTGTCAGACTTAGTTCTTTTCTTTGTCGACCATTTTGCCAGCCGAGATCCAGGGCATCATGGCGCGCAGTTTTGCACCGGTTTCCTCGATCATGTGCTCATCGTTCGCACGGCGCGACGCTTTGATGGTCGGTTGGCCTACAGCGTTCTCCAGCATGAAGTCACGGACGAATTTACCCTGCTGGATGTCGTTCAGAACCTCTTTCATACGCGCTTTGGTCTCGTCGTATTTTAAAATACGCGGGCCGGTGACGTACTGGCCATATTCAGCCGTGTTCGAGATCGAATAATCCATGTTGGCGATGCCGCCTTCATAGATCAGGTCAACGATCAGCTTCACTTCGTGCAGACACTCGAAATATGCCATCTCGGGCGCGTAGCCGGCCTCAACCAGCGTTTCAAAGCCGCAGCGGATCAGTTCAACCAGACCGCCGCACAGAACAGCCTGCTCACCGAACAGGTCGGTTTCGCATTCCTCGCGGAAGTTGGTTTCGATGATGCCCGAACGGCCGCCACCGATGGCCGAGCAGTAGGACAGGCCGATTTCCAGCGCTTTGCCGGTCGCGTCGTTGTCGACCGCGACGAGGCAAGGAACGCCGCCGCCTTTGGTGTATTCGCCGCGCACGGTGTGGCCGGGGCCTTTGGGGGCCATCATGATCACGTCGACGCCTTCTTTCGGCTCGATCAGGCCAAAATGGACGTTCAGGCCGTGGGCGAACGCGATGGCCGCACCTGGCTTGATGTTGTCGTGCACGTATTTCTTGTACGTCTCAGCTTGCAGTTCGTCAGGCATGGTGAACATAATAACGTCGCACCAGGCTGCGGCTTCGGCGATGCCCATCACCTGCAGGCCTTCTGCTTCGGCTTTCTTGGCCGAGGGGGAGCCTTCGCGCAGGGCGATGACCAGGTTCTTGGCGCCCGAGTCGCGCAGGTTCAGCGCGTGGGCGTGGCCTTGCGAGCCATAGCCCAGAATCGCCACTTTTTTGTCTTTGATCAGGTTGATGTCGCAATCGCGATCGTAATAGACGCGCATTTCGCCGGTCCTTTCAGTTTCGGTTGATGTGCTTCTATCTTGCGTGATTGCTATTGGCGATAGGGTTTGGATTGGGTATTTGACAAATAGATGAAGAATAATTCTTCTAGTGAACAAAATGTGAAAAAATCATGCTTGATGATGTTGATCGACGTATACTACGCCACTTCCAGGCCGAGCCAAGCCTGACAACGGCAGAATTGGCTGAGCGATGCCGCATCACTTCGGGCGTCTGCTGGCGCCGGATCGAAAAGATGCAAGCGGCAGGAGTGATCGAGGGGCAGGAAGCCGTTATCGACTGGGCCGCCTTGGGCTATGCGGTCGAGGTCTCTTTGCGGATAACGCTGGACAAGACGCAGGCACGGGCGTTCGACGAATTCACGGCGGCGGCGCGGAACGTGGCCGAGGTGATCGAGATCCAGACCTTCCTTGGCCGGGTGGATGTGCGCCTATCGGTGTTGGCGCGAGATATGGCGCATTATCAACAGGTCTATCGCGATCGCATTCTGACCCTACCGCATATCGCCGATATCGAAGCCCTTATGCATATCGCCCGAGTCAAACGGGATGAGGTGTTGCCGGTATGATCGAACTGGATGAGATCGACCGCAGAATTCTGCGCGCGCTGGTGCAGGACGCGACCCAAAGCGCGGGAGCTCTGGGGCGCCGCTTTGGCTTATCGCAGCCCGCGACCTGGCGGCGTATTCGTCGACTGGAAGAAGCAGGCGTGATCAAGGGGCGGCGGCTGCGTCTGAATGCCGAGGCCCTGGGTTTTGGAGTGACCGTCTTTCTCGGCGTGAAACTTGCGCGAAAAGGGCAGGTCAGCCTTGAAGATTTTGAACGTGCCGTCAGCGCCATTCCCGAGGTGCAGACGGTTGAGCATGTGCTGGGTCTTTATGATTATCGCTTGCGCGTCGTGGCGCGGGATCTGGCAGACTTCGAACGGGTTCTGCGCCGAAGGGTGATGACCTTACCAGGGGCCGGAGAGGTCGAAGCCAATGTACTGCTGAGCGAAGAACGCCTGCCCGGGCCGATCGGTTAGTATTTAGTGCGGATGCGGAACCCCGGATGATGGGTCATGCGGGCGAAAGTCATCGGTTGCCCGTCCTTCCACGTGGTCCGTTCCAGCTGAATCATCGAAGTGCCAGTGGTCGTGCCCATGAAATCAGCTAGACGATTGTCCGCCGAGATCGCGCAAAAGGCGATTTCAGCTTCGGTGAACGGGGCAGCATTCAACAACCATTCGTGTGGGCCACTTTTGTTGAGGTCGGCTTGCTCGACCTCGGGCACGGCTTCGATATTGATCCAGCGTTCTTCAAGCTGGAAGGGGCGGTTGTCTGCATAGTGCATGCAGATCACGTGCAGAACGCGCGCGTCCGGTTCGACATTCAGTTGCGAGGTCAGCCAGCCGGGGCTGTAGACCACGTTCCGTTCCACCAGAGCATAGCGATAGGCTGAGTTTTGGTTCTCAACCGCTTGTCTCGCAAGTGAAATTTCAAGCTTGGCTTGTTTGCGTGGTTCTTTCTTGACCCGCGTTCCGCTTTTGCGCTTGCGCTCGACAAAGCCCTGTTCGGCGAGCTCCCTCAGCGCCCGGTTCACTGTGGCGCGGGCACAATTGAACTCTTCCGCTAATTGGGTCTCGGTGGGTAAAAGCGAGCCCTGAGGCCATATGCGGGATTCAATCCGCCGCTTTACCTCGTCTCGAACGACTTGAAAACTAATCCGCTTTTGCGCAGTCACGAGTAAAATTATCCGTTCTTGTTCAAAGTGTGTGTATCTGTTCAGAAACACGCTAGGGTGTAAAGGGGACCTGACTCTGGTTGGCGTCATTTCTGCTAATTGTGGCATGTAAAAACTCAAAATGAAATTTTTGGCTGTGGGTTACTTTGGGTCAACTTCAGGCCGCGTTTGACGCTTTACCGAGCGCGCAAGACAAGGCAGAACAAAAAGGACCCAATAGAAAGGATGCGTCATGCCGGCACTACTGAATACTGTTGACCCGGGCGGGCTGGAGGAGTTCTCGGTGGTTTTTACCGACCGTTCTCTGAACCATATGTCTGCAAGTTTTCAGCAAGTCATGCGCGATATTTCGGCAATGCTGCGTGAAGTCTACAATGCTGAAGGCGTTGCGGTCATTCCTGGCGGAGGTACCTATGGGATGGAAGCTGTCGCGCGACAGTTTGCGCGGGGTGCTGATGTGCTTGTCGTACGCAATGGGTGGTTTTCATATCGGTGGAGCCAGATCATCGAGTCAGGTGATCTGACATCGTCGGCCACCGTTCTCAAAGCGCGCGAAACCGGCAATTCCAGCCCGTCACCTTTTGCTCCGGCCCCGATTGATGAAGTTGTGGCGACAATCCATGAGAAACGACCGGGTATTGTCTTCGCGCCGCATGTTGAGACCTCGGCCGGAGTGATTCTGCCTGATGATTATGTGACAGCGATGGCCGCTGCTGCGCATGAGGTAGGGGCGTTGATGGTGCTGGACTGCATCGCCTCGGGCTGTGCCTGGGTCGATATGAAGGCCACCGGAGTGGATGTGCTGATCTCGGCTCCGCAGAAGGGGTGGAGCGCAACGCCATGCGCCGGTCTTGTCATGCTATCCGAACGCGCCGAGGCGCGGCTGGCAGAAACCTCATCCGATAGCTTTGCGATAGATTTGAAGAAATGGCGCCAGATCATGCAGGCCTACGAGAATGGCGGGCATGCCTATCACGCCACCATGCCCACGGATTCTCTGCTTTCCTTCCGCGACACAATGGCCGAGACGCGCGCGTACGGCTTCGAAAAGCTGCGCGCGGCGCAATGGGCGCTGGGTGATGGCGTCCGGGCCTATCTTAGGGACAAGGGCGTCATGTCGGTTGCTGCCGAAGGGTTCGGCGCGCCCGGTGTGGTGGTCAGCTATACAGCAGACCCCGAAGTGCAGAACGGCAAGAAGTTCGCGGCCCTGGGCATGCAGATCGCAGCAGGCGTGCCGCTGCAATGTGACGAACCCGAAGGGTTCAGCACCTTCCGTCTCGGCCTGTTTGGCTTGGACAAGCTGTATGATGTTGACGACACGATTGCGCGCCTGAAACGGGTTCTGGATCAGGTGCTGTAATAGCGTGGCGGGCAGAAGCCCGCCCTACGGTTCAGCGGACGCCGAGGCCCATTTGCATTAGCGTCTTGCGCACGGGTGGTAGGGAATAGAGCGCATTCAGCCCCATCGCTCGTGCGTCGCGCAGCGGACGCGCTTCGATCATCGAGGCGCGGTTCAGCAGGTCGATGCCCTTGACGCGCAGTTCGATCTCGGTATGGCGGGCCTTGTGATAGGAATCCAGCATCTGCGCATCGCCTAAGCCCTCGGGCCGGGCTTGCGTCAATTCCAGCAAGCAGCGCAGATCGCCCAACGACATGTTCAGCCCCTGCGCACCAATAGGTGGCACCACATGCGCGGCCTCGGCCATCAGCGCGATGCGTTCGCCCGACAACCGTTCCGCCGACTGGCTGATGATCGGCCAGATCGTCCGGCGTGAGGCCAATTTCAGCGGTCCAAACAGCCCGCAAGAGCGTTCGGTCATGGCGGCTTCGAACGCGTCGGATTCAAGGTTTAGCAGTTCAACGGCACGTGGCCCACGCTCCATCCAGACAATCGCCGAAGACGGTTGGCCTTGCCAGTCGGGCAGGGGGACCAATGTGAACGGCCCGCCCGAGCGGTGAATCTCGGTCGAGACATTGTCGTGCGGGATAGGATGTGTGACGGCGAAGGCGAGGGCCTTTTGGCCGTAGCGCGTGGTATGAACATTGATCCCGGCAGCTTCGCGCATTGGTGAACTGCGCCCGTCAGCGGCGATTACCAGTTTGCAGCGGATGCGGGTTCCGTCGCTCAGGCCGACCCGCGCTTCATTGGTGCGGGTGAACAGGCTGACCGTGCCGGTGCCCGGGCGGAAATCGACATTCGGCAGTTCGGCCAGTCGCGCCACCATCTCGCGGCGCAGCAGCCAGTTGGACAGGTTCCATCCGAATGGCTGGTCCGAGATATCGGCGGCGTTGAAATCACGCACGACGCGCGGTTCAGGCACATCTCCGCCCGCATCCACGATGCGCATGATCTGCAGGGGCGCTGCGTGGGCATCCAGTTTGGCCCAAAGCCCGCATTGTTCCAACAGACCGTGGGCAGGCTGCAAAAAAGCGGTGGTACGCAGATCCGATCCGTCCACATCCCGCTCGGTGATCGGAGGGGTGGGATCGACGCAGACTACGTCGAACCCGGCAGCGCCAAAGGCGGCGGCGGCGGTCAATCCGGCGATTCCGCCGCCGGAAATCAGGATGTCACAGCTGTCAGTCATGAGTATGTCTCCGTTGCCGCAGACACTAGTGCTGTTGCGCGGTGGGCGCCAAGTGACATCCTGTCTCGTGCTTTATCCCCGAGAGATCAAAATCAGGACAAGGAACATCGTCGGTACCAGCATCAGGGCAGGAATATAAAGACCCGGCAGGCCGAACAGAAGGATGGAACAGCCCCACATGCTGACCAGCGCCGCGGCTGTATAATAAAGGTCTTCAGCTTCGGCATTGGCCGCGTCCCGGGCCATCCAGCCAAACACGGGAATTGCGAACAAAAGGCGCTGCCAAAGAGGCAGGCGCTGTGGCATCTCAAGCGCGGTCATTGGGGTCTCCGATTCTGTTCGTCGCTGAGCTGCATATGGGGTCAATTCTGCAACTGCGAAACGAACAGATCGTCGCAGTGTGACAGCCTATCGCAGGCGACCCAGAAACCCGGTCAGATCATCGGTGTGATGGTGAATATGGTCAGCCTCGTGCGGGTCAGGCGCGACGTGCACGGTACGCATTCCCATCTCGTGCGGGGCGGCCAGATTGCGTGGATCATCTTCGAACATGGCGGCTTTCGCGGTATCGATTCCATCCTGCGCAAAGATCGCCTCGAACGCGGCTTTTTGCGGCTTGGGGCGATAGCCTGCGTGTTCTACGCCATAAATCGCGTCGAACAGCCCATTCAGACCGCGTGCCGCCAGAACGCGCTCGGCATAAGGTGCAGATCCATTGGTATAGACAATGCGTCGCCCGGGCAAAGCGCGGATATGTTCCGCCAGCGCAACATCGGGTTCCATATGGCTCATGTCCACCTGATGCACGGCGTACAGATAGGGATCGGGGTCCAGATCGTGCTCTGCCATCAGGCCCGCGAGTGTCGTGCCGTATTCGCGCCAGTAATGTGAACGCAACCGGTCGGCCTCGGGGCGGTCGACGCCGATAGCTTGCACGACGTAATCCGTCATCAGCACTTCGATCTGATCGAACAGGCGCATATGCGGCGGGTAAAGCGTGTTGTCTAGATCGAACACCCATTGGGTGACATGGGAAAAGGCAGGTTTGACCATGCTTTGGGTTTAGGGCGATGGGCTGCGGTTTTCAATGCCGCACTTGATCGGGGGGGCGTGTGGCGGCTAGACAGGTCCGAACGAGGAGACAATTCAGCCGATGCCCCAATCCAAACAGTCCAATACGGACGCCTATAGCCTTATTCTCGAAGCGATAGACGTCGGTGTCTACAAGCCTGGTGATCGGCTGGTGGAAAGCGAACTGGCCGAGCGGTTTGGCGTTTCGCGTACTCCGATCCGCGAGGCGCTGCAGCGGCTGGAAACGCAGTCGTTGCTGGAACGGGACGGGCGGTCGTTGATCGTGGCCTCATTGGATCACAACCAGATGGCCGAGCTTTATGTTGTCCGGCGTGAATTGGAAGGGCTGGCCGCACGTCTGGCCGCAAAACACGCAACCGAAGAGGAAATTCGGGTCCTGCGGGACATGGTGGTGGCCGATAATGAGTTGATCGGAGATCCTGTTGCGCTGTCGCGGGCCAACCGGAGATTTCACGAACAGATTCACCTGGCTTCGCATAACCGCTATCTGGTGCAGCAGCTTGATCTGGTGCATCGGACCATGGCCTTGATGGCGACCACATCGCTGGCCGCAGAAGGGCGTGGCGAGATTGCGCAGAGCGAGCACAAAGGCATCGTGGACGCGATTGCGGCGCGAGACGAGGACGCGGCGGCCAAGGCGTTGCAGGATCACATTTCGGTCGCTTTCATGACGCGGCTGAAACAGGATGCGATCCGGCGCGAGAAATAGCGGCCTCACGTTCCTCGACCGCATGGCCGTGCTGGGTCTTGTCCCAGAAGAACGGATTGACCGCCAGTTCCCACAGGCCTTTGTAGGCCGCCAACACGCCCAGCGGATAGTAAAGCACCATGGTCGGCACCCAGGGTAGCAGGAACCTGCGTTTGCCTGCGATGACACCGCAGATACCCACCAATAGGTTGGCGGCTTCGGCGACGAGAAACAGAACCACGCAGGCAGTCAATAAACCGGGTGTCAGGATTGGTTGATACAGGTGGGGCAGCCCGAAAAAGATGGGCCAGAACGCCCACAAAAGCGGGGCCAGAAGGAATTGGCCCAGTGTTCCCAGAAAAAAGGCCTGTAAGCCCAAAAAGCGCAGCAACCCCAGATCGCGCAGCAATTGGCGTGGTGCGCGCATATGCACCAGATAGGTGACCATGAACCCCTTCAGCCAACGCGAACGCTGCTTGACCCATGGCCAGGCGCGAAAGTTCGCCTCTTCATAGGTCGTGGTGCTGACGATCTCGGTCCGATATCCGGCACGGCTTAGGCGGACACCCAGATCGGCATCTTCGGTGACATTATGGGCATCCCAACCGCCCAGTTCGACCAGCTTGTCACGGCGAAAAAAGAAGGTTGTGCCGCCCAGCGGAACGACCAGACCAATTCGCGCGATGCCTTTCAGGACGACGCGAAACCAGCCGCTGTATTCGATGCTAAAACAGCGCGACCGCCAATTGGTGCGCGGATTATAGTAGTCTAGAATACCTTGCAGGCACACCACTTCCTTTGGGGCGTTCGCGAAATGGCGGACAACGGTTTCAATCTGATCGGATTGCGGCGCGTCTTCGGCATCCCAAACGCCCAAAATCTCTCCACGGCAGAAATCCAGCGCATAGTTCATCGCACGGGGCTTGGTGGTCAGGTCACCCCGATCCGGCACAACAATGGCGCGCATCCAGGTTGGCAGTTCTATTTGCCTGAGCGCCTCATTGGTTACGTCATCCCGCTCTTCCAGCACCAAAATGACATCCAGCAACGCTTTGGGATAGGTCAGGCGGCGCAGCCGGGCGATCAGGTCATCGGCAATCTCGCGTTCCTTATATAGCGGCACAAGGATCGAGACGCGGGGTAGGCGAAGTGACTCAGAGGTCTTTGTTGTTGGCTCAGATTTTTCTCGCCACAGATAAGCAATGAGCCCCGAGAGCCTGAGAGACAAGAACAGTCCTAGGGTCAGCAGTGCAAAGCCCAAAAGAAGGCCGAGGCCAACTATCGGGAAACAAACACAGAGTGCCGCGAACAGGATAAATCCAATGATCGGCCCACGGCGCGTCTGGGCCGACCAATTCCTGCAGCTTTGCCGCGCCTCAACGCGAGTTTCTGCAGCTTGTGCCAGCGGTTGAGCATATTGACGGGCGATGGCGGCATCGATCTGCTCGGGTCCTGCCAGAACCGGGATGATTGTGTAACGGTGGCGTTTCAATGCGTCTGCCACTGCGTCGAATGTATCTGGCCTGGCTGTAGCGATCAGCAGGATTGGCCCCACACGCATCCAGGGCAGTACATTGTGCTCCAACCAAAACTCGACCGGTTCGAGCAAACAGAGGTCTGCGGCAGGTGGTACCTGCGCAAGATCGGCGATCTGAAGGCCGGTTTGGTCAGACAGCGCCGAGAGAACCTGCGCACGGCTGGCCCATCCTTCACTGACCAGTATTTCCCCCAATGGCGCGTTCTGGAATACTTGCATCCGCAGGGCGCGCGCCAACTGGTCGGGTGTGATGATGCCTTGTTCGACGAGACATGTGCCGAGCGGTTTGCGCGAATGCGGCCCGGGCACAGGCTGCGCCAGTGTCTGACGCTGGAGATTCAATTCGACCATAACGAAACCCTGCCGCATGTAACATCCGGCAGGGTTGCTTAGTCAGAGTTAACACACGGTTAACGCTGTTGAATTCGCCTTTAAGCTTGTGCTTTTTGATCCGCCATCGCCGCGGCAAAGCGTTCGAACAGGTAGAAACTGTCCTGCGGGCCGGGTGACGCTTCTGGATGATGCTGCACCGAATAAACCGGGCGACCCGTCATGCGGATGCCGCAGTTCGAGCCGTCAAACAGAGAGCGATGCGTTTCGACTACGCCATCGGGCAGTGTTTCCGCGTCCACGGCGAAGCCGTGGTTCATCGAGGTGATCTCGACCTTGCCGGTTTCCATATCCTTGACCGGATGATTGGCACCATGGTGGCCGTGGTTCATCTTGATCGTCTGCCCGCCAAGCGCCAGTGCCAGCATCTGATGGCCTAGGCAAATGCCAAAGACGGGCAGATTTGTTGTATCCAGCACTTCCTTTATCATCGGAACAGCATATTCGCCGGTAGCCGCCGGATCGCCGGGTCCGTTTGACAGGAACACTCCGTCCGGCTTGTGTGCCAGCACCTCCGCAGCCGTTGCGGTGGCGGGCAATACGGTTACGTCGCAACCCGCCGAGGCGAGGCAGCGCAAGATGTTGCGCTTGGCACCATAGTCGATCGCGACCACCTTGTGCATCGGAGCTTCCTGACGCTGGTAGCCATCGGGCCAAGCCCAACGCATCTCATCCCAGCGATAGCTTTGGGCGCAGGTGACTTCTTTGGCCAGATCCATCCCTTCGAGACCCGCAAAACTACGCGCTGCAGCAATCAGGGCTTCGATATCGAAGTTTCCCTCGGGATCATGAGCTAGCGCCACGTGCGGTGCGCCTTGCTGGCGGATCGCGCGGGTCAGGCGGCGGGTATCGACGCCGCCGATTGCGATGCGACCACGGCGGGCTAACCAGCTTTTTAGCTCTTCTGTCGCGCGCCAATTCGACGGCTCGGTCGGGTCCCATTTGACCACCATCCCGGCTGCCACCGGGTCGCCGGTTTCGTCATCTTCGGGATTCACTCCGACATTGCCGATATGCGGGAAAGTGAAGGTCACGATCTGGCCCGCATAAGAAGGATCGGTCATGATCTCTTGATAGCCCGTCATGGCGGTGTTGAAACACAACTCGGCCTCGGTTTGACCGGTTGCGCCGAAGCCCACACCGTAAAACAGGGTTCCATCGGCCAACGCCAGACATGCGGTGGGCTTGGACGGGGCGTTCTGGGCCATGGCGCGACTCTCCTGCAAGGTAAACGGGCGCATAACTAAGTGGGTTATACGCTAGGGTCAAGTCTGTTCAAATTTTGGGCTATTGTTAAAAATCAATGAGTTACAATTAATGTCCACTGTTGTACCAACCTTTTTGTTTCGATATGGTCAGGGTTCCTTTGCCATGGGGATGGACAGACCATATGGATATGCGATCACGGGTGAACTCTGCCCTGAAGCAAGCTATGAAAGACAAAGCCGCCGAGCGTCTTTCGACACTGCGCCTGATCAATGCGGCGATCAAGGATCGTGATATTGCTTCGCGCGCCTCTGACAATGAAGAGACCAAAGGCTGCGGCGATGCCGAAGTGCTTGAAATTCTGGGTAAAATGACCAAGCAGCGCAAGGAAAGCGCACGCGCCTACGAAGAGGGTGGACGCCTTGATTTGGCCGAGCGGGAACTGCGCGAGGTTGAGGTGATTGAGGAATTCCTGCCCAAACAGCTGGACGACGACGAAGTTAGCAAGGCCATTCAGACCGCCATCACGTCTACTGGGGCGGGCTCAATCCGCGATATGGGCAAGGTGATGGGCGAGTTGAAGTCGCGCTATACCGGTCAGATGGATTTCGGCAAAGTAGGACCGATGGTCAAAGATCATCTTTGCGCTAACTCGAACGGCGCTTAATCACGTCGATTTGCGCAGTTTCTGACTCAGATCATCAAACAGCGCGATCCTCTCGTCTTCGGACAGGAACGCGCCGATCTCAACTTCGCGCCCATCGCCGATCAGCGTTACGTAGTGGGGTACCGGACCACCGCTGGTGTGCATTTCGGGGCGGGCCCAATAGCGATTGCAGGTCCATTCCTGATCGCCCTTGTCTGGGTGGTGGTGCACAAGGTGGGCTTGCGTCTGGCCTAAGGTCAGAACCTCGAACACGCTGCGCGCGCGATAGTTTGTCTGGATTGCCAACCAGAGGCCCAGAACCGTCAGCAGCAGGAACGGCAGCAGACCCCACAGGACGATCGAACCCAACATCGCCAGCAGCGGGATCAGTCCGAACAGGAAAACCGACAAGATGACGGTCATTGCACCACGTGGTGGCAAGGAGTTGTGCGGCCAAAGCCGCAGTTCCTGTTCAGCGTCCGAGTTTTTTGTCCATTGATAAGGCATGGCGAGAACCTAGCTCAGACCGGCGCAATGTCGAAGCAAAAATCAGTCAGACAACGTGGCCGACGCGGACCCATGACAGGGCATCGTCAAGCCGGTCATCGCCCCAGAACACTTCGTCGCGGACAACAAAGCTGGGTGCGCCGAAAACCCCCAGTTTGATGGCCTTGTTTGTCTCGTCCTCCAAGGCTGCAACAGCGTCCGGGCTGCGGGCACGGGCAAGCATCAGGCGTGGATCTTGTTGGCACCGAAGCAGGGCTTCGGAAATGGCGCTTTCGCTACCGGCCTCAATCCCGTCCTCGAACCAGATCCGATAAAGATTTTGCGTGAACCCCGCGCCCCAGCCGTCCTGCATGCCCAGCAAAGCCACCTGATTTGCCAGCGCCAGGTCAGAAATTGGATAGGGGGCGGGAAGTTTGGCGTGGATGTGATATTTCGCGGCGCGCCGCTCAATATCGCGCCACATATAGGCCGACTTCACCGGTTTGCCCGCGAAGGGTATATTTTGCTGTTCCGACATCACCGTGCGCACGTTGAAGGGGCGCCAGGTTACCGTCGCATCGTTTTCTTCGCACCAGCCATCCAGGCGCGTGATGGTCAGAAAACTGTAAGTGCTGCCGATTGAATACCAAAAGTCGATCTCGGGCATAGCAAGGCTCCTGTCAAAAGGGGCTTTGCCAACCAGAATACCGCAAAACGGAGGTTTTTTCGATCTTTGCCCAATTTAAATGGTCAAAGTAACGCTTTATCGATGGGTTCTGTCGGCTGAGGGGCAGTGCCACAGGAAGTCATCTGGCGCAGGTCGATTTCGATCATGCGGCAGATGGACGAGATCGGAACATCGGTTACGTCGCCTTCGAACGGGTCCTCCATCGAGGCGCTGACCCGTTCAGTCACGAAGAAAATCCAGCAAACCAACGCTCCGATCGGAGCAAAGACTGCCCAGTCAAGCAGAACGGATTTTGTTACCGAGTAGCCCATGCCAGCGGTGATCGAGCGTTGGTCATTCAACGCCAGCGGTAACATGAAGATAAAAATATAGCTGAAGATGCGTCCGACCTCGGCGACCTGCCGTGGGAAGGGGGTATTCTTGATACGTTCGCTTTGGCCTTGCGCGTCTGCAAACCGTGCTAGCCGGTTCATCAGCGCCACATGCCAATAGGGGTCGATCTTGCCGGATTGCGCCAGTGATGAAAGCCGCTTACCCTGAAGAAACAACAGGTACGCGGCACGGTTGGATTTCCCTTCGAGCAGAGGCAAATCAGCCGCCAGTTGGGTATCGCGCCAGCATTCGGGTTCCTGATGCAGCGCGATTTTGTCCACGACCGGTTTGTGTCCGAACATCCACGGGCGGCGGGCACGTCCATGCGTTGCGGGCTGGCGCAGCTGAAATGCCAGCATGTTGAGCCAAGCGATATGACGTTCCAGCAATTCACGCCGTATCTCGGGCGCAAGCGGCGTGCCGTCAGCCTGAACCAGATTGCTGATCGTGTTGCCCCAATCGCGACTGGCGTTGACGATGTCCCCCCAGATCTTGCGGGCCTCGACCCAGCGGCCATAGGCCGAGGTGTTCTTGAAACCCAGAAAAAATGCCACTGCCAAACCCAGCATCGTCACCGGTGGGCTGGAGTTCGAGATCAACTCAAGCGGAGTAACTTCATCCACTAGTTCAAGCAGGAGTATCCAGGCCATGACGATGCAAATGAACCCGGCAGAGCCTTTGACCAGTTGCCGAAGTGTGATGCCGTGATGGAGAATCATGTGGCGCGCACCCGTCTTAGATTATGCTGTTTTCGCAAATACTAGCGGCCTGATCTTTGGTGCGTCTACGTGTTGGGTGCAGCAAGTTGCGGACTGGGGGCATAAAAAACACAAAGCCCCGCGCGGGGCGGGGCTTTGCTGAGTTTGGTTCATATGGCGGGATTAGTGCGCGTGGCCCTTATCCCAGTCTTCCTGCTTGGGCAGCTGCTCGAACGTGTGTTCAGGCGGCGGCGTGGGCAGGGTCCATTCCAACGTATCCGCGTATTCGTTCCACGGGTTCGGGCGTGTCTCTTTCGCACCACGCAGCAGGGCGTAGATCACGATGCCGAAGAACAGCAGGAACGAGGCGAACGAGATGAACGCACCAATCGACGAAACGAAGTTCCACTGAGCAAACGCTTCAGGGTAGTCGATATAGCGGCGTGGCATGCCCTGACGGCCCAGGAAGTGCTGCGGGAAGAAGGTCAGGTTGGCGCCGATGAAGAACAGCCAGAAGTGAACCTTGCCCCAGAACTCGGAATACTGACGGCCCGTCATCTTCGAGAAGTAGAAGTACACGCCAGCGAAGATCGCGAAGACGGCACCCAAGCTCATCACGTAGTGGAAGTGCGCAACGACGTAGTAGGTGTCGTGATAGGCACGGTCCACGCCGGCCTGCGACAGCACAACGCCGGTCACACCACCAACGGTGAACAGGAACAGGAAGCCGAAGGCGAACAGCATCGGGGTTTTGAACTCGATCGAGCCGCCCCACATGGTCGCGATCCACGAGAAGACCTTAACGCCGGTCGGAACCGCGATGACCATCGTGGCCAGCATGAAGTACGCTTGCTGACGCAGCGACATGCCAACGGTGTACATGTGGTGCGCCCACACGACAAAGCCCAGAACACCAATCGCGATGATCGCCCATACCATCGGCAGGTAGCCGAAGATTGGTTTACGCGCGAAGGTCGCGATCACGTGGCTGATGATGCCAAAGCCGGGCAGGATCACAATGTACACTTCCGGGTGGCCAAAGAACCAAAGGATGTGCTGATACAGGATCGGATCGCCGCCACCGGCCGGATCAAAGAAGGTGAAGCCGAAGTTGCGGTCCATCAGCAGCATGGTGATCGCGCCTGCCAGAACCGGCAGCGACAGCAGAATCAGCCACGAAGTGACGAAGATCGACCAGCTGAACAGAGGCACCTTGAACAGTGTCATGCCCGGGGCACGCATATTCAGGAAGGTGGTGATCATGTTGATCGCGCCGAGGATCGAGGAGGCGCCCGATACGTGCACGGCGAAGATCGCAAGGTCCATGGACATGCCGCCTTCGGTCGTCGACAGCGGTGGATACAGAACCCAGCCAACACCTGAACCAAGCTGGTCATTACCACCGGGGCTGAGCAGCGAGGCGACGCCCAGCGAGGTGCCAGCGACATACAGCCAGAAGGACAGGTTGTTCATCCGCGGGAACGCCATGTCCGGCGCGCCGATCTGCAACGGCATGAAATAGTTGCCAAAACCGCCGAACAGGGCAGGGATGACCACGAAGAACATCATCAGAACACCGTGATAGGTGATCATTACGTTCCAGAGGTGACCGTTGGGGGTACATGGATCGGCCATGAAACCTTCGAGGCACATATACTGAACACCGGGGTGCATCAGTTCGAGCCGCATATAGACAGTCATCAGAACCGAGATCAGACCGGCAAGGGCCGAAAAGACCAGGTAGAGAATCCCGATGTCCTTGTGGTTGGTCGACATGAACCAGCGGGTGAAAAAGCCGCGCTGATCTTCATGCTCGTGACCATGAATGGCTGCGTCTGCCATTAGGTGCCTCCTGTTGCAACTGTACCGCGCAGTCGGACCTCTCCAACGCGCGGGATTCCTGCTGGTTTTAGATTGCGAAGGGGCGACCTTCAATGGTCGAGTTTGATCTGGATCAAGATTAATTGTCGCGGGCAGACTGTGCTGCGCGATAATCTGACCTCGGATGCGAGGGATTTGGGGATTCAGTCCGCGATTACAAGTGGTGACGGGGAAACCCGCTTGACCCGCATCAAGCGGCGCCTCAGAACAACGGGTAAGTCCAACACCGGAGGCCTGTAATGACCGCTTATGATCCCGAAAATGTCTTTGCCAAGATCCTGCGCGGAGAAATCCCGTCAAACCGTGTGTATGAAGACGACGACACCGTCGCGCTGATGGATATCATGCCCCGGGCGGACGGGCACTTGTTGGTGATCCCCAAAACCTCCTGTCGCAACATGCTGGATGCAACGCCCGAGCAACTGGCAGCGGTGATGGCGACGGTACAGAAGATGGCTCACGCTGTGAAAGAAGCGTTTGACGCTGATGGCGTCACCGTTCAGCAATTCAATGAGGCCGCAGGCGGGCAAGAGGTATTTCACCTTCATGTGCATGTATTGCCGCGCCACGAGGGCGTCTCGATACGCCCGCCCGGAAAAATGGGCGATTTTGACCTGATTGCTCAACACGCCGACAAGATCCGCGCGGCACTGACCTGATCCACCTTCGAAGCGAGCTGTCGCAGGCGTCGTGATCACCAAACGCATGGAGCACGACACTTGCGTAATCGCGCTGCCCGTCGCAGACCTGAGGAATACGGATCAGTCTTGTTCCATTCATTTCATGCGTGCGATCCGGACTCGTAAAACATCAGGCTGCTGTCCGGCGATTTCATTAGCCCGGTTCAAGTTTTTCCATTTGCACTTTCGAGTGTGAGCAAAGCCTCTAATTGGGCCAACGGGTGGCCAGATCTTGGCCATGGCGTACGCATTGCAACCGCCGCAGCGCGGTTTCGTCATAGCGGCGCCGATTACCCGCAGTAGGTTCGAACGGCGGTAGAAGTCCAGAACCGGATCGTAGGTGCTTTGAATCCAGTGCGAAATGAGGGAGCCCCGATTGCATTCATTTTCGAAAACACCCCCTTGAACCTCTAGTCACTAGAGGAATTATGTAGCATGGTGATTCAGTAAATAGGACACACTAAAATGGCTCATCAGCATTCCCACAAAGGGCACAGCCACGCGCATGTTGATCCGCAGGCCGGCGATGCGCGCGTTGCCTGGGCCATCGCGGTCAATATGTTCTTGACGCTGGCACAGATTGTGGGCGGGGTTATTTCAGGGTCGCTTGCCTTGATTGCGGACGCCTTGCACAACCTGTCAGATGCGATTGCGCTGGTCATCGCATTCTTTGCCCGCAAGATCGCTCGTCGACCCGCGAACGCGCGTATGAGTTTCGGGTATGGCCGGGCCGAGGTTGTAGCGGCGCTGGTTAACTACACAACACTGATCGTTCTGTCGGTCTATCTGCTGTACGAAGGCGTAATGCGGTTTGTCGAGCCCGAGCCGGTTAATGGCTGGATCGTTGTCTGGATCGCTGGGATCGCATTGGTCGTCGACCTTGTCACCGCTATGCTGACCTATTCCATGTCCAAGGACAGCATGAATATTCGTGCGGCATTCCTGCACAATGTGGCCGATGCATTGGGGTCCGTCGCCGTGATTGTCGCAGGTACCGCTGTAATTGTCTTCAACTGGACTTGGGTCGACCCAGCGGTCACCATCATGATCTCACTTTACATCCTTTGGCACGTCAAATCCGAGATCGGTGAAACCATACGCGTTCTGATGTTGGGCGCGCCAACAGAATTGGATCCGGAAGAGGTCGCCACAGCCATTGAAGGCGTATCGGGCGTGGCAGGAGTTCACCACATCCATCTGTGGAGCATGCAGGAGCGTGAGCCCGCGCTGTCGGCGCATCTGGTCATTAAACCCGACGCACAAGATAGTGCCGAGGATATCCGGGTGATGGTCAAGCAGGTTCTGCAGAACAAGTTTGGGCTTGGTCATGTTACGCTTGAAATCGAAGCCAGCGGGCACGCTTGCGTCGGATCAACCCGATTTGGGCATCAACAGATTTAGGGGCCTAAAACGAGAATTGCCGTTCCGATATGGGGTCGGAACGGCAGACTCGTAACCAAACACTTTCACGGATTTCGCAGGGCAGCCCTGAGATCACCGGTTAACACACCACTCACTCATGAACGGTCATTACATACTATGTGGTCAGATGGCGTTTGTAAGGAGAGGATGTGAAGAATCCCTGAATTTGAGGCGAATTGAGACCATTCAAAGGAATTTTCTGAATGATTTTCGAAACAGAGTGCCCCAAATACTAGCATTGTCTTTTGCATATTCTGGCCAGATCTGTCCGAATACGTGGAATCACCTATAAACTAGGCGCCTTCGGTGGCGAAGACCTCATCAAAGGTCTTTTTTAGCGCAACATCGACGTCATCCATGGTCACCGGCAACCCAAGATCGACCAGTGAGGTCACCCCGTGTTCCTGAATTCCGCAGGGCACGATACCGGTGAAATGTGACAGGTCCGGCTCGACATTGATTGAGATGCCGTGAAAGCTGATCCATTTCCGCAGGCGAATGCCGATGGCCGCGATCTTGTCCTCGGCTGGCTGGCCGGTGATCGTCAGCGGCTTGTCTTGCCGTTGCACCCAGACGCCCACGCGGCCGTCGCGGATCTCACCGGTGACATTGAACTCGGCCAGAGCCGCAATCACCCATGCCTCAAGCTGCTGCACAAAGCGGCGCACATCATGACCGCGTTTGCCCACATCAAGCATGACGTAAACAACGCGCTGACCGGGGCCGTGATAGGTGTACTGTCCACCGCGCTTGCTTTCATAGACCGGAAAGCGATCCGGATCGGTCAGATCTTCTCGCTTGGCAGAAGTCCCAGCGGTATAAAGCGGCGGGTGTTCCAACAGCCAAATGCATTCGTCCGCTTCACCCGCTGCAATCGCGGCAACGCGCGCCTCCATGAAGGCATTGGCCTCGTCGTAGTCGATCAGCCCGTCGGTAGTCTTCCATTCCATGCTCGTTCCTTAGACCGTCTGCGGGGCAGGGGGAAGGGGTCAGGCGGCCTCGGCCAGGCAGCGTTGCAGGACCTGCTCATAAGTGTCCGTGCCCTGTGCGCCGGTCAGCAGATATTTCCCTCCAAACACCATCGAAGGCACGCCCGAGATACCCCGGCTGGTCCAGAAATCTTGTTTTTCACGCACCGGTTGGGCATGCGCACCTGATTCAAGTGCGGTTCGCGCCGCCTCCGGGTTGAGCCCGGCCGTCTCGACCGCGCCCATCAACACTTCGACGTCAGAGACATCCTGTTGCTTGGTGAAATAGGTTTCGAACAGGGTCAGTTTCAGCGGATGCTGACGCCCCTGTGTTTCCGCCCAGTCAAGCAGTTGATGCGCGGCAAAGGTGTTCACGATTCTGCTGTCATCAGTGAAATTGAAAGTGAACCCAAGTTCAGTACCCAACGCAGTCAAACGCTCGCGCGCCTGCTGGCTTTGTTCGGGCGTCGAGCCATATTTCTCGGCAATATGCTCCCGCAGGTTCTGCCCCTCGGGGCCCATGCTGGGGTTCAGTTCGAACGGATGCCAGCGCAATCGGGCCAGTACATTCTCTTGCTTCAGCGCGGCATCGAGTTGACGAAAGCCGACAATACACCACGGACAGACCACATCCGAGACGACATCAATCTGCACTGTAGGGCGGGGATCGGGCGAGGGCATGGCTGCTCCAGATTGCATTGTATCGCGGTTAGATATGGCTAAAGCACGTGATTTCAATCGGCTGTGTTTTTGCCTCTTCACATCGCGCGGCTCAGCGTCTATACGCCCCTCTACCAAGTCATTGGCAGTGCGGTCGTGGCGGAATTGGTAGACGCGCAGCGTTGAGGTCGCTGTGGGGTAACACCCGTGGAAGTTCGAGTCTTCTCGACCGCACCAACATCCTGAAATCGTTACCCGAAATTGTCAGGTGAGACGGGCGCCCTGTTGGTTGAAGCGATAGGTTCGATCCTGGGCGTAGCCGAAATGGACGGATTCACCAGCGTTGACCTGATGCTGGCCGAACAGGCGCGCGGTGATCTGGTGGTCTTGCATCATCGCGATCACGTTTGTGTCTCCGCCCAGATGCTCAACATGTGTCACGTTCGCGGTCAGGGGGCCTTCGTCGGATAAGTACAAGTCCTCTGGGCGGATGCCCAATGTTGTGTCCGCGCTGTCGCCGATTACGCTGGCGGGGAAGAAATTCATCGACGGAGCGCCAAGGAAACCCGCGACGAACTGGTTGGCGGGGTTATTATATAGCTCCATCGGGCTGCCAACCTGTTCAACGCGCCCGTCGCGCAGGACGACGATCTTGTCAGCGAGCGTCATCGCCTCGGTCTGGTCATGGGTTACGTAGATCATCGATGCATCGAGCTGCTGATGCAGGTTGGCGATTTCCAGTCGCGTATTCATACGCAGGGCGGCGTCCAGATTGGATAAAGGTTCGTCAAACAGAAACAATTTGGGTTCACGCACAATGGCGCGGCCGATAGCGACGCGTTGGCGTTGTCCGCCGGATAGTTCCGAGGGGTAACGGTCGATATAGGGCTCAAGGTTCAGCATCTTGCTGGCCTTGGCGACGCGTTCTTCGATGACCTGCTTGCTCTGGCCTTCCTGTTTCAGTGCCAGCGACATGTTCTTGCGCACATTCAGGTGGGGATAGAGTGCATAGCTTTGGAACACCATCGCGATGCCGCGTTTCGAGGGGGGCGTAAGGTTCATCACCTCTCCGCCAATGCGCACTTCGCCCGAAGTCACGTCCTCCAGCCCCGCGATCACGCGTAGCAGGGTGGACTTGCCGCAGCCGGAGGGGCCGACGAAGACGACAAATTCTCCGTCTTCGACTTCGATGTTAATATCTTTCAGTACCTCGACAGTGCCGAAGGACTTGTTCACGTTTGTCAGCGTCAGGGCGGTCATGTGCGTGCCTCTTTCAGCGAAATGGGTTGGCCAGTGCGGATGCTTTCATCGGCAGCTAGACAGATGGCCAGCGATTGCACGGCGTCGTTCATATGGCGGGTCAGGTCGATGTCCTCGGCGATGGCGCGCAGCACATAGGCTTGTTCGGCATCGCAGAGCTGCTGATGGCCGGGCTCATCGGGCATGTCGATTGTCTGGTTGCCATCGGGGCGATGGACCAGAAGGCCGCCAACCTTGGTGTGTCCGTCGATATCGGCGGATGCGCCCTTGTTTCCATCGGTGATCGAGACCGAGCCGTTGGGCGACACGATGTCTTTCACGAAGAACGCGGTTTCGGACATCATCGGGCCCCAACCGGCCTCATACCAGCCGACCGAGCCATCCTCGAAGACCACTTGAAACTGGCCGTAGTTGTACATGTCTTCGGCGATCTCATCGCTTAGGCGCAGGCCCATGCCGTGGACTCGCACGGGGTCGGAGTCAGTGATCTGACACATCACGTCGACATAATGCACACCGCAATCGACGATGGGCGAGGTGGTCTGCATCAGAGCTTTGTGTGTTTCCCACTCGGCCCCGCTGCTTTGTTGGTTGAGATTCAGCCGGAACACGTAGGGCCCGCCCAGGTCGCGCGCCTCGGAAATAAGGCGCATCCATGAAGGGTGATGGCGCAGGATGTAGCCGATGACCAGTTTGCGTTTGGTTTCAATGGCTTTCGCGACGACTCGTTTGGCATCTGCCACAGTGGTCGCTAGCGGCTTTTCGACAAATACATGCGCCCCGGCCTCCATCGCCGCGCAGGCGAAATCGGCGTGGCTGTCGGAGTAGGTCGCCACGACCACCAGATCGGGCTTGGTCTCGGCCAGAGCGGTGTGAAACTCAGAATAGGCTGGATAGCCTGTCAGGCCAGGATGATCCACGCGGCCAGACCGGTTCACCAGCCCCACGACTTCAGCGTCCGGGTGGTGATGGTGGGCCAAAGCGTGGCTCAGCCCCATATTGCCGAGGCCAGCGATCAGAACTTTGGTCATTTGACAGCTCCTGAAGTGATGCCGCGGATCAGTTGGCGCGAGAAGATGACATAGAGCACCAGCACCGGCAGGATCGCCATGCTGAGCGCCGACAGAACCGCGTTCCAGTCGGTGACGAACTGGCCGATAAAGACCTGGCTGCCCAGCGTCAGTGTTTTGGTTTCCTCGGCCGGGGCAAGGATCAGCGGGAACCAGAGGTCGTTCCAGATGGGGATCATGTTGAACACGGCCACGGTCGCCATGGCGGGGCGGACCAGCGGTAGGACCAATCGGAAGAATATGGTGTATTCGGACAGCCCATCGACGCGGCCTGCGTTCTTCAGATCGTCCGAGACTTGCCGCATGAATTCAGACAGGATGAACACCGCCAGCGGCAGACCTTGCGCGGTATAGACAAGGATCAGGGCCCAAAGGGTGTTCACCAACCCGGTTGCCACCATCATCTCTAGTATCGCCACGGTGCCGATGCGGATCGGGATCATAATCCCAAGCGCCAGATAGAGGCCCATCAGAGTGTTGCCCTTGAATTTGTATTCGCTCAGGGCAAAAGCGGCCATGGCGCCGAACAGCAGAACGAAGGCCAGCGACACCACGGTCACGATCAGTGAGTTTTGGAAATAGAGGAAGAAATCCCCCTGTTTCATAACCGTCTGGTAACCGATGAGAGAAAAGCTTTCGGCATCGGGCAGAGCGAGCGGCTCGCGGAAAATCGAGCGTCGGGTTTTGAAGCTGTTGATGATGATCACGAAGACCGGGAAGAGGGCGATCAACGTGTAGAGGATCAGCGCCCCATGCATGGCGGCCGTGTTCAGCGGGTTATGGCGTGCTTTGTTCATCCGGCTATCCTCACAGTTGGTACCGGCGCATCCGGGTCTGGATGCCGAAGAGGTAGATGCAGACACCCACGAGAATGATGGCGAACATGGCGCCAGCGATGGCGGAGCCCATATGCGGGTCGCCAAGTTGCAGCTGGAAGCCAAAGAAGGTGCGGTACATGAAGGTGCCGAGGATGTCGGTTGAGAAATCCGGGCCCGCCAGTGCACCTTGCGATACATAGATCAGATCGAACGCGTTGAAATTGCCGACGAATGTCAGGATCGAGATGATGCCAATCGAGGGAATGATCAGCGGCAGCTTGATCTTCCAGAACGCCGAAGCACCGGTGATGCCGTCTATTTCTCCGGCTTCAATGATCTCTTCGGGGATCGACAGCAGGGCGGCGTAGATCAACATCATCGGGATGCCGACGAATTGCCAGACCGAGACAAGTGCCAGTGTTGTCAGCGCGTATTCTTCCTTGCCCAGCCATGGTGCAAACAGCGACTTCAGACCAATGGCGTCCAGCATTGAAGGTGCGATGCCCCAAAGCGGGGACAATATCAGCTTCCACGCGAAACCGACGATCACAAAGCTCAGAATGGTCGGAATGAAGATCGCGGACCGATAGAGCGCGGCAAACCGCAAGCGTGGATGCGACAGAAGCGCGGCCAAAGCGATGCCGATGGGGTTCTGAACCAGCATGTGGATCAGGAAGAACCAGAAGTTGTTGCCCAAAGCGTTCCAGAACTGCTCGGACCAGATCGGATCGAAGAACAGGGTGCGGAAATTCTGCAAGCCCACGTAGATACGTGTCTGATCAACCTCGGTGAACAGTGCGAGGCGCAGTGTGTTGAACAAGGGGAAGATCATCACTGCCGTGTAGACCAGCACCGCAGGGGCGAGGAAAACGGCAATGTGCCAGCGTATGCGGCGGGTCTGCATGGGAATCTCCGGGGGAAAGGTCCGGACGCGACGCGGTAGCCGCGTCCGGTGTGAGTGGCCTAGTTGTTACTGATGCGGTGCGTACCAGCTGGCCAGACCGTCTTGCAGTTGCTGACCTAGTGCTTCGGGTGTCTCGGCACCCTTGATGGCTGCAACGGATGCACCCCAAGTCTCGTTTTCGAGGTTCGGCGTGCCGCGCGACAGGATTTGGTATGTCGAGCGGATTGTGCTTTCGCACTCATCCCGCCAACCGACGATTTCCTTGGCCAGTGGATCTTCCAGCTCGACCGGAGTGCTGGACAGCGGGAAGAAGCCGGGTAGGGCGTTACCGAAGATGCTGGCGAACTCCGGGCTTGCGACCCAAGCCAGGAAGGTGCGCGCAGCTTCCTGGTTCTCGCTCGCCGCGTTCATGCCGATGCCGATATCGGTGTGGTCCGAAATATAGCAGGTGTCGCCCGCGTTCTGGACCGGTGGCTTAAAGGCGCCCATTTCGAAATCGGCCTGCGTGTTGAAGCCCGAGATTTCCCAGCTGCCTGCTGGATAGACCGCTGCACGACCCAGCGTGAACAGGTTCTGGCTGTCGGGATAGGTTTGCGCTTCATACCCGTCGCCGAGATAGTCGGCCCACTTGGCCAGTGTCGCATACGGGGCGACCCACTGGGGGTCGGTCAGCTTCTGCTCGCCTTTGATCAGCGCCTGACGACCTTCTTCACCCTTCCAGTAGTTCGGGCCGATGTTGTTATAGCCCATCGTTGCGGCTTCCCACTGGTCATTGGTGCCCATCGCCATCGGGATATAGGTACCGTCTTCCTTGATCTTATCGAGGGCGGCAAAGAACTCAGCTTCGGTAGTTGGAACTTCGATGCCCAACTCATTGAACGCATCTTTGTTGTAGATGAAGCCGTGAATCACTGACGCCATCGGGACGCAGAAACTGGCTGAACCGTCATCGGTTTGCCACGCAGATTTGGCCACGTCCGAGAAGTTTCCCATGGCCTCAAGATCAGACAGATCGGTCAGGTGCCCCGACTCGTATAGCGCAAGCGAGGCATCAAACGGACGGCAGGTAATCAGATCGCCAGCCGATCCGGCCTCGAGCTTTGAGTTTAAGACAGCGTTGTATTCTGCCGGTGCAGAGGGCGAGAATATTACTTTGATGCCGGGATTCTCGGCCTCGAACGCCGGAATGATCTTTTCCTGCCACAACGCCAGATCGTCGTTTCGCCAACTTTCGATGGTCAAAGTGGCCTCTTGCGCATAGGCGCTTGTGACCAGCGCCGTGCTCATCATGGCAAGGCTCAGAACTTTGCGTGTCATTTGATATCTCCCAGGTTGATGGTTTCTTGGTTTTGTTTCATCCGCTCCAGCGCAGGGCGGAGGTGATCGTCGGTGTTGCTTAGCATTGCTTGCGCCGCGTCCAGGGACCCTGCGCCTACAGCCAAAAGGGCCGCGCATTTGAGGTTGCCCTCTGCCGCAGTCAACGCCTTTGTAGCCTGCGCGGAGGAAACACCGGTCAACTGACAGACGATCCCGTTGGCTCGGGCGCGTAGCTTGTCATTGTCAGCGCGCAAATTGATCATCATGCCGTCCTGAATATGCCCCAGCTCCATCGCCATCAGCGTCGAAAGCATGTTCAGTGCGATTTTCTGCGCTGTACCAGCGCCCATGCGGGTAGAGCCCGAGATCAGTTCAGGTGGTGTCGAAAGCAGGATTGGATGGTCAGAAAGCTGCAACAGTTCGGTGCCCCCGTTATTGGCAATGCCGATAACTGTGGCGCCTCTGTCCCGCGCGATCCGCGCTGCTGCGGTTGTGTACGGTGTGGTTCCGCTGGCCGAGACGGTGATCAAGGTGTCTTTGGCAGAAAGATCGGCCAGGTCTCGGGCAAGGCTGTCGGTGGCATCTTCGACATCTCCCGGCATCTCAACTCCTGAGGGCAATCCACCTGCCATGTGGATGCGAATCTGGCGGGCTGGTATCGAAAAAGTTCCCCCGAGTTCCAGCGCATCCGAGGCGGCCATCAAGCCGGAAGAGCCTGCCGCCAAATAGCGCAAAACCCCGCCCGATCGGATGGATTGCGCCATAGCTTTTGCGCCTGCGCAGAGGGTGGGCAGCGAGGAAAGCGGGGCAGCGGCAGCGTCGGCTTGCGAGCGGGCCAGCAGCTCGGCCACTTCAGTCAGCGGTCGGGCGTCAAGTCCGATCGCGTCTTGATGTAGCTGTTCGGTAACTGGCTTGGTCACGTGATTCTCCCCCGAGATTTTGAATATCATACCTTTTAGATACCATTAGTCTACCATTTTATTTTTACGCCCACTATTTTCAAGATTTAGACAACTATTACTGCATTATTGCGTAATTTGGTCTTCAAAATTTGAAATAGGTATTATAAAGGTATCTCCATGAGTCGCCCTTCTGATACCATTGTGCTGGCCGCTGATGGCGGTGGAACACGCTGCCGTCTTGCTGTTTCAGACGGCTCTGCGGTTCAGTGTGTCGAGGTTGGTGCGGCAAATGTATCAACCGATTTTGACGCAGCCTGCGCTGAGTTGATGCACGGAATTGCTGCTTTGGCCCGACGTGCCGGACTAGAGGCAACTCAAATCGCTCGTGCGCCAGCCTACTTGGGGCTGGCCGGTATCACGGGGCGCGCGCTGGCTGATCGGCTGGCAGAAAAGCTGCCATTTGACCATGTTCTGATTGAAGATGACAGGCCCGCCGCATTACGTGGTGCGTTGGGTTCGAAAGACGGTTTCGTAGCGCATTGCGGAACGGGTTCTTTTCTGGCGGTCCAGAATGGGGATCGCAGGTCATTTGCCGGGGGCTGGGGACCTGTTCTCGGGGATCAGGCCTCGGCGCAATGGGTTGGGCGGCGGGCTTTGGCCTTTACGCTTGACTGTGTGGACGCTCTGAAGCCTGCGTCTGATTTGGCGGACAGCCTGTTGTCGCGTTTTGATGGCGCTGCTGGGATTGTCAGGGCCGCCTCCAAGATGTCGCCTACCGAGTTCGGAGCGCTGGCGCCTGTTGTCACGCAACACGCAAAGCAAGGAGATGCGCTTGCGTTGTCGATCATGGAGGAAAGTGCACAGTATCTGACAGATCAGATGTTGGCGATGGGCTGGATGCCCGGCCTTTCGACCTGCCTGACCGGCGGCATCGGCCCGCAATACGCGGAATTTCTTCCCGCACAGATGCAACAGGAATTGGCCGACCCGCTGGGCGATCCGTTGACCGGTGCCATCGCGTTGGCCCACGCCTTTCAAAAGGAGACCCGACATGAGCGTTGCTGACTTCCTGCGGCCCGAGGGTTGGCTGGGTCAGACTGCCGGTCCGCGTTACGTACAGCTGCGGCAGCGGTTGGAGCAGGGGATCGAAGAGGGTATTCTGGCCCCGAACAGTTCACTCCCGCCCGAGCGCGAGATTGCCGAACTGACGGACTTGTCGCGGGTGACGGTCCGCAAGGCGATTCAGGAACTTGTGCGCAAAGGCGCGATTGAACAGCGGCAAGGCTCGGGGTCATTCGTGCGTCAAGCGGTTGCGCGGGTTGAGCAGTCGCTGTCGCATTTGACCTCGTTTACCGAAGACATGGAGAGGCGCGGTTTTGAAACGACTTCAACCTGGTTGGAGCGCGGAATATTCCTGCCGTCACCTGATGAAATGCTGGCGCTGGGCCTATCGGCGAGTGATCAGGTCGCCCGCATTCATCGTCTGCGCGCGGCTGGCGGGCGACCGATGGCGCTGGAACGCGCGGCGTTGCCGCTGGATATATTGCCCAACCCGACTGAGGTTACCGGATCTCTCTATGCCTTTCTCGAACACTCAGGCAATCGTCCGGTGCGCGCGATCCAGAAAATCTCGGCCATCAATCTCGAAGCAACCGAGGCTGGATTGCTTGATGTTGCAGAAGGTACGGCGGGGCTGCGCATTCAGCGGACCTCGTATCTAGAAAGCGGGCGCGTTGCTGAACTGACCCGATCCATCTATCACGGCGATGCTTACGATTTCGTGGCAGAGCTGCGTCTGTCAACCTGAAAGGCGGGGCTCATGTCCAGCGATACAACTCAAATGCGGCAGGAAATCAATGAGATACCTTTTGCCGTTGATCGGCTTCTCACTGATGGTGCCACGGCGATTACAAAGACGGCCAGCGCGATCCGCGCGCACGATCCCGGCTTCCTGATTTCGGTTGCGCGAGGTTCGTCGGACCATGCCTGCAGCTATCTGAAATACGCTTCGGAACTGCTGCTGGGCCTGCCCATGGCCTCGGTTGGGCCGAGCGTGAAATCGATCTATGGGGTCGATATGCGATGCCCCAGTGCGCTGTGTATTTCGGTATCCCAATCGGGTCAAAGCCCCGACATCGTACAGCTGACGAAGTCCCTGACAGAAGGCGGCGCGTATTCGGTGGCGATCACGAACGATACCACGTCTGCACTGGCCCAGAACGCCACCTCGGCTCTGCCCATCCTTGCAGGCCCCGAGCTTAGCGTGGCTGCCACCAAGACTTTCGTCACCTCTCTGGTCGCCGGGCTTTGGTTGCTGGCCGAGGTCAAGGGCGACGATACCTTGCTGGCTGCAATTCACAAATTGCCGGAAGATTTATCGCGGGCGATCACCTGCGATTGGAGTGCGGTGGTCGAGGCAGTCGATGGCCAATCCCTGTTCACTTTGGGACGTGGGATGTCCTGGGCAATTTCGAATGAGGCGGCGCTGAAATTCAAGGAAACCTGCCAAATTCATGCGGAGAGCTATTCCTCGGCCGAAGTTCTGCATGGCCCGGTTTCGATCGTGGATCAGGGCTTTCCGGTGATTGCGTTCTCGTCCGGAGACGCGGCTGAGGCCAACATCGCCGAAGTCGCCGATGCGCTCGCAGCTAAGGGCGCAAAAGTCTTCGCAACGACCAATCAGGTGTCTGATGCCGTGAGGCTACCACATGTCCGCACCACGCACTGGATGACAGATCCGGTAGCCTCAATCGCTTCGTTCTACGGTATGGTCGAAACTGTGGCCACGCGCCGGGGCATCAATCCCGATGCACCGCGTCACCTGCGGAAAGTGACGGAGACGGTATGACCGATGCGACGATCACCTTCGCGGGCGGGCCTATCTTTGATGGTAAAACCCTGAAGGACGGCCACGCCGCCCGTTTCGTCGGCGGGCTGCTCGACAGTATTTTGCCCGAAGCCGAGTTGCCTTCGGATGAGATGGTTCAGGATCTGTCGGGCGATATTTTAAGCCCCGGCTATGTAGATTTGCAGGTGAATGGCGGCGGAGGCGTCATGTTCAACGACGATCCATCGGTCGAGACATTACAGCGTATTGCGGCGGCTCATCGCAAGCTTGGCGCGACGTCGATCCTTCCGACGCTGATCACGGACACGCCCGAAAAGACAACGGCTGCCATTTCTGCTGCTTCTCAGGCCATTCAGCGCGGAGTTCAGGGGATTGTCGGCTTGCATCTTGAGGGGCCGCATCTCTCGGTGCGACGCAAGGGCGCGCATGACGGCGGGCTGATCCGCCGGATGCAGGACGCTGATCTTGCACAGCTGATAGAAGCGGCAGGGGCGTTGCCTGCATTGATGGTTACGCTTGCGCCTGAAAGTGTCACGATTGCTCAGGTCGAAACGCTCAGCAAGGCGGGGGTCATCGTGTCGTTGGGGCACAGTGATGCCGAGTTTCAGACCTGCGTGGCTTACGCACAGGCGGGCGCGCACTGCGCCACCCATTTGTTTAACGCGATGAGTCAGTTGGGCAACCGCGAACCGGGGCTGGTTGGCGCAGTCTTGTCCAGCGGTGCGATGTCTGCCGGGTTGATAGCGGATGCAATCCATGTTCACCCGCAGACGATGCGCGCCGCCTTTGCAGCTAAACAGGGGCCGGGGCATCTGTTTCTGGTGAGCGACGCGATGGCCGTTGCTGGAACGGATCTGCAGGAATTCAAGCTGGAAGGGCGTGTCATCCAACGTGAAAACAGCAGGCTGACCTTACCGGATGGAACCCTGGCCGGGGCCGATCTGAACCTGACCACCGCGCTGCGCGTGTTGACAACGGATGTCGGCGTTTCACTGACGGACGCCTTGGCAGCGGCCACACGCATTCCGGCGGATATCATTTCCCAGCGCTCAATCGCGTGCCTGAACTTGATCTCGCAGGCCATTCGCATTTCTCCGGATTTGTCGCAGGCCCGTCCGGCGGTTGCTTAACCTCGTGTTGCAACAAATTGCGAAACAGCGCGTTTTTCACATCTCGCCTCAACTGTAGCGGTTGTGTAAGACCTTAGGCGAACGTGGTTTGGGAATGTCTGTATGTATCAGATAATTGGAATAGTTGGCAGGGCATTGACCACCCGGATCGCGCAATGATCCAAACGCGTGGCGTTTTCATTGGTCAGCGTACGGATTGTTTGGGCGCGCGCCTGCTGATGATCCTGACCTGTATCCGTCTGGCCGAAGACTTTGGGACAGACTACCGGGTGAACTGGTTCCCGCAAGGCGCCGATGCGCCGGAGTTGGATCATCCCGAGGAGTTATTCACCAAAGACTGGATGGATGCGCATTTCCTTGATCAGGCAGAGTTCGACACGATAAGCGCGACCGCTCTGCCAATTTGGGCCTTCCAAAACGATCCATCACCCGAGCGGCTGATCGACCATTTGGCGTCTGGCCGTTCGGTTCTGGTCGAAGAAGCGAGCGAGATATTTGGCTTCCCGTGGGAAGATATCGAAACCATCCGTCCCCGCTATCGCGATTTCATACATAGCGTTGGATTTGTGGATGAGGTTCGTCAGATCATGGATCGCGCGGATCAGAAGCTCTCGGGGCAGGGGGTTTCGGCTTACCACATTCGGCGCGGAGAAATCCTGAACGGATTACCATGGAAGCATTCGATCTGGCCCGCCAAGATCGAACCTGACGAGTTTTACGAGGCCCATCTGGAGAAATCCAAGGGCCAGACGGCGATCATGTTTTCGGATCAGCCAGAGGTGATAGACCGTTTCAAGCAACGGTTTCCGGAGCTCATGCAGATGTCGGATATCGCTGATCTGTCGGCTCTGACCCGGGCGCAGCGGGACTTTCTGGAGCTTTTTGCGATGTCACGGGCGGATCAGGTGATCGCGCCACACATATCTGGCTTTTCAATGGCTGCAGCCCGGATTTCGGGGCAGCAGCGTAAAGTGTTCCGCGATGTATTGTCCAAGGATGAGATGCAGGCGGCCAATGCGCGGTTCATCGAACGGGTTGCGAAGGGGCCATCGGCCTTTCTGAATCCCTCAGAGGCGGCGCATATCTATTCAAAGGCGGTGCAACATCTGTCAGCGCAGGATCGCTGCGAAGAGGCGTATGATAATGCGAAACCTATTCTGGACGCCGGGGCCGACAACGCCTTTATGCCACTTCTGCAATCCCTGAACTGTTTTTACCTGTCGAAGTGGCAGGAAAGCGAGGCACATGCCAAAGAGGGATTGCAGAACCCGCATCTCTGGCCCGAAGACTATACTGTTTTGTGCGCGTTGCGCGGCGCTGTTCTTGGCATGCAGGGCAAGCGCGGTGCGGCGACGCTGCACTTTGCTAAAGCGTTCTGGTCCAAACCCTTACGGCCGGATGTTGTGGTGCTGGGGTCCAGAATGCTCTACCGCGCCCAACTTGCGCTTAGGCTAATGCCGCCTGTGGATTGGTCGTTTCAGAAGGTCGTTCGGCAACGCCGATTTCCACCGTTCAATAACCTGTATCTGGTTCAGCGCAATGTTGTTGTCAGGCGTCCTTGCAACTTCGATTTCATACTCTTGGATTGGGCCGAGTTGGCGCTGGATCAACGCGCAAGTCGTATCTTTGATCACCAACAAAGATTGGAAGCGCTTTCTACCTCACTCGATGAGGTTCACGACGTACCAGCAGACGACCCGCGATTGTTGGGCGCGAGGGTGATACTACAGAGGCATCTGGGGGAAATATCCGGAGCTCAGGCGATCGATAAAACCCGCCAGATCGTAGCTGGTGTGCCGGAAAGTGCCTTGTACCAAAAGCGGCTGGCCGAACTTTACGAAGCAGAAGGCGATACCGAAGCTGCGCATCGAACGATGGCTGAGGCGCTGGCTTGTGACCCGGAAAGCCCGTTTCTCATGTTCGCCATGGGTCGCTTGCTTGAGCGGACGGGCAAGATCGGGCAGGGCGAGAAGCTTATTCTGAAAGCTGCCGATCTTGATGACGTGACCGTCGTTATTCAGGGCATGGCGGGCCAGATACACATGCGGCGCGGGAACAAGAACAAGGCACGTCCCTATCTTGAGAAAGCGCGCGATCTCTATCCGCCTCACAAGCGCTTTACCAATCAGCTGAACCGGCTTTCGGGTCAGGCCTGACGCTAATCCAGCGCGACCTCTTGCCGTAGTTTTCCGGTTGTCTTGTCGAAGATCAGAATCCGATTGTCCTCGGTCACGACCGCATACCAGTTGTTGCCGATGGTCAACGCTTGCGCTTTTGCGCCGTCCGGAAGTTCGATCTGGTCGGGCAGCTTCGGAGTGCGGTCCGATAGGCGGATGACAATCAGGGCGAATGTCACTAGAACCCCGCCAATCATTACCGCGGTCAACAGCATGACCATACGCCGCAGCAGTCGAAGCTGCGGTGTTTCCTGCGGTTCCTGAGGTTCGGAAGGGACAGTCATGGGCACCCGCCTGATAGAGTTTCATATCGCGGCCGCTCCGCCGCCCCGCCTTGATAAGGCGCTTGCGCGGGATGTGCCAGCGGAAGAGAACCTGTCGCGCACCCGGCTGGCCCGACTGATCAATGAGGGTGCCGTCACCGTTGATGGCGTCGCCGTAGAAGACCCCAAAGCTAAGATAACCGAAGGCGCGCAGATTGGGATCACCGTGGCCGAAGCCGAAGATAGTCATATCGGCGCTGAGGATATCCCACTTGAAGTCGTCTATGAGGACGACGATCTGATCGTGATCAACAAACCAGCAGGGATGGTCGTGCATCCGGCGCCGGGCTCGCCGAACGGTACGCTAGTCAATGCGCTGCTGCATCATTGCGGGGATGATCTCTCGGGTGTTGGGGGCGTCAAGCGCCCGGGCATCGTGCACCGGATCGACAAGGAAACCAGCGGGTTGCTGGTTGTGGCGAAATCGGATGCGGCGCATCACGGGCTGGCTGCCCAGTTCGAGGCGCATAGCGTCGAGCGCTACTATCGCGCGATCTGCTATGGTGTGCCGGATGCCAATGACCCTCGGTTGCATGGGATCAAGGGTGTTAGCTTTGAGCCGGGCAACATCATGCGTCTGACGACACAGCTGGCACGGCACAAGACCGATCGACAAAAGCAGGCTGTGCTGTTTCACGGTGGGCGCCATGCGGTAACGCGCGCACGGATTGTCGAGGTTTTTGGAACGCCGGGCAGCCTCTCTCTGATCGAATGCTGGCTTGAGACGGGCCGAACGCATCAAATCCGTGTCCATATGGCCCATGCCGGCCACGGGCTTGTCGGAGACCCGGTTTACGGCGGAAAGCGCAAACTGGCCGCGCGGGCATTCACGCCTGAGGGCGCCGAGGCGGTGCAGGCTTTCCCCCGCCAAGCTCTGCACGCAGCAGTGTTAGGCTTCGAACACCCGGTTTCGGGCCAGGCATTACGTTTTGAAGCACCGCTGCCGCAGGATATGGCGGACCTGCTGGAAAATCTCAGAAAACCACTGAAATAAACTGCAAAGGCTTGTGAAAAAGGCCTTTTCAGCTTTCCTTTACATAGGGTTAATCTCAGACTGTTAACAGATCCTCTTGAATGTATCGGGTCTGGTACCCATATCCCATGTTAAGGGCTTAAACATTTGTCCAAGGGGCAGAAATAAATGGCAAATTACTCAAATCTTCCAGCGCCGACACCCGAGGGTGGGCTGAACCGCTATATGCAGGAGATTCGCAAGTTTCCTCTGCTGGAGCCGGAGGAAGAATATATGCTGGCCAAGCGCTGGGTCGAGGAACAGGATACCGAGGCCGCGCATAAAATGGTCACGTCTCATCTGCGCTTGGCGGCCAAGATCGCCATGGGATATCGCGGTTATGGCCTGCCGCAGGCAGAGGTGATTTCCGAAGCCAATGTGGGCTTGATGCAGGCGGTCAAGAAATTTGACCCCGAAAAAGGCTTCCGGCTGGCGACCTATGCCATGTGGTGGATCCGCGCTTCGATCCAGGAATACGTCCTTCGGTCGTGGTCGATGGTGAAACTGGGTACAACATCGGCGCAGAAAAAGCTGTTCTTCAACCTGCGTAAAGCAAAGGCACGCATTGGCGCGCTGGAAGAGGGTGATTTGCGTCCTGAAAACGTGGCCAAGATTGCAGAAGACCTCGGAGTGACCGAGGAAGAAGTGATCAGCATGAACCGTCGGATGTCCGGTGGCGATGCGTCGCTGAACGCGACCGTGGGGTCCGAAGGCGAAGGCACCATGCAGTGGCAGGATTGGCTGGAAGATGAAGATGCCGATCAGGCTGGTGACTACGAGGCGCGCGATGAATTGGAAGCCCGGCGCGAATTGCTCGCTGCTGCGCTGGATGTTCTGAACGATCGCGAGAAAGACATCCTGACTCAGCGCCGTCTGATGGACCAGGCTGTTACGCTGGAAGAGCTCAGCACGCAGTACAATGTCAGCCGTGAACGTATTCGTCAGATCGAAGTGCGCGCGTTTGAGAAGCTGCAAAAGAAGATGCGTGAGCTTGCGCGCGAAAAAGGTATGCTGGGTTCAAACTAACCCCAAACTGATATCAGCCCGCCATATGAGCGGGCTGATTTTTTTTGTTATGCGAAAATGAAATCGGACTCGGACAGGTGGCTTGCCCAGACGCCTGACAGATAGATGCTGTCTCCGTCGTCCAATTCGATCTTGGTCCCGAAGAACTTACCGTCGATATCGTCTTCGATGTCCTCAAAGCTGGTAATGCCATCGTATTCGGACAGGTCGATCTTGTCCTTGCCGACGCGGAAATCGACAATCCAGTCGTGACCGTCGCCTTCATCGAACACAAACGTGTCCTTACCGCGCCCACCAAAGAGTTTGTCATTGCCTTCGCCGCCGTCGATGATGTCTTTCCCTCGGCCTCCGAAGATTTTGTCATGGCCTTCATCGCCACGCAGAATATCCTTTCCGCGCCCCCCGAAGATTATGTCGTTCCCGGCACCGCCAAGCGCCACATCATTGCCCGAGCCGGTGTTGATCACGTCATTGCCACCATCACCGTGAACAAAGTCTTTGCCGCGTCCGGTAAAGATGAATTCATCGCTGCTGTCACCCAGGATAAAGTCCGTGTTCTTTTTGCCCAGAATGCCCGACACCGAGACGGGTAGAAGTACGCCGTCAAGTACGTGAATGATACCGTTTGACGCATCCACGTCGAACGCGATCAAGCCGGGATCGTCGATGCCCGGATCGGCATCGCCCAGACTGGGGGGATCGCTTTCAAGGTTCAGTTCGACTGACGACCCAAGCAGAGTTTGGATTTCAGCCCCGTCGCCTAAACCGACCACTGTGGTGCTGTCGAACTCACCATCGACCACGTGATACTTCAAAATGTTGGTTAGCAAAGGGATAGGGTCTCCGCCGCCAAGCAGGGTGAGCGCCTTGATGATGTGGCCCAAAGCCCCGGCCTCGTCATCCCCTTGATACCCAAGTGTTTGTGCCAGAGTAATAAAGGCAGCGTCATTTGGGGCAAAGACGGTCAGTTCTGCCTCAGGATTGTCCAGCGTTTCCGCCAGCCCGGCTGCAATCACCGCTTCGCGGAGAATGTCGAAATCCTGATTGTCGCTGTCAAACGTTCCGGGATCACCGCTTTTTAGCACTGTTCCTGTAATCGTATGTGTTGCTGGCATTTCAGTAAGCCTCCCACCCTGTTTGCCGTTGCTCCGGATGTTGCCAGAGCACCATCCGAGCATGATTCAGTCGATGTTTGAGCTACGGCGGCAGTATCAGACTGGATCAACAAAACTGATTTGCGAGGGCAGGTTTGACGCCGATCGATTTTAGATTATCGATATAAAGTATAAGGTTATCGGGGTTTTTTAATCTCATCAAAAAATTTACCGAGGCGTATGATTTTCAAATAGATAGAGAAGGGACTGACTTATTGGCAGGTGGTTGATAGACAGATCAGGAACTGAATTACATTGAGCTCGCCGTGGGCGGGTTACATCAATTTTTAGGGGGCGCGCATGCATAAACCGGTCAATTGGGGTGTTCTGGGTGCAGCCAGATTCGCACGACAACACATGGCGCCCGCCATCCATGCGGCAGAGGGCGCGCGGCTGGCGGGGTTGGCGACCTCGGATCCGGCCAAGGCCGAGCCCTTTGCCAGATATTGCCCTGATCTGAATGTCTACAACAGCTATGAGGCATTGCTAGCCGATCCTGAGATTGAGGCGGTGTACATCCCGCTGCCAAACCATCTTCATGTCGAATGGAGCCTGAAGGCGCTGGATGCGGGCAAGCATGTGCTGTGCGAAAAGCCGATGACCATGCGGGCCGATGAGTTTGACGCGCTGATCGCAAAGAGGGACCAGACGGGTTTGCTGGCTGCCGAAGCATATATGATCGTGCATCACCCTCAGTGGCATCTGACCCGTAAACTGATCGCGGACGGAGCGATCGGCCGGCTGGTCCATGTCACCGGGGCGTTCAGCTATGACAACCGGGCGGACACGGGCAACATCCGCAACCGTGCGGAAACCGGTGGGGGCGGGCTGCGTGACATCGGGGTGTATGTTATCGGCAGCGCTCGGTTTGCGACTGGGCAAGAGCCGGTCTCGGTCAGCGGTGCGATCCGGTGGGAAAATGACGTGGATGTCTTCACCGAGATACGCGCGCAGTTTCCCGAATTTACCTATTCCGCCTACGTCTCTACACGCATGCATCCACATCAGGAAATGGTGTTTCACGGAGAAGGTGGCATGATCCGTCTAACCGCTCCGTTCAATGCCCGTGTGTTCGGCGAGGCGCGAGTTGAACTGCACCGACCGGGCCTTGAAGTTCTGGTGCCCCGGTTTCCTGCGGACAACCACTATCAATTGCAGGTCGAAGCGTTCTGCCGATCGGTTCGCGAAGGGGTTGAATATCCCTGTTCATTGGAATTCGTGAGGGGCACACAAGAGGTTATCGATCAGGTCTTTGACGCCGCCGTTTCGCTCTAGCTTGCCACCCCTGTGGTGTCTCGCGTATCCTGTCCCGACCGGATCAGGAGGGCTAAATGGCGGGCGGCTGGGCGCGCGATGGCGCGGTGAGTGAACAGATCGAAGCGTCGATTTCAGATGAACTGGCGCGGATGCAGGCGCAAAAGCGACCTGTGGGCGAAAGCCTGACACATTGTGCTGAATGCGAAGAACCGATCCCCGAAAAACGCCGCCTTGCTCTGCCCGGCGTAAAGCTGTGCCTGGATTGCCAGCAAGAGCGTGACAGCAGCTTCAAATCTCGCGGCGGGATCAATCGGCGGGGTTCGAAAGACAGTCAGTTGAAATAACGCGAGGAGCACCCGGTGAAGGATCAGCCGCAGAGATCAGTACTGCAAAACGGGTTGGTTCTTGGGTTCCTAGCCGCGTTTCTATGGGGCACGCACAGCGTTATCGTGCGATATTTGACTAGTGATCTCGGCGGGTTACAGATTGCCGTGTCGCGCCTGTTCATTGCTGCTTTTGCGATTTACTGCATGTTGCGGGTGATGGGCGCACGGGTTTCAATCCAGTACAGGGATTGGAACTTCCGACTGGCGGTGTTGTCGACGGTGGTGAACTATATTTTGTTCCATATTGGCCTGGAGCATACAGGTGCCGCGAATGCGATGGTGCTTGAGAATACCGCGCCGTTCTTTGTGTTGATATTCCTGTATTTCTTCGCGGATACCACCGTTGGCCGGACTGATGTATTGGCAACCCTGCTGGCGATCCTCGGTGTGTTTCTAACCGTCTATCGGGATTTTCAAGGCGGGGGAGAACCCCTGCTGGGCGATCTGATGGAAATCGGGGCGGGACTTAGCTGGGCGGTGTTCCTGATTTCCAGCAGCCGCGCGATGCAGTCATCGGAGACCACTGCCGAAAGGTTGAACTTCCTGTTTGGCATCTTTTTGTGTTCGGGCGTTTTGCTGGTGCCACTGGCGGCTTTTTCTATTCAGATGCCGACCGCAAACGACGTGATCTTCTTGATCCTTCTGGGCGTTTTACCCACCGCGCTTGCATATTATCTTTGGTACGAGGCCGCCGCCCGCGTGTCGACATTGACGGCAACGTTGCTATTCGCCGCCTCGGTTGTGTTTACCTTTGTCAACTCGGCACTGTTTCTGGGCGCAACGATCACACCGCTTTCGATTGTTGGCGCGGTATTGATTGTCACGGCCATTTTCGTGACGACGATGAAATCAGCCAAAGAGAAATGAGGCAGCCATACAGGCTGCCTTTCAACTTTAGCTTTCCATCGCTTCCAGTTCGTCAATAAATCCCGAGATCATCGACAGGCCTTTGTCCCAGAACTCAGGGTCGCTGGCGTCCAGTCCGAACGGGGCCAGAAGCTCTTTATGGTGCTTGGAGCCACCGGCACGCAGCATTTCGAAATACTTGTCCTCGAACCCGTCTGCACCGCTTTCGTAGACCGAATAGAGCGCGTTCACGAGGCCATCACCGAAGGCATAGGCATAGACGTAGAACGGCGAGTGGACGAAGTGCGGGATATAGGCCCAGAAGGTCTCGTACCCGTCCATGAATTCGAATGCGGGGCCAAGGCTTTCAGCCTGAACGCTCATCCAAAGGGCGTTGATGTCGTCTGGTGTCAGCTCGCCCTCACGACGGGCGGCGTGTAGTTTGCATTCGAAGTCGTAGAAGGCGATCTGGCGGACGACTGTGTTGATCATGTCCTCGACCTTCCCGGCCAGAAGCACCTTGCGCTGCTCCGCTGTCTCGGCCTGATCCAGCATTTTGCGGAAAGTGAGCATTTCACCAAAGACCGAAGCAGTTTCGGCTAAAGTCAGCGGGGTCGATGAAAGCATCTCACCCTGATCGGCGGCCAATACCTGATGCACCCCGTGGCCCAATTCATGCGCCAAGGTCATCACATCGCGCGGTTTGCCCAGATAGTTGAGCATCACGTAGGGATGAACTTCGGTCACGGTGGGATGCGCAAAGGCGCCGGGGGCTTTGCCGGGCTTCACGGCCGCATCAATCCAACCCTTCGAGAAGAAGGGAGCTGCGATCTCACCCATCCGAGGATCAAACGCGTTATAGGCGTCCATCACCGTCTTCTCGGCCTCGGACCAATCGACGATGCGAGTGTCCTCCATCGGCAACGGAGCATTACGGTCCCACACTTGCATCACGTCCAGACCAAGCCATTTGCGTTTCAGTTCGTAGTAACGATGGCTCAGCTTGGGGTAGGCGGCCACAACGGCCTCGCGCAGGGCTTCGACCACTTCGGGCTCGACATCGTTCGACAGGTGACGACCGGTCTGGGCAGATGGCATTTTGCGCCAGCGATCAACGATCTCTTTTTCTTTGGCCTGCGTGTTATGAACGCGCGCGAAGGTTTTGATGTTGCTTTGGAAAACGTTGGCGAGTTCGCGCGCTGCGGCTTCACGCTTGGCGCGATCCTGCTCGGTCAGCAGGTTCAGCGTACCTTCGATGTTCAGCTCTTCACCATCGACGGTGAAGGTCAGGCCCGCGATTGTTTCGTCGAATAGGCGTTCCCACGCGTCGCCGACAACGCCGAGGTCGTGCAGGAATTTTTCCAACTCATCAGACAGTTGATAGGGTTTCATCGCGCGAATGCGACGGAACACGGGCTCGTATCGCGCCAGATCGGCATTGGCGGCAAAATGAGCAGCCAGCGCGTCATCGTCGATGCGATTCAGTTCCAGCGTGAAGAACACCAGAGGCGTGGTGAAGACGGTGATCTTCTCCTGCATGTCAGACAGGAACTTGGCGCGATCCGCGTCGGTGGTCAGTTGGTAATAGCGCAATCCGGCAAAGGACATGATCCGCCCGGCGATGGCGTTGATCTTTTCGTTGCGCAGCACGCAGGTCAGTAGGCCAGCTGCGTCCAATTCGGCCAGCTTACCCTCATAATCAGTGGCAAAGGACGCACATTCGCCCTCCAACCAGTCCAGATCGCGGGCCAGTTCGGGTGCATCTTCCGAGGCATAGAGGTCCGTCAGATCCCATTCCGGCAAATTGCCCAGATCATCGGCACCGCCGCCTGCATTTGCATCACGGACGGGAAAGGGAAGGTCGCGCATGGAACACCTCGAATAAACTGCGTTGGCAAACATTTAGGCGCGGCACGTCCGGATCACAAGCAAGCTGTCGGCTTGGGCCTTAATGACAGGGCTCGGGTTTTGGTTTCGCCGCGGCTGCCGCGAAATGTGCAGCAAGTTGATCAAAGACCGGCCCGCGCACCTCGGGTGCCTCCATCAGAACTTCGTGTTCGCCGTTGGGAATCTCGACCAGAGTACCGCTAGGCCAGTTGGCCATACGTGTCCGAATGGCCTTGCGGTCTACGATCTGTTCGTGGCTGCCCAAGAAGGTCAGGGCAGGGATCTCGGGCGCGGTCTGTTCCATCAGCCAGGTGCATTCATCCAGCGCCTCGCGCAGCCAGATGGTGGACGGTGCACCCAAAGCAAGTTCAGGGTGTGCGGCCAACTGATCCTGCATCATTCGGTACATCGCCGGATCGCGTGTCAGCACGTTTCCTTCGAAGGGCTGTGAGGCCACATAGCTCTCTAGCGTGGTGGTGGGCGGTGTTTTCTCGCCCAAGCCCAAGCGTGGCCCCCAATAGGCAGTTAGCTGGCTGAGAGGCTTCATGATTGGTGTAAAGAAAATCCCCCACATCGGGCCCGTAAAGGCGCAGGCCGCAAAATCAGCCCCCTCCAGAACGGCGCGAAGCCCGATAGCCCCGCCCATGGAATGGCCTATGACGTACCAAGGCTTGGGCAACTCCAGTTTTTCGGCCAGTTTCAGTATTGAGCGAACGTCGTGCTGGTAATCGGTGAATTGTTCGATATGACCGATCCGCGGATCATCCAGCAGGCGATCTGCAAGCCCTTGCCCGCGCCAATCGACCGCGAAGCTTGCAAAGCCCCGGTTCACAAATTCCTTGGCGGTATCACCATATTTTTCGATGTATTCCGTGCGACCGGGGAACAGCATCACCGTGCCGTGCGTATCGCCTCCGGGCAGCCAATGTGCCACGCGGATACGTTTGCCATCTTCGGTGATCAGCCAATGCGCCGCACCATCGGCAGGGCCGCCGGCCACGTCTTCGAATAAGGGGGCCGGCGAAAACTCCATCAGGCCAGCACCGAGGCGAGTTTCATGGCAATACCCATGTCTCCGTCAACGCTCAGCTTGCCGGACATAAACGCACCGGTTGGGTTCAGGTCACCGCTGAGAATCTGTTCAAAGGTGTCCGCATCGGCGCTGAGGGTCACATCAGCATCTTCGTCGCTTACCCGCGCACCGCTTGCATCCAGAATGATAGAACCCAGATCGGCAATGGCAAATTTGGCTGACGCATCGAAATCGCCGCCCGACAGTTTCTCATTCAATGCCGCCGCGGCTTTTTCCAGAATATCGCTCATGGTCTTCCTCATATTGTTCATGCGCCGTGAATGGACATCCCCGGTCGCTACGCTACACTGACCATTGTTATGGGTATTGCAATCACCAATCTCAAACGTACCGTCGCGGCACTTGCCGTCATAGTCACGTTTTCCACCAGTTGCATCGCGCAGCAGGCGGATTCGCGGGACGAGGCATCACTGTTGCAGCAACTGGCGCAATCGACGCCCGAACAGGCCATCGGATTGGATCGGCAATTGCAGGCGCTGTGGTCACAATCAGGTTCGGCTTCGGCGGATTTGCTGTTGGAACGCGGACGCGAAGCGCTGGATGATGGGGATGTCGAGGCCGCGCTTGATCATTTGACGGCGCTTACCGATCACGCACCCGAATTTGCCGAGGGTTGGCATGTGCGCGCTTCGGTTTTCTTCGGCATTGACAGGTTTGGCATGGCTGCGGCGGATCTTGAACAGGCATTGACCCTGAATCCGAACAACTACGACGCTATCTACGGCCTTGGCCTCATCTTTGAGATCGTGGGCAAGCCAGAACAAGCACTTGAGGCCTATTCACGTGCGCTGGCTATACATCCCCATCATGAAGAAGTAACCAATGCCGTGAATCGGCTGAAGCCTCAGGTTGAAGGCAAGGCGCTGTAAGTCTTAGGGCGCAGGGGGCAAAGGTGAGCGGGTCATCCCGAATCGTGGCCGTACTTGGCCCGACGAACACAGGTAAAACTCACTACGCGATTGAACGTATGCTGGGGTACCGGACCGGTGTCATCGGTCTGCCGCTGCGGCTGCTCGCGCGCGAAGTCTATGACAAGATTGTCGCTATTCGCGGTCCGTCTGTGGTGGCGCTGGTGACAGGCGAGGAACGGATCGTACCGCCGCGCACCCAATTCTGGGTCTGTACAGTTGAGGCGATGCCAGAAGGCATGGGCACTGATTTTGTGGCGATTGACGAAATTCAGCTTTGCGTGGACCCCGAACGCGGCCATGTCTTTACTGACCGCCTGTTGCGGTCGCGCGGCACCAATGAAACGCTATTCCTCGGCTCTGACACCATGCGCGGCCCCATCGCGGCCCTTGTGCCAGAAGCGCAGTTCATCCGGCGTGAACGGATGTCTCAGCTGGTCTATTCTGGTTCGAAAAAGATCAGCCGAATGCCTGCACGCAGTGCGATCGTCGGATTCTCGGTCGACAATGTCTATGCCATCGCCGAGCTGCTTCGTCGCCAAAAGGGCGGGGCGGCGGTCGTCATGGGGGCGCTCAGTCCTCGCACGCGGAATGCGCAGGTTGACCTCTATCAAAACGGTGAGGTTGATTATCTGGTGGCTACGGATGCCATCGGAATGGGGTTGAACCTGGATGTGAACCATGTGGCGTTCTCATCTCTGACCAAGTTTGATGGCCGCCGAATGCGGCCTCTGGCCCCCAACGAGTTGGCCCAGATCGCAGGACGGGCCGGGCGCGGAATGTCGGATGGCACGTTTGGTGTGACGGGCGAGGCTCCGCCGCTGGATGAGGGCGTAGCCCAAGCCATTATGGACAGCCGGTTCACGCCTATGAAAAAGTTGAATTGGCGGAATGCCGCTTTGCGGTTCGGCTCAATCGACGCACTAATCGACTCGCTTGAGATCAGCCCAGACAATGAGCACCTGATCAAAGCGCGGCCAGCTGACGATCTGAACGTCCTGAAATCTCTGTCCCAAGTCACCGAAGTCGTTGCTCGTGCCAGCGATGGACCGTCGATCCGTTTGCTATGGGATGTGTGCAGAATCCCCGATTTTCGCGGCATCAGCCATGCCGAACATGCCAGCCTGCTTGAGGTGATCCATGGCCATCTGCATGAGCGCGGAAGTATCCCCGATGATTTCATGGCGCGGCAAATCCGCCGTATCGACCAAACCCATGGCGACATTGATGCATTGTCCAAAAGGTTGGCATATATTCGCACTTGGACATATGTTGCGCAACGAAACGGTTGGGTGCGTGACGAATCCCATTGGCGCGAGGAAACGCGCACTGTAGAAGACAGGCTGTCGGACGCTCTTCACGACCGTTTGACTCAGCGATTTGTGGACCGGCGCACGTCAGTGTTGCTGCGCCGGCTCAAACAGAAGGAGGCCCTTTTGGCCGAAGTAAATGACAAGGGTGAAGTGACCGTCGAAGGTGAATTCGTCGGTCGTCTGGAAGGGTTCCGGTTTACCCCGGACAAAAGCGCGCAGGGGACTGAAGCGAAAGCCTTGAAGTCAGCCTCTCTGCAAGCACTCGCGCCGCAATTCCATCTGCGTGCCGATCGCTTCTACAATGCGCCCGATACCGAAATTGATTTCACCGATCAGGGTGGCCTGATGTGGGGCGAGTATGCCGTGGGCAAACTTGTTGCCGGTGCCGAGCCTCTCAAGCCTGTGGTCGAGGTTTTTGTCGATGAGGCCGCCGGGCCGGACGTGGAACAGAAGGTTCAGCGCCGCCTGCAGCATTTCATCGACCGCAAAGTGGCAGCCCTGTTCGAGCCGCTGCTGAACCTGTCGCGGGATGAAGAATTGACGGGCCTGGCGAAGGGCTTTGCCTTCCGTATGGTCGAGTCGTTGGGCGTGCTGCCCCGTGTGCAGGTTGCGCAAGAGGTCAAGGATCTGGATCAGGACGCCCGTGGTGCGCTGCGCAAACATGGCATCCGGTTCGGTCAATTCACCATCTTCATGCCGCTGCTGCTGAAACCCGCGCCAACGCGCCTGCGTCTGGTACTATGGGCATTGTCCGGCGGCTTGCAGGAGTTCCCCGAAGCACCACCTCCGGGTCTGGTTACCGTTCCGGTCGCCAAGGATGCGCCGCAGGGCTATGACACCATGTGCGGCTACCGCGATGCGGGCGAACGCTCAATCCGGATCGATATGCTGGAACGGCTGGCCGACATGCTGCGGTCCGAGGATAGCCGCGGTGGGTTCGAAGCCAAACCCGACATGTTGTCAATTACCGGCATGACCTTGGAACAGTTTGCAGACCTGATGCAGGGACTGGGTTACAAGGCAGAACGCGGCGAACGTGAGAAGGCCAAACCGGCCCCCACGGAGCAGCCTGTGGCGGAAGCCGAGGAACAACCCGTCATCGATGAGACACCGACCGCAAATGCCGAATCGGATGACGTCGGTATAACCGCCGAGGCGTCAGCCGAAGCCTCCGAAAGCACCGAGGCGGCAGCAGAGGCTACGGCCACTGAGAAATCAGCAGAGTCCAAATTGGATGAGCCCGAAATTGAGGTGTTCTACACCTTCACTTGGGGGCGCCAACGTCAGCAAAACCGTGGTCCGCGTCGCGAGCAGGGGCAGGGCAAGGGCAAGCCGCGTGGTAAACCTCAGGGCAAGCCGCATGGCAAGAAGGGGGGCAAGCCTCAGGGCGCCAAGACCTTCTCGTCACGGCCACCCAAAAAGGAAAAGGCAATCGATCCCGATAACCCATTTGCGGCAGCGTTGATGGGTCTGAAGGACGGCAACTGATCCGCGATGGCCGAGGCCAAGCTGCGGATCGACAAATGGTTGTGGCAGGCGCGGTTCTTCAAGACCCGTAGCCTGGCCGCCAAACAGGTCAGCGGCGGCCATGTGCGTCTGAACGGAAATCGGGTGCTGAAACCGGCGCAAGCCGTGGCACCCGGAGATGTCCTGACCTTTCCGCAGGGGCGTATTGTTCGGGTTGTACGTATCGAAGCGCTTGGCGTGCGTCGCGGCCCAGCCCCCGAGGCGCAAGCTTTGTACTTTGATATGACCGAAAAGCAGGACGTATCGCCCAAGAATCCTGCGTTTGAGGGAAAAGGTCGTCCAACCAAGAAAGAAAGACGCGCGCTTGATCTTTCTCGCATCCCAAAGGGGTGATCTGACCTTGAAGCGGCGGTCAGACTGGATTAGCTAGTCGCCAAAGCGCAAACGGGAAATCCAACATGACCTACGTTGTCACCGAAAACTGCATTGGCTGCAAATACACCGACTGTGTCGAGGTTTGTCCGGTGGATTGTTTCTACGAAGGTGAAAACACATTGGTCATTCACCCCGACGAATGCATTGACTGCGGTGTCTGCGAACCCGAATGCCCCGCCGACGCCATCCGCCCCGATACCGAGCCGGGGATGGAGCAGTGGGTCGAGTTCAACCGGAAATACTCGGAAATGTGGCCGGTGATCGTGACCAAAAAAGACCCCTTACCCGAGGCCGAGGAACGCGACGGCGAAGAAGGCAAGATGGAGAAATATTTCTCGGAAGCCCCAGGCGAGGGCGGTTGACCGATTCGGCAGCCGGTTACCGTTCATTTGGCATCAATCTGTGCATTAATTAGTTGAGGTAGAAAGGGAATTTCCCATTTACCTTGGCGCGGTCTTTTGAGTGTCGCAAATTTGTGATATACTTAGGACCGAATGATGACTGTGATTGGGATGTGCTCCGTAAGTATGCTCGCTTTGGAGTTCTGAATTTATGACAAATAAGCCGCCTGACGGGGCCATGCAGGGCCTCGGCTGTGGTGCTTTTGTCGTCTCATATCCCGATCAGTAATGAAGGATGAATATGAATGTCGAAATCGAAAAAGCTTGAGTTCCGCCCGAACGATTATGTCGTCTACCCGGCTCATGGCGTAGGTCAGATCGTGTCAATCGAAGAGCAGGAAGTTGCAGGCTTCTCGCTTGAGCTGTTCGTGATTTCTTTTGAAAAAGACAAGATGACCCTGCGGGTACCAACCAACAAGGTCACCGAATCCGGTCTGCGGTCGCTTAGCTCGCCGGATGTTATCAGCCAGGCAATGAAGACGCTTAAAGGCAAGGCCAAGGTCAAACGCGCTATGTGGTCGCGTCGGGCGCAGGAATACGAGCAAAAGATCAACTCGGGCGACTTGATCTCGATCGCCGAAGTGGTCCGCGACCTGCACCGCACCGACGACCAGCGCGAGCAGAGTTATTCCGAGCGTCAGCTGTACGAAGCCGCGCTGGAACGTCTGACACGCGAAGTGGCCGCAGTTTCTGGCGCCGATGAGATTTCGGCTGCCAAACAGGTCGATGAGGTTCTGACCTCACGCGCAGCCTGATCGCGTTCAAGCCAATTTAAGGGTCGTCCCGATATACGGGGCGGCCCTTTTTCGTGACTAGGCGCTTGGTCTTGTGGTGTGTGTCGGGTATTTTTCTGTAACTGCAGGAAGATACGGGGACATGATGAAGCAAACTGTCAAGTTTCTCTACATCAGCCACGAGCCGATCTCGGTCTGGTTTCGCTATGGGCTGATCCTGTTCGATATCGCCTCGATCATCTTTTTTGTCTCCACGGCGAATATCCCGCACGGGCCTGGGCTGACGGCGGCAAGTTTGGGTGTCGGGCTGATCATCCTAATGGATTTCTCCGCGCGGATGTGGATTTCCAAAGACCGCTGGAAACTGCTGCGCCAGATTTACACGATGGCAGACATCGTTGTGATCGTGTCGCTGCTGCTTGACCCGTTCCTGACCGGCAATCTCGCGTTCCTTCGGATATTGCGCGCGTTGCGGCTGATCCATTCCTATCATCTGCTGCGGGATTTGCGCCGAGATAGTCCTTTCTTTCGAACCCACGAGGACGCGGTGATTGCGGCGATCAATCTGATGGTCTTTGTTTTTGCAACCTCGACTGCAGTACTGGTCTTTTTCGTCCCCGAAGATGCGCAGACCCCCTATATCGACGCGCTTTATTTCACTATGGCGACCCTGACGACAACGGGGTTCGGAGATATCACGCTGGGCACACCAGCGGGAAAGCTGTTTTCCGTTTTCATCATGGTTGTTGGCGTGGCGTTGTTTGTTCGTCTGGCGCAGGCAATCTTCATGCCGCAGAAAGTGCGCTACAAATGCCCAAGCTGCGGCCTGTACCGGCACGATCCGGATGCTGTGCATTGCAAACACTGTGGCGCGACGCTGCGCATTGAAACCGGTGGGGCGTCTTAGATTGAGGCTGTCAGCGCCAGGAGGAAGGTGATTTCCGAGGTCTGCTGCGTGGCCCCCAGAATATCACCGGTTTGGCCACCGATCTTGGTCTTGGCGATGCGAGCGACAAAAGCCGCTGCAAGCAGGGCGCAGAGCATCGGCGTGATGGCTGATCCACCCAGCAGCAATAGCGACAGGACGATAGCCAGTACGATACCGGCCAGCACCGCAGACAAGGGGGGCGCACCAACCGAATGGCTCAGCCCCGATTTGCGAGCGTTGGGTAGCGCGCGCATCAGCACGGGCATCACGGCGCGTGAGAACAGGCAGGCGGCCAATATGCCCGTCAACAGACCCGCACCGATCAGTGCCATGACAGCAGCAATTCGAAGCAGTTGGCCCAGCAACAGGGCCAGTACGCCGTAAGTGCCGATATGGCTGTCCTTCATGATCTCCAGTCGACGTTCGGTTGTGAAGCCGCCCCAAAGCCCGTCGGCCGTATCGGCTAGCCCGTCTTCGTGCATCGCTCCGGTTGCGATGATCAACGTGGCGACCAGCAGGGCGGCGGTGGCAAGGGTTGGCAGCTGCGCCCAGATTGCAATCCAGGCGACGCCGCAAGCCAGCGCCCCCACAACAAGCCCGGCAAGGGGATGGGCCCAAGCCGCACGCGACTGGCGGGTGAACGCTTGATCGGGCAGGGGTGGCAGGGGCAGGCGCGTCAAAAGGACCAGAGCCAGCGGGATATCCCACAGGGAAAACGGGGCGGTGTCGTTTTTGGTCACTCCCAGGCCTTTCCGGGTCTTGTTGCTTTGCCAGCATTGGTTAAACACACACAACCACTCTGATGCAACGAGGCTTTCCATGCTGCCCGAACTCAATGACCTGAACAGTTTCCGCAATGCGCTGACCGGCGCACCCGGTCCGGACACCGCTGCCAAGCAGGGCGCGGAAGAGCGCAACGGTCAACTAACCAAACCGCCCGGCGCGTTGGGGCGGCTTGAGGATCTAGCGATCTGGTATGCAGGTTGGCGCGGGGATGCGCGGCCTCAGATCAACGCGCCACAGGTCATCGTGTTTGCGGGCAACCATGGTGTCACGGCGCAAGGCGTTTCGGCGTTCCCGCCCGAAGTGACGGTGCAGATGGTCATGAATTTCGAACATAGCGGCGCGGCGATCAACCAGTTGGCAAAGGCTGCGGGCGCTAAGATGGACGTGCACGCGCTGGAGCTGGACCGTCCGACCGCAGATTTTACCCATGCCCCCGCGATGAGCGAAGAGGAATTTCTAAGCGCACTGCGCACAGGATGGCAGGCGGTTGATCCGCAGGCCGATCTGCTGGTTGTTGGAGAGATGGGGATCGGAAATACCACGCCGGCTGCCGCCATCGCTTGCGCGCTATTTGGCGGGGATGCTGCCGACTGGACTGGCCGCGGGACCGGTGTGGATGATGCAGGTCTGGCGAACAAAACCAGGGTTGTTGCGGAAGGCGTCGCTCTGCATGGTCAGGGCGATGGACTTCATATTCTAAGGTGCCTTGGCGGACGCGAGATTGCGGCTATGGCTGGTGCGACAGCCGCCGCGCGCGTATTGCGGATACCGGTCATTCTGGATGGATTCATCTGCACCGCAGCTGCAGCCTGTCTGGCGCAGATTTCGGAAACAGCGCTGGATCACACCATCGCGGGCCACCAAAGCGCCGAGGGCGCGCATGCCGCGATGCTGGGCAAGCTCGGCAAGGAGCCATTGCTGACCCTCGGCCTGCGCCTGGGCGAAGGCTCGGGCGGAGCGTTGGCGATCAATATTCTGAAAAGCGCGGTTGCTTGCCATTCCGGCATGGCGACATTCGCTGAAGCGGGTGTGTCGGCCGGTTAAGCCGACTTCTTGGCGTGTTCCTCGGCCAGTTCCAGCAGCGCGGTTTCCAGATCTTTTTCCAGTTGCCGCGCACGCTCGATGTATTTCTTGTTTTCGGCTGTCGGCATGCCGGGGATCCACAGTTCTGCAAGCTCGCGCACCGATCCCCGGTCGTGGTGATAGAAGGTCTGTTCGGCCTGTGCGGCCTCGTATTCACTGAGGCCGATATTCTCCAAAACATAGCGGCCCGCGCGTAGCGATCCGTCGAACATCTCGCGGACAATGTCGTTGGCCCCGGCCTGATAGAGTTCATAGACGTGGTTGCGGTCGCGGGCGCGGGCGATGATGTGCAGATCGGGCCGCTGGCGGCGGGCATATCCGACGAGACGTGTGACCTGTTTGTAGTCATCCATGGCCGCGACAAGGACCGCTGCCTTTTCGATTCCAGCAGCGCGCAGCAATTCGGGGCGAGTGGGGTCGCCAAGGAAGCCTTTGACACCGAACCGTCGCATCAGCTGGATCGTTTCGATATCGTGGTCCAGAACAACTGTTTTAAACCCGCTTGCCTGTACCAGCCGGTTGACGATCTGCCCAAAGCGACCGATCCCGGCGATGATGACAGGGCCTTTTTCGTCGATCTGATCGGGTTCAACCTGCGGATTGCTCTCGCCGAGAAAGCGCGAAAGTACGTCGTAGACGATAAACAGAAGCGGTGTGATCAACATGGTCAGCGCAATGATCATCAACAGTTTTTGCGACAAACCCGGTGGAATCACGTTCTGCTGCGTAGAAAACGCCAACAAGACAAAGCCGAATTCGCCGGCCTGGGCCAAACCCAGCGTGAACAGCCAGTGATCGCGCCCGCGCAGCTTGAAGGCGCGCCCGACGATGAACAGGATGATCCCCTTGGCCAGTATGACCAGCAAGGCCAAACCGATCAGGTCAAACGGGTCGGCGAAGAAATACCCGATATCGATCCCAGCGCCCACGGTGATGAAGAACAGGCCCAGCAACAGCCCCTTGAACGGCTCAAGGTCGCTTTCCATTTCGTGTCGGAACTCCGAACTGGCCAGAACCACTCCGGCGAGAAACGCGCCAAGAGCGGGCGACAGGCCCACAAGGGTCATCAGGAACGAGATGCCGACCACGATCATTAGCGCCAGTGCCGTATACATCTCGCGCAGGTGGGTGGCGTGGATGAAACGGAACAGTGGGCGGGTCAGGTAGATGCCGGCCAATACGACAAACGCGACGGCGCCAATGGTGACAAGCGTAACGGCCCAGCCGGGCAGTCCTTCGACCAGCGAGAGTTTGGCGTGATAGTCCGCGTCTTTGGCTATGCCTACGCCACGGCTGATGGAGCCGTCATCTTCGATATGGATACTTGCGGGCAGGGCAAGCAGCGGCAGAAAAGCTAGGATCGGGATTACGGCAATGTCCTGCGTCAGCAGGACCGAGAAGGTTGCTCGACCTCCGTTGGTTTGCATCAGGCCCTTTTCGGACAGGGTCTGCAGCACGATTGCCGTGGAAGAAAGTGACAAGGTTAATCCAACCGCCAGCGCCACCGACCATTGATGACCAGCATAAAACGCCACAGCTGCGATTGCTGCGGTCGACAGGCCGACCTGCAGCCCGCCCAAGCCTAACAATTTGTCCCGCATATCCCACAAGGCACGGGGCTCAAGCTCGAGCCCGATCAGGAACAGCATCATCACGACGCCGAATTCGGCCACATGCTGCAGGCTTTCCGTCTCGGCCCCGACAAGGCCCAAAATGGGACCAATCGCGATGCCTGCGGCCAGATAACCCAGCACCGATCCCAGACCCAAACGGGCGGAAAGCGGCACCGCGATCACCGCAGCTGCCAGATAGATCGATGCCTGATAAAGGAACTCGTTCATTATTGTCCTCTTAAATCCGCTCAGGTCGGGAGCGGCGCGTCGCGTTTCAATTGGTCCATCACGATCTGGCTTTGCACCCGTGCAACTGCAGGATGCGGCAGGATCACTTCGTGAAGCAAGGTATTGAGTGCGGATAAGTCGTCACAATAGACATGAAGCAGGTAATCTGCCTCACCTGTCATCGTCCAGGCGCTGGTGATCTCGGGGCGGGTGTTGACCATGCGGGCGAAGCCTGCGGATTGTTCGGGGCCATGAGTGCCCAGATGCACCTGAATGAACCCCTGAACCTGTAGCCCCAGCCTCAGCGGGTCCAGTCGTGCGGTGTACCCAGTGATATAACCCTCGGCCTCAAGGCGCTGTCGGCGACGGCCCGCCTGACTGGCGGATAGATTCAGCACATCACCCAATTGCTGCGACGTCAGATGCGCGTCGCGCTGCAAAGCTGCGAGTATTCCGATATCAATCCGATCCAGCACGTGCGGCGTTTCCCCAAAATTTGCAATCAATATGCGGAAAGTACGCATCTAAACTTAGTTTATACGAAAACAATGCGCAGAAACAGCACTCATTAAGGCGTATTTTTGAATCAGCAATGAAATTCCTGTTTTCCGAGGAGACGCGCCATGGGTCCTTTCCCGCATAACGCCCCGAAATCTGTCATCAGCGAAGAAAACCCCGCCGGCACCGATGGGTTCGAGTTCGTTGAATTCGCACACCCCGAGCCGCAAGAGCTGCGAGACCTGTTTGCGCGAATGGGCTTCGACTATGTCGGCTATCACCGCAACACCCCCAAGGTTGAGCTTTGGCAACAGGGTGATGTAACCTACATCCTGAACGCGGATCCTGACAGTTTTGCAGCCAAATTCGTGGCCGAGCACGGCCCCTGCGCCCCTGCCATGGGCTGGCGCGTTGTTGATGCTCAGAAGGCCTATGAACACGCGATCGCCAAAGGGGCTGAGCCTTATGATGGCGCAGACAAGACCATGAATGTTCCGGCGATCAAGGGCATTGGTGGTTCGCTGATCTACTTCATCGATCAGTATTATGACACCTCGCCCTACAACGAGGAATTTGAATGGCTGGAGCAGTCAAAACCGCGCGGCGATGGGTTCTACTATCTCGATCACCTGACCCACAACGTGTTCAAGGGCAACATGGACAAGTGGTTCAAATTCTACGGCGACCTGTTCAACTTCCGTGAAATCCGCTTTTTCGACATTCAAGGTAAGTTCACCGGGCTTTACAGTCGCGCGTTGACTTCACCTTGTGGTCGCATCCGAATTCCGATCAATGAAGATCGTGGCGAGACCGGACAGATCGTCTCCTACCTGAAGAAGTACAATGGCGAAGGCATCCAGCATATCGCGGTGGGCAGCGACGACATCTACGCCTCGACCGATGCCATTGCCGAGAAGGGTCTGAAGTTCATGCCCGGTCCGAACGAGGCCTATTATGACATGTCTTACGACCGTGTGTCCGGCCATGATGAGCCCAAGCATCGGATGATGAAGCACGGCATTCTGATCGACGGCGAAGGTGTAGTTGATGGCGGTGAGACCAAGATTCTGCTGCAGATCTTTTCGAAAACAGTCATTGGCCCGATCTTCTTTGAGTTCATTCAGCGTAAAGGGGATGACGGGTTTGGTGAGGGCAACTTCAAAGCCCTGTTTGAATCGATCGAACGCGAGCAGATCGAGTCGGGTGAAATCTCGGCAGCCTAAACATGAATCAATGAAATCAACCGAGCGCCGTGTCTGACCGACATGGCGCTTTTTCTTTACCCGCGCGGCATCTTGAGCGTGATGTTCTTGCCGCGCTTCTGATAGCGCAACTCGCTGTCGCCGATGGCGATGACATTACCTCCGTCGATGCGATCGCCCACCTTCAGCTTTTTGTAGCGTCCGCTGGGCAGGCGGACCAAAGCACGGCGGTTTGCCGGGGTGCCGTACACGCCGATTAGGTTCAATTTGCGCAGGTTAATCGCGTTGTCGATGGTTGCTTGTCGCGCAACTGACGCGGAAGACGGAATTTTGGGATTGACCGTTCTGGGTTGGAACGAACCAACTTCATCGGCATTACTGGCCACATTTGCGGTCGAGGCCAGCGCTGCACTCCCAGAACTAGGTTGCCGTGTCGCGCGCGCCGTGATGCTGGCAGGCCTGATTTTTGGACGGGGTACCCGTACAACAGCCAGCGCAGTCGGGGTTTCATCGACCTGCGGAGGGGTTTGCAGAGACTCGGGCCGCAGCTTGGGCCGGACCGAGGCCAGTTCTTGCCGGGATCGACCGCCAAGTTGCTGGCGTTCGAATTGATCCACCAGATTTTCCGGGCGTGGCCGTGGGCGAAACGCCGCGAGTCTCTCATCGAACTCTTCTATGACAACGGGTTCTGTTTCGAACCTGGTTGGGGGTTCGGGGGGCACGGACGCGGGACGACCCAGATAAACCATTACACCGGCCGGGTTCAGCGTGCCTTCGGCACTTGGCGTCACAAGTCCGCGTTCATCCAGGTTGAACCGCTGCCCCGCTTGGCCTGGCAAAGAGATCGACTCAAAAGACGCATCTGTGTCGAGGCTGGCAAGTTCGGGTAGTGCGACGGAATCGGTCGACAGGTCCGAGCGATCGACCGATGTGAGATATTGATTATCCACGCCAGCCACAGGCGCTGGCTCCAGTTCTGAAGGTTCAACAGGGGCGGTGCCGGTAAACTCACGAAACTCGGTTCTGCTCTCTGGCAGATCAGCGATGTCTTCGACCGGCTCCGGTTCAATCTTCAGTGCTTCGAGAATGGCCTCGTCCGTGGGGGTGAGCACCGGTTCTTCCTCTGCCACTTCAGGTTCTTGTGGGAGGCTTGCGATCTCGGTTTCCTGAGGTTCGGGTTGTGCCTGCGGTTCTGCAGTTGCAATTTCTGGCTCTGGCTGCAGCTCGGGCTCTAACGGTTCGGCCACTTCGACAATTTCGGGGTCAGAGCTGTTGTAAGACCAGACACCCAGCAACATTCCAACCACAACCGACGCTGCGATCGCAGGAATTGCAAAGCGTTTCAGATCCGTTCCTGTCTTGGCAGACGAGGGCAGTGCTTTGGTAGCAGGCTCAAATGCAGGGGGGGCTGCATCTTCAGCGATGGCGTGAACCGGTATGTCCGGCGTATCAACGGGTTTGGGGGCCGCAATCACAGCGTCCTCATCCACAATGATCGGCAGTTCCAGAAATGGCGCGTCCAGAGCATCGTTGCCGGTTGCGCTGACCCAGAATGCCTCGGGGATAAAGCCATGATCGGTGGCAAATGCGCTGGCTTCGTCCAGCGTTTGCTGGGCCACAGCGGCAACCGGGGTCTCAGTCCCCGCGTTGCCCGCGACATAAGCCAGCTCTGATAGCTCATAGGGCGTGGCTGCGGCCAACGTATCCTTGACCTTTTTCGCCGCTGCATCGGTGTCCAAACCATGGGTGTCGACAACCAAGAGGCGCACCTGATCGGATGGAATAACAAGCTTGCAACTCAGGTCATTTTCCAGCGCGAATCCCTGATCCCGAAGGGCCTGCATCTGGTCCGCGAAATCCGACGCATCTAACGGAACGGTTCCAATGCAGTACCAGTCTCCATCCGACTGATGATGCAAGGAAATGCCGTTTTCAGAAAATGACAGCGCAAAGGCGGGTTTCATAATCGCGATGAACCATAATTGTCGGCTTTTATGCAAACGCTTAGATGTCTGCCCGCCGAGATTAGAGCAGGAACTCGCCGAGGGAAAGAAAAAGGCACGTTTCCCCCTTGCCGTGTACGGGCCCGACCACCCATCTTGAGAGCAAGCATCAAGGAGGGATCATCTTGAAGACACTTGCTTTTTTGGCCGCCATGGCCGCTGCCACCGCGACTCTGCCCGCCCATGCGGAAGAACGTCGCATCTCGGTCAGCGGGACCGGTACGGCTCTGGTTGCACCCGATATGGCAACGATAACACTGGGCGTGACCAATCAGGATGCGCAGGCATCGGTAGCGATGCAGGCGACCTCGGACGCGGTGACGCAGATCCTCAAACGACTGGACGAAATGGGATTGGAGGCGCGCGATGTTCAGACGCGCGATCTTTCGCTTTCACCGGTCTGGTCGGGGCGCAGCAATTCCAGCAATGAGCCACCCAAGATCACTGGGTTCACCGCGTCCAACCGCGTTTCGGTACGCGTGCGGGATCTGGATAATCTGGGCCAGATCATGGATGCGGTCATCAAGGACGGTGCCAATGATTTCGGCGGTCTGAGCTTTGGCGTGCAAGAGCCCAAACCGCTTGAGGCTGAAGCACGGGCCAAAGCTGTGGCAGATGCGACCGAGAAGGCGCAGCAACTGGCGCAGGCGTCCGGAGTTACCCTGGGTCCCGTCCTATCGATCAACGACCACGGCGGAGGTGTTCGCCCGATGGCTCAGATGCGCGAGATGGCGATGTCGGACGCCGGTGGCGTGCCGGTCGCAGGCGGAGAGATTTCCGTTTCGGTCAATATCGCGATGGAGTTCGAAATCGCGGAGTAAGCTACGATCCAACGCGGGCTTGCAGCGGTTGGCGCTGCTGGCCCGATGCATCGAAATTCCCCGGCGCAAGCCAGTTCTCGAATGCCGCGCGAATGCGCGGCCACTCGCTATCGATAATCGAAAACCACGCCGTATCCCGGTTGCGTCCTTTGTAATGTGTCGCCTGCCGGAAGACGCCCTCGAACGTGAAACCCAAACGTTCAGCTGCGCGTTTTGATGGCGCGTTCAGCGCATCGCATTTCCATTCGTAGCGGCGATAGCCAAGCTCATCGAATACCCGGCGCATCATCAGATACATCACTTCGGTCGATTGCGGTTTACGCTGCAGCAGAGGTGAGAAATGGATGTGGCCCACTTCGATCGCACCCGCGGCTGGTTCGACTCGAAGGTACGAGGCCATCCCGACGGGTACCTCATCCGCGTCGAGCACTGTATGGAACATCGGGTCCGCATCCATGCAATTTGACTGCGCCCATGCGGTGAAATCCGCCTCAGAGTCGAACGGGCCGTAGGGAAGGTAAGTCCAATTGCGGCCGTCCATGTCATTGGCAAACGCCCGGTACAAGCCGGGCGCGTGCCTGTTTACATCCAATGGCACAACGGAACAGAACCGGCCCTGCATCGGTGTGTAAGGTGGCGTGGGGCGAGGGAACTCGCCCGTGACCGAAAAACCGATGGGTTGACCCAGTTCATTTGTGTTGTGCCCGGTCATCGGATCAGGCGCTGGCTTTGGACAGAGCCTGATCGAGATCAGCGATCAGATCGTCTGCATCCTCGATCCCGATGGACACGCGCACCACTCCAGGGCCTGCGCCTGCAGCTTCCTGCTGCTCGGGCGTCAACTGACGGTGTGTGGTCGAGGCCGAGTGGATGATCAGCGACCGTGCGTCGCCAAGGTTGGCCACGTGGCTGAAGATCTCAAGCGCGTTCACCAGCTTTACACAGGCGTCATAGCCGCCCTTGACCGCAAAGGTGAACAGGGCGCCCGCGCCGCGCGGGTAGTGCTTTTTTACCCTGTCGCTATAAGGCGAGGATGGCAGGCCAGCATATGTCACGTAATCCACACGGTCGTCTGCCTCGAGCCACGCTGCTATTTTCTGCGCGTTTTCGACATGGCGTTCCATCCGTAGCGATAGCGTTTCTATCCCCATCAGCGTGTAATGCGCCGCCTGTGGGTTCATCGTCATGCCCAGATCGCGCAGACCGATCGCGATGCCGTGGAAAGTAAAGGCGAGCGGACCGAAGGTCTCGTGGAATTTCAGGCCGTGATAGGCGGGTTCGGGTTCGCTGAGCGAAGGAAACTTGTCATTTGCCGACCAGTCGAACTTGCCCGAATCCACGATGCAGCCGCCGGTCACGGTGCCGTTTCCGGTCAGGTACTTGGTGGTCGAGTGAACGACCAGAGTCGCGCCGTGTTCAATCGGGCGGCACAGGTAGGGCGTGGCCGAGGTGTTGTCGACGATCAGCGGAATGCCTGCTGCGTCCGCCACATCCGCCAGCGCACGGATATCGGTGACATAACCGCCCGGGTTGGCGATGGATTCGCAGAACACCGCGCGGGTGTTTTCGTCGATAGCGTCCTTGACGGCGTCCAGATCATCGGTATCAACGAATTTGGCCGACCAGCCGAAACGTTTGATCGTCTGGCTAAACTGCGTCACCGTCCCACCGTAGAGGCGGGTCGAGGCGACAACATTGCAGCCCGGCCCCATCAGCGGGAACAGCGCCATGATCTGCGCTGCGTGTCCCGAGGAACAGCAGACCGCACCGACACCGCCTTCAAGCGTCGCCACACGTTCCTGCAGCACCGCAACAGTCGGGTTGGTCAGTCGCGAATAGATAAAACCCACTTCCTGCAGGTTGAACAACGCGGCGGCGTGTTCCGCGTCGCGAAATACATATGCCGTGGTCTGGTAGATCGGTGTCTGGCGCGCGCCTGTGGCAGGGTCGGGGCGGGCCCCGGCGTGAATTTGCAGCGTGTCAAAACCGTAGGTGGGTCCGTCAGACATCGAGGAAATCTCCTGTTGGAATGTGTGTTGCTGAATCTCTAGGACATTGGCTCGCCCGGCACAATGTCCGCGTCACCGCAGCCAAAGCCCCTTGGACTTGATCGTTTTGCGAATGACCTGTTCGCGTGCGGGCAGGTTGTTTCGGTCGAACAATGCCCGGATCTTCGCACCCTTGCGCTGTATCACCAGCTTCTTCAGTGGATCATAGCCTTTGAGCACTTTTTTGATCTTGTTCGGGGCCACGACGGTTTCCAATACCTCGACCACATGATCGCTTTCGCGGGCGTAGAGCATCGGGAACAGGCGATAGTGGCAGCTAACCGACCCATCCAGCAGGCCCTCGGGCAGGGCATCCCGTCCGCCACCGAAGGAATGGATGACCAGCGGCAAGGCGATCTGATCCAGCCACGGGTTCAGAACTTGCCCGGTCAGTTCGGGGATTTCCTCGTCGCGAATGGCGCGGGCATAGCCCATAAACCGCTCACCAAATTGGCGGGGGCATTTGTAGAAGAAATAACCGGCGTTAAAATACAGGTAGCGCCGCCAATAGCCCTCGGGCTGGCTGGGATCGAGAGAGCTTTCGAAATCCAGCCCGAACCGGTCATACAGTGCGCGCCAGATACCCTCATATCCTGGGCCGTAGAGCGTGGGTTTGGGCCATGTTCCCTCGACCCGAAGTGAGGCGCCGGGCTGTTCGAAATCGAACGGGACGTCGGAAATTTCGCCGGTGATCAGAGTGTCGGAGTCGAAAAAGACAAAGGGCTCGCCCTCTGGCATCGCCAGCAAAGCTTCGATCTTGTTGCCATTGGGATAGCTCGAGCCAAAAGCATGAGACTCAAAAGGCAGAATCTCGGCACCCAGATGCTGCAGGGCTTCAAGAACTTCGGCATCCTGAATGCTGGGGTTCTGAGGCCAAAGAGGGCCGGGCTGTGGCACCCCCACGAACAGCCGACCTTTGAACCCTGATGAGCTGTGGCGCAGCGAGGCGGCGAAAAGCAATGCCTCGTATTGCAGCCGGTTGTTTTGCCCGATGATGAGGATGTTAAATGTCGCCGGGCTTGCCTGCATCGTGTTGCGCTTTCTGATCGGGCCGGTATTCGGCCGCTGCCTCAACCGGAAGTACAACAAGCTGTGAAGGGCGTCAAAACCCCAAACATGACCGGTTTGCAAATCCGGCTCGTGCTCCCATCTAATGTGACAGCAACGCAGGGGGATTGCATATGCGGGTCAATGCAGATTTCACACAGCGGGTCGCCGTTCACTTTGATCAGACCGAATGGGTCGCGTCACCGGTTGCTGGCGTCGAACGCAAGATGCTGGACCGCATTGGCGAGGAAGTGGCGCGTGCCACAACCATCGTGCGCTTTGCCCCCGGCAGCGCGTTTTCGTCGCATACTCATGACGGTGGTGAGGAGTATCTGGTGCTGGACGGAGTGTTCCAGGATGAAACCGGAGATTCCCCTGTCGGCAGCTATGTACGCAATCCCCCGACGTCCTCCCATACATCCTCGGCCAGCGAAGGCGCGACTATTCTGGTCAAATTGCATCAGTTCGACCCCGACGACCGCACCGAGGTTCGGCGCTCGATCAAGGGGGGCGGAGATATCGATTTGTTCAAGGACGTGCATGAGGATGTCCAGGTGCAAACCTGGGGCGCGGGCGAACATATTGAATTGGACGCCGATAAGGGGTTTGAGGTCTTTGTTATCGAAGGTGGCTTTGCCGAGGCGGGCGAAGAATTTGGCACTTGGGACTGGTTGCGCTTGCCGCCTGGATCACGCTTTGCTGCTGTAGCAGGAGAGGGCGGAGCCCGTGTTTGGATCAAATCCGGCCACCTGGGCGGGATGGTCTGAGCCGCCGCTGCCAACAAAATAGGCAATTTCTGACTGAATCCGGGCCATTCCGCCCGGATTTTGCATTTTTTATCAATTGGCAAATTTTACCAATTGATAAAAAATCAGATTATGGCAAGCTGGGGTCCATAACAAACATATCTACAGGGAGTAGAGTGATGGCACAGGGCCAGATGGCACCCGGGATCGTCTCCGGGCGGCTTTCCAGCGATGAGCTGACCTCGAATTTCACCGATCTGCATCCGCCACTGGCCCCGCACGAGGCCGCCGTGGCCGCCGATCGATGCTATTTCTGCTATGACGCGCCATGTGTGACGGCCTGTCCTACGGATATCGATATTCCGTTGTTCATTCGCCAGATTCAGGCCGGGCAGCCGCAAGCGGCAGGGCAGACCATTCTGGAGCAGAACATTCTGGGCGGCATGTGTGCCCGGGTTTGTCCGACCGAAACTTTGTGTGAAGAGGCTTGCGTGCGTGAGACGGCCGAAGGCAAGCCGGTCGAGATCGGACGCCTGCAGCGTTATGCAACCGACGATGTGATGGCTTCGGGCGTTCATCCGTTCGAGCGCGCCACGTCAACCGGTAAGACAATCGCTGTGGTCGGGGCAGGGCCCGCCGGTCTGGCCTGTGCGCATCGTCTGGCGATGCTGGGGCATGATGTGGCGATCCACGAAGGCAAGCCCAAGCCAGGCGGTCTGAACGAATACGGGATTGCGGCGTATAAATCTACCAATGATTTTGCACAGGCCGAGGTCGATTGGCTGCTTAAAATAGGCGGGATCGCGATCGAGACCGGTTCGATTCTGGGAGAGACGATTTCTCTGGAAGGGTTGCAGGAGAACTATGACGCTGTTTTCCTGTCAATCGGACTTGCGGGGGTGAACGCACTGCGGGCTGATGGGGTCGATAAAGACGGGGTGCGCCCGGCGGTCGACTTTATCTCGGATGTGCGACAGGCCAGCGATCTGGTTGATCTACCTGTGGGTCGCAATGTCGTTGTGATTGGCGGTGGTATGACTGCCGTAGATGCGGCAGTGAAATCGAAACTGCTAGGCGCTGAGCACGTCACCATCGCCTATCGCCGAGGTCGCGACGCGATGGGTGCCAGCCGGTACGAACAGGATTTGGCGGCGTCGCATGGTGTTCGGATTCTCTGCAATGTTCAGCCGGTGGCCATTCACGGAAATGGTGCCGCAGCAGAGATCGAATTGGAGTATACTGCGAGCCATGATGGTCGACTGACCGGAACGGGTGAAACTGTCCGTGTGCCGGCCGATCAGGTTCTTAAGGCCATCGGTCAGACGCTTGACGGTGCGCCGGAAGGCCTAACGCTGGATGGCAATAAGATTGCCGTGACCGGGGCGGGACGCACTTCAATGGCCGGTGTGTGGGCTGGCGGAGACTGTGCGGCAGGAGGCGAAGACCTGACCGTGACCGCCGTAGCCGAAGGTCGCGATGCAGCGATGGATATCCATGCTGCTCTGAGCGCGTGAAACTCAAAGACAAAGATGCAAACCTGCATCAGGGAGGCCGGATAAATGGCTGATTTAACGACAAACTTTCTTGGAATTTCAAGTCCAAACCCGTATTGGCTGGCTTCGGCGCCACCGACGGATAAGGAGTACAATGTTCGCCGCGCCTTCGAGGCCGGATGGGGTGGTGTGGTATGGAAGACTTTGGGGTCCGAAGGCCCTCCGGTCGTAAACGTAAATGGGCCGCGTTATGGCGCGATCTACGGTGCGGACCGCCGGTTGTTGGGGCTCAACAACATCGAACTGATTACCGACCGGCCACTTGAGGTGAACCTTGAGGAAATGGCCCGTGTTAAGGCCGACTACCCAGATCGTGCCCTGATTGCCTCGATCATGGTGCCCTGTGAAGAGGCCGCGTGGAAGGCCATTCTGCCGCGTGTGGCTGAAACCGGTGCGGACGGGATCGAGCTGAATTTCGGTTGCCCGCATGGGATGAGCGAGCGCGGCATGGGTTCGGCCGTCGGACAAGTGCCGGAATACATTGAAATGGTGACCCGGTGGTGCAAACAGTACTACGACCGCCCGGTCATCGTGAAACTGACGCCGAATATCACCGATATTCGCAAACCGGCGGCGGCTGCCAAGAACGGCGGCGCGGATGCGGTGTCTTTGATCAATACGATCAACTCGATCACCAGCGTCAATCTGGATACGTTCAGCCCTGAACCCTCAATAGATGGCAAAGGCAGCCATGGCGGCTATTGCGGTCCGGCGGTGAAGCCGATTGCCTTGTCCATGGTGTCAGAGATTGCTCGAGCTGAAGCCACGCGTGGGCTGCCGATCTCGGGCATCGGAGGCGTGACCACTTGGCGCGACGCTGCCGAGTTTATATCGCTTGGCTGCGGTAACGTTCAGGTCTGCACTGCAGCGATGACCTATGGGTTCAAAATCATCGATGAACTGACGGCTGGTTTGTCTGAATGGATGGACAAGAAAGGCTATTCCAGTATCGACGAAGTCATCGGACGCGCGGTGCCCAATGTGACGGATTGGCAATACCTGAACCTCAACTACATCGCCAAGGCGGAAATCGATCAGGATCAATGCATCAAATGCGGTCGCTGCTATGCCGCCTGCGAGGACACCAGCCATCAGGCGATTTCAATGTCGCCGGATCGGGTGTTCGAAGTGATCGACGAGGAATGCGTGGCCTGTAACCTTTGCGTGGATGTGTGCCCTGTAGAGGGGTGTATTTCCATGGAGCCGATGGCCGCCGGAGCGGTTGATCCGCGCACAGGCAAGGTCGTTGATCCTGAATATGCCAATTGGACGACACACCCCAACAACCCCATGGCGAAAGCGGCGGAGTAGTCAGAGATTTTTCGTCGAAAAATCTTGGCGGAGAAAATTCGACGAATTTACTCAGAACAGAATGTCGATGGGTCCGTTGTGGCAGATGATGACATATTGATTGGCGGTGCGGATCAAATGGTATCCGCGCCGTTTCACTTCTGCCTGAAAAGCCGCGTGACCAACCTCCCGTTCGATCCAAGCAACTAAGCGTCGCACAACAGCTCCCGTTCGAGCAGATCGGGACGAGAAAAGCTGGGTGATCCAAGGCTCGGGATCTGAGCGATACGTCATCATGCTCCGAGCTTTTCTCAATAGGGTTAAGTGTCTCTTAAGGTGTAAGCAGTTTTCGATAGAGCGTTTCCACGAACGGAACTGCGCCTTCGAATGGGTCTTCTTCCCCAAGAATTGCCCGGACTTGAACATCGAAATCCGCATAATGCTGTGTCAGTGCCCAGATCGAGAAAATCAGATGATAGGGATGGACTCGTGCAATTTTGCCCTGAGCCATCCAGCTTGTCAGAATCGTGGTTTTTTCATCGACCAGTTTTTTGAGATCGCTGGACAAAGCTTCATGAATGCGCGGCGCGCCCTGAACAAGTTCATTGGCAAAGAGGCGGCTCTCGCGCGGCAGGTCGCGGCTCATCTCAAGTTTGCGTTGGATATAAGACAGTATTTCTTCCAGCGGGTCGCCATCCTCATTCAACGCGTGCAGGGGAGCGAGCCAGACTTCAAGCAGACCCGACAACAGGGCTGTATGGATCGCTTCTTTCGATGGAAAATAATAGAGCAGGTTGGGCTTGCTCAGCCCCGCCTCGGCTGCAATTTGGTCGACGGTTGCGCCGCGAAAACCGTGGGCTGAGAACACATTCAGGGCCGCCTCGAGAATCGCTGCTCGGTTCTTTTGCTGAATCCGGGTTGGGGCGCGGTCTTTGGGCATGTTCACCTGTTGTCCTTTTTTCGGCCAGTTGGGCGTCAATTATGTCGAAAATTCCGGCAGGCCACTGCAATTTCTTGACTGATGTCGAACCCGTGATAGCGTGAGTTTGACCAGATGGTCAAATCAAGACACCAAAAGCGAGCCAAATCGCAAGCAACAGGGAAGAACATGATGGCAGCTCCGGCGCAGAATCTCAGGATCAATGGCGACAGGTTATGGGACAGCCTGATGGAGATGGCCAAGATCGGCCCAGGCGTCGCGGGTGGCAACAACCGTCAGACGCTAACGGACGAGGACGCCGAAGGGCGCGCGTTGTTTCAGAAATGGTGCGAGGATGCCGGTTGCTCGATGGGGCTGGACCAGATGGGCAACATGTTTGCCCGACGAGAGGGAGCGGACCCCGAGGCACTGCCGGTTTATGTAGGGTCGCATTTGGATACGCAGCCCACAGGTGGCAAGTATGATGGCGTTCTTGGCGTGCTTGGTGGGCTGGAGATCATTCGCACGCTGAATGACCTGGGCATCAAGACCAAGCACCCTATTGTGGCCACCAATTGGACCAACGAAGAAGGGACGCGGTATGCCCCGGCGATGTTGTCTTCGGGGGTGTTTGCCGGAATGCACACTCAGGACTGGGCTTATGCACGTGAGGATGCCGAAGGAAAGAAGTTCGGAGATGAGCTGAACCGCATCGGTTGGCGCGGCGATGAAGAGGTTGGTGCGCGCAAGATGCACGCTTTCTTTGAGTTGCACATTGAACAGGGCCCGATTCTGGAAGCTGAGGGTAAGGATATTGGCGTTGTTACCCATGGTCAGGGTTTGAGCTGGACCCAGGTTACCGTGACCGGCAAGGATGCGCATACTGGGTCTACGCCGATGCCGATGCGTAAGAATGCCGGGCTGGCGATGGCGCGTATTCTTGAGAAAGTGGACGAGATTGCATGGTCGCATGCACCTCATGCCGTGGGTGCGGCGGGGCATATCGATGTCTATCCGAACTCACGCAATGTGATCCCCGGAAAGGCAGTGTTCACGATCGATTTTCGCTCGCCCGAGTTGGACGTTATCACTGATATGGAGAACCGTCTGCGAGTCGCAGCTGAAGATATCGTCGAAGAGATGGGGCTGCAGATCGAATTCGAGAAAGTGGGCGGTTTTGATCCGGTGAAGTTTGATGAAGGTTGCGTGGCGGCGGTGCGCGATGCGGCTGAGCGGTTGGGGTATTCGCATACGGATATCATCTCGGGCGCCGGTCATGATGCCTGCTGGATCAACCGGGTGGCGCCAACAGCGATGGTGATGTGCCCATGCGTTGATGGGTTGAGCCATAATGAAGCTGAGGAGATCAGCAAGGATTGGGCTGCAGCTGGGGCGGATGTTCTACTGCATGCGGTCGTCGAGACGGCTGGGATCGTGGAATAGGGGGCTCTGCCCCCGTCGCCCGATGGGCGGCTCCCCCGGGGTATTTTTAGCCAGATGAAGCAAGCGGCGCAGACCGCATCAGGGAGTTTAACATGAGCACTGTAATCAAGAACGGAACCGTTGTGACCGCTGATCTGACCTATAAGGCGGATGTAAAGGTCGAAGGTGGTGTGATTACTGAGATTGGGCCGGACCTGCGAGGTGATAAGGAACTTGATGCATCGGGCTGTTATGTCATGCCCGGAGGGATCGACCCGCACACGCATCTGGAAATGCCGTTTATGGGAACCTATTCCAGCGATGATTTCGAAAGCGGCACGCGCGCAGCGCTGGCAGGCGGGACCACGATGGTTGTGGATTTCGCGTTGCCTAATCCGGGCGAAAGCCTGTTGGACGCCCTGAAGCGTTGGGACAACAAGTCTACGCGCGCGAATTGTGATTATTCGTTCCATATGGCGGTGACCTGGTGGGGCGAGCAGGTGTTTGATGACATCAAAACCGTCATCGAGACGCGTGGCATCAACACCTTCAAGCATTTCATGGCCTATAAAGGCGCGCTGATGGTGAACGACGATGAGCTGTTTGCTTCGTTCAAGCGTCTGGCCGAGTTGGGTGGCACCGCGATGGTCCATGCCGAGAATGGCGATGTGGTCGCTGAACTGAGCGCGAAGTTGTTGGCCGAAGGAAACACAGGGCCAGAGGCGCATGCCTATTCCCGCCCACCACAGGTGGAAGGCGAGGCAACCAACCGCGCGATCATGATCGCGGATATGGCGGGTGTGCCGCTCTATGTGGTGCATACTTCCTGTGAGGAGGCGCATGAAGCCATCCGGCGCGCCAAGATGCAAGGCAAGCGGGTTTGGGGCGAACCTTTGATCCAACACCTGACATTGGATGAGAGTGAATACTTTCACCACGATTGGGAGCATGCGGCACGGCGGGTCATGAGCCCTCCGTTCCGGAACAAACAGCATCAGGATAGCTTGTGGAACGGTTTGCAATCCGGAACACTGAGTGTGGTGGCCACGGATCACTGTGCCTTTACGACCGAGCAGAAACGCTATGGCGTTGGGGATTTCACCAAGATCCCGAACGGCACCGGCGGGTTGGAGGACCGGATGCCGATGCTTTGGACGCATGGGGTGAACACAGGTAGGTTGACACCGAATGAGTTCGTGGCCGTGACTTCAACTAATATTGCCAAGATATTGAATTGTTATCCGAAAAAAGGTGCGGTTCTCGTGGGAGCGGATGCTGATCTGGTGGTTTGGGATCCGGATAAGGCCAAGGTGATCTCGGCTGATACGCAGCAGTCGTCGATCGATTACAACGTGTTCGAAGGCAAGGAAGTGCGCGGGTTGCCCCGGTTCACGCTAACTCGTGGGGCGGTGGCCGTACATGATGGCGAGATTCAGACTCAGGAAGGGCACGGGAAGTTCGTGGCACGTGAGGCCAATACCCATGTGAACAAGGCGCTGAGCACCTGGAAAGAGTTGACAGCGCCCCGGCCTGTTGAGCGGACAGGTATACCGGCAACGGGTGTATAAACCCCTTGGGTCGCCTTTCTGGCGACCCGGGTCTGAGCTTCTTCAAGGCAATCGAATGAATACAGAAAATACTACTCAGCCCGTTATTGAGGCAAGGCAGCTGGATCTTACATTTCAGACGAATGATGGGCCTATTCATGCGCTGAAAGATGTGAACTTGTCGATTGGCAAGGGGGAGTTCGTTAGTTTTATCGGCCCCTCGGGCTGCGGCAAGACGACGTTCCTGCGCTGTATCGCAGCGCTGGAAACACCGACCGGCGGGACCCTGACCGTGAATGGCATGACGCCTGACGAAGCACGGCGAAAGCGCGCTTATGGGTATGTGTTTCAGGCGGCCGGGCTCTACCCGTGGCGGACCATTGCAAAGAACATCAAGCTGCCGCTTGAGATCATGGGCTATTCCTCCGCCGAGCAGGAGGAACGCGTTAGAAAGGTTCTGGAACTTGTTGATCTTGATGGATTTGGCGGTAAGTTCCCCTGGCAGCTCTCGGGCGGGATGCAACAGCGGGCCAGTATTGCGCGGGCCTTGGCATTTGATGCGGATATTCTGCTGATGGACGAACCGTTCGGTGCGCTGGATGAGATTGTGCGCGACCATCTGAACGAACAGCTTCTGGCATTATGGGCGCGCACCGAGAAGACCATCGGTTTCGTAACACATTCGATCCCCGAAGCGGTGTATCTCAGCACCAAGATCGTGGTAATGAGCCCTCGGCCTGGCCGGATCACGGATGTGATCGATAGCCCTCTGCCGAAAGAGCGGCCTCTGGATATCCGTGACACGCCCGAGTTTATCGAAGTCGCCCACCGCGTGCGAGAAGGATTGCGAGCGGGTCATGGGGATGATGTGTGATGGCGGATAAAGGCATCAGACGGGCATCCCGCGAAGATGTGGGGGATTGCGCGCGCATCATCGCGACCTGGGCCGCGCAGACCGATTGGATACCCGAGGAATTGCCAGAAGAAAAGCTGGCGGATCTGATCCTTGAGGCGTTTCCGAACAGGGACATCTGGATCGCAGGTGATCCGATTGATTGCTATATGTCTGTCGATCCGGTCGAACATAAGGTTGGTGCGCTGTATTGTTTGCGCACTGGACAGGGCATCGGCAAGCAATTGCTGGATAAGGCGAAGGAGGGGCGCGACCATCTTTGGCTGACCACACATGTGCCAAATGTCGACGCGCAACGGTTTTATCGGCGCGAGGGCTTTGTTGAGACGGGAAGAGAGCCTCCGGTGCCACCTGACACGGTGCCTGTCATTCGGATGGAGTGGCACGCATGAAGCAGATCATTGCAGTCCTCACCGTGATCGCCGCCATTGTCGTTGTCTGGTACGCGGCCTGTATTCCTATGAATATCAAAGGGGTTCTGACCGAACAGGAGCGCGCGGGTGCTGAAGTCCAACCACCTTCAGCCAAGGATCGCCGTGACATGGGTGAGATCGGTCTGGCCTTGAACAACGCGTTTGCAATCCCAGCCACATGGGAGCAGGACCGCCCGCGGCTGCCTGCACCGCATCAAGTTGGGATTGAGTTGTGGGAAACCACGATTGAGAAAAAAATCACCTCGAAACGCTCTCTGATTTATCATGGCTGGGTCACGCTGAGCGCCACGATGCTGGGTTTTGCTATCGGAACCGGGTTGGGCATCCTGCTGGCGGTCGGGATCGTGCACAGTCGGGTGATGGATCTGTCGGTGATGCCCTGGGCGATCGTTAGCCAGACCATTCCTATCATTGCGCTGGCTCCGATGATCATCGTTGTTCTGTATTCTGTTGGGGTTCAGGGGATCATTCCTAAGGCGATCATTTCGGCGTATCTGAGTTTCTTCCCCGTCGTCGTAGGCATGGTAAAAGGGCTGCGCAGCCCGGATGCTATGCAGTTGGATTTGCTGCGAACCTACAATGCCAGCCGTTCGCAGGGGTTTTGGAAACTGCGGCTGCCGGCCTCGATGCCCTATCTGTTTACATCGCTGAAAATTGGCGTCGCTGCTTCGCTGGTCGGGGCCATTGTTGGAGAACTGCCGACCGGGGCTGTTGCCGGGTTGGGTGCACGGCTGCTGGCCGGTAGCTACTATGGCCAGACGGTACAGATCTGGTCGGCGCTGTTTGCTGCGGCCATTCTCGCCGCCTGTCTCGTCGGGTTGCTGGGGCTGATCGAGCGGACCGTCCTGAAACGAATGGGGATGGCACAATGATACCTATTGTTGGTGCAATCGCTGTCTGGTTATTGGGTTGGTGGTTGAACAGCCGTCTGGCCAGCGGACCCTATTCTGACACACGGATGGTGCGGTTTCTTGCGCCCCTGATCTTCGGTCTGACCGTGATTGGCATCTGGGAACTGGTGGTGCGTGGACTAGAAGTGCCCTTGGTCATTCTGCCCGCGCCATCAGTCATCTGGGACCGTTTCTGGGATAGTTTGCCAACACTTTGGGCTGACTTTGTTCAAACGATCATCAAGGGAGCACTCAGCGGCTACATCATCGGCTGCGGTTCGGCCTTTCTCATGGCAATTGCCGTGGATAGATGGGATTTCCTGCGCCTCGGGCTTCTTCCCGTCGGCAACTTTGTTGCAGCGCTGCCTATCGTGGGCACCGCACCCATTTTAGTGATGTGGTTCGGGTTCGACTGGCATTCCAAGGCGGCGGTCGTCGTAGTGATGGTGTTCTTCCCGATGCTGGTGAACACGGTGGCAGGGCTGCGCGAAGCCACAACGATGCAGCGCGATCTGATGGAGACCTATGCCGCCACCTATTGGCAGAGCTTCCTGAAACTTCGCCTTCCCGCCGCGATGCCGTTTATTTTCAACGGGCTAAAGATTTCTACCACTCTGGCGCTGATCGGCGCTATCGTGGCTGAGTTCTTTGGCTCCCCCACATTGGGCATGGGCTTTCGGATATCGACCAGCGTCGGGCAATTGTCGCTGGACATGGTGTGGGCCGAGATTGTGGTGGCCGCGCTGGCGGGGACTGCCTTCTATGGCGTAGTGGCGATGATCGAAAAGGCGGTGACCTTCTGGCATCCGTCGCAGCGAGGATAAAGGAATAACTCAACAGACCCCATAAACGGGGCAAACATAAGCAACTAGGAGATATGAAGATGAAGAAGCTACTCAGTGGGGCGGTTGCGGCCTTTAGCCTGGCAGCCAGTGCGACACTTGCTGCGGATGAGGTGACACTGCAATTGAAGTGGGTCACGCAAGCGCAGTTTGCGGGCTATTATGTGGCAAAAGATAAAGGGTTCTACGAAGAAGAGGGGCTGGACGTCACCATTCTGCCCGGCGGTCCTGATATTGCGCCTACACAGGTGATCGCAGGTGGCGGAGCAGACGTTACGGTGGAATGGATGCCGGCTGCACTTGCTGCGCGCGAAAAGGGTCTGCCTCTGGTGAACATCGCGCAGCCTTTCAAGAGCTCGGGCATGATGCTGACCTGCTGGAAAGATGCGGGGATTGCCTCGCCTGAAGATCTCAAAAATCGCACGCTGGGAGTCTGGTTCTTCGGCAACGAATTCCCGTTCATGAGCTGGATGAGTCAGCTGGGAATCGGTACCGATGGCAAAAGCGACAGCGGTGTCGAAGTGCTGAAACAAGGCTTTAACGTCGACCCGCTGCTGCAGCGTCAGGCCGATTGCATCAGCACCATGACCTACAATGAGTATTGGCAGGTCATTGATGCCGGTGTCACGCCTGAAGAACTGGTAACCTTCAAATACGAAGATCAGGGCGTCGCCACGCTTGAGGATGGTCTATATGTGCTTGAAGAAAATTTGAGCGATGCGGCCTTCACCGACAAGATGGAACGGTTTGTCCGTGCCTCGATGAAGGGTTGGAAATACGCCGAAGAGAACCCGGATGAAGCCGCCGAGATCGTTCTCGAAAACGATGCAACCGGTGCCCAGACAGAAGAGCATCAAAAGCGCATGATGGGCGAGATTGCCAAGCTGACCGCAGGGTCGAACGGGGCGCTGGATCCAGCCGATTTCGACCGCACGGTTGATACCCTGCTGGCGGGCGGATCTGATCCGGTTATCACCAAAAAGCCTGAAGGGGCATGGACACATCAGATCACCGACGCTGCGCTGAACTGAACCAGCTACAGCAAAAGACGTGCCAATCAAACGCGGCCCCGTCAGGGCCGCGTTCTTAGTTTTGAATGTCGAATTTGTGCCTGTACTTGCTGGCCAGAACCTTTAGTATTTCCCTGTAATTCATAGCATTTTGTCACAGCATACGGCATGACTGGTAGAATATGCAGGGATTTGCATCAGAATTCACTCAGGCGCTCTCGCTGATCCTCGAAGGGGATGCAGAGCTGTGGGCAATTGTGTTGTTGTCGCTGCGTGTTTCGATCTTTGCTGTTCTGATTTCGGCGGTCATCGGGATGCCTATTGGGGCAGCTTTGGCCGTCGCGCGGTTTCCGGGACGGCGGGCGCTGATTATCCTTGTGAACGCTCTGATGGGGTTCCCACCAGTCGTCGTCGGTTTGCTGGTCTACCTGATGTTGTCCCGATCCGGTCCTCTGGGGGTGCTGGAACTTCTCTACACCCCCACCGCAATGATCATAGCGCAGGTGGTGCTGGTGACGCCGATCATGGCCGCACTTACCCGGCAGGTGGTCGAGATGCTGGCCGAGGAGTATTCTGAACAACTCCGCTCGCTCGGCGTATCGCGGTTGGCTTCGATCCCGGTGCTGTTGTGGGACGCGCGTCTGGCTCTGGTCACCGCATTACTGGCCGGGTTTGGCCGGGCAATCGCCGAGGTAGGCGCAGTGATCATCGTCGGCGGCAATATCAATCACGTGACGCGCGTGATGACGACCACGATTGCGCTTGAGACTTCGAAGGGGAACTTGGCGCTGGCGCTGGCCTTGGGTGTGATCCTGATCGGTTTGGCCGTGGCGGTAAACGCGATGGTCAGCGCGTTGACCCTGCGGGCCGAGCGGGAAGGGCTGCGCCATGCGTGATGTCGTGACCGAGGCGCCGGGTATGTTAGAGGTCCAAGGGTTGCACATTGCACGCGAAGGCAAGGTGCTGCTCGATGTCCCGCATTTGTGCCTGGATGGCCCGGGTCCGACCATGATCTTGGGTCCAAACGGCGCTGGCAAAAGTCTGTTGCTGCGTTGTCTGCATGGTCTGATTCAACCCGACAGCGGGCGTGTCTGTCAGGACGGTGTTGTGTTGAATGCAGCCCACAAAGCGCGGCAGGCGATGGTGTTTCAAAGCCCCGTGCTGCTGCGCCGCTCGGTCGCGGCCAATCTGGACTTTGTGCTAAAGCGGAAATCGATGCCCCGTGCCTTGCGCAGGCATCGTATCGAAGCTTTGCTGGCCGAAGGAGGACTGGATGGTAAAGCACGTCAATCCGCGCGTTCGCTGTCTGGTGGCGAGGCGCAAAGGTTGGCGATCCTGCGCGCGTTGGCCTTAGACCCCAAGACCTTGTTCCTGGACGAACCCACCAGCGCATTGGATCCAAGTGCTATGCAGATGATCGAACGGATGGTCTTGCGCGCCTCGGCCCGGGGTGTGCGCATCGTGATGGTGACGCATGACATCGGGCAGGCGCGGCGCCTGGCATCTGACATCGTGATGATGCAGGCAGGGCGTGTGGTGGAACACGGAAGGGCGCAGCAGGTTCTGGAAGCCCCCAAAAGCAACGAGTCGCGCCGGTATCTGGCTGGCGGTCTGGTAACCTGATGAACAGAGATGGAGACTTCGAATGATCCCTGATTTCGTTCGGGCATCAATTGTCGCGCTTGGGCTGACCGCAGGCGCAGGTTTGGCCGAAGAACCCTTTATCGTTGTGCAATCAACGACCTCGACGCAGAATTCGGGTCTGCTGGACTATATCCTGCCGGGGTTCGAGGCCGAAACCGGTATCGATGTACGGGTTGTGGCCGTCGGGACCGGTCAGGCGATCCGGAACGCAATCAACGGCGATGGCGATGTTCTTCTGGTTCACTCCAAGCCCGCTGAAGAGCAGTTTGTAGCAGACGGTTGGGGTGTCGAACGGTTCGATGTCATGTACAATGATTTTGTATTGGTTGGCCCAAAATCTGATCCGGCCGGAATTGCCGGGGGCAACGACATTACAACCGCTTTGACAGCTGTGGCCGAAACGAAGGTACCCTTTGCCTCGCGCGGGGATGACAGCGGGACTCACAAAGCCGAGATGCGCTATTGGGAGGCGACAGGCGTTGACCCGACGGCGGCGTCGGGGACTTGGTATCGCGAGACCGGATCGGGGATGGGGGCAACGCTGAACGTGGCCAGCGGCATGGACGCGTATGCTCTGACCGACCGGGCAACCTGGTTATCCTTCGGAAACCGGGGCAATCTGGAGGTCTTGGTCGAGGGCGATCCGCGCCTGTTTAACCAATATGGTGTAATCCTCGTGAACCCTGAAAAGCACTCCGGCGTTCGCGCCGCTGCCGGGCAAAGGTTTATCGACTGGCTTATCGGCCCTGATGGACAGGCGGCGATTGCGTCTTACACGCTGGATGGTGAGCAGTTGTTTTTTCCAAACGCACAGTAAGTTCGACTTGGGTTAGCGCAACCGCGAATAGACGACAGATCAACCACTGGCGCCGTTGTGGTGGATCCGACCCAGATTTGCGAGGTCATAGCCGCCTAGTTCATCAGCGCGTTCGGTAAAACGCTCGGATTTCAAAAACCGGGTCAGCGTCTGCATGGGGGCCTCGAAGAAGGCGCGGCGCCAGATTGCAAGGTCCAGACGCTCGGAATGGGTGGGCATGAAATTCAGCCCATACGGGCGCGCCAGTGCACCAAGGCCAAAACCAACCTCTGCCTTGCCGTCACGCAGGGCGGTGGCCAGCTCTTCTTCGGTGCGGGCGCAAACAGGCAGGGTGTTCAGATCATCACGACCCAGACCGTGGGCGCCGAGCAGTGCATCGAACAGACGCTGGCTGGCGGCGCTGTCTTGCCGCAGAATGATCCGTCTGCCTTTCAGATCCTGAAACCCCGAGATGTCCGAGGTGCCGGGTGCCAGCAACAGGCCGCGCTGCCGGTTGGCAATCTGGTAGAGGATCACAGGTGCTTCGCCCATCGTGTCGCGCAGGGTCTGAGTGTTGAAGCCTTCTGGTTCGTGGATATGCAAAGCCGCCGCCTGTGCGCTGCGCTCCGCAAGACGATTCAGCCCGTCGAAAGACCCATCATAATAAGTCGCAAGCCCAGAGCCGCTTTCCCGCAAAGCCCAGTCCAGCAGGGGATCGTGGCTACCTGCCACGATCGGCGGCAGGGGTGGTTCGACGACATCGGGGCCAGAGCGTGAGGCGTTGAGCCACGCTATGATCTCGGCTTTTGGGAACAACAGCTTGCCCATGGCGCGTACACACGGGATTTCGCCCGAGGATGCCAGATCATAGGCCTTCCGCTCACCAATGCGCAGCAGATCCGCCAATTCGCGGGTGGTCAGGTATTGCGGCATTCAGTCGAGGCGTACAGCCGAACCGGACGTCTTGTCGGCGGCGCTGAAACCGAATTGATCCAGCGTGTAAGGAGCGGCGACAGTGATCACGACCATCGCGGCGACGGCGGTCAGAAAGGCTTTCATGTTCTCCTCCGGCTCAATCCTGCGGTGCGGTGGCGCTGCGCAGGAACGCGACCAGATCTAACCGGTCCTGTGCTTGCGTGATCCGCTGCATTGGCATCTTTGACCCCGGAATGTAGTGGTCCGGGCCTTCGTCGAAAAGAGCATTTATTGTCTCTTCATTCCAAATAATATCAGAGTCTTGCAGCGTATCCGAGTACAAATAATCGGGCAATGTGCCCGCCTTCCGCCCAAAGATGTCGTGCAAGGTAGGGCCCGCACGTCGACCTCCATCCGGCGTCAGGCTGTGACAGATCGAACACTTGCGTGCAAATTGCCGTTCTCCGTTGCCCATCTCGCTTGGGTCTTTCAGAAAGCTGGGTTCGGCAGCGGCCATCTGTTCGCTATCGCCCAGCGCTGAAACGGGCCAGCTGTACATTGCCTCATCAATGCCGCCTGCGTGAAGATTTTGACCATCTGCAGAAAAAGCGAGCGCCCAAACCGGACCGCGCAGGGTGGCACGGAAATCTTGTGCAATGCGCCATTCGAAAGTGTCGATGACCATTATAAAGCCTTCACCATCGCCGACAGCCAACAGCTTGCGATCGGGGCTCAGTGCCATGGCGAGGATCGGGTGCCGATCCAACGTAAAGTCATGTTCTTCTTCGGTGGTGAGGCTCAGGATGCGTGTCACTCCATCGACGGTACCGTAGGCGATCCAGTTGTCTTGTGCGTTCAGGACCAATTCATTGATGCCAAAACCATGCTCGATCAGGCGATTTGTTTCCTGACCGCTGGCGACATCCCAGATACGCAACGCTCCGTCGACACCTGCCGAATAAAGCTGCTTTCCGTCCGGCGTAAAAACAACTGCATTCACCCCGCTGCCGATTGGCCCAAGCAGGGTCGGCTCGGACCCGTCCACCGGCCACAGGCCGATGGTACCATCCCAGCTGGCCGTCGCGATATGAGTTTTCGACGCTGCAATGCCGATAATCTTGCCTTTGTGCTGCCCGACTACATCCCCGCCGGGCCAGCGGCGGAGGGTGAAGTCATCCCCGGCAGAATAGATTGCAGTGCCATTGAAAACGACCGAGTTCACTGCCGCTTCGTGCCCCTCCAGCCATTCCGGTGTCTGTCCGGTCCAGAGACCGACCGAATTGTCGAAACTGGCCGTTGCGATGCGCCCATCCGGTGCCGAAGCGATCCCCATGATCGGCCCGCCATGGCCTTTGAGCGTGAAAAACTCGGACCAGGCGGGCAGGGGGGTCAAAACAAGCGCAAGAGCGAGCCAGCGCATCTATTCTGCAGGTGAGGCCGCTGCCTTGCCGGCCTCTTTTTCTTGCACCTCTTCCAGCCACAGCGAGTGGTGCTCGCGTGCCCATTGTTCTTCGACTTCACCGGTGCCCATGGCGTCAAACGCACCCTCCATGCCCACCGAGCCAAGGTAGATATGGGCGATGATGATGGCGATGAACACGTAGGCGACCATGACATGCCAAACTTGGGCATATTGCATCTCTTCCTGCGGTGACATCTGCACTGGCAGGTTCAGACCCAACGCCTGCGGAATACCTGTCGAATTGGCGATTGAGAAGGTTTTGGCGAACATCGGCAGCTCGAACGGGAATAGCAGCGACAGGCCTGACAGGCTGATAGAGACACCCAGTAGAATGCAAGCCCAGAAGATTATCTTTTGACCCGCATTGAATTTCTTGGCTGGTGGGTGGCTGTCTTTGGTGAACAAGCCCCCTCCGGCGGCCAACCATTTCAGGTCGGTCTTGTTGGGGATGTTATGGGCAATCCAATTTTTGGTGATGATTATCAGTCCCAGCATGAAGGCCCATGCGAGGTTGTTGTGAAGCCACTTGCACCCTTGCGCGATAGTGGCGAACCCTTCTTTGCCAAAGACCGGGATCAAGAAATCGCGGCCATAAAGGGTCAGTAGGCCTGTGATGCCGAGCACAAGGAACGACCCGGCAAAGAGCCAGTGACCGAAACGTTCGAAACTATTGAAACGAAGGACCGTGCGGCCGGTTTTTTCTCCGTCGATGCGGATTTTTCCTCGGATCAGAAAGAAAAGCACAATGATCGCAAGCATTCCGCCAAGAATGTAGGTTCCATATTCACGCAACGGGCCAGTTCGGAAGTTCAACCACCACATGCCGCCGTCTTGAATTAGCACGCTGTCCGCAGGTCCCTGGGATGAAACGGTGACGTCCGCAGATCCGTAACGCAGCGCGCGGTAGACGTCACTGTCAGAGGCAACACCGTGGGTGCCGAACTGTCCCAGCAGGCCTTCAAGATTGCCCTGACCGGTGTTTTCAGACCTGTAGCTGTTGTCGACCTTCTCGCCACGCTGGCGGGCCAGAATGTCCTCAAGCGTGGTCGCGCCGCCGGTTGTAGACCGGTCGGTCGAATCCGCAGGGGCGGCCCCCTCACTGGTTTGAGCGCCCGCAACTTGGGTCAGCGTTAGCGAAAGCAGGAAAGCGATGAATAAGCGCAACATCGGAACCTCAATAAAAATCCAATGCAGGATGACCCACATCTGCGGGTCATCCGTTTTGCTTTGGTAGACGGGGTCAGCCGTCTTTCTGATCGTAGGCCGTGCCCCAACCCCAAGCGCCCGAACCAAATCCGCGCGCGACGACACGCTCACGGTAAATAGCCGAGACCACGTCGCCATCGCCGGCGAGCAGGGCCTTGGTAGAACACATCTCGGCGCAGATGGGCAATTTGCCCTCTGCGATCCGGTTGCGACCGTATTTGGCGAACTCTGCGGTCGAGTGCGTTTCCTCGGGGCCGCCAGCACAGAAGGTACATTTGTCCATCTTGCCGCGCGATCCGAAGTTGCCCGCCTGCGGGTATTGCGGCGCGCCGAAGGGGCACGCATAGAAGCAATAGCCGCAGCCAATGCACAGGTCCTTGGAGTGCAGGACGACCCCTTCTTCGTTCTGATAGAAGCAGTCGACCGGGCACACCGCCATACAGGGCGCATCCGAACAATGCATACAGGCCACCGAGATCGAGCGTTCACCCGGATTGCCGTCATTGATCGTCACCACCCTGCGGCGGTTGATGCCCCACGGCACCTCGTGCTCGTTCTTACACGCGGTTACGCAGGCATTACACTCGATGCAGCGTTCAGCGTCGCAGAGAAACTTTGCTCTAGCCATTATCGTCCTCCTTACGCTGACCAGATTTTGCAGAGAGTCGCTTTGGTCTCTTGCATCTGGGTCACTGAATCATAGCCATAGGTCTGGGCGGTGTTGGTACTTTCACCCAGCACATAGGGGTCTGCACCAGCAGGATACTTGTGCCGCTGGTCTTCGCCCTGGAAATGGCCGCCAAAGTGGAAGGGCATGAAGGCGACACCGGCGCCGACTCTGTTAGTCAGCATCGCCATCACCTTGACCTTGCCGCCCTCAGGACCTTCGACCCAGACCTGTGATCCGTCCCGAATACCAAGGTTGTTGGCATCGCGCGGATTGATCTCGACGAACATGTCCTGCTGGAGCTCAGCCAGCCACGGGTTCGACCGCGTCTCATCGCCGCCACCCTCATACTCGACCAGACGACCAGACGTGAGGATTATCGGGTAATCCTTTGAAAAGTCGTTCTTTTGGATCGACGCATAAAGGGTAGGTAGACGATAGGCCTGACGGTCATCGTAGGTTGGATAGTCCTCCACCAGATCGCGCCGGTTTGTATAGAGCGGCTCGCGGTGCAGTGGGATCGGATCCGGGAAGGTCCATACGACCGCGCGTGCCTTTGCGTTCCCGAAGGGCGCACAGCCATGGGCAATCGCGACCCGTTGGATACCGCCGCTAAGGTCGGTTTTCCAGTTGGTCTCTGGTCCCGCAACGGCGTCGATGGCCGCACGTTCCTCAGCCGTCAGGTCACCGTCCCAGCCAAGGTCCATCAGCATCTGCATCGTGAATTCCGGATAACCATCCTGGATTTCCGACCCAACGCTATAGACCCCTTCGGCCAGCAGGTTGTCACCATCCCGTTCCACGCCGAAACGGGCGCGGAAGGTCAGGCCACCTTCGGCCACCGGTTTGGACATATCATACAGGTTTGGTGTCCCCGTATGACCCATCTCAGCCGTTCCCCAGCAGGGCCAGGGCAGACCGTAATACTCGCCGTCGTTGGGGCCACCAATGGCTTGCAGCGTGGTTCTGTCGAACGTGTGCTGGTTGGCCATATGGCTTTTCAGACGTTCCGGCGACTGACCGGTATAGCCAATTGTCCAAAGGCCGCTGTTGAACTCACGCGTGATGCTTTCAACATTCGGGGTTTCGGGATCTTCCATCTCGATATTGCGGAAGAACCGATCCGCCCAGCCGAACTTGTTGGCGAACTTGGCCATGATGACCTCGTCCGGCAGGCTTTCGAACAGAGGTTCGACCACGCGGTCCCGCCACTGCAGCGATCGGTTCGAGGCCGTGACCGAGCCACGGGTTTCGAACTGCGTACAGGCGGGCAGCAGATAGACGCCATCGGTGCGGTCATGCAGCACGGCCGAGACGGTGGGATACGGGTCGATCACGACCAGCATGTCCAGCTTCTCCATCGCCGTCTTCATTTCCGTCATCCGGGTCTGTGAATTGGGCGCGTGGCCCCACAGCACCATGGCGCGGACATTATTGTCCTGATCCATGTTAGCTGGGTCTTCCAGAACACCGTCGATCCAGCGGGAAACCGGGATGCCGCGCTCATTCTGCAGCGGTTTATCCTTGCCTTCCTTGTCTTTGATCGTGGCGAACTGGCCTGCAAGCCACTCGGGCTCTTCACCCCAGACACGGGCCCAGTGACCCCATGCGCCTTTTGACAAGCCATAGTAGCCGGGCAGGGTATGGGACAGAACACCAAGGTCTGTCGCGCCTTGCACGTTGTCATGGCCGCGGAAGATGTTGGTGCCACCACCCGAGGTGCCCATGTTGCCAAGCGCAAGCTGAAGCACGCAGTAGGCGCGAGTGTTGTTGTTGCCGTTGGTGTGCTGCGTACCACCCATGCACCATACAACGGTACCGGGGCGGTTGTTCACCATGGTCCGTGCGACGCGGCGCAGCTGCGAGCCGGGCGTACCGGTGACGCGCTCAACCTCATCCGGGTTCCACTTGGCAACCTCTTCACGGATTTGGTCCATCCCCCAGACACGGGTGCGGATAAACTCTTTGTCCTCCCAGCCGTTGTCGAAGATATGCCACAGGATACCCCAGATCAGCGCAACGTCTGTGCCGGGGCGGAAGCGGACATATTCATCCGCATGGGCCGCGGTGCGCGTAAAGCGCGGGTCGCAGACGATTAAAGGCGCATTGTTCTGCTCTTTTGCACGCAGGATATGCAGCAGCGAGACGGGGTGCGCCTCGGCCGGGTTACCACCGATGATGAAGATGGCCCGGCTGTTGTGCATGTCGTTGTACGAATTGGTCATGGCGCCGTAGCCCCATGTATTCGCAACACCCGCGACAGTGGTCGAGTGGCAGATACGGGCCTGATGGTCCACGTTGTTCGTGCCCCAATAGGCGGCGAACTTGCGGAACAGATAGGCCTGTTCGTTATTGTGCTTCGCAGACCCCAGCCAGTACACGCTGTCCGGCCCGGATTCTTCGCGGATGCTCATCATGCCATCGCCGATCTCGTTGATCGCCTCTTCCCAGCTGATGCGCTTCCACTCGCCACCTTCCTTTTTCATCGGATATTTCAGGCGGCGCTCGCCATGGGCGTGCTCGCGGACCGAGGCCCCCTTGGCGCAGTGTGCACCCAGATTGAATGGGCTGTCCCAGCCGGGTTCTTGCCCGATCCAGACTCCGTTCTGTACCTCGGCAACGACCGTGCAGCCGACCGAGCAGTGAGTGCATACGGATTTGATATTCTCAACGGCGGTGTTTGCCGCTGTCTGGGCACTGGCGGGCGTCACGGTTCCACCCGTGGCGCTGATCGCGGCAAGGCCGCCGATCGTCAGGCCCGAGCCACGCAAGAATGCGCGGCGATCGACGGTTTTCTCGCCGACCTGGGACAGGATACTTGTCCGCTGGGGGCGTCTCGCAACCCCGTTGGTCTTTTTCCTAAGCATTTCTTTCCTCCCTTGCTGGCCATGTAACCCATGGCTGGCTTGGTACTTCGCGAAACCGACTTCAGGGCCAATCGCAACCGTCAGTCGGGTATGACTACGTCCGGGTCAGAACCGGGCGCTGTCGAGGTATGCGCGCGTGTGCGCGGTGTCCTGCATCCGGGTTTCGTCCGTCGGCAGTTCGGCTGCTTCGGCTTTCCCAGACAGGCTGGCGGCGGCTACAGCAGCGGGCGCTGCGGTACCGGCCAGTTTCAGGAAGTCGCGGCGGGTTGCGCCTTCTTCCTTGGTCTTGCTCATGGGCTCCTCCTGTCCCAATTGCGGTTTGGTGCCTAAAGGCACCGGCGAATGGCGGGCTAGGCCGCCGTCATTCGAAAGGCTTCACGTTCGATCTCCATGAACACCCGACCAGCCGTGCCGACCGAGGCGTAGAGAACCGAGTTCTCGGCACCTTCCAAATCCGAATAGAAATGCGCGGCCCAGGGCCCGATATGTTTGCTCCAGAACGCCTTTTGATCTTCCAGCGTGGCGGGCGCGCCGAACCGACCGACGATCATGCCCGCCATCATTTCCATTAGCGAGGCGATGTTGTCTTCGGGTTCATAAACATTCTTCGCCCGGGTGATGCCCCGCGCGGCCATGTCATTGCGTAGCTGCGCCAGGGGTTTTTCGTTCAGAAATCCCGTCAGGTAGAAAGAGGCATAAGGCAGCAGTTCGCCTCGGCCCAATCCGATGAACAGTGCGTTGAATTCGCGCTCTGCGGCGGCAGGCTTGGTCACCTTGGCCACCCGTGCCATTGCCTGAATGGCCTGACCTAGATCCGAGTCATCACCGCTTAGCCCGGCCATCTGATCCAAAAGCAACTGATCGGGTGGACCGGCCAATAGCAGGCCAAGAAAATTATAGAAATCCGCACGCAGACGATCCTCAGTTGAGATATCCAATGTTTGCGCGTTGTCTGCGGTCATAGAGTTATCCTTCGAATTCGAATTTCATACGGCGTGGAGCAGGGGTGAGTTCGATTTCCTCTGGCTCTTCCATTTCAACCATCTGTGGGGCTTCCGGTTCTGGTTCGACGGCGTTGATCGGTTCTTCACCTGACTCGATCGCCTCGGGCATGTCAGCTTCTGTTTCTGCTTCGGACATTTCCGCCTCGGCAGCGAGCGCTTCGACATGCGCCAACATACCCTTGCCAACCTGATACGCGGTCTGGATGTTCTCAATCACGCAAGCCGCATCGGTATAATCCTCGCCGTAATCGACCAGCCCGTCGACATTGGCCAGAACAGGATTTAACCGCCATAGGCGCCGCAAGGCGCGGCGGCGCAGACGGTCAGGTACAGCTTTGGCCATGAAGCCCGAGACATCATCGCCGGCTTCCAGTGTATCGGGATCGGGCAGATCAAACTCGGCCAGAATTTCAGCGTCGCTTTTTTCCTCCAACTCAGCTTGCCGCGTTGTGATAATCTGTTCCTCTGCGGCCAAAGCTTCTGCTTCGGTCTCGGCCTGAACGGCGGCCTTGCGGCGGGACCAGAAATCGCGGGCCTGGGTCATTGCAGCACCCGACGCGGAGCCCGGTAGACATCTGAATCCTGCCGGATTCGTGCATCGCCCTTGCCGTCTTCCACCAGATCGGTGCGTTTCTTGTCCCGTTTACGTTTTATGAACACCTCGTCCTGATGATGCTGCAGGGTGAAATCGCGGAGCCATGCAATCAACCCTTCGGTCATCGGAATCTTCTCAACGATCTCTTCGCCGGTATCCGCATAATCCTGACCCTCGAACGGTGAGGCGGTGATCAATACGGCATTCAGGGGTGTTTCGCCTTTCAGCTCATCCCGCAAAACCAGGTACAGCGAAGGTTGACCGTCCGACAGGTTGACCATGTAGGCTTCGGTTTCATCGGCCCACAGGGTGAGGGGCAGGGTGGCTGCATGGTATTCGATGGCCTCACCTTCACGTCGCAACTCTTGCCAGTCGGCAGGCTTTGCACCTGGCAAAACAGCGACCGCGCGCCAGTTCCAACGCGCCCAGCGTGTCACCCCGGGTGTTCTGCGCACGACGACGCCAATTGTCATTTCAGTCCGGCTTGCGGCCTTGGCCACTGGCTCCTCCCCGGAAGGCTCTCCCCTGCCTTCCATTGATGTACTATGTTACATAAATTGGCGACCTGCCAAGTCTAGTTTCGCCTAATATGAGACATTCACTTAGAGTTTATTTCCAACTTCAGGTTTTGATGGCGATTTGTGATGAAAAATAATGCACATATCGGGATTTTCTCTGATGCTTCGCATTGCCTCGGCGCGGATTGGGTCTAAGCTGCTGATGGGGCAGAACGCAGCGTCGGGAGGGGAAATGGCCAGCAAGCTCATATTGTGTGATTGCGAGGGGACGCAGTCCCTGAACGCAGATGGTATTTCTGCAGCCTGCGATACGGAGTGCTCGAAGGTGCATACCGCCCTTTGTACGCGCCAGATTCAAACTGCCGCCGAGTTGATGACGGGCGATGAGCAGGTGGTGTTTGCCTGCGCTCAGGAAAGTGCAGTTTTTAGTGAGCTTGCCGAGGAACTGGGTGTTGAAGTGCCCGGATTTGTCGATCTGCGCGACCGGGCTGGCTGGTCCGAACAGGGTACCGATGCAACCCCCAAAATGGCTGCGCTCGCGGCTGAGGCATTACTGCCGCAGCCAGTGACCCCAAGTTTCGATGTCATCAGTGAAGGAACCTGCTGTATTTTGGGGCCCGGAGAGGTTGTCTTTCCGTTGGCCGAACAGCTGTCCGCTGTGTTGGCCGTGACTGTGCTTTTGGTTGACGATGCAGAACCGCTAAGCCGCAACTATGACGTTGCGCGCGCACGAATACGCAGACTGACCGGCGCGCTGGGCGGATTTGTTTGGCATCTGGATCAGGTGCAGCAACTAGATCCCGGCGGACGCGGAGAATTTGGTTGGAGCGCACCCCGTGACGGTGCAACGTCGCGTTGCGACATTGTTGTTGATCTGACCGGAGCAACACCTTTGGTTAATGCCCCCGAAAAGCGCGAGGGGTACTTGCGCGCTGATCCTCGCGATGCGGTGGCCGTCGCGCGTCTTGCTTTTGAAGCGGTGCAACTGGTCGGGACCTTTGAAAAACCGCTCTATGTCCGATTGGATGAGACGCTTTGCGCCCATTCGCGAGCGGAACAAACGGGGTGTTCAAACTGTCTGGACGTCTGCCCGACCGGTGCGATCACACCGGCTGGCGATCATGTAGCCATTGATCCGATGATTTGCGCTGGGTGCGGTGAGTGTTCGGCGTTGTGCCCGTCGACTGCCATTACATATGAAGACCCTCCGGTCTCGGCGGTATTGTCGCGGATGCACATACTGGCCCGGACCTTCCGGCGCGCGGGCGGCGTTGCACCGCGATTACTGGTGCACGACGCCCATGGGGCGCAGATGATCCGGATGGCGGCCCGGTTTGGACGGGGACTGCCAGCGGATGTCATTCCGCTGGAGCTGAATGTGGTTTCGGGCTTTGGACATGCCGAGATGCTCGCAGCGCTGGCGCATGGCTTTGCGCGCGCCGATATCCTGATTAGCCCTAAGACTGAACGGGACGCGCTTGATCGTGAATTAGAGCTGGCTCGGGCTATCGAAGTGCACGACGCGCTGAGTCTGATTGATGAAACCGACCCGGATGCGCTGGCAGATCTGCTTTATGCGCAGAATGTTCCGCAGCCATTGGCTGATCCGGTGCTTCCACTGGGTAATCGTCGTCAAATAGCGCGTCTGGCGGCGCAAGCTTTGAACCCGGAGGTCGAGGTGCCGCTGGCCTTGCCCGAGGGCGCGCCTTATGGCGCGATTGCAGTGAATACCGACACCTGTACATTGTGCCTGAGTTGCGTGTCCCTTTGCCCATCGGGGGCGCTGATCGATAACCCGGACAAGCCGCAGTTGAATTTCCAGCAGGACGCCTGCCTGCAATGCGGGATTTGCCGAACGATCTGCCCAGAACAGGCGATCACACTAGTGCCCCAGCTTGATCTGAGCGACCAAGCGCTGTCACAACAGGTGCTGAATGAAGAGGAACCCTTTGAATGCGTCGAATGCGGCGCAGCGTTTGGCGTTAAATCAACGGTTGAGCGGATCATGGAAAAGTTGTCGGGCACACATCCGATGTTCGCGACCTCGGATCAGGCGCGGATGATCCAGATGTGCGACAATTGCCGGGTGAACGCCCAGTTCCATAGCGCTGACAATCCGTTTCAATCCGCCCCCAGACCACGGGTCGTCACAACGGATGATTACCTTTCAAAGCGCAAGGATCACTGAAGTTGCAGTGGCGCGCCCAGATCGGCGGCGCGCATGGCGGTCACGAAAGCCAGAATTGCTTCGAGGTCATCCAGGCTCATCTCGACCGGATGGATCGGCGAGGGGCGCTCGGGCGGGAAAGGTTCGGTGACGCCCTCGATCTGTGTGAAAGCTGGGTGTGGGTTCAGGGCAAAGAACGCCTGAAACCGTTCCGACCAGTCGGGCATTGCGCGCAGCACTGCGAAAGACGGGGTCGAACCCAGCCCGTTCATCCGATTCTGTGGGCCAATCACATGGCACCGGCCACAATGGGTCATCGACAGATCTTCGCCAAGCAGCGCGTTTCCGTCGACCACGACCTCTTCGGTAACAGTGGCAGTTTCGAAACTTGCGCTAAAGGGCGTGCCCTCGTCGGGGATGAAGTTTTCAACCGTCCGTCTGCCAATGTCGGAAAGTAGCCATTCACGAAACCTTACCTGCTTGGCGCTGTCGTCGATTCGTAGATGATAGACCACCCCGTCACGGGCAAAGACCGGATCGCCGGGCGAACTCGGGGCCAGTGACATGACGCCGCTTTCATCCGCAACAACACGTATTCCGGTCTTGAGAGAAAAGCGCGGAAGAATATGTTGCAAAAGACCTGAGTTTGTCACCTCATCCGGGGCGGCAAGGCCCAATGCCTCTTGCGACCAAGAGGGGGTGGCGGTGAGCGTCAGGCTCAGGCACAACAGGACAAAGCGCATGGTTAAGCCTAACGGTGGCTGACCCGATGCGTCAAATGTACAAAATGAGACGGAGACACATGCAATGAGCGGCGACTATATTCTGTCGATACGCAAGGCGCCCAGCGTGGGGCGGATCAAGGGGAAGACGGCATGAGCATCCGTGATGCAGTTCTAGCGAACTTAAAGAAGATTACCGATCCGGTTTCTGGTCAGGATATTGTGAGCGCGGGTATCGTGCGTGCATTGAATGTTGAAGGCGATACCGTTCGGTTTGTGCTGGAGATCGATCCCAAACAGGCCGAGGAGATGGAGCCCGTACGCGCCACAGCCGAACAGGCGGCGCAGATGGTTGATGGTGTTTCCAAGGTCTCGGCAATGTTGACCGCGCATTCGGACAAGGCGCCGCCTGATTTGAAGCCCAAGCCAAAGCCCTCGCAAACCGGACCGCAGGCCGTTCCCGGTGTGGACCGGATCATCGCGATTGCGTCGGGCAAGGGTGGCGTGGGCAAGTCCACCGTGTCGGCCAACCTTGCCTGCGCGCTGGCTGCTGAAGGCCGTCGCGTAGGCCTGTTGGACGCAGACGTATATGGCCCTTCACAACCCCGGATGCTGGGTGTGTCGGGGCGACCGGCCAGCCCAGATGGTAAGACGATCCTGCCGCTGCGCAATCACGGTGTCACCATGATGTCGATGGGGTTAATGACCAACGAAGGGCAGGCGGTTGTCTGGCGCGGCCCCATGCTGATGGGCGCCTTGCAGCAGATGATGAGTCAGGTGCAATGGGGCGCATTGGATGTGTTGATCGTTGATCTGCCCCCCGGAACCGGCGATGTGCAACTGACGCTGAGCCAAAAGTTTCAAGTGGATGGAGCCATTGTCGTTTCAACCCCACAGGATGTTGCTTTGATCGACGCCCGCAAGGGGATCGATATGTTCAACCAGCTCAAGACGCCCATTGTTGGGATGATCGAAAACATGTCGACGCACATTTGCTCGAATTGCGGACACGAAGAGCATGTCTTTGGCCATGGCGGTGTTGCCTCAGAAGCTGAGGCGCTGGGCGTGCCATTGCTGGGGGAAATTCCGCTGCATCTGGATATCCGAGTTGCCGCCGACGGGGGTGCCCCCATCGTGGTCAGCAAACCTGACAGCCCGCAAGCCGAAGCCTTCCGCAAGATCGCCCGCGACATGATTGCCAAGGGCAACGCGTGACCCAGCCAGTCTTTCCCCCATTGCTCAAAGGGCAACCTGCCAAGGCTGGCGAAGACCCGTTCGAGCGGGCGCAGGCGATGGCAGCACTGGGCTGTGACGCGGGAACTGTGGTCCACAATATTCAGGCGGATCGTCTGCGCGTTGCGATAGTATTCGCGCCCGAGGTTCCGTTGCGGGATGCTATGGCGATGCTGCCGCTTTGTGCTGTCGGGTTCCAGAATGCGCTGGGCGCGCTGGCCCCGCCCGAGGTCGCGGTGCACTTGGGTTGGGATGGGCTGATCTGTGTAAACGGTGCAAAATGTGGGACAATAAAAGTCTCAGCCTCGTCTGCCGAGGTGGATGAGGTTCCCGATTGGCTGATCGTTGGTTGGAAACTGGCCTTGCTTCAAACCAGCGATGCACCGGGGGAAACACCGGATGTTACCTCGCTCTATGATGAAGGATGCGCCGAGGTTTCTGCGACGCAGTTGGTCGAGAGCTGGTCGCGTCACATGTTGACCTGGTTGAACCGCTGGAACGAGGACGGTAACGCGCCGCTTCACGCAGAGTGGATGGGGCTGCTGCGCGGTGTCGGAGAACCTATTGCAGAAGGGGGTGTCTTTCTGGGCACCGATGAGCGCTTCGGTATGCTGATCCGCGACGGCGCGGACACACATATACGCCCGCTGACAGAATTATTGGAGACCGCCAGATGAAACTCGCCCGTGCTATCCATTTTGATGAAAGCGATATGAACGTGTTTCATTCACCCGCAAGAACCGGTGAATGGTGCATCTCGGGCGGATTCGAGTTTTCGAACTGGAGTGAGGCTGATCTGGAAGGTAAGGCGCGTCAGGCCTTTGCCAATGGATGGCTGGGGCTTGAAACCTTCGGGCGCGTTACATTTGTTGCCGTTACGCGGGTCGAGCAGGCCGAGATTAACCAGATCACGCAATATCTGGCCGAGCATTTCGTGCAATTCTACGGCGCGCCTTCGGTTGAAGCCGCGTTAGAAGTGGCGCAGGCCGAAATCTCGCATATGTACGAGCTGTGCGAAGATCATGCCCCGAACACATTGCTGACCGTCGCCCGAGAGCTGACGGGTGCAGGCGTGCACGAGGCATTCCGCGTGATCGCCCCGCAAGAGGCGCAACTTGAAGCGTTGGCCGTCCACGGCTCGCTGGACGATTAGATCAGATCGGCGAAGCCGCCGAATTGTCCGCGCTTGAAGATCAGCCCCTGACCTGGGCGATGCATGACCTGTTCAACATGACCAACAAGGATCAGGTGGTCACCTGCCTCATGACGGGCCGACAGGCGGCAATCGAAGCGGGCGAGGCATTCCGCAAGTCGGGGGCGCCCGGCGTCATCCTCCTGCCAATCCGCATGGGAAAAATCGAACCCGTTTCGCGCGAATTGCAATGCTTGGTCGTGCTGGTCCTGCGCCATTACATGGATCGCGTAATGTTCGCAGTTGTGGAACGCGTCGTACCGGTTCGAGCCCCGATCGAGACACCACAGGACCAGCGGCGGGTCCAGCGATACAGACGCAAATGAGTTCACCGTGATTGCTGCAGGGCCCTCGGAGGTATTTGTGGTCACAACGGTGACGCCGGTGCCGAAACAGCCCAAGGCCTCGCGAAAGGCAAGGCTTTGCTCGGGGCTGGGAATGAAAGTTTTTTCCGTCATCGCGCGCTCGTACATGGGCCTGTCTCAGGTGCCACGCGACGCCGGGATTGTCCACGGAAAGCTGCGGTGATTTTAGGAATTTCTGGTCAGTTCAGGTCTTCAAGCAACCGTCCGTGTTTGCGAGTCTCGGTGATGACGTCGCCAAAGGTCACCAAATTACGGGCCGTAAGCATCGGTAGCATCCGAACCAGCACTTCGGCGGTCGCGACGGCATCACCCAAGGCCGTGTGACGCAGGGCTTCGGGAATTGTTATGCCAAGCCGTTCGCAGACAGCGTCCAGCGTATGCGTTTCGCTTGCCCCGAACAGCACCGCCGACAGCAGGACCGTATCCAGAATGGGGTGGCTCCATTCCACCCCCATACGCTCGGCATGGCGGCGCAGGAAAGCCATGTCGAATGGTGCGTTATGGGCAACAATGACAGCATCCCGGGCAAATTGGTGAAAGCTGCGACCGGCCTCGGCAATATCAGGCGCACCCTGAACCATCCGGTCGCTGACCTTATGCACTTTGGTTGAAGCTGGGGGGATCGGGATGCCGGGGTCGACCAGGGTATCCAGCCGTTCGCCTTCGACGATCTTACCCTTTACGACGCGCACCGCACCGATCTGTACGATCTCATCCTTATGCGGGAGCAGGCCCGTGGTTTCGGTGTCAAAGACTACGAAGCAGAGGTCCAACAGGGGTCTATCTTCAAACGCGTCATCGCCGGGTGTGTCGAGAAGTTCGAAATCGTAAACCAGCGGGCGGGCCGCGTCGGGGTCGATCTGCGCAGCACTGTCATCGAAGACCAGCATGTAACCAGGGGCATCGCCCAATGGTTTCATACGGGCAGAATAGGATTGCCGCCCATCAACACTGGTTAGTGTGCAATGGACGTCTTTCCCGGTTTTGATCAGCTTCGCGTAGGAATCCGTCAGACCGGTCGCTTCGAGGTAGTCAAAAAGCGAGGCGTTTAGCCGAGGATGTGCGATCTGTGCCAGAACCTCAGCCGCCTGCGCGTCATATAGAACGATCTGATGCTTCGGTCCGGCCAAAAGCATTGCAACCGGGATCTCGGTCAGCAGCGCGGTGAGACGCTGTTTTTCCGAGGCCAGATGGGCCGTTTCCGCGGCCACGGCCTCAGCCGTGGTCATGGCGTTGGCAGCCAGTTGTTCGGCCAGTCCAGCGGCGGCGGGGGCCAGATCGCCCAAATAGCGCGCCGCCTGAAGGTCCAGATCCGTGCTGACCCCGGCGTGTGCGCGCGCCCGGAGTTGGGCCGAGAGCCGCTCGATTGGTTTTGCAACGTTATCATCAAAAAGAAGCCAGACTCCGGCAACCAGCGCCAACATTCCAAACGCGATCAGTATCTCTGCGAAGATGAACGCATCCATAAGAGCGGGATCACTTGCCCTCTGATAACCGACCCACAAAGCCAGGGTGCTGATGATCAGCCCTCCTGCCGCAAGTAATAGGAAGAACAGGAACACCCTCAGGCGCAGGCTCAGATGGTTCAACATAGTCAGACCCCGCAGGTTGCCTCGATTACCGGATCTTCAGCGTCGATCTTGATCCAGCTGGCGTTCAGCAAACGTCCGTCATCGGCGAATTCGGCCCCGTCTGCCAGGTTGGCGCGGCTGTTTTCGGCGCAGTTTACAGCGACCGGCATCTTCGAGACCGGTGCCCAGCGACCAAAAAAGTAAAGATCAACCAGACGCTCGTCCGGCAAATTGGCATTGGTGCGTACCGATGTGGCGTCGATCGCAGCAAAGCGGTCGACAAAGGGCACGGCGTACGTCCAAGGGCGATAAAAGGCGCGGCTTTCCACCTCCTGCACGATGGTGAGGCTGTCGGGCAGTTGGTCGCGCGTACGGTCATACCAAGAATACTCGCTGGTAATCGTCATACCGATCATCCCCGCACCTGCCGCAACCGGCGCGGCCCATTTGGGCAAGCGGCCCCCGGTCAGCTTGTTCACCACCATCACGACACCCGCAAAGGCGAAGCCTGCAAAAATCGTGCCGATCAGTTCCAGAAACATGTGATTTCTCCGTTCATTTCCAGTTTCTTAACCCAGCATTCCTTTGCCATGGCCAACCGCTGATTGCATGGTTTTTACCACGACAAAGGCATCGCGGAGATGACTTCGCTCAAAGTCCGACAATTCAGCGGGTGGCAGGTAATTGTCTGGTGCATCCCCGGATTTGACCAGACGCACTTGATGTTCCAATCGGGTCTCAGCGATCAGGTCATATGCGTCCAGTAAATCGCGTGCGCCAGACGCGCTGAGCACACCCGCAGCCTCGGCGGCGCTAAGACGGGCGCGGGTGTTCGCTTCGGTTAATTGTCCCTGCAGGCTGTAGATGCGTGCCAGATCCACGACAGGCACCACGCCATTATGCTTGAGGTCGAGCGTATTGCGATGCTCACCCGAACGTATGGTGGCGAACCCACGCAGCAGGCCCAGAGGAGGGGTGTGTTTCAGTGAGTTCGAAATCATATGCGCGACAAAGATCGAATTCGCATTGGCTGCCGCCAGCGTATCGGCCTGCAGGTCGGTGAACAGATCGAAGGACCCTCCGATGGGCCGCAGGTCAAACATCACCGAGGCCAGCATTTGCGCCTCGGGGTTGGGTTTGGCAATCCAGCCATTGAAATACTCGCGCCAGACACGCACGGGCTGGCACCAGCGAGGGTTGGTCGCCATCATGTCACCGGGGCAATAGAAATAACCGCAGGTATCCAGCCCGTCTGAGACGAATTTGGCCAGCGCAGCGAAGTAGGCCATATCACCGTCTGCCACACTGTCATCAAGCATCAGGCAATTGTCCTGATCAGAAACTCCGGTCTGTTCCTGCCGTCCTTGCGAGCCGCAAGCAAGCCACAAGTAGGGCACTGGCGGCGCACCCAGTTCAGCCTCAGCCAGTGCCAGCAACCGCCGCGTCGCAGTGTCTGCGATGTCGGTGATCAGCCGTGTAACGATCTCGTGCCGGTTGCCACCCGCGACGAGTTGGACCAGAAGTTGTGGTATCTCAACGGTGACTTGAGCCATCTCTTGCGGGCTGTCGGCGCGGGCAATTCGTCCTACCAACTCGGCAGAATTGACCGCCTGATAGCGGGTGAGGTCGGTTTGGGTTACGATTCCGACCAGCTTACCGGCCTCGGAAATTGGAATATGACCGATGCCACGTTCCATCATCACGTGTAATACGTCCGAGCCGATATCTGTCGGGGCAAGAATGATTGGATCGGCGGTCATGATCGCCGAAACCGCGGTGTCAGCGGGCATCGCCTCGGCGACGTATTTGCCGGAAATATCGCGGAGGGTTGCGATACCCAACAATCTGTCCCCTTCGGTCACGCAAAGCGATGAGATATGGCGGTCGCGCATGATCTGCGCGGCGTTTTGAACCGGAGTATCGGGCGGGCAGGTGGCAGGGTCACGAGCCATCAGCACATCAATTGCACTGGTAGCCAGGCTTTGCGGTCCGCTCCGCCCTCCGCGTGAACGGTTAAAGAACTTGGACACCACATCGTGACCTTCGATCAGGTTTTTCACAAGGTCTGGCGGCAACACGATCAACACTGACGGCGTGTGCGCGCGCGCATGTGTGGCGGCTTTGCCGTCCTTCAGCAATCCGCGCTCACCAAAAGAATTGCGCAATCCCAGATGCGAAACGACAGCGCCGTTCTCATCGGTAATTTCTACCTGTCCTTCATAGATCACAAAGACGCCGGGCAGAGCGTTGCCCAACTGGTAAATGCTGCCATCGGCATCGACTTCGCGCACTTCGATCTGCTTGGCCAGATCGTCCAAAGCATCATGGGGCAACGAGTCATAGGGGTGTACAGACTTCAGAAACCGGGTGATTTCGTCATGGGACAGGGGCATTTACGCTCTCCGGAGTTCCGAATAAAAAATCCCGCCCGGTGGTGTGCCGGGCGGGAACAGTAAGTCGAAAGATGCGATCGAAGACAAGAGCCGCCGACCGCATCACACTCAGTGATCCTGAGCTGCGCCCGCACCACGGGGAATGCGAATGCTTTCGACCATATCTTTGATCTCCTGCGGAGTCTCTTTGGTCATACCGGCAACGACGTAGGCGACGCCGAAGTTGATCATCGCACCGATGGCGCCGAACGAGGTCGACTTGATCGGACCCAGAAGCGGATCAGCATCGGTGAACGAGTTGGTGCCCGGAATGAACAGCCAGCCCTTATGCAGGAAGATGTAGACCAGGGTTACGGTCAGACCAGCCAGCATACCTGCAACCGCGCCGGTGTTGTTGATGCGGGTCGAGAAGATCCCCATCATCAGCGCCGGGAAGATCGAGGCTGCTGCCAGACCAAAGGCCAAGGCCACGGTTTGTGCCGCAAAGCCCGGAGGGTTGAGACCCAGGTAGGTTGCAACCACGATGGCTACAGCCATGGCAATCCGTGCCGCCAGAAGTTCACCCTTTTCAGAGATCGACGGGTTGATTGCACCTTTGACAAGGTCATGGGACACAGCCGACGAGATCGCCAGCAGCAGGCCCGCAGCGGTTGACAGAGCAGCCGCAAGACCACCAGCAGCGACCAGACCAATCACCCAACCTGGCAAGTTGGCAATCTCAGGATTGGCCAGAACCAGGATGTCGCGGTTGAACTTAGTCAGCTCGTTACCGACCCAGCCTTTTTCTTCGGCGATTGCAGTCATCGCCTCGGATTTGTCGTTGTAGTACTGGATCTTGCCGTCGCCGTTCTTGTCTTCCCAATCCAGCAGACCGGTTTTCTGCCAAGTGGCCATCCAGTCGTAACGCGGATCATTGTCGATTTCCTCAACCGAAACAGCGCCACCTTCGATGCCACCATTGGGCCACATCATGTCGGTGATGTTCAGGCGCGCCATTGCACCAACAGCAGGAGCCGTCAGGTACAGCAGAGCGATGAAGACCAGCGCCCAGCCTGCCGACCAACGTGCGTCAGACACTTTGGGAACGGTGAAGAAGCGCATGATGACGTGCGGCAGACCAGCTGTACCGATCATCAGCGACAAGGTGAACAGCACCATGTTCAGCGTGTTCGAGTGGTGGGCCGTGTAGTCGTTGAAGCCCAGCTCGGTCACGATGGCGTCCAGCTTGGTCAGCAGGGGTTCACCGCTGGCGGTGTCACCAAACAGACCCAGCGCCGGAACAGGCGTGCCGGTCAGCTGCAGCGAGATAAAGATGGCCGGGATGGTATAAGCGGTGATCAGCACGCAGTACTGAGCGACCTGAGTGTAGGTCACGCCCTTCATCCCACCAAACACTGCGTAGGCAAACACAACGCCGGCGCCGATCAGCAGACCTGTAGTGTTGGACACTTCGAGGAAGCGGCCAAAGGCCACGCCAACACCGGTCATCTGACCGATCACGTAGGTCACCGACGCAACGATCAGACAGATCACAGCAACGATACGTGCGGTCTGGCTGTAGAAACGGTCGCCGATGAATTCCGACACGGTGAACTTGCCGAACTTACGCAGGTAGGGCGCAAGCAGCAGAGCCAGCAGCACGTAGCCACCGGTCCAACCCATCAGGAAGGTCGAGTTGTCATAGCCGGTAAAGGCAATCAGGCCCGCCATCGAGATGAACGAGGCCGCAGACATCCAGTCCGCTGCTGTCGCCATACCGTTGGTGACCGGGTGAACGCCGCGACCGGCGGCATAGAATTCCGATGTGGAACCCGCACGGGCCCAGATCGCGATGCCGATGTAAAGCGCAAAAGACGCGCCCACAAACAGCAGGTTGATGGTAAACTGATCCATGCCGATTACTCCTCGTCCACGCCGTGCTCAGCGTCGAGCTTGTTCATGCGCCAGGCGTAGTTGAAGATCAGCACCAGAAAGACCAGGATCGATCCTTGCTGAGCGAACCAAAAGCCCAGATCTGTACCGCCAACGGCGATGCCGGACAGCAGCGGACGCAGCAGAATGCCGAATCCAAACGACACCAGCGCCCAAATCGCGAGGCTGATGTAGATGAGGCGCAGGTTGGCCTGCCAATAGCCCTTGTCGGCTTCGGCAGTCTGCGCGGAGTTTGTTGAATGATCCGCCATCGCGGGTTCCTCCTTCGCTTCCCTCATTGGCGGCCCATTGCCCAACTCCTCCAGTGCGGTGGGCCGCTTCTCGGTTGTGCCAAACGCCCCGTGACGTCAGGCATAACTTCTCTGATCCGCCAAGGCGGGTCCATTGAAGTATTCTGATTTAGGATCAAAGCCCTAGGGCTTATCTCCTCCCCTTATTTCATGACCTCGCCGACAATCCCGTGAAGGTCTTGTGCGATGTCGTCGATCTGGCCCATGGCATCGATGCCTTTCAGCACGCCCTGGGCTTGATAGTAGTCAATCAGCGGTGCGGTCTGCGCGTGATAGGCCGCCAGACGCGACGCGACCGTCTCGGCATTGTCGTCGGCGCGGCGTTTGAATTCTGTGTGTCCGCACTTGTCGCATTTGCCGTCTTCGACGGGCTGCTTGTATGTGTCGTGATAGCCCTCACCGCATCCAGCGCAGGTGTAGCGACCCGAAATCCGCGTCACCATCTCGGCGTCTTCAACTTCAAGGCTGATGGCCGCGTTGATCTTCTGATCTGAAGACGCGAGCAGACCATCAAGAGCCTCGGCCTGGACTGTGGTCCGGGGGAAACCATCTAGTATGACGCCCTTGGCGCAGTCCGGTTCTGCCATGCGGTCGCGCAGGATCGCGATGACGATGCCGTCGCTGACAAGATCGCCTGCCTCCATAACCGCTTTGGCAGCATTACCAGCCTCGGTACCTGCGGCGACCGCGTCACGCAGCAGATCACCGGTGCTGAGTTGTACAAGCCCGAACTTCTCTTCAAGCATACGAGCCTGCGTACCCTTCCCGGCGCCCGGAGGGCCGAGAAGGATCAGAACAGCGGGGGATATGGTCGTGGCAGCGTCCATCACATCCTCACTTGTTTGCCCGGTTTTCGATCAGGTCTTCGACCACTGACGGATCGGCCAGGGTCGACGTATCGCCAAGCGAACCAAAGTCGTTCTCGGCAATCTTGCGCAGAATTCGGCGCATGATCTTGCCCGAGCGAGTCTTGGGCAGGCCGGGGGCCCACTGGATCACATCAGGCGAGGCAATCGGGCCGATCTCGGTCCGGACCCAGGTGCGCAGCTCTTTCAGCAGCTCATCCGACGGCTCGCGGTCATTCATCAAAGTGACATAGCAATAGATGCCTTGCCCTTTGATTTCATGGGGGTAACCAACCACAGCGGCCTCGGCGACGGCGGCATGGGCGACCAGCGCGCTTTCCACCTCGGCCGTGCCCATCCGGTGGCCGGAGACGTTGATTACATCATCGACGCGGCCAGTGATCCAGTAGTCGCCATCCTCATCGCGACGGCAGCCATCGCCGGTGAAGTAGTAGCCTTTATAGTCCGAGAAATAGGTCTTCTCGAACCGCTCATGATCGCCCCAGACGGTGCGCATCTGACCGGGCCAGCTGTCTTTGATGCACAGAACACCCTCAACGCCATTTCCCTCGATCTCAACACCGGATTGCGGGTCCAGAACTACCGGCTGGATGCCGAAGAACGGTTTCATCGCCGAGCCGGGCTTCATCGCATGCGCACCGGGCAGGGGGGTCATCAAGTGACCGCCGGTTTCGGTCTGCCACCAGGTGTCAACAATCGGGCATTTGCCTTTGCCAACAACTTCATTGTACCAGTTCCAAGCTTCCGGGTTGATCGGCTCGCCGACTGTGCCCAGCGTCCGGAGATCGCTCAGGTCGCATTTCTCGACGAACTCGGTACCCTGACCCATCAGAGCGCGAATTGCCGTCGGAGCGGTGTAGAACTGGTTCACCTTGTGCTTTTCGCACACCTGCCAGAAGCGTGATGCATCCGGATAGGTCGGCACGCCTTCGAACATCAGTGTGGTCGCGCCGTTGGCCAGTGGTCCGTAGACGATATAGCTGTGGCCGGTGACCCAGCCGACATCGGCGGTGCACCAGTAGACGTCGCCTTCATGGTAGTCGAATGTGATCTCATGCGTCATCGCGGCATAGACCAGATAACCGCCGGTCGTATGGACGACACCTTTGGGCTGACCGGTCGAACCGGAAGTATAGAGAATGAACAGCGGATCTTCGGCATTCATCTCGGCGGGTGCGCAATAGTCATCCGCTTCAAGCGCCATTTCGTTGTAATCATAGTCGCGGCCATCAATCCAAGTGGTCTGCCCACCGGTGCGTTTGACCACCAGACATTTCACGCTGTCTTTGCAGTGCAGCAGGGCCGCGTCTGCGTTGGACTTCAGCGGAGTCTTGCGGCCACCACGTGGTGCCTCATCGGCAGTGATGACGACCTTGGCATCACATCCGTTGACTCGGGCTGCCAACGCATCGGGTGAAAACCCAGCAAATACAATCGAATGGATTGCTCCGATCCGTGCACAAGCCAGCATCGCATAGGCGGCTTCAGGGATCATCGGCAGATAGATTACAACGCGGTCACCTTTGCGCACGCCCATCGACTCGAGAATATTGGCCATGCGGCAGGTGCGACGGTGCAGTTCGGCGTAGGTAATGTGCTGAGCTTCGTCGTTTGGATCATCCGGTTCCCAGATGATCGCTGTCTGATCGCCGCGCGTATTCAAATGACGATCAAGGCAGTTGGCCGAGACGTTTAGCGTGCCGTCCGCATACCAGTTGATACCAACCGAACCAAAATCATAGCTGACGTCTTTGACCTGAGTATAAGGCTTGATCCAGTCAACGCGCTTGCCTTGCTCATCCCAGAATGCTTCGGGGTTGTTGATCGACGCAGCGTACATATCTGCGTATTTGTCGGCGTCGACATGCGCACGGGCGACAGTTTCTGCGGATGGCGGATATGTCTTGGCATCTGCCTGGGCAGCGGTAGTCATCTTTGAGGCTCCTCCCTCTGGACTGGATTACATGGGACCGATTTTGCCAGCCGATCAGGCAATGTCGATCCGGTTCCTCCCCAAGTTGAATAATACGGGGATCAGAAAAGAAATAAATAAATTGCCATAATCCTTGGATTTCTTTGTAAAGAAATTTCATTTCCGGCACTAGCATTGTAAATAATTCTGAAATTGTGCGTAATATACACCTTAAATCAGCAAGATAGCTGTAATGACATAAGTGCTCATTGGCATGTGTCTGGGGCTTTGGCCGATAGCTTCACTTTAATCTCGAAGTCTGGTGGCGATAACACCACTTCTCCTCGCAGGGGTTGGCAGCTTCTAGACTTGGCGCTAGCTTCACAATCAAGCATCCCGATAGGGGGCGCAACTAAGGGAGATACCACTATGAAAAAGATGTTGAGCGGTGCGGCTTTTGCCGCCCTGAGTGTGGCGTTTGTCACCGAAGCAGCCGCGACCGAATGGAATGCCTCGGTCTGGGGTAAGCGCCGCGCATTTACCGAGCATGTTGAGAAACTGGCTGAACTGGTGAACGAAAAAACCGGCGGCGATTTCACCATCAATGTTAGCTATGGCGGATTGTCGAAGCCCAAGGAAAACCTGGATGGAATCGAGATTGGCGCGTTCGAGATGGCGCAGTTCTGTGCGGGCTATCACCGCGATAAGAACCGCGCGATCACCGTTTTGGAACTGCCCTTCCTTGGCGTAAACACATTGGATGAAGAGGTGGCCGTCAGCCACGCAGTCTACGATCATCCAGCAGTCAAGGACGAGATGGCGCAGTGGAACGCGCGCATCATCATGACTTCACCGATGCCTCAATATAATCTTGTTGGTACCGGTGACCCTCGTGATGAGCTTGCCGAGTTCGACGGTATGCGCGTACGCGCAACTGGCGGTTTGGGGCAAGCATTTGAAGCAGTTGGTGGCGTACCTACGTCCGTGCCTGCGACCGAAGCCTACAATGCGATGGAATCTGGCGTGGTCGATACCGTGGCCTTCGCTCAGCATGCGCATTTGTCATTCGGGACGATCAACGAAGCTGACTGGTGGACGGCCAATCTGAATCCTGGAACGGTAAACTGTCCGGTGGTGGTGAATATCGACGCTTATGAAGCGCTGCCAGCCGAACATCGCGAAGCGCTGGACAGCTCGATTAATGAGGCTATCGATCACTATCTGGCCAACTACGGTGGACTGCTTGAAAAGTGGGATGGCGTGCTGGCAGAGAAAGGCGTTGAAAAGGTCGAGATTGACGATGCCGTGCTTGAGGAGTTTCGCGCCAAAGCCGCTGATCCTATTCGCGCGAAGTGGATCGAAGACATGACCGCCCAGGGTCTGCCTGCGCAGGATCTTTATGATCTTGTGCAATCGACGCTGCAACAGCAGCGCGGCGGTAACTGATCGCCACAGCCGGGTGTCATTAGGCACCCGGCATCTCCTTCAATCAAAGGAATGCTGAGATGGCAGGACATGCCACGGTGCTTGAGGATGGCAGTCTTCTAAGCCGGTTGGATCACCGTTTGTTACGTCTAGAGCGTTTTATGGCGCTGATCAGCGGTTTCGCGGTTTTCGGGCTCATGGTGCTAGCTGTTGTGTCAGTCAGCGGCCGAAACGCCTTAAACGCGCCTTTGCCCGGATATGTTGACTGGATTGAACAGGCGATGCCCCTGATCGCGTTTCTGGGTATTTCGTTTGTGCAGCGCGATGGCGGGCACATCCGAATGGATATCGTTATCTCGCGCCTGAAAGGGCGGGCGCTGTGGTTGTTCGAGCTGATCTCGGTTCTGCTGATACTGCTGCTGATGCTGGCGCTGGTTTGGGGTAGTTGGTCCCACTTTGACCGGTCCTTTGACTTCGGCGCTCCGATGTGGAGTCGCGACAGCTCAATTGATATCGGGATTCCTATTTGGCCAGCCAAGCTGCTGGCACCCGTTGCTTTTTCGGTGCTGTGCGCCCGGCTAATCTTGCAGGTCTGGGGCTATGGACGCGCCTTCATGCTGGGGCTCGAGGCACCGGTGGCCGTACCGCTGATACAGGATGCCGCCGCACAGGCTGCAGCCGAGGCCGAACAATTCGAAGGACGTAACTGACCCATGGACACGATTGATATCGGCCTTTGGGTCACTGCCGGACTGTTGGTTCTTGTCGTCACTGGCATGCGGGTGGCATTTGCTGCAGGTCTGGCAGGGTTGGTTGGCCTTGTTTGGATATTCTGGGCAAAGTTTGGGTATGATCCCGAGCGGTTTGGTAAGGCACTGACGGTGGCCGTCAAAACGGCTGGCCAGGTGCCACATTCCAAGGTGGCGTCTCATACGCTGAGCCTGATCCCAACATTCATCCTGATCGGCTATCTAGCCTACTACGCTGGCCTGACCCGCGCCTTGTTTGAGGCGGCAAAACGCTGGGTGGCATGGGTGCCTGGCGGGTTGGCCGTTTCAACGATTTTTGCGACCGCCGGTTTCGCCGCCGTATCAGGTGCATCGGTCGCCACATCAGCCGTCTTTGCGCGCATCGCCATCCCTGAAATGCTGGCCGTCGGGTATAATAAACGTTTCGCCGCCGGTGTGGTTGCCGCTGGCGGGACCTTGGCCTCGCTAATCCCCCCATCTGCGATCCTTGTGATTTACGCCATCATTGTCGAGCAGGATGTGGGAAAACTGCTGCTCGCAGGCTTCATCCCCGGTGCGTTTTCGGCGGTGATCTATGGCTTGCTGATCGTCGGTATCGCCGTGATCTTCAAGTCCGTCGGACCGCCGGTCACCGGGTTTACCTGGAAACAACGATTTGCTGCTCTTCCGGGCGCACTGCCCATTGTGGCGGTGATCCTCATCATTATCTGCTTTGTTTACAACCCTTTCGGCGACAAGGCCTGGGGCACCCCGACCGAGGGCGGGGCCATCGGGGCCTTCATCGTGTTCTGCTTTGCCCTGATCCACGGCATGCGCTGGCCTGAATTCAAATCGGCCTTGCTTGAAACCGCCAAACTGACCGCCATGATTTTCGCGATTATTTGGGGTGTTTTGATCTACGTGCGCTTTCTTGGTTTCGCAGATCTGCCGGGGGCGTTTTCCGACTGGATCACTTCGCTCGAAATGTCGCCTATGTTGATCCTCATTTGCATCCTGCTGGCCTATGCCGTGCTGGGCATGTTCATGGATGCGATCGGTATGCTGCTCTTGACACTTCCGGTTGTGTATCCCGCCGTTATGGCCCTGAACGGAGGCGAGGCTGTCAGCGCAGCAGACAGCGCCTTTGGTATGTCCGGGCCGATGTGTGCGATCTGGTTTGGTATCTTGGTGGTCAAAATGGCCGAGTTCTGCCTGATCACACCTCCTATTGGTCTAAACTGTTTTGTTGTCGCAGGCGTGAGGCCCGATCTTAGTGTTCAGGATGTCTTCAAAGGTGTAACGCCGTTCTTCATTGCCGATGCTCTGACCATCGCACTGCTGGTGGCCTTTCCAGGGATTGTTCTCTACCTGCCATCGCTTGCGGGATAAGAAAAAGCCCCGGCCAAAGGCCGGGGCACAGTTTTAGAAGTGCGGGTTCTTTATCCTGCCCGCATCAACATCCCGAACAGATCCCGCGGGTCGTCTGGGTCTGCGAGCATGTCCAATGGCTCATAGAAATCAGTGCCTTCAATCGCGCTTTTGATGTAACGTAGTGCCGAGAAGTCCTCGATCGCGAAGCCGACACTGTCGAACAACGTGATCTGTCGATCATCGGTGCGGCCTTTGGCTTGTCCGGTCATAACTTCCCACATCTCGGTGACAGGGTGATCATTCTCCAGAGCTTGAATTTCACCTTCGATCCGCGTTTGCTCGGGGTATTCTACAAAGATATTCGAGCGCAGAAGGATATCGCGGTGCAGTTCGGTTTTGCCGGGGCAATCGCCGCCAATGGCGTTGATATGCACGCCAGGGCCGACCATGTTGTCGGTCAGGATGGTGGCGTATTTCTTGTCAGCGGTGCAGGTCGTTATGATCTGAGCGCCTTCGATTGCGTCCTCCGGCGTTTTGCAGGGCACGACCGTCAGCCCTTTGCCCTGCAGATTGGCTGCACATTTCGCCGTCGCGTTCGGGTCTGTGTCGTAGAGCCGGACCGTATCGATGCCGCACATGGCTTTGAAGGCGAGGCACTGGAACTCGGATTGCGCGCCGTTTCCAATCATCGCCATCGTCGTCGCGGATTTGGGCGCGAGGTATTTGCCGACCAGCGCAGAGGTTGCCGCTGTCCGCAAAGCAGTCAACATCGTCATTTCGGTCAACAATGTCGGGTAACCGGTATAGACATCAGCCAGCAGGCCAAACGCGGTCACGGTCTGCAGGCCCTCAGACGTGTTCTTGGGATGCCCGTTGACGTATTTGAACCCGTATGCCTCACCATCCGAGGTTGGCATCAGTTCGATCACCCCATGTGGTGAGTGGGCAGGGATGCGGGGCGTTTTGTCAAAGCTCTCCCAGCGTTTAAAATCGGATTCGATCTGCGCGGCAATCTGCGTGATCATCTGTTCGACCCCGATGTGGTGGACCAGACGCATCATGTTGTCGACGGATACAAATGGCACGAGGGCCTTATCAGAAGGTTGCATCAAAGACTCCTATCGGCGGGAAAGATGGATACCAGCGATCATACAACGTACGGATCCACCGGCTGTTTCTATTGTGGGAACCGAGAGCGGCAGCGGAGTTGCACTGGCTTCGATGATCGCGACTTGAACAGGTGTAAGAGCCTGTAGCGCTCGGCTGGACAACGCCAAGACAAGACCATCATTGCCACTAAGCTCAATTGCGTTTCCTGCAAAATCTGCAATCTGCTCATGGGACAGATCGATGACAGTACGGCCAGATTCTTCCAGCCGTGCCCGAACTGTTGCGCGGCGTTCCGGGTCGGAAATCATGTTCAAACAAATCAGCGCGTAGTGCGTCCCGATCCCCATCAGAACATTGGTGTGATAGACATCGCGTCCTTCGGCATCCTTTGCATCAAAGGCAATCGGCTCATAGTTGAAATGCGTACAGAAACGCTCCAACAACACCGGATCGGCGCGGTTGGATCGAACAGTGTAGGCAATACGGCCCACGTGATCCAGAACCATCGCGCCCGTGCCCTCAAGCGCGAGGTCGTCCTGTTCGAGGCCGGAATAGTCGATGACGTCTTGCACTCGATATTCCCGCTTCAGTAACTCAATTACATCTGAGCGTCTTTCGCGTCTGCGCGATGGAACGAACATCGGATAAACAGCGACATGACCGCCTGGATGGGTCGAAAACCAGTTGTTTGGGAACACGCTGTCGGGTGTGTCACGTTCGCCTTCGTCGTCAAACACATGAACGGTCACACCAGCAGCGCGAAGCTGTTCTACTGCTTTGTCATGCTCATCCCGCGCGGCAGCAGACGTCGCTGCAGCAGATCGATTTGCCAGTGTTTGAAATGCATTGTCGTCGCGGGTTTCAGGATTCGACGCAAATGCGTGCGGGCGCACCATCACGACAGCTGAAGGAGATTGAAGAGAAATCATCAGAAGCTCCGGGTTGGGCGATCGAAGATGCGACGACCCATCAGCGAGGCTGCAAGATCGACCATCAGTTTTGCGGTTCGGCCGCGCTCATCCAGGAATGGGTTCAGTTCAACTAGATCCAGCGAACAAACGAGACCGCTTTCATGCAGCAATTCCATGACCAGATGGGCCTCACGTTCGGTGGCACCGCCGGGGACAGTGGTGCCGACGGCTGGTGCGATCGACGGGTCAAGGAAATCTACATCCAGCGAGACATGCAGGATGCCGTTTGCTTCGCGCACTTTGTCAAGGAAGGCCAGTAGGGGTGTCTTGATCCCGTGCTCGTCGATGCTGCGCATATCGGCGAGCATCGCGTGATCTTTTTCCAATGCCGCGCGTTCGGCGGGATCGACCGAGCGCAAACCAATCATACCGACGCGATCCGTTGGGATCGGCGATATCAGCGGTGGAAAGGCGTCAAAGCCTGACTGGCCAGTGAAATAAGCGACCGGCGTTCCATGCAAATTGCCGCTGGCCGTACTGCTGGGCGTATGGAAATCACTATGTGCATCTAACCAGAGCACGAACAGAGGGCGCCCGATACGGTCCGCATGTGCCGCCATTCCTGCCACTGTGCCCATCGACAGGGCGTGATCACCGCCCATGAAAATGGGAAGGCCTTCAAGCGCGGCTTCCTGAGCCGTGCGGCTTAGTGCCTGTGTCCAGCCAACGCATTCCGGTAAAGAGAACAGATGGGTGTCTTCCGACATGTCGACGGCATCTGGTCGCGTGTCACCGATGTCCGACACAGAATGCCCGAGATCTGACAGCGCTTGGGCGAGACCCGCGACCCGATAGGCATCTGGACCCATCCGACAGCCTTGGCGGTGTTTGCCGGCATCCATCGGCGCTCCGGCGAGAATGATGTTCATTTTGCTCATAAGTCTATCTATCGATACGATATGAGTTGAGAAAAGAGATCAAATTGGTCAAAGTGAATTAGCTAATTCCGATTTGGTAATCACGCATGGACGAACTGGACAATCGCTTATTGAACGCACTGCACAGGGACGCTCGGGCGTCGTTGTCGGAACTGGCTGAACTGCTCGGGGTGACCCGAACAACCGTGCGCAGCCGACTAAAGCGGCTTCAGCAGTCTGGCGAAATCGTCGGCTTTACCGTTGTGACACGGCAGGGCGTATCGGAAAGCCCTGTTCGTGGATTGATGATGCTTGAGATCGCAGGCCGCGGGACCGAGCGGATCAGATCGCGGATCGCTGCGATGCGTCAGGTTCGGGCGGTGCACTCAACCAATGGAAGTTGGGATCTGATCGCAGAGATCGGAACTGATACACTGGATGAGCTTGATGAAGTCCTGTTCCAGATCCGTCGGATGGAGGGCGTTACACGATCTGAGACCAATCTGTTGCTTTCGACACGCAAGGGACGCTCGTGACGCGTTGGCCTAGGCCCTTTGCCGGATGGAAAATTCGTGCAAAGCTTTGAATTGACACTGATCTGAGGATCGCGGGGCAGGGGCGAACGGAATGACGACACAGCCGACAACGGAAGAGACACGCGCCGTACGTCTGGCCGAGTATGTGACAGGGCTGTTGGAAAAGCCGCTGGTCAAGATTGCGGTTCCGTTGCTGATTACAGGAATCGCGCTTGCGGTTCTGCATGACCTCTCTGCGCATGTTAAATGGTCAGATATCCAAAGCGATATCGCAGCGAAACCATGGAAATTCATGTTTTTTGCGATGTGCTGGACGGCTTTCAGTTTTCTGTCGCTTTCGTTCTACGATGTGCTTGCCGTGCAGAGCGTCGCCGATGGAAAAGTGCCTCTGCCCGTTGCGGGGATGGCCGGTGCAAGCGGCTATGCGGTATCGAACTGCCTGGGATTCTCCTATATCACCGGCACCGCGATCCGATACCGTATCTATGCGTCGCTGGGGCTTGATCTTGGCCGCGTGGCCGGGGTGATCGCGACCTCTTGGGTGGCGTTCTGGATGGGACTGATCCTGCTTTTGGGCCTGTTGCTTACAATACACCCGGATGGCATTTCCAAGGTCCTGCCGATCAGTGAAACGACGGAGACTGTGATCGGTCTGAGCATGTTGGCGGGGCTTGCGGTCTTGTTTGTCTGGCTTTCAAGCGGAGGGCGGCGATTGGCCTATGGTGGGTTTGGGTTCAACCTGCCGGGCGGCAAGCTGGCAAGTTTGCTGACAGTCGCGGCGGTAGGCGATCTGTTCGGCGCTTCAATGGCGCTGTATGTGCTCATGCCGGACGATCTGGGGGTTGGCTACCCGTATTTCTTCGCGGTCTATATAGGCGCTATAGCGGTGGGTATCCTTAGCCATGCACCGGGTGGAATCGGTGTGTTCGAAGCCACTCTGATCGCTGGTCTAGGGGCGTCGGGCCGGTCTGATGTGATCGCTGCGCTTCTGCTCTACCGACTGGTCTATACGTTCCTTCCGTTTGCCATCGCCAGCCTGTCGATCGCGGTCGCGTCGGTGCTGACACAGCGCCATCGCATCGGGGGCGCGGTCACTTGGGTCTATCGCGCAATTCGCCCCATTGTCCCGATGGTGGCTGCCGGCGTCGCGGCTGTGGCAGGAGTTATCCTGTTGGTTTCAGGGGCTTTGCCTTCCAGTACGCAGAACCTTGGCGTACTGCGAGAGGTTTTGCCTTTGTCATTTGTCGAGGCATCTCATCTTGCAGGCAGCGCCGTGGGTGTCCTACTGCTACTTGTCTCACGTGGCCTATTCCGCAAGCTCTATCGGGCATGGGTTGTTGCCATGCTTTTGATGGTGGCGGGTTTCTTCGCCTCGCTCGCCAAAGGGCTTGATACGCATGAAGCCCTTTCATTGCTGTTCACGATTGGCCTTTTGGCGATGTTTCGGGGTGCGTTTTACCGGGTAAGCGGTGCATCTATCTTTCGGCTAAATATCCCTTGGCTGGTCAGCGTCGTCGCGTTGCTGGCGGTGATTTTCTGGATTGGATTGTTCGCTTATTCCCATGTCGAATATCAAAACGCGCTGTGGTGGGACTTTGCCTGGAGTGGAGATGCCTCGCGATTCCTGCGGTCCAGCCTCGTGGTGGCCGTGATCGTTGGCATCGTGGCGGTGAACTCGCTGTTCGGCCGTGAAATCCCCGCGCCGGTTAGGACTGAAATCCCCGAAGTTGTCGAACGTCTCGTGATGGAGAGCGAAGACACCGAATCTCAGATTTCACTGACGGGTGATAAGCAATTCCTGATCTCGCCTGACGAAACCGCATTCCTTGCCTATGCCGATACTGGCAATGCGCTGATCACCAAAGGAGAGCCTGTGGGTGATGAGCAAGCGGGGCAGCAACTGATCTGGCAATTGCGAGAAATGGCCGATCGCGAAGGCAAGCTTTGTGCGTTTTACAGTGTATCGACCAAATATCTGCCGACATTCCTGGACCTGGGCCTGTCGATCCTGAAGATCGGAGAAGTGGCCCGCGTACCGCTGCAGAATTTCTCGCTGGACGGAAAATCGCGCAAACGGTTCCGGCAGGCGAAGAACAGGGCTGAGCGTGAGGGGTACAAGTTCGAAATTATCCCCAAAGAACAGCTTGCACCGGTGTTGCCCGAACTTCGTCAGATCTCGGACGATTGGTTGGCGCAAAAGGCAGGTGAGGAAAAGGGTTTTGCCTTGGGCGGCTTTGATGATGCCTACCTTTCTTATTTCGACCATGCGGTTCTGCGGGATGAGACGGGCAAGATCATGGCCTTTGCGAACCTGTTTCAAGGCGGAAACAAATCCGAACTGTCTCTGGATTTGATGCGTTATGAACCGGACAGCCCAAACTTTGTCATGGATGCGCTGTTTGCTGAGATGATGGTCTGGGGGTCCGAGCAGGGATTCCACTGGTTCTCACTGGGCGCAGCGCCATTTTCAGGGATCGAAAACCGGCAGTTGGCCTCGCTTTGGAATCGGATCGGTGGGTTCGTTTATGAACATGGCGAACAATTCTACCACTTCGAAGGCCTGCGCGCCTTCAAGCAGAAATTCGATCCGGAATGGAGCCCCAACTATCTAGCCAGCCCCGGCGGGTTGGCCGCGCCACGTATCCTCTACGAAGTTAACATCCTGATCTCGGGTGGCCTGCGCGGGTTGACGAAATAGGCCTTAGTTCAAGCTGGCGCGTGTTGGCGTTTTCTCCAACAGATCACCCCAATCGGTGCGATAGGCCATCTCGGCCAGCACCGTCTCGGGTAGGAATTCCTGATTCTGCCGAATCTGCCAACCACCACCCAGACCTTTGTAGATCGCGACCAGATTCGAAGAGACCTCCTGCCGGGCCTCGATCAGGTTCGCCTGCGATCGTAATAGCGCGGTCTGCGTGTTCAGGATACGCGAATAGCTGGCGATGCCGTCTCGGTACTGATCGACCGCGATTTCAGCCGCCTTGCGCGAAGCTTCGACGCTGCGCTGATAATAGGTGACCTGTTTGCGCGCCTGCGCGTAAGCAACCATCGCGCTTTCGACCTCGGAATACGCGGTCAGAACGGTATTCTGATAGTTGGCGATCAACGCTTGATAGGCGGCATCCTGCGCGCGGACATTGTTCTTGATGCGGCCGTAATTCAGGACGTTCCAGACTACGCCTGCGCTAGCCAATCCTGTGGCGCTGTTGGTGCTGAACAGATCGCGCCCACCCGAGGCCTGCAATCCGATCGATCCGGACAGGATGAATTGTGGATAGAGATCAGCCAGCGCGATCCCCACCTGCGCCGATTGGGTGGCTGCCGCCAATTCGGCGGCGCGGACGTCAGGCCGTCGCCGCAGCAATTCGGCGGGCACACCAACGGCCACGTTGCTGCGCCCTGTTGGAATGCGACCCGAGTTTCCGATCAAGCCCGCCATCTGAGACGGCGTTTTTCCTAACAGAACCGCCAGTGCGTTCTTGGCTTGTTGGATATCGCTTTCCAACTCGGGCACGAGTGCCTTGGTGTTGTTGAGCAGGGCAGTCGATTCCTGCACATCCAACTCGGTTGTAACGCCGTTGTTAAAGCGCAGCTGAGTGAGGTCTGCCGATGCCTGCTGAATCGTGATGTTTTCCCGCGCGATGCGCAGAGCCTCTTGCAACGAACGGATGTTGATATAAAGCGCCGCTACGTCCCCGGTCAGCGTGACCAGTGCGTCGTCATAATTAGCAACCTGCAGTGCCAGGTTCGATCGCGCGGCCTGTACGCCGCGACGTTGCTGGCCCCATACGTCCAGTTCCCATTGCGCATCAAACCCAACTTGCGAAGTCGAGAATTCGGTGTCCAAGGGAATAATCCGCCGGATGTCCGAAATCGGCCCAAGATTGTCGCTGATCTGTCGGCGTTGGAGCGAACCGCCCACGGCCTGCGATTGCGGGTAAAGCTCTCCAAATGCGATCCCAAGTTGCGCGCGGGCCTGTAGCACGCGTGCGCCTGCGACCTGTAAGGTCAGGTTCTGCGCATAGGCTTCGGCGATCAGTTTGTTCAGTGTCGGATCATTGAACGTTTCCCACCAGCGCACAACGGGAGCGCTGCGTGAGGTCAGGCCGCTCTGGCCCGTGCTGGGGCTGTTGACCTCTATCCATTGCTTCACGACCGGAGAGTTCGGACGCACGAAATCAGGCCCCACCGGCGTACAGGCGGTGAGGGTGGCGGCGCAAAGGGCGGTGCCCAACAACCGGCGGAGTGTCATCGTACGCATCCTCAGATATCCAGTGGCCGGATGAAGTTGGCGAAGGAATAGAGGCGGATATTGATGCGCCTCAGAAACTCAAAGCTCTTGCCCATGCCGGTGTAAATTGCCACGGCGGCATGACCACCGGCAGGAAAAGTGTGCCCCTCGGGCACTTCGACCGATATTTGAACAGCGATCCGACCGGGCAGTTTCGGCAATTCAAAACCGGGCAGGCGGCCTGAGGGCAGGTATTGACCCTGACGTGTCGCCCACCAGATGGCTTCGACTTTTCCGGTCAGAATCTCACCAGGATAGAGGTCCAGAGCGACTTCAACCGGTTGGCCGACTTCGACGAACTTCAGGTTCTGCTGGCGGAACGTGGCCAGAATATAGGGGCTGTCTTCGGTTACAAAGCTGGCAATGGCACCCAGACGAATTTCCCCCACAACCATACCCGGGCGCGCTTGTTGCGAAACGATCATGCCATTTTCGGGGGCATAGATGGTTGTGTTGTCCAGAAAATACTCGGCTTCGGCCAACTGTGCCTCAGCCTCAAGAATGCCAGTATTCACCCCGTCGATCTGTGAATCCAGCGCAAGGTTGGCCTTTTCAAGATTGGCCTGAGCTTCCTTAATCTTCGCCTGATCTTCCGCGACCTGTTCGTTCCAGCGGTCTAGTTCATCCTGGCGGGCGCCCCCGGCGGGAACGAGGTTCTCGTATCGCGCTTGTTCGGTCAGCGCATAGGCCAGCTGCGCGTTCGCGCGTTCGACTGCTTCTCCCGCCGCGATAACGTCCTGTTCAAGGATCTTTGCGTTTTGCTGCGCCGCCACCAGCTGTGCATTCGCCTTGTCCACGGCCAGCGAAAACACCGTGTCGTCGAACTTATACAGCGGATCGCCCTTAGTGACCCAGGTGTTGGGCTCGACCAAAACCTCGGACAGGATTGTGGGCTGAGTCAGACGCGGGACGATCTGGATGGTGGAGCGCACGACGTGGCTGTCGACAGAAAAGGGCTGAAAGAAGCGCAGCGCGACCAAAAAGATCAGCAGCAGATGAGCGCCGACCCAGAATGAGACGATCCCCCACATGATGTTGAATTTCAGCCATTGCACCTTGAAGAAGATGAACCAGACAAAAATAATGTAGAAAAGCGTGATGCCTAGGGCGACGAACATGAGTGCTGAATTCCTTTGGCCTTAGGCTTGCTTTGTTTCGTCGGTATCAAGTGGGTCCTGGTATTCCGGTTTGACGGTGCCTCCCAGACGCTTGATTTCATCCCTTATGGCCTTGCGTTCTTCATCAGGGCCGCGGCGCATGTCGACGGTGACGCCGTCGTGAAACGCCCAGATAAAGGCATGCACCCAAGGGACAATCGCCAAAAATCCCATCCATCCCATGATCTTGACCGCTTCGGCATGGGGGTGATTGCGTTTGATCGCGATACGTCCGGGCAGACCCATTATGAATAGAAACAACGCCATCACCGCTGCCAGCAGCAAGATAAGTGCAACAAATGTCAGATAGTCATAGTAGCCCAGCGGCTGCCCCAAAAGTCCCATGCTCGCGCCTCCTGTTGTTGGAAACTGTTCCATCCTCGGGCGCTGTTGTCCAGCTAATCAATCACTTTCTGGCTGATCGGAAGGATGCATCAGCATTCAATAATTTTGGTGTTCCAGTCTATGCACTTCTGATGGAGGTCGCCGGGCAGCGGTAGATCAGTATAAACCATATCAACATCGGATAATGAGGCGATGCGTGCGGGCGCGGTGCGCTGAAACTTTGAAGCATCCGCAACTAGGCTGATCTGCCGGGCTTGTTCAATGATAGTTTGACTGACCAGTACTTCTTGGAGATCGAAATCCATTAGATCCCCATCCGCATCCAATGCGGAACAGCCGATAATCGCGTGATCGAATTTGAACTGGCGGATGGTCGAGACCGCAAGATTCCCGACCAACCCACTATCTGATCTGCGCAGCACACCGCCTGCAACGACGATCTGGCAATCGGGGTTATCGGCCAGTATATTGGCAACGTTCATATTGTTGGTCACGACCATTAGGTTTTTGTGTTTCAGCAATTGGCGGGCAACGGCCTCAGTCGAGGTGCCTATGTTCATAAAGATCGAGCTGCCCTCGGGGATGTCGGCCGCGCAGCGTTCAGCGATGCGTGTCTTGGCTTCATGGTTCAGGGCGCGCCGGTCTTCGTATCCAATATTAGACACGCCAGAACGCAGAACGGCACCCCCGTGAACCCGATCCAACTTACCAGCTTCTGACAGTTCAGTCAGGTCACGGCGAATGGTCTGGACCGTCACGTGAAAACGCTCGGCCAGCCCTTCGACAGTAACGCGGCCCTCTTGCTCGGCGACTAAAAGAATGTCCGATTGGCGAAATGATAGTGACATGGGCGGTCCTGAGTTCCGGAGTTTTCGTTTTTGTTCTAATTTTGCGGTTAAGCAAGGGAATTCGTTAGTTGCATTTATTAATATTCGTTGTTTCAGCTAAAACGAACATTATCGAAAAATAAAGTTGACGATACGAACCATCATGCTGCTAATGCGCTTGAAACTGCCACGTTGGGGAATCAATTGGATATGTCATCGGACAGCAGCCAAGTTACCGATCTTTTTGTGATCGGCGGGGGTATAAATGGGTGCGGTATCGCACGTGATGCGGCAGGTCGGGGCCTATCGGTCACCTTGGCTGAAATGAACGATCTGGCCTCGGCGACGTCGTCAGCCTCGACCAAACTGTTTCATGGCGGGCTACGGTACCTGGAATTTTTTGAATTTCGTTTGGTGCGTGAAGCGCTGGTCGAACGCGAGACCTTACTGCGCGCGATGCCCCATATCAGCTGGCCCATGCGTTTCGTTCTGCCTTATCACGCTGATATGCGTTTTGACTCTGAAACACCGACCTCACGGTTGCTTAGTACTGTGATGCCTTGGATGCGCGGGCGGCGTCCGGCCTGGCTGATCCGGCTTGGCCTGTTTCTGTACGACAATCTGGGCGGTCGTAAAATCCTGCCGGGCACACGTTCGCTGAACCTGCGCGCGGCACCCGAGGGGGCTCCGCTGCAAGACAAATTTGAAACCGCCTATGAATACTCGGACTGCTGGGTCGAGGATTCGCGGCTGGTGGTCCTGAACGCCCGCGATGCCGAGGCACGCGGGGCCAAGATCATGGTCAGGACCGAGGTTCTTTCGGCTGAGCGGATCGATCAAGTGTGGCAAGTCACGATCCGGGATCGGGATAGCGGCAAGACCGAAACCGTCCTTGCGAAGATGTTGATCAATGCGGGCGGACCTTGGGTAGGTGACATCATCCAGACCAAGATCCGGGTCAATTCCCGAGAAGGCGTCCGTCTGGTGCGTGGCAGCCATATCGTGACACCCAAGCTGTTTGACCATGACAAGTGCTATTTCTTTCAGGGCGAAGACGGGCGCATCATCTTTGCGATCCCGTACGAGCAGGATTTTACCTTGATCGGAACCACGGATCAGGATCATTCTGACCCCTCCGAGCCTCCGGTTTGTACCGAGGCCGAGCAGGAGTATCTGTGCGCTTTCGCATCGAATTACTTCGCGAAGCCCGTTACCCGTGAAGATATTGTCTGGACCTATTCAGGCGTCCGTCCGCTATATGATGACGGCGCAAGCAGTGCCACGGCGGCTACCCGCGATTACACGCTGAAAGTTGACGCCGAGAGCGGGGCTCCGGTGTTGAATGTCTTTGGTGGTAAAATCACCACCTACAGACGCCTCGCGGAAAGCGCGCTGGAGAAGATTGGAGAGCATTTCCCGGATCTTGGCGGACCATGGACCGCAGGCGTCCCATTGCCCGGCGGGGATTTTCCGGTCGACGGCGTGCAGGATTTGATCGGGAAACTGATGGCGGAGTACCCGTTCCTGACCGATTTTTGGGCCCGTCGATTGATCCGGGCCTATGGCACCGAGACCTGGGACCTTCTGGGTCCGGCAAAAGATCAGAGCGATCTGGGTGACGATTTCGGCGCGACGTTGACCGAGGCCGAACTGGTTTGGCTGATGGACAAGGAATACGCGCGCACCGCTCAGGATGTCGTGTGGCGGCGCAATAAGCTGGGTCTAAGGCTCAGCCTCGAGCAGATCGGCCGGATAGACGACTGGATGGCCAAACGGTTAACTGACTAGCGCGCGGATCGGTTGATCCGTGCAAAAAAAGAAACGCCCCGCAGATGTGCGGGGCGTATTTCGATTTCAATGCGGGTCTTACGCGGCTTCTTCTGACGGTTCCGGGTCGTTCTTGCTGCCTTTGACCCACTCGCGCAGGCTCTGCATCACAGCGTACAGGACGGGAACCAGAATGACCCCGAACAGAGTGGCTGCCAGCATACCGCCGAACACGGCAACGCCGATGGCCTTCTGGCTGGCAGCTCCGGCCCCGTTCGCGGCCAGCAGGGGAACCACGCCCAAAAGGAAGGACAGGGCGGTCATCATCACAGCGCGGAAACGCTGATATGCGGCTTCGGCCGCGGCCTCCTTGATTGACAGCCCCTTGGCCCTTTGCTCCATCGCGAATTCGACGATCAGAATCCCGTTCTTTGACGCAAGCCCGACAAGCATGATCATCCCGATCTGCGTGTAGAGGTTGATGTCGCTGCCAACGATTGCCACCGCTGCGACGGCACCGAACAAGGCCACGGTCACCGACATTAGGATCGAAACGGGCATCGTCCAACTTTCATATTGGCCGACAAGGAACAGGTACCCAAACAGGATCGCCAACCCAAGGATCACCACGACCAGGCCGCCCGAGGCCAGCTGCTGCTGCGCCGTTCCGGTCCATTCATAGGCATAGCCGGGGGGCAGGGCGGTCGCCGACTCCTCGGTCATGACATTGATGGCGTCCCCGGTGGAGAGCCCCGGTGCCGGAACCGCTGTCACAGTGGCCGAGCGGAACAGGTTATGCCGCTTCAGCAGGACAGGACCCAGCACGTTCTCGATATCGATCAGCGTGCCAAGCGGTACCATCTCACCTTTGGTGGAACGTACATAAAGCTCTGAGATATCATCGACCTTATTCCGGTATGACCCTTCGGCCTGGATCATTACGCGATAGACACGACCAAACAGGTTGAAGTCATTCACGTAATACGAGCCAAGCTGCGCCTGCATGGTCTGGAAAATCTCGGCCACCGAGACTTGCAGGGTTTTGGCCTTTTCCCGATCCAGATCGACAAACAATTGCGGCACGTTCGCGCGGAAAGTGGTGTAGGCCTGCGCGATCTCAGGACGCTGGTTTGCGGCATAGACATACGACCCAACGGCCGAGGCCAGATCCTGCGGCGAGCCGCCACCGGTCTGCTGCACTTCCATTTCAACCCCTGCAGACATACCAAGGCCCTGAATGGGTGGCGGGTTGAACGCAACAATCGATGCGGCAGACTCACCATATGCAATCGCCAGAACCTGGTTCAGGATCGCATCCGCACTGAGCTCGGGTTCCTGCCGCTCTTCCCAGTTGGTCAGGTTGACAAAGATGGCTGCGCCATTGGTAGTGGTCCCGTTCAACAGCGAGAACCCATTGACCAGAACGGTACTGGCCACACCCGGGATCTGCTGAATCTGTTCATCGATCCGGGCGGAAACCGCTTCGGTCCGCTCAAGAGTCGCTGCGTCGGGAAGCTGGATATCAACGAACAGATATCCATTGTCTTCCAGCGGAATAAACCCTTTGGACGTGTTGCCCATAATGGTCCCGGTGCCCGCCGCGAAGGCCGCAATGATCCCAAGCGAAATGACTGGCAGGATCAGTAGCTTCCGCACAATGGCGACATAGCCGCTGCGCATGCCGCCGATAAATCCCTCGAACACGGCCAGCAGCCCCTTGGGCGGTCCTGAACGCGCCCGCAGCACCAGCCCGCAAAGGGCCGGTGAAAGCGTCAGAGCGTTGATCGACGAGATCACAACAGCGGTCGAGATCGTGACGGCAAACTGCGAATACAATCGCCCGGATATGCCGGGCATGAACGTCACCGGCACGAACACGGCCAGCAGTACCAACGTGGTTGCGATCACGGGGCCGGTGATCTGACCCATGGCCTTGCGGGTCGCCTCGGCAGGGGAAAGGCCTTCGTCGGCGATGATACGCTCAACGTTTTCCACCACAACGATCGCGTCATCCACAACGATCCCGATGGCCAGCACAAGCGCGAACAGAGAGATTGTGTTCAGCGACATGCCAAAGGCCAGCAGGAAGGCAAATGTCCCGATCAATGAGACCGGAATTGCCACCGCCGGAATGATCGTCGCCCGCCAACTGCCAAGGAAGATGAACACAACTGTGATCACCAATATGAATGTCAGGATGAGGGTCGAGACCACGTCATTGAGCGACTGTTCCACGAAATCCGTCGTATTGAATGGAACATCGTATTCGACATCTGTGGGAAAGGACCGTGACAGGCGCTCAAGTTCGGCCTCAACACGTTCGGACACCGCAAGGGCGTTTGCGCCGGGGGCCTGATAGATGCCGATAACGGTCGCAGGAACGCTTTCGAAATAGCCCGAGGCGGAATAGAACTGCGCCCCTAACTCGACGCGCGCAATGTCTTTGACGCGCACAATCGCACCGGCTTCGCCTGTACGGATTACAATATCTCCGAATTCATCGGCCGAGGTCAGGCGGCCTTTGGTCTTGATCGTGTACTGAAAGGTTTGTCCTTCAGGCACAGGAGGCGACCCGATTGAGCCCGCAGAGACTTCGATATTCTGTTCGCGGATGGCATTGATCACATCACCCGGAGTGATTGACAGCGCGGCCATCTTGTCCGGATCCATCCAGATCCGCATGGCGTATTCCAGATTGGTCAGAACATCCGCTTTACCCACGCCCTGAACCCGCGCCAGAGCGTCTTTCAAGTTGATTGAGGCATAGTTCGACAGGAACACACTGTCATATGTGCCATTGGGCGAGGTCAGCGTGACCAGCAACAACATGTTGGTTGACGCTTTTTGCGTGACAACACCGGATGAAGTCACTTCGGACGGCAGCGATGCCATCGCCTGTGCCACACGGTTCTGTACGTTGACCGAGGCGATATCGGGGTCGGTGCCCACCTCGAACGTAACGTTCAACGAATACGAACCGTTATCCGATGAGGTCGACGTCATGTAGATCATGTCGTCCACACCGTTGACCTGCGCCTCGATCGGGGCGGCCACGGTGTTTTCCACGGTTTCGGCATTTGCACCTGTATAGGTGGCCGTTACGCTGACCACCGGCGGCGTGATATCGGGAAACTGCGCAACCGGCAGAACCAGATAACCGATCCCGCCCAAAATGGTCAGGACCAGCGAAATGACAAGCGCCAGCTTGGGCCGGCTGATAAACAGGGCTGAGAACATCAGTTATTCTCCGGCTGCTCGGACGCAACGACTGCATCAACGGCGACGCCGGGGCGCACGCGTTGCAGGCCTTCGACGATGACGCTTTCGCCTTCGCGCAGGCCATCTGTGACGATAATCGCCGAATCCACGGTATCTCCGGTTGTGATATAGCGTTGTTCAACCATCTGCTTGTCATTGACGACCAGAACGAATTCGCCGCGCTGATCACGCTGCAGCGCTGCTTGAGGGATCAATACCTGCAGCGTCGGCTCAAGCGCTTCGATCTGAACGTTCACGAAGGCACCATCAACGAGCAGACGCTTGGCATTGTCGAATTGAGCCGTGATCGTAATGGCGCCGGTCAGTGGATCAATGCGGTTGTCGACAAAAATGATTTCGCCGGTTTCATCCAGCTCAGTACCGTTCGGCAGAGTCACATGAACATTCGGGCTTTGGCTGCTTTCAGCTAGCGTGGCCGGGTCTTCACCAAATTGTTCAAGAACCGACGTGAACTGCTTTTCATTCAACGAAAAATTCACATAGATGGGGGCTTCGCTGACCAGGGTGACAAGCGGCGGATTGTTGGGGCCCACAACATCACCGACACTGGTTTCCACGCGGCCGATGCGGCCCGAAAACGGGGCGTGGATCTGTGTGTAGCTCAGATCAAGCTCGGCCTGTTGGATCGCTGCATTGGCGGCTTTGACCTCGGCCTCGGCGACCAGTTCATTGGCTCGGGCAATGTCACGTTCTGATTCCGGTGTAGCGTCGCGCTTGTACAGCTCTTCCTTGCGGGCGAGATCGACTTTGGCCAGTTCAAGGTTTGCCTGCGCCCGATCCAGATCGGCTTTACGTGCCTCAAGCGTGGCTTCGTAAAGATCCGGTTCGATCGTGAACAGCAGGTCATCCTCATTCACCGGAGAGCCATCGTCGACGTTCTGGCTGTCCAGGAATCCACTGACGCGCGCGATGATATCGACCTTGTCGATTGCCTCGGCCCGTCCAATGAAGGTGGCCTGATCGGTGATCTCTTCGGTATAAGCTGCGGCGATCGACACCTTGGGCGCAGGGGCATCGCCCTGATCCTGCGCGACCGCTATCTGAGGCAGGCTGGAACATGCAAACAAAGCGGCAGAAACGCCGAGTGCCCTGAAATAGCCGCGTGGGCGGAGTGCTGGCTTCTTAAATGCAAGGGACATGTTGGCGCCTCGTTCAAAGTAAAGATTGCACAACCGGGCAACAGAAACCCCCGGATGAGTCGATTGATTTTATAGGCAGGATGGCGGGTTTGACGCGGTTTCTCAAGCGTGTTGAGGTAATGCGTTGGCAAGAATCGACCCGAAATTTCTTTCCAGTCTGCAGACTTAGCCTGCATCCGCAGGCGTTTACCTGCCCGATGACAATAGGGGCGGGCGAATTTTCTATGCCAAAAACCAGCAGCGGAGACGTTTCAGGGCTCCGCTGCGGCATTCATAAATCGAATTTTGTTGTTATTCACGCGTTCCCGCAAACCGATTCTGCCAGTCTTCGCGCTGTTCGTCCGTGATTTTGGCAAACAGCACGTCGGGAACCGAAAATTCATGGCCAGCGGGCAGGGCGCGCAGCGCGGCATCGATATCTTCGGGCCAGCTGGTATCGAGTGTGTTCATCGCACTAAGCATTTTTGCAGACGCATCGGGAATGAACGGCGCGCTCAGAACTGCATAGAGGCGGATCAGGTTCAGCCCCAGCCGCACCTGCGCCGCAGCCTGCGCAGGATCTTCCTTAAAGGTAGACCATGGTGCGGCAGCCTGCAGATACTCGTTGCCTGCGACCCAGATCGCTCGCAGCTCTTGCGCGGATTTGCGCACTTCCATCGCTTCCATGTGGCCTTCGTAGGCACGTACTCGTCTAGTAAGCTCAGCAATCAGGGTCTGTTCACGTTCGCCATACGCACCACCTTCGGGCACTGCTTCACCGAATTTCGAGCGGCAGAACTTAGTGATCCGGCTGACAAAGTTACCCAGAACATCCGCAAGATCTTTGTTCACCGACTGCTGGAAGTTCTCCCATGTGAACTCGCTGTCGCTGCTTTCTGGCGCATGGCTCAACAGCCACCAGCGCCAGTAGTCGGCGGGCAGAATGTCCAGCGCCTGATCCATGAACACTCCACGGCCCTGTGAGGTCGAGAATTGGCCACCGTCATAGTTCAGGTAGTTGAATGATTTCAGGTGGTCGACCATCTTCCAGGGCTCGCCCGATCCCAGAATGGTGGCCGGGAAAGACAGGGTGTGGAAGGGCACATTGTCCTTGCCCATGAACTGAACGTAACGCACATCATCCGCGCCTTTGTCGGTGCGCCACCAACGTTCCCAATCGGCATCAGACTTACCATTGGCGTCGGCCCATTCCTTGGCGCAGGCGATGTATTCAATGGGGGCATCGAACCAGACATAGAAGACTTTGCCTTCCATGCCGGGCCAATCTTGATCACCTTTCTTGACTGGTACACCCCAATCCAGATCGCGGGTAATGCCGCGATCCTGCAGGCCGTCGCCATCGTGCAACCACTTCTTGGCGATCGAGGTTGTCAGGATCGGCCAGTCTGTCTTGCTGTCGATCCACGCGTCCAGCTGATCTTTCATTGCGGATTGACGCAAATACAGATGCTTGGTCTCACGCACCTCAAGATCGGTCGAGCCGCTGATCGCGCTGCGAGGCTCAATCAGGTCGGTCGGGTCCAGTTGTTTGGTGCAATTCTCGCACTGGTCGCCGCGTGCGCGATCATAGCCGCAATTGGGGCAGGTGCCTTCGATATAGCGGTCGGGCAGAAAACGGCCATCGGCGTTGGAATAAACCTGCTTTTCGCTGACTTCCCGGATCAGCCCGGCCTCATCCAGTTTGCCAGCGAAATGCTGGGTCAGTTTACGGTTCTGATCGCTGGACGAGCGGCCAAAGTGATCAAAGCTCAGGCCAAAGCGCTTGGCGATATCGGCCTGTACTGCGTACATGTCAGCGCAATATTCAGCCACAGGTTTGCCCGCTTTGGCGGCGGCCAGCTCGGCCGGGGTGCCGTGCTCGTCGGTTGCACACAGGAACATGACCTCGTTGCCCCGGCCGCGCTGATAGCGAGCGTACAGATCGGCAGGCAATTGCGAGCCGATCAGGTTGCCGAGATGTTTGATCCCGTTGATGTAAGGGATCGCCGAGGTGATGAGAATTCGGGCCATAATGCGCTTCCACGTATCTGTCTGCGCGCCCGTCTACCTTATGTGGCCAGTAAGCAAAAGCCCGCATTCATACCCGCTTGAATTTAACGGGTATTACTACGCGACTTCGTGCATTCTCGGGAGTTTGTGTCGCGTTCGCCAGCGATTTCGCCCCGTGCGTCCCAATGGTGTATTATGATCAGGAGAACCCAGCTTAGGGGGGATTTCATTATGCAGAGTTTATGGATGGGCTGCTGTGCCGCCGTTGCAGCTATTGTATTTACCGCCAGCGCCATCGCCGACCAGAGCGCCACAGATGATCCGGTGCATGCTTTTGACCACGCTATGCTCTCGATCTTTCACCGTGGCCAGGATACGCTGACGGCTGAAACCCGGCCCGTCATGATTATCGCACGTGATGTCACGGTCATGACCGAAGACGGAGAGGCGAGCTATCCAAGGGATGCGCCAACCTATCAACATCTGAAGTCCACGTCGCATGTTGTGTTGGGATTGATCGGGGCGGTGACTCCATGGCCTGATGAAAATACCGATGATGAGCGCTGGAAGGCGGAGTTTGCAATTATCATCAATGAGATAGATGTATTTCTTGCGGCATTGGACGAACTGGACATAGCCAAGGACGACTTGGCGAGCCAGCGCAAAATGCTCGAAACAGCCCGGGCATTTGCTCAAGGTGCACTCGACAAGGATCAGATCACACGTGAAGCGGTTTCGCAGGTGATCAACGACATGCGGCCCATCTGGGCAGAGAATATGGAGAAATCTGCACGTGCGGAGTTGAACGCACTTCATTCCGCCGTGTCCGACGCACGCGCAGCCATGAGCGAAGAGGAGTGGACCAAGATGTATGTCGTGCATCACGGCGGCTCAAGCGTCAAAGACGTCAATGTCGTGCTACTGTACCTACAGCGCGTGATGCCGGAAAAGGTTGCTGCCGGGCAGGTTCTGTTCGCTGAGAACGCACACGGGAACGACGCGTTGGCCGGATACGCCGGATACGTTCGAATGCAGAGGCATGTTGGTGCATGGGTGTTCGGAGACCCTGAACGGATGCGGGTTGACCTGCTGGGATATGAGGCGGGTTCGATCCTGGATGAAATGATCCCGGCACCACCGCCAAAGCCCACCGATTTGAGAATTACTCCAGCAGGTGTGAACAGGTAATACGTTTCGCACGGGCGAAAGAAATTGAGCTTATTGTCATGGTTGCAGATTGTACCTGACATTTGGATGTAAATAACCTCAGGTTGAAACACAGAATCACAACCTCTTGAAATTGTAGCAATGACTTCCCATTTAAAATGTATACAAAAGTATACAATAACGAGGGCAATCTGCTGATGTTTGACTTTTTACTAGAGGGCGCATTTGTGCCCTTTACCTTGGCGCTTGCGCTTCTGTTCGGTCTCCTGGGCCTTGAACTGATCGCATTGGTTTTCGGGGGAAGTCTTCTGGCAGGCGAGGGCGAGGTTGATCTGGACATGGTCGACGCGCCCGATCTGGACGTCGTCGACTTTGATCTGGATATCGACGCCGACATCGATCTGGGTGACTTGGAACTGGCCGAAATTGAAACCGATGTGCCTGCGGCTACGCCCGTCGACCCGTTTGGCTGGTTGGGCATTGGCAAGATGCCATTCATGATCTGGCTCGTTGTGCTGCTGGCTGGTTTCGGCCTGAGTGGCATAGGCCTGCAACTGGCGCTGCGTGATCTGCTGGGCTTTGACTTACCTTCATGGTTGGCCGCGGTTCCGGCCGGAGTATTCGGCCTATGGTTCGCACGTGGCTTTGGTGGTGTCTTCGCTCGCCTCCTGCCCAAAACCGAAACCGAAGCGATGTCGGAACGGATGCTGGCCCGCCGCCGTGGCGTGATCACTCAGGGTATCGCATCGCGAGGCCGTCCAGCCGAAGTCCGCGTCATGGATCGCTTTGGCAACACGCACTACCTTCGCGCAGAGCCGTTGCAGGACAAAGATGCGCTGGAGCAGGGAACAGAAGTCCTTGTTCTGCGTGATCGACGGCGCGACCGGTTCGTTCTGGTTCGCATGTCAGTTTAACCAAAAAATCTTAACCCCAATCCGGAGGATATTGCATGGAACTATCATTCCTGGCCGTTACAGTTGTGACTATTTTAGCCGTACTCTTGTTCATAGGCCTTGTACTTGGCCGCCTTTATCGACGCGCCACGCGCGAGATCAGCCTCGTAAAAACCGGCGCGGGTGGCAAAAAGGTCATTATGGATGGCGGCGTCATCATCGTACCGTTGCTGCACGAAGTCAGCCCGGTCAACATGAAGACTCTGCGCCTTGAGGTGCAGCGCAGCGGTGAGGCCGCGCTTATCACCAAAGACCGGATGCGTGTCGACGTGGGTGTCGAATTCTACGTCTCGGTGATGGCGACTGAAGAGGGCATCGCGCGCGCCGCGCAAACGCTGGGTGATCGCACCTTTGACGTCGAGCAACTGCGTGAGATGATCGAAGGCAAGCTGATCGACGGTCTGCGCGCTGTGGCCGCTCAGATGACCATGGACGGTCTGCATGAAAACCGCGCCGACTTTGTGCAAGAGGTGCAGAATGCGGTGTCCGAGGACCTGCTTAAGAACGGTCTTTCGCTAGAATCCGTCTCGCTGACCGCGCTGGACCAGACCCCGTTCGAGGCTCTGGACGAGAATAACGCCTTTAACGCCGTGGGTATGCGTAAGCTGGCCGAGGTGATCGCCATATCCAAAAAAGAACGCGCGCAGATCGACGCCGAGGCCGAGGTTGAGGTGCGTCGTGCGGCGATGGAAGCGGAGCGTCAGAAGTTGCTGATCGAACAGGACGAACAGCAGGCGCGCATCGAGCAGGCGCAGAAGGTGGAAACTCTTCGTGTGGCGCAAGAGGCGGAGATCGCTGCGCGAACTGAAGACTCGGTACGCGAAACCGAACGCGCCCGGATTGCCCGTGAAGAGGCCATTCGTTCCGCCGAGATTGAGCGCGAGCGCAAAATCCGCGATGCCGAGATCGCCAAAGAGCGTGAGATCGAAGTCGCGGAACAGGAACGCCAGATCATCATCGCGCAGAAATCCGAAGAGGAAAGCCGTGCGCGCGCATCCGCCGATCTGGCTCGAGCCGAGGCGACCAAAGCAACCGAAGCCGTGGCTACGGCGCGCGAAGTGGCCGAGGCCGAGCGTCAGAAGCAGATTGTTCTGATTGAAGCCACCCGTGAGGCCGAACGCCAGGCCACCGCGATCCGTTTGTCAGCGCAGGCCGAGAAAGAGGCCGCCGCAGACCGCGCCGAAGCCCGCCGCGAGGAAGCGCAGGCCGAAGCAGACGCGCTGAACATTCGCGCCGAGGCCAAGAAGAACGACATGCTGGCCGAGGCGGAAGGTAAGCGTGCGATCGTAGAGGCCGACAATGCCCTGTCACCTGAGCAGATCCGGATGAAGGTCGACTTGACCCGCATTGAAACCATGCCCTCGATCATCTCGGAAATGGTCAAACCGGCCGAAAAAATCGACTCGATCAAAATCCATCAGGTTGGTGGGATCGGAGCTGCCAATGGTGGTGGTGTTTCAAGCGGTGAAAAGCCGGTTGTCAATCAGGCGTTGGATTCGATCATGGGAATGGCCGTGCAGATGCCAGCGCTCAAGAAACTGGGCGAAGAGCTTGGCTTGTCCATGGAGAACGGCGTCGGGGGCGTGGTGAACGGTGCGCTTGAGAGCACCGGGGACCCAGATGAGATGGTCGACGCGGTCGAGGACCACGGGCCAGCGGTCCAGCAGTAAAACAGAAGGGCCGGGATTTCCCGGCCCTTTTTCATTGCTTTTCGCGAGAACCCTTGAGCAGCCTGCCGATGGTAAAGGATGTGCGCGGTGCATAGACATAATTCGTCCGTTTCTCGGGCGTCGGGCGCGAACGCATACGGGCGAGGCCAAAGACAATAAGAAACACATGACCCAATGCAACAAAAGCAAACAGGGCTCCGGGGCCGAATTGCTGGATCAACGTGGATGAGATGTAGGGCGATGCAATCGCCCCCAGCGCGTACCAGAACATCAAGGCTGCTGCCAATTCAACGCGTTGTTCGGTCGTGGCAAAATCATTCGCATGCGCCGAGGAAACCGAGAAAATCGGAAACGTGGTCAGGCCAAAGAACCCGGCGGCCAGCATAACGCCGACCGTTCCAGTTCCGCTAGCCAACATCGTGACACCGCAGCTTAGCACCGCTGCCACGGATAGCCAGATCAGCACCCAGCGTCGATCATACTTGTCTGCGAGCCAACCCAAGGGGTACTGGGCCAGTGCGCCGCCCAGAACGAAAGAGGCCAGAAAGAAGGCAATCTGATCTACGCCCAATCCGACCTCCTGACCGTATACCGGGCCGACCATGCGCAATGATGCCGAACTGAGCGCAGCCACGATAACGCCCGCCACAGCCAGTGGTGAGCTGTGCCAGGCCAGCTTGGGACGCAGGCGCGGGGTGTCCGGTGTCTTGGGTTGGCTGGCGCGAGTTAGGGCCAGCGGCAAGATCGATGCACAGCATAGGATCGCTAGCAGGTTGTATGAAACGTAAGAGGCGGGTGGCAGAACAGCAATGATAAGCTGTGCACAAAGCGAGGCCCCCATATCGGCGATACGATACGTACCCATCGCGCGCCCACGGGTTTCGTTGGTGACCTTGGCGTTAAGCCAAGCCTCGATCACGGTGTAACACCCGGCCACACAGGTTCCCGATGCGATACGCAGAGCGGCCCAGACATAAGGGTTTTCAGTCAGCGTATGCCCCAGCAACCCCATCGCGCCCAAAGCGGTGCAGACCGCAAATGCGCGCGAGTGCCCGACACTGCCCATAAGCCGCGGAGCCCACCAGCAACCAACAAAGAACCCAATAAAGTGCGATGACCCCAGCAGTCCGATCTGTTCGGTCGAAAAATCAAGCGTCAGCCCCGAGATTGCATCCAACGGACCAACACCACCCGTTGAGAGCTGCAGCAGAATGACCGAAAGAAAGAGGGCGGCAAATGAAATGATCGTACGCATGATAGGTGCAACTTGACCTTGTCGCCACGAAATGCGCGCGCCTAATCGACGCCCCGACGTCGTTTTTTGCCTTTTTGTGGTTAATCCTGCCGGATGATTTCGGCGTGGATGTCCAGGCCGATCGTGGGTTGTACAAGATCAGGATATCCAGACGCGCCAAACTCATTTCGATTGATCGCCCCCTCTAGCCGGATGGACAGGGTGTCCAAATCATCCACCGCGCTTCCCGGTCTTCGATACAGGTTGGCGCTCAAAGTCACCGGGCGCGTGATACCGCGCACTGTCAGATCGCCGGTCACGGTTGCACCTTCCGAGATACGGCCAGTGGGTCCCAACTGAATCTTGGTCGTGATGAAACGGATGGTGGGGTATTGGGCAGCGTTCAACACACTCTTTCCCAACATCGGACCTCGGGCAAATGGTAGGTTCGTCCGCGCCCGGGCCACGTCCAGCACGACATCGACCCGGCTGTTTTGCAAGCGATTGGTATCAATCAGAATTTGGGCCGACTGTACTGGCATCGTGCCCGTCTGAAGCGCGCCGGACAAATCATAGGTGAAGCCAACGGAACTGCGCGATGCTGCCAGCGCATATGGGGTGAGGGCGGCCATCGCTGCCCGTGCCATTGGTAACGCGCAAAGGCTTGCAATCAGGCTGCGTCGGGTAAGGTTCCTCATGCCATCGCCGTGCGACCGCGCGGGCGCGAGCGTTTCATGAGCATCAGCACGATTGCGATGTTCAGCCCGTTCCAAAGGATGCCATTGATGAAAGCAAGCTGATAACTGCCAGTCACGTCATAGATCCAGCCCGACATCCAACCACCCAGAGCCATGCCGAGGATAGTCATCATCATGACAAAACCCACGCGCGCACCGGCCTCTTGCGGGGGCATATATTCACGTACAATCAGCGCGTAGCTGGGGACGATACCACCCTGGGCCAGCCCGAATAGCATGCTGACGACATAAAGCGAAACCATCCCATCATAAGGGAGAAACAGGAACAGAGCGATACATTGCAGGACCGAGCCAATCAGCAGTGTTGAAAGCCCTCCCAACCGGTCCGCGACAAGCCCCGAGATGATGCGGCTAACCACGCCGCCCAACAGCATCAGAGACAGCATCTCGGCCCCAACGGCCGGGCCATAGCCCAAGCCCACACAATAGGAGACAATATGGACCTGGGGCATCGACATGGCCACGCAGCAGCCGATACCAGCCAACCCAAGGATGTACTGCAGGGCGCGGGGTGAAAAGCCGACGCTTTGTGCTTTGACCTGTGCTGCCGCTGCTGCCGTGCCGTGCGCCTCGACGGGGACCTGTCTGCGCAAAAGCAGGGACAGAGGAATGACGGCGACCAGGGTGATGACGGCGAGGCTCAGATAAACCTGCTGCCACCCTTCGCGCTGCAGAATGCCCGATAGCAGCGTGGGCCAGATCGCGCCCGACAGGTAGTTGCCACTGGCCACCAGTGCCACGGCAATCCCTCGCCTGCGCATGAACCAATGCGAGATATCGGCGATCAGCGGTCCAAATCCGATTGACGTGCCGAGCCCCAGCAGAAGATGCGCAACCGACAGCAGCGCAATATTCGGCGCAAGGGTTGCCAGCAGATAGCTTACCGCGCTCAGCACAGCGGCGCCGATCAACGCCATTGTCACGCCCAGTCGGTCCACCAGCTTGCCCAGCCACATGTTGCCGAAGGCAAAGCCGATCATGGCGAGCGTATAGGGCATCGACGCTGCGGCTCGGTCTGCGCCAAACTCGGCCTCGATGGCGGGCATGACGACGATCACAGCCCACATGCCCACATTGACCACGGTTGCGATGGCCAGGGTGATCAGCAGGCGAAGCCAGGAATATCGGCTGTCATGGATCGGGTGTGTCATGCCGGCACGCTAGGGGGCAAGTCCGGTTTTGGCCAGTCACAAGTTATGTGATCATCGGGGCGTCTTCGGATTTGATCTGCTTTAACTGCAGTCCGCAATGAGGAGCAGCCCGCGTCACGTGCCAACTGGCCGGGGGCAGGGCGCGGGCGCGGCGGCGGGTCAGACACCAACTGCAGGCCTCGTCCCGATAGGTGGGCACCATATGCCAGCGCGTCTCAATCCCCTGTGCGCCACCATCGTCAGGCGTCAGCAGTAGCCCCAGCGGGGCCTGTCCCGATATGCCGCCCTGTTCGGCAGCCAGATGCATCCGCCGGACCGGGGTCAGACCCGGCGGGCCGGGCAAATCGCCAATGACCAACGGGGCGGCACCGCTGCGCAAGGCTTCTTCCATGCACCACAACAGGTCTTCGGGTTTGTCAGGGCGGATCAGCAGAAACCGGGACGGATCGGCAAAAGGCAGCATGCCCTCGGGATGTAGCTGCGCCACCTCCCAAGCCGGGGCAATCCACATCACTGGCCCTTGAGTCTGCCCCGCTATCCACAGAGCAAAGCTACGCCGGGCAGGGCCGCAGGCTTCGTGTACACGGGCCAGTTGCAGACTGATCTGTGGGTGCAGGGCCACCCCGGGTGGGGTGCGCGCGGGCTTGCGGCCAAGAAGATTGGTGGACATGCTGATCAAATTAGCATGTTCTCATTTTGTTCTCAATTGGGGAATGCGGTCAACGCGACAGGATTAGACGCCCATCTGCGAACTGGATGTTCGAAAAGCGGTGCAGATACGCCATCCCTAGCAAGGATTGACCCAGATCGCCTTCATTGACCGAGGCCAGGATATCGCGATCGGTGATGGGGCCCAAAGACAGGCTGTCCAGCCGAACCGGCGCTGTACGCACAATGCCATTGGCCGTCGAGGCGCGGCCGAGATAGTTCAATTGATCCGTATCGATTCCAATTCGTTCGGCATCTTTCGGGCTGATGACGATATTGCTGGCCCCGGTATCGACCAGAAAGGTCACCGCTGTGCCATTCACCAGCATTGGTAAATAGTAGTGTCCATCATAAGAGCGGGGCACTTCAATCCGCTGATCAGTTACGGTCAGTTGCGGGGTCGGGCTGACGGTTGAACGGATGTCATCCCACAATCCGACAACGGCAATGACACCGATAAAGATAAACACCCAAGCCGCGACCTGCTGCATGGTTTTGCCCAAAGACTGACGGTTCTGAGTGATAAACCACATCAACAGGGCCGCACCCAGCAAAACCAGATAGGTCAATCGCCCAATATCGTAGCCGTCCATTCAATCACCCGAAATCAGTTTTCTCATACCAATATGGTGTTTCAAGAGGCGAAACCAAAGGCTTTGAGGCCATCAAGAATGAACTGAACCGACAGTGCAGCCAGCAGCATACCCAGCAGCCGTGTCAGCACGTTCAGCCCGGTTTTACCGAGAATACGGGCGATCATGCCGCCGGCCAGAAAGAACACAAATACAACCAACATGACGGCAAGCATAACAGCGCAGGCCGCTGCGATCCCAGGGACGCCCGGGTTTTGTCCGGCCAAAAGAATGATTGTTGCGATCGATCCAGGGCCCGCGATCAGGGGTATGGCCAGGGGGAAAACCGAAGGGTCAGAATGATCTTCTTCCTCGGCGCGGTCCTCGCGGCGTTTGGTACGGCGGTCGAACAGCATGTCCAGCGCAGTCAGAAACAAAAGCGCGCCACCTGCAACGCGGAAGGCTTCCATCGAGATGCCGACGAATCCAAGAACTGCTTCACCAAAAGCGGCAAAGGCGATCAGGATGAAAACCGCGGTCAGGCAGCTGCGAATGGCAATCTTACGGCGTGTGGCCGCATCCATGTCCTGCGTCAAGGCAACGAAAATTGGCGTGGTTCCGAAAGGGTCGATCACCACAAACATCGTGGTGAAAGCCGTTATGAAAAAGGCCATGTCGATCATGCTGCGCTCTCTGCCTGTTCCAACCGTTCTGCGGCGGCAACCCATAGGGCTTCGGCCTTTTGCATGGCTTCGACCACCTCGGCGAATTTGCGGTTCCAGGTTTCCAGATCGTTGATCCGGTCATCTTCATAAAGCGCCGGATCGGCCAGCTTGGCAGAAAGCTTGTCGTGCATATCGGTCAGTTTCTCGACCCGGTCTTCGCATTTGCGCAGATCCGCACGCAGGGCCAATACGGTCTCGCGTGACGCACGTTTGGGTTTGGGCGCCTGTAGTTTATCCTTGACCGGTTTCTCGCGGGCCAGCAAAAGAGCGCGATAGGCCTCAAGATCGCCATCGAATGGCTTCACGGTGCCATCCGAGACCAGCCATAGCCGATCAGCGACAAGCGACAGTAGGTGCATGTCGTGGCTGACCAAGATGACCGCGCCGGAATAGGCAGTCAGCGCTTCGACCAGCGCTTCGCGGCTTTCGATGTCCAGATGGTTCGTCGGTTCGTCAAGGATCAGCATATGCGGCGCGTCGATGGTAGCGATCAGCAGCGACAAACGCGCTTTTTGCCCGCCAGAAAGACGCCCGACTAACGTTTCCGCCTGATCCGCGTTCAATCCGAACCCCGCCAGACGCGAGCGCCACTTGCCGGGCGCCTCATTCGGGCGCAGGCGGCGCAGGTGATCCAATGGTGTTTCGTCCACATACAGCTCATCTACCTGATGCTGCGCGAAATAGCCGATGCGCAGCTTGGAGCTTCGGGTCATTTTACCCGCCATCAGGGGTAGGCGGTCAGATAGCAGTTTTGAAAGGGTTGACTTGCCCTGACCATTCTTGCCCAGCAGAGCGATCCGATCATCCTGATCAATACGCAGGTTCAGTCGTCGCAGAACCTCGGTCTCACCATAACCGGTTACCCCTCCTTCAAGTTGAATGATCGGTGGCGACAGTTCTTCTGGCTCGGGGAATGAAAAGGCGCGCAAAGCCGCCTCTTGCGGAGTTGAAACCAGTTGGATGCGCTCGATCATCTTCAAACGAGACTGGGCCTGAACGGCCTTTGACGCCTTATAGCGGAAACGATCCACGAAACTTTGCAGATGTGCGATGCGGGCCTTGGCCTTGGCGTTTTCCGACTCTGCTTGTGCCAGACGTTCAGCGCGACGTTCGGCAAACTTGTCGTAGGGAACCGCGTAATAAGTCAGTTTGCGATCTTCGAGATGCAGAATTGATCCGACGGCGCGGTTCAACAACCCCCGGTCGTGGCTGATGATGATGACGGTGTGAGGGTATTTGGCCAGATAGCTTTCAAGCCACAACGCACCTTCAAGGTCCAGATAGTTGGTCGGTTCGTCCAACAGCAACAGGTCAGGCTGCGAAAACAGTACGGCCGCCAGCGCTACCCTCATGCGCCATCCGCCCGAGAAATCCGAACAGGGTTTCAGCTGATCCTCATCGTCAAAGCCCAGTCCTTTGAGAATTGAGGCTGCCCGAGCCTCAGCCGACCATGCGTCGATATCAGCCAGCCGTGTCTGGATTTCAGCAATTCGGTCCGGATCTATTGCGCTGTCTGCTTCGGCCATCAATGTGCTGCGTTCCACATCCGCGGCCAGAACCGTGTTGATCAGCGAGACATCCGAGGACGGCACTTCCTGCGCCACGCCCCCGATCCGCGCGCGTTTTGGCAGGGATATATTGCCTGATTCCAGCGACAGCTCGCCCCGGATCAACCGAAAGAGCGTCGTCTTTCCGGTACCATTGCGCCCGACAAGGCCGACCTTGTGGCCATCGGGAATGGTCGCACTGGCCCCGTCGAACAGAGGACGCCCTTCAACGGCGTATGTGATGTTATCGATCCGTAGCATGAGGCGCTCTTATCAGAGCATCCAAGACGCCGCCAGAGGTCACCATGTTCAAGCCAGAAGCAATGTGTTAGCGCTGTTCCGGTTCGTCTTCCAAACGGTTTCGATATGCGTGCGGCTCAATCTCCTCCAACCCTGATTACGTTGATCTTTGCAACGGCGCTCTCGGTTCTGACACTGAACATGTTCCTTCCGTCGCTGGCGCATATGAGCGAAGATTTCGGCGTGGATTATGGCCTGATGAACGTGGCCGTCGCAGGGTACCTATTTGTCTCGGCGGTCTTGCAGTTGATCGTCGGGCCGCTGTCGGATCGCTACGGGCGCAGGCCGGTTTTGTTGATCGCGATGGTCATATTTGTCGCCGCATCAATTGGATGCGTTTTAGCCGAGTCAATCTGGGTTTTCCTTTCGTTTCGGATGATTCAGGCGGCGGTGGTGGCCGGGCCGGTGCTGTCGAGTGCTTCGATCCGCGACCGATATCCACCAAACGAGGCCGCCAGCAAGCTGGGCTATGTCGCAATGGCCATGGCACTGGCACCGATGCTTGGGCCAATGCTAGGTGGAGCGCTGGATATGCTTTTTGGTTGGCGGGCCGGGTTCGTGCTGTATTCGCTGCTTGGGGCAGGGGTGCTGTTGCTGCTTTGGGCTGACATGGGTGAAACCAACACCAACCGCTCGTCGACTTTCGCGGCGCAGATGCGGGAATACCCGCATTTGTTCCGCGCGCGTAGGTTCTGGGGTTACGCCTTATGCGCCGCGTTCTCCATCGGCGGTTTTTTTAGTTTTATCACCGGCGCGCCTCTGGTCGCCGCAGCCTGGTTCGACCTGAGCCCAGCAATGCTGGGTCTGGGCATCGGTATCATCACGGGCGGGTTTATGGTCGGCAACTTTGTTACCGGGCGCATCGCAAAGCGTACCCAGCTGACGACAATGATCTTGTTCGGTCGGGTCGTGGCCTCGGTTGGGCCATTTTGCGGGCTGCTGCTGTTCATCGGCAATATGGGCTCGGTCTGGGTGTTTTTTGGATCCGCCATCTGCGTTGGTTTCGGAAATGGTCTGACCAATGCAAATGCCTCGGCCGGGGTGATGTCGGTACGCCCGAAATTGGCTGGCAGCGCGGCCGGCTTATCAGGCGCTTTGATCGTGGCGCTGGGGGCGGTCTTGACCATGATGACCGGGACGTTCGTAAGCCCCGAAAACGGGCCTTATCTGGTGCTGAGCATGATGTGCGGCAGCAGCTTTGCTGGTCTTTTAGCAGTGCTCTATGTCCGTCGTTTGGATCGTACCGACCCACTGCCTGAGGCGATCTGAGCGATAAACGATCATAACGCTTTTCATGAGGCAAATACCATGTTAGGCGGCGCGCGATGGATTTCGGCGCGGGTGTCGCGCCCTAAAGTCAAGGAGAGGCCGACATGGCACTGGAACGCACATTCTCGATCATCAAACCCGATGCAACCCGCCGCAACCTGACTGGCAAGATCAATGCCAAGTTCGAAGAAGCTGGCCTGCGCATCGTCGCGCAAAAGCGCATCCACATGACCAAAGCCCAAGCTGGCAAGTTCTATGACGTGCACGCCGAGCGTCCGTTCTATGACGAACTGTGCGAATTCATGTCGTCGGCCCCTGTTGTTGTTCAGGTTCTGGAAGGCGAAGGTGCCATTGCAAAGAACCGCGAAGTCATGGGCGCAACCAACCCTGCAGACGCAGCACCTGGCACCATCCGCGCCGAGTTCGCTGAATCGGTCGGCGAAAACTCGGTCCACGGTTCGGACGCACCGGAAACTGCCGCGGTTGAGATCGCCTACTTCTTCTCGGGCATCGAACTGGTCGGCTAATCGGCCGTCAGATCCTAGCTTTGGGCCGCACCCCATATCGGGTGCGGCCTTTCTTATGAGGGCAGGGCTCAAGAGTGTTTGTCCGCATTGCTATTGTTGACAGGAGCGAAATGCCGTCATGAGCACAAACAAACGCATTGTTCTTTCCAGTGATCACGCTGCAATCGACCTCAGGCAGGCTATCTCTGCTTACGTTGAAGCCGAAGGTTGGGAGGCCGTAGATATCGGCCCGACCACATCGGAAAGCACTCATTATCCCGAACACGGAGCTGCCGCAGCGCGCCTTGTGGCTTCGGGTGATTGTCGCTTTGGTATCATCTTGTGTGGCACCGGTCAGGGTATCATGATGGCGGCGAACAAAATCAACGGCGTCAGATGTGGCGTTTGCAGTGATGTCTTTTCGGCCCAGATGATCCGTCAGCACAATGACGCAAACATGCTCTCGCTGGGGGCGCGGATTATCGATGAAAAGCAAGCACTGGAAATCACGGCTGCTTTCCTGACATCCGAATTCGAAGGTGGTCGCCACGCAACGCGGGTCGATATGATCGGGGCGCTCGAAGCCTAGTCTGCCGCCAAATCCTTGGCTGAAATTCGCACGCCCAAAGCATCAAGATCGGCAATCATCTGATGCTTTGGCGCTATGCTGACTCCGGCTTTGATCGCATCGAATCGTTCGCGCAAGGCTTTCTTTTCCTCGCCCTTGCAGTCGTTCCAAGGGCGGCCTTGCAAGCCCATGACCAGCACATAATAGCCGATGAAATGAGGGCGCGTTCCGGCCTGTAACAGGCGCGCATATGCCTCGTCTGCTCCCAACGCTCGCAACTCCTGAGCTGTCATAATGTCCGCTCGTGCGCAGGCTTGTTCGAATGCCGGGCCAAGATTGCGGATGGAGGAGATCGGATCAGACATGCCTTGTCTTATCCCGCCCGATGCGGCCTGTCACCCGCTCAAGGTTGTTTGCGGCTTCCCTTTCCGCTACCCAAGCATTGGAGGGGTCAAGAATGAACGATCTAAGCCTAGAGAATGTCGCGCAAAATCTGGACCTGATGAACCCGCACGAGGGGTTTGTCAACGACCCGTTCCCCTTTTACGATGCACTGCTTGAGCATGCGCCAGTATTGCGACAGCCGGACGGTTCCGTGTTGTTGTCGCGCCATGCGGATCTGGATGCCATTTATCGCAACACGACGCTTTATTCCTCGGATAAGGAGGCGGCGTTTGGCCCTAAATTCGGTGTTGGCTCGCCGTTATTCGAACATCATACAACTTCATTGGTGTTCTCCGACCCGCCTTTGCACACGCGTGTGCGCAAGATCATGACCTCAGCCCTGACGCCCCGGGCAATCGCGCGGATGGAGCCGGGTCTGATCGAAACCGTTGATACGCTGCTGGATGATATGGCGGGCAGGGGGCAGGTTGACCTGATCGCGGATTTTGCTTCGACCATTCCGATCCAGATCATCGGCAATCTGCTGGATGTACCGATGAACGAACGCGCGCCTCTGCGCGATTGGTCGTTGGCCATCCTTGGTGCTTTGGAACCCGCTTTGACAGAAGCTCAGCTGGAAAAGGGCCACACTGCTGTTCGCGAATTCAAAACCTATCTTCAGGATCTTGTTGCCCGTCGTCGCGCAAATCCGGGAGATCCGGAAACAGATGTTCTGACACGTCTGATCCGAGGCGAAGGCGCGGACGAGATGCTGAGCGAGATTGAGCTTCTGCAAAACTGTATCTTTATCCTGAATGCGGGCCACGAAACGACCACCAATCTGATCGGCAATGGGCTGGCGCTGCTTCATGACTATCCAGAACAACGCCAAAGGCTGTTGGAAGATGGCGAATTGATTGCTCCGGCGGTTGAAGAGGTCTTGCGCTTTCGGTCGCCCAACCAATTTGGCAACCGGGAAACTACGGCGGACGTTGAAATCCGAGGACATCAGATCGCCAAAGGAACGAACCTGCATCTATGTATCGGGGCAGCGAACCGTGATCCCGAGGTGTTCACCGACCCGACCCGGTTTGACATCACACGTAAGCCGAACAGGCACCTAGCTTTCGCAGGCGGGCCGCATGTCTGCGTTGGCCTGACTTTGGCGCGTCTTGAAGGTCGTGTTGCATTGGGCCGGTTGTTGAATCGTTTTCCCGATTACCAGATTCAAGGAAAACGGGTGCAGGGTGGTCGCATTCGCTTTCACGGATACGCTTCCTTGCCTGCAGTTATGTAATTTGATCAACGCTCTAGTAGATGTTCTTCATGCAATTACGAATTGCGTGATAACTTCAGAGTTGTCTCAAGCCCTGGCTTCCGGTTACGCGCTAGAAACGTGCCGCCGTGCATATGCGAAATTGCCGCCACAAGCGCTAGTCCAAGACCAGCATTGCGCCCTGTCCTTGCGGGATCAAGCGTGACAAACGGCATCTGCAATCGGGGCAGATCGCTTTCTGGTACGCCAGGGCCCCGGTCGCGAACGCTGAGTAACGCATAGTCGCCGTCGTCTTGAATTTCGATGGTGATCGCTGTGCCGGGCGGGGCGTAGCGCATGGCGTTTTCAAGAAGGTTCGACAGCGCTTGAGACAGCAAAGGGCGGTGGCCTTGGATGGGTTTCGCGTTTCCAACGACCTCGAGTCGGATGTTCTGATCAGACGCGACAGGTTCGTATAACTCAACCACATCACCGACCAGTTGCAAAAGCTTTACCGGTTCAAATTGTTCGCGGCCCAGACCGGCCTCGGCGCGCGAAATCTCGGTCAGTTGGCTGAGAACGCGCAGCAGGTGGTCAATCTCTCCTGTCGCGCGCGCCATGTCGATCTCGCGATCTTGATCGCTTTTGCCGGGCTCAGCCAGAGATTCGACCCTTTGCCGCAGCCGCGACAAGGGAGAGCGCAGGTCATGAGCAATCGAATTGGAGGTTGTGCGCAGGTTGCTGATCAACTCTTCAATACGGTCCAGCATGTTGTTCAACGTGCCCGCGACCTGATCGAATTCATCGCCCGTGCCACGTAGAGGCATGCGCAGAGCTAAATCGCCGGAAACGATATTGTCGGCTGTATTGGCGATGTCTTTCAGTCGTGAAAACACCAGCCGGGTCAGCAGCCAGCCGGTCAACAAACTCAGCGCCAATGCAGTGGCAAGTGCCAGTGCAACAGATCGGAACAGAACCCGGTCGAATTGCTGTCTGGCCAATGAATCACGCCCGACAAGCAGCCTCTCACCACCCGGCAGCCGGACCGAAGCGGCAGAGATCGGGACATATTGATCCGTATCTTCTTTGCGAAGTTGAAGATCGACCCAGCCGCTGCCCGGAGTTATCCCTTCCGGCCAATGCGTCAGGTTGCCCGCCAGTTTCGTGCCTTGCCGACCTGTCAGCAGGTACAAGGCATCCCGCTCGGCCGCTGTCGGCAAACGGCGGTCGATGGCAGAGATCAACCCGATCATGCCACGCCGTTCATATTCATCTGCCAGGCCCGTAAGCTCGGCCTGAACGACCGAACGCGTCTCGCCTGAAATCGTGCGATTGGCCGTAAAATACACCATCGTCAGAACGGTCGCCGTCAGCAAAGTGCTAAGCACCATGCTGGCCAGAACCAACCGAGTACGAGAGTTTTTCAGCGACAGGCGCAGGTTATCCATCCGAAACCATGTATCCGGCGCCTCGGACTGTTTCAATCACCGGGTCAGCTCCGTCTTCATCAAGCTGGCGGCGCAGTTTCGAAATATGGACGTCGACCACGTTGGTGTTCGGGTCAAAGTGGTAATCCCACACACCTTCAAGCAACATCGTGCGCGAGACGACGCGGTTTTTTCGGCGCAGAAAGAACTCCAGAATTTGAAATTCGCGCGGGGTCAGGGTGATTTCACGACCGTTGCGCGTGACCTTGCGGGTTAACAGATCCATTTCGAGATCGCGGCAGGCAAGGGTAGGCGTCTCTTCGGCTTCTTGCGGTCGACGCAACAGGGCTTCGATCCGGGCATGAAGTTCCTGGAATGAAAATGGTTTGACCAGATAATCGTCTGCGCCCGCGCGGAGGCCTTTGACTCGCTCGTCCACTGCACTCATGGCGGTTAACATCAGAACAGGTGTTTTCAACCCAGCCGCACGCATTGACTTAATCAGTGATAACCCGTCCAGCCCGGGAAGCATTCGGTCCAGTACGACCGCATCAAATCCGCCGTCAGTTGCGTGGTACAGGCCTTCGCGGCCATCTGATGCGACTTCGACAACATAGCCTTCTTCACCAAATCCCTTGGCAATGAAGTCCCGTGTGTCTTGGTCATCTTCAACGATCAACAAGCGTCTGCTCATGGTCAGGGCTCCTTCCCAATGGGATTTAAACACACATACTCTTTGAAAAAAACATGCCGGGTGCAAAGGTGCACCCGGCTGTTCCGGCGGCACGTGGACAATCCGTGCCTGCCAGAATAAGCGCTCCAGATTTCCCCATCATGTGGCGCGCTTAGGTGTAGGGTTAGGCGATTTCGACCGCGACGAAGATCTGGTTGCCACCGCGATTGATCAAAACCAGAGCTGGATCCGTCTTTTCGTTCTCCAGCGCTTCTTTCAAAGCGTCTGGCGTAACGGTATCCAGATTGCCCAGTCGAACGATCACATCACCACGCTGCAATCCGGCCTTGGCCGCAGGGCTTTCGGGCTCCAGATCGGTGACAACAACACCATCGATGTTCTCGGCCACGCCAATCTCGGCGCGGGCGGTTTCGGTCAGCGGTGCCACGGTTACGCCCAGCGACGTACCTTCGAACTTGTCTTCAACCACGCTATCGGTCGCCGCCGAGGCTGACTGATGCTGACCGATTGTCAGTTCGATCTGTTCTTCTTTGCCATTTCGAAGAACAGTCAGCGTGCTATCAGTACCTACCTTGGTCGTGCCAACCAGGATCGGAAGATCGCTACTGGAATCAACGGCTTCGTCATTGAAGGTCAGGATCACGTCACCTTGCTGCAGTACGCCATCGGCCGGGCTGTCAGGTACAACATCCGATACCAGTGCACCTGTTGCCGTATCGATACCCATCGCAGCAGCCAGTTCGGGGCTGACATTCTGGATCGACACTCCCAACCAACCGCGGCTGACCTCGCCGTCATCGCGCAGATCAGCCGTGATGTGATCTACAATATTCGAGGTCACCGCAAAGCCGAGCCCGACTGAGCCGCCGCTCGGCGAATAGATAGCCGAGTTCACACCGATCACTTCACCTTCCATGTTGAACAGCGGACCGCCCGAGTTGCCTTTGTTGATGGCAGCATCGGTCTGGATGAATTCGGCATAAGGGCCTTCCGAAATATTGCGTCCCTTCGCGGAAACAATACCGGTCGTGACAGTTGCATTCAGGCCAAACGGGTTGCCGATGGCGACGACGTCTTCGCCCACACGAATGACGTCGCTGTCACCCATTTGAACGGCTTGCAGGTCTTCCCCTGCGTCGATTTTAAGTACGGCGATGTCCGTCAGCGGATCTGTTCCGACGATTTCGGCTTCGAAAGTGCGGTTATCGCTCAGACGTACGGTCACTTCGCTGGCGTTGTCGACAACGTGGTGGTTGGTAACGATGTATCCCGCCTTATCAAGTACAAAGCCTGATCCCAAACCCTGGCTGGGGCCTCGCTGCGGCATGTCAAATCCTTCAGGACCGCCGAACCGTTTAAAGAACTCGCCAAAGGGATGGTTTTCGAGGTCGAACTCTTGACCTTGTGTGGGGCGTGGTTTGGCATCTTGCTTGGCGGTGATCGTGACCACCGAAGGCGAGACGGTTTCGACCAGATCGGCCAGAGCCTCGTCTGCCATTGCGGGCAGGGCGGTGGTGGCCATCATGGCCGCGCCCAGTGCGGTAGCTCCCATCCAGCTGGATGTGCGTGGAATAAGCAGTGAGGATTTACGGATGCTCATTTTGACTCCTGTCTATTTCGGCGGTTGATCCCGCGCATTGAGACAGGAGATGCACTGGCAACCTTGGGATATCCTGAGAGAAATATTAAGAAACCTTAATTTCGCCACGTTTCGCCGCTTTAATGACTCCGTTCAACGTGCTCGGGTAGCAAGAATCAGCTTGGGTGCTATGTGGCGAATCGGTGGATTGTTGCCGATAAAGTCAATAATTTCGAAAAAGCATTGAATTGATTCATTTTTGTTAACAAAGAAACGACGCTTTTGCGGTCTCAAAAATACTTCTCCTAAAAGTTGCGTGAGATGGAGTGTTCAAATTTCGAACACGCCCGTCGATGCCTTTGAAATAGGTAAGTTAGCCGTATTCTAAGTGCGCAACTGACGGAAACTTCTGGAAAAAGTATAAGTCGATGCAACCATTGGTAGAAACCAGAGTGTTGCATTGTTGCTCAAAAGCCAGTGCGCCTGCGCTGAAATTTACCATTTCATCCAATTTTACATTGTTTGAACGCATCGGATCAGCGACATTGGAGTTGCCCAAGTGAGGGGGGCCTTAGGCACTAGGGGGTGTCAAAGGCGCATCTCAGTCTCCATAGCGCTGAGCGGCATGTTAACGAGGGGGTCTTGTTTAGGTTCAGCAGCACAACGTCGGGAAGCCTGATTGGCGATCTGACCGCGCTTTAGAGATTGGTGAAAGTGGTAGTCCTGTTTTTGGGCATGCGACCCGGTCATTATTGACCGGGTCGCGTTTATTTGAGGGGCTGCTTTTGCGGTCGGCCCGCATTCCAACGGGTCCAATCGGCGGGTGTATCCAAATCAAGCAGCGCATTCTGGGCGGGCAGGCGATGCAGATGAACCTTGCCCTTGTAGCGTTGCACAACAATCTGCGCGCCGCTGTCACCGTTCAGTTCCGAAAGCTCTGAAAATAGAGAACGATCAAACACGACAGGATGGCCGGGAGCGCCTTCGTCAGTAGCCCCACGCCATATCAGATTGTCAGGGTGGGTTTTGACTGATCGGAGAACGCTGTTCAGGTCTTGGGTTGTGAGGTCCGGAAGGTCCGATAACAGGATCATGACCGCAGGTGCATTTGCTGGAACGGAGGCCATTGCGCCTCTCAAACTGGCATTCATGCCTTCTTGCGCATTTGGGATTTCGACCAGTTGAACATCGAGGCCCTGTAGCACCGTATATCGGGGATGTGGGGCCGGGGGCAGGGCGATGATAACGTGACCTGCGGCAAGCGCCCGCTGAGCCACTCGGCGCAGAAGCGGCACGCCTTCAATCGGTTGCATTAACTTATCAGCACCACCCATGCGGCTGGATTGCCCGGCAGCGAGCAGGATGATGGGAATCTGGGTCATTTCGCAAGCATGCCGTCGGTGGATTAATAAGTCATCCCCGCATTCTTGCGCCATCGGGATCGAAAAGTGGGGTCGTGATGACACGCGCTTTGTGCATCTGACCTAGAATTTCAATTTCAACCGCACGTCCCTCGGTGGCCTGTTCAGTCGGGAGGAACCCCATGGCAATCGACTTGCCCGCAAAGTGCGAATACCCACCAGATGTACAGAAGCCGACAACAGCGCCGTCTAACCAGATCGGTTCGTACGCGTTTACATCCGCATCTGCCGCGTCGACCTCAAAAGCCACCAAGCAGCGATCAACGCCAGATGCGCGCTCGGCCTCGGCCGCTGCTCGGCCTATGAAATCACTGTTCTTGGAGAATGAGATGAACCGATCCAACCCGGTTTCTGCCGCTGTATAGTCGGGTGAAAATTCTCGCATCCACGAGCCAAAGAACTTGTCCAGACGCAGACTCATCATTGCGCGCATGCCAAATGGGGTCATGTCATGAGCTTGACCCGCTTGCCACAAACTCCACCAGAGTTGCCGTTGGGCCATTGGGTCGCAATAAATCTCATAACCCAGATCGCCGGTATAGCTGACACGCTGAACGATGCAGTCCGTCATGCCAATTGTCATCTCGCGCACGTCGAGGAACCTGAGCGAGGTGACTGCTTCTCGGGTGCAGGCCGACAAAACCTCGGTGGCCTTGGGGCCTGCGATCTGAAACCCATTCAACCGGTCGCTGATGTTCTCGATGCCCACGCCATGGTCCTGGTTTTGCAGGAACCAGCGCATATGAAATGCCTGACTGCCGTATGAGGCGGTCAGGTGAAAAAGGTCGTCGCCCAAGCAGGAGACGGTGAAATCCCCGATCAGCTTACCTTTATGCGACAACATTGGCGTCAGTGAAACGCGGCCTGGTTTGGGTATGCGGCCCGCCATGATGCGATCCAGCCATGCACGAGCACCGGCACCGGTAATACGGTATTTTCCGAAATTGTGGACTTCGTTGATCCCAACACCTCCACGCACGGCACGAACTTCGCGGCCGGTGGCCTCAAAGGCGTTGGAACGGCGGAACGAGGGTGTCTCGAAATCCGGTTCATCGCCCTGGGCAAAGTAGTTTGGTACTTCCAGCCCGTATTGCTGCCCCCAAACGGCACCGAGATCGCTGAAGATGTCGTACATTGGTGTCGTTCGGTTGGGTCGCGCTGCAGGCAGTTCCTCGTTCGGATAAGCGACGCTGAACCGCTTCTGATAGTTCTCGATCACCTTGGGGCGCGTATAGCCCGGGCTGATCCAATCGCCAAACCGCGCCACATCCATGGCAAACACATCGCGTTCGGGTTCGCCTTCGATCATCCATTGAGCAAGGGTCAAGCCAACACCACCGCCTTGGCTGAAACCGGCCATGACACCGCAGGCTGACCAGTAGTTCCGCACTCCTGGCACCGGACCGACCAGAGGGTTGCCATCCGGGGCAAAGGTAAACGGCCCATGGATGACGGATTTGACACCCGCCTCAGCGAGAACAGGGAAGCGTTTGTAGGCGAATTCAATGCTATCGGTGATCTTGTCGAAGTCATCGGGCAGCAGTTCGTGGCCAAACTCCCACGGGGTGCCATCGACAGCCCAAGGCTTGCAGGGCTGTTCGTAGAAGCCGATGCACAGTCCACGCCCTTCCTGCCGCAGATAGCTTTCGCCAGCGGGGTCCATCACATGCGGGTGCTCGCCACCTGCGTCGATGATGGCCTCGATCTCGGGTATGTTATCGGTGACCAGATATTGATGCTCCATCGGATGCAACGGGAAATAGATCCCGGCCATCGCACCGACCTCGCGCGCCCACAATCCGCCCGCATTGACGATATGTTCGGCGTGAATTGTACCCTTGTCGGTCACCACGTCCCAAGTTCCGTCCGGGCGCTGGTTGGTCTCGCGCACCATGCAATGTGTTTCGATCGTAGCCCCGCCCATACGCGCGGCCTTGGCGTATGCGTGTGTTGTACCCGACGGATCAAGATGCCCGTCCAGCGGATCATACAGCGCACCAAGGATGCCATCGGTGTTGGTGATCGGAGCAATTTTTTTGATCTCCTCAGGCCCGACGATCTCGGTCTCAAGACCCATGAATCGGTGCTTGGCGCGTTCGGCAAGCAACATGTCGAACCGGTCTTGATTGTCAGCCAGCGTGACGCCGCCGACGTGGTGCAGTCCACACGACATGCCCGTGATCTCTTCCAGCTCTTTGTACAGCCGGATGGTATAGCCCTGCAGGGCGGCCATGTTTGTGTCACCGTTCAGGGTGTGAAACCCGCCCGCCGCATGCCAGGTCGAACCGCTGGTTAGCTCAGACCGTTCCAGCAGCATCACATCCGACCAACCGAGCTTGGTCAGGTGATAGAGGACCGAGCATCCGACAACGCCGCCTCCGATAACTGCGACACGGGTGGTGGTTTTCACGATGTTTCTCCCTCGGCTTTTGGCCGAGCCTGCCGAGGGCTCTGGCGTATTACTGTTCCGTTCGCGACACCGCGCGTCGTTTGCTGAATACGCGCGCTGTAGGGCTTAGAGAGGACGAACCTTGAGGGCGGTGATCCTGTTGCCTTCGCGGGCCGTGACCTCAAATCGGAAACCGTGGAACGAGAATACTTGGCCCACAATGGGGATCATCTGAGCCTCGTGGATCACCAAACCGGCCAGCGTGTTGGCTTCTTCATCCGGCAGCGACCAGTCAAGCGCGCGGTTGGCGTCGCGGATGGTCATTGCGCCTTCGACCAGATACTGGCCGTCGTCAGATCGGGTAACGGGGACATCTTCGTCGATGTCGAACTCGTCTGCGATCTCGCCCACGATCTCTTCCAGAATATCTTCCAGCGTGATCAGCCCGCGCAGCGATCCATATTCGTCAACAACAAGCGCGAAATGGCTGTGCATGCGAAGAAACTCACGCATTTGGTCGTCCAGAGTGGTGGTTTCGGGCACGAAATAAGGATCGTTGGCAACCTTCGCGATGTCGAAATTCTTAAGCCGCTCTGGATCACCATCCGCGCCGCCTACCTGTGCATACATTGCGCGGAACAAGTCTTTGGCGTGCACGACACCCACGATGTTTTCCTGTTCTTCACGGAACACAGGCAGGCGGGTGTGTGGGCTTTCCAGACACTGTTTCAGGATCGCCTCGGGTTCGTCATCCGCATCGATCATCTCAATATTCGAGCGGTGAAGCATGATCTCTTCCACCGCGCGATCGCCAAGATCGAGCGCGCCCAGAATACGGTCGCGATCTTCTTTTTCGACCACACCTTCGGAATGGCCCAGTTGCAATGCGCCAGCGATTTCTTCACGGACCGCAAGGATGTTGCTATCGGGGTCGATCTGTACGCCGAACAGGCGCAATACACCGCGCACCAGCAGTCGGACGGCAGCCACCACCGGCGAGAACACCGTTACGACGACGCTGATAACGGGTGCCACCAAGGCGGCGGCTTTTTCGGCGTTGGTAATCGCGTAGGTCTTGGGCAGCACCTCGGCAAAGATCAGCACCAGAAGGGTCATCACGAGCGTCGCCAGCGCCACACCGCTTTCGCCGAACAGGCGAGTAAACAGGGCGGTTGCCAACGAAGCGGCAAGGATGTTGACAAGGTTGTTGCCGAGAAGGACCGAGCCGATCAGACGTTCGTTATCATCGGTGATTTCCAGCGCTTTTTTCGCCCCGCGCGAGCCTTTGTCAGCCTGCGCTCTCAGCTTGCCACGCGATGATGCGGTCAGCGCAGTTTCGGAGCCCGAAAAAAAGCCCGATAGGACAAGGAGAAGAAGAATGGATCCTGTCGTGATCCAGAATGCGCCATCAAGCAGAGAAGGAGTGGGTTCCATTGGTCCTAGGTTGTTCGTGTTGCTGCATTCGTTATGGGGGTGCGGGCCCGGCCAATCAAGGGGTTAGCCCTGATCTGTGGTGTCGTCTTTGGCCAGCGGGTGGTGTTCCAACACCAGTTCCGACAGGCGCTCATCCAGAACATGCGTATAGATCTCGGTTGTCGCCACATCTGCATGGCCCAACAGCGTCTGGATCGAGCGCAAATCCGCGCCATTGGCCAGCAGGTGCGTCGCAAACGCATGGCGCAGCGTATGAGGTGTGACTTTTTCAGGCGAAACACCGCCTTCGATCGCCAGTTCCTTGACCAGCAGAAAGAAGCGATGCCGCGTCAGGTGCCCGGATTTCCCGCGCGACGGGAACAGGAAACGCGACGCTTGCCCCCCTTTGGAAATAGCTTTTTCCTCGGCCGCATCGCGGGCTTGCAGCCAGTCTGCCAACGCCTCGCGGGCAGGGGGGGACAGCGGAACCATCCGTTCTTTCCCGCCTTTGCCGAGGACCAGCAGCATGCGCGGATCACCTCTGGCTGAACTGACCGGCAGCGATACCAGTTCTGTCACCCGCATCCCCGTCGCATAGAGCAGTTCCATCAGGCACGTGTTGCGAATTTTGTCTGCGTCGGAACGGCCCGTGCGCCGCGCTGCTGCAAGCAGGTGGTCAACTTCGGGCACGTCCAGTGTTTTTGGCAATCGCTTGGGGCGCCCTGGTCCCTTGATCTGGATGGCCGGGTTGCTTTCGCGCCAGCCTTCTTCGAAAGCAAATCGATACAATTGTTTGATCGCCGACAACCGCCGTGCCCTTGTCGAGCGCGACAGGCCCTGCGCATCGCAATCGATCAGGTAACCTTCGATCCGATCGCGATCCGCTTCGGAAAAGCCCGATTTCCGACGCGTCAACCAATCAGAGAAATCTTTCAGATCCCGGCCATAGGCGAGCAGGGTGTTGGTGGCAGCGCCAAGCTCGGCAGCTTGCGCTTCGAGGAAGGTGGAAATCCACAGCTCCTGAGACGCGGGCGCGGTCATGCTCAAGCCCCGTTCAAGATCATCAACTGCAACGCGGCCCGACGTGCGGAGTCTTCAAGACCCACGCGGCGGAACGCAGCGATTGCAGCGGTCAGGTCGACCAGATTGCCGCGCGCGCCATGGGCGAACAATTGCATCGTTTCCAGAATGGCTTCGCCCAATTGATCGTTACTCAGCAGCCCGTCGATATCCGAAGGGATGGGCGCGGACCAGGCAAAGCCCTGCGAAATGGCATCCGCCAGAGGGGTTGGCGACGGCGCGCGTTGCGGATCGCCCTGTGCAAGGGCGGCCAGAAACATATTCGCATCGGAACCTTCGGGCACATCTTGCGCCGCGTCTTCATAAAGCTCGGATAACAGCAGAATACGCCACCGCAGATTCTTGGCGGCCGAACCTGATAGTTTCATTGCTGCCAGACGCGGGGCAAAAAGTTCGGCAAACGGAACCTCAAGCCCGACGGTTTTCATCTGAGCCCAGACCTCAACAAGAGTTTTGGAAACTGCCTCGGGATTTCCGGTTTCCAATGCGGTTTCGAACCGTTGGATGGCGGCCACGCGATCCCACACGGCGCCGGAAGCAGCCGGCGAACGTTCGGTATATAGGCCAAGCAACTGATTGGGTGTCAGCGCCCCAATCCGCGTCAATCGTTCAGCAGCTTCGACCTGGGCTTTCCAGCCCGCCACATCGCGCAGATCGGCATTGGCGAACGCCCGTGGCAGCGAAGCCGTGGGCAAACGTTCACCAATGGCTTCGAACAGACGGAACGTAAGCGGATTCGGGTCGTCGGGCTGAGGAAGATACTCAGCCCCTTCGAACAATTCCGGGCTGAGAAAGCGATCGAGCAACGCAAGCTGGTCTTCGGGCAGCACCTGCAGCGCATGAGCGGCTTCGAGCGTCAGCGCGGCTGAGGCCCAATCTCCACGACGGGCCTTGCAGAATATCTGCGCCGCGTAATCCCGAGACAAATTCGGCTGCGCGATCAGCGCGGTGCAACTCCGGTCTTCGTCACCCGTCAGCAAAGTTGCATCGAACCAGCGTTTGAAACGAGCTTGCGTATCGGTCGGACCGGCCAGCTGAACCAGAGACTGTACCGGATCGGATGCGCCCAATTGCATAAGGCGGTCCAGTCGCGCCATCAGCAATTTGTCTTCTGCCTGTCCTCCGCTCGGGGGACGTGCCTCGGAAAGGAGCAGGGTGAACAGCAGCCGTTGCATTGCGGGGTTGGACTTGACCCGCACCTGCGCGATCAGTTCCGCCAAGCGATCCGCATCGCTGTTCTGCCACAAGTTGACCGGCAGACCTGTGACGGAAGAGGCCACCAAACCCAGCGGTGGCGACAGCGCCTCAAGCGGGGTGACCTGAATATCCGGCTGCAACCCTGTCTGGGTCACAGGCGGTTCCATCAGCACTGTGCCCGGCAGATTTTCTGGGGGGTCGGTCAGCCAGTCAATGATCGACAAGGGCTCCGTCGATTGTGCCTGCGCAGTTCCGGCCAGTAAAAACGCCAGAAGAGTGGTTCTAGTCGGCATTCAAGATGACCGGTTCGCGGACTTCACTTTGAGGAGCGGAAAAGTCCGCACCAAAAAACGGCCCGACATAGGCATACCCAACCAGCCCGATGAAACACAGGCAGATGAGGTAAATCAGGAACTTGATTAAACGGCCCATGGGTGAACGCTGCCTCAATTTTTGCTTTTGCCCAAGTTATAACTAGCATTTTTCTTAAGATCACGTCATTCACGACGAAATGAGCGAAATTAAGCATAACACGGTGCGTTCCGACACAGCGGCGCAGTTTCAACTGCACAAAACCGTCGTTTTGGTCGGAATGATGGGGGCTGGAAAGACTGCGGTGGGCCGGGCCCTTGCGGCGCGGCTCGGCGTTCCCTTTCTCGATAGCGATTCCGAGATCGAATCGGCGGCCAACATGACCATCCCCGAGATCTTTGCCCGTGATGGCGAGGCGTTCTTTCGCAGCAAGGAAAGTCAGATCATCGGGCGGCTTCTGGACGAGGAAAAAGGCATCCTGTCGACTGGAGGCGGCGCGTTTCTGGCAGACGGCAATCGAAAAATGATCTCAGATCGCGGTGCATCTGTGTGGTTGCGGGCCGATCTGAACGTGTTGTGGAATCGCGTCAAACATAAAGACACGCGCCCGTTGCTGCGTACGGCAGACCCGTATGCAACGTTGCGCGGTTTGTACGAGGCGCGCGTGCCGATCTATGAACAGGCCGATCTGGTGGCTGACTCAGATGGTGAAACCGCAATCGAAGATATGGTGGATCGGGTGATCGCCGCATTGGTGACGCGCCCTGATATTTTGGAACGAATTTAATGCATCAAACCGTACATGTTGATCTGGCCGAGCGTTCTTATGATGTAGAGATCGGCCCCGGCCTTTTGGCGCAATCTGGGGAACGGATTGCTCCACTGATAAAGCGTAAGCGTGTCGCGGTTCTGACGGATGAGACTGTCGCGGGCCTGCATCTGGATGCACTGCGTGAAGGCCTGGCCTCAGCCGGGATCGAGATGAATGCTCTGGCAATGCCAGCGGGTGAGGCCACCAAAAGCTGGCCGCATTTTGAGCGCGCGGTAGAATGGTTGCTGGCGGAGAAGGTCGAACGGAACGACATCGTCGTTGCGCTAGGAGGGGGTGTGATCGGTGATCTGGCGGGATTTGCTGCAGCAGTGATGCGGCGCGGGGTACGCTTTGTTCAGATACCGACTTCGCTGCTGGCACAGGTCGACAGCTCGGTTGGCGGCAAGACTGGGATAAATGCGCCACAGGGCAAGAACCTGATTGGAGCGTTTCACCAGCCGTCACTGGTGTTGGCCGACACGGACGTGCTGGGTACGTTACAGACGCGAGACTTTCTCGCCGGATATGGCGAAGTCGTCAAATATGGACTGTTGGGCGATGCCCAGTTCTTTGAGTGGCTTGAAGATAACGGGCCTCTATTAGCATCCGGCGATATGGCGGCGCGGGTGCAGGCCGTCACACGCTCGGTTCAGATGAAGGCCGATATCGTCGCGCGCGACGAGACCGAGCAGGGCGACCGGGCGCTGCTCAATCTGGGTCATACTTTCTGCCACGCGCTTGAGGCTGCAACCGATTATTCTGATCGATTGCTGCACGGTGAAGGTGTCGCCATCGGCTGTGCGCTGGCGTTTGAAACTTCTTCTCGCTTGGGGCTTTGCCCGCAAGAAGATCCAAGCCGTGTCAGTGCGCATTTGCGCGCCATGGGCATGAAGACTGATCTGGCCGATATTCCGGGTGAATTGCCGGATGCAGAAACGCTGGTCGATCTGATGGCGCAGGACAAAAAGGTCATGGATGGCCAGTTGCGTTTCATTATGGCACGAGGCATCGGACAGGCGTTCGTCACTTCAGAAGTGCCGCGCGAGACAGTGGTCTCGGTGCTTGATGATGCGCTGGCCGCCTGCTGAGATTCAGCGCCCCTGGATTACCATCAGCTCGCCGATGTTTTCGCGGGTGATATAGCCAACCATGTGTCCCGATTTGGTACAAACAGCAATTGCGGGTGCACCTTTATGCAGGCCATTCAGAACTTGATCCAAACCGCTGGTGAGCGCGACTTGTGGTATGTTCTTATCCATAATCGACGCTGCAGGCTCGGATCGGGGATGGTCGCTTGCTAACGCTGCGAACAGTCGGTCACGGGTGACAAAACCCAAAAGGCTGCCATCCTCGGCCAAGACCGGAAACTCGTGCTGGGTCGTATGAATGACCGCTTGAGCCGCCGTCGCCAACGTATCATCGGGCGACAACGCCTTGAACTCGGTGATCATCGCATCCCGGGCCTTAACACGCCGCGCAACCGAACGTAGCGCAACGTCCTGGTTTTCGGAATTCGCGGCAATGAAGACAAAGACGGCGATCAGAACCAGTATCGGGTTGCCAGAGGTCAGCCCCAGAAAACCAAGCCCGACCGCTACGATCTGACCGCCAAGGGCGGCGATCCGCGTGGCCTTGGCACGTTCCATCTTCATACATAGCAAGGCGCGGAATACACGCCCGCCGTCCATCGGAAATGCCGGGATCATGTTGAAGGCCGCCAGCAACAGATTCACATAGGCCAGACGGCTCAGTAGGTTTGTGCCTGCCGAGTCGATCTGGGCCAGCGATCCAAGTTGTATCCCCGCGCCTAAAACCACGAGGATGGCCCAGATGACGACGTTTACGGCCGGGCCTGCTAAGGCGACCCAAACCTCCTGCATCGGTTTTTCTGGCATCCGCTCAAGACGTGCCAGTCCACCGATTGGCAGCAAAGTGATATCAGGGGTGCGAATCCCGTATCGCCTTGCCATGAGCGCGTGACCGAATTCATGCGCGACGACACAGGCAAACAAAGCCAGAACGAACAGGATGTTGTTGAGCGCAGCGGGCCAACCACCGCTGGAATACGCTGCAAAACCAACCCAGGCGAGCAGCAGGAAGAAGGTGACATGGACCCTCAGTTCCGAGCCGAGCAATCGGCCAAGTGAGAAGGACCATGCCATGTTGTTTCTCCGTTTGGTTTAGAACGGAATCTCGTCGTCATCGATGCCGCCGGATGCAGGGGCAGGGGCGCTGGACTGGCCGCCATAGGGATCACCATAGCCTCCTCCGGCCTGACCACCGCCATAGCCACCACCGCCGCCACCGCCTTCACCGCGGGCATCCAGCATAGTCAGCTCGCTGCGGTAAGGGCGCAGGACAACCTCAGTCGAATAGCGATCCTGCCCCGACTGATCCTGCCACTTACGGGTCTCTAACTGGCCCTCGACATAGACTTTGCTGCCTTTACGCAAATACTGCTCGGCAACGCGAACCAGAGGTTCCGAAAAGATGGCGACTGTGTGCCATTGGGTTCGATCCCGACGCTCACCAGTGTTGCGGTCTTTCCATGTCTCTGACGTTGCGATGCGCAGGTTGCACACCTTACCACCGTTCTGGAACGACCGCACCTCGGGGTCGGCACCGAGATTGCCGATCAGAATGACCTTGTTGACTGAACCCGCCATATATTCCCTCGTTTTACTCTGACTGGATGGCGCCCGAATCTGGCGCTGTATTCTGGTGCTGACCCTATACGGGCTACGACTTGGTTGAAACATGATTGATCGTGCAACGCTGAGCAGGAAAACATTAGGACTGTCTTAACCAAGCTTTCATTTCCGGCTGATTTAACTATAATCTGATTGGTTGTTGAGGGTGCAGGATTGGCATTAATGCGTTTTCTGGTCGGCGGTATCTCGGTATTGGGTCTTTGTCTGACGTCGTTCGCGACGCAGGCAGAAACGCTGTCCACCAAGAATCGCAAGGCGATATTCCTCAAGCAATCCAAGGTTTTGGATAATCGGGCCGCTACGCAATATCGCGGCTCTGAACGGCTTAAACCCAAGACCGAGCGTGGGAAATTCGTCAAGCGTTACTCTGGTAACTATCGAGGCCAGTATCTGGATCATGCCAGAAAAGCAGCGCGGCAACATAACGTGCCGGAAGAACTTTTCCTGCGACTTGTTCAACAAGAAAGCGGGTGGAACCCGAATGCCAAATCCCACAAAGGGGCCTTAGGTCTTGCGCAACTGATGCCCCAGACCGCGCGGCTGCTGGGCGTCAATCCGCACGATCCGATCCAGAATCTGGAGGGTGGTGCGCGTTATCTTTCCTGGCAATACCGCAAGTTCAAGTCCTGGCGCCTTGCACTGGCAGCTTACAATGCAGGGCCCAAAGCAGTTGAAAAGCACGGCGGAATTCCACCCTACAAGGAAACCCAGAACTACGTAAAAGTGATCTGGGGGGGCTAGCTGCGCCGCAGCGTGTCTGTTTCTTGATCTACCGCCAAACGCTGTCCTAGTCTGATTGGATAACCTTTCGGACTTGTGCGAATTACGATGATCCAAGATCGACCCAACATACCACCCGAAACAATGGCGAACTGGCAGCGTTTGGTCGACCTTGTTTCGCAGCTGGCCGATGTGCCCGCCACTTTGATCATGAAGACCGAAGCGCCGGATCATGCGGTTCTGATCACATCGGATCATCCAGAAAACCCATACCCGGTCGGCATGAATTTTCGACTGAACCCCAAGCTCTATTGTCAGGGCGTTCTGGAACGCGACGGCGAATTTGTTGTCGAGGACGCAACATGTGACCCGGCCTGGAGCGACAATGAGGACATGGAGCATGGCATGTCCTTCTATATCGGTTTTCCGCTGAAGTGGCCGGATGGTTCGGTATTCGGAACAATCTGCGTCTTGGACCGTCACCGCAATCGCCGGGCCTTGTTGTTTCGTGAAGGTTTGGCACAGTTTGCGCGCATGGTTGAATCGGATTTGGCTTTGATCCAAGAGGTTTACCTGCGCCGAGCGCTGGAAGTGAAGTTGAATGAAACTCTGGCGCAACTGGAGCACCGCGTCGCGGCGAGGACGCGGGAGCTGCAGGAAACAAACACGGCGCTACGGGTGCTGTTGACCAGTTTGGACGACGATCGGAAAGACCGGGATCAGGATATCGTAGATCAGGTTCGCACGATGGTGTTGCCTTATCTGGACAAGTTGCGCGGGCTATTGACCGAAGGCGACGCCTCGCAAGTTTATCTGGAATTGGCCGAGCGTAATCTGCAAGAGATTACTTCAATGATTTCCGACAAACTATCGGATGCGTTTTCGGTCATGACGCCGACCGAGATCGAAATTGCTCAGCTGGTCATGTCGGGCAAAACCACGAAAGATATCGCCCGGGCGATGTCGCGCGAAACTTCTACAATTGATTTTCATCGTAACAATATTCGTCGAAAACTTGGCCTCGAAGGCCGTGACCAGAATTTGCGAAGCCATCTTTTGTCGATTTCGTGATTTCTGAATATGGGGATTTCCCCCATATTCCCCCCCGATTTTTCTGATCTGAGCAACCTGTGCCACGCGCGCTAGGCTGGTCGCAAGGGTGCGGACCAAGCCGGGCCTTTTCAACTCGGGAGGATAAAAATGGATCGCAAAGATCTGAAACCCACAATTCTAAACGGAGAACGCGACACATTGGCAACTGGTCTGTCGCGTCGATCGTTCTTTATGGCTGCCGGGGCCGCCGGTGTCGGTGCAGGGGCCTCACTGCTGGGTAGCAAACCGGCCGAGGCGCAATCGCAGGCCTGGCTACAGCCTGGCAATAATAACCACGTAATCGATCTACAGGGCTCGACTGGTCAGGCAAGCACGGGAGCGGTTGGAATCGATTATTACGGTCACTGCGCGATTAAAATCACCTCTCCAAACGGAGCGACCGTGTTGTTTGATCCTTGGCGCGATGATCCCTCCGGCGCATGGGGCCTGTGGTTCCGCAACGAGTTCCCGCAGATCCCAGTTGATATCACTATGTCCACTCATGCTCATTTTGACCATGACGCTATCGAGCGGCCAAGTTCCACAATGGTTTTAGACAGGATGGCGGGCAATTTTGAATTTGCTGATCTTAAGATCACAGGTTTTGCTGACAAACATGCCTGCGTTGCGCCGGGTTGGTACGAATGGACCAACGCCTTGGCCGAGTTTGGCGCGGAAGCTTGTCCGCCCAACAACGTCGGACATATGGATATGGTGGTCTACCTTGTCGAAACCGGAGGCATTCGCACCTTGATCTGGGGCGACAACCGCCACAATCCGCCTCAGGAGTTCTGGGATGCTATAGGACAGGTAGACGTGCTGACTTTGCCCGTCGACGGATCGGAACACATCCTTAGCTTCGATCAGGGCAACGATATTGTCGCCAAGCTCAAGCCCAAGATCATCATCCCGACGCACTACCTCAATGAGGTTACGTCATACACGCTTACGACGCTGCAGGCCGCAGACGATTGGGTCAAAAGCCAGCAGAGTTACAAGATGCTCGACAGCGCCAGTCTAAAACTGGAAGCCGGAGATGTGGCGGGTATGAACCAGGAGTTCATGCACTTCGGCAACAACGTGATGACGGGCTGATTACGATCAGAAACTGCCACTCACCCACGACCTGCGTCGCCTGTCTCCCCACTAAACGTGACGCAAATTGAAAGGGCCGGTCTTTGACCGGCCCTTTTCTTTCGTTTGCGCGGATTTATTCGGCCGCAATTTTGATAACCGGCTCCATTTTGGCCAGAATGTCTTCGGCAAGGTGACATTTCACCTGATGACCATCCGCAAGTGTCTGCACCGGAGGCACATGGGATTCGCATCGCCCATCCGGCACTTCTGATTTCCAGCGACAGCGTGTTTGGAATGGGCAACCCGGCGGCGGGTTCATGGCCGAGGGGATATCGCCCTCAAGCACGATGTGCTGCTTTTCGATCGATGTGTCTGCGATTGGAACCGCACTTAGCAATGCCTCAGTGTAGGGATGATAGGGTGGGCTAAAGACCTGATCGGTGGTGCCCAGTTCAACCACATGCCCCAGATACATCACCATCACACGGTCACTGAGATAGCGCACGATTGAAAGGTCGTGACTGATGAACAGCAGCGTGGTTTTGTGCTCGCGCTGAATTTCCATCAACAGGTCTGTAACGGCAGCTTGTACGGATACGTCCAGCGCCGAAACCGGTTCATCCGCAACCACGATCCGTGCATCACCGGCAAATGCGCGGGCGATACCGACGCGCTGCTTCTGACCGCCTGATAGCTGGCGTGGCATCCTGTCCGCGAAGGCGCGGGGCAATTTCACGAGATCCAGCAGTTCCAGCATCCGCTTCTTGCGATCAGCCTCGGAGTCACCGACGCCAAAGATTTCCAGCGCCCGGATGATTTGACGGCCTACGGTCATCGACGGGTTCAGCGTGTCGAACGGGTTCTGAAACACCATCTGCACTTCGCCAACGGTCTTGGCGTCGCGTTCTTCGATGGGCACGTCCTCGATATTGCGGTTGTCCAGCAGGATCTGCCCGTCGGTGGCCGTTTCCAGCCCCATCAAGACCTTCGCAAAAGTGGATTTGCCGCAACCGGATTCGCCGACAATGGCAAGCGTCTCGGATTCATGCGCTTCAAAGCTTAGCGTCTCATTGGCCTTGACCACTTTGGTCTCACCACCGCCGAACAATGCATTCGCCGCCACCTCATAGTATTTCTTGAGGTTGTCCATTTTCAGAACAGTCCGGCCAATCTCGCCTTTCTCTTTCTGTTCACCAACGGTGATTGGCGCGTTCCAGTCGATTTCCTGGAATTTCAAGCATCGCGTGTGGTGTCGGTCGTTGCCCGGTACCGCCTCCATCAGGATATCCTTGGCGTCACAGCGACCTTCTTCGAAATAGTCGCAGCGCGGACCAAAGTTACAGCCCGGAGGCCGCTCATGGGGCAGTGGAAAATTCCCAGGTATGGCCACCAGCGGGCGCGAGTTCTTGTCAGCGCCCGGCAGCGGGATCGAGCGGAACAGCGCTTGCGTATACGGGTGCTGCATCTCGTCGAATACATCCTTGATCGAGCCACGCTCGACGGCTTCACCTGAATACATCACGCACAGCCGGTCGCAGGTTTCCAGCACCAGACCCAGATTGTGCGAAATGAACAGCATCGAGGTGCCGTATTTCTTGCCCAGATCCTTGACCAACTCGACCACGGCGGCCTCGACCGTCACGTCCAGAGCGGTTGTTGGCTCATCCAAGATCAACAAGGCAGGTTTCGACATCAGCGCCATCGCAATCACGATCCGCTGCTGCTGACCGCCTGACAGTTGATGCGGGAACGAGTTCAGCATCCGCTCAGGGTCGGGCAGGCGTACATCGGTGACCACTTCCAACGCACGAGCATAGGCCTCTTCGGCACCAACGCCCTCATGAATCATTGGCACTTCCATCAGCTGTTTGCCGATCTTCATCGCCGGATTCAGCGATGCCATCGGCTCCTGGTAGATCATCGCGATTTCATTGCCACGAATGTCGCGCAGCTCTTCGGTGGTCATTTCACCCAGATCACGCCCCTTGAACTTGATCGAGCCACCGACGATGCGGCCATTCTTGCCCAAATCCTGCATGACACCCAGCGCCACGGTGGATTTCCCACAACCTGATTCACCCACCAAACCGACGGCTTCGCCGGGTTGCACACTGACCGAGAAATCCATCACGGCAGGGATCTCACGAAGGCGGGTAAAGAAGGAAATCGAAAGCTTGTCGATCTCCAGGATTGGCCCGTCATAATCCGCCAGTTTGTTCATCTTATTACTCCTCGCGAGAGTCCGGGGGTTCCCCTTCATCTGGCTAAAAATATCCCGGGGGCCCGGGGGCAGAGCCCCCGGCCTCGATCACAATCAGTCCTTCAGACTTTCTTCGCGCAGACCATCCGCTAGCAGGTTCAAGCCAAGAACCAGCGACAGCAATGCCAGCGCGGGCGGCAGTGCGGGATGTAGATAGATCGACAGAAGCTTGCGCCCCTCGTTGATCGTCGAGCCCCAGTCCGGGCTTTCCGGTGGCAGCCCCAGCCCAAAGAAACCCAAGGTTCCAAGCAGGATGGTCGTGTAGCCGATGCGCAGGCAGAAATCGACGATCAGCGGACCACGCGCGTTGGGCAGGATTTCCCACAGCATGATGTACCATGGACCCTCGCCGCGCGTTTGGGCCGCAGCCACATAGTCGCGAGTTTTGATGTCCAGCGCCAGTCCGCGTACGATGCGGAACACGGTCGGAGAGTTCACGAAGACCACCGAGACGAACACCACCAGAATACCGCCTGGAATATCGAACAGATCAAGGTAGGTCGGCAGACCCCAGATGCGGTAGCTGTCGGTGTTGATGATGTAGCCACCGGTCGAAATCAGCGACAGGTAGAGCCAGAGCGCAACACCCAGAACCCCGATCAACAAAGGCGTTCGAAAACTGGGACGCGTATAGAAACGCGAATTCAGTAGAACGCCGAGGAAGATGATCGGGAACACGAACAGGATCGCGGCCATATAGTTCGGCACGCCGGTCGCTACGATCTCGGGCGTGACCAAAAGGTAGAACAGCAAGATCACGGGAAAGGCCAGGATCAGGTTCGCGAGGAATGACAGGAGCGTATCCAGACGCCCGCCATAGTAGCCTGCGGGTAAACCCAGAGTGATACCGACCATGAAGGCAAACATCGTCGCCAGCGGCGCGATCTGCACGACGATCCAGGCACCTTTAACCATACGGCTAAAGACGTCGCGCGCGAGGTTATCTCCACCCAGCAAATACCAAGCGTATTGTCCATCCTCCAGATTGGGAAGCGGGGTGCCCGGCACTTTGTTCTTCATACCCGAGACCTGCGACAGGGGATCGTGGGTTACGATCAGATCGAGTGCGCCAAATATGCCGGTGAACACCCAGAACATCACAAGGCCAAAGCCGATCATACCAATGGGGCTGTCGAACAGCTTGCCATATAGGCCCAGCTTGCGCTTGAACGCAATCGACATCGCATAAAGGATGATCAGCGACAGCCAGACGGGCAGAAACTGCTGAGAGATAGCGCCGATGATGCCAGCACTGGTCCCCATCAGGATGCCAAGGACAATGTACGCCACCGCGATTCCCACACTTGCCAAAAAGCTATAGCGCAGCGCCGATTGTATCAGGATTCTCAGGCCAGAGCTCGAACTGAGCGTCCCATCGGCATTCACAATCATCTGATCTTCGGGCAGCACGATACTTGCCAGCATCCAGACAACGATGGACAAAAGCATCAGTCCCAACGCAAGCATCAACAGCGGGTTCAGGAAGGCGATAGAGCCGGTCCAGGTAAGTGGTTCCATGATCTATCCCTCCTTACGAAATGCGGATGCGCGGGTTGAGGTAGACATAGCCGATATCCGAGATCAGCTGCGTCACCAGCACCACAAAGACCGACACGACCGAGATCGCCAGCAGCAGCTGGATGTCATTGTTGCCCGCTGCCTGTACAAGCGCCCAGCCAAAGCCCTTGTAGTTAAACAGGGTCTCGACGATCACGACACCATTCAGCAGCCATGGGAACTGCAACATAATGACTGTAAAGGGCGCGATAAGCGCGTTGCGCAGCGCGTGTTTCATGACGATATTCGGGAATGACACGCCTTTCAGACGCGCCGTCCTGATGTATTGCGCCGTCATCACCTCGGTCATTGAGGCGCGGGTCATCCGGGCGATATAGCCCATCCCGTAAAGCGCGATGGTCAGAACTGGTAGGAAGAAGTTCTCGAACGTCGGGTTCTCCATCGCTTGCGTGGCGGTGCCTTTGAACCATTTCAACCCGACGGCGGAGGATGTGAAAATCGCTATGAAGATAACGCCCGAGACGTATTCTGGCGTCGCCGTCGTCGTGATGGCAAAGGTTGAAAGCGTCCGGTCAGTGGCCGAACCTTCCTTCATCCCGGCCAGGATGCCCAGAATGAGTGCCGAAGGGACCATCAGCAGCATCACCCAGAACATCAGCCGTCCGGTCAGTGCCAGCCGGTTGCCAACAACGGTAGAGACCTCTTCCTTGAAGACGGTTGAATATCCCCAGTACCCCTGCAGGATACCGCAGAAATTCGGAGATTCCTCGGCAGTTTTGCCTGGCAGGATACATCTACCCTGAACGGTTCCGTCCTCATTTGTGTGTCGGAACGAGGGCAGGACACCCAGCCATTCACCGTATTTGATCGGCGTGGACTGGAGGTAGCCGTTTTTCTCCAGATAGCTCTCGACCTGTTCATCAGACATCCGGAAATTGCCCTGCGTCTTCGCAAGCTTTTCCAGGTTCGGGTAGAGATTGGTAAGGAAGAAGACCAGGAATGTCAGGCACAATGCTGTCAGCAGCATAATCCCCACACGCCTTAGAATAAAAAGTCCCATGTTAGCCCCTGTTGATCGGCTGGCGTGACAGGCATTTCGCCCCGCGCATTGCTATTATTCTGGTCGCCGTATTGAGGACGAAGGGCCGCGCCAGATTGGCGCGGCCCTTGTAGGTTTCGGCTTAGGAAGTCAGGCCGAACTTATAAAGCTGCGGCAGGTCCGCAATGTGCTTTTCGACACCGACCATATTGTCGCGGTGGTGACGCATCGCGGTCCGCCAATAGGGCTGGATGACCACGCCTTCGTCGATCATGATCGTCTGCAGCTTCGCCATCACCTCACGGCGCATATCGACATCCGCGATCGAGTTCGCCTCGGCCAGCAGCTTGTCGAACTCTTCGTTGGCAAAACCAGACTCGTTCCAAGCGACACCCGACTTATACGCCAGTGCCAGAACCTGCGTGCCCAGCGGGCGGTGGTTCCAGTTGGTCGAGGAATACGGGTACTTGGTCCAGTCGTTCCAGAATGTCGAACCGGGCAGAACCGTGTGCTTTGCCTTGATGCCCGCATCGTTCAACTGAGCCACTACCGCAGCCGTGGTATTGCGACGCCAGTCATCGTCGATCGACTGCACTTCGTGCTCGAAATCGCCCATACCCGCTTCGTCCATCAGCGCCTTTGCGCCTGCTGGATCGTAAGGGATACGCGTCACAGCCGAGTCGTACTCGGGGTGCATCGGGCCTACATGACAGTTGTCGGCAGTGATGCCGTAGCCGGACATGCCAAGTTCAAGGCAGACGGCGTTGTCGACTGCCATGGCAAGGGCCTGACGGACCCTCTTGTCGCCATAGATTTTGTTGCCATCGGCGTCTTCAGCCAGCTGGTTGGGGCGAATGACAATGGTAAAGCCCGATGGGATTTCCGAGCGGACAAGGCCAATACTGTCAAAGATGTCGACAAACTCGCCAACCGATTCCCAGTTCATATCGATCTCTTCGGCCTCATAGGCGGCCAGGAAAGCGGCAGGGTCAGTGCCATAATCGATGAATTCGATCCGGTCGATATAGCCGCCTTTACCAGCTTCGTAGCCCCACCAGTCAAAGTCTTCGTTGCGGACCAGGACGCCCTTCACGCCGACCTCATGGCTTTCGGGCATCATGAAACCCGTACCAACTGGGTTGGACAGCATATCATTTGCATCAAAGCTGCTGTGTACGATTGCACCCGGGTAATCTGCCATGCCGGGGATGATCGTGATATCCGGCGCGTTGCACTTCAGCTTGACTGTATGCGAGTCGACAACGGTGATGGCGCCATCTGCGGCTTTCTGAGTGCTCTCATCCATCAGTGAGGCCATGCGCGAGGCCATCGAGTTCCCTTCCAGAGACCCGTCGCACCAACCTTCGATATTGCGAGCTACGTCTTCGGCAGTGAAATCGTCACCATTGTTCCACTTCACACCTTTGCGGACGTTCAGCGTGTATTCGGTGGCGTCATCATTGGCTTCCCAGCTTTCCAGCAGCATGGGTTTGAACGAGCCGTCATTATTGTATTCGACAAGATATTCCAGCCAGCCAGCCGTGAAGGTTGCGATCTGCGTCCAGTCATATGTGCGCGGATCTTTCAGTGCGCGCACTTCCATTTGATAGCGGATGGTGCCGCCACGCTGAGGCTCGGCAGCGGCTGCCGGTGACTGCAGGCCAATCATGCCATATGCCGTCGGTACAGCAACGCCCAGCGCGGTTACACGGGCCAGAAATTCACGACGGCTCAGATTGCCCTCACGATATTCCTTGGCGTGCATCTCTGCCGCCCAATGCATCGGCTTTCCGTTGATTGTCTGGTTTTCCATAGATGTCTCCCTGTGACACATAATTTTTTTAGATTTCGTGTTTCTGATTGATAGAGCCGGGCACTACAGGGACCGTTTAGTCTCGGTTGGTAGGGCCACGGGCTTGGATTTACGATTTATCAACATCCCCATAGCCGCATTCGGCACCAGTTTTTTCCCTGCGTCAATGTTGGAAATCGTCATAGATGGTACAAAAACGACATCCGGGCAGAAAGTGAGGTTCGGAAAGTTTCAATGTGAAAGGAACCGAGTCGCGTTGTGACGGATAGATGGATACATATCTATCCCTCACCATAGTGCTGATTAAAGCGTTGTTATATTAGGCTTTATCGTCTCCGGCGACTGCAGCCTTCAACACGCAGCGTCAAGGTGATGCCAGAACTTCATGCGCGCACGGAACCATGTGCGTTGGCGCTTGGCAAACTGCCGTGTCGCGATCGTCGCTTTTTCGCGCGCCTCATCCAGTGTCATGCGGCCGTCCAGGTAGCCCATTAGCTCCGGAACGCCGATCGCTTTACAGGAGGGAAAAGAGGGGTCAAAGCGATCGCGCATGGCCTCCACTTCCTCTATAGCTCCTTGGTCCAACATCAGGTCGAACCGTCGGTTGATGCGATCCAGCAGCCAGTCTTTTCTGGCGTCGAAAACAATCGGCACCGTGTTTTGAATATCCAGTATCGGGGCGGGGGTGTCAGCCTGCCAATCCGAAAGGGATCGCCCGGTTGCGTTCTGAACCTCCCAGGCGCGCTGAACACGCGCGCGGTTTTGGGTGTCGATCCTCTGCAGGGTCAGACCGTCCAAACCCGCGATTAGTTCTTGCAACGGCAACTTATCCGCGTGTTCCCGGATTTCCGGCGGGGTTGCGGGGATATCGGCCATCCCCTCGGTCAGAGCTGTGAAATACAGACCGGTCCCTCCGACGATTATCGGACGAGGGCGTTGCGACAGCATCGGCGTGACCTCTCGCAGCCAATGACCAGTCGAATAGGTCTGGTCATAGGCAACATGCCCATACAGACGGTGCGGTGCGCGGGCCTCATCCTCGGGCGAGGGGCGGGCCGAGATAATACGCCAGCAGTCATAGACCTGACTAGCATCGGCGTTGACAATCACGCCTCCGAAACGCTCGGCGATCAACAGCGCCAGCGCCGATTTACCCGAGGCAGTGGGCCCGGCGATCAATACAGGTTTGTCATCGGGAATCGACGGCAAATGCGCCAAAAGCCGGTTCTCAGAGTTGTCGGCCATGACTGGTTGCCCCGTTCCTGACTATCCGCATTGAACCTGCGGAGGTTTTGCTTCATTTTGCGCCGGAAAATAACCCCGTGCCAGCCCGGAGCGCAACATGAGCCTTTCCCCTTCCGTCGAGACCACCAAGACCCCAAAAACAACATATGACCGAGTCATGTTGAAGATTTCCGGCGAGGCGCTGATGGGAGATCAGGGATTCGGACTGCATCCGCCCACCGTTCAGCGCATCGCGCAAGAGGTCAAATCGGTTCATGATCTTGGTGTTGAGATTTGCATGGTCATCGGGGGTGGCAATATCTTCCGTGGTCTGTCTGGATCTGCGCAGGGGATGGAGCGTACGACAGCCGACTACATGGGTATGCTGGCGACTGTCATGAACGCGCTGGCGATGCAATCCGCTCTGGAGGGGGTAGGGGTCTTTACACGTGTAATTTCGGCCATTCGGATGGATGAGGTGTGCGAGCCCTACATTCGCCGCCGTGCTGTTCGTCACCTTGAGAAAAAGCGGGTTTGCATCTTTGCCGCAGGAACCGGGAACCCCTATTTCACCACCGATACCGCTGCGACTCTGCGCGCTAACGAAATGGCGTGTCAGGCGATCTTCATGGGCAAGAACGGTGTGGATGGCGTTTATGACAAAGACCCCAAGGTACACTCGGATGCAGTGCGCTATGATCAGGTTTCCTATGACGATGTTTTGGCCAAGCGGCTGCGCGTGATGGACGCATCGGCCATTGCATTGGCGCGCGACAACAATCTGCCACTGATCGTTTTCGGTCTGGATGAACCCGGCGGGTTCCGCGGCATCCTGGCGGGTGAGGGGACTTATACCAAAGTTCAGGGCTAATGCTGATTTGAGCAACACTGAGCCGGGCATCTCTGCCCGGCATTTTCCTACCTAAAAGAAACTAAGCCCCGCGTGGGCCAATGACTTCGTCAGTGCACGCATTGCGTGGCGGCAAAAAATACCATTAACGCAATCACTTGACCCAACCTTCTACCTCTGGCTATCTGGCCGGGTCTGCTGGTGGTGATGGGGCCATCATGGGGGCTGCCGTCGATCCTTACCCGTTCCAAGGACCTGCGGCTGGGCTGGAAGACCTGCCTTGTTTTCGGGGATGTCCGGACTTTGCGCGGGCAACAACCCGGACTGTAGTGCATGATAAGGGAGAGAGATGCGATGGGCGCTCTTGATATTGAATTCGTTCGGGCACAATTCCCGGCCTTTTCGGAACCCAGCCTTCAAGGACAGGCCTTTTTTGAGAATGCAGGTGGGTCCTATACCTGCAAACCTGTGCTTGATCGGTTGAGCCGGTTCTACATCCAGCGAAAGGTTCAGCCCTACGCGCCCTATGAGGCGAGCCGTGCGGGTGGCGCGGAAATGGACGAAGCACGAGCGCGACTTGCCGCGATATTGGGGGTGGAAACAGATGAGCTGAGCTTTGGCCCTTCGACGACACAGAACACCTATGTACTGGCTCAGGCATTCCGGCAGTGGATGCAGCCGGGCGAAGCGATTGTCGTGACCAATCAGGACCACGAAGCAAACTCGGGGCCCTGGCGGCGATTGGCCGATGAGGGGATCGAAATTCGGGAATGGAAGATTGATCCGGAGAGTGGGTCTTTGAACCCGCAAGATTTGGAGAATTTGCTGGACGAGAAAGTGCGGCTGGTGTGCTTTCCGCATTGCTCGAATGTCGTTGGGGAAATCAACCCGGTCACCGAAATCACCGCGATCGCCCATGCTGCGGGTGCTTTTGCCTGTGTCGACGGGGTTTCTTACGCACCGCACGGGTTCCCCAATGTCGGTGATCTGGGCCCAGATATCTATCTGTTTTCCGCCTACAAAACCTATGGCCCGCATCAGGGTTGCATGGTTATTCGACGAGCTTTGGGTGAATTGCTGCCCAACCAAGCGCATTATTTTAACGGCGACACTCTTTTTAAGCGGTTCACACCAGCCGGGCCTGACCATGCTCAGATCGCGGCCAGCGCAGGCATGGCGGACTATGTGGACCTGCTTTGTGCCCATCATGGAGGACCGGAAACAGGAGCTTCGGCAAGGGGGTCCTTTGTGCATGATCTGATGCGGGAACACGAGGTCACTTTATTGCAACCTCTGCTGGACGCGGTCAAAGACCGGAACGCTCTGCGCCTCATCGGACCGTCTGATGCCAGCCGGCGTGCACCGACGGTAGCGTTAAGTCTGAATAAGAAGGCCGAGCCTGTTGCTGCCGAGCTTTCCAAACACGGTATCATGGCAGGTGGCGGTGATTTCTACGCACATCGCCCGTTGCAAGCGATGGGCGTTGACGCAGAACAAGGGGTCTTGCGCCTTAGCTTTACACACTACACCAGTCGACAGGAAATTGATCAGCTTTTGGAGGCGCTTGACCGCGTTTTGTGATCCAGTTTCTGCGGCGCTTCGTAGTTCGAAGAAAACATGGGGCGGACATGAATTTTGATCATTCTCCGATCATTTTGTGGTTCAGGCGCGATCTTCGGTTAGGAGATCATCCGGCGCTGAGCGCGGCGGTGCAATCAGGTCGACCCATCGTGCCCGTATTTGTTCTCGATCATCAGGTTCAGACTTTGGGTGCCGCGCCGAAATGGCGCCTTGGTCTGGGCCTTGACGCTTTTGCCGGCAGGCTTGAGCAGCTTGGCAGCAAGTTGATACTGCGCCAGGGTCAAGCACTGGATGTTCTTTGTGAACTGGTCAGAGAAACTGGGGCAGGCTCCGTATTCTGGACGCGGGCTTATGATCCGGAGGCGATCAACAGGGATACCCAGATCAAGGCTGCTTTGACCGAACAGGGTATCCAGGCACAGTCATTTGCTGGCCAACTTCTGTTTGAGCCTTGGACGATCGCCACCAAAACCGGCCAGCCGTTTCGGGTCTTCACTCCGATGTGGCGATCAGTGCAGGGGCGCGAAGTCTCTTTGCCCGAGCCCGCGCCCACGCGGCTTATGACGCCGAAAACCTGGCCTGCGTCCGATCAATTGTCTGATTGGCGATTGGATCGGGTTATGCAGCGCGGGGCCGCAGTGGTCCGCCCGTTTGTCCACCCGGGCGAAAATGCGGCGCTGGACCAGTTGGATGCGTTTCTGGAACGTATTGATCAGTATCGCGAACAGCGGGATCAACTGGATCAATCTGGTACCTCTGATCTTTCAGAATACCTTGCACTGGGCGAGATCGGGCCGCGTACAATCTGGCACCGGGTGCAAATCGCCGACCAAACCGGAGCGCATGGTGGTGAAGGCTATCTGCGTCAGCTTGTGTGGCGTGAGTTCGCATATCACTTAATGTACCACTGGCCGCATCTTCTGAGTGCCAATTGGAAGCCTGAATGGGACGCATTCCCTTGGAATACTGATCCCTACACCCCCGAAGTGCGCGCGTGGCGTCAGGCAAGAACCGGAATTCCGCTTGTCGATGCCGGTCTAAGACAAATGTATGTCACCGGACGCATGCACAATCGGGCTCGGATGATTGTCGCGAGTTATCTGACAAAGCATCTGATGACGCATTGGAAAATCGGCGCAGACTGGTTCGGGGATTGCCTGATCGACTGGGACCCAGCTGCAAATGCGATGGGATGGCAATGGGTGGCCGGTTGCGGCCCTGATGCCGCACCGTATTTCCGTGTCTTCAATCCCGACACACAGCGCGAGCGGTTTGATCCAAACTCAGGTTATGTGCGTCGCTGGATTGCCGAGGGCCAATCCGAGCCGCCATCCACCGCGCTGGCCTATTTTGATGCCGTGCCGCGATCATGGGGGCTTTCTCGTGGCCAGATGTATCCCGCACCGGTGGTGGGGCTGAAGGAAGGCCGCGCCCGTGCGTTGGGCGCGTATAATGCCAGAAAAGACCAGTAAGGAACTGAAAACTTGCCAGAAACCGAATCCCGTCCTAGCTTTGACCCGCAACCGCAGAGGGGAGAGCGGATGTTCCTGACGAGCACCGAAGGGCAGGAAAACCTGCCGAGATATTTTACACAAGTCTTCAAGATGCTGAAGAGGATGGAGCGCGGCCGACTTGACATCGCGCTGCCCGACGGACGCATTTTCCGCGCGGATGCGCCACAACCAGGCCCCGTGGCACATGTGGACATCCACGACCCGGACGTCTTTTCCCGGCTGGTGCGCGAGGGAGAGCTGGGCTTCTCGGACGGCTACCTTGAAGGCGATTGGAGCACACCGGACCTACGCAGTTTCATGGACCTCGTGCATCTGGGAACTGAGACGGTCTACGATGATTTTACCGGACAGTTTCTAGTGCGAGCCTATGAAAGACTGCGGTTCTGGTTGCATCGTAACAACCGGTCGCAGGCGAAAAAGAACATCTCGTATCACTATGATCTCGGCAATGACTTCTATGGCCTGTGGCTGGATGACACGATGACCTATTCCAGTGCCATATTTGAAACGGGTCAGGAAAGCCTCGAAAAGGCGCAAACTGCGAAATACGCCAGCCTGGTGGATGAAATGGGGGCCAAACCGGGGGATCATATCCTTGAGATCGGGTGCGGCTGGGGTGGGTTCGCCGAATATGCCGCGAAAGAGCGTGGGTTGCGCGTCACCGGGCTGACCATTAGCCAAGAGCAGTTGAAGTTTGCTAGAGAGCGAATTGAAAAAGCAGGGCTTTCTGATCTGGTGGAGTTCAAGCTACAGGACTACCGCGATGAGCAGGGTCAATATGATGGAATTGCCTCGATCGAGATGTTCGAGGCGGTCGGTCAGAAATATTGGCCCGCATATTTCAACACGGTCCGTGATCGGTTGAAGCCGGGTGCCCATGCCACTTTGCAGATCATCACGGTCGCGGATCATCGTTGGGATATTTACAAGAACGGCGTTGATTTCATTCAGAAATACATCTTTCCCGGCGGGATGTTGCCAGCACCGTCTATCCTTAGAGATCAGATCGATCAGGCGGGGTTGACCGTTGTACGCTCAAAAGAGTTTGGCAAAAGCTACGATCTGACCCTGCGGCGCTGGTACGAGACCTTCAATGCCAAGTGGGATCAGATATCGGAGATGGGGTTTGATGAGCGTTTTCGCCGCATGTGGAATTATTATTTGACCGCATGTGGCGCAGCCTTTGACACCGGTAATTGTGATGTGACACAGATCACGATAGCCAAACCCAGTTGAAGAACGGAAAAATCGAATGCCTACAGCCTCACGTCTCGTCGCCGCGTTGTGTCTGCTGGTGATCGCGTTCCTTGTGTCGGGCATGATTATCGATAACGGGGAAGAGGGTAAGGACTATGGTTATTTCACCTACGTGAACATAATCCTGGGTTGGATCTGCGGCTGGGTTGTCATGGGTAAACGTGCTGGCCGTGGCTGGACCGCGGCCGTCAACAACGGTTTGACCGGTGTTGCGGCGCTGGTGTTCTGGGGGCTGTTCGTTCAGGGCACCTACGAGATGTTCAGTCAGGCGATGCGCCATCGGTTTGGTGGTCCGTTTGAGGCTCTGCTTGCTATCTTTCAGATCGGGATTGGCTATGGTGAACAGCTTCTGGCACCGGAAATCCTGCTTACGCTGGGTTTTGGTGCTGTTCTCAGCGGGATACTTACCGAAATTGCCTTTCGCCGCTGGCGTTAAATCTGATCTGCCAATTCGGGGCCTCAACTTTGTCCAATCTGTTTTTCTATGGCACTCTGCGCCATGTCTCTTTGCTGGAACTCGTCATGGGTCGCAGCGCAGACGATTTATCGGCGATGCAGGCTGTTTTGCCCGATCACGCCGTATATGCGGTTCAAGATCAACCCTTTCCAATGATTGTCACCGAAAAGGGCAGTAAGGCCAGTGGCGTTCTGGTGCAGGGCCTAGGTGACGTCGAGCGTAGTCGATTGGCCTTCTATGAAGGCGGGTTCGAATATGAACTGCGCCCGGAGACAATCGTGACTGAGGATGGAAAAGAACATCAGGCCTTGGTGTTCTTTCCGGATACTGACATTTGGAAAAAAGGCGCACCGTGGGATCTTGAAACCTGGATCAGGGATTGGGGTGCGCTTTCGGTGTTCGCGGCAGACGAGGTGATGGCCCATTTTGGAAGAGTCGATGCCTCGGACATCGTGCGCAGCTTTCCAGCTATGAGAACACGCGCCTGGGCCAGATTAGCGGCAAGACAACGTGGAACGGGGGATGAGCGGAGCGTTGCGGATGACGTGATCGTTCATGACCGCAAGCACGCTTATGTCAACTATTTTGGGATGGATGAAATTGAACTGCAGCATCGTCAGTATGACGGCGCCCTGAGCCCGGTGCTGCATCGCAGCGGGTTGATGCAAGGGTCTGCAGTGATCGTCCTGCCTTATGATCCGGTGCGCGACACGGTGTTGCTGGTAGAGCAATTTCGCGCGCCCGTGTTCTTGATCGACGACCCCGAGCCGTGGATGTGGGAGCCTGTGGCTGGCATGATCGACCCGGGCGAAACACCTCAGCAGGCGGCCACCCGCGAGGCCATGGAAGAAGCGCAGATTTCACTATACCAACTGGAATATGCAGGTGGTGCCTATTCATCCAGCGGATCGTCAACAGAATATGTTTATCTCTATGTCGGTCTTGGGGATCTGACTAGTACGGTTGAAAGCGGTGGCCTCGCTTCGGAAGGTGAGGATATCCGCAGCAGAATTCTGCCGTTTGATGAATTCATGAGCATGGTAGATGCTCATGTTTTCAAGGATCTGCCGCTTCTAACTCTTGCTTATTGGTTGGCGCGGAACCGCGATCGACTGCGCGCTAAGTGATCCCTGCTTGTGATCGCGTCAGGGCACCTGTAAATCTGCTGCAATACCATATTACAAGAGGATGCCATGCGCATTGCACGAGACCTTGCCGACGCCGTCGGTAAAACACCTTTGATCCGGCTGCGTCGCGTCAGCGAAGAAACGGGATGCGAGATCCTCGGCAAGGCCGAATTCATGAACCCGGGTCAGTCCGTCAAAGACCGTGCTGCGTTGTTTATCATCCGCGATGCGATAGCGCGCGGTGATCTGAAACCTGGCGGCACGATTGTTGAGGGCACGGCCGGGAATACCGGCATCGGTCTGGCGCTGGTTGGTGCCTCGATGGGGTTCAAGACGGTGATCGTCATTCCCGAAACCCAATCCGAAGAGAAAAAGGATATGCTCCGCCTGGCGGGGGCTCAGCTTGTGCAGGTGCCTGCGGCGCCGTACCGTAATCCCAACAACTTTGTGCACTATTCGCGCCGTCTGGCCGAACAATTGGCTCAAACCGAACCAAATGGCGCGATTTGGGCCAATCAGTTCGACAATGTCGCCAACCGTCAGGCACATGTGGAAACCACTGGTCCCGAAATCTGGGAGCAGACCGGCGGTAAAGTCGATGGCTTCATCTGTGCCGTTGGATCGGGTGGTACTCTGGCCGGGGTGGCCGAAGCGTTGCAGCCCAAGGGTGTCAAGATCGGTTTGGCTGATCCGATGGGGGCGGGGCTCTATTCCTTCTACACCACTGGTGAGATCGCGATGGAGGGTGGTTCTATCGCAGAAGGTATCGGACAGGTGCGGATTACCAAGAACCTCGAAGGGTTCACACCCGACCATTCCTGGCAGATTACCGATAGCGAAGCGCTGCCCTATATCTTCGATCTGCTGCGCGAAGAGGGTCTGGTGATGGGCGGGTCAACCGCGATCAACATTGCCGGTGCCGTCCGTTTGGCGAAAGAACTGGGGCCAGGGCACACCATTGTTACGATTTTGTGTGACTACGGCACCCGCTATCAATCCAAACTGTTCAATCCTGAATTCCTGCGTGAAAAGGAACTTCCCGTGCCCGATTGGATGACCGATGCGCCGCGCAGTATTCCTGGCGTGTTTGAGGACGTGTGATGCTGCAACAGGTCCGCCTGTGTCTGGTTCTGGTGCTATTCTGCTTGATTGGTTTGGGCGGAATCGCCTCTGCCCAACTTACTGATCGGCAAAGCGAGTATTATCAGGGCTGGGTCAGCACGGCGGACCGGGCGGAATCTGTTATTCGCGCGAACCGTGCATCCAACGCAGCATTAGAGAATTTGCGTTCGGAAATAAATGAGTATCGCGAAGACTTTAACAAAGCCCGAGGTGCCAACACCGATCGTATTCAGACGCTGGAAAGCCAACTCAAGGCGCTTGGCCCAAAGCCGGCTGACGGGGAAAGCGAGGCCGAAGACATTGCCAAGCTGCGCGCGCAACTCGAAACCCAGTTGAACAGTTTGCGTGTTCCCCGCATCATCTCGGAAGAGGCTTTCAGTCGCGCGAATGGGCTGATCAGCGAAATTGATCGGATCGTCCGGGACAGACAAAAGAAAGAGATGCTGAAACGCGGGCCGTCGCCGCTCAACCCCGTCTATTGGGGACCAGCCTGGGTCGACATCAAAGAGGCGACGCACAGTCTTATTAACGAAACCATCGAAAACTTGCGCTCTGATGTGGTGCGCGAACAAATCCGCGAGCGCGGTCTTGGCATTCTCGTGCTGTTGGTTGTTTCAGCAGTTCTATTGCTGTTTGGGCGCAAATGGTCCGAGAAAGGCGGCGAATATCTCCGCTCGCTAGGAGGTAGCGGCAGCGGGGTCTGGACCTTTATTGTCTCGCTGTTGCGCATTCTATTGCCTTGGTTGGGCGTGTTGGCGTTTGTCACCGCTGTCGTGCTAACTGGCGTGCTGGGCCTGCGCGGTACACTTTTGTTCCAGCAAATTCCCTATTGGGCCGCGATTATCTTCTATTTTGATTGGATCGGCCGGCAGGTCTATCTGATGGGAGCGGCGCAGAACTTCCAAAGACTGTCCGCAGGCAAAATCAGAGAATTGCGGGTTTATATAGACCTGTTGGCGGTCATGCTTATTTTGCACGAGCTGGCGCAATTGTTCGAGCAGATCGAGAATATCTCTGACGCGACCCGCGCCGTTGTTGGCTTCCCGATCGTTGTGGTGTCTGCCCTTCTTCTGCTGCGTGTGCGTCAGGTCCGCCAATCAGAGCCTCAGCAAGAACAGACGGACCAGGAAGCTACCCGCCGTGGCGCAGGGTTCAGCCAATTGGTCGAGTTCTTGCGGCGCGCCTTGTTCATGCTTGGGATTGCGACTCCGATCTTGGGGGCCTTCGGATACATTAACGCTGCCGAAGCTATCGTATTTCCTGCCATCAAAACGCTGGTTCTGATTGCAGCACTGGTGATCGTGCAGCGATTTATTGGTACGGTATATGGCTGGCTTTCAGGGCAGGGCGACGCCGCGCGCGATTCACTGTTTTCGGTTCTGGTCGGGTTCGCGCTTGCCATTCTGGCGTTGCCGATATTGGCGCTTTACTGGGGCGCGCGCCAGACGGACCTGCTTGAAGCTTGGTCGCGATTGTTGCTGGGGTTCGATATTGGCGGGGTTACGATTTCACCCAGTAACTTCCTGACGTTCGTTGCCATTTTCGCCATTGGATATACGCTGACCCGTTTGCTGCAAAGCGGGCTGCGCAATTCACTGCTGCCGAAGACCAGCATTGATCCCGGCGGGCAGAATGCCATCGTGTCGGGTACCGGATATGTCGGAATTTTTCTAGCGGCACTGATCGCCATCATGGTTGCCGGTTTTGACCTGTCCTCGCTTGCGATCGTGGCGGGTGCTTTGTCGGTCGGCATCGGTTTCGGTCTTCAGACCATCGTATCGAATTTTGTCTCAGGGATCATCCTGCTGGTTGAGCGTCCTATCTCCAAAGGTGACTGGATCGATGTGAACGGCATGATGGGATATGTGCGCGATATCTCAGTCCGGTCGACGCGGATCGAGACGTTCGACCGGACGGATGTGATCGTTCCGAACTCGGACCTGATCAGTGGGGTGGTTACGAATTACACCCGGGGCAATACGATTGGCCGAGTGATCGTGCCTGTAGGCGTCGCCTATGGTACCGATACCCGCAAGGTCGAAACTATTCTGGGCGAGATCGCAAACGGGCACCCGATGGTTCTGGCCAATCCCGCGCCCAGCGTAGTGTTCCAGGGCTTCGGTGCAGACTCGTTGGATTTCGAAATCCGCGCAATCCTGCGGGATGTGAATTGGGTGCTGTCTGTCAAATCCGACATGAACCACGAGATCAATCGCCGGTTCGTTGAGGAAGGCATCGAGATCCCGTTTGCGCAGCGAGACCTGTGGCTCCGTAACCCTGAGGTGCTGACGGGTCAGTCCGATCCGTCCAATGATGCTTCTGCCGTGGATGACGACCTATCACCCCATGCGCCATCGACAAAACCAGTGGACATGACAGCGGACGATCTGGACGCGGCAGGGGATCAGGACGGCGAGGGCGACAACCACTGAGCGTGATGCGATCGGCATTTTCCCGCAAATGGTTATCGGACTGTTTCATTTTGATGTAGTCTGAAGTCATTTGCAGGAGGAATTTTGATGGTTACATTTTCACACAGCCTCGCGCGTATTGCCGTCTGGAATCTGGCCGGCTTCAATCCGGTGAACACAAGTCTGGGTATTCCAGCCAGCAGTGACCGAGTCACCCATCAAATCGAAGGGCTGGCCCTGCTGGACGCCGAACTGATCACTCTGGTCGAGGTCAGCCCCATCGAACATATTGATCGGCTTGCCTTGGGTCTGGCCGATAAGGGGCTGGACTATCAGGTCAAGATCCTGCCGCAGCCCAACGGCAATATCCATATCGGGTTTCTGCACAAACCGGGGGTCTCGGTGACAGGTTTGCAGCTGATCGACGGCTCGGAAGGTGACGATCCCGGCGGACGTCAGGCCCTGATCGCCGATGTCGAGGTCGGCAAATTCAAGGCCAAGCTGATCGCTGTGCATCTTAAATCCGGACGAGACCGGCCCGAGCAGCAGATACGTGACAGCCAATGCAAGATCATCGGTGATAAGATCGCTGAAATCCGCTCGACCCCCGGTCTGACTCAACGCACGATTCTGCTGATGGGCGACTTCAACATGATCCCCGGTCAGGACGTTAGCAACTTCCACCATCTTGGTGGGGATGACATGATGGACTTTGTTTCGTGCTGGGATCTGCAAGACCGATTTTCGCATATTCTGGATAGGGGTCGCGCCAATTTACTGGACGGTTTTGCCGTATCACGCACCTATTCCACCGATTATGTCCGTGGCAGCCTGCGGCTGTTTCCAATGCACTGGACCATGAATATGGGGCGCGAGGCGTTCAAGGATGAGGTGTCGGATCATCTGCCATTTGTTGCCAGCTTTCGTATTTTCTGACCCGTCCATTTTTGCGAAAGGGGCCTTGCGCTCGGTTCAGAAATTCGCATAAGTCACCTCTACCGGAGAGGTGGCCGAGTGGTCGAAGGCGCACGCCTGGAAAGTGTGTAGGCGGGAAACCGTCTCCAGGGTTCGAATCCCTGTCTCTCCGCCATATGCCCCATGAAATCTGAGTTGCCTTGCGGTCTATGCGAGACTGTTTTGTGCACGGCTTTCAATGTGAAGCGTCGTGCACAATGCACCGGATTGATGAGATTTGAATCAATCTGACAACAAGGCGATGACTTGATCGGTCTCGGGTCTTCGTCGCGATGCCACCGGCACTTGAACCGCTAGAGCACGCCCTGTCGGGCAGGATTGCGCGTGGGCCGTTACGAGTACACCAGATTTCAATGGCTCTTCGAGTAAGCATAGGTGCCCCATTAGCACGCCAGCTGCGGCCTTGGCCTCTTCCACGGCAAGGCTGTAGAGCGAAAACTGCGGACCAGTTTTGACATCTGGGACCTCACAACCTGTGCTTCGCGACCATGTGGACCAATCGCTGCTCCACGTCTGATCGTGCAACAAGGGAGTGCCTTGAAACCCGTTGTTGCCGGTCACCCGATCCAGCAGAGCAGGCGCGCAAACCGGTTGGGTTTCATCCTCGCACAGCACAATTTGGTCAGGTGCTTCGTCCAAGGTCGCGAAGAAGATCGCCAAATCGAACATCTCACGCGACAGGCTGGGTGGTGTTTCCAGCGCCGTGACCGAAAAATTGATATGCGGAAAACACTCTCTGATCCGGCGCAATCGTTTGGGCAACCAGAGTTGGGCAACAGCAGGCAAGGCGGCGATGTGAAAATCGGCATTTGGCTTGAGGTTCCGAAGGGCCCGAGCGGCATCGCCCATCTGATCAAAGGCTGTGGTGAAGACCGCGACAAGTGATTGACCTTGGGGCGTCAGTTCAACCCCTTGCGCGTTGCGGCGAAACAGCGGCGCACCTGCCCAACCCTCCAACGCCTTTACATGTTGCGAGATCGCCCCCGGTGAGACGTTCAACTCTTCCGCCGCCGCGACAAAGCTGACATGCCGCGCCGCGGCCTCGAACGCCCTCATTGCATTCAGCGGAGGTCCCTTGGGGCGTTTGGGGGCGACACTCATCGATCTAGCCTTAGTTTTTCTACGCCAAGAAATAACAATTCTGCTTTGCGGTGTCACGCGAAAGCCGCCAAACTGCAAAAAACAGGAGGATGTCAGATGACACTTGTACAAAGAGACTGGGTGCCTGCCGCAAGCGAAACCCTGATTCAGGATATCGCGACAAAGGCCGCCTCGACGTCGTCTGGCGATCTACTGGTCCGGATCGAGCATCTGGCGGACGAAAACCGGCGCATTCACGAAAAAGAGTGCTTCAATCTCAACCCGGCGACAAATGTCATGAACCCGAGGGCCGAGGCGCTATTGTCTTCGGGCATTGGATCCAGGCCATCGCTGGGATACCCCGGTGACAAATATGAAATGGGACTGGAGGCGATCGAAGAGATCGAAGTTATCGCCGCAGAACTATGTGCCGATGTCTTTGATGCGCAGTTCGCCGAGGTTCGCGTGCCTTCGGGCGCAATTGCCAACCTCTATGGTTTTATGGCGACCTGCAAACCCGGTGATGCGATAATCGCTCCGCCAGCATCGATTGGTGGCCATGTGACTCATCATTTGGCGGGGTGTGCGGGGCTGTTTGGTCTGCGCACTATTGAGGCCCCCGTCAATGCGGATGGGTATACCGTTGATTTGGACCGGTTGAGGGCATTGGCGAAGACCGAATGCCCCAAGCTAATCACGATAGGCGGCAGTCTGAACCTGTTTGAGCATCCTGTGGCCGAGGTGCGTGCCATAGCAGATGAAATTGGCGCAAAGGTCATGTTCGACGCCGCCCATCAGTGCGGCATCATCGCAGGGCGTGCGTGGTGCAACCCGCTGAAGGAGGGTGCGCATTTCATGACCATGAGTACCTACAAAAGCCTGGGCGGACCGGCCGGGGGTCTGATTGTGTCGAACGATGCAGAAATCGCCAAGGCGCTGGATGCAATTGCTTTCCCCGGTATGACAGCCAACTTTGATGCCGCAAAAACGGCTGCACTTGCCGTCACCATGCTGGATTGGAAAGAGTTCGGCTCAGCCTATGCAGATGAGATGATTGCGATGTCCAAAGCACTTGCTGCCGCGTTGGATGCGCAAGGTGTTCCGGTCTTCGCGGGTGGAGAGGGTTTCACCAATTCTCATCAATTCGCGGTACTGGCAGCGCCGTATGGTGGCGGTCAGACTGCCTCCAAACTGCTTCGTAAATCCGGGTTTCTGGCATGTGGCATCGGATTGCCAGTTGAGCCGGTGGAAGGCGACATGAATGGCCTACGGATCGGCACGCCCGAGCTGGTCCGGTGGGGTATGACAGCAGGAGATGCAGAGCGTCTGGCGGAACTGATCCGACGTGGCTTGAGCGGTGAATCCGTTCTAACCGAGGTATCTGGATGGCGCGCTGAGTTCGACAGGCTGCATTTTGTGATTTGAACAAGCTGCGGCCAATCAGGCAAAGGCCCTGATTGGCCGCTCGCTCAGAAACGCGGTTTAACCGTTATCCGCTTCTTTCAGACCTTCGATCTGAAGGTCGAAACCTTCCTGAATGTGGCTGGTGAAAGTTTCCAGCGCTTCGGTGACATCACCCGTCGCTATCGCGTCAACTAGCGTCAGGTGGTTTCCGAGCGATTTGGAGATATCAACATTCTCAATCGCTGAAAACAGATGGAACGCCATCGCTTTGCCCCAGATCATATCGAACATATCGATAAGAAATTTGTTGCCCGCCTCAACCATGAAGGCACGATGAATGCGTCGGTTTGCGATAAAATAGTCTCGGGTCGTTGGCTGGCTCAGATCTTCTTCGCGACGAATGAGTTCACGCAATCGATCCAGCACCTCTGGTTCTGCGTGTACCGCAAGTATGCGCGCGGCTTGTCCTTCGATCGCGGCACGTGCCTGGTATAGTTGCCGCACCTCGGTCTGGTCCATGCGCGCCAATCGAAATCCGCCGCTGGCGGCCACTTCCAACACGCCTTCAGTCTCCAACCGCATGAGCGCTTCACGTACAGGCGTCCTGCTGATGTTCAACTCGGCGGCCAGCTTTTCCTGCACCAGCCGATCTTCACCGGTGATCTCGCGACTCATGATGGCTTCGACCAGTTGATCATAGACCTCGTCCGCCAGGCGTCTGCGTTGTGTTTTGATTTGTTTCAGAGCCACTCGGAGCCTCTCTTTCTGTCCTTCATGAATTCTGTATTCAATAAAACAACTGCTGCCAAGGCGAATGGGGTTGCTATTGTTCGTGTACTGTATACAGTATACAGGAAAGAATGAACAGGGAGCTCTTCATGTGTGGAATTGCTGGTAGAATACTGGCCGCGCCCGGGAAGGTTGGGGCGGATCTTGTTGACCTGATGGATGCGCAGGAACATCGAGGCGCCGACAGCACTGGCTTCGCCGTTTATGGGTTGCCACGAGAAACCGGATACGTTTTACGCGGAATGGGATTCGACAAGTCTCAACAGGATGCGGATCTCTCCGCGTTTGAAACGATATTGCGTGAACACGGAAGCAGCTTTCTGTCTGACCCCCAAATCGTAACGGACCAAAGTCGTCACTATTGCTTTCGGATGGAAATTTCAGACCCAAGGAATCTTCAAGCCTGGGTCGCGGACGCGGATGAGCTGACAGACCGCATTGAAGTTCAATCCTGCGGCCGCAGTCTTGAGATCATCAAGGATATTGGTGGTGCCGAAGCCGTGGCAGAAAAGCACGGCGTTCGCGATATGATAGGAACACATGGGCTGGGGCATGCGCGGCTTGCGACGGAAAGTTCGGTATTGCCTAACGCATCGCATCCGTTCTGGGCGCGCCCATTTTCGGATGTCGCGATCGTACATAACGGGCAGATCACCGATTACTTCACTTGGCGCGATAAGCTGACCCGAATGGGTTATCGGTTCTTGACTGAGAATGACAGCGAGTTGATTGCCGTCTGGGTCAGCGACCAGATGAAGGCGGGCCTGACCATGGAGCAGGCGCTAAAGAAGTCCATTACCTCTATCGATGGTGTGTTTACCTATATGATCGCAACGCCAAACGGGATTGGGTTTGCCAAAGACCGATTTGCAATGAAGCCTCTGGTCGTCGTCAACCGCAATGGCGATCTGGCGGCTGCGACCGAAGAACAAGCGGTCCGCCGGGTGATGACCGAGGAATGCGATGTGATCAACTACGACGGCCCGTCGCTGACCGGTATCTGGGGCGTCGGAAACCGGAGTTTGGCGGCATGAATGAGATGGCTGCAAAGATGGATGAGATCGTCATCGAAGTCGGCAAGCGACATATCCGCGAGGTCAATCGTGAGATAATGGAAGCCTGCACAATGGGTCGGCCGATCCGCGTGGTAGATACGCTGTCTCGTCATAATTTGGGCGTGGGTCTGCCAGACAATGTGGATATCACATTTGAGGGCTCTGTGGGGTACTACTGCGGCGGCCTCAACACCGGGGCGAACATCACAATTGAGCGCAATTGTGGGTGGGCCGTTGGCGAAGGTATGGCCAAAGGGCACATCACTGTCGGTGGCTATGCCGGTATGTCCTGTGGTGCTGCGATGATCGGCGGCACGATCCATGTCAAAGGCGATGCGGGCCCAAGGGTCGGCGTTGCGATGAAAGGTGGAAACATCGTCGTCGAAGGAAAGATTGGCTATCAGTCCGGCTTCATGGCGCATTCCGGTCGGATCATAGCGCTTGGCGGTGCGGGTGAATCCTGTGCTGATGCGCTTTGGGAAGGCGAAGTCTGGGTAGCTGGCGAGGTCGACAGCCTGGGTGTGGATGTCGACGTGATCGAACCGACTGCTGAAGAAGTGGCCGAGGTCGATGCGATCCTCGACCCGCTCGGGCTTGTCGACAGTTCGCGAAATTGGCGCAAAATGGTTTCGGGCCAGCGTCTTTGGTATTTTGAAAGCAGGGACGCAAGCGCATGGCTCATGATCTGAGTAAACCTTACGAATATCCGTTCGACGTTGCCTCGGAAGAGGAAATCAGGTTCCGCGATGCGGGAGCGATCGACGGCCGCCCGGCTGGCGTTCCTTCGTCGTATGACGAAGGAGGATCGACCCGCTGGACACCCGAGGCGATCTCGGAAGTTCACGCGCTGGCGCAGCTTGGGCGCTATCAAGTGCGTGGATACAACACGTTCAACAAGCAATTGCCGACCTTTGATGATCTGACATTCGTTCCTGCAACGATGACCCGCCTGCCGCTGGAAGGCTATCGCGAGAATTGCGATACGACGACCGTTCTGGGTGGAGGGCGCGGCCTTGTGGAGCGCCCGCTTGAATTGAAGATCCCGATCTACATCGCTTCAATGTCCTTTGGTGCTTTGTCGGCATCGGCCAAGGCATCGCTGGGTTATGGGGCCTCGAAAGTAGGAACCATGACTTGCACGGGTGAGGGTGGCATGCTGGAAGAGGAGCGCGAAGCCTCCCAACGCCTGCTCTATCAGATGTCACCCGCGCGGTATGGTGTGGATCTGGATCATCTGCGCCGCGCGGATGCCTTGGAACTTGTCGTGGGGCAGGGTGCGAAACCCGGAACCGGGGGTCTGCTGCTGGGCATGAAGGTCAGCCCGCGCGTCAGCCAGATGCGAACTTTGCCCGAAGGTGTGGATCAGCGATCTACGATCCGCCATCCCGATTTTCTCGGCGCTGATGATTTGGCAGTGAAGATTGAAGAATTGCGCATCGCCACCAACTATCAGGTGCCGATCTTCATCAAGATGGGTGCGACACGTCCCCGGTTTGACGTGGCAGTTGCCGCCAAAGCGGGTGCTGATGTTGTAGTAGTTGATGGTGCCGAAGGTGGTACCGGCGCGTCTCCGGAGTTGTTGTTAAACCATACCGGTATCCCGACGATGAGCGCCATTCGCGCTGCGCGTGAAGCATTAGACGAATGCGGCATGACCGGCAAAGTCTCTCTGGTCGCTGCCGGTGGCATTCGGTCCGGTGTGGACGCGGCGAAGTGTCTGGCCCTCGGTGCTGACGCTGTGATGATCGGCAACGCGGCCATGGTTGCGCTAGGGTGCAACAGTCCGCGCTATCTCGAAGATTACTCGGCCTTGGGAACATCCCCCGGTGCCTGCCACCATTGTCACACAGGTCGCTGCCCGGTCGGGATTGCGACGCAGGATGAAAGTCTCGAAGCTCGTATGAACCCGAATGCAGGTGCAGAGCGCATTGCGCGCTATCTGACGGCCATGACCATGGAGATTACAGCGCTTGCGAAAGCCTGCGGAAAGTCCTCGGTACACAATCTGGAAACCGAAGACTTGCGTGCGCTTAGCTTTCAAGCGTCAGCTTTCACTGGGGTGAAAATGGCTGGAATTGACAGGGTTTTTGACTGGTGAAAATCGCAGTTCTTGAGTTGACTAGCCACCCGCTGCCATTGTTGGAGGGAATGCCGCGGACTTCACAGCAGATACAGGAGTGGATCGCCCCACACCTACCGGAAGCCGAGTTCGTAGTAGTCGGGGTTGTTGATGGAGAACCGCTCCCGGACGAGAGCGATTTCGACGGTGCTATAGTCGGCGGATCTGAATTTGGCGTTTATGATGACACGGATTGGATGCAGCCGCTACGTGCCTTCCTGGACCGTTGTCGAGAAATCCGAAAACCAGTCTTTGGTATCTGTTTCGGTCATCAGATCATGGCTGACGTCTATGGTGGTCAGGCCGAGAAAGCCGAGGTAGGCAATGTCGTTGGCGCACGGCCCTTCGACTATGGCGGAGATAGCGTGGATGCATATGTCTGGCATAAGGATCAGGTAACAAGCATTCCGGACTCGGCTCGGGTGACCGGATCAGCGGGCCACTGTCCAGTTGGTGCACTGGATTATGATTTTCCTGCCCGCTCTGTTCAGTTTCATCCCGAATACAAGGCGCATCACTTGCGCGATCTGTTCACCAAAGGTCGAGAGGTGCTTTTGTCAGCTACGGAGGCGGATGATGGGATGTCCTCGATCAACGCGGCAAAGGTGCCGGACGATATTGCAGCGCTTCAAGCAGTAGAGCTTTTTCGCGGTGCATACGTCCCTGAACAATAAGCGTTTGAGCGAACGGCTCTTGATCCTAATCAAGTCCAGCCAAGCCGCATTTTGTATACTGTATACGCAATCGGTTGGGAGATTTGGCAATGACGGGATACAAGGATTTCTTTGAGAGGATTGCGCAGATTGTGAATGCTCCACGCGAGGGAAGTATCAGCGATCTGGAGCTATCGGATCTCGGCCTGTCCCGCGCTGACTTGGCCATGTTGCGCTCTGGCGCGCCCAACGCGCGAGAGCGTATACTCTCGATGGCTAGTCAGTTTGGCCTGAGTGAAGATGATCTTAATGCCCATCCTGAGCTTGGCCTTGAGTTGGCGGAAAAATGTGGACATTGTCGCCAAGCAAAGACCTGCCGAGATGCAATTCGATCAGGCGTTCGCCTGCCTCAGGAAAAGTGCCCGAATTCAGGACTCTATGCGGCGCTTTCAGAAGGTTAACGCCCGCTTGGACTTTCTTTTGGGCTCAGTTTTCTTCGACCAGTGATCTTGAAACGATCAGCCGTTCCGAAATCCTTCATTCCAACACCTGCCGCAAATTCTGCAAAAACCGGCGCGTGTTTGAACAGATGTCCCGAGCAGCCTCCGGCGAACAGCACGTTTTCATGCTCGGGGTGCCAGTCGACAATAAAGTGCGTGTCTGGCGTCAGGATGATTTGGTTGAATTTGGAATCCACGACCCGCTCACCCTCAAGGCCCGGAAGACGATGACGGATGTAGCTGCGAGTGCGTCCCAGCGTTTCCTGCCGGATCAGCCTTTCGTCATTGTCTAGGTCGATCTTGTCCGGAATTACGACCGCGGCTTTCACGCCTGAACCCTCGGAGGAGGGCAGCCCGAATGAGCCTTGACCATGATCGATCCAGCAGGGCATTCGGCTCATATCGAACTCCTCGGACCCATCTGGCGTTGAGGTATAGAGGACATTCACACCAACCACCGTCGATATCGGCTTGATCGTCCTGGGGAACATGTCCGCCATCCAGGGGCCGGTTGAGACAATGATAAGATCAGCCTCAAGCGGCTTTCCATCCAGCATTGGGCGCTCTGATCCATCGGTGGTCACGCGACCGCGCTGTACGATCCCGCCCGCTCGACGAAACAGCTCAAGCCCGGTCAGGACGCAGCGATGCGCCATCAACATTCCGGCTTCGGGTTCGAACAGGGCGTATTCGATGTCAGGAACGCGAAACTGCGGAAATCGCGATTCGATGTCCTGCCGCCCGAACTTGTAGTAGGGCACACCAACGCGGTCGAAGGTTTCGGCTGTGGCGTTCTCCCAGTCGCAATGACCGCCTGTTGCAAGAATCAGCGCACCGCATTCATACATCAGGTTCTGGCCGCTCTCGGCTTGCAGTTCCAGCCAGCGCAGGCGGCTTTCGCGGGCCCAACGTGTATAGAACTCATCCCGCCCGGAAATCGCACGGATGACACGGTTGTAATCCGTTGAAGATGCACGGGAATGTCCCGGTTCCCAGCGATCTATCAAAGTCACTGCCTCACCACGTCGTTGCAGTGTAAGCGCCGTCATGACGCCGACGATGCCGCCTCCGACAACGATGACCGAGTTCTTGGACATGATGCAGATTTTCCTTGTTTATCGATTGTCTTTGTGAATACTGTATACAGAATACAACAATTATAAAGCCAAAAAACAGGGAGAGCGCATCAATGAGTTCGGGATTTGATCTGCCCGAAGGCACGCACACCGTCATACTTGGTGTGGGTGACCTCAACGGCATCATGCGTGGCAAGCGCATTCCGGCCAGCCACTGGGACCACGTCTGCAAAAGCGGCAATGCGCTGTCGATTGCATTGATGGCGATCGATATGACGTGCGACGTCTGGGATACGCCTTATGTCAATTTCGACAACGGCTACCCCGATATGCACGTCTTCCCAATGACCCAGCCCGTCGCTGTGCCGTGGGAGCCAGGCGTCGCTGTTTGCTTTGGTCGGGCGGAAGGTATGGATCACAAGCCTGTTCCGATCGATCCGCGTCAGGCGTTGGTGCGTCAAGTTGAACGGGCCCGCGAAATGGGGTTCGAGGTCAATGTCGGTACTGAACTTGAATTCTATCTACTGGATCCGGAGACCGGACAGCCGCGCGATAGCGGGATCCAGGTCTACGGTCTGGGCCGTGCTGCGCGGATGGAGCACATCGTTGGGCCGATCCGCCAACAGATCAACGAGTGCGGTATTCCAATCGAGCAATCGAACCCCGAATACGCTGCGGGTCAGATTGAGGTAAATATCCGTTACGGCGAAGCGCTGGCAGCGGCAGATCGTGTCGTCTTGTTTAAGTCGCTGATCCGCCAGCTGGGCATCGCCCACGGCTATCTGGCAACCTTCATGCCAAAACCGTTCTTCGATCAGTCCGGCAACGGCTTCCACACACACTACTCGCTTTGGAAAGACGGCAAGAATGTCTTTGCCGATAACGGCAAGATAAACGATACCGGCAAATCCTTCATCGCCGGGCTGCAACAACGCATGTGCGAAACGGCAATCTGTGGCAGTGGCACCGTCAATGGTTATCGACGCCGTCAGCCTTATACTTTCTGCCCGATCAACACGAGCTGGGGTTATGACAACCGGACCGTTGGTATTCGGGTCATTGAAGGATCCGACAGCGCGGTGCGCGTAGAAAAACGTGACGCTGGTGCAGATGCCAATCCCTACCTTCTGCTGGCGGCCGAGATTGCAGCGGGGCTGGACGGGATCGAGCAGGGCCTGGCTCCGTCAGAGCCGACAACCGGCAACGGTTACGAAGAAGGGATCGGCGATCCGATCCCGACCGACTTGCCAACGGCGATCGAACTGGCGCGAGGATCCGAATGGCTTCGCGATCTCATGGGCGAAATGCTGTGGGAGTTGGTATTGCAACAGGCCGAGCGCGAGCTTGAATTCTTCAATCAACAGGTCACTCCGGTTGAGTTGGACCGTTACCTGAGGACCTTCTGATGCATTTGGGCAAGGTCGCCGGGACCGTCACAGCCACGGCCAAAGACGCAAAACTGGTCGGTACGAAACTGCTGGTGACGGATTTGGTCGATAGCAAAGGCAAGGTGATCGAACCGGCGCGGGTCGCCGTCGACACCTGCGGTGCCGGGGTGGGGGATACGGTTCTGCTGGTCAACGGCTCGGCGGCGCGTATGGCCGCCGGTCTGTCCACCGCGCCCGTCGATCTGGCGATCATCGCGATTGTGGATCGCGTGTCCACAACCTGAACCAAGAACACCAAACATCTAAATTTCTTTGGAGGAACGAAAAATGGCGAAACCAGTGGCGGGGCAAATGGCCCTGGGCATGATCGAAACGCGCGGACTGGTCGGCGCGATCGAAGCGGCAGATGCGATGGTCAAGGCGGCCAGCGTTTCGATTGTCGGCCAAACCAAGGCTGGCGGAGGCCTAGTCACCACCCTTGTGCGTGGTGAAGTCGGCGCAGTCAAAGCCGCCGCGGATGCCGGTGCGACAGCGGCAAACAAAGTGGGTGAAGTCGTATCCGTCCACGTGATCGCGCGCCCACATGATGAACTTGAGGCCATAATCGACAGCCTTGGTGCTGGCTCTGCGGCTTAATCCGTCTGTCTTGAGGAGACGCTATGTCAGCCGGTTTCGAGGAATTCACACGTGCAGCGACACGTGGCTCAACCCGGGGTGCACCTGAACATCCCAAGCTCGACCGGATATCGGTATTGGGCGGCGGGGCTGATGCACGCCTGTTGGCCGCTCTTTGCCTTGCCGAAGGGGCTGAAGTCACCTTGTTTTCGGCCTATGGGGCCGAACTGTCGCTGTTGGCCCAGTCCTCGGGCATCTCGCTTCGCGGTGAAGGTCCGGTCGGGACCTATCAAGTCGATCGGGATGGGCCGTCGGTGCGCACAACCGCTGAGCTGGATGCAGCGGTGCGCGATGCACAGGTGATATTCCTGACCGGACCGCTTCACAAACAGCGCACGTATGCGATGGTGCTGGCCGATCACCTCAACGACGGGCAAATCTTGGTCCTTGCGCCAGGACGATCCCTGGGGGCTGTGGAAACAGCGTGGCTATTGCGGATCGGAGGCTGCGCGGCGGACGTCACGCTGGTCGAGGTTCAGGGTCTGCCATACTGGTTCCGTTCCGAGGGCGCAGCTTTGACGCTTTCGCAGGCGGCACCGATGGCTGCGGCAACCTTGCCGCGCGGTCGGGAAGAAGTTCTGGACGCCGTGTCCGCCTATTTGTCCAACGTTCAGGCGGTCGACTCGGTTTTGTCGTGCGGCTTCAACGATCTGTCGGCCGCAGTCGAGATACCTGCGCTGATCCTCGGCGGTGCCGCAATGGGGACAGGTGGTCCTGACATTCCAATGGGTGGTGTTCCGCTTGAGGATAACCAGACCTTTGTGTCTCTGATTGGTCCAGACCAGGCAGAGGTCATTCAGGGTCTTGCAGACGAACGGCGACGCATTGCTGCTGCGTTTGGAGTTCGCAACCTGCCGGAGACAGGGCAGTGGATAGCCACCTTTGCCGGCGCCGAACGTGGCTCGGGCGCGCGTCCGATCCCGGATCAGCAAACGTCGCGCGGTATGATGCGGGATGGCGTGTTGGGCTCGCTTGTACCTTTGGTCTCAGCGGGTGAGCTTGCGGGTATCCCGAGCCCGTTGACGAACAGCCTGATCGCGATGTCCGATCGAATTTTGGGGGCGGATGTGGCTGCCGCCGGACGGCGCCTCGAAGCCATAGGGGTTTCAGCGGGCGACGTTGTTCAAGCGCGCCGTATCTTTGACACCATCGTCACCGGAGCTTCTTGATGGATGCAGATCTGAAATCAATCGCCGCCGCACGGCGTGCCGCAGATAGCGCTTTCGAGGCTTATCGCGCCTTTTTGGGCACCGACCCGGCGCAGGTAGACGCAATAGTCGACGCCATGGCGCGCGCCATCGAGCCCGAGGCCGAACGGCTGGGGCAAATGGCCGTCGAGGAAACCGGATATGGGAATGTGCCGGACAAGCGCGTCAAGAACCTGTTCAACGCGCTTTCAGTCGCGGATTATCTAAGAGATGTGACAACGCTGGGATTGCTTTGGCGCGATGATGCGACAAAGATCGCAGCCTTCGGTGAACCGATGGGCGTTGTGGCAGCTCTGATCCCGGTGACGAACCCCACTTCAACGATCATCTACAAAGTGCTTTCTGCGGTGAAGGCAGGCAATGCGATCGTGTGCGCGCCGCATCCACGTGGCGTGAGTTGTGGCATCGAAACGGTGCGAATTATGGCGCGCGTGGCAGAGCAAATGGGTGCGCCCACGGGTCTAATCCAATGTCTGGATTCCGTGACAATTCAGGGCACAGCCGAGTTGATGAAACACCGCCGTACCTCGGTTGTGATGGCAACCGGTGGTCCTGCCATGGTCAAAGCGGCGTATTCCAGCGGCAAACCCACGCTCGCGGTCGGTGCGGGCAACGTGCCGTGTTACGTACACAAGTCGAAAGCACGCGATCTGGCGGAAGTCGCCGAGATGATCGTGACTTCGAAGAGCTTTGACTACGGGACCGCCTGCGTCAGTGAGCAGGCCGTCGTCGCTGATCCCGAGATCGCACGTGATTTGCGCCACGAGCTTAAATTGAAAGGTGCCTATTTCTGCACACCGGCCGAAGCGGATCGACTTGCCGGGGTGATCTTCAAAGGCGTGCAGGCCATGGACCCTGAGAAGGTGGGGCAAAGCCCGCAGGCGCTGGCGGATGCTGCCGGTTTTTCCATCCCACCACGCACCCGGTGCCTTGTTTCGGAAGAAACTGAAGTAGGTTGGCAGCGCCCGCTGTCTGCAGAAAAGCTGAACCCCGTTCTGGCGTTCTACGCGGCGAAATCCACAGACCATGGGATCGAGCTGGCACAATCCATCGCCAAGTTCGAAGGCTGGGGTCATTCCTCGGTCATCCATTCGGACGACCCTGAGATCGTGGCCCGTTTTGCCACCGTGCCGACGGGTCGGGTACTGGTGAATACACCGGGCATCATGGGCGGTATGGGATATTCGACTGATCTGGAACCATCCTTCATGCTGGGCACCGGCACGTGGTCAGGTTCGATCACTTCGGACAATGTGACGGCCCTGCATCTCATCAACATCAAACGGGTAGCCTATGAAAGCAGACCCTGGCGCGACATTTACGAGGAGTATGGCGCATGAGCGAGATTACTATCCGGGCGCTGATGCAGATCGACAACCTGCAACCAAAATTCGCCGCCTATAACGGTGCGACGGTGCAAGGGTCGGTGCCCTTGTCCGGGGATACGGTTTTGATCGGAGAGTTTGCGCCGGGTAACGGAGTATTCTCGCTGATCGACCGGGCGCTCAAGGCATCTTCGGTTGAGGCGACAACACAAATGGTCGAGCGCGAGTTCGGGTTCTTTATCCTGCGGTCTCCGTCGAATGCGGAGGTGTCCGCCGCGCGCGATGCGATGCTGGCCGAGCTCGGCGCAACAATGTCTGACCGGTTGAAACCGGCGATCAGTTCCACGCAGATTATCACCAGCGTCGAACCCTATCAGGCGCAACTGCTGAACAAATGGCGCAAAGGGGCTCTGATCGTTCCAGGGCAGACGCTGGGCATCGTCGAATGTGCCCCGGCAGCCTATATCTCGATTGCCGCGAATGAAGCGGAGAAGGCGGCAGAGATCGATATTGTCGAAGTGCGCGCCGTGGGGCGGTTTGGCCGCCTGTTCATCTCGGGGTCTGAAAACTCGGTCAAGACCGCCGTCGAGGCCGCAACCCGCGCGATAGAGGCGGTGGACGGGCAAGCCAACTGATGGCAGCGCCGCGCGTCATAGGTTCAGAGGCGGTCGAAGATGCCCGCCGTCGCGGTCGGATCGTGTTTGAAGTCCTTCCCGACGATATCGTGACGGCCTTGGCACGCGAAACTGCCGAGCGTGTTGGCATAAAGCTTGTCGACGGACCGCTGGAAAAGCCACAATCAACGCGTACAGACGCTGCTATTTCAATGCAGCGTGTGTTGTATCGCCGCTCGCCCAAATGGGTTGCTCCGGTGCGTTCGAAACGCAAGGCCCGAAGGCTTGGCAAACTTGCCATGATCGGGGCAGGGGGCGTCGGGGGCAATGTGGCGCATCTGGCGGCGATGCAGGATATCGCGGATGAGATCGCGCTGATCGATATTGCGCCCGGAATGGCCGCTGCTACGGCGTTGGATCTGAACCACACGTCAGGCATTACCGGCGCACGGGCACGATGTGTTGGTGGCGAGTCGCTGGACCTTGTGTCAGGGGCTGAGGTGGTCGTGGTAACCGCAGGCCGTGCCCGGCGTCCGGGTATGAGCCGCGCGGATCTGATCGACGTGAATGCGCGCGTGATCCGCCAGGCCGCTGAGGCCATACGCTCCGCTGCGCCTGATTCCATCGTCATCGTGGTGACCAATCCGCTTGACGAAATGACCGTAGAAATGCTGCGCGCAACCGGGTTCCCTCGTGAAAGAGTGCTGGGCATGGCCGGTACTCTGGACAGCAGCCGGTTTCGCAACGCCCTTGCTATGGCTGCGGGAGTAGCGCCCGCTGATGTCGAGGCCTTCACGCTCGGAAGCCACGGGGACGAGATGGCGCCAATCCCAAGCCGGGCCAAAATTAAGGGCAGGGCATTGGATGTGTTTTTATCGCCTGATCAGATTGAGGCTTGCGTTCAGGACGCCGTGACCGGCGGTGGGCAGGTAGTTGCCCTGAAGAAATCCGGTTCCGCAACCATAGCACCGGCGCACGCGTCGATCGAGTTGATCGACCATATCCGGGGCGCACGCACCGGCCCGGTTCCGGTCTCGGTCATGTTGCAGGGGGAATATGGCATCGATGGGGTTGTGCTTGGTGTTCCTGCCCATCTGGGGTCTTCCGGGTTGGTCGAAGTCGAGGAGTTGCGGCTGACCGATCAAGAACAAGCAGCCTTGCAGAAAGCGGCGGATGCCATCCGGTCGAGGTTAGGCCTGTGACCCTCCGCATCTGGACGTCAGGCGGGCGGTTCGAAGAAGTTGCGTCTTATTCCCGCGCAAAGCGCATCGGTCCCTTCGTTTGGGTCGCAGGGACCACAGCGATCGAACCCAGCGGGCGTATTCATGCGCCAGGAGATGTGGGAGCCCAGACAAAATACATTCTGTCCCGTATAGAAGAGGCGCTTAAGGCCGTCGGTGCCGAGATGCGCCATGTAGGCCGGGTCCGCGCGTATCTGACCGATCTGTCGCGCGCGGGTGAATTCGCGAGCGTTCACGGAGAGGTATTCAAAGATATCGATCCGGTTCTGACAGCCGTTCAAGCGGGGCTTACGCAGCCTGGATTGACGGTGGAAATAGATGTGGATGCGGTAATTCACGACGTAAACGGCGAAATCAGCGGAATCTGAACATGAGTCACCAAGAAAGGATTTGATCGAACTATCGTCTTGTGTACTGTATACAGAATACAAGAAGGGCACAATAAGACACAGGGAGCTAATGTGATGATCAAGACAGCGCTACTCAGCGGAACATGTATCGCGCTTGTGGCCTCGGCGGCCGCAGCTGAAATCAAGGTGGGCTTTATTGGATCTCTTTCCTCAGACACCGGTCTGTCGACGCTGCGTGGTGCAGAGATCGCGATTGAAGAGCTTAATGCGAATGGCGGCGTTATGGGGGAACAGATCACGCTGGTGTCCGCCGACACTGGGCAGGACCCGACCGAAGGGGTGCGGGCCTATGAATATCTGGCGGAAACCGAGGAAGTAGATTTCATCATCTCAGGCTCTATCGATGATGTTTCGTTGGGCTGGCTGCCGCGAATGCAGGAATACCGGATTCCGACGCTGGACACGTGGACGTCATATATCGGCATCATCGACATGGTGGTCGAAGATCCCGAAAGCATGGCACCATATTTCATGAACATCGCCTCAGACGAGGCGCTTGCCACGCTCTATATAAATTTTGGTGCCGACGTCCTGAAGGAAAAGATGGGTTGGGACTCCGTTGTCATTCTGGCTGAGGATACAGCGTTTGGCGAAGCGATCACCGGATTGGTGACCGAGGCGCTTGCGCCGGTTGCGGGGATCGAGGTCAAGGACATCATCACCTATGATGTTGCCACCGTTGATTTCGCGCCGATCTTCAGCCGCGCGCAGGATACAGGGGCGGATTTCATCTACCAGGTCTCATCCGTAAATTCTCAGGTGGTCTCGTCGCAATATGTGAAACTGCAGGTGCCCATGGCGATGACAGGCGTGAACGTAGCTGCATTGGGTATGGAATATTGGGAAGACACTGGCGGAGCCGGGGGCGGCATCTCGACCCTGTCACCGATCCCGTCTGTAGGGTTCAAACTTGACCCGGCAAGCCAGACCTTTGTCGACACCTATCAGGCCAAGTATGACAGCCGCCCACTGCTGCCGCATTTCAATGGTTTCAACGCCTACCACGGTCTGAAACAGGCTATGGCTGCCGCGGAAGAGGCGGGTGGCTTCGACAATGTCGAAGGCTGGGCCGACGCAATGAAGAAGCAGGATCTGGTTCTTGAGATGGATGGTCAGCTTTGGCTGCGCTACGCCTTCTGGGGCGATGATGAGGTCGAGCCTGTGACAGGCCGCACCTATCCTCACAACATTCGCTTTGATCTGTCCGAGCCGTTTGATGATGCGGCCCCGTCAATGGTCGTTGTTCAGTGGTATGAAGACGGCACTGCCGCAGTTGTGTACCCCGAGAAATACGCGACGGGCGAATTCACGCTTCCCAGCTGGGTCAAGCCGTAACCCGGTCGCGTCGTTAGCTTGAAACGGGTGCGCGGCAGCGCGCACCCGCAGCCAAGGATCCATTTATGTTGCAGATACTGATTCAGGGGCTTTTGCTCAGCGGTCTCTACGCGCTTATAGCAATGGGGTTTACGCTGATCTTCAGCATCGGTCGCGTTCTGAATCTCGCCTATGGTGCCTATCTGATGGTCGGCGGCTACATTTACTTCTGGATATCGCAATCGCTTGGAATGCCTAAGCTTATGGGGGTTGCCGTGGCCGCTGCGCTGGGTGTGCTGATGGGAGTTCTGAAGTACCGTTTGATTGTCAAAACGCTCAAAGGGGATCACGTGGCCGTCGAGATTTCGACACTGATCCTTGCGGTCGTCATTCAGGCCGGGATCGTTTTGGTCTTTGGCGACAGCAGCAAAATCCTTTTGCCGATTGTTCCCGGGGTGATCAATGTGGCCGGGGCCTCGGTCACGTATAACATCCTGATTGCAACCCTTATTAGCTGGGCAATTCTGCTAGGGCTCTATGCCTTTGTGCGGCTCACACATACCGGACGGGCGATGCAGGCGGTGTCGATGGATGCTAAAGGCGCTGCAATTTCCGGGATCGATCCGGATCGCATCAATCTGATCACCTGGGGTATCTCTGGCGCATTGGGCGCAATGGGAGGCGTCTTCTTTGCCAGCTACACTCAGCTATCGCCATCCATGTGGGTGGCTCCGCTAATCATCTCGGTGGCTGTGGTTATCGTTGGCGGGATCGGCTCGATCCTGGGCACTTTGGTGGTGGCGCATATTGTGGGCTTCCTCGAAGTCATCGTTGTGGCGACGCTTGCACCTGAGTTGCGAGGTGTCTTCACTATGCTGTTGATCATCGGGGTGCTGGTCACGCGGCCGCAGGGCCTGTTCGGCCGAGAGGAGCTGTGACGATGGGGCTACGCTGGTTTCACTTTGCACTCTGGGGTGGCTTGATCGTCGGAATGTTCCTGCTTCCGCAATTCGTCTCGAACGGGACGATGCGCACGATGATCTTTGCCAACTACCTGGCGATCTTCGCTATCAGCTGGGACGTGTTGTCTGGCCGAACAGGCTATGTGAGCTTTGGTCATCCATTCCTGATCGGTATCGGGGCCTACACCACTGCGATCCTGACAAAGCGGTTCGATGTCGCGGTTGAAATCTCGATCCCGATCGCGGTGCTTGTCACCATGATTGCAGGGCTGCTGGTACTGCTACCGGCGCTACGTATTCGGGGCAGTTACTTCGCTCTGGTCACACTGGCCTTCATGGAATTGCTGTATCAACTGGTTCAGGTCATTCGCCCGGATCTGACCGGCGGAACGCGCGGCATGTCGGGTATTCAAACTCTGACGCGCGGCGCGGCCAACGGGTACTACCTGTCCACGACGCTGATGTTGGCAATCGCCGTCAGCATGTGGCTTTTGATGAAGACGCGACTAGGTACGGCCTTGTCTGCCATCGGAATGAACGAGGAAAGTGTGCGCGGTTCGGGCCTCAGCACCACGCGCCTCAAAGCTTTTGCCTTTCTGACAAGTGCGATGATCGCGGGCTTGGGTGGTGCCTTCTACGTTCACTATCTGGGATCGCTCGCGCCGCGTGCGTTGTTTGATATTAACTTCCTGTTCACAATCATCGTTGCGGCACTTCTGGGCGGAACCTCGACCATCATTGGCCCCATGATCGGCGCGTTCTTCATGACATTCCTTTTAGAGTATCTGCGACCGGTCCTGCCTGGCGCCGAACGGTATTTCGTCTACGGAGCCATAGCGCTGCTCCTCTACATGTATCAGCCGAAAGGCATTGTTGAGCTGGTTCGGCGTGGTTTCAAAGGCCTGGGCAAGGGGCGGACGACATGAGCGTGGCGTTACAGGTTTCAGGTCTGGTAAAACGTTTCGGCGGATTAGTCGCGACGAATGATCTGTCGTTTTCTCTCAAAGAGGGCGAGTCGCTTGGATTGATCGGTCCCAACGGGGCAGGCAAGACGACCGTGTTCAGCCAGATCATGGGTGAGTTGCGGCAAAACGGCGGAACGATCGAACTGTTCGGGCAGGAGATTTCGACGCTGTCGACGCCACAACGCATTCGGGCCGGGGTCAGCCGAACCTATCAGATCCCACGCCCGTTTGGTGATATGAGCGTTGCCGAAAATATCCGGGTTGGCCTAATGCCCGACAATATCTGGCAGATGATCGTCTCAGCCCCAGATAAAGAACGTGAGCGAGAGCTTGCGCTCAGCGTCGGGTTTACAGAAGCGGATTTGAAACGAGCGCCAACAGAACTGGCCATGGGTGATCTGCGTAAACTTGAGATGGCGCGCACAATGGCAACCGCGCCCAGGGTGATGCTGCTGGATGAAGTGTTTGCGGGTCTCACCACAGGAGAGATCGCCCAAATCTCTGATCTCATTCAGTCGATGCGCAAAGATGGGATGACTTTTCTGATCGTCAGCCATGACTTGCCTGCGCTTGAGCCATTGGTCGACCGCGCGATCGCCATTGAACGGGGCACGATGATTGCCGAGGGCTCGTTCAGCGAAGTCATGAACGACAAGGCTGTTCAGGCCTCGTATCTGGGGGGCGCGTAATGTCGTATCTGGAAATCGAAAACCTGTCGGCATTCTATGGCAAGGCGCAAGCGCTGACCGACATCTCGATCACCGTCCAACCCGGTGAGATTGTCGCTGTGGTGGGTCCAAATGGGGCTGGAAAATCGACCTTGCTGGACAGCATCATGGGGCTAGTCAAAATCGAGGGCGATATCCGGCTCAGGGGGCACAGCCTTGCCGGTCGGACGCCTTCCGAAATTGTACGACATGGCGTGGGTTATGCGCCCGAACGCTTCAACCTGTTTCCCTATATGTCGGTGCGTGACAACCTAATGGTCGGTGCCTTCACGGCCCGCGAAGACATCCAGAGCAATCTGGCAATGGTACACAGCCTGTTCCCGCGTCTCGAAGAGAGGGAAGGGCAGGAGACCTCGACCCAGTCGGGCGGGGAACGTCAGATGGTCTCGTTCGGACGCGCGCTGATGACCAGCCCCGAGCTGTTGCTCGTCGACGAACCGACGATTGGTCTGGCCCCGAAAATCTGTCACGAAATCGCCGAGGTGGTGCGCAAGCTCAACAAGGAATACGGGCTGACGGTGGTGATTACCGAGCAAAACGCCAACTTCGCGCTTTCGCTGGCGAGCCGGATTTACGTGCTCGAGTCAGGACGCATGCAGACATCAGGCACCGCAGATGAGTTGCGGAATGATAAGCGATTGCTCGAGGCTTACTTTGGCGGTCACTAAAAGCCGCTCAAAAGCGGTAAGTCGCGCCAATCATTGGACCGGATTGGTCGAACTTGAAATCGTTTCCGTCGATGTCGTGGTCGAATGAGATATAGCGGTATCCACCGCGGATCAGCCAACGATCATTAATCGCATAGTCGGCTGTCAGCAGAACCTGCCATGTCTCGCTGCCACTGCGGAAGCCGCCATAGTCTACAAACCCAGTTCCTGACCATTTGTCCGAGAACTTGACGCGTGCGCGGGCCCCGATCACGGGATCGGTCCAGCTTGAATCAACCGTTGTTCGACGGCCGGGGGCCGCGCCTGGTTGCAATTCAAAGTCGGTTTCCGTGCTGAACCACCTGAATCCACCGACAATATCCACATTCGCGGTTTGATCCTCGTAGACCCTATAGCCGACATAGCCGCTGAGAAATTGCGTGGTGAAGGATGTGTCCAAGCCTGAGCTGGCAGGGCCGGGAGTGTCGCTGCTGAAAGACAGATTGGTATAGTTATAGTCGGCCAACAGGGACCACCGGCCATTTGTGGCGGCAAACGCGGCCATGAAGGCAAAATCGAGATTGTCCAACGCATCGGAAAAACTCAGGGTGCCATCCAGTGTACCCATCGGTGTGCTGAGTGAGGTCTCAGTTTCCGGCATGAAAAGATAGATTGAGGCCTCATATGACCAGTCCGACTGTTGGGCCAAGGCCATTGGTGCCATCGAACCTGCCATTGTGAGGCCAAGCGCCAATCCTGTCCACTTTACTGTCACATCCATTTTTCCGTCTCCCGCCAAGAACCTTGAATTGAAATTCCGTTGTCGCCTCATGCCAATCTAGCCAAGCGCAATGTTCATTCTTTCATGCTGCCACGTCTTCGGATTTGCCTGCGCCGTCACCGACACGATTGATATCGGTGCTGGGAAAAAACTCGGACCAGACATGCCAGAACACGCCTGCGCGCAGGGTTTCGACCCGTTGCAGTTGGCCCTGATCAGACATTCCCCAAAAGTCACATTGGGTCACGGGTTGACCGCTGTCATTGTACCAAACGCCCAAGCTTTCAAATTTCGGATCGAGGCTGACGACGATATCCCGCCCGCCGACACGCGCGTTGACGATCCAATCGTTGTCGACAACGAAATCGTCGGTCCAGCAGGTGGCATCCTGTCCGATTGTGATCCCCCAGACATAGGTTTTATTCGGCAGCCGATTGTCCGAACGGTCCATGTTGTCCATCACCGGAGCCTCTTCCTGATGCTGGCGGCCAATGCCCCAGCCGAACGTGATCTCGGTCATCATGTCCAGCAGCCGCAGCAAGGGGTTTGGGGAGGGTTTGTTCAAAAACACCTCTCCATCCGGGAAAGCCTTTTGAAATCCACGGAAAGTCATCCGATAGGTTGGCCAGGGTGTCATCTGCGCTTCGGGCCGCAGAGGGCACGCGAGACCGTCTGAATTTGTGTCACGATCCGCTTCGCGAAAACCGTATATGTGCTGGATGGGCTCGCCAGTATCGTTGTCCCGCAGGATCAGGTTGTTGCCATGCTGGGCGAGAACCTCAAGGTTCAGCCGTTTGCCTTCGATGCTTGGCGCATAGCCCTGACCGAGATTGGCCATGGCGCAATAGGTCATCACGACGTCTTCTCCGCCCAGCCCTTTGTCGTCGCCCGCCAAATGTGGGCGCATGATTTGTGCATCAGGATGGGCTCGGGCATGGCCGTCATTCTCAATCACCATCACGGGGGCAGTCGGCCCGACATATTTGCGGGCCTCGTCGATGGGAAAATACTGCGCGTCATTTAGCTGATTTCTCAGACCTAGATGAACCCAGACATAGGGAAAGCCATAGAGAAGTAGAACAAGTAAAGCGGCAATGAGCCAAAGCCAGAACGGCCCGGCTCCCAGGGCGAAATGCGCGAGCGTTGCGAGAGCAAATGCGCCAAACCCGATGGCAATCAAGCGGTATTCATTGCGGATGAAACGCACCATATTCTCGCGCTTTACCTTCAACAGCATCTGGGACACGTCGCCCAAATCACGGAAATAGACGAACCCGATCCCAAGTGATCCGATTAAACCCAGTGCGAATAGGAGTAATCCAAGCATGTGATGATCCTAGAAACTTGAGTGAATGACGACGGCGACACCGTGCTATTGCTGCGGGGATTGGCTTTTGATCAGGAAAGCCTCGACCGCTTGTTGGGTTTCGGGGCGCAGGTTCTCGATCCCTTCATAGGGCACGCCATACGCGGGTGGCGTGTCGGGGAATTTCTCTTTGCGGGCCATGTGTCGGCCAAGGATGCGTGCGAATTCCTGCCCGCCCCAGGCGCCAACCTCGGTCGAGACTGAATATTCCTCGCGCGTGTCCCGGTAGAGATCAAAGAACTTTGCAAGAATGGCGCTTTCCCCGGCTCCCGGCAGCTTCAGCTTAAGCTGGTCCTTCACGATCGCCTCGGGTTTGTTCACCGAATAGATGATCACGTGATCTCTGCGCGCTTTGGCTTCGTCCGCAAACAATAGCGCTGCGGATTGATCGACGCCATCCACCAGACGATCTCGCGGGATGTATTGCTCGGCCCCCGCAAAACGTGAAAGCGTTGTATAAAGGTCCGACACGTGAATGATGCTGTTCAGCAAACCATCTGCCTGAATCATCCCCGGCCAGCGAATAAAGGCATCGACCCGAACACCGCCCTCGGTCGTATCCCCTTTGCCACCAGCATAAATCATCGGAGTATAGCCCGATTGCGGGGCGTATTTGGTAAAGTGGCCGTTGTCCCCCATAACGATGACGATGGTATTCTCGCTGACCCCCAACTCTGCCATGCTGGCGAACAAATCACCCAGCCATTGATCCAAAAGTTGCATCTTGTCGACATAGAGACCGCCATTCGCGCTTTCGGGACCAGAACGTCCGGCGCGGGTATTATCCAGAGGGATCATCGGCCAATATTGCAGGAAGAAGGGGGTATCGTCGCTGGCAAGACGTTCAAGCTCTGACAAGGTTTTGTCCTGAAAGGCTTGGTTCATCTCATCGTATTTGGCCGCATTCCAGCGCTCCCCTGACTCCATCCGAATTTCGCGAATTGGACCGCCTGTTTCGCCTTCGATGACGGTCATCATCGCTGAGGCGTCCGGCCTGAACCAACCGTCCAGCGTGTATTTGTCATCATAATCTCTGATCGCGACCGAGACCTGCTCTTTGATTGCATCATCATTGAAAATCGTCAGCTGACCCTGCTGGTGAATTGCGTGTTGCGCATAGTCAAAGCCTTGGTTCATCGCCCAACTTTCCGCGATATCCCCCATGTGCCACTTGCCAACATGGCTGGTTGCGTAGCCAACCTGTTTCAGCACTTCGGCCAATGTCACTTCTGCCCCCGGCAGGCCAAAGCCGGCAATATCAACGGTGGTATCACCCATTCCCATGCGTACAGGCAGCCGCCCTGTCATTTGGGCGACGCGAGTAGGGGTGCAAGAGGGTTCGGTATACATCCGAACCATGCGCATTGCGTCGTCGGAGAAATCGTTGATATTCGGCGTCGAATAACCCCGAACGGCGTTCAACTCGGGTATCCCCATGTCGCCGAATCCCAGATCATCGATCAGAACGCTGATGATGTTCGGTGGCTTACCGTTGTTGCCTTCGCGAAATGCAGCCAGGGCTTCATCCACAGCCATATCATCCTGGGCCCATTGCTCTGCGCGCTGTGCTTGCAAGATATAGAATTCGGCATCGTGTTGGATTGGGTTTTCTTGCGCGAACGTGCTGCGCGCGGCAAGGCCGACGAATAAAACCAATACCCCTGAAATCTTCATTCGATATCCCCCGATCGTGTACTGGGCGGAACGCAAACACTCCTGCCGCTGATTTCACATTAAAACATTATCATATTTAAACAGGAATTTCTGTAGCCTTCACTGCTGCCAGCTGGTGAACACATCGCGAGCCAGTTCAGATTCCGGGCGCAGGTTGTCGATGCCCTCGTAGGGGATGCCGCGCCCGATTTCGGAATGCGGGTGTTTCGCGATCATCTTCTGATGGCGTTTGATCATGTCCTGAAACGACGCTCCGGCCCAAAGTGAGTAACCGACCAAAGGGTGCAGTTCGCGTGGATCACGATAGATGTTGAAGGTCGGGGCCGCCGCTCCGGGTTGGCCGGGCGCGGGCAGGTGCATTTTGAATTCCTGCTTGACCACCGAGCGCAAAACCGGGCCTTCATAGACGTATACATAATCGCGGCGACCGTTGCCTTCACCGTTCAGCAGCAGGGCGGTCTGATCGACACCATCGATGATGCGGTCGCGCGGGATATGATCAGTCGCGCCTGCGATCCGAGCCATTGTGGTATAGATATCAGACACATGAAAGATATCTCCGGCGGCGCTGTCAGCCTCGATTACTCCGGGCCAGCGAATGAATGCATCCGTGCGTACGCCACCTTCCAGATGTTGGGTCTTACCGCCACGATAGATCAGTTGATTGAGCCCCGAAGTTCCTTCGTAGTGGTACATCAGTCCATTGTCGGCCATCAAAACCACAATCGTGTTGTCGGCTTCTCCGGTTTCTTCGAGCTTGACCAGCAGGTCACCGATCCAGCCATCCAGTAGTTGCAGTTTGTCAGCATGAAACCCGCCGTTGCGAGAGATTGCGTTCTCGGCATAAACGAAATTCAGCGGGTAGAGCGGCCAGTATTGCAGGAAAAACGGTTCTTCCTCGGCTGCGGCACGCTCCAATTGCTCAAGAGCCTGACGCTGATACCTCTCGTTCATGGCTTCATACTTGGCTTGGGTCCAGACCTCGCCCGGTGACATATCCACCTCTCGAGCGGTGCCGCCTGCTTCTGCCTCGACACCGGTCACCAGCCCGTAGGGTTTGAAACGCTCATCCAGCAGAAACTGATTGTTCTGCCCCTCGGGCACGTATCCAAGCATGTTATTCGCGCGCATCGCCTCGGGGGTCATGAGGCTCAGTTGAACTTGTTGATGCAGGGGGAAGGCGGCCCAATCGAAACCTTGGTTGTGGGGGTAGGCCTGTTCGATATCACCTTGGTGCCACTTGCCGACATGCACGGTGTTGTAGCCAACCTCTTTTAGGATCTCGGGCAGGGTCACCTCGCTGGCTGGAAGGCCTTCGCCTACCAGAGCCACTTTGACTTCTGTCACACCGGCACGCACCGGATGTCGCCCCGTCAGCATTGCCGTGCGGGTCGGCGTGCACGAGGGTTCCGTGTACATTCGCATCAGCGACAAACCTTCGGTGGCGAACTGGTTGATGCTGGGCGTTTCGATGCCCATGACGTAGTTCATCTTGCGATCACCCATCTGACCAAAGCTGATGTCGTCGATCAGGATGTACAGGATATTGGGTGGTTTGCCCCCGTTTGCGTCGCGGATTTCGGCCAGTTTCGCGTCAATCTCAATGTCCTGGGCATCCCAGACCGCGCCGAACTGGGCACGCAGAAATTCGAACTCACCATCGTGAATAATCGGGTTCTGTTGGGCATATGCCGAACCTGCAGTGAGGATTAGCGCGGGCAAAATGTGTTTCAGGGTCATTTCAAGCCTTTCGTTTTACCCATATGCCCAGGCGTACCCGGAACGTCTGACAGCTTTGCTTCGATAGAGCTTCGCAAATCAGTAACGGTTTCCGCCAGATCCGCGAGGTACCGAGGGCGAACGCCCGTGTCGGAAAGAGGAGACTGAGCCAGCTCGGTCATCATCTCCTGATAATCGAGGCAAATCCGGTCGAACTCACTGTCTTGGGCGCGCATGTTTCGCAGCAGAACGGAGGTTCCCGGGAATTGTGCGTCAAAGAAGTCTTCTTCGTCCATCCGCGTTGCCTTCGTGGAAATTGCTCATAAAGCATGCATTCCCTAGAATATGACTTGAACGTATAAAGCCGCATGCTACCGTAGCACCATGGGGTCAAGCCATTGTCATGAAAGGATAGTTCTTGACTGCCCAGGCGGATAACAAACAACGTGACACAACGCCTTCTTTCTCGGATGAGGAGGTGCGAAGTGCTCTTGAGCGGGTATTGAACTCAGGTGGCTTCAAAGGATCTGCCCGAATGCGGGCCTTTCTTAGCTATGTCGTGACCGAAGCGCTTGCGGGCCGCACGGATGAGATCCGCGCCAAGACCATTGCCATGGATGTTTATGGTTACAGCGCCGACGACTTGACCAAGCGGGAAGGGGTTGTGCGCGTTGATGCGGGTCGTGTCAGGCGAAAGCTAAAAGCTTACTACGGAGGTGATGGCGAAGCTGATCCCGTGGTGATTTCACTGCCTGTCGGTAGCTATGCACCCGAATTTACGCTGGGGAGTTCGCAAGCCCAGAACCCACAGGGCATTCGGCGAAGCGCGTTGGTCATCGCGTTCTTTCTGGCTTTGATTGGCTTAGGCATCTGGGTATCAGGCTATTACTCAAAGAATGAGCCTCGCAGCGCTGTGGGCCGAGGGCAAAGCGCGATTTATGACGTATCTCCCGCGCGGGTAGAAGCGATAAACCTTTGTAGTGCTGGCCGCGATGTGATGTTCCCCGTCGTTGACCTATCGCGCCTGCAACCGGCTTTGCTGATTTTTGAGACGGCGATTGAACGAGATCCACTCTTTTTCTGCGGCTATGCCGGAGCGGCACAGGTCGAGACCATGCTGGCCATTTTGCTGTTCTTTGAACCGGATGCAGAAAAGTATTTGAAGTCTGCCGATGAAAAAAGCGCCCATGCGATGGATATCGCACCTGATGAGGCTTGGGCGCTTTCGGCGCGGGCCTGGCTGGAATTTGCACTGGGCAATTACGATCGGGCATCAGCCCTGTCTCGCAGAGCCGTTGATCTGGCCCCCACCGATCCGCATGTCGCTGAGTTCGATGCGCTTATTTCACTCTATACTCTGAATTTCGAGCGGATCCTGGCGCAATCTGAATGGTATGAAGAGCTCGCGGAACGCAGCGGCGGGCTTGTCTTTGGCAATGTACTGGGGTCTGCGCATTTTCATACCGAAGACTATGCAGCGGCGATCCGAACTTACGAGGACACGATCGAGCGCGGAGGACCATTTGGGCCGATATCAGCGGCCTATCTGATGGCCGCGCATTGGAACAATGGCGAACAAGTCGAGGCACGGCGTCTCGCCAATGTTTACCAGAAAACTTGGCCTGGTTTTCCGCTGGAGGACCTGAAACGCCGCGTATTCAAAGAGTCGCAACCGGTTGATGCGCTTATTGCAGGCGTGAGGGCGGCGGGAGTCCCGTTGATCGACGGCGGGACCGCCCGCGAAAGTGATTGACTGGCACGGTCTTATTCGTCCTGTGCGACCAGACCCAAACCGCGCAGATAGATTCCAATTCCGCTCTCCAGAAGGTCTTCAGGCGGGAAGGGGGAACTTGCGCCGGTATTGCGTGCGAAAAGTTCGACAACACCATGGCTCATGGCCCAGATATGGGCGCTGAACATCGAAGCGGGCGGACGCTTCTCCGGCGGAATATGCTGCGACAGATCGCTGGCGGCCTTTTCAAGCACGTTTTTGGCCCGGTTCGCGGCCAGCGCCAGTTCCGGTGTACGATTGATCGAAATCCCGCTTTCGAACATCGCGATATAGTAGCCGGGGTGCTTGCGGGCAAAGGCGAGATAGGCGCGGCCCGTGGCCTCAAACGCCGCAAGTGCCGAGGGTTGCCCTTTGTCATAGGCAAATTGCATCAGGTCGGCGAACATCTCAAACCCCTGACGGGCAGCCTCGGCGATCAGGTCCTCACGCCCTTCGAAATGGCGATAAACGGCTGCGGGAGTGACCCCAGCGGTCTTTGCGGCCTCTGACAATGTAAAACCGGTCGGTCCCTTCTGTTCGATCAGGGACAAGGCAGCCTCCATCAAGGCTTGCTTTAGGTTTCCGTGGTGATATCCGCGTTTCGTCATCCCGGCCTCAGGCGCGTTTTATTGTATATATGCAGCGGCCAGGGCCTAATCCAGCGTAGGCTGAGCAGAGTGTTGCAATTAGCTTATGCATCCCAGATTTCCGGACCACCACTGATCTTTTCATCCGGCATGCCCACCACTTCCAGGTTTTTGCCTTCGTAGTCCAGTTGGCTTAGCACGGTGCGAATGGCTGCCAACCGGGCGCGTTTCTTGTCATCTGATCGAATGATCGTCCAAGGGCAGTTTTCGGAATGGCTTCGTGTAAGGGTTTCGGTAATCGACTGGCTGTATTCGTCCCATTTGTGTAGGCCTGCGATGTCGATCGGGCTGAGTTTCCACTGCTTCAGAGGGTCGGTTTCGCGGGCAAGAAAGCGGTTAAGCTGCTCGGCGCGCCCGACATTCAGCCAGAACTTGAAGATATGTATGCCATCATTGCTAAAACCGGTTTCCAAGGGCAGGACCTGCCTGAAAAACCGTTCACGCTCTTCCGTCGTGCAGAAGCCAAAGACATTTTCGACAACGCCCCGATTATACCAACTGCGATCAAAAAACACGATTTCACCGGCCGATGGGAGATGAGAGATATAGCGTTGGAAATACCATTGGCTGCGTTCTGCGTCCGAGGGTTTGCTGAGCGCCACGTTCCGCGCGCCCCTCGGGTTCAAATTCTCGCGGAACCGTTTGATGGTTCCGCCTTTGCCAGCGGCGTCACGGCCCTCGAACAGGATAGCGATGCGCTGGTCATTCTCCTTGACCCATCGCTGCATCTTGACCAGCTCAATTTGCAGACCTTCCATCTGCTGATCGTATTCCTTGCCTTTAAGCTTTTTGGAGTAGGGGTAGGTCGGGTTCAGAATTTCACCCTTCTTGGCCTCTTCAATAGCCGAGCGTATGGGTTTTGGGGCGTGGTTGTGAAAATAGTTCTCGATAGTGTCCGGGTCTGATTGGGTCATGCACGCCTCGCCATAAAATCCATATCTTACTATGAATTACGGATGGACTTAACGCAAACCCGCGCGCTCGGCTGCGCGGTCGATTGCGGCGGCAACCTCTGGGGCGGCCACAACCTGCGGCATGTGTCCTATGCCGTCCAATTCGATCAGCTCAGCGCCGGGAATCTGTTCGATCAGGCGCTCGGAATGCCAGCCCAGCCCGACAGTCGTATCCGCGGTACCGTGGACAATTTCGGTTGGCACGGAGATCTCGCCATAGTGGGGTTGAAGCTCGGTGATTTCATCCAGCAGATTTGCACGCTGTTTGGCATTTGCGTGCATCGAAGACTGGCGCATGGTCAAGCCCGGCCCGAAATGCTCGGCATATCCTTCGGGGGCTTTTTGCGGTGCAAACACCTGGTCCAACGCCTTCGTAACAAACCAGTCAGGAACAAATGCGCTGACCAAAGGCAAAGCAAGGGCGTTGCCCGCTGTCGTCGCACCAATAGTGTTGAACGCGTCCAGAGGTGTTTCCCACGGGATCGCCGCCGGAGCGATCAGGACCAAAGCTGCGATGTTGTCGGGCCGGGTGACAGCCCAGGCAAGCGAAACCGAACCGCCATAGCTTTGCCCGGCGACGATCGGTTTTTCTGCGCCTAGTTTCGATGCGGCTCGTTGTAGGATTTCCGCTTGTTCGACAATAGTTTCGCCGTCGGAGTTAAAGCTATCTGAGTATCCAAGACCCGGGCGGTCAAAGACGATGACGCGATAGCTCTCGGCCAGAATTGGGGCCAGCGCAAAAGTCATGTCGCGCGTGTTTCCGCTGGACCCGTGGATAAGCACCACATCCGGCCCTACGCCCATCACTACGGCATGCACAGCAACGCCATCGACATCGACGATCTGGCCTTCTGGCGGAAACGAAGCCTCGGCGCTGCTTTCACGCTGCGCGCTGCGCCATGCGGTCACAAGGGCGAGACCCACAAGCGCTACGCTGAGCGATATCAAAAGCTTACTGGCCAATTTTACTCATTTCAAACGGGGTTGTCTGGTAAATTTCATTGATCCAGTTACCATAAAGCAGATGCGCGTGACTGCGCCACCTGTTCTGAGGGTTCTGGCTTGGATCATCGTCGGGATAGTAGTTGATAGGCACATTAATCGGCGTGTTATTTGCGATGTCCCGGTCATATTCCTGTTTGAGCGTATCGCTGTCATACTCAAAGTGATTGAAGATATAGAGCGCCCGATGCACGGGATCTTCGATCAGGCAGGGGCCGACATCATCACTGCCAAGCAGGGTGATCAGATCGGGAACCGCATCGATCTCGTATTGCCGCATCTCGGTCCAGCGGCTAACGGGTATCACGCAATCATCAGAAAAACCACGCAAAAATGGAGATGCGGGTGCAAGGTTCCGGTGCCGGAAGCAGCCAAAGGCCTTCGCATCCAGCATGTGTTTTTCAACGTCGTGGAAATGGTTGATCATCGCCATACCACCCCAGCATACGCCAAATGTGGAATGCACATTGGTCTGGGTCCACTCGAACACTTCGCGGATTTCATCCCAATAGGTGACGTCAGCGAAATCCAGATGTTCGATTGGTGCACCGGTTATGATCAGGCCGTCGAACTTCTGGTCCTTCACCTCCTGAAAAGGATGGTAGAACTCGGCCATATGCTCGGCGGCGGTATTCTTGGTCTGATGTTCCGTCATGCGGATCAGCGATAGCTCGATCTGCAGCGGGGTCGCTCCGATCAGGCGTGCGAACTGGTTTTCGGTCTGTATCTTCTTTGGCATCAGGTTCAAAAGCCCGATCCGAAGGGGGCGAATATCCTGCCGTGCGGCCTGATCATCAGCCATGACCATGACGCCCTCATTTGTCAGGACTTCAAAGGCGGGCAGGTCAGAGGGGATTTTGATCGGCATTTGTTCACGCTGTTGAAACTGCGAAGGAAGTCTGGAACTTAGGCGGGGTTGGGGCGGGTCTCAAGGGTGCGTTCGATCAACTCATCGAAATCGCCACTATCCCGCACTTTGGCGATGTCATCGGCTGCTATCGTAACGCCCCAATTTCGGGCCATCGCTTCATAGCGTGGCTGCCGGTGCGCCAGCGCTTGCGCATAGGTCCAGCGGATGAATGCATCCGGATCAACCTTGGTGCCGGAACACTTGTTGAGGGCGAGGTATTCGTCCCAAACCCTCTGCAGGAACTCTGCCTTATAGGACATAGGCTTTGGTGCCTTGTCGAAGCGTTTGATCAGTTCTTCAGTGTGGGCTTCATCGCCCTTGATCCAGATCATCAGGGTCTGGCGCGACAATTCGGTCAGAATGTGGTCATTTGGATTGTCAGGCTCTACCCATTCGCAGATTGACCCGCCGGTATCGCAGATAAAGTGTGGATAGCTATAAAGACGATTGGCCCGGTCTATGAAATACTTGGTATCCAACAGGGCATGGATTTCGGCCTGACGAAACTGGTCTTGCCGCAGCTGATATTCCGAGATTTCAAGGCCGCCCAGATCGGGATTGCCCGGCTTGCCCAGATAAGTCGACACCGGGGTCAGGTTTTGAAACGTGATGTTCGATCCGATATAGATCGAGTCCGACAGCAAAAGCTCGCGGAGAAAGGGTACTTTCATCGCCTCAGCCTTGGCATTGTCCGCGATATGTTCGCCCATATAGCGAGTGCCGATGCGGTAATCGATTGAATAGTGGAACCAGTCCCCGGCATCTCGCAGCGTGTTTGAGACATAGGATTTTCCCAACCCGGACATACCGAAGAACAACACCTTCTTTCGCGCAGCCTGACGCCAGTCCGTTGCCGAGTTGTAGATCATAATCCGCCGTCCCTTGTTTTGCCCTAGCTAAAACGGGCCGCTGGCGGCGTCAATCGCGTCGGCGAGATCGGCTGAGGATGAGCAAGCCGATCGCCAGTACCGTAAAACCGATAAAAGCACGTGGTGGCAAAGCTTCATCGCGTACCAAAGCACCCATTAGTATTGCGATTGGCGGAATTATGAGCGTTACGAGCAGAACATTGCCGCTGCCTGCTTGTTGTAGCACCCGATAGTACAGCAGATAGGCTCCGGCTGTTGCCAGCAGGGCGTAATAGGCGATTGCCAGCCAGGTTTGCAGGGGCAGGGTGAAGGTTGGAACTCCATCGACCAACAACATAACAGGCGTCATCAGGATCGCAGATCCGGTCAACATACCTGCCGCGGCGATCTTAGGGGGAAGGGCGCTCATGTGGCTACGCGCCCAGATGGCTGCAAACGCATAAGAAAGCGTCCCAGCCAGGATCGCAACCTGACCCAGGTTGCTTGGGTTTAGGTTGCTAAACTGTCTGAGGCCAATTGTGATTGAAACGCCCAGAAACCCAAGCCCTACGCCAAGGAGGCGGGTTTTGGTCAGCCTCTCGTCGCGAAAAAACAAGGCCGCTAAAAGGACGCCGAAGATCGCGGTGGCAGCGTTCAGAATCGATGTCAGCCCAGTTTCGACATAGAGCTGCCCCCAGGCCATAAGCGAGAATGGCAGAACATTGTTCAACAGCCCCATGATCAGAAAAATACCCCAGACCTTCGGATCGCTCGGGACCGGTTGGCGTTGAAAGATGATGACGATCCACAACGCCAGCGCTGCCCAAAAAACCCTGTGGAAAACTGATGTTATGACGGGAATCGTATCAAGTGCGATTCGGATCGCAAGGAATGACATTCCCCAAATGACACCAAGCAGTATCAATTCGGACCAAGTGCGAGCTGTGAGTGTTTTCTGAGAAGTCATGGCTTGTTCTGGCATCTCTCAATCAGCATATCGACCCGGAACATGCGAAAAAGCCCCACCGAATTGGCGGGGCTTAATATGCACATTTGCATCTGCTTTAGTTCAGCGCGTAAGTCACCTGAATACCAACGCTCCATGCGCTGTTGCCAGTGAACGTGGCACGGTTATCGGGGCCAGTACCGTTGGCAGTGGCATCCCCAATATCCGTGTAGCGTACACCACCGGAAATCTTGGCCTTTTCAAGAGAGTAAGTGCCGCCCAGACCGATACTCCAGAACCCATCCGTCGGGCCTAGGTTCGAGACCGAGTTCCCCTGAGAGCTCTCGTAACCCAGCGTTACCGCGCCAGAGAATTCTTCGCTAAACTGATAGCCGAGACCCAGTGAGTAGGTCCATGTCGCCTCTTCGTAGTCGACCAGGTTAATACCAGTCAGACCAGTATAGACCGGCGGTGCGTACACGGTTTGCGGCCAGTCAACCCAACGGATCGAACCAAACAACAGCGTTTTTGGCGCGACACCTGTTTGGAAATCGAGATTGACCGATTGAGGCGTCACAACCTCGGTCGATGAATCAGCGCTGACGCGACCCACGACGGGTATGCCGGGTGGAACAATTCCAGTGATGGCATCGTTCGCTTCGGTCTGCGACAGATCATGTGTGATTTTCGAGTTATAGGTCAGAGCGACCCGTGCGGCGATATCTGGCCGTTCCCAAGCAACACCAACAACGTAACCGAAATCGATCTCGGCATCGGTTTCAACGCGGTATCCCCCGGACGCGAATGGTGTTGTGCTTGCACCAGCGATCGGAACTGAAACACTTGCTTTCAGACGCTGGGCGCGGAGACCACCGATAACACTGAAGCCACCATCCAATTTGTAGCGAAGCAAAGCCGTGATCGCATCGGTATCTGCTTTCGCGCGAAGCACGTCAGTTGTTGCTCCGGGAAGACCTGCCAGAGCCAAGACATTCTGCGACAAGGGATAATCCGAAGAATAGTCGATATCCGCGCCAAACGGCTCGTCATAAACCAGCGCGAAGTCGAGCTTTTCGGTCAAAGAAGTCTTGTATGCCAGATGCGGCGTGAAAAAGCTGTTCGAGACATTGCCCGAGTCAATCGTTTCCCCAAACGTCGGGCTGGTCGGGATTTGATCCTCCATCGATCCGCTTACATCCGGCTTTGTATACCCAAGCCGAAACTGCACGACAGATCCCTCTTCGAACAGGATGTTAACACCTTGCCCACTTCGGTCTAGGCCGCCGGCCTGCGCCGCGGTTGCCCCAATGCACAACGCGCATGTGTGCAACAACACTCGTTTCATATATTCCTCCCTACACTGTCCAAATTGCCTGTTATACGCATCCTCATTGGGCGTATTCGGCCTCGTTACCGCTTTTTACTGTCTTAAACTTTAAAATTGGGTCAACCGGTGACGGAGCGTTATTCAGCAAAATAGCTCTATGCGGGTGTTGCTGAATTGCTACGGTTCTCGGACCAAACGTTCAGGAAAATCCCGGCAAAGATCACCACGGCCCCCAGAAGCGTCCAGTGATCCAGCGGCTCGTGATAAAGGACCATCCCGAGGATCGCGATGGTCGGAAGACGTGCAAAATCAAACGGCACGACCACGGTCGCAGGCGCGATGGCCAGGGCATTGGTAATACAGTAGTGGGCCAATAGGCCTGCCAAGCCGACAAGCAAAAGAAGCGGCGCAGTCGTTAAGGTTGGAAGTGTTATTTGCCCATCCAGACCTGATGCAACCAGACCCAAACCGGCCTGCATCAAAGTAAGCCAGAACATAATGCATCCGATGCTGGCTATGCGCGTTAAGGACTTGGTCGATATTGCTGTTAACGCGAAGAAAATCGCAGATGCGGCCGCAGCAATAACGCCGGGACTAAGTGTGGCGGCCCCTGGACGGGCCACAATGAGAATCCCGGCAAATCCGATCAGGGCTGCGGTCAGACGCAAAGCGGTCAACCTCTCGTGCAGCAGCAGTGGGGACAGCAGGATCACCCAGATGGGCTGAGTGAATTCGAGTGCAAAGACCTGGGCCAACGGGATCACCGTTACTGCATAGAACCACAGGTTCTGCCCGGTGAAATGCAACACGTTTCGAATACCATGCAAACCAAGACGTTCGGTGGTTACCTGATGCCATTTGCGTGAAGCCGAGAGGACGATTGCCACCACGCAGATACCAACTAGGCTGCGATAGAACATGATCTCAAAGGTGTCGTGCGTCACGCTCAGCTCGCGGCCGGCAATGGCCATCGATGTGAATGAGGCTATCGCCCCTGTCATCCACAGCGCCGCCTTACCGATCTGCATTTTATTGCTGTTCATGAGATCTCTTACATGTGCCGTGGTGCAACGGGCTGAATAGATTGCGTTTTACCCGATGAAGCAAGGCTAAATGTAAGTCTGGCCGTCTATGATCGCTTTGGGTGAGCGGATTAGATGATGCCAGTATTCTGACGCGAACCCGCAAATAAAGGGGGTTCTTTACCGGTCAGCGCGCTGGCACTGATACTCAGGTGGTTGGCAGAGCTTTGCTGACCGAATCGCCGTTCAACACGTATCGAGCACCGGTATGAGGGCAGGTAACCTCACCACGACCAGTGAGAGGTAAATCCAACTGCTCGCCATACTCGCTCATCCAGCCAATCTGTTTGGCAGCGACGCCCACCATCAGTGCGTATGGCTTCACGTCAGCATTAACAACGGCACCTGCGCCGATAAAAGCGTATTCCCCGATTGTAGCACCGCAAACGATCGTGCAATTGGCGCCCAGCGTGGCCCCTTTCTTTACCAGAGTATTGCGGTATTCGGCCTTTCGTTCGATCAATGAACGCGGGTTGTACACATTCGTGAACACCATGCTCGGCCCACAGAATACGCCGTCTTCCAGCGTGGTGTTGTCATAGTTCAAAACGTTGTTCTGAATTTTTTGCAATCGTCGCCAATTATGACCTTGTTCCCAACGAATACATTCTGCCCAAGTGAAACATTTCGGCCCAGCTTAGCGCCGCCGCAGATGTGCACCCAATGCCAGATTCGGCAGCCATCTCCGATCTGCGCGCCTTCATCGACGATTGCCGTTTCATGTACCGAGTAGTTGCTCATCGAATTGTCCTTCTCCCGTCAAACGCGGTGCATTTCAGCACTGTCGAGGGGGAATAATCACTCCCATTCAATCGTTCCGGGAGGTTTCGAGGTGATGTCGTAAGTGCACCGGTTGATGCCCTTGACTTCGTTGATGATACGCGTGGCGGTTTCACCGAGGAATTCGTGGCTGAACGGATAGTAGTCCGCTGTCATGCCATCGACGGATGTGACCGCGCGGAGGGCGCAGGCGTAATCGTATGTTCGTCCATCCCCCATTACACCGACTGTGCGCACCGGAAGAATGGCGACAAAGGCCTGCCAAATCTCATCATACAGACCATGTTTGCGAATCTGGTCGATATAGATGGCGTCGGCTTCGCGCAGGATCTCAAGCTTTTCGCGAGTTATCTCACCCGGGCAGCGAATGGCAAGGCCGGGGCCGGGGAAGGGGTGGCGACCGATGAAGCTGTCGGGCAGGCCCAACTCTCGGCCCAACGCGCGGACCTCGTCTTTGAAGAGTTCACGCAGAGGCTCGACCAGCTTCAAACCCATCTTTTCAGGCAGGCCACCCACATTGTGATGCGATTTGATGGTCACAGATGGACCGCCCGAAAACGACACGGATTCAATCACATCTGGATACAGGGTGCCCTGTGCCAAGAACTCGGCGCCGTCGATTGTGTCGGCGTGTTTCTGGAACACGTCGATGAACAGCTTGCCGATAATCTTGCGCTTGGTTTCAGGATCGGATTGACCATCAAGCTCACCCAGGAACAGTTCGCTTTCGTCCGCGTGGATCAACTGGATGTTGTAATTGTCGCGGAACATGCCGACGACTTCGGCAGCCTCGTTCTTGCGTAGCAGCCCATGGTCGACAAACACGCAGGTCAGCTGATCGCCAATCGCCTCATGTATCAGGATCGCCGCAACCGAACTGTCGACACCGCCAGACAAGCCACAAATGACTTTTTTGTCCCCGACCTGTTCGCGGATCTTGCGGATCATCTCGTCCCGATAAGCCCCCATGGTCCAATCGCCCTTGAACCCTGCCAGTTTGACAAAATTCTCATAGAGCTTTGCACCCTTGGGTGTGTGATGAACCTCGGGGTGAAATTGCACCGCATAGAAATGACGCGAGGCGTCGGCCGTGATGGCATACGGCGCGTTGGGTGAAGTACCGAACACCTCAAAACCCGGAGCGATTTCGCTGACATGGTCGCCGTGGCTCATCCAGACCTGCTCGTCACCTTCGGCGAACCAGCCATCGAGGATATCAAGCCGATTATTCTGAGTAACAAATGCGCGGCCAAATTCTGCGGTGCCATGCCCGCTTTCAACCTTGCCGCCCAGCTGATGCATCATCACCTGCTGACCATAGCAGATGCCCAGGATCGGCACGCCGTAGTCAAAAATCTCTTGCGGGGCGCGGGGTGAACCCTCGCGCGTAACACTGTCAGGGCCGCCCGAAAAAATGACGGCCTTGGGCGCCATCTCTCGCACGAAATCCATCGTGACGTTCTGGTAGGGGTGGATTTCGCAATAGACGTTCAGTTCGCGCAAGCGGCGGGCAATAAGCTGCGTCACCTGGCTGCCGAAGTCGATGATCAAAAGGCGGTCATGGCTGTCTTGGGTCATGATTGGCTATTAGGTCGCAAGCCTTGCTTGTGCAAGCGTAATGACGTCAATTCAGCGAGGAGGCTGATACATGACCACCATAAAACTCAGAACTGCCGAACGAAGCGACGCCAAGTCGATACAAGTTTGTATCGCAAGCGCTTATGCCGATGCGATGAGAGACATCGCCGATCTGCCGGATGTTGCGTCTGGTATCGAGGAAGAGATCGCAGAGCATCAGGTTGTTATTGCAGAAGTGGACGGGAAACTTCTTGGGGTCATCATCTTTGATCAACAGGCCGAGGCGATGATGATATTCAATCTCGCCGTTTCGCCAGAGGCTCAGGGCAAGGGTGTTGCGCGGCAACTGCTTGCAGTTGCTGAAGCTAAGGCCGTTGAGGCCGGGCTTTCAGTCCTGCGCTTGCGGACACATCGGCTGATGCGTGCAACCCGTGAAATGTACACCCATCTGGGTTGGGTGGAGGTCGAGGAGGCAGGGAATTCTGTCGTCATGCAGAAATGGGCAAAGTAGGGACTGACCGACATATGTCGCTGTGGCCTACAGTTCATGTCGCTTTTACCTCTAGAGCGCCGTAAACTACCTGTGGCGGAGTTTGCCGTTCATGTAACACATCTACCAAACCAACCAATCACGGGATTTACTCAATGGCAGAGGCAAACACCCGGCGCAGGGCACGGGGTGGCGGTGGTGCCGCCCGTCGTGCCGAGCGTACGGCGGTCAAGATCGAAACCGCGAAATATATCGAACGCAATATCCCCAATTTCGAGGTCCTCAACGAAGAGGCGCTGGAGATTATCGAAACCAATGCGGAAACCGTATTGGCTGAGATTGGCGTCAATTTCGTAGACAATCCGGCAGCGCTTGAGCGCTGGAAAGACGCGGGTGCAGATGTGGATGGTGAGCGCGTCCGCCTGCCGCGCGGCCTGGCACGTGAGCTGATCAAGACCGCCCCTAGCGAATTTACCCAGCACGCCCGCAATCCTGAGAAATCGGTAGTCATCGGCGGCCGCAATATGGTTCTGGCTCCGGTCTATGGTCCTCCGTTCGTACGCGATGCGCAAGGCGGACGTCGTTACGCGACAATGGACGATTTCAACAAGTTCGTGAAGCTGGCCTACATGTCCAAGTGGCTGCACCATTCGGGCGGTACGGTCTGCGAACCGACAGATATTCCGGTAAACAAGCGCCATTTGGACATGCTGATGGCGCATATGACTCTGTCCGACAAACCGTTCATGGGTTCGGTCACTGATCCCAGCCGGGCGCAGGATTCGATCGAGATGTGCGAGATCCTGTTCGGCAAAGAGTTCGTGCAGAACAACACCGTGATGACATCGTTGACCAACATCAACTCGCCGATGACCTTTGACGACGTGATGATGGGTTCTCTGGAAGTTTATGCCGCAAACAATCAGGCCTGCATTATTTCGCCGTTCATCGTGGGTGGTGCTATGGCACCGGTTTCGGTCGCGGGCACGCTGACGCAGGTTCTGGCCGAGGTCATGGCAGGTGTAGCATATAGCCAGATCATCCGTCCGGGTGCTCCTGCGATCTTTGGGGCATTCGTATCGTCGATCGACATGAATTCAGGAGCGCCGACCTTTGGCACCCCAGAGGCTTCGCACGTCACTTATGGTGCGGGTCAGTTGGCGCGCCGACTGGGTCTGCCATATCGCTCTGCGGGTTCGTTCTGTGGTTCAAAATTGCCGGATGCGCAAGCTGCGTATGAGACCGCGAACTCGTTGAACATGGGCCTTATGTCGGGTGTGAATTTCATGCTGCATTCCTGCGGTTGGCTCGAAGGCGGCTTGGTGGCGGATTTCGAGAAATTCGTCATGGATGCCGATCAGTTGGGCGTCTTGCACGGATTGGCCAAAGGTGTGGCCTATGATGAGAATGCACAGGCGATGGACGCCATCCGCGAAGTCGGTCCCGGAGGTCACTATTTGGGTTGTGCCCATACGCAAGCCAACTTCAAGGAAGCGTTCTGGAAAACCGATCTCTTGGATTACAAGCCGTTTGAGACCTGGGAAGAAGAAGGCGCCCGCGATACACGGACGCTGGCTTCGGCACGGGTTGAGCATCTGTTGGCGAACTACCAGCAGCCGCAGCTTGACCCTGATGTAAAGGCGGCGCTCGACGCATATGTTGCCGAAAAGAAAGCATCGATGCCGGACGCGTTCACCTGATTACTGATACTGCGTTGCGCGACTGGCCTGATACAGTTGCGCTTCGCCATTCAATGCAATCAGCAGATCAAGATGGCGAACAAGTGAATAGGCCGCATCTTCTTCGATGCGCTGCGCGTTAATCTCACGCTCCAATTCCAGCAAACGGATCAACGCTGCGCCAGTGCCCGGTGTTGATCCATACCCAAGAAGCCGTTGCAGGTGGCGGTCGCGATTATAGTCCTGCGCCCCGATCTTGGCGGCACGGGCCAATAGTCGCGGGCGGCGGAGTGTGGTGATCATGGTCATCAGGTCCTGCACGGCAGCTTTCCTTCTTTTTCAATTTCGCTGTCTGAAATGTGACACAACCTAAGCGGGTGTTGCCTTGTGCGGGATCACCCCGAACTATGGTTTCACCACTGTTTATCTTTTTGAATCAATTCTGCTCTGTGCCGTCTGCGATTAACGAACGAGTAACGAAAGCAACTCTAGTTAGATTTGGTTAACTAAGAATCCGACGGCTAAAACTGTCAGTTTGTTTTGTCGACGAGGGCGAAGAAATATGGAAAACAGCGTGGCATTCACTGTTCCGGCATGGGTTCCCGAAGGGGCGCAACGATATCTGGACCATACGGAGTCAGGGCGATCTATTCGGGATATTGCGCGGTCCGCAGGGTGCCATGCCTCGACCATTCTGCGTCAGATCCGCAGGGTTGAGATGCGCAGGGACGATCCTTTGGTGGATGCAGCTCTGCATTCTCTGGCCCAATCACACTTTGCGCCAATGGAGCGCACAGGTTCTTCTTTTGCATTCGTGACGTCTGAGGCAGGACGGCCCGAAGCCCAAGACGACGAATTCGAGCGCGAGTCGCTGCGTGTACTGAGGCGCATGTGTGAATCCGGTGCCGTGCTTGCCGTGGCCGAGGATATGGACAAGGCTGTTGTGGTTCGGGACAACGGCAAAGGAGGAACTACCAAAACAGCAGTTGTAGATTGCCGGATCGCGCAGGCTCTGGCGCTGAATGATTGGATTTCATGCGATAGTCCGGGTCGGATTTCGCGCTACCGGATTTCAACCTCGGGCAGGGCTGCACTAAGTCATTTGATTGCCGAGGCCGAAAACCGGGCGCGTACGCAGAATGAATTTGGCATGGCGGAAGCGCAGGCCGCATTCAAACCCGCAACTGCGGGTGCAAGGGCGCCATCGCAGCCCCGCGTTCGTTACAGCACTGTGGAAAGCCCGCTGATCGCTTTGGCGCGCCGCCGCGACCGGGATGGCAAGCCGTTTCTGGATGAAACTCTGGTGAGCGCGGGCGAGCGCTTGCGTGAGGATTTCGAACTGGCGCAGATCGGACCTCAGGTCACACAAAATTGGGATCGCTTTCTGACAGGCGGTGGACGCGGTGACTTTGCCTCGGACAGCCAGGTGGGGCGAGGACCTTCTGGTGCCAGGGATCGTGTGGCCCGCGCGCTGTCTGACCTTGGGCCGGGTTTGAGCGACGTCGCGCTGCGCTGTTGTTGTTATCTAGAAGGGCTTGAGCTGGCTGAAAAGCGGATGGGCTGGTCTGCGCGATCAGGCAAGATCGTGCTGCGGATCGCGTTGCAAAGGCTGAAGCGCCACTACGAGGACCAGACCGAGCGGGATCGGATGATCGGCTGAACGATTCATGCAGCCATATACCGGCCTTGCGGAAATAACCCCAAATGATAGTCAGGGGTTATGAATTTCACCTTCCGCCAGCTGCAATATTTCCAGGCCGTCGCCGAACAGCGTAACTTTGGCCGTGCCGCGCAGGTCTGCCATGTGTCGCAGCCTGCGCTTTCAGTTCAAATCAAGTCACTGGAAGACTCGATCGGTGGGCCGTTGTTCGAACGGCAGGCCCGCGACATCCTGTTGACACCACTTGGTCGAGACGTTTTGTACTATGCCCAACATGTCCTGAACGCGGCCGAACGGTTGGACCGGTTTGCACGCGACCATTCGGGTGGCCATAGGTCCCTGTCGATCGGGATTATTCCTACGGTTGCGCCATATTTGCTACCGGGGGTACTGGCCGGGTTGCGGGCTGCGGATGTCTCGTTGCGGGTTCAGATTCGCGAGGCCCGGACCGAGCGGCTGCTATCCATGTTGGGCTTGGGCGAAATAGATGCCGCCGTACTGGCGCTGCCCCTGGGAAATGGAACTTTCCACGAAGAGCCACTGTTCGAAGATCGGTTCTTGCTGGCAGGAAGTCAGACTCGCTTGAATCGATTGACCATCAGCCCGGAAGAGTTGCGGCCTGTGGACTTGAAGACAGCGCAATTGATGCTGTTGGAAGACGGGCACTGCCTGACAGATCAGGCGCTAGAAGTTTGCGGTCAGGATCGTACCAGCGGCCAAATTAATATGGGTGCGTCCTCACTTGCCACGTTGTCGCGTTTGGTCGCCGAAGGGTTTGGCCTGACGTTGATGCCTGAACTTGCGGCGCAGGCCGAGACGGATGCAGTCCCTGGTCTGCGATTGTTGCGATTTGGTGCGCCGCAACCGGCGAGGACCATTGGCCTGGTGCGTCGCAGCTCGACCGGAGCGGAGGAGTGGTTCGATCGATTGGCGCAAGTAATCCGGCAGGTCGGTGAAGACGTGGTAGCTAAAACTCGAACCAAACGAAAAAGGCCCGCCGAAATGACGGGCCTTTCAAAGTAGGGCATGACAGGATTATGCCAGCGCCGGTTCGCGGGCTTCGTCCAGATGCTTCATTAGGTTTTCTGGGGACGACACGCCGTAAGGGTCTTCGGGGCAGTTATCCATCAGGCCGGGCTCTTCGAACCATGCCTCCACAACGCCATCGTTGACGATGGCTGCGTAACGCCACGAGCGCATGCCAAAGCCCAGATTGTCCTTGTCGACCAGCATACCCATTTTACGCGTGAACTCACCGGACCCATCAGGAATGACCTTGACGTTTTCCAGACCCTGATCGGCGGCCCATTTGTTCATGACAAAGCTGTCGTTGACGGACATGCAGTAGATTGCATCGATGCCCTTGGCCGCAAAATCGCCGTGGCCTTTTTCGAAACCAGGCAATTGATAGGTCGAGCATGTCGGGGTGAATGCGCCGGGCAGCGAGAACAGGATAACACGCTTGCCTGCAAAATAATCCGCAGTTGTCTTGTCTTCCCAACGGAACGGGTTGGGGCCTTCGACGGCCTCATCGCGGACACGGGTGTGGAAGGTTACGTCAGGCAGTTTTGCACCGGTTTTCATCATCAAACTCCTGTGATTCACATATGTTTGCCGCGAGAGTTAAAATGATTCTAACTCGGCTTCAATGATATATATGCTGCAACAGCATAATATCTTTGATGGCGTTAAAGCATTATAAGTAATGCGTAAAATGATGTGTATGGTCACTTTCGCTGCACGCGCGTAGACGTGCCGCATAGCGGCTATGCGCCGCTGGTGTAACCAAATGAGTCGGTCTATGTTATGAACAAAGAAAACCGACCCAAAGTCAGGAAAGCCAGCCGTGCGTGATCTGAAAATACCCGAGCAAAGACACCCCGAAAAGGCACATCGACCTGACAATGCGGCTCCGCGCAAACCGAATTGGATTCGTGTCAAAGCGCCGGGTGGCAAGGGCTATGCCGAGACGCACAAGATCATGCGTGACAATAATCTGGTCACCGTCTGCGAAGAAGCCGGATGCCCGAATGTAGGTGAGTGCTGGAGCCAGGGTCACGCGACCATGATGATCATGGGCGAGATTTGCACGCGCGGTTGTACATTCTGCAACATCGCGACCGGTAAGCCGGATACTCTGGATGCATTTGAACCGGGTCGCGTGGCGCATGCGGTGCAGAAGCTGGGCTTGAACCATGTGGTCATCACATCCGTGGACCGGGATGACCTGCTCGATGGAGGCGCCGATCACTTTGCACAGACCATCCGTGCGGTGCGACACCGCTCGCCCAAGACTACGATCGAGATTCTGACGCCGGATTTCCTGAAATGCGATCCCTCGGTGCTTGAGATTGTTGTCGAGGCCAAGCCAGATGTGTTCAATCACAATCTTGAAACGGTGCCGGGCCTTTATCCTCAGGTGCGTCCCGGTGCGCGATATTTCCACTCATTGCGCTTGCTGCAGCGGGTCAAAGAGATGGACCCGTCCATTTTCACCAAATCCGGCATAATGGTCGGACTGGGCGAGGACGAGCAGCAAGTTCGTCAGGTCATGGATGACATGCGCGCGGCGGATATCGATTTTCTGACTATCGGCCAGTATCTGCAGCCAACACCCAAGCATCATGGCATTGACCGCTTTGTTACACCCGAAGAGTTTGCGGCCTATGAAAAAGCTGCATTCGGCAAAGGTTTCCTTATGGTCTCGGCAACTCCTTTGACCCGGTCGTCTTACCATGCGGGCGATGATTTCGCCCGTTTGCGCGAAGCTCGACAAAAGAAGTTGAACCAGAGGTGAAACCCGAACTTCAATCCTGGCTTACCGAAAAGCGCCATGAACTGCATCAAGTGCCTGAGATATCGGGCGAGGAACGTGGAACCGCGACGAGTATCTCGAACTTGCTTCAGGCGTGTGATCCCGATGCGGTTCTGACAGGTATCGGTGGCCACGGTGTCGCGGCGGTTTATGATAGCGGACAGCCCGGACCAACCATCGGAATCCGATGTGAATTGGACGGTTTGCCGATTCAGGAAATCTCAAGTGCACGATACACGTCGCAACATCCCGGAAAGGGGCATCTTTGCGGGCATGATGGCCACATGGCGATGGTGCTTGGTGTTGCCTTTGTATTGGGGGACAAGCGTCCGACCAAGGGGCGGGTGGTTCTGATTTTTCAACCCGCCGAAGAAACCGGTCAAGGTGCGATTGCCTATCGTGCTGATCCCAAGTTTGCGGATATCGCTCCGGACTATGTGTTTTCTTTGCACAATTTGCCGGGTTTGGAATTGGGCGGGGTTGAGCTTTGCTCGGGTCCGGCGAATTGCGCCTCGCGTGGGATGCGAATTGTTTTGACGGGCAAAACCTCTCACGCGGCGGCTCCTCAGGATGGAGTGTCGCCAGCCGGTGCGTTGGCAGAGCTTATGCCTGCTTTGGCCATTCTGGGGCAGGGTGGGGCGCTGGATGCAGAATATGCGCTGACAACGGTAACCCATGCTAGGCTGGGTGAGGCCACTTTTGGTATCGCACCCGGTCAGGCCGAACTGTGGGTGACCCTGCGCACGGTCTCGGACAGCCGGATGGCAAGCCTGATCCGCGACGCAGAACAGCTGGTGACTACACGTGCTCAGGCACAAGGATTAGGTGTTGAAATCACCTATGACGATGTGTTTGAGGCTTGCACAAATTCGGGTGAAGCCGTGCAGATCCTGTCAGAGGCCTGCCAAAGCCGCGACATTCCTTGTAAGCTGGTTGCAACCCCACAAAGGTTTTCGGAAGATTTTGGGCAGTTCGGAAAAGGCGCAAAAAACGCCATGTTCTGGCTAGGCGCGGGGCGGGATCATCCGCAGCTACACAACCCCGACTATGATTTCCCGGATGCTTTGATCCCGATCGGGACAGATATTTTTCTGGCTGCTATCGAACAAACGCTCAAGGCCTGAGTTTTCTGGGCTGGCTTTCTGCCCATTCGGGCCACCAACCCATATATTCAATTCCGGCAATCATCAGGCAGATAAGGATCGCGCCAAACACCAGTTTCACGCGCCGTTCCGAGGGCGGGTTTCGCCCCCATTTTGACATGCGAACAAAGTGGCGCAGACTCATCAGTCCTGATCTTCGACAAATCGAACCTTGCCGATAAACGGCAGGTTGCGATTGCGCTGCGCATAGTCGATGCCATAACCCACGACAAACTCATCAGGGATTTCAAACCCGATCCAGTCCGAACGGAAATCAACCTCGCGCCGGCTGGGTTTGTCCAGAAGGGCGATGGATTTCAACCGGTGCGGCTTGCGGGTACGGAGCAGCTTGGAGACGTGATTCAGGGTATGGCCGGTATCCACGATATCCTCGACCACCAAAACATCGCGCCCTTCAATGGCGCCGCGTAAGTCCTTGAGAATACGAACTTCTCGACTGCTTTCCATCGAGTCTCCGTAGGATGATGCCTCAAGAAAATCGACCTCGATGGGCAGGTCCAGCTCACGCACCAGATCAGCGATAAAGACGAAGCTGCCGCGCAGCAGGCCGACAACGACCAGCTTGTCGGTGCCGCCGAATTCAGCCGTTATTTCGCGGCAAAGCTCTTCGATCCGGGCAGCAATTGCCTTGGCCGAGATCATCTCATCTATCACATATGCGCGCTGGCTCATCGCTGCCCCCTTGATCTTTGGCGCGCAACATACGAAATCACGCGCCATTGTCACCAGTTAATCCCGGATATCATGCCAACCCATTCCGAGACCCGCCCGCTGCCTTACACCGCTCAGCAGATGTATGATCTGGTCGCGGATGTGGCGAAATACCCCGAGTTCCTGCCATGGTGCGCTGCGGCCCGCATCCGTCGGACCTATCAAGCCGGAGATGGCAAGGTGATGGAGGCGGATCTGGTGATTTCATTCAAGGTATTCCGAGAACGCTTTGGCAGTCGGGTCACGCTATTTGATGAGCTGAAACGGATCGATACCGAGTATCTGGACGGTCCGTTCAAATACATGCGCTCGGATTGGGAATTCGAGGATACAGTTGATGGCTGCAACGTCTCGTTCCACGTTGATTTCGAATTCAAGAACGCGGTTCTGCAAGGAATCATTGGCGTGGTTTTCAACGAAGCCATGCACCGTATCGTCCGAGCATTCGAACAACGTGCTGCCGTCCTGTACGGCTGAGGCTTTACGCCCGAGCGGCGCGCGCTAGACTGCGCCACATGACCGATTTGACAACTGCCCTTGCCGAGTTTGCTGCTGGTTCTGTGTCGACCACGGCGCAGGCTCGTATCGTGACATCTCTATCCGCGTTGGACTGGCTTGCTGTGGGGCGGGCAGGCGCAGATGAGCCGGTTTCCCGCATCATACGTCAGATGGTTCTTTCCGAGAGCGGTGCCGCACAGGCGCGTTTGTTCGGAGGCGGTGATGCGCCGCTACGCGCAGCTGCGCTGGTGAATGGTACCATTTCTCATGCGCTTGATTATGACGACACGCATTTCGCTCATATCGGTCATCCATCGGTTGCTGTTTTTCCTGCAGCCCTTGCTCTTACTGCGTGGGAAGACCGACCTCTGGTCGATCTGCTTGAGGCAGCGCTAGTGGGAATGGAGTTATCGATCCGCATCGGTTTGTGGCTTGGTCGTGGTCATTATCAGGCTGGTTTTCACCAAACAGCCACGGCTGGTGCGTTTGGGGCTGCGGTGGCTGCGGGTCGGATTATGGCATTTGACGTAAAGCAGATGCGTGACCTGCTGGGGCTAACCGCGACCCGGGCCTCAGGGCAGAAATCACAGTTCGGGACTATGGGTAAACCCTATAACGCTGGACTTGCGGCCTCGAACGGGGTTGAGGCCGCCCAGTTGATCCGCAACGGTTTTCAACCCGGTGCTGACGCATTGGAAGGCCCGTTTGGGTTTGGGGCGACACATTTGGGGGCTGACGATTTAGCTGCTGCGCTTGATGGTTTGGGGGACGAGTGGCTGTTCGAAAGCATCAGCCACAAATTCCACGCTTGCTGCCATGGCCTGCACGCGGCGCTTGAGGCTGCGCGCGATCTCGACATCGCCGAGCCCGAGGTGGCCGAGATCAAGATCAAAACCCACCCCCGCTGGATGAGTGTGTGCAATCAACTGCAGCCGACCAGTGGGTTAGGAGCGAAGTTTTCCTATCGTACCGTGATTGCTATGCAGGCAATGGGCTACGATACAGCTCTGCCAGGGAGCTATTCCGACAAGATTTGTGCTGATCCAAGACTGCAATCCTTAAGGGATCGGATCACGGTCGAGGCGGATGAGAGTCTATCCGAGACACAAGCCCATCTGTCCCTGTTACGCCGGGACGGCGCGCGCCGCGAGGCCAGCCATGATCTGCTGGCTCCGATGTCTCTATCGGATCGCGAAGATCGCGTCAGGGAGAAAGCGGCGAAGCTGATCGGAGGGGATGAGGCAGACGCCATCTGGTCAATGCTACGCACCGGTGGGCGCGCAGCGGATTTGGCTGAAAGGCTAACTGATTAAGCGACGCGCCAATGCAGTGGAAAGCCCGGATCGAATACGGTCACGGGGCCGTCGCCGCTTTCGATTTTGGCCGGATAGACGACCTCATCGCCTTTGGTCAGCGTGATGGTCTCTTCGTTTACTGGCAGGCGATAGAAGGCCGGGCCGCTGAGTGACGTGAACGCCTCTAGCTTGTCCAACGCATCCGCTCGTTCGAACATTTCGGCCAGCAGTGACATCGTATTGGTTGCAGTGAAACAGCCAGCGCAGCCACAGGCCATTTCCTTATTTGCATCGGTGTGCGGCGCGCTGTCTGTGCCCAAGAAGAAACGCGTATCGCCTGATGTCGCGGCGGTCAGCAGCGCCAGCCGATGCTCTTCGCGCTTGGCGACCGGCAAGCAGTAGTAATGCGGCTTGATGCCGCCCACCAGAATGTGGTTGCGGTTGATGATCAGATGATGCGTTGTAATCGTCGCACCCAGATCTTTCTCGTTCGCCTTGACGTAATCCACGCCGTTTGACGTCGTGATGTGCTCCATCACCACGCGCAGTCCGGGTGTTGCTTTGCGAATCGGATCAAGAACGCGGTCGATGAACACCGCCTCGCGATCGAAGATATCGATCTCGGCACCCGTGACTTCGCCGTGCACACATAGCGGCAGACCGATCTCGGCCATCTTCTCCAGCACCGGGCGTACCTTGTCGAAATCGCGAACGCCAGAAGACGAGTTGGTTGTTGCCCCAGCCGGGTAAAGCTTTACCGCCTTGACCAAACCGCTTGCATGTGCGGCGGCCACATCCGCCGGGTCTGTGTCTTCTGTCAGGTAGAGCGTCATCAGCGGCTCAAACGTCATGTCCTCAGGCAGAGCAGCAAGGATGCGGTCCCGATAAGCTGCTGCGTCGTCACCTTTGACAACGGGCGGAACCAGATTCGGCATGATGATGGCACGGGCAAAATGGCGCGCGGTTTCAGGCAAGACGGCTTGCAGCATCGCGCCATCGCGCAGATGCAAATGCCAGTCATCGGGGCGGCGGATCGTCAGGGATTGGGTCATGGCCCCCGGCTAACACAGCCGCTTGGGTGGTGAAAGACCCTCTTGCCCTTGCCGATGAGACAGATCGCCGTAAGTCACTGACGGATGGTGGTCTTGACCTCTGGTTGTGGTCATGACCTGTTGGGGCGCAGGAAAAAGGGGAACTCATGACACAGCCAAACTCCATCGATGCCGTGCAAGAGCTTCTGGGCTCTGAGGGTTATGTCTGTGGCCGGGCTTTGGCGACGGTTGTGTTTCTTTCGCTGAAACTTGGTCGGCCTCTGTTTCTGGAAGGTGAGGCGGGCGTCGGCAAAACCGAAATTGCCAAGGCGCTGGCCGCAGGACTAGGCCGCCGCTTGATCCGGTTGCAGTGTTACGAAGGCCTTGATGCCTCTTCCGCTGTGTATGAGTGGAATTTCCCCGCCCAGATGGTGGCGATCCGAACCGCAGAAGCGTCGGGTGGGGCGGACCGAGGCGCGTTGCAGACCGAGCTGTTCTCGGATGATTATCTGATCGAACGCCCCTTGCTGCAGGCCATGCGTCCGGATGCCAATGGGGCACCTGTATTGCTAATTGACGAATTGGACCGGACAGACGAACCCTTTGAGGCTTTCTTGCTGGAGGCACTCAGTGACTTTCAGGTCACGATCCCCGAGCTTGGTACTGTCAAAGCTCCAGAACCGCCCATTGTGATCGTTACCTCGAACCGCACGCGCGAAGTACACGACGCACTGAAACGCCGCTGCCTATATCATTGGGTTGATTACCCTGACTTTGCGCGCGAGATCGAAATCCTGCACGCACGGGCTCCCGAAGCGGCAGAAGCGCTGAGCCGTGAGGTGGTCGCCTTTGTTCAGCGCTTGCGCACTGAAGATTTGTTCAAGAAACCGGGGGTGGCCGAGACCATCGATTGGGCTAAGTGTCTGCTGGCGCTGGACGTTATCAACCTCAGTCCCGAAGTAATCGGTGATACGTTGGGTGCCATCCTGAAATACCAGGACGACATCCAAAAGTTGCAGGGGTCCGAGGCCAAACGCATTCTGGATCAGGCGAAAGCCGATCTCGAACCAGCCTGATGCTTCATATGCTCGAAAATACTTTGGGGGTTTGATGGCCGAACAACTCCCACTCGATATACCGGACAACCCCAAACTGGCCCAGAACATCACCCATTTTGCGCGCGCTTTGCGCAAGGCCGGACTGCCGATAGGAACTGGGCGCGTGATTGACGCGATCCGCGCGGTGCAGGCTGCGGGGTTCACCGAGAAAAGAGATTTCTACTGGACGCTGCATGCCTGTTTCGTGAACCGGCCGGAACATCGAACGGTTTTTGCGCAAGTCTTCCGCCTCTATTGGCGCGATCCGCGGTATCTAGAACATATGATGTCCATGATGCTGCCCGCCATTCGCGGTGTTCAGGAGGAGCGCAAAGCGGATGCGGCTGAAAAGCGCGCGGCTGAGGCGTTATTGGATGGCGTCGAACGCGACTTGCCAGAATCAACCGAGCAACAAGAGGAAAGCGAGATCGAGATCGACGCAACCCAAACCGCGTCATCTGAAGAACGCTTGCGCAACCTCGATTTCGAACAGATGAGTACATCCGAGATCGCCCAGGCCAAACGCATGCTGTCGCGCCTGAACTTACCGGTCAAACCCATCGAGTCTCGCCGAGGTCAGGCCAGTCACCTCGGTCACCGCATTGATCGCGCTCGGACACTTAGGTCAGCGATGCGGCAGGGTGGCGAACTACGCGATATCGCGCACTTGCAACCCAAACCTCGGTGGCCGAATTTGGTGGCGTTGTGCGATATATCCGGGTCGATGAGCCAATACAGTCGGATCATTCTGCACTTTCTACACGCGGTTTCGAATGCCAAAGGCGCAGGTTGGGCCAAAGTGCACGCATTCACGTTTGGCACACGCCTGACCAACATCACCCGCCATCTGCATCAACGTGATGTCGATGCAGCGCTGGCCGCTGCTGGGGCCGAGGCACGGGACTGGGAAGGCGGAACCCGGATCGGAGAATGCCTGCATCAGTTCAATCGCGACTGGTCGCGGCGCGTCATGGGGCAGGGGGCGGTCGTGTTGTTGATCACCGACGGGTTAGAGCGGGGCGATCCCGAGATGCTGGAAAAGGAAATCGAGCGTCTGCACCTGTCGTCGCGGCGTCTGATTTGGCTGAACCCATTGCTGCGCTGGGACGGGTTCGCACCGAAAGCTCAGGGTGTGGCGACAATGCTTCCACATGTCGACAGCTTCCGCGCCGGGCATTCGATTGCGTCGCTGGAAGATCTGGCCGCCGTGATTTCACAGCCAGATGATCAGGGGCAGAAAGCGCGGCTGATGTCCGCGCTTTCCGACTAGCTGTTACGAAAGCTGCTCTTCATTGCACTTCCGTGCCATCTCCATGGCTTTGTAAGTGCCGGTCAGATCGACGGTGAAGGCGAACTCTTTTTCCGGGAACACGACCATTACCTTCTTCTTGGCAAGGTCATCCGCGAACTGAGGGTCGTCCGACAGGACATATCCGCCCGAATAACCCTTGGTGATGTTCCCCTTCATGCCGGTGGCCTCACCAACATAGATATTGTCTCCGATCAGGATGGCGACGGCCTCTTTCTCGCCTTTCTTGATGTTGGTCTCGGCTTTGGTGAAGACGCCCACATAGCCAACGCCGCGATCTTCGGTCAGGCCCATCTGTACGACATTTTCAGCGTCATCAACCGCTTCGATAAGGCAGGATTTCTTGTCCTGATCGATGAAAACCTTCCAGCCTTCGACCTCACCGTATTTCAGAAATGTGTCAGCCCAGCCGGTGCTGGCAGTCAACAGGCCGATCGCTGCTCCGAGTGTAAGAATGCGTTTCAACTGTTTGTCTCCGCTATGAAATATGTTGGGACGATCCCGAATAGGCCCCGGAATCGCATGCAGGCTAGAATGACGCCTTCCAACATTCAACAATTTGTGAATGTGAGTTCAAAATCGGCTTGTTAGCGCCACAAGATCGACCCGCTGAGCGCTTTTCATTGCTCCAAAGCTGACTATGTTGAACCCAAGCAAGGCCGGAGGTCTAAATGGAACGATTCGATAGCAGCCCGGAAACCGCACTAAAATGGTATCGCGCCGGGAAGGGCGCGGCTTTGGCCACTGTGGTTGAGACCTGGGGCAGCGCGCCGCGCCGTGTAGGCGCGCAGTTGGTCATTGCGGGCGATGGTCGGATCGAAGGCTCGGTTTCTGGTGGTTGCGTCGAAGGTGCCGTGATCGTCGAAGCGCTGGAAGCCATAGATGAAGGCGAGGCAAGGCTGCTAGAGTTCGGTGTAAGCGACGAGGATGCGTTTGCCGTCGGTCTGGCTTGCGGCGGTACGATCAGGGTTTTGGTTGAACCGGTCGGCAAGGTCCTGCCCGAACCAATGCTGGCCGAACTGGTCGCGGCACGGGCGCGGCGCGAACCCTTGGCCTATGAAGTCAATGTCGAGACGGGCCAGCGCGCGTTGCGCCGAAATGCCTATTCCGAACGCTTGCGTATGGACAGGTCCGGGTTCGAAGAGGATGGGCAGACCTTTGTCGCTGTCCACAACCCACCGTTACGGTTGATAGTGGTGGGAGCGGTGCACATCGCCCAAGCTCTGGTGCCGATGGCCCGGATCGCGGGTTATGACCCGGCGATTATAGATCCGCGCGAGGCCTTCGCATCGGACGCACGTTTTCCCGGAGAAACCATCCTTACGGATTGGCCGGATGAGGCTGTATCAAAGCTGGGTCTCGACTCGCGCACGGCGCTTGTGTTGCTGACCCACGACCCCAAACTTGATGACCCCGCGCTTCAGGCCGGTTTGGCGGCCGATGTGTTCTACATCGGCGCACTCGGATCTAAGCGCACACATGCCAAACGCGTGGAGCGGATGAAGCAGGCCGGGTTCAACGATGACCAGATTTCACTGATTCACGGACCTGTTGGGCTTGATATCGGGGCGGCTGGACCGTCTGAGATAGCCGTTGCGATCCTTGCGCAGATGACGGCGGTCCTGCGAGGCAGAGCGTGAAGTTTGGTCCTGTACCCGTTTCCGACGCCAACGGCGCGATATTGGCCCATTCCGTCAAAGCGGGAAACCGCAAGCTTAGGAAAGGTATAACGCTTGCGTCCGAGCACATAGCCGAGTTGCACCAAGCCGGTCTGACCGAGGTCACAGTCGCCAGACTGGAGCAAGGTGATTGCCATGAGGACGAAGCCGCAGCGCTGCTGGCAGAAGCGCTTGCACCAAGTCCCACACAGGCAAATCTGCGTGTCACCGAAGCCTTTACAGGCCGGGTCAACCTTTTAGCAAATGGACCAGGCGTCGCGGTGCTGGATACCGATGCCTTGCAAAAGTTCAATCAGGTCAACCCGATGATCACGGTTGCCACGGTGCCGCAATATCAGCAGATGGCGGCTGGCGGCATGGTCGCGACGATCAAGGTGATTTCTTATGCCGTACCTCGATCCGACGTTGAGAGTGCGGCCCGTCATGCGCAGGACGCTATTCGGTTATCGGTGCCCAAATACGAAAACGCGGGTCTCATCGTTACCGACATTGCTGGCGGGCCATCTAATGAAAAAGGTATCGCTGCTATTCGTAGCCGGGTTGAGGCTTTGGGTATGAATCTGTCAGATGTTCAGGTGGTGCCGCATCGGATGGGCGACTTAACAGCATCGATTTCGGCCATTCGGGGTGAGATCGTCATGATCCTGACCGGATCGGCCACGTCGGATAAAGATGATGTGGCGCCTGCTTCTGTGCGGGCAGCGGGGGGTATCGTCGACCGGTTTGGAATGCCGGTCGATCCGGGGAACCTGTTGTTTTTGGGATCTTCCGGCGGGCGCCCCATTATCGGTTTGCCCGGATGCGCGCGCTCACCAGCATTGAACGGGGCGGATTGGGTCTTGTCCCGCGTTGCTTGCGGAATCGAAACGACGGGCGCGGACATCGCAGGGATGGGTGTCGGTGGGCTGCTAAAAGAAATCCCGACGCGGCCACAGCCCCGCGCTGCCAAGAGTAAATGACGCAACGGCAATTTTGCCCTGTTTGGTGGACGCATCATTGTTAGAAGGCTGATCAGCGAAACTGCGGAAAAATCAGGCAAATATTTTTGTTCTCAAACGAAATTTACCGTGTTTAACTCTGGCTTAGCAAATAAGCCAAAAAAAGGGGAGGATCTTATGACCAAGGTCTCAATGACCGTGAACGGCGTTGCCGTCAGCGGTGATGTTGAAGGGCGGACTCTATTATCCGGATTTCTACGCGACCACCTGAATTTGACAGGCACACATATTGGCTGCGACACGGCTCAATGTGGCGCGTGCGTGGTGCACGTGAATGGTGAGGCGGTCAAATCCTGCAACATGCTGGCGCTGGAAGCAGACGGCGCGGATGTGGGCACGATCGAGGGGCAGGCGGCCGAAGATGGCACGCTGAACGTGATCCAACAGGCCTTTCAGGATCATCACGGGCTGCAATGTGGTTTTTGCACTCCGGGCATGGTGATGAGCGCTGCAGCATTGCTCAAGGATAACCCGCGCCCGACCGAAGGCGAAATTCGCAAGTACCTTGAGGGTAACCTATGCCGGTGCACAGGCTACCACAACATCGTCAAGGCAATCATGGCCGCATCGGGTCAAGACGTTTCCAGCATCGCCGCCGAGTGAGGCGGTTAAGAATTTTCGACGAAAATTCTTTTCCACGGAGGAGAACAAGCAATGCCCAAAGACAGTGGCATCGGAGCCAGTTCCAAGCGGCGCGAGGACGTACGCTTTCTGACCGGAGCAGGCAATTACACCGACGACATCAACGTACATGGCCAGGCCTATGTGCATTTCCTACGGTCCGACATCGCGCATGGCCGGATCACCAACATTGACACATCTGCCGCCGAGGGTTTGCCGGGGGTTGTGAAGGTGTTCACCGGCAAGGACTTTGAAGGCGTGGGCGGAATGCCCTGCGGCTGGGAAGTAACCGACCGTCATGGCGCCCCGATGCAAGAACCACCGCATCCCATTCTGGCGCAAGGCAAGGTCCGACATGTAGGCGATCCCATCGCGGCCGTTGTCGCGGACAGCCTTGAACTCGCCCGAGATGCGGCGGAAGCGATTGAAGTGGATATCGAAGAGCTCCCTGCCGTGCTGGATATGAAAGCCGCAGCGCAGGATGGCGCGACGCTTATCCATGAGGATTTGAAGAACAACATCTGCTATGACTGGCATCTAGGCGAAGAAGACAATGACAAGGTCAATGAGGTTTTTGCCAACGCGGCCCATGTCACCACTCTGGACCTGATCAATAACCGTCTGGTTGCGAATCCGATGGAGCCGCGCGTTGCGGTGGCCGAATACAGCCGGGGTACGGATGAGTACACGCTCTACACCACTTCGCAGAACCCGCATGTGATCCGCTTGCTGATGTGCGCATTTGTTCTGGGCTTGCCTGAACACAAAGTGCGTGTTGTAGCGCCTGATGTTGGTGGTGGATTTGGCACGAAGATTTTCCACTACGCGGAAGAGGCGTTCTGTACATTCGCTGCCAAGGCCTGCAACCGTCCGGTCAAATGGACCGCCAGCCGGTCCGAGGCGTTTATGTCGGATGCGCAGGGCCGCGACCACGTCAGCACGATTGAGCTCGCTTTGGACGCGGACAATAACTTCACAGGCCTTCGCACCAACACCTACGCCAATCTGGGCGCGTATCTGTCGACCTTCTCAAGCTCGGTTCCGACTTGGCTGCATGGCACTCTGATGGCGGGCAACTACAAGACGCCGGTCATTCAGGTGAATGTGAAGGCAATGTTCACCAACACAGTGCCGGTGGACGCTTATCGCGGTGCGGGTCGGCCAGAGGCGACCTATCAGCTGGAGCGCGTCATCGACAAGGCGGCGCGTGAACTGGGTGTCGATCCGATCGCCCTGCGTCGCCAGAATTTCATCACCCAGTTCCCGTATGACACACCGGTGGCGCTGACCTACGACACCGGGGATTACAACGGAACGATGGATAAGCTTGAAGCTGCTGCTGATTTGGCTGGCTTTGCCGCGCGACGGGCGGAAAGCGAGGCCAATGGCAAGCTGCGTGGCCTAGGCGTCAATTGCTATATCGAGGCCTGCGGCATCGCGCCCTCGAACATCGTCGGCATGCTGGGGGCCCGGGCGGGTCTTTATGATGCAGCTACGGTTCGGGTAAACGCCACCGGTTCTATCAGTGTCATGGTTGGTGCACATAGCCACGGGCAGGGGCATGAGACCGCTTTCCCGCAGGTTGTGGCCGACATGATCGGCATCGATGAGTCGATGGTCGAGATTGTGCATGGCGACACCTCGAAGATCCCGTTCGGCATGGGCACTTATGGCTCACGCTCGCTGGCGGTCTGTGGTTCGGCCATGGTTAAGGCGACCGAAAAGGTGATCGACAAGGCCAAGAAGATCGCGGCCCACCTGCTCGAGGCGTCCGAGGCCGATATCGAGCTGAAGGACGGTCAGTTCAGCGTCGCGGGCACTGACAAGTCGGTGGCCTGGGGTGATGTGACTCTGACAGCCTATGTACCGCACAACTTCCCATTGGAGGTTGAGCCGGGGCTGGAGGAGACCGCATTTTATGACCCGGCCAACTTCACCTTCCCGGCGGGGGCATATGCCTGCGAGGTTGAGGTGGATCCCGAGACTGGACAGGTGACCATCGAAGCCTTCACCGCTGCGGATGACTTTGGCAACATCGTTAACCCGATGATTGTGGATGGTCAGGTACATGGCGGTATCGGTCAGGGTATCGGTCAGGCGTTGTTGGAAAACTGCGCCTATGACGAGAATGGCCAGTTGCTGAGCGCATCCTTCATGGACTACGCGATGCCGCGTGCTGATGATCTGCCGTTCTACGCGGTCGACCATTCCAGCCAGACGCCATGCACCCACAACCCGCTGGGTGTGAAAGGCTGTGGCGAGGCTGGTGCGATTGGCTCGCCACCTGCCGTCGTCAACGCGGTTCTGGATGCGCTGAATTCGGGTGGTAAGGCTGTTGATCACATTGACATGCCGATGAGCCCGTCGCGTGTTTGGACAGCAATGCATGGTTGAGAGGTTCGGGTGCGAGGGGCCAGCCCCTCGCGCTCCCCGAGATATTTATAGCCAGATGAAGGGCGGATCCGCGCTTTTCGGAAAGGAAGAACGAAATGTACAATTTCGAGTTTGAGAAACCCTCGACCATCGCTGACGCGGTTACTGCGTTGGGAGTTGAGGATGCACAGGCATTGGGGGGTGGGCAAACCCTGATCCCCACAATGAAGCAGCGGTTGGCCGCGCCATCCAAGCTGGTTTCGGTCAACGGAATCGCTGAAATGAAAGGGGTCTGCGTCGAGGATGATGGCTCGGTAGCGATAGGCGGTGCAACAACCCACGCAAATGTGGCCGCTGAAGCTGCTGGTAACTATCCGGCGCTGGCAGCGCTGGCCGGCCAGATTGGTGATCCTGCGGTGCGTAATCGTGGCACTATTGGCGGTTCGATTGCCAACAATGATCCAGCGGCCTGTTATCCGGCGGGAGTGCTGGGTTCAGGCGCGACCATTGTCACCAATAATCGCCAGATAGCGGCGGATGACTTCTTTCAGGGCATGTTTACGACAGCTCTGGAAGAGGGCGAGATTATCACTTCGGTGCGTTTCCCTGTGCCTCAGGCGGCGAGTTATCAGAAGTTTTTGCAGCCCGCGTCTCGGTTTGCGTTGGTCGGGGTTTATCTCGCTCGGTTCGCCAATGGCGTTCGGGTTGCAGTAACCGGCGCAAGCGAGGACGGAGTTTTCCGCTGGGCAGAGGCTGAGGAGGCCCTGAACAAAGAGTTCCGCGCGGACGCTTTGATGGGGCTGCACATCAATCCGATGAACATGATTGGTGATCTGCACGGGAGCAAAACGTATCGGGCGCATCTGGTCACTGTTATGACGAAACGGGCTGTCGAAGCTTGCAGCTGATCTGATTGTTAATCAGCTTTGAGAGCCTCGGTGAAAGCCGGGGCTCTTTATTCTTTCCGAACTCTTGGGGGCTTGGCGGGGCGCCAGTAGGCGCCGGTGTCTTCTCGTGCCGTCTGATAGCGTTCCACGCGGTCACGCGCGGCTGATCCCCCGGCGGCAAAGAGATGACCCAGCAGGCATTCAAGCACTGCCATCGCTCCGGAGAAGCTGGAAAAGTGATGTTGCGCGCGGGTACTTACAGGCAGCACGATGTCAGGGTTAACACCAGGGGCGATGACGTCGCTATCCGACAATAGCACGATGCGCATGCCGCGTTTACGCGCAAAACGCATGGATTGTATGGTGTCAGAGGAATAGGGGTGAACGGTAATAGCGAAAAGGCAGTCCGCTTCATCGGCCTCGAGCAAATCATCGATGGCTGATCCCATATGTCGCGGGATAAGCTGAAATCCTGGGTGTGCCATCCGACCCGCATAGTGGAGATAGTAGGCCAAAGCATAGCTGGCCCGGGTCGCGGTTAGGAAACAGCGATTAGCTGCAATCATGTACTCTGTGACCTGTTGCATCAAATCAGGATCGGCCAGTCGCAAGGAGCGGGCTACGACGTTCAGTTCGTTTTGCGCAAACCCAGCTTGCGCGGCGCTGAATTGGCCCCCCGATTTCATGCGATCCAGCCAGCCCTGACCCAGCCGATCTTCTCGGTCTGTGACAAGGGTTTGGCGAAAGGGTCGTCTGAACGACTCAAAACTGTCGAATCCCATGCGTTGTGCCAACCGCACCAAAACGTTTGAACTGACACCGATCTTTTCGGCGGTAAGCCGAACCGGGTCGAGCCCGAAATCGCCAGGGTGGTCGATGATGTATTTCGCTGCGGCTTGCATTTGCTGAGGCAGGGTGTCGATTTCGTGCCGAAGCTGCTCGGTGAGTTGGGATGAGGTGTGTTGCATTTGGTAAGAAAAAACAAATGTTATGAAGATTGCAAATTGAAAACGTGAGCGAGGTGTCTAATTCGGGATCGTAAAAAACAGGTGACGGAATGTCTGGGACTGGTTTGAGGATGACGAGAAGGCCATATGTGTTGGTGGCTCCGAACGGGGCGCGACGAGGGCATGGAGATCATCCTGCCCTGCCGATCAAGACTGATGAAATCGTCAAGGTCGCGAAAACGTGCCATAGGGCAGGTGCGCAAGGTCTGCATCTGCATATTCGCGATCAGTCAGGTAACCATTCACTAGATGCGGGTTTGTATCGCGAAACCATTGCTGAACTGCGTGCTGCGGCCCCTGACATGGACATCCAGATTACGACAGAAGCTGCTGGCGTTTTCGGCGTTCAAGCACAACTTGCTTGTTTGCAAAATGTGCGCCCGGACTGGGCTTCGATTTCGGTGCGCGAGATTGCACGGTCGCCCGAACTTGCGCCAAAGGTCTACGCTCTGTGCGCGGAACAAGGGACTCGTGTTCAGCATATCCTCTATGATGTCGCTGACGTTGAGTTACTGACCCATTGGCAGGCTGAAGGGGTGGTAAAATCGGATCAGGTCGACCGTCTGCTTGTCCTTGGTCGCTATGCCACGGCGCAGGAATCGAGTCCGAATGATCTGGATGTGTTTCCGCACAGCGCTGATCCATGGATGGTCTGTGCCTTTGGAGGGCAGGAGCATGCGTGCCTGCAAAAGGCCGCGCAGCTGGGTGGCGATGTGCGCGTTGGTTTTGAGAACAGCCTTGCCGGTCCGGATGGCCAGGCTTGGGCAGACAATGCCGCATCCGTCGCGGCGCTGATTGATCTTCTGAAAAGGACGTCGACATGAGTCACGTATTTCCACGCCATACAAAGTCGGAACTGCCTGAGGCCGCTGGTGGTGACGGCTGTTATCTCATCGACTCAACCGGCCGTCGCTATCTGGATTGTGGTGATGCTGCCGTTTCATGCCTCGGCCATTCCAACGCCGCTGTGGTCAAAGCGGTGCAGGATCAGGTGGCGCAGATTGCGTTTGCGCATACGGGCTTTATGACCTCGGCACCGGCCGAGGCACTGGCCGATCTGCTGATTAAACACGCCCCCGGCGAACTGGACCGGGTCTATTTTGTCTCGGGCGGGTCAGAGGCGACCGAGGCTGCTATCAAACTGGCGCGGCAGTATTATCTGGAAACCGGTCAGCCAGAACGCCGCCATGTGATCGCGCGTCGGCAAAGCTATCACGGCAACACTTTGGGGGCACTTTCGGCGGGTGGCAATGAATGGCGGCGGGCGCAGTTTGCACCGATGCTGATCGAGATGACTCATATCGCTCCTTGCTATGAGTACGCCGAAAAGCCTGAGGATGAGAGCAGTTTTGAATATGGTCAGCGCGTTGCGAATGAGCTGGAGGCAGAAATCCTGCGCCTTGGGCCTGAAACGGTCATGGCTTTCATGGCAGAGCCGGTGGTTGGTGCGACGCTTGGGGCTGTTCCGGCAGTCGAGGGGTACTACAAGCGAATCCGTGAAATTTGCGATCAACACGGCGTTCTTCTGATCCTCGACGAAGTAATGTGCGGCATGGGTCGTACCGGGCATTTGTTTGCCTGTGATCATGACGATGTCGCGCCGGATATTCTTTGTATCGCCAAAGGGTTGGGTGCAGGGTATCAGCCTATCGGAGCGATGCTGTGTTCGGGTCGAATCTATGATGCGATCCGGGATGGATCGGGTTTCTTCCAGCATGGCCACACCTATATCGGTCATCCGGTTGCGACTGCGGCTGCGCTTGCCGTTATACAGGAACTTACCTCTCGTGATCTGCCGGCGCGGGCAGGTGTAATGGGGGATAAGCTGCAGAGCATGCTGGAAAACAAGTTCGGTCAGCACCCGAATGTCGGGGATATTCGCGGTCTCGGCTTGTTCCGAGGGATTGAGCTGGTCGAGGATCGAGATATGAAAACCCCGTTTGATCCGTCGCGTGGCGTGGCGGGCAAAATCAAGAAGGCCGCCATGGCCGAGGGATTGATCTGTTACCCGATGTCAGGCACGCGTGACGGACGCAACGGAGATCATATCCTCCTAGCACCGCCCTTTGTCATCGAAGATGACCAACTGGTCGAGCTTGTAGACAAGCTGGATCGGGCGATATCCTCGGTGATCTGATTTAGGCGAGAAGCCAGAAAACAAAGAAGCCCCTCCGATTTCGGAGGGGCTTTTGTCATTCTACAAAAAGAAAACCTACTTCTGTGGCAGCGGGCCAATCATCATGATCATCTGACGGCCTTCCATCTTGGGCATGTTCTCGATCTTGCCCAGATCCTTGACGTCTTCGGCCACACGTTCCAGCAGCTCACGCCCCAGGTTCTGGTGCGCCATCTCGCGGCCCCGGAAACGCAGGGTGACTTTGACCTTGTCGCCGTTCTCAAGAAACTTGAACACGTTGCGCATCTTGACGTCATAGTCATGCGTGTCGGTGTTGGGCCGGAACTTGACCTCTTTCACCTCAATGATCTTTTGCTTCTTGCGGGCTTCGCTTTCGCGTTTCTGCTGTTCGTACTTGAACTTGCCGAAATCCATGATTTTGCAGACCGGCGGGTTCGCGTTGGGCGAAATCTCAACCAGATCGAGGCCGACATCGGCGGCCATCTGCATGGCCTTTGCGGGATGAACCACCCCGACATTTTCACCTTCGGCGCCAATCAGGCGAATTTCGGGAGCACGGATCTTGTCATTGACGCGCGGGCCGGTATCTCGCTGTGGCGGCGCGTTGTGAGGTCTGCGGGCTATGGGTTCATTCCTTTGATGATTGCAGAATTTCGAGCCCGGAATTTAGACCGGGCTGAGAGGTGTTTCAAGCGGCATAAATTGCAAGCCGCATGAATTTTCCATGAATTTCGTGAGTTTTTGCCGGTTTAGGGTGTCGATAACCCCACCGGCAAACCCCATTAGCCCACAAATGCCTTTTCAATCACGAATTCCTTGGGTTCGGAATTTGCACCTTCTCGCAAGCCGAACTCTTCCAGAATTGCTTTGATGTCATGGTTGAAGGCAAGGCTGCCACAAACCATCGCGCGATCAGTATCTGGCTTGATACCACCTTCGATGCCCAGATCGGCAAATACGGTGCCGTCTTTCAACAGCTCGGTTATACGGCCCATCTTTGGGCTCTCTTCCCGCGTGGTGGTGGGATAATAGCGAATCTTGTCGGCGAAACCGTCACCAATTAGTTCGGCCAGCAACTCGTCCTGTTTGACGCTCTCGATCAACTCGCGACCGTAATCCAATTCAGCTACGTCGCGGCAGGTATGGGTGATGATAACCTCGTCATAATCCTCATAGGTCTGCGGTTCACGCAGCAGCGACGCGAAGGGCGCAAAGCCTGTGCCGGTGGCGAAGAACCAGATGCGCTTGCCGGGCAGCAATGCGTCATGCACCAGCGTGCCGACGGGTTTGGGCCGAAGGATGATCTGATCACCAGGCTGGATGTGCTGCAGTTTTGAGGTCAGCGGGCCATCCTGCACTTTGATCGAGTAGAATTCCAGTTCCTCATCCCATGAAGGCGAGGCGATGGAATAGGCGCGCAGCAGCGGTTTGCCGTTGTCGCCCAGCAGGCCGATCATCACGAACTCACCCGAGCGGAAACGAAGCGATGCAGGGCGCGACACCTTGAAAGAGAACAGGCGGTCGGTCCAATGTTTGACCTCGGTCACAGTCTGGGCGTCGGGCAGGACGGGGGCCTTAACGGCGGTTGCTTCACTCACGGGTTTCATCTCTGTCATCGTTTCACTACCGGTCTGCTAAACCGACATCTCCGTTTAATCTTTGATCCAAGTCAGGAAAAGGGGCAGATTGCCCCTTTCGTATCACAGGTTGGCGATGGCGGGTCAGCCGCGCAGGCGGGCCTGGTAGTTGTTGTCCTGCCAATTGGCCCGGGCCAGCCACTGATCTTCGGGCTGCCGGTTCGCCAAGGTGTCATCAATTTCGACTTCGTCAAAGCCGCTACGACGCGCCATGGCGTATTGGTCTGCAAGAACATGGCCTTTTGCCCGCAGGCGACCTGTATAACCTTTCAGACGCAGAACGCGCGCGATCGTAAAGCCGCGCCCATCCGCTGAGGATGGAAAGTCCACGCGCACCATCTGGGCGCTGCCCAGCCGGTCAAACAGTTCATCGGGGTCAGTGTCCGAGGCGATATCCAGTGCAACCACGTCATTCGCTGCATCGTCCAGCGTGACATAGCCATCGGTCCAATCATCGGGGGCAAAGCCCTCGTCGTTTACGATTACGTTCATGTTTTCTCTCCGATGCGCACCATTTTTCCATCAACAAAATGGATGCCGCATTCTTCCTTGTTCTGATCGCGCCAGCGCCCGGCGCGGGGGTCTTCGCCTTCTTTGACCGGCGAAGTGCAGGGCGCACAGCCGATCGAGGGGTATCCTTTGGCCACCAGCGGATGCCGGGGCAGGTTGTTTTCTTCCATATAGGCGCGCACATCGTCGGGCGCCCAGTGGGCCAAGGGGTTGACCTTGATCCGGCCGGTTCCGTCCTCGACCTCGAAAAAGTCCAGCGCGGCACGGGTGCCGGACTGAAACCGTTTGCGCCCGGTGATCCAGCCACAATACCCGGTCAGAGCTTTCTGCAGCGGGAAGGTCTTGCGCAGGTTGCAGCAGGCATCGGTGTCACGCAGACGCAACGCTCCATAAGGATCGTCGCGCTGAACATCTTCATCCTCGGCGCGGATGATCTGCACATTGCGCAGGCCCAGACGCTCGCTGACCTCCTGCTGGTATTCCAGCGTTTCTGCAAACAGCATCTGGGTGTCCACGAACAGCACTGGGGTCATCTTGTCGACCACTGCAGCCATATGCAGCAACACCACCGATTCCGCGCCAAAGCTGGAGACCAGAGCAAGCTCCTCGATCTCGTCCAATGCGCCATGCATCACATCATGGGCACTGTGGTGGCGGAAGCGGGCGTTCAGCGCCTCGACCTTTTCGGTCAGTTCGGCGCGGTCAGCCCCCAGTTCCGTTTGGATCAGGTCAAGCGGCATTGGCCTGTGCCTCGGGGTAAAGCGCCGCTTTGAACGGTGCCATGCCAACGCGGCGATAGGTCTGCAAGAAGGTCTCTTCGGCGCTGTCGCGCTGCTCCAGATACGTGTCGACGATGCGCTCGACCGCCGGAACGATCTCGTCATAGGCGAAGCCCGGGCCAGTACGATCACCGATGGCTGCGGATTCGGTACCGTCACCACCCAAAGTGATCTGGTAGTTTTCGACGCCAGCGCGGTCCAGGCCAAGAATGCCGATGTGACCCACATGGTGGTGACCACAGGCGTTGATGCAGCCCGAGATCTTGATCTTCAGGTGGCCGATATCATGCTCCAGTTTCAGGTCTTCGAACCGGGTCGCGATTTCCTGCGCCACGGGAATCGAACGTGCCGTCGCCAGTGCGCAGTAATCCATACCGGGACAGGCGATAATGTCGCTGATCAAGCCGATATTTGCGGTGGCCAGCTCATGCTCTTTCAGCTTCGCATGGATCGTGGGCAGGTCGGATTTGTGGACATGCGGCAGGATTACGTTCTGCTCATGGCTGATACGCAGTTCGTCATAGGCGAACTCTTCGGCCAGATCGGCCATCACGCGCATCTGCTCGGCAGTCGCATCGCCCGGCGTCTGGCCGTGCTTCTTGATCGAGATCGTCACGATCGCGTGGTCCGCGTTCTTGTGCGGCGCGATGTTGGTGTCGACCCACGAACGGAAGACCGGATCGTTGGTGTAGGCACTCTCGAACGAGGCAACCGAACCATCACGGAAGGCTGGAGGCGCAAAGTGGCCTTTGATTTTGTCCAGCAGGCTCATATCCGCGCCTTTGAATTGCGGGCGAACCTTCAAAAAGCGTTCGTTCACTTTGGCACGGATGGCGTCGATGCCGTGCTCATGCACGGTGATCTTGATACGTGCCTTGTACTTGTTGTCGCGACGGCCGATCTGGTTCCACACGGAAACGGTGGCCTCAAGATAGGCCAGCAGGTCGTCAAAGGCGACGAATTCCGATAGCTCTTTGCCGATCATGGGCGTACGGCCCAGACCACCGCCAACGATGACGCGGGCACCCAGAACGCCATCACGCTCAACCAATTGCAGACCGATGTCATGCGCCTTGATCACGGCGCGGTCATTCTCGCTGCCGGTGATGGCGATCTTGAATTTGCGGGGCATGAACTGGAATTCAGGGTGGTCGGTCGACCACTGGCGCAGCAGTTCGGCATAGGGGCGCGGATCAGCGACCTCATCCGCGGCGGCACCGGCGAAATGATCGGCGGTCACGTTGCGGATGGTGTTACCCGAGGTCTGGATGGCGTGCATGCCAACCTCGGCCAGTGCGTCCAGCATATCCGGCACGTCGTTCAGCTTCGGCCAGTTGTACTGAATGTTCTGACGGGTGGTAAAATGGCCGTAACCTTTGTCCCATTTCTCGGCCAGCAAAGCGAGCTGACGCATCTGAGCACTGGACAGCGTGCCATATGGAATAGCGACCCGCAGCATATAAGCGTGCAATTGCAGATACAGACCATTCATCAGGCGCAGTGGCTTGAATTCGTCTTCAGTCAGCGAACCGTCAATGCGACGCTCAACCTGCGCACGGAACTGCGCGTTGCGTTCTGCCAAAAATGCTGTGTCGAACTCGGAGTAGCGATACATGTTTAGCTGTCCTTAGTTGCAGCCCCGGACCCGGGGCCTTGAAGGGGAGAGAGAATGGCCTGAGCTCAGGCCCGAGGCTGCGGGGAGGTTTCCTGTTTGCCGTGGGCATAGTTGGACGGACCAGTCCGGCGGAAATCCTCCCGAAAATGGGTGGGTTCGGGGCCGTTTTCTCCGGCCACCGCGTCGGCAAGATAGGCGCCGACGATCTTGTTGGCCTGACGCGCGGCATCCAGCAGACGAACCTGAGCGTGGGCTTCGTCCGTGATCAGTTCGGCATCGGACAACTCGCGCGACCACCGGTCATCTTCGGTCTGGTAAATCACATCACCTTCCAACAAGTCGTTGGCGGTGACGACTTTGGGGGTAAAAGCGCGGGCCATCAGGCAAGCTCCTTATTGAAAACCGAGACTTTGTGCGGGTATTGCGCAACTCGGGCGACGCCGGGTTTGTGAATGCGCATATTTGTTTGTTTGACCTGCATCGGATCATCTCGTGACTGAATTGACTTGTGTGCCAATATAGGAAATATTCCCGCCAAATCGCCATATGCGCTAAGAAATAAGGACAAATGTTCTATCTTCGGCGAGTGGAAGAAGGTTTGTTCTGAATTGGAAGGGAAATTGGAATGTCGGTGCGAATAGACGACACGGATCGGAAAATTCTAGCCGAGCTGCAACGGGATGCCAGCCAGTCGCTTGACGAAATCGCAGCCCGTGTAGGGAGCTCCAAGACGCCGGTTTGGAATCGCATTCGCAAGCTCAAGGGGGCAGGGGTCATTGGCCAGCAGACCGTATTGCTGGATGCCGAAGCGTTGGGCTTTGAGGCCACATTCTTTGTGCTGATCCGTACGTCGGAACATGAGGCTGAGTGGCAGCAGAAGTTCCTGAAAGCGTTGCGCGATCGTCCAGAGGTTCAGGAAGCGCACCGTTTGGCTGGAGACATCGATTACATTCTGAAAGTGCGCGTCAAGAACGCGCGTGCGTATGATGCGTTTTATCAGGCTTTGATTTCAGAGGTACGGGTGCACAACGTCACAGCCTTGCTTTCGATGGAAGAGATCAAATCGACCACCATGCTACCACTGAAGTCTGTCGGATAGGATGAAGCGTGAATGGGGGCGCCGCCCCCGCCGCCCGAAGGCGACTCCCCGAGATATTTATGGCCAGATGAAGCACGGATCCGGGTTTCTTGACAGGATGTTAAGTCAGACCGCTACCATGAGTTTGGTCAGCCCGTGGAAATGGTAGCTGTCCGAATATTGCGGCTCTGCCGTCAGCTCTAGCTTTGGGCATTGCTGGAACAGGATGGGCAGGGCGATCCGCATCTCAAGCCGGGCCAGCGGAGCGCCTACACAGAAGTGAAGGCCACCACCAAAGCTAGTATTGGCGCTTACATCTCGCATCGGGTCGAATGTATCGGGTTGGGACCAAGCAGCAGGGTCGCGATTGGCTGCGCCCAGAAGCAAGGCAACTTCGTCACCACGCGCAAAGCGGTGACCGAAGAGTTCAATGTCTTCATAGGCATAGCGTCTGAACATGTGCAGTGGTGGATCGAAACGCAGGATTTCCTCGACTGCGCTATCGATAGTGCCGGGCGCCAGGACATACTGCTGTGTACCCGTCGTTAATATAGTCTTCACGCCATTGCCAATAGCGTGCACGGTGGCCTCGTGACCGGCGTTCAGCAACAAAATGCAGGTCGTGATCAGTTCGTCCCGCGAGAGTTTTTCGCCATCTTCCTCTGCCGCGATCAACCGGGTGATCAGATCGTCACGCGGGTCAGTGCGGCGTTTTTCGATGTATTCTTCGAGATAGGTGGTAAAGGCTTGTGTGGCACGGACGGCTTCGTCTTCGGTCTGGCGCGTCCGGTTTGCCTGATACATGGCCACCATGGCGTGCGACCACTGCAACAGTTGCGGTGCCATGTCTTCTGGCACACCGAGCAGACGGCAGATCGTGATCACGGGGACCTGGGTGCAATAGGCCTCCAGCAGATCGAAGGGGCCAGCGGGAAACTGCTTGATCAAATCGTGGCACAACTGTTCAGTGGACCCCTCAAGCGCCGTGATCGCGCGAGAGGTAAACGCCCGCAGTACCAGAGAACGCAATCGAGTATGACGCGGGGGTTCAAGCTCTAACATCGAATGGGATTCGACTTCTAGCCAGGGTGCAAGATGGTCTGGGCCGGGTTTTGCAAGTTCCGCCGGGATTTCACGCCCGAAGCGCCGATCGCGCAGCAGAATTTGCACCGCTTTGTGCGAGACAGCCGCGACAAGGCCGTAGTCTTTCCAGTAGAACAGATCGCCCGACTGACGTGCGCTGTCATAAAAGGGGTATGGGTTTTGCACGAATGCCGGGTCGGTCGGGGATTGGGTCAGCGTCTTCATGCGGTGCAGACTTGCCATGGCGGCTGCTGAATGCAAGACCCTAGATATGCAACGTTTTTGGATCATAGCCGGTTTCTTATGCGCGGTCGGATTGCTGTCAGCGGCGGTCTGGACTTATGGCTATCGTCAGGCCCTGTCGCAACTGAGCGAGAAGGCCGAGGCCGATTTAGAACTGGCCGCCGACCGTCTGAGCACTCAAATGCAGGTCTATCAGGAAGTGGCCGCCTTGATGGCGGACCATCCTGCTTTGCAGGAGCTAGAAACATCAGAACAGCAACGGGCCGCCCGAAAGGTGCTGCTGGATGTGGCAGACAAAACCGCTGCCGTTAACGTTATGTACCTGAATCCGGAGGGTCAGGTTCTGGTCGCGGCCCAACCGGTGACGCAGCGCGATATGTCCGCACATCCGGCCTTCGAGCGCGCCATGCAGGGGGCCCTGGGCAGCGCACATGGGGTCGAAGACGCAAGCAGTGACCGCATTTATTCATACGCGGCCCCATCATTCGGGGATTTGGGCCAAATAGAAGGCGCGTTGATGGTTCTGGCCGATGTGCAGGATGTGGAACAAACATGGCGCGGCAGTACCGATGCGGTGTTTTTCGTTGATACGGATGGGGTTGTCTTTATCTCGAACCGATCGGATCTGCTACTATGGCGCCGCGGGCAAGGGCAGCAAGGGCTGATGTCACCAGAAGGTGAGAATGTCGATTTCGCCTCAACCCGGATTGCGGGATATGAAGTGTGGAAGCTCAATTGGGGTCGCTATCTGCCCCGTCGCGCCCTGCATCTGACGCTCGATCTTCCGGTGATTGCGATGACCGCAGAGATGCTGGTTGATGTCGCCCCGGCGCGCCGGTTGGCGGGGTTGCAGGCGGCGGCGGTTGCGGCGATCTGTTTCGCCTTTGGTGCTTTGTTGTTTCTGGCCTCGGAACGCCGTCGGACACTTGCAGAGGCAAATACCGTGCTGGAAAGCCGGGTCGCGCAACGTACGCGCGCCTTGACGGCGGCTAATAGCGCTTTGCGCCACGAAGTTGCCGAGCGGCAGGAGGCGGAGGCCGCGCTCAAACAAGCGCAGGCCGATTTGGTTCAGGCTGGTAAGTTGAGCGCTTTGGGCAAGATGTCGGCTGGCATCAGTCATGAATTGAACCAGCCCTTGATGGCGATTCAGCAGTTCGCCGACAACGGGACCGCCTTTCTTGAGCGCGGCAAGGGCCAGAGAGCTGGCGAAAATCTGGGCCGCATTTCCGATATGGCCGCACGCATGGCGCGGATCATCAAGAACCTGCGGGCCTTTGCGAGAAATGAAAACGAACCAATGGGGCGCGTTGATCTGGTTCAGGTTCTGAACACTGCCACAGAATTGACCGAGGCGCGCCTGCGCGATGAGAACGTCGCGTTGGAGTGGGTGCCGCCAAAGACTGCGGTCTATGCTTGGGGTGGAGAGGTGCGTCTGGTGCAGGTGTTTGTCAACCTAATCAATAATGCAGCGGATGCGATGGTCGATCGACCGACGCGCAGAATATTGGTCACTCTGTCAGGGGGAAAGCCTATTCGCGTGTCGGTGCGGGATACCGGACCCGGCATCGAGGACCCCGACCGCGTGTTTGAGCCGTTCTACACCACAAAAACGGTTGGGACGTCCGAAGGGATGGGTCTGGGGCTGTCGATATCCTACGGTCTGGTTCAGAGCTTCGGGGGGGATATTCGCGGTGCCAACACGGACGAGGGTGCTGAATTCACGGTTGAACTGGAACCCTTTGAAGAAGATGAGGCAGCATGATCCGCAAAGTGCTTTTGGTCGATGATGATGCCGCCGTACGTGAGGCCTTGGCGCAAACCCTCGAATTGGCCGAGTATGAACCGGTCACCGCGGGATCTTTCGTGGCCGCAAAGGATCATATTCATCGTGACTTCGGCGGTGTGATCATCTCGGATATTCGCATGCCGGGGCGGGATGGGTTTCATCTGCTCGCATACGCGCGCGAGGTTGATCCTGAACTTCCGGTGGTATTGCTGACAGGTGAAGGCGATATCCCGATGGCGGTACAGGCCATGGGGCAGGGAGCATTTGATTTTCTGGAAAAGCCCTGTGCAGCAGCGGACTTATTGGCGGTACTCGAGCGAGCCTTCGCAGCGCGCGCAGAAATTCTGCAGGAACGCGAGCAACGGCGCGAACTTGAGCGTGGCGATCCCGCAGCACGCATGCTGTTTGGGTTGTCAGATCAAGCCGAAGCCTTGCGTGAGCGAGTGCGGAGCGTAGCGCCAACACGGGCCGAGGTACTGGTTACCGGGCCAGCGGGTAGCGGAGTTTCAAAGGTCGCTGAAGTTGTCCATCTGATGTCTCCGGTTGGACAGGGGCCATTTGTCAAACGCCCTGCCTCAGGCCTGAACCCGGATGATTTGTTGCGTGTCTGTAAGGATGCGGCAGGCGGATCGCTGTATCTGGATGAGATCTCGGCGATGTCGGATGCCACGCAATACGCCGCGCTGGAACTGATCGAACAAGGGACGGACGCCAGAATCATTGCGGGGGCAACGGCTGATTTGTCTGAACTTACTGCACAAGGAAGATTCAATGCCGATCTGTTCTATAGGTTGGATGTCATGCGGGTGCGAATCCCGGCCCTGTCAGAACGGCCCGAGGATATCCCCGTCATCTTTCGCCGCTATGTGGCGCAGGCCGCTGAGCAGGCCGGGATTGCGGAACCTGAAGTGACACCCGAGCATCTGGCCTCGTTGATGGCGCAGGATTGGCCGGGCAATGCCCGATCGTTGATGTCGGCGGCAATGCGGTTTGTGTTGGGGATGCCGGATGAGGTTGCACAGGCCGCTGATCTGGGGTTGAGCGAGCAATTGGCGCGGGTTGAGAGGTCTTTGCTGATTGCAGCCCTTGGGCGCCACAATGGCAAGGCTGCGGATGCAGCCAAAGCACTGAAGCTGCCGCGCAAAACTTTTTATGACAAGCTGACCCGCTACCACATCAGGCCAGAAGACTATCGTCGTTAGCAAAACACTTCCGCTAGGGCGAGCCGCGGTTGCGCTGCGTCTTAAGCGAGCGATTCGCTCGCATCGATTCGGATATTGTGCGGAAATTCGCACAAGGTGCTGACTGCCTGTGCGAAAAATCGCACAGCGTAGTTCTGCCGAAACACCAGATTTATAACGATCATCATTTAACAGTAAGAAATTAATTGGAAAAAACAGATTTCAGTAACATCTAAACAAAATGTTGAGAGTGAGGAGCCGATTCGGTTCACTCCGCAACATACGGCGCTGATTGAGCGCTCGATGGAAGTTTTAGGGAAGTCTGGGAGGATAAGACTGATGAAATTCCTGACAACGGCAGCAACCGCAATCGCACTGTCCGTGACAGCGACCGCTGGTGTAGCAGCTTGCGATGATGGCGAGATCGTCGTGAAGTTTGCGCATGTGACCAATACGGACAAACACCCCAAGGGCATCGCCGCTTCGCTGCTTGAGCAGCGCGTCAATGACGAGATGAACGGCGTGATGTGCATGGAGGTTTATCCGAACTCCACTCTTTACAACGATGACAAGGTTCTTGAAGCGATGCTGCAGGGCGACGTGCAGTTGGCCGCGCCCTCGCTGTCGAAGTTCGAGAAATTTACAAAGCAATTCCGCCTGTTCGATCTGCCGTTCATGTTCAAGAACATCGATGCTGTGGATGCGTTCCAAGCCTCGGCTGATGGTCAGGCGATGAAAGACAGCATGCAGCGCCGCGGCCTTCAAGGGCTGGCATTCTGGCACAATGGCATGAAGCAGATGTCTGCGAACAAGCCGTTGGAAGATCCTTCGGATGCGAACGGCCTGAAGTTCCGCGTTCAGTCATCGGACGTATTGGTTGCCCAGATGGAAGCAATTGGTGGCAGCCCTCAGAAGATGGCGTTCTCAGAAGTGTACGGTGCTCTGCAACAGGGCGTTGTTGACGGGCAGGAAAACACCTGGTCGAACATCTACGGCAAGAAGTTCTTCGAGGTGCAGGACGGCATCACAGAAACGAACCACGGTATCATCGATTATCTGGTTGTAACCTCAGTTGACTGGCTGGACAGCCTGGAGCCTGAAGTTCGCGATCAATTCCTGACGATTCTCGCCGAAGTGACCGAGACCCGTAACAAGGAGGCCTTTTCCGTAAACGAAGCTGCCAAGGCTTCGATCACTGACGCAGGGGGCATCATCCGGGAACTGAACCCCGAGCAGCGCCAGGCCTGGGTCGATGCGATGAAGCCAGTCTGGGACAAATTTGCCGGTGACGTTGGTCAGGACAAGATCGACGCCGCACAGGCGATCAACGCCGGGTTCTGATCCCGGTTCAAGCCACGCGTCCGGGGACTGGGGAGTTATGGACGCATAGGCTGGGCGGGCCTTAATGGCCCGCCACACTCCCACCACTCTCATCAAAAAAATGCGGGGACAGAGAGATGTCTGGTGCGAAACCCGGCCAAGGCGGGCTGGTCGACCATATCGAAGAAACCATGATTGCGTGCCTGTTGGGTCTGATGACAATTGTCACCTTCGCCAATGTGATCGCGCGGTTTGTATTCAATTCTAACATTCTTTGGGCGCTGGAACTGACAGTATTCACCTTCGGTTGGTTGGTGCTGCTGGGTGCGTCTTATGCAGTGAAAAAGCATGCACATCTGGGTGTTGATGCGATCCTGAACATGCTGGCCCCCGCGCCACGCCGGGTTTTGGCGCTGATAGCCGTGGCTTGCTGTCTGGTGTTTTCTCTGCTCCTGCTCAAGGGTTCGTATGACTACTGGGCAGTGTTTGCCGATCTGCCGCCCACCTCGGGTCGCTGGTTTCCGACCGGCTTTGACATGAGCGCGCGCAGCCAGAGCTTCTATGAAGTTGATGATATCCCGATGGTCGCGCCGCTGCGGTTTCTGGAAGATATGATCAACTATGGCGAGTATTACGAGAAACTGCCCAAGGTCGTTCCGTATTTCGTTCTGCCTCTTTCGATGTTGCTGCTGGTGATCCGTTTTGCACAGGTCGCAGTACAGATTTGGCGCGGTGAAACTGATCGCCTTGTAGCTAGCCACGAGGTTGAGGACGAGATCGAAGAAGTCCGCGCCCAGCAGGGGGAGCATGACTGATGGACGTCGTACTACTTTTCTCGATGGTCATTGGCCTATTGTTGATCGGAGTTCCGATCGCGGTGGCACTTGGTCTCAGCTCGACCCTATTCCTGCTGATCTATTCCGACAGCTCATTGGCTTCGGTCGCTGGCACGCTGTTCGAGGCATTTGAGGGACATTTCACACTCTTGGCTATCCCGTTTTTCATTCTCGCGTCATCTTTCATGACCACAGGTGGAGTGGCGCGGCGGATCATCCGGTTCTCGATCGCTTGTGTAGGGCACTTGCCCGGAGGTCTGGCAATTGCTGGCGTCTTCGCGTGTATGTTGTTTGCGGCCTTGTCGGGTTCGTCTCCGGCGACAGTTGTGGCCATCGGATCGATCGTCATCGCTGGCATGCGTCAGGTGGGCTATTCCAAGGAATTCGCCGCCGGTGTGATCTGTAACGCAGGGACACTGGGCATTCTGATTCCGCCATCAATCGTGATGGTGGTCTATGCGGCAGCCGTGGAGGTTTCGGTCGGGCGGATGTTCCTTGCGGGCGTTATTCCGGGTTTGATGGCTGGTCTGATGCTGATGATCACCATTTACGTCATGGCCAAGGTCAAGAACCTTCCCAAAGGCGATTGGAAAGGTTGGGGTGAGGTCTTCACGTCAGCACGCGAGGCCGGTTGGGGTCTGTTCCTGATCGTCATCATCCTCGGCGGTATCTACGGAGGTATCTTTACCCCGACCGAGGCCGCGGCTGTTGCTGCCGTCTATGCGTTCCTGATCGCAAGTTTTGTCTACAAGGATATGGGTCCGCTCAGCACCGAAGGGGATGCGCAGAACATCTCGCTGCTCAAGAAACCCTATGCGTTGATCACGGCCTTTGTGCACCCCGACACCAAGCATACACTTTTCGAGGCGGGCAAACTGACTGTCACGCTGCTGTTCGTGATCGCCAACGCGCTGATCCTGAAACATGTGCTGACGGATGAGCAGGTGCCCCAGCATATCGCAAGCGCCATGCTATCGGCGGGTCTGGGGCCAGTGACTTTCCTGATTGTGGTCAACGTGATCCTGCTGATCGGTGGCCAGTTCATGGAGCCCTCAGGTCTGCTGGTCATTGTGGCCCCGCTGGTCTTCCCGATTGCCATCGAGTTGGGTATCGATCCGATCCATCTGGGCATTATCATGGTGGTGAACATGGAGATCGGGATGATCACGCCTCCGGTCGGGTTGAACCTGTTCGTAACCTCGGGCGTGGCAGGTATGCCGATGATGAGTGTTGTGAAGGCAGCGTTGCCGTTCTTGGCCGTGCTGTTCGTCTTCCTCATCATGGTTACGTATATCCCGTGGATTTCGACATTCCTGCCCAACACATTCATGGGGCCTGAGATCATAACCAACTAGATCGGTTAAACCGAGCATATGAACCGGGCGGTGTAATCCGCCCGGTTTTTTTTGTCTTGAAACTGATGCCCAAACGCATATCTGAGGGTCAGAGGACGACCTCACCATCATGGACGATTATTCGGGACGACCCGATCTCGGAAAGTGAGGTGTTCTTATGCCCTGGATATTACTGTTGTTTGCTGGCCTGCTCGAAATCGTCTGGGCCGTCGCGATGAAGCAGACCGCTGGTTTCACGCGGCTGTGGCCGACGGCGATCATGGGTGTTGCGATGATCGGGTCATTTGGCCTGCTTGCAATGGCCATGCGGGATCTGCCGCTTGGTACCGCCTATACGATCTGGACCGGGATCGGCGCAGTAGGGGCGTTCACTATTGGCATCCTGTTCCTGGGTGAAGCGCTGACGCCCATGCGGATCGGCGCTGCGGTTCTAATCGTGACGGGTTTGGTCATCATGAAACTGGCCTAAGCGTTGACCGCCGTTGTGGTGTCGGGCAGCTTTGCGAAACAACTCCGAACAAAGGACACCTGCATATGCTGACCGACACCGATGTACGCTTGCTGCGCGTCGCCTATGATGAGGCGAAAGCTGGACTTGAAGAAGGAGGCTGCCCAATCGGTTCAGTGCTTGCGCGGGGTGGTGAGGTCGTCGCGCACGGGCGTAATCAGCGTGTCCAACTGGGCGACCCGATCGCCCATGGGGAAATGGATGCGCTGCGCAAGGCTGGGCGGCAGAAGACCTATCGCGATACTGTGCTTTATACCTCGCTTTCGCCTTGCATGATGTGTTCTGGTACGATCGTACAGTTCGGTATCCCGCGTGTTGTGATCGGAGACACCGTGAATTTTGGCGGCAATGAGGACTTCCTGCGCGATCGTGGTGTCGAGGTCATCATCGCAGATGACCCGGACTGCATTGCATTGATGAAGCGTTTTATCGAAGAGAAGCCCGCGCTTTGGGCCGAAGATATTGCCGAATGAGGTTGGCGATCAGGCGCTTTCAAGCGCCTGAATGATGCCCGAGAAATCAGTTGCTTTCAGACTGGCGCCACCCACCAATGCTCCGTCAACATTTGAAACGCCGAAAATCTCGGCAGCATTACCGGGTTTGACCGATCCGCCATACAGCAGGCGGACTGACCGGCCGACACCTTCGCCAAATCGGCGTTCCAGACGTGCGCGTATGAAATCGTGCACTTCTCCGATCTCTTCCAAAGTTGGAACCTTGCCGGTGCCGATGGCCCAGATCGGCTCATATGCGACAATCAGGTTCTCGCCTGTCGCTTGATCCGGGATCGAACCCGACATCTGTCCACCGATGATATCCAGAGTATTTGCTGCTTCGCGCTGCTCAAGGCTTTCACCGACGCAGATGATCGTCTTCAGGCCTGCATCCATGGCGGTGCGGGCTTTGGCACGAATGTCTTCGTTCTGCTCAGCATGATCTTCACGGCGCTCGGAATGGCCAAGGATCACTGCGCTCGCCCCTGCATCCAACAGCATCTCGGCACTCAGATCCCCGGTATGCGCACCCGAGAGCGCCGCGTGGCAGTCTTGGCCACCAACAGTAATGCCCGAACCTTCAACCGTATTTGCCGCGCGATGAAGCAAAGTGGCTGGTGGGCATATCAGGATTTCTACCGCAGAAGATGGGTGCGAGGCTTTCAACGCTTCCAGCTCGCTTAGCGCAACGCCAGTTCCGTTCATTTTCCAGTTGCCTGCCGCCAACTTACGCCGCATCGCGATCCCTCCGGTTTTCTGCTTTGAACCCTCGGATATCACCCGCAGGCGGGGCTGACAATTCCGGTTGCATAGCGCCACGTGTCGGGACACATTGCGCGCGTTGTTGCGGAGGATGGCATGATAGACGATCTCGATCTCGCCAAATTGGATCTGCGTGATCCAGCTGAGATGGAAAAGCTGAGACGTGCTGTTCACCAGATCGGATTTCTAACAATCTCCAATTCCGGCCTCGATGCCGCCCGTGTGCAGCTGGTGATTGACGCGTATCGCGATTTTTTTCGTCAACCAGTTGAGATCAAGCAGAGCGTCGATATGGCAGCTACGGGTGCCAACCGCGGTTGGGGTGCGCCGCGTTCCGAACAGGTGGATCTCAGGGCGAACCCGGATTTCAAAGAAGTCTTTGATAGCGGTTTTGAACTGCCAGCCGATGATCCCTATGCGGGGCGGGGATTAAGTGTGTATGCCCCAAATCTCTGGCCAGACGGGGCCGACGCGTTTCGGAGAACGATCCAGAGTTACTATTCAGACGCCTGCTCAGTTGCCATTCGCGTTTTGCGCGCGATTGCGATTGCCATCGGTAGGGATGCAAACAGTTTTGATGCGGCCTTTGATACGCCAATGGCGCTGCTGCGCGGTAACTTCTATCCGCAACGCCCTGATTGGGCAGGAGAAAAGGACTTTGGTATCGGCGCGCATACGGATTATGGCTGCCTGACTTTGCTGGCCACGGACGGCACACCGGGTCTGGAAGTTCGTATGCCCGATGGCGATTGGCAAGCTGTAAACGCCACACCGGGACAATTCATAATCAATTTCGGCGAGATGCTGGAGTTTTGGACCGCAGGAGAAGTCAAAGCGACCGAGCATAGGGTCAAAGGCAGCGTGAACGAGAGGATCTCGGTTCCGTTGTTCTTCAATCCTTCTTACGACACAAATGTTGCGCCGCCGGGTTCATACGCCACGATCCGCGCCGGAGAGCACCTGACGCGGCGATTTAATGAGACCTACGTCCACCTAAAAGCTGCGAGTTAGCGTTGTTCAGCCAAGGTTTCGTCGAACTTGATCGATTCTCCGCATCCGCATGCATCGACTACATTCGGGTTTCGGAACTTGAACCCGGCCTCAAGCAGTGAAACCTCGTAGTCGATCTCGGTTCCGAACAGGAACATCTGTGCCATGGGGGCGATCATTACACGCGCGCCATCCTGCTCGACCACTTCGTCGTTCGGGTCGGCATCATCGACGTAGTCCATGGTGTATTCCATCCCCGCACAGCCGCCTTTCTTGACGCCGATGCGCAATCCGGTGTGACCGCCGGATTTCATAAGCCGAACAATCTGTTCAGCAGCTTTAGGTGTCATGGTCACGGCTTGTTTGCCGGGAATGCCAAACATGGTGGGCTCCGTTATCGCGCGTTATCTCTAATCTAAGGCCGACACGCGCCGGGCTCAAGAGAGAGCCTGTTCAAATACACACTCCGCGCAGGGTTGTCACGATGGTGCGCAAAGCTTTAGCGTACCTGAAGTAAAGGACAGGCATTCCAGAGAGGTTTGGATCGATGAGAGCGCAGAACTGGGCAGGAGCAGCCATTTTCACATCTATGTTGCTGGCGTCCGCGTCTGCGGCACTTGCGATAGATGACACAAAACGGCACCCGGTCAACTGTGCTACCGCACCCGGTGATCTGCGCGCAATCGCAGCTGAAAAGAAACATGCCGAGGACCAGCAGGCTGAAAGCGTGTTCTCGATCCTCCCTGCCGGTGCCTTGCTGGGTCTCGTCACAGGAACCGAGAGCAAGCACCTGAAGATGCTGTCAGGCGACTATATAAAAGAGCTGGACGCGCGCGCTGCTGAAATCAAGTCGACCTGTAACATCGAATAATCAAACAAAAAGGGCCGCTCTCGGGCAAGAGCGGCCCGGAATGGGCCCATTGAATGGGGGATGGCTATGGTCAGAGGCCCATGCAATTCACGAAGTATGTCAATTTAGCGGGGCAATCGGATAAGACGCCCGCTATTCGACATCCTGCGCCAGCACGTCCAGCAGATCGAAAAACGCATGCTTAATCACTGGGTCAGTACCTGAGGACCTTGTGACCCAGCATTGTGACAACATGAAAACGGTTAAGTAACACGCAGTACACCGTTTTGTAACATCGCCATGTTTTTTGTGAGTAAGTCGAGAGTTACATGAAACCCAGCTCAAGCCGGGCTTCATCTGACATCATTTCCATGCCCCAAGGTGGCTCCCAAGTCAGTTCGACGTCGACCTCTTTGACGCCAGCAACGGGTTCGATTGCTTCCACGATCCAACCGGGCATTTCGCCTGCGACAGGACAACCTGGCGCAGTGAGGGTCATGATCACCTTGACCGCGTTTTCTCCGGTGATGTCGATCGTATAGATCAGACCGAGATCGTAGATATTGACCGGTATTTCTGGGTCAAACACCGTCCGGCAAGCTTCGACCACGGGTTCGTAGAGCGGGTGATCGATGGTCGAGGGAGCGATCAGAGGGCTGCCTTCGAACTGTTCACTGGGGTGGGTCATTGATGCCTCGGGTCTGTTACCTGAGAAATTATATAGGGAAAGTGTCGGGCAGCGTCCAGAGGTGCCGTGGCGCCTGATTTGGGCGCCACTACAGATCAGTCGTTGATGTCGTGCTTGAAGGTTTTGACTTGGCCGTGCGGCAAGGCAAACATACGGCGCAGAACCAGCCATGCGACCAGTGACAGAACGGCAAATATCAACAGCAGAACAGGCAGGGATGGCGTGAGGCCAGGGATCAGCAAAACCACTCCGGTAATGGCTGCACCGATGGCAAAACCCAGGAAAATGAAGCCGGGCAGCGCGACCTCAAGGATGCCCAGAGCAAGCGCTCCGGCCAACCAAATCCACCACGTCAGCCAGAATGGATCGGCCATCATTTTCCTCCTTTAAGCATGTTAAAGGCATTGCCGAAGGCTTCAAGGGCGTTTGCAGGCACAACGATGGTCTGCGAGCCGGTGCCGTTGCCTAGGGCGTTCAGCGATTCCACCTGTTTCAACGCAACCTGATACTGTGCCGCTTCCAGCCCGTTGTCTTGAATGGCCTTTGCCACGACCTGAGTCGCATAAGCTTCGGCCTCAGCCGAGATTCGGCGGGCCTTGGCGGTCTGCTCTGCCGCATAAAGTTCGGCATCTGCCTGCAGCTCAACGGCACGCTTTTGGCCCTCGGCCTCGGTCACCTGTGCGCGGCGGGCACGTTCGGCGTTCAATTGCTGCAACATCGCGTCACGAGTGGCCTGATCGAGGTTCACGTCCAGAATCTCGGCGCGGGTTACTTCGATCCCCCAATCGTCAACAGCGGTTTCGACACTTTCCTGAATACGTTCAATCAGTTGCGCCCGGTTCGATTGCACTTCATCCAGGTCCATCTTACCGATCTCGGCGCGGACGATACCGGCTACAGTCGTTGCAATCGCACCGTCGACATCGCGGATGCGATAGACCGTCTTTTCCGGCTCGAGAATGCGGTAGAACACCGAGGTATCGATCTGCACCAGAACATTGTCCTTGGTAATTGCGTCTTGCGTTGCGTTTGGCAACTGACGCTCAAGGATGGATATCTTGTGGCGGGCAACATCTAGAAAAGGAACGATAAAATTGATCCCGGGCCCAAGCACCGAATGCAGGCGGCCAAACCGTTCAACAACGTATTTCTCGGATTGAGGCACGATCTTGATGCCCTTGAAGATGACAATGGCAATAAGCGCCGCTGCCAGCAGGTAGATAATGTTCGAAGTAATCAGTCCGATAATCTGGTCTTCTATCATACTGTCCTCATTTATTGTGTACTATGGTATACATATTGGGATTGAATCGCTCAATTTCAACTCTGGTATGGATTGTACAGGCTGGAATGCAAATCTGTGAAAGCGTTCATACCGGCCAGAAATTCCCTTTTGTGGCAGCTTTGCATCCCACTGGTGTTTGCGTTATCGGACGAGGATGAAACTAATAATAGATACGGACCCCGGCATCGACGACGCAATGGCCATTGCCTATGCCGCCGCTGCCTCCGAAATTGACCTGATCGGCCTGACCACCGTGTTCGGCAACACCCATGTGCATCAATCCAGCCGCAATGCGCGGTTTCTGGTGGACAAACTAGGGCTGGGCATTCCCGTGGCCCAAGGCGCGCCATTCGCTTTGGGAGAGACCACGCATTCACCTTCGGAACATGTGCATGGCCCCGAAGGTTTTGGTGACCTGACCAAGATTGATGAGATCGGTGAAAACCACGCCCTGTCCGCCGCAGAGTTTCTGGTCGACATGGCGCGCACCCATCGCGGTGAACTGGTTGTATGTGCAGTTGGGCCATTGACCAATATCGCTGATGCAATGCGATTGGACCCCGAGTTTGCAGACAATCTTGGCAAGCTCGTTATCATGGGTGGTGCTGTATTCTGCCCGGGCAACATCACCGAACATGCCGAGGCGAATATCTATCACGATGCCAAAGCTGCAGACGAAGTCTTTGCCGCGCCGCCGCCTACGATTCTGGTGGGATTGGATGTGACTCTGAAAACGCTCTACGAGACCGCTGATTTTGATGCGCTCGCTGAACGTTCCCCTGACATGGGTGGTTTTCTGCGTGATATCTCGCGCTTCTATTTAAAGTTCTACAAAGAGATCGGTGGGCTTGAAGGGTGCGGATTGCATGACTCGACTGCCGTTATCGCCTGCACCCATGAACCGATGTTCGAAATGGTCGAAACGGGTTTGCAGGTGGCGTTGGACGGGGCTGAGATCGGTGCGACTCGTCCTGACCCTGCACGGCCACCAGTGCGAGTGTGCCGGGATGTCGATGGGGCAGGGGTGGTGCGCCTGTTTACGGACCGTGTAGCCTCGCTGCCCTGACGGGTTGCAATGCCCTTGCAGATCGGGCAAAGCCTGCCCGGTTCAGCGATCCAAGGCGTTACCATGACCCAGCGATTTTCTTTCGACCTGAAATCCACCGATGGCAAGGCCCGCACAGGCGTGATCAACACGCCGCGCGGTGAGGTGCGGACGCCGGCGTTCATGCCTGTGGGCACAGCCGCGACCGTCAAGGCGATGATGCCGGAAAGTGTGCGCGCCACGGGTGCCGATATTCTGTTGGGCAACACCTATCATCTGATGCTGCGCCCAACGGCCGAGCGGATCGATCGTTTGGGAGGCCTGCACAAGTTCATGAACTGGGACCGGCCCATCCTGACGGATTCTGGCGGATTTCAGGTGATGTCGCTGGCCGGTCTGCGCAAACTGACCGAGAAGGGCGTGACCTTTAAATCTCACGTCGATGGCTCGAAGCACGAATTGACGCCGGAACGGTCGATGGAAATCCAGCGGCTTTTGGGCTCGGACATCGTCATGTGCTTTGATGAATGCCCTGCGCTGCCCGCCGATCGCGACCGTATCGCCGATTCCATGCGCCTTTCGATGCGGTGGGCTGCGCGGTCGCGCGAAGCGTTTGGAGACCGCCCCGGACATGCCCTGTTTGGGATCATGCAGGGCGGGCTGGAACAAGATCTTCGGGAAGAAAGTGCCGAGGCACTTAAGCAGGTCGGTTTTGAAGGCTACGCCGTCGGCGGCCTTGCCGTGGGTGAGGGGCAGGAGGCCATGTTCAGCTGCCTTGACTATGCGCCCGACTTCTTGCCCCAGGATAAACCGCGTTATCTGATGGGCGTAGGCAAGCCTGATGATATCGTAGGTGCCGTTGCACGCGGGATAGATATGATGGATTGCGTTCTACCTTCGCGGTCGGGTCGCACCGGGCAGGTGTTCACGCGTTACGGTGTGGTCAATATCAAGAACGCCCGCCATGCTGACGACCCACGCCCGCTGGATGAGAACTGCACATGCCCCGCGTGTTCAAGTTATTCTCGGGCCTACTTGCATCACGTGTTCCGCTCGAATGAGATGATCTCGGGCATGCTGCTGACTTGGCACAATCTGCATTACTTTCAGGAAATCATGCAGGGAATGCGGGACGCGATTTCACAGGGCACATTCGCAGAGTGGCAATCGCAATTCCACGCGCTTCGGGAGCAAGGCGATATTGAACCGCTGTAGATTGTGGCCATTGCGGTGACAAACGCGGTATTTTTTGCTATACTGTTCGCGCATTATTTACCATTTTCATTTGTTTTGTTCAGGAAGATTCAATGCCTCGCTTTATTGTTTCTATCGCAATCGTTCTTTGCGCATCGACATCTCTTGCGGATGTCTGGACCTTCGAAACCCCGTCCGAGAATATTCAGTGTGTCGTCGGGCAGGGGGCGAGTGTTTCGGACCTGTCTTGCACCATAATTGAGCGCAACGGAGCGCCTGCGTTCCCGCGCCCGGCGGATTGCCAGTCGGACTGGGGACATGACTTTTTCATGACCAATACGGGCGCCGTCCGCATGCTGTGCCAACCAGTCAGCCATAACCGGGACGGATTTGACCGTGCAGACTACGGCGTAACCGGAGAGTTTGGCGGGTTCGTCTGCCATTCCTCGAAAAAGGGCTTGGAATGTAGAAACGAAGTCGGTCATGGCTTCTTTTTGTCGCGAGCTAAGCAGAGGGTGTTCTGATCCACGCTGGATGATTTGTTGCCCGTTTTAATGCTGGGTTCGCTAAAATCGGTGGATATGTCTGTCGGATGCCTTGAAGTCCCCAAATCATCGGGTCATGCTGCATCACGACAAATGACGATGAGGTTGAAATGGGGGAACAGGTGCCCCACCTTTATCGTCCAAGACAGGAGATGGCCAAAGGTTGCCTGAATCAGGGACCAGCGCCGTCTTGCCAATGATAAGGATAGAGCATGCAAGAGCCTCTGAATTCCTCATACCCCGTCCTGCCGCTGCGCGATATCGTGGTCTTCCCACATATGATCGTGCCGCTGTTCGTGGGCCGTGACAAATCGGTCCGCGCCCTGGAAGAGGTGATGCAGGATGACAAGCAAATTCTGTTGTCCAGCCAGATTGATCCTGGTGAGGATGATCCGGAAATCGACGGTATCTACCGCTCGGGCGTTCTGGCCAACGTGCTGCAACTGCTGAAACTGCCCGATGGCACCGTGAAGGTGCTTGTCGAGGGGCAGGCGCGGGTGCAGATCACAGAATTCCTTGAAAACGATCAGTTTTTCGAAGCGCGCGCCGAGTATCTGACCGAGATTCCGGGCGATGTCACCACGACCGAAGCGCTGTTGCGCACCGTCGCGGACGAGTTTGAGCGCTATGCAAAAGTGCGCAAGAATATCCCCGAAGAGGCGCTGGCCGCCGTCGGTGAAACCACCGAGCCTGCAAAGTTGGCCGACCTTGTGTCAGGTCATCTGGGCATCGAGGTTGAACAGAAACAGGAACTGCTTGAGACGCTCTCGGTGAGCGAGCGGCTTGAGAAGGTCTATGGCCTGATGCAGGGCGAGATGTCGGTCCTGCAGGTCGAGAAAAAGATCAAGACCCGCGTCAAATCCCAGATGGAGAAGACGCAGCGCGAGTACTATCTGAATGAGCAGATGAAAGCGATTCAGAAGGAGCTTGGCGATGGGGAGGACGGCAGCAACGAAGTTGCCGAACTGGAAGCCAAGATCAACGAGACCAAGCTGTCGAAAGAGGCGCGCGAAAAGGCCGAAGGTGAGCTGAAAAAGCTTAAGAACATGTCGCCCATGTCGGCTGAAGCGACCGTTGTGCGCAACTATCTGGACTGGATCCTGTCACTGCCGTGGGGCACCAAATCTCGCGTTAAAAAGGATCTGGGTCGCGCGCAGGACATTCTGGACGCCGATCATTATGGACTTGAGAAAGTCAAAGAGCGGATCGTCGAATATCTGGCGGTTCAGCAGCGCTCGAAAAAGCTGAAAGGCCCGATCCTGTGCCTTGTTGGCCCTCCGGGTGTGGGTAAAACCTCGCTGGGTAAATCGGTCGCAAAAGCCACGGGGCGCGAATTCATTCGCATCTCGCTGGGTGGTGTGCGCGACGAATCTGAGATTCGTGGCCACCGTCGGACTTATATCGGGTCGATGCCCGGCAAGATCATTCAGGCGCTGAAGAAGGCGAAAACCACAAACCCTCTCATCCTGCTCGATGAAATCGACAAGATGGGGCAGGATTTCCGTGGCGATCCAGCCTCGGCGATGCTGGAGGTGTTGGACCCGGAACAGAACAACACGTTCATGGATCATTATCTTGAGGTCGAATATGACCTGTCCAACGTGATGTTCCTGACCACGTCTAACAGCTACAACATGCCTGGGCCTCTGCTAGACCGGATGGAGATCATCCCGCTGGCCGGTTACACCGAAGAGGAAAAGAGCGAGATCGCCAAGCAACACCTGATCGACAAACAGGTCAAAAACCATGGTCTGAAAGCCAAGGAGTTTGAGCTGACCGATGAGGCGCTGCAATCGATCATCCGCACCTATACCCGCGAGGCGGGTGTGCGGAACCTCGAACGCGAAATCGCCAAAGTGGCGCGGAAATCGCTGACCAAGATCATCAAGAAAGAGGCGGAGACCGTAAAGGTGACGCCCGACAATCTGGATGATTTTCTTGGAGTGCCCAAGTTCCGTTATGGCTTGGCTGAACAGGACGATCAGGTTGGTGTAGTCACTGGCTTGGCCTGGACTTCGGTCGGTGGTGATCTGCTGCATATCGAGGCTCTGAAACTGCCCGGCAAAGGGCGGATGAAGACCACTGGTAAGCTGGGCGATGTGATGAAGGAATCGATCGACGCGGCGTCGTCTTACGTCCGATCAATTTCGCCTCAGATCGGGGTTAAACCGCCGCAGTTCGACAAAATCGATATCCACGTGCACGTGCCCGATGGTGCGACGCCAAAGGATGGTCCGTCTGCGGGCTTGGCTATGGTGACCTCGATTGTTTCGGTCCTGACCGGTATTCCTGTGCGCAAGGACATCGCCATGACAGGCGAGGTTTCGCTGCGCGGCAACGCGATGCCGATTGGCGGGCTGAAAGAAAAACTGCTGGCTGCCCTGCGTGGCGGGATCAAGACCGTCCTCATTCCCGAAGAGAATGAAAAGGATCTGGCAGATATTCCCGACAACGTGAAAGAAGGGCTGGAGATCATCGCGGTCAAACACGTCTCGGAAGTACTGGAGCAAGCGTTGATACGTAAGCCCGAGTCAATTGAGTGGGATGAGGCCGCTGAAGAGGCCGCTGCCGCTGCCGCCAAGGCGGCCGAAGGGGCAGGACCGTCGGCAACAGCCCACTAAGCCCGAAACAGATTAATTAGAAAGGCGGGGTCATTCCCCGCCTTTTTTTGTTCAAAGTCCAATGACAGGTTTGGCCGGGTCCAGCACCTCTTCGTTTTCGATGTAAGCCTGGAATTTTTTGTCTGACAGCGCCGAGCGTACGGCGAGCGCAAAAATCACCGCCGAAAATGCCGCACACAGCACAATGTCCCAACCAAACGGGATCTGCTTTTGCGCGCCTTCTCCAAACTGACCCATGTAAGAGATCAGCCCCAAACCACAGAAATAGGGCATCAGCCAAAGCGCCTCGGTTGCGTCCATTTCATCGAGCCGATTGTGAAAGCGGATCAGCAGCAGCGCCATGCCGATGAGCAGTGCAATTCCCAGCCTCCAGACCGTGTCCCATCCGCTCCAGTAGACGATCAGGGTTGATATCGCGAAGGCCGTGAGCCCGACAAGTTTGACGGCGGGAATACGGATTGAGCGCGGGCGGTCAGGCATCAGATCGCGTAAGCACACCACGGCGATTGGGCCGACCGCGAATGAAAGTACAATGGCGGCCCCGTTCAGGGCGATTACGGTTGCGAACGGGACCGTCAGTAAAAACAGAGTGCCAATCAGAAAGTTGAGAGCCAAAGCCCAAAGCGGTACTCCGAACGATGACAAGATCTGCAAACGTTTCGGCAGGAACCCGTTTTGCGACAGGGCCAGAGCGATACGGGCGTTCGATCCTGTTGCAACCAACCCATTGCCAAACGGGCCGATGACTGACCCGACGTTCAGCAAGCTGAGGAACCACAATATTCCGACAGACATTATGACGCCATCCAAAGGGCCTTGCCCACCGAAGCTGAGACTCGCCCAACCATCGCGGATCAACATGGGATCAAGCGCGCCGATAAAGGCCACCTGTAATCCAAGGTAGATCAAGGCACATAGTACAATGGACAGAACCAGAGCAGCCGGGATGTCGAATTTTGGGTTTCGAACTTCTCCTGCCATATCAACAACATGCCGGAAACCTATAAAGGAAAAGATCACCCCACCGGTTGATACTGCGGCCATGATGCCTTTCAGGCCGTAGGGGGCGAAACCGTCAGGTGCGGAGAAATTCTGCACGTCAAAGCGGGTCGCGATCAACAACACGGACAAAACTATCGGAATGGCAATCTTGGCCCAGGTCAGCGTTGCATTTACCTGTGCAAAAAATTTCACGCCTAGTGCGTTCACAGCGACGAACAGCAACATGAACAGCAAGGCGACCGAAACACCAGCGCCGGTCAGTTCGCCGGTATCTGCGGCGTGGAGCCATGACGCGTAGGGCGCGAGGTATTTAAGCATGGCTTCAACTTCGATCGGAGCGGTGGTGTTGTAGCCAATCCAGGCCGTCCATCCCATCGCCATCGACACGATGTTGCCGTGTGAGAACTGAGGGACGCGTGCGATTCCGCCTGGGATAGGTAACATCGCTGAAATCTCGGCGAATGTTATTGCCAGTATGAACATCGCAACGGCGCCAATAATCCAAGAAAGAACCGCGGCGGGGCCTGCGTGTTGCACGGCGAGCAGGGGGCCGAAAAGCCAGCCTGACCCAATGATTCCTCCAACCGAAATGAAGGTCAGGCCGACCAGGCCAATTTCCCGCTTCAGTTTCGCCATGTTATTTCTCGCCCAAAGAGGGGTGCCTTATTGGTGGCTATGACATCAGGATAAGCAGGCCACGGGAAACATGGCAAGCACCACATATCATGCAGAAAATTCGCGAGAACGAGGTCTGCCCGATTCATCTTCTAAATCCTGCTGGGCGTGTTCTTCGAAACGCGATCTCCGGCAATAGGTATTTGAAGTGGAATCGACTCGGAACATGAGGCACGCTGGTCGTCTGTGCCAAGGTAGGAGAACCCAGGATGCCTCTGTACAATGATATGTTCGAGCTTTCGGTCGAAGATATGGATATAATCGAAGAGGCCATGCGTCATGCCATAGCTTCCAGATCGAATGTCCCAGTTGACGAGAGGGTGGAAGAAAGGGAAACCCGTGAAGACTTTGTGCGCAAGGCACACGACCTTCTGGGGCGTCTGCATGACCAAAAGGTTTTTTATCGTCCTAAATCCGGCGTGTATGTCGGAGGATGACAGCATTGTGCTCGCAGCGTTGAACCAAATGGCTCCAAAACGCTTCAACTATGCCGCATAAGCATTTGAATAATATGGTGGGTGATAAGAGATTTGAACTCCTGACATCTTCGATGTGAACGAAGCGCTCTACCACTGAGCTAATCACCCATAGCGGCGTTTGATACAGCGGCTTGTGTTTTGCCGCAAGTTCAAAGCGTTCAAATTGCAGCGCGTCAGACGAAATCCGGTTTTCACACATTGCCCGCCAAGTCGGATAGATCGGAAAAAATCAGGTTCGAGCAAAAAACTTGAAAACGCCGCTTGACGATGCCGGGGTGTAGCCATAATACACCCCAACGTTCAGAGATGAACGGGCAGTGGGCGGTTGTAGCTCAGTTGGTTAGAGTACCGGCCTGTCACGCCGGGGGTCGCGGGTTCGAGCCCCGTCAACCGCGCCATCGCTGCCAGCCTTTGATCCGGGCAAACGGATCGCACATAGACCCTAAATGCGCGGTTGTAGCTCAGTTGGTTAGAGTACCGGCCTGTCACGCCGGGGGTCGCGGGTTCGAGCCCCGTCAACCGCGCCATTTTCCTTCGATTTAGAAAGTCATACGCCCTTGTGGGCGTTTTTTTGTGCCGACATCTTACTGATCTTATGGTTTATTGCCTGCAAAACATCAGGGGCAAGCAGTGACCAGTCTAAATCGAGTTATCATGGCACGGCGCAGCCGGCAGTGGATCCGCGGCCTGAATCCGGAAACACTTGATGTCATTGAGATTTCTGGTTCGTGGGGTAAGCAATTTGGATTTTGTAGCTATGAACAGATTTGGCATAAGCAACATGATATCTGCACCGGACCCGTTCTGAACAAACAGCAGCAGGTGCGAAAGGTCGATCTGGTTTTGGCCAATCAGGTGTGGGAGCACTTGAATCGCCCGGTCGAAGCCACGCTGAACGTGCTAGAGATGCTAAGGCCCGGCGGGTATTTCTGGCTTGCCGTCCCGTTCTTCATTCCGTTTCACGCCGCTCCGCATGACTGTTCGCGTTGGTCTGCGCGCGGATTGAAAAACCTGCTCACTGAGTGTGGGTTCGACCCGGATCTCATCCGGGCCGAACAGTGGGGCAATCGGCACGCCGCTTTGCGCAATCTCGAACTTGAATGGCCTCCTGTTTATGACCCTGAGACAGACAATTTGGAGAACGATCCCGATTTTCCAATCTGCGCATGGGCTCTGGCTAAGAAAACCAGTGCTTAAGCCGAGTGTCGAAAAATCGCCTGTTCTTACTTTGTTCTAATTTTTTGGTTGGAGACTCAGCCGCTCTCGCCTATCTCTGAGTGACGTTGGTTGTTGGGGGCCTGAATGGCTGAGCTGAAGAATATCGAGGTGCGCGGTGCGCGCGAGCATAACCTCAAGAGCATTGATGTCGACATCCCACGGGATCAGCTGGTGGTGATCACTGGCCTGTCGGGCTCGGGTAAGTCTTCTTTGGCATTTGATACGATCTATGCCGAAGGGCAGCGCCGCTATGTCGAAAGCCTGTCGGCCTATGCGCGCCAGTTCCTAGACATGATGGAGAAGCCCGATGTGGATCACATCAGCGGACTAAGCCCCGCGATTTCGATCGAGCAGAAGACGACCTCAAAAAACCCGCGTTCGACCGTGGGCACCGTAACCGAGATCTACGACTATCTGCGCTTGCTTTTTGCCCGTGCAGGTACGCCTTACAGCCCGGCCACAGGATTGCCGATTGAGGCGCAGCAGGTGCAGGACATGGTCGACCGGATCATGACGATGGAGGAGGGCACGCGCGGCTATCTGCTGGCCCCCATCGTTCGTGATCGGAAGGGTGAATATCGGAAAGAGTTCCTTGAGCTGCGCAAGCAGGGTTTTCAACGCGTCAAGGTAGATGGTGAGTTCTATGAATTGGATGAGCCGCCGACACTGGACAAGAAGTTCCGCCACGATATCGACGTCGTTGTCGATCGTCTGGTGGTACGAGAGGGCATGGAAACACGCCTGGCCGACAGCCTAAGGACCGCACTGGATCTGGCGGACGGGATCGCAATCCTCGAAACCGCACCGAAAGAGGGCGACCCCGAACGCATCACATTCAGTGAGAATTTTGCCTGCCCGGTCAGTGGGTTCACCATCCCCGAGATCGAGCCGCGCCTGTTCTCATTCAACGCGCCCTTTGGGGCTTGCCCCGATTGCGACGGGCTTGGGGTCGAACTGTTCTTTGATGAACGTCTGGTCGTGCCGGACCAGACATTGAAACTCTATGACGGGGCACTTGCGCCCTGGCGGAAGGGTAAATCACCGTATTTTCTGCAAACGATCGAAGCAATCGCGCGACATTACGAGTTTGACAAGAACACTCCCTGGAAGGACTTGCCCAAGAAAGTCCAGCAAGTGTTTCTGCGCGGGTCTGGTGATGAAGAGATCCAGTTCCGTTATGATGAAGGTGGCCGCGTCTATCAGGTTACCCGAAGCTTTGAAGGCGTCATTCCCAACATGGAGCGCCGCTATCGCGAGACTGACAGCGCCTGGATTCGCGAAGAATTCGAACGCTATCAAAACAACCGACCCTGCGGCACGTGCGAAGGCTACCGTCTACGTGCTGAGGCGCTGGCCGTCAAAATTGCGGGTTTGCACGTTGGACAGGTCGTCGAAATGTCGATCCGCGAGGCGTTGGCCTGGGTCGAGGATGCCCCAAATCATCTGAGCGCACAAAAGAACGAGATCGCGCGCGCAATTCTCAAGGAAATTCGCGAGCGGTTGGGTTTTTTGAATAATGTTGGATTAGAGTATCTTACGATGTCTCGTTCAAGTGGTACCCTGTCCGGAGGTGAAAGTCAGCGTATCCGTCTGGCGAGCCAGATCGGCTCGGGCCTGACCGGGGTATTGTATGTACTCGACGAGCCATCGATTGGTCTGCACCAACGCGACAATGATCGTCTGCTGGGAACGCTTAAGAATTTGCGTGACCAGGGCAACACGGTCATCGTCGTTGAACATGACGAAGAGGCCATTCGCGAGGCGGATTATGTGTTTGATATCGGTCCCGGTGCAGGAGTGCATGGGGGACAGGTGGTCAGCCACGGTACGCCCGAGCATATCGCCGGCGATGCGGCCTCGATCACCGGTCAATATCTTTCGGGCACGCGCGAGATCCCGGTGCCGGTTGAGCGGCGAAAGGGTAAGAAGCAAAAAGTAGTCGTTGTTAAGGCGACGGGAAACAACCTCAAGAACGTTACGGCCGAATTTCCGCTGGGAAAATTTGTTTGTGTGACCGGTGTGTCTGGCGGTGGAAAATCGACGCTGACGATTGAGACTTTGTTCAAAACCGCTTCGATGCGGTTGAACGGCGCTCGCCAGACACCGGCGCCCTGTGAAACGATCAAAGGGCTAGAGCATCTGGACAAGGTGATCGACATAGATCAGCGACCCATTGGCCGGACTCCACGTTCAAATCCAGCGACTTACACCGGGGCTTTCACCCCGATCCGAGACTGGTTTGCCGGGTTGCCAGAAGCCAAAGCGCGTGGATACAAGCCCGGGCGGTTCAGCTTTAACGTCAAAGGCGGCCGGTGCGAAGCGTGTCAGGGTGATGGCGTCATCAAGATCGAGATGCACTTTCTGCCTGATGTTTATGTCACCTGCGAAACCTGTAAAGGCGCGCGATACAACCGTGAGACGCTTGAGATCAAATTCAAGGGTAAGTCCATCGCGGATGTACTTGATATGACAGTGGAAGATGCGCAGGAGTTTTTTAAAGCGGTGCCATCGATCCGTGACAAGATGGATGCCTTGGCTCGCGTTGGGCTCGGCTACATCAAAGTTGGTCAACAGGCGACCACGCTCTCCGGTGGTGAGGCGCAGCGTGTAAAGCTCTCTAAAGAACTGAGCAAGCGATCAACGGGTCGAACACTGTATATTCTGGACGAACCCACAACGGGTCTGCATTTCGAGGACGTACGTAAACTGTTGGAAGTCCTGCACGAACTGGTCGACCAAGGAAATACTGTTGTTGTCATCGAACATAATCTTGATGTCGTAAAAACCGCCGACTGGATAATCGACATTGGCCCGGAAGGTGGCGATGGCGGAGGTCAGATTGTGGCTGAGGGTACGCCCGAAGACGTCGCTGAATGTGAGCGTAGCCACACTGGGCGTTATCTGAAGCCAATGCTGGATGGGCAAGCCGTAGCTGCCGAATAGGAACAGAGCGAGAGAAGAAAATGCTGCGAATTTTCTTCTCTGGTGCTTCGTAGAGCGCTGCGTTCTGAGGTTGTTCAGTCTCTGGACCGCTTCTCAAATCGCGGTAACATGGCGCTGAAATCGCGACCCAAGCCATCTTCTTGTTCGACAAACTGTTCATATAGCTTTGTCGCAACCTGTCCCATGGGCGTATCAGCGTCCGCACTCTCGGCAGCCTGTTGGCTGAGACGTAGATCTTTCAACATCAGCTCGGCGGCGAAACCGGGGGTATAGTCATTGTCGGATGGGCTTTCGGGTCCAACGCCGGGGGCAGGGCAATAGGCGTTCATTGTCCAGCTGTACCCTGAGGACGTGCTGACTACATCGAACATCTTTTGTCGATCCAATCCCAATTTATCAGCAAGCGCAAATGCCTCGCAGGTCGCGATCATCGTCACGCCGAGGATCATGTTGTTGCAGATTTTGGCGGCCTGACCCGCGCCAGCTTCACCGCAGTGAACCGCTTTTTGCCCCATGATTTCAAATAACGGAGCCGCCTTGGCAAAAGCTGGTTCAGATCCACCGGCCATAAAGGTCAAAGTGCCTGCAGCGGCCCCACCAATCCCGCCGGATACAGGTGCATCGACTGATAGCAGACCAGCCTGAGCAGCTTGCTGCGCCACCGCGCGGGCGCTGTCGACATCGACCGTAGAGCAGTCAATCAGAACCGCGCCGTCTTGCATTTCAGGGACAACTTCATCGGCCACAGCGCGCAGAATTTGCCCGTTGGGAAGCATGGTGATAACCACGTCGGCTTCCGCAGCTGCAGCGGCGCCAGAGGGCGCCATGGAAACGCCTTCGATGGCGACATCAACTTGATCAAAGCCGATGACGTCATGGCCCGCGCGCGCCAGATTGGCCGCCATCGGGCCGCCCATGTTGCCAAGCCCTATGAATGCGATTTTCATCCCTTACTCCTCTGAAAAGCTTAGTGCATCCGCACCGAGCGGTTGCAGCATCTTGGACACCGCGACTGCAGGCACATCCAAATCAGCAAACTGCCAATTCGGGTTGCGATCCTTGTCGATGATCTGGGCGCGAATGCCTTCCAGAAAATCGCCATGCTCCATCGCGCGATAGGTAAACCGGTACTCCAGATCCAGCGCTTTTTGCAATGTCAGGTTGGTTCCGCGCAGCCGATGCAAAATCTCGACAGCACAAGCCATGGAGATAGGAGAGTTTCGCTGCAGTGTGCCGAGAATTTTCGTCGAAAATTCTGTGTCATCGTTGCGCAAGCTGTTCAGGATATCGCTAAGGCTTTCTCCGCTGAATAGCCTGTCGATCTCGCCCTGCATTTCAGCCAAGGGGCTATCCGGTGCGGGCACTGCATGCTCATCCACCAGTTCCGCCCGTCCAGAGGCTTCCAACTGGTCTATCAGCCCCGCCCAATGCTCTTGGGGAATGAAATGGTCGGCAAACCCGGCATAGATCGCATCTCCGGGCCCCATGCGGTGGCCGGTGGTGCCCAGATACTCGCCCAATCGCCCCGGCGCCAGCGCCAACATCAGCGATCCGCCCACATCAGGAACCAGCCCGATTGAGCATTCCGGCATCGCGATCTTTGAGCTTTCTCCAACCACTCGATGGCTGCCATGGCACCCGATGCCAACCCCGCCACCCATGGTGAAACCTTGCAGGAAGCTGATCACTGGTTTTGAGTACTCAAAAATCAAGGCATTCAGGCGGTATTCGTCGCGCCAAAACGTTTGGCCATAAGCATAGTCCGCCTTGGTGCCGGTCGCATAAAGCTCGGCAATATCTCCGCCAGCGCAAAAGGCTTTGTCGCCTTCGGCATCGAGAATGATCAGATCGACTTGATCATCCTCACGCCAGTTACGCAGAGCGGTATCAATGGCCATGCACATCTCATAGCTAAGGGCGTTCAGGGCGTGTGGTCGTGTCAGCGTGATTCGCCCGGCACGGCCTGTGGTGCGAATGTCGATATCGGACATCAAAGACCTCAGCGATTGGAGAGCATCTGGCGTGCAACGATCACGCGCATGATCTCGTTCGTGCCTTCCAGTATCTGGTGCACGCGCAGATCCCGCACCAGTTTCTCGATTCCATAATCCGCCAGATAGCCATATCCACCGTGCAATTGCAGACACTGATCCACGACTTTCGATCCGGTTTCGGTTACGAACTTCTTGGCCATCGCACAGAATTTTGTGGCGTCCGGTGCACCCTGATCAAGTTTCCACGCTGCCTGACGCAGGAATGTGCGCGCTGCGTGCAGTTCGATCTCCATATCTGCCAGTCGGAACTGCAGCGCTTGAAACTGATCGATCGATTGTCCAAAGGCTTTGCGCTCGGACATATACTGCAATGTCATGTCCAGACCGTTCTGAGCAGCCCCCAGCGAGCAGGAGGCGATGTTCAGGCGGCCACCGTCCAGCCCCTTCATCGCGTATTTGAAGCCGTCGCCCTCAGCCCCGACCAGGTTGCCGGACGGGATTTTGCAATCGTCAAACTGAACCTGCGCGGTTGGCTGGCTTTTCCAGCCCATTTTCAGTTCCAGACCACCAAAGCTCAGACCCGGCGTGCCGTCTTCGACATAGACAGTCGAGATCCCCTTAGGGCCGTCTTCACCCGTGCGCACCATGCAGACATAGGCATCCGAATAGCCGCCGCCGGAAATGAACGCTTTTGTGCCATTGAGCGTGTAGCCTTCATTGGTCCGTTCAGCGCGCGTTTTCAACGCTGCGGCGTCTGATCCCGATCCGGGTTCCGTCAGGCAGTAGCTGAGGACGGTTTCGAGGCTGAGGATACTTGGCATGATGCGGGACTTCAGATCGTCGCTGCCAAAGCTGTCCAGCATTTTTGCGCACATGTTGTGAATCGACAGGAATGCCGCGACCGAGGGGCAGGCCATCGACAGCGCTTCGAACACCAGCGTTGCATCCAGCCGCGTCAGCCCCGAACCGCCAGCCTCTTCCGAGACATAGAGGCCACCAAATCCAAGCTCGCCGATTTTCGGCCAAAGCTCTTTAGGGATGGTTCCGTCTGCTTCCCACTGACGCGCAAAGGGGGCGATGTGGTCTTGGCCAAAGGCGTAGGCCATGTCGAAAATGGCCGTTTGTTCTTCGGTCAGCGCGAAATCCATGACGTGTGTTTCCTGTTGGCTATAGAATTGAACGAGCGTTTTATTCTTCAATCCTTACAGAAATTTTTCAACGACAGCAAACTTGGCGATTTGGGGGAATTCCGGTCGGTGGGGTATACTGCGGGAATTAAGCATTTCGATTATTATTACGGAGTATTCTCATGGCATCGCACAAACTCGCCGTTATCGTGATTCACGGAATGGGCAGCCAATACAATCCTCAGAACCAGCCCCCATCCACGACCCCAACGTTTTCCAAAGGGCTGAAACGACGGGTTTCGAGCCGGGTGGGCGCGGATATGGATGATGTAATCTGGCACGAGGTGGTTTGGGCGCAGATCCTGCAGGGACGGCAAAAGGCATATCTGCGCAAGGTCAACCGCAGCCTTGGATATGACAGGCTGCGCGAGTTTGTGGTGTGCAACCTCTCGGATGCGGCCTCTTACCGACCAACGCCGGATGATGGTGACAAGATTTATGAGGCGATCCACAAGAAGATCGAGAATGTGATGGGGGTCGTCAAATATCAGGTCGGGCCACAGGGCCCTGTATTGATCCTGGCGCATTCGTTGGGCGGGCATATCATGTCGAACTATATCTATGACATGCAAAGGCACCTGCGCCAGGGTGGTTCACCGGTTCATCCGACAGATGTTGAGAACATGAAAACCGTCGCAGGACTTGTGACATTCGGGTGCAATATTCCTATTTTTCTGTTCGCATATCCCGAGAATGAGATTTTTCCGATCATGGCCCCGAACCGCGCACTGCCACCTGCGTTGCAGTTTTCGACATGGTGGCGAAACTACTATGACAAGCATGATGTCTTGGGTTTCCCATTGGGCAAAAGCGCCCCAAGCTATGAACAGCTGGCTCAAAGTGGGGCCTTGAAGGACAAGCCGATCAATGCGGGCAAAATCTTTACGTCGTGGAATCCGCTGTCGCATAACGGATACTGGACGGATCGCGATTTGTACGAACCCGTAGCGGACCGGATCAAAGAGATTTTGGCGGCGGTCTAAGCTTACAGGTCGGCGTGGAATTCCTCGATCAGGTGCCTGACGACGGCCATGCCCGGATCATCCCCGCGTGCGACGGCTTCGGCGTGAACACTGCGTTGGCGGGTGGCGGAGGTACCATTTTCGGCGATCTGTCGCAGGCGGGCGAGCTCGGTCATGGTGCCCAATGCCTCGGTGTCTTCGGCCAACATGCCCATCAGCTCTCCGATCAGTTCGGCCATCGGCTTAATCGCGCGATCGCCGAAATCGATCATGCCTTCGCCCACACCATAACGCTGCGCGCGCCAACGGTTTTCGCCGATTAGAAACTTATCATATTGCCGCCACCTAAGATTGCGGTCTTTCAGGCGGCACAGCATCCGTGTCAGCGCCTGCACAAGGGCGGCCAGCGACAGCGTATGTTCAAGCCTTGGCTGCACGTCCATGATGCGTGTTTCTAGGGTGGGGAACCGGTGAGATGGACGTAGGTCCCACCAGATTTTAGAGGTGTCCTCGATCACGCCGAGTTCGACCAGCACGCCGGTGGTGCGTTCGTATTCGCCCCAACTGCTGAACACCGGGGGCAGACCGGTCCGGGGCAGATTGTCGAACACGGTGAGCCTATAGGAGGAAAGCCCGGTATCTTCGCCGTTCCAATAAGGAGACGAGGTCGACAACGCCAGCAGATGGGGCAGAAAGTAAGAAAGCTGGGGTACCAGGTCGGCGCGCAAGGCTTGATCTTCGACGCCCACATGCACATGCATTCCGCAGATCAGCATCCGCCGCGCCACGCCGCCCAAAGCATGCTGCAGGGCGTCATAGCGTTCTTTCCGTGTATGGTGTTGATCTTTCCAGTTCGCAAACGGGTGGCAAGAGACAGCGATCGGAGCCAAATTATACTCGGCTGCACGTTTTGAAACACAAGAACGCAGGCGCTTTAGATCTTCGCGCGCCGATCTGATCGTAGCATGTGGGCGGGTCCCGACTTCGATCTGGCACTGCAGAAATTCCGGGCTGACCTGGCCTTCGAAATCTGCCTGACAAGCTTCCATCAATGCTGCGGGCGCCTCGGCGAGCTGCAGACTGTCTTGATCGACCAGCAGGTATTCCTCTTCAATGCCGATCGTGAATTCCTGCTGCATGGCGGTCCTCGTTGGTCAATTCACATCAGTGAATACGGAAATTAGCGTTTTGCCAAGGGTTTGGCCTGTCGGTTCTTGCGGAAGTCCTGCGTGCACAGGTAAAGAGCGGGCGCAACGCAATGTGGAGCCGTCCTCGTGAAACCCAGAAAATTTCCGCAGATCAATGCAGCCCTGGATGAGTTGGGCGTCAAGCTGATCGACAAGGTTACGGAACAGGATGAACGGGCGCGGCTGGAAGCGTTCGAACGGGCAGGGGGATTGACCAGGCCCGCTTATGCCCTGTCGCCGGGAATGGACGGATTCGATATCGCGCAACTTGTCGAAGAGTATACGCGCCATGCCGATGCGCTTGCAGCTTTGAAGGACCCGGCGCGAAACCAGACTGGGTATCACACCGGAAATGGATACTACGATAGCCCGGATGCGGATGCGCTTTACCTGATGATCCGCCGCTTTCAGCCCAAGCGCGTGATCGAGGTCGGTTGTGGGAACTCTACCCGCGTGACGCGGCAGGCGATCATAGATGGTGGTTTGGATACGACGATCACGGCAATTGATCCGTACCCGCGCGCAGATATCGCCCATGTCGTCGATCAGTTTGAGCAGAAGCGACTGGAAGAAGTAGATCCCGCGCTGTTCGATCAGCTTGAGGCTGGGGATGTTCTGTTCATCGATTCAAGCCATGTGGTTCGGATGAGCAACGATGTCGCCCATCTATTCTGTCGGATCATTCCGGCGCTGAAACCCGGCGTTGTCATTCATGTCCACGATGTTTTTCTGCCTTATGAATATCCCAAACGGTTCTTCTATGACTGCCCAGGATGGGGTGAGCAGTACATGTTGCACGCCTTGCTGCAATCCGGTTTCTATTCAATGCTTTGGCCCGGATATTACCTGCAGCAGGATCGCCCCGACGCCGTCGCAGCGCTGCCGTTTCTAGAAGAGGGCCGTGCGCAGAGCATCTGGGTTCAGCTCAAAGAAAATTGAATTCTGTGTGATCCGCTTCGAACCCAGGCCCGTAACCCTTTCCATAACAAGCTGGAGAGGAGTTAACAGCCATGTTCCGCCGCACATTCATGGGCGCTGCCGCCGCATTTGCACTTGCACTGCCCGTCAAAGCGCAGGCCGCTGATATCGTAGATACCGCAGTTGCTGCCGGGTCATTCAACACCCTGGTTGCTGCCGTTCAGGCCGCGGGCCTGGTCGATACGCTGAAAGGCGATGGGCCCTTCACCGTCTTTGCACCCACGGATGAAGCTTTTGCAGCTCTGCCTGAAGGCACTGTTGAAACCCTACTTCTGCCAGAAAACAAGGACCAGTTGGTGTCGATCCTGACCTACCATGTCGTGCCAGCCAAAGTGATGTCCGGCGACATTGCAGGGAAGCGCGCGAAGGTTTTGACCGTGCAAGGCGACCGACTAAGCGTGAACGCAAAAAATGGCGTGAAAGTTAATGGTGCCAAAGTTGTGCAGGCCGACATCGAAGCCAGCAACGGCGTCATTCACGTTGTCGACGAAGTGATCATTCCCGAATAAATCTACCACCTTCACGAAAACAAAAGCCCCGTTCCTGATGGACGGGGCTTTTTTGTGTTTCGTGTAGAAACTCGCCGTTTAGACCAAACGTACCTGAGTGCCGACCTTTACCAGCGGATACAGCTCTTCAACGTGCTGGTTATAAAGACCGATACAGCCGGACGAGCTCTGACGTCCAATCTTGCGAGTATCATAGGTGCCGTGAACCAAGTAGGCAGGCCAGCCAAGATACATAGCGCGAGTTCCCAATGGGTTTCCAGGTTCACCACCCTCCATGCGAATTGGCAACGAGGGATCGCGCTCGCGCATTGATGGGGTTGGTGTCCAGCTTGGGTTCTCCGCCTTGCGTGTGACTTTGGTATAGCCGCGCTTGGTCAGCTCTTCGCTCATCGGGACAGAACTGGGGTACAGCTTGTAGGTTCCATCCGGCCCCCAGTAATGAACAGCCCGGCTGGTGATATCGGCCAACAATGCGCCGACGCCCAACTCGTCAAAGTGATCCTGCCAATTCTGCTGCGAGAACGATGAAATGTTACGACGTACTGGAAGCTGCGTGCTGATTGCTTCCTCGGTCTGTGGGAAAGCATCAGTGCTTTGAGCACGCACGATAGCAGGGGCCGCAATCAGCGATGCAGCGCCCAAAAGGGCGTGACGACGGGTAAAACGATTTTGGGACAAGGTTGCCTCCAGGGAGTTATGAGCTGCTCGGATAGTTGAATTACCGATAAAATATTAGTGATTGCCTGCTTTTTCCAGAGGGCGACCTCTGAATTTCTTGTGAGGTACGCGATCAGGCAGCAACTGGCGCATGCACGAAAAAACCCGACCCATGTAGGGCCGGGTTTCCTGATTTGTAAGCTGAATGATCAGTCCATCGCTTTGAAGTTGAACTCGCCACCTTCCTTGATGCCCGACGGCCAGCGCGATGTCACTGTTTTGGTGCGGGTGTAGAACTTGAAGCTGTCCGGACCGTGCTGGTTCAGGTCGCCGAACATCGATTTCTTCCAGCCGCCAAAAGTGTGGTAGGCCAGCGGAACCGGGATCGGAACGTTGATGCCGACCATGCCGATGTTCACACGGCTGGCAAAGTCACGCGCCGTATCACCGTCGCGGGTGAAGATCGCAGTGCCGTTGCCGTATTCATGATCCATCGCCAGTTTCAGCGCCTCTTCATAAGAACCCGCGCGGACGGTCGACAGGACCGGGCCAAAGATCTCTTGCTTGTAGATATCCATGTCGGGAGTGACGTTGTCGAACAGGTGCGGGCCGACAAAGAAGCCATCCTCATAGCCCTGCAGGCTGAAGTCGCGGTTGTCGACAACCAGCTTCGCGCCCTGCTCAACGCCCGAGTTGATCAGGCCAAGGATGCGCTCTTTCGCGGCAGCAGTAACAACCGGACCCATGTCTACGTCGTCGCCCGCTGTGTAGGGGCCGACTTTCAGCTTCTCCACGCGAGGGATCAGTTTTTCGATCAGTGCGTCTGCGGTTTCTTCGCCCACAGGCACGGCCACCGAGATTGCCATGCAGCGTTCGCCAGCCGCGCCGAAACCTGCACCGACCAGCGCATCAGCAGCCTGATCCAGATCGGCGTCAGGCATAACGATCATGTGGTTCTTAGCGCCACCGAAACACTGCGCGCGTTTGCCGTTGGCGGTTGCACGAGCATAGATGTACTGCGCGATCGGGGTTGAACCCACGAACGACACGCCCTGAATGATTTCGCTGTCCAGCAGGGTGTCCACGGCCTCTTTGTCACCGTTTACGACTTGGAACACACCCTTGGGCAGACCAGCTTCGACAAACAGCTCTGCCAGCATCAATGGAACAGAGGGGTCGCGCTCGGACGGTTTCAGAACAACTGCGTTGCCGCAGGCCAGTGCCGGGCCAACGTGCCAAAGCGGCATCATTGCGGGGAAGTTGAATGGCATGATCGAAGCGACCACGCCCAGCGGCTGACGCATCGAATACATGTCGATGCCCGGGCCCGCGCTGTCGGTGAACTCACCTTTCAGCATCTGGGGCGCGCCGATGCAGTATTCTATCACTTCCAGACCACGCTGCAGATCACCCTTGGCGTCCGGGATGGTTTTACCGTGCTCGCGGCTGAGAGCCTCGGCCAGCTTGTCCATGTTGCGGTTCATCAAACCAACCATCGCCATCATAACGCGCGCGCGCTTCTGCGGGTTGGTTGCGCCCCAAGCGACCTGAGCTGCTGCAGCGTCTTCGATCGCAGCGGTGGTCTCGGCGACACTGGCCATCGGGCATTGGTACTGCACTTCACCCGTTGCTGGGTTGAATACATTGTCAAAGCGGCCAGATGTGCCAGCGACATTTTCGCCGTTGATGAAATGGGTCAGGTTCTGCATTGCAAACTCCTCCGGATTAAGTTGCGCGAAGAATAGACTTGCGAAAATCACCTGAACAGAGGCAATATTTCAAATCAGTTTTGCAAAAATGCAAAGGGTAGAACATGACGCCGAATTGGGATGATTTGCGGGTTTTCCTGGCGGTCGCGCGCGATGAAAGCCTTTCGGGTGCGGGGCGGGTTCTCAAGATCGACCCGGCGACAGTCGGGCGCAGAATCGCGCGGCTCGAAGCGGCATTGGACGCGGTGTTGTTCACGAAATCACAGCAGGGCTATGTGTTGACGACTGCAGGACAACGCCTGATGGAGCATGGGCTGCAGGCGGAAGAAGCTATGCGCGCAGCGACTGGTGTCATGTCAGGCTCTGCCAAATCGCTAAGCGGTCAGATCCGAATTGGTGCCCCGGATGGTAGTGCCAATTACCTGTTGCCACAGGTCTGCGCCAAGATCAGCGATGCCAATCCTGATCTCGACATTCAGATCCTGGCGTTGCCGCGCATCATCAACCTATCCCGGCGAGAGGCCGACATGGCGGTAACAGTCAGTGCGCCCACCGCAGGGAAACTGCTGGTGCAGAAGATATCCGACTATCGGCTGCATATGGTCGCAACGAAGGAATACCTGAGTCGTCACGCCGAAATTCGATCCATCGAGGATCTAAAAGGGCATCGGATGATAGGCTATATTCCGGACATGATTTTCGACCGCGAGCTGGACTATCTCAACGACATTGGTGTTGAACGTGTCGCGCTTGCATCAAACTCTGTTTCCGTTCAGCTGCGACAAGTTTCGCTGGGAACAGGGGTCTGCGTGGCACATGATTTCACATTGCCGTTCCATCGGGGATTGCAGAAAATCCTGACGGATCAGGTCAGTCTGACCCGGGGGTTCTATCTGGTCCGCCATCAGGGCGATCAGCGCAATGAGCGGTTGAACCGCTTTGCCGAGGCGTTGACGCGCGGAATACGGGACGAAGTAGCGCGGCTTGAGCGCGAAGCTTCACCTTGACACATTCACACATTCCGGCAACGCTTTGGAAAACAGTACGTAATTCCGGAGGTTTTCGCTTATGCTTGTACAGGCCATTCTCAAATCCAAGGCCAGCGGCGGTGTGGAGACGGTCGAGCCAACGGCATCCGTTTCTCAGGCTGCCGAGATTCTTGCGGAAAAGCGGATTGGTACTGTGGTCATTTCCGAGGATGGGGGGCAGACGGCAGCGGGCATTTTATCCGAACGAGACATTGTTCGCGAGTTGGCTGCCAGCGGCAGCGGATGCTTGGATAAACCCGTTAGCAACTATATGACCAAGCAACTTGTGACCGCCAGCCAGCAGGATACTGTTGAGTCTATCCTGTCCCAGATGACCGAAGGACGATTTCGCCACATGCCTGTATTGGAAGATGGCAAACTGGTCGGCATCGTTACGCTGGGTGATGCGGTCAAGGCGCAACTGGCTGAACTTGCTATGGAAAAAGACGCGCTTGAGGGCATGATCATGGGGCACTGAACGCGGGGGCTGTTTCAGCCTCTTGCACCTGCGGCAAAGTTATGTTTGCTTGCGCAGAAATATTGTTGCGCTGGAGAGCCCAATGCGGGTTGGATTATATCCCGGTACTTTCGACCCTATCACCATGGGTCATATAGACATTATTCGCCGCGCGGCTGCGCTGGTGGATAAGCTCGTCATTGGTGTTGCTATCAACCGGGACAAGGGCCCGCTGTTTTCTTTGGAAGAACGTGTCGCGATGATCGAGGCCGAATGCGCCCATCTAACCGAGCAGACTGGCACCGAGATTGTCGCGCATCCGTTTGAAAACCTGCTGATCGATTGCGCCCGCGATGTAGGCGCTCAGATCATCGTGCGCGGACTGCGTGCGGTTGCGGATTTCGAGTATGAATTCCAGATGGTTGGGATGAATCGCGCGTTGGACGACTCGATTGAGACCGTGTTCTTGATGGCGGAGGCACGGCATCAAGCCATTGCGTCGAAACTGGTCAAAGAAATCGCCAGATTGAACGGGGACGTGTCAAAATTCGTCACGCCCCGCGTCAATTCCGCCTTGAAAGAGCGGTTAGGATAGCGCGCCCATCGCGGCGGCTGTGTCCAGCATCCGGTTCGAGAAGCCCCATTCGTTGTCGTACCATGCAAGCACACGAACCAATGTGCCGTCAGTTACTTTGGTTTCAGCCAGTGAAACCGTCGAGCTATGCGAGTCGTGGTTGAAATCGATCGAGATCAAGGGGCGATTCTCGGCCGCCAGCACACCGGGGATTTTGGCGGCAGCTTCTACAAAGAGGGCATTGACCTCTTCTTCGGTCGTCGGTCGCGAAACCTCAGCAACCAGATCAACGACTGAGACATTGGGCGTGGGGACACGAATGGCTTGCCCGGTCAACTTACCAGCAAGCTGCGGCAGAACCAGACCAACAGCCGATGCCGCGCCAGTTGTCGTCGGAATCATCGACAGCGCTGCTGCGCGCGACAGATAGGGGTCTTTACCCGCAGTGTCGTGAACCGGTTGGCTGGCCGTGTATGCATGAACTGTGGTCATGTTGCCGTGTTTGATGCCCAGTCCTGCGTCCAAAGCCGCCGCGACCGGCGAGAGGCAGTTGGTGGTGCAGGAGGCATTGGAAACAACGATATCGTCGGCGGTTAGCTCATGATCGTTCACGCCGAACACGACTGTCTTCACGCCGCCGTCGCCACGGGCAGGGGCCGAGATCAATACTTTCTTTGATCCGTTTTTCAGGTGCCGCTCAGCTGCTTCACGGGTCCGGAAAACACCGGTGCATTCCAGAACCACATCCACATCAGACCAGTCCAGTGCTTCGGGATCACGCTCGCTGGTCAGCCGGATGGGCCCAGCACCCACGTCCAGACCTGCATCAGTCAGAGTTACGGGATTGGAATAGCGTCCATGCACGCTGTCGAACTCGAACAGATGTGCGTTCATTTCGGGCTTTGCCAGATCGTTGATTGCGATGATTTCAACATCAGTACGTCCGGATTCCATGACGGCCCGAAGAACGCCGCGCCCGATCCGTCCAAATCCATTGATTGCCAGCTTGAGTGTCATAATGCGCTCCGTCAGAACATGGTCCATAGATGGTTAGCGCTAACAAAGCCAGATTGGCGCGAAAGTCAAGAAAAACCTCTGTCAGCGCCAGAAGGCGAGCCAATCCAGGAAATCGTAGAGCTTCTTGCCCAGGAACAGCAGGTGTTCGGTGCCGAATAGTGCCACGTCCAGCATCAGACCGCCCAGAATTAGGATTCCAAGCCAGATGGCGATTTGATTTGTCATTTCTGCGCCCTGAACGTAAATGCCCGCTCAGATAACCTGAGCGGGCATAAAGGTACAAGCGATGTGCGAAGGGTCAGTTAAGGCGGCCCATCGCGACGGCGACATCCGCCATACGCACCGAGAATCCCCATTCGTTGTCATACCATGCCAATACGCGCACCATTCGGTTGTCGACAACTCGGGTCTGATCCGGCGCAAAGATCGAGCTTTCTTCGGTGTGGTTGAAATCGGTCGAAACCAGCGGCGCAGGCTCATACCCTAGAACGCGCTGCATCGGGCCTTTCGCTGCCTCTTCGACGATGGCGTTGACCTCTTCGACAGTGACGTCGCGCGAGGCGCGGAATGATAGATCAACGGCCGAGACGTTTGGAGTGGGCACGCGGATGGCCGAGCCGTCCAGGCGCCCTTTGAGGTTCGGCAGAACCTCTCCCAGTGCTGCAGCGGCGCCAGTGGACGTCGGGATCATCGACATGGCGGCAGCGCGGGCGCGATAAAGATCGCTGTGGCGACGGTCCAGCGTCGGTTGGTCGCCGGTATAGGCGTGAATCGTGGTCATGATGCCATGCTCGATGCCGATACCTTCGTCCAGAACTTTGGCAAGCGGAGCAAGGCAGTTGGTGGTGCAAGAACCGTTCGACACCATGTTGTCGTTTGCAGTCAGGCTGTTGTGGTTCACACCAAATACGATGGTCTTGTCGACATTCTTGCCAGGGGCCGATAGCAGAACCTTGCCTGCGCCGCGCTCAAGATGGGTTTTAGCCTTCAGGCCGTCGTTGAATTTACCGGTGCATTCCAGAACGACATCGCAGCCTTCCCAGTCCAGCTCGTTCATATCGTAGGTCGAGAACATCTCCATCGGGCCGCGACCCAGATCCATGGTGTTGCCTTCGACCGAGACGTCGCGTGGGAAACGTCCATGGATGCTGTCGTATTTCAACAGATGCGCCGAGGTTTCCAGCGGGCCGGTGGCGTTGACCTTGATCACTTCGATGTCGTTGCGCGCCGATGCGGCGATGTGCGACAGAGTACAGCGGCCGATGCGGCCAAAACCATTGATACCGACCTTGATGGTCATCCGACGTCTCCAAAAATGCGCTTGCGTTGCAGGCCATATAGCCGCGAATATTGAATCTCAAAAGGGCAAAAATGGCATATTTTTAAGGTGTTAGCGCAAACCTGCGCCGATTGCGCTAACGCTTGCGCTAGCCGTTGGATCAGGTAGGGTCCGATCGAACAGATGAATGGAAAGGAAGCGCGATGAGTGGTCTGTTGGCCCTGTTGGACGACGTGGCGGGCATTGCAAAGGTTGCGGCGGCCTCGGTGGACGATGTGGTGGCCGCTGCCGGCAAGGCTGGGGCTAAGACTGCGGGTGTGATCATTGACGACGCGGCCGTGACGCCCAAATACGTTCAGGGTTTTGCCCCGGCGCGGGAACTGCCGATCATCTGGCGCATCGCGCGCGGGTCGATTTTCAACAAGATCATTCTGTTGTTGCCAGTGGCATTGCTACTAGCCAATTTTGCGCCTTGGTTGATCACACCGCTGCTTATGCTCGGTGGTTCATATCTGTGTTTCGAGGGGGCCGAGAAGATTTTTCACGTCCTGTTTCCGCATGGGAGCCATGCGATAGACGAAGATATGAAAAATCCTGATCCTGGCCATCTGGAAGAAAAGAAGGTGAAGGGTGCGATCAAGACTGACTTTATTCTGTCTGCTGAAATCATGACCATCGCTTTGGCGGCCATTGAAGCGCCGAATGTGTGGATGCAAGCCGCGACGCTGGCCGTGGTGGGCCTTGGGGTCACCGTCGCCGTTTATGGCTCGGTCGCTCTGATCGTGAAAATGGATGATGTCGGCCTGTATTTGGCGCAAAACGCGCCGACGCCGATAGGGCGCGGAACGGGAAGGGGCCTCGTCAAAGCGATGCCCGTTGTTATGAAAGTTCTGTCTATCGTTGGTACTGCTGCGATGCTGTGGGTCGGCGGGTCGATCATGATCCACGGTATGGAGGTCCTAGGCTTTGGCTGGCTGGGCCATCACATTTACGACTGGGCAAATGCTGCGAGTCATGCTGTGTCTGAACAATGGGCAGGCGCGGTAAAGTGGATCGCGAAGGCGACGATGGATGGTGTATTCGGTCTGGCCTATGGGCTGGCGCTGATACCGGTGGCAACCAAGCTTCTGTCCCCCGCGATCAGCGCGATTTCGGGATCTGCGAATAAACACTGAAATCAGGATCATGTGACGTGAGGTTTCATCTGGCACAACGGTAAGAGCGGGGTAAGTTCCAATCGAAGCATATCCGGTGTGAGATCGATGACTAAACTCAGCCTTTCCCAAGTCCTTGCCAGTTTAGATCGGTTGAACGGGATGCTGCAGTTTCCGGTGCCGCCAAACTGGATGCAAGGCCGCACAACATATGGCGGCTTCTCGTCTGCCTTGCTGCTGGCTGCTGCGAGAAATGCGGTCGATGCTCTGCCTCCATTACGCTCGGCCCTGATCAATTTTACCGCGCCCATCGGTTCACCTCCGCTGATCGAAACCGAGGTGCTTCGCAATGGGCGGAATGTCACGACGATCAATACACGAGCAAGGATTGAGGGGAATACAGCCGCACTTGGGACATTTACGTTTGGCAAGGCACAGGACAGCCATGTGGCGTTCGAACATCCGGCTAAGGCAGAGATACAGCCAGAGATCACAGAACACTATTTCCCGCCAGATTTGCCAAAACTTCCCATCGCATTTCTTGAGAACTTCGACGTTCGGTTGATCGACGGGGCGCGGCCATTTGCTGGTGCAGAGCGTGGCTATGTGAAGGTTTGGGCGCGCCATAATGATGCCGATATGCGCGATAGGATCGAAGGGTTGATCGCAATTGCGGACCTGTTGCCACCGGCCATATTCCCGACATTGAAGAAGCCGGGAAACAACTCATCAATGAACTGGATTTTCAACGTGCTGTCCGAGGATATTCATACTCGCGATGGATGGTGGTTGATGGAACATCAATTGACAGCTGGACATGACGGCTACAGCTCTCAGGTCATGCGGATGTGGAACACCGATGGTGATCTAATTGTCGATGGTATGCAGTCAGTAATAATTTTCGTCTAACAAAAAAGGCCCCGGTTTTAACCGAGGCCTTTTGACTAATTTGGGTAGGTTCAACCCAGCAGTTCTTTGACCTTGGCGACTGTTGCCTCGGTCGTGATGCCAAAATGCTTGTAGAGCTCTCCGGCGGGTGCCGACGCACCAAAGCTGGACATGCCGATGAACCCAGCCTTGGCCTCGCGACCACGCTCGCCCAGAAGCCAACGGTCCCAGCCTCCGGCGCGAACCGCAGCCTCGATACCGACGCGGACGGCTCCCGCAGGCAATACGCGCTTGCGGTAGGCTTCGTCTTGTTCGGCAAACAGCTCCATACAGGGCATGGAAACGACCCGAGTGCCGATGCCTTCGGCCTCAAGTATTGCTTTAGCTTCCATCGCCAGCGAAACCTCGGAACCTGTGGCAATCAGAATCGCCTGACGCTTGTTTTCTGCGTCAGCCAATACATAGGCGCCTTGCGCGGTCAGGTTTTTGGCTTTGTGCTGGGTCCGAACAGTTGGCACGCCTTGACGGGTCAGCGACAAAACCGAGGGGCTGTCCTTGAAGGTCAGCGCCAATTCCCAGGCTTCGGCGGTCTCAACCGTATCCGCGGGGCGGAACACATAAGTGTTCGGCGTCGCGCGCGAGATCGCCAGATGTTCCACCGGTTGGTGCGTCGGACCGTCTTCGCCCAGACCAATCGAGTCGTGGGTCATCACGAACACCGTCGGGATCTTCATAAGTGCAGCCAAACGCATCGAGGGCCGCGCATAGTCGGTGAAGGCCATGAACGTACCGCCATACGGGCGAATGCCACCATGCAGCGCCATACCGTTCATAGCAGCGGCCATACCGTGTTCACGAATGCCGTAATGGATATACCGACCATTGCGGTTTTCCGGAAGGAACACGCCCATATCAGCCGATTTGGTGTTGTTCGATCCAGTCAGGTCAGCCGAGCCGCCAATGGTTTCGGGCATGATCGGGTTAACGACATTCAACACCTTCTCTGAAGAGGCGCGTGTGGCCAGCTTTGGCTGGTCTTCCGACATCTGTTTCTTGAACGACCGGATGGCGCCGGCCAGCTTCTTTGGTGCCTCAAACGCATAGGCGCGGTTGAATTCGGCTTGTTTACGTTCGGAGACTTGCGCAAAACGCTCCTCCCACGCTGCGCGCTCGGCTTTGCCACGTGCACCAATGGCCTCCCAAGCGGCTTTGACCTCAGCAGGGATGACGAACGCATCATGCGGCCAGTCATATGCTTCTTTGGCGGCGTTCAACTGATCCTGATCGGTCAGAGCGCCATGGCCTTTTGAAGTGTCCTGCGCCGCGTGACCCAGTGCAATGTGGCTTTCACAAGCAATCATCGTCGGTTTGTTCGACTTCTTCGCCTGCACGATGGCCGCATCGATGGCCTTGGGGTCGTGGCCGTCAATCTCAAGCACATGCCAGCCCGAGGCCGCAAAACGGCGTACCTGATCGGTGCGGTCGGCGATGTCGACTGTGCCGTCGATGGTGATGTTGTTGTTATCCCAGAAGACGATCAGTTTGCTTAGCTCGTGGCGACCGGCCAAAGTGATCGCCTCTTGGCTGACGCCTTCCATCAGGCAGCCGTCGCCCGCAATCACGTAGGTATAGTGATCAACGATCTTCTTGCCATAATGCGCACGCTGAATTTCCTCGGCCATCGCAAAGCCAACGGCATTCGAAATGCCCTGACCCAAAGGTCCGGTAGTGGTTTCGACACCATCGATCAGGAAGTTCTCGGGGTGCCCGGCAGTTTTGGCGCCCAATTGACGGAAGTTCTTGATCTCTTCCAGCGTAACATCGCCATGACCGGTGAGATACAGCAGCGAATAGACCAGCATCGAACCGTGACCCGCCGATAGGATGAACCGATCGCGGTCCGGCCAGTTCGGGGCAGTGGCGTCGAATTTGAGGTGCTTTTCGAACAATACGGTCGCAACATCGGCCATGCCCATCGGCATACCGGAATGGCCGGAATTGGCGGCGGCGACAGCGTCGAGGGTCAGGGTGCGGATGGCCGCAGCCTTGTCCCAGTGTTCGGGGTTGGCATTGCGCAGCGCAGTCAGGTCCACGGGCGTAGTTCCTTTGGTTTACGGGCAGATGGGCGCTGAATACCATCCGATTGTCAAAGTGCAAGCAGAACCGCGTGGCACACCGAATTGGCGCTTCAAGAGCGGTGTGCAAGTGGTTGAAACCAAACAGTGGGTATTTTCTGTCGCATTCCGTTAGACTAGGGCTGAGCGCCGCCGCTTTTGATTCGGGTAGGCGAATATCAGAACGAACCTTGATAAAGAGGTGACACAGGCATGAGTCAGATCGAAGAACTACAACGCCGTATTATCACCGCGATGGAGCGGATCGGTAATGGTGTCGAGGCCTTGCACGATGCTGGATCCGCAGCCGGTGATGACACGTCGCTGCGAACGGCGCTTGAAGAAGAGCGGGTGGCCAATGCCCAGCTTGAGGAACGGCTGAAAACGATCAAAGAGAGACACGCGCAAGAGATTGACGCGCTGCGTGCGCAACCGGCACCGAGTTCGGAAGTGGATGCGCTGCGTGCGCAATTGGCCGAGGCGACCTTTCAGCTCGCCACGGTTGAGGCTGCGCGGGCCGAGTTGGCGGATGCCAAGGCTGCGCTTGAAAACACGGACGAAGTCGAGGGCTTGAAGGCTGAGATTGAGACTCTGCGATCACATCAGGGCGCCGCAGAAGAGGCCAATACGTTGCGCGCGCAGGTCGAGAAACTGACCCCAATCGCGGATCGCGCGGAAGAGATGGAGGCCGAATTGGCGCGTCTGCGGGCTGAACTGGTCGATAGCGAGCGGTTAACCGAACTCAATGCCGAGCTTGAGATGCTGCGCGCGGAACGGGCTAGCCATGGGGCCGCGATGTCCCGGTTGGATGATGATTTGCAACGGCTTCGCAATGCAAACGATCAGCTCCGGAGCGCTGTCGATGAATTACGCGCCGCCGCAGAGGACGGTGTCACGGATGCTGACATGCTGAACCGGGCCACGACAGCCGAATTAGAAGCCATACGTGCCGCGCGCGCGTCGGACGCAGCCGAAGCGCATGCGGTCCTGGCTCGGCTTGAGCCATTGCTAAGTCATGCCAATCTGGCCGAGGGAGAGGTGGAATAATGCCCGAAGTAACCATTCATATCGGTGGCCGCGGCTTTGATGTCTCGTGCCAGGACGGTGAAGAACCGTTTCTGCAAGCGGCAGCCAGACTGCTGGATGATGAGGCTCAGGTTTTGTCGGACCAGATCGGACGTATGCCGGAATCGCGGATGCTGCTGATGGCGGGACTCATGTTGGCAGACAAGGCAGCCGCGCATGAAGATCGCATGAAACTGGCCGAGGCCAAGCTGGTTGAATTGGAGACCGAATTGAAGCGGCTCCGCAGCCAACCACAGCCGGAACCTGAACGGATCGAGGTCGCGGTAGTGCCGCCATCTGTCACGGATACGCTGGCTGAAATGGCGGCGCGCGCCGAAGCCCTGGCGGCAGTCATTGAAGAAAGGACGGCCTAATGCCGATCGCCCGAATGGCCTATTGCGCGGCCGTCGTCTCGCTGACTGGCACGATGGCAAAGGCCGATATCGACATTCTGTCCGTGACGTTTACCTGTGAGAACAACACGCAAGTGCCGGTGTCCTACTTTAACGCCTCAAATGGCGATGGGGCGGCTGCGATGATGATCGATGATCAGTTGATCCCTATGAAACAGGTTCCAAGCGGCTCGGGCATCCGGTATGAATCCGTCGGAGGGGCAGGGACATACACCCTGCGCTCCAAGGGGTGGGATGCCACGATCAGCCATCAGGCCGAAGGCGACACAGCCCCGGAACTCGTATTGTTCAAGGACTGTAGCAGCCGATAGCTTACGCGTTTGCTTCGCGGATTTTGTCCGCAGCGTCTTTGTTATAGCCCACACTGTTTTCATCGAACAGTGTGTCTAGCTCACCCGACAGCGTCATTTCAGTGATAATGTCGCAACCGCCGACAAACTCGCCTTTGACATAAAGCTGAGGCACGGTTGGCCAGTCGGAGTAGTCCTTGATGCCCTGGCGCACAGCTTCGTCAGCCAGAACGTTCACATCGGTGTATTCGACACCCATGTAATTCAGAACACCGGCCACCCGGGATGAGAACCCGCACTGCGGCATCTCTTTGGTGCCTTTCATGTAAAGCACCACATCGTTGGCTTTGACGGTTTCGTCGATCTGGGTCTTAACGTCGCTCATCTTGCTTTTCCTTTTCATCCGCTTGCGCGGCGGTCGTTCGGTTATCGGGCGGTTCAGGTGCCCATCCTTCTTCTTCAAGCCGCCGGTGTTCTGCTTGTGCAAGCGTCACCGGATCAAGCCCGTATCGTTCAATTCCCCCAACCTTGCTAAGCGTATCGGGGTCAGGGCGCATATCCGACAGTTTTCGTTTTCTGTTGCGTTTGACATAGGCTTCGATGAGGGCGGCGACAACTATCAATGCACCAAGAAGAGATATCCAGAAGGGCCAGCCACTCATCTTTTCAAAGCCACTTAGGCGCTTTTTTGAAAGTAGTGCTGTGTCATTCAGGTACCTTCGTCGTCAACGCCAGCGCGTGCAATTCCCCATCAGATCCATCCATCTTGCCTTTCAGCGCAGCGTAAACCGCACGCTGTTGCTGAACGCGGTTTTTGCCGCGAAAGCTTTCGTCCACGACCATGGCGGACATGTGCACGCCATCGCTGCCACCAACCTGAATTTCCGCATTGGGAAAGCTTTCGCGCAGCAGGGTTTCAATCTCGTGGGCGCTCATCGGCATGTAGGTTCACTCCTGTAGGTCTTTCCCAAGATGTAGAGTGATGGGAGCGGGCGTGCAAGATGTCGAGCATCTTTCAGATACGCGAATCCCGCGCCTATGGAAGACGCGGGAATTCTGGAATTCGGAAGAGACGATTTATCAGGCGACCGCGGCGGCAAAGCTCTGGCGGAAGGTCTCGGTCAGTTCCGCCAAAGGAGCTTCGGAATTGCCGATCTTCACGCTGTCACCGGTAAATCGACCAACCGAGACCAGCGGGACACCAGCCTGACCGGCAGCGATCATCAGCGCCTCGGCTTGATCGAAGTTGCATGCCACAAGATAACGGGCCTGGTCTTCGCCGAATAGGAACTCGGATGATGCATCATCCAGGCAAACGCCGACGCCTGCAGCTTCAGCAAGTTCAAACGCAGCCAGTGCAAGGCCGCCATCGCTAAGATCAGTACATGCTTTGATCATCTCGCGATTGGCCCGGATGAATTCCCCGTTGCGCGCCTCTGCAGCCAGATCAACATGCGGCGCGTCTCCGTCCTCGCGGTTGAATACCTCGGCCAGCAGGGCGGACTGACCCATATGGCCGTTGGTTTCGCCGATGACCAGCGCAACATGGCCATCCCGAACTTCGTTTCCGATTATCTCGTCGCTATGAGCAAGAAGACCAACCGCGCCGATGGTGGGGGTTGGCAGGATCGCCTGGCCGTCAGTCTCGTTATAAAGCGAGACGTTGCCCGACACGATTGGCATATCCAGCGCACCAACGGCGGCACCGATACCTTGGATCGCGCCGACGAACTGACCCATGATCTCGGGCTTTTCGGGGTTCCCGAAGTTCAGGTTGTCTGTGGTGGCAAGTGGTTTGGCCCCCACGGCGGTCAGGTTGCGATAGGCCTCGGCCACCGCTTGTTTGCCGCCTTCCACCGGGTTTGCACGGACATAGCGTGGGGTTACGTCGCTGGTAAAGGCTAGCACCTTGTCGGTGCCATGTACGCGGACCATGCCAGCGCCCAGACCCGGCGTGCGAGTTGAATCCGCCATGACCATGGTGTCGTATTGCTCATAGACCCATTGTTTGCCTGCGTAATTGGGTGAAGAGAGCAGGGCGCGCAGACCGTCGATCGGATCGATCTGTGGTACGTCTTCCAGTGGCGCGGACTCAGGGGTCGGTTCCCACGGGCGGTCGTATTCAGGCGCGGTCGAGGACAGTTTAGACAGGACCAGATCGGCTTTGATCTCACCATTGTGCATGATCAGGAAACGGTCTTCGGCAATGGTTTCGCCTACGATGGCAAAATCGAGGTCCCATTTTTCGAACACGGCGCGGGCCTCGGCCTCAAGCTCAGGTTTGAGGACCATCAGCATCCGTTCCTGAGATTCCGACAGCATCATTTCATAGGCTGTCATGTTCTCTTCGCGCTGCGGGACATTCTCGAGGTCCAAACGCACGCCCAGACCACCTTTGTCGCCCATCTCTACAGCCGAGCAGGTCAAGCCCGCTGCGCCCATGTCCTGGATCGAGATCACGGCACCGGTCTGCATCAGTTCCAGCGTTGCTTCCATAAGGCGCTTTTCGGTGAAGGGGTCGCCGACCTGAACGGTGGGGCGTTTTTCTTCGATGGTGTCATCGAATTCGGCCGATGCCATGGTTGCTCCGCCCACACCGTCACGACCGGTTTTTGCGCCCAGATAGACGACGGGCATCCCAACGCCCGAAGCGGCCGAGTAGAAAATCTTGTCACTGTCAGCCAAACCAGCGGCAAACGCGTTCACAAGGCAGTTGCCGTTATAGGCCGGGTGGAACCGAACTTCGCCACCCACGCAAGGCACGCCGAAGCAGTTGCCGTAGCCGCCAATCCCCTCGACCACTCCGTTCACCAATTGGCGCGTCTTATGGTGGCCCGGCTCGCCAAAGGACAGTGCGTTCATCGAGGCGATGGGCCGTGCGCCCATGGTGAAGACATCCCGCAGGATGCCGCCCACACCGGTCGCCGCGCCCTGATAGGGTTCGATATACGAGGGGTGGTTGTGACTTTCCATCTTGAACACCACGGCCTGACCGTCGCCGATATCGACGACACCCGCATTCTCGCCTGGGCCGCAGATAACCTGAGGGCCAGAGGTCGGAAGGGTGCGCAACCATTTCTTGGATGACTTATAAGAACAATGCTCGTTCCACATCGCTGAAAAGATGCCAAGCTCGGTAAAGGTCGGCTCACGCCCGATGATCTCAAGGATCATGTCGTATTCCTCGGGCTTGAGCCCATGTGCGGCAATCAGATCGGGTGTGATGGCGGGCTCTTGCATCTTCTGTCCTGTGTCCAAGTGGGCCGAGATTGCGGGCCTTTTAGGGCAATGGGCCGCTTGAGGAAAGAGCCAAACCCGCACAGGGGTCATCGGGCAATAAAAAACGGAACCGGCCATAAGACCGGTTCCGATTTCAGAGGCGTGCTGATTTGGTTCAGCCAGCGGCTGAAACGTGTCGAAGCCTAAGTGTCAGGCGGGGTTTTGCCCTTTGTTGACCGCATCTGCGGCGGCTGCGCCGGCGGCAGCTTTTTGTTCTTCAGTTATGTTCTCAGCCTCATCCAACCCCGGGATGGCGACGCGCACCTCGCGGCGGGCGAAGTCGATACCATTTGCGTTGAATTCGGCCTTCACACGGTTAAAGATTTCCTTACGCAGTGTGAATTGCTTGCCGGGCTTGGCCATGAACTTGCCTCGGATGATCATACCGACATCGTCGAAGTCGAACACACCCTGAGATTTGAAGGGCTGCAGGAAGCCATCTTTGTGAACCTCGTCCTGCATCATCTCGGCACCGATCTTCTTGAAGATCTTCTTGACCTTGTTGGGGTCGGTGTCGAACGGCACAGTAAATTTCAACTTCATGATCACCCAGTCACGGCTGAAGTTGGTGAGCTTTTGAATCTCGCCATAAGGTATAGTGTGCACCGGACCACGATGGTGGCGAAGCTGCATTGAGCGGATCGAAATTTTCTCGACCGTTCCCATGGTCCCGCCGACATCGACATATTCGCCGACGCGGAATGCGTCATCGATCAGGAAGAAGATGCCGCCTACGATATCGGCCACCAGTTTCTGCGCACCAAAGCCGATGGCCAGACCCAAAACACCAGCACCAGCCAGCAGCGGCGTGATGTTGATGCCCAAGGCGCTCAGGGCAAGTAGGCCGAAGATCACCGAGATTGTGACTTGTGCGGTAATCCGCAACAAGGGCAGGACGGTCGCCAGACGCGAACCACCCGCGCCGCCACCTTCTCCGCCGGCTTCTTCATCCAGCTCCTCGGCCGCTGTCTGTTCCTTGGCCAGACGACGGTTAATCCATAGCGAGACGATCTCGTTCAGGATGTAGCCGACAGCGATGATCAGCAGGAACTCGATGATTGCGCCGCCAACTTCGGCACCGATACCTGCGGACGCAACATGGCGCAGATCTAGCTGCCAAACACGGGAAATCATGAAGACGACGAAGAGGCCAGCAATCACCCGACCGATGCGAATATAGCTGCGCTTGGCCGATCGATAGGCGCGTTCTGCTAATGGCCCTTCGCCCGACATTGGCGGCTGCAGGTGGCGCACCAAACCACGTATTAATGTATCAAGTGCAGGTGCAATCAACAGCCAGAACATGGTTGTGAAATGCGCTCCACCGGACAGCACGCGGATCAGCGCCGGGTTGCGTTGTGCCACTAGGAATTCGACCAGCAGCCAAATCACGACAGAAACGCCGATTGCAAAATACGGGTAATACCGCGCGACTTCTTCGTCGAACTTGGTGTGGTCCGGGTCGGTACCCAGCATCATCTGTGACAAACCTTCGCGCGCTGTCCAGGCGATTATGCCAATATAGACGTGGATTGCTGCGTTCAGCCAGAAACCGATGCGCGTCTGATCGCCGGTAACCCCGTTCAGCGCATTGAACCTTAGTACGAACAAGGTAAAGCCGATCAGGATCAGCAGACCGATCAGGTTGCGATGCAGGTATTTTGCCCAGTGGTCGTCAATGTTTACCAATCGGAATTGTGGCTTTTGCGGCGCAAGAACAAAGCGCGAGACTGCTGCCCCCAGACGCGGCACCCAGATTAGGTAGAATACAAATGGGGCTGCATAGATGATCTGCTCGGGGCTCAGCAATCCTCGGCCAATCGCCCGAATGACGACGTAGAATACGATAAGCCCGGCAATTTCGCGGCAAAATCGGCGGAACAGGTAGTTCACAGCGCCTCTGAGATCAGCGTCACCCGAGGGCTCGGTTGCCTCATGCCAGCGGCGGGTCAGAAAAATAAATAGCTTCTCCGCAATGAAGCCGACTATCAAGACCGAGAGCACCAGCCCCATTAGCGTCAGAACACCAGCGCCCCCCAATTTGTCAGAGAAATTGCTAAATGCAGTGATTTGCGCACTGATGATATTGGGAACTGTGGTCAGAACATGTGTCCAGGATGCGACCATTTCTGCCCAGATCTCATTGAGCTCGGTCAGCGGGTCTTCCTGACCTTCCTTTTCCGCCGCTTGCTTTTCGGCAACAGCGTCAAGGCGTTCCAGAAGGATTGCCCGTACCTGGTCGTCAGACATGCGCGCAACCAGATCATCAACCTGTTCTGGCGTCAGATCTTCGGGAATTTCAACTGTAGCGGTTGTGCTTGTGTCTTGTGCATGAAGTGGCACGGCCAGGAACAAGACTGAAATCATCGCCAACAATAGGCGGAATGAGTGGAACATGAATTAGCCCTCGAACACGAAATTTAGGTGTTTTTTCGGGATCATAGGCCTACGCGTTGGATTTTCCCAGTGCTTTCCACTGAATTGCATCAGCCTGGCGAAAAAAAAAGGCCGAGCACTAAGCTCGGCCGTAGTCCAACAGGGAGGTATGAAGATGATGAGCGTTTCAGCATCACCGCCTTCATGTGCTCATTTAGGGATCAGTTTACTAACGATCAAGGTCTATTAACAGACCCCGGCGTCATGCCCGCTATGCTCTGAGTGCATGGCTATAGCTTGCCCAATTGCCTCAGCTGTTTGCGATGGGCGATTATCTCATCCTGCACAAAGTCCCGAAATGCCGCTATCCGTTTGGAATGACGCAATTCTTCGGGGTAGGCGAGGTAAACCGGGACATCAGCACTTTCGATGTCTGACATGACGGGGACCAGATCCGGGAAGTCCTCAGTCACATAATCAGGAAGTACTCCGATACCCAGATCATGCAGCACGCCCTGAAGAACGCCGAAATAGTTGTTCACGGTCAGCAACGAGCCGGGATTGTATGTCATAAGGTGACGAACCATCGACGCGCTTGCCCCAACCTGAGGGGCTGCGGGCGTTTGGCAGATCAATCGGTGCTTGGAAATGTCTTCCAGCGTTTCAGGCGCCCCACCATGAGCATCCAAATAGCTGCGCGTTGCATAGAGCAGCATCTGCACTGTCATCAGACGTTTGCGCACGAGATCGGCCTGGCTGGGCTCTTTCATGCGGATGGCCACATCGGCTTCACGCATTGGCAGATCCAATACCCGCTCTTCAAGCATGAGGTCGATATTAAGGTCGGGATACTGTTCATAGAGCTTTGGTAGGCGCGGTGCGAGCCACAGCGTGCCGAACCCGAAGGTGGTGGTCACCCTCAGTACGCCAAAGACCTCATCTTCACTATCCCGGATACGCGCTGCAGCGGCATCCAGACGTTTCAGCATGGCCGTCGTGGCATCGAACAGCAATTCGCCTTGTTCTGTCAGAATCAGACCGCGTGCATGGCGGTGGAACAAAGTTGCATCGAGTGATTCTTCAAGCGCGCGGATCTGACGGCTCACCGCGGATTGAGATAAATTGAGCTTGTCTCCCGCGTGTGTGAGGCTGCCAGCGTCTGCAACCGCGTGAAATATTCTAAGCTTGTCCCAATCCATCGCCGCAACTTTCGTTATCCTCGCGCAGCCCTATATGAAACAGGTAACAAATTCCACAATGAAACCCGGAAATCGTTACGGAATAGAGTAAAATCACTATACAGGTCAGTATTTATGACCTAATATGCACGAGAATAAAGCACACTAATCCGACGAGGGGAGACGTCAGATGAGTCAGCCGAAAATTTCACTCAACGACCGGTTCGACCTGTCCAAAAGCCCGGTTCTTTTGAACGGAACGCAGGCACTGGTGCGTTTGATGCTGATGCAAAAAGTACGAGACACTGCGGCGGAATTGAACACAGCGGGTCTGGTCACAGGCTATCGGGGGTCTCCGCTTGGGGCTGTAGACCTTCAGATGTCTCGTGCAGAAAAGCAACTCGCCGAAAAGGATGTCACCTTTCAATTCGGATTGAACGAAGATCTGGCCGCAACCGCATTATGGGGCAGCCAACAGGCGGGGCTGCGTGGCGACGGAAAATTCGATGGTGTTTTTGGGCTCTGGTATGGCAAGGGGCCGGGCGTAGATCGATCCGGTGATGTGATGCGCCATGCCAATATGGCGGGCACGGCGCAACATGGCGGTGTATTGATGGCCATGGGCGATGATCACACGGGTGAAAGCTCGACCGTTTTACATCAGTCGGAATGGTCACTGGTGGACATGTATATGCCCGTGGTCAGCCCGGCAGGTGTGCAAGAAATTCTGGACTATGGCATTTACGGATTCGCGCTCAGCCGGTTCGCCGGGGTCTGGGTCGGGCTGAAAACGATGAAAGACACGATCGAAGTGACTTCCGTCGTAGATGGCCGCCCTGACCGAATGCAGCTGGTCACCCCTCAATTCGATATGCCAGAGGGTGGGCTGAATATTCGGCTGGGTGATACGCCGCATCTGCAGGAAGCGCGCGTAATCGACCACAAGCGCTTTGCGGCAGAGGTCTTTTCGCACGCCAACAAGTTGGACAAGCGGGTCTGGGGAAAACCGGGCGCCAAGATTGGGTTTGTGGCGGCGGGTAAGAACTGGCTTGATCTGACTCATGCCATGTCGCTGCTGAACATCAACGCGGATGAGGCCGAACGGCTAGGCATTACCACCTATAAGATCGGTCAGACTTTCCCTTTGGATATGAAGGGCTTCCACGATTGGGCTGAGGGGCTGGATCTGATCGTGATCGTCGAGGAAAAGCGCAAGCTGATCGAAGTTCAGGTTAAAGAAGCGATCTTTGACGACCGTCGTGGGCGCCGTGTTTATGGCTGGTACAAAGGCGGCGCGGGGACGCTGCACCGCGAAGAACTGTTCCCGACCCGAGGGGCGCTTGACCCGATCATGATTGCCGAGAAGCTGGGTGAGATCCTAATCGAAGAGGGGCGCGATACAGATGGCGTTCGTGCCGGACTGGAGGCGCTGTCCGAAGCGCGCCGGGCTGACAATGCGCAGGAAATCGCGGCGCGTTTACCATACTTTTGTTCAGGATGTCCGCATAACAGTTCAACCAAGCTGCCTGATGGCAGCCGAGCCTATGCCGGGATTGGCTGTCACTACATGGTGCAGTGGATGGATCGCGAAACCACCGGTTTCACCCAGATGGGCGGCGAAGGGGCGAACTGGATTGGCGAGGCTCCGTTTTCGACCACACAACATGTTTTCCAAAACCTCGGCGATGGCACCTATAACCATTCCGGCGTGCAGGCGATCCGGGCGGCACTGGCTGCGGGCACAAATATCACCTTTAAGATCCTCTATAACGACGCCGTTGCGATGACCGGAGGTCAGGAGAACGAAGGTGGGCTAAGTGCCGAACGCATCGTCGCCGAGGTCCGCGCGATGGGAGTCAGCAACGTTGCCGTCGTTTACGACGAAAAAGAAGATGTGAATTTTGGTGCGTTGCCTTCGGGCGTTGAGACGTTCGAGCGTTCAAAACTGATGCAGGTTCAGGAAAGATTCCGCGAAATCGAGGGTGTATCGGTCATTGTTTATGTTCAGACTTGCGCAGCTGAAAAGCGCAGGAGACGCAAGCGCGGCACGTTCCCCGACCCCGATAAGCGAGTGTTCATAAATACCGATATCTGTGAGGGTTGCGGAGATTGCGGCGTTCAGTCGAACTGCGTTTCCATCGTACCGAAAGAGACCGAACTTGGCCGCAAGCGTGCGATTGATCAGTCAAGCTGCAACAAGGATTTTTCCTGCTTGAACGGGTTCTGCCCGTCTTTTGTAACCGTTGAAGGGGCGAAAATCCGCAAAGAGGCGACGACCGACCTCGACTTGCCCGACCTACCGGACCCCGTTTTGCCACAGATCAACGGCACCCATAATGTCGTGATCACCGGCGTTGGTGGCACAGGCGTTGTCACCATCGGGGCGGTTCTGGCGCAAGCCGCACAAATCGACGGCAAGGGTGCCGGTATGATGGAAATGGCCGGCCTCGCACAGAAGGGTGGCGCCGTACATATCCATTGCCGTCTGGCCAACCGGCCCGAAGATATCAGCGCGATCCGTGTTGCCACTGGCGAGGCGCATGCGCTGATCGGCGGTGATCTGGTGGTATCGGCCGGGGCCAAGACGCTTGGCCTCACGCAAACCGGCCAGACCGGCGCCGTTGTGAACAGTCATGAGATTATCACCGGTGACTTCACGCGCGATACAGAATTCACAATCCCCAGCGATCAATTGCAGCTTGCGCTGCAGGCGCGGTTGAAAGATGGGGTGGCCCTTTTCGATGCCACCGATCTGGCGCGAGCCGTGATGGGCGACTCGATCTATTCCAATATGATGGTCTTTGGCGCAGCCTGGCAGCGTGGTCTGCTACCGATCAGTCACCAAGCGATAATGGGTGCTATTGAGTTGAATGGTGCGGCGGTCGAGCGCAACAAACGCGCCTTTGAAGTTGGTCGCTGGGCGGTGACCCACCCCGACGACGTGGCCAATATTTTGCGCCCCAACGTAGCAGAGTTACCAAAGACCCTCGATCAAGTGATCGATTTCCGCGCTGCGCACCTGATCGACTATCAGAACAAGCGGTTGGCGAAACGTTATCGCAAGCTGGTCGACAGCGTTGCAGATCAACACGTTCGTGAGGCTATTGCCAAAGGCTACCATAAGCTTTTGTCATATAAGGATGAATATGAAGTCGCCCGATTGCTGCTCGACAGTCGCCAGAAGGCGGAGGCCGAGTTTGATGGTGACTTTAAGATGACCTTCCATCTTGCGCCGCCAACCCTGGGGACGAAGGGCGACAATGGACGCCCGGCCAAGAAAGCGTTCGGAGAGTGGTTTCTTGGTCCGTTGAAGGTTCTAGCCAAGCTGAAAGGTTTGCGCGGCACTCCGCTGGATATCTTTGGCTACACGACAGAGCGCAAAATGGAGCGTGCTCTGATCCGCCAGTATGAAAAGGACATGAAAGAGGTTTTGCCCAGTCTGACGCCCGAAACCAGTGATGCGATCGCGGCCCTTGCGGCTCTGCCATTGGACATTCGCGGTTTCGGTCCGGTTTTGGTCGCCAATGAGGCTAAGGCTGCGAAACGGCGCGAGGAATTGTTGGCTGTTATTCGCGATGGCGGGCCTCAGATGAAAGCTGCGGCAGAGTGAGGCTTTACAAGCTTGTCATCAAACCTATGCAAAATGTCTACCCGGCCTTATCTCAGCGGCAGCAAACCGGAGTAGCCTATGCCCTCGCGCCATCACGTCGCTCGTGACATCTCTTACGCCCATTCCGCAGAAACGCGGAGCGGGCGTATAGTGATCAAGCTGATGGAAAACACGACCGGTCGTCTGCGTCTTATCCGCCGCGCTGACGGGTATGAGCAGGAGGTCGCACAGGGGCGTGATTTTTGGTCCGTAATGGTGGATCGATATGGGCTGACATTAGACGTGGTTGGCGGTGCGTTGTCGAACATCCCAAAAGATGGGCCATTGATCCTGATTGCGAACCATCCTTACGGCATTCTAGACGGGCTAATGATGGGACACATCCTGTCTCAGACTCGGACAGACTTTCGCATTCTCGCCAATCATGTTTTTCGCAAAGCTGAAGACCTGAACAGCATCGTGCTGCCAATTTCGTTTGATGCCACAAAAGATGCGATGAAGCTGAATCTTGCGACCCGCAAAACCGCTCTGAACTACCTAAGCGATGGTGGTGCAATCGGGATCTTCCCGGGTGGCACCGTCAGCACTGCGGCCAAGCCATTTTCTCATCCGATGGATCCAGGGTGGCGCGGATTTACAGCGCGGATGGTTGCCAAATCCAATGCGACCGTTGTGCCGGTTTTCTTCGATGGTCACACCTCGCGTTTGTTCCAGATTGCCAGCCATCTGCACAACACTCTGCGGATGGGGTTGCTGATCAAAGAGTTCAAGAAACGTGTCGATACCCCCGTCCGCGTAGTTGTAGGAGACCCCATTGGGCGCGACATTCTGGACCCGCTGGGCAAGGATACGCGCAAGATGATGGATTTCCTGCGCAAAGCCACGTATGAGCTGTCTCCAGAGCCATTGAAGTCTTATGACTATGGCTATGAATTCGAGGAACGGCATCGCGCCTGAAGGGGCAAATGGCAGTAGGTATCTTTGATTCCGGATTGGGTGGTTTGACCGTCCTGAACGCCGCGCAGAAACGTCTGCCCGACGTTGATTTTCTTTATTTCGCGGACAGCGCGCATGCGCCTTATGGTGTGCGCGATGCCGAAGATATCTTTAACCTGACACGAAACGCTGTGCAGGACCTTTGGGATCGAGGCTGCAATCTGGTGATTCTCGCCTGCAATACCGCAAGCGCCGCCGCCCTGCGTCGGATGCAAGAAGCGGGCGTGCCAGAAGGAAAGCGTGTACTGGGCGTATTTGTGCCTTTGATTGAGGCGCTGACTGAACGGCAATGGGGCGACAACTCTCCGCCGCGTGAGGTTCAGGTGCAGCATGTTGCGCTGTTTGCGACGCCCGCGACTGTGTCGAGCCGTGCGTTTCAGCGGGAGCTGGCGTTTCGGGCGATCGGGGTTGATGTCGAGGCGCAAGCCTGCGGCGGGGTGGTGGACGCCATCGAAGAGGGCGACATGATCTTGGCCGAGGCCTTGGTACGCAGCCATGTGGATGCTCTGAAGCGCAAGATGCCGGAACCGCAAGCAGCCATTCTGGGCTGTACGCATTACCCGCTGATGGCAGAGACGTTTCAGCAGGCGCTCGGACCGGATGTGAAAGTCTATAGCCAGGGTGATCTGGTTGCGGAAAGCCTTGCAGACTACTTGCAACGGCATCCGAATATGCTGGGTGAGGGCACTGATGGCTTCCTGACAACGGGTGCGCCGGGCGTTGTGACGGATCGCGCGACTCAGTTCCTCCGACGACAAATCACCTTTGAAGCCGCCTGACCTAGGTCAAGGACGGCGCTTTTCCGATTCCGTAATTCGTTGACCGTCACAGCGGCGGTCACCCCATGTGACACATGAATGAAAGAGGTCTGACATGACCCACAAAATCGCAATTCTTGGCGCTTCTGGTTACACCGGCGCGGAACTCGTGCGGCTGATCGCCGGGCATCCGAATATGGAAATCAAAGCTCTGGCCGCCGAGCGGAAGGCTGGACAGACAATGGCGCAGGTATTTCCGCATCTGCGCCATATGGATTTGCCGGTGCTTTGCAAGATTTCCGAGATCGACTTTAGCCAAATCGACCTGTGTTTCTGCGCTCTGCCGCACAAGACCAGTCAGGAAGTCATTCGCGAACTGCCCAACACCTTGAAAATTGTTGACCTGTCAGCAGATTTTCGACTTCGCGATGGCGACGAATACAAGAAGTGGTATGGGAATTCACATGCCGCGCTTGGGCATCAGGAAGAGGCGGTTTATGGTCTGACCGAGTTCTACCGTGACGAAATCCGCGGCGCTCGGCTGGTTGCCGGGACCGGATGCAATGCCGCGACGGGTCAGTATGTGCTGCGTCCGCTGATTTCGGCGGGTGTGATTGATCTGGATGACATCATTCTGGACCTGAAATGCGCGGTCTCGGGCGCAGGTCGGGCGCTGAAAGAGAATCTATTGCACGCAGAACTCAGTGAAGGGGCGAACGCATATGCCGTTGGCGGGACGCACCGGCATCTGGGCGAGTTTGATCAGGAATTCACGGAACTGGCTGGACGGACGGTGCATGTGCAGTTCACACCGCACCTGATCCCAGCCAACCGGGGTATTCTGGCCACAACCTATGTAAAGGGTGACCCGCAGAGCGTGTATGAGACACTTCAATCGGCCTATGAAGCCGAGCCCTTCATTGAGATGCTGCCATTTGGCGAGACGCCCTCGACCCACCATGTGCGGGGGTCGAACTTCTGCCATATCGGTGTCGTTGGAGATCGGATCGAACGCCGTGCAATCGTGGCGGCAGCATTGGATAACCTGACAAAAGGTAGCAGTGGGCAAGCCTTGCAGAACGCCAACCTGATGTTAGGTGAGGATGAAACCCTGGGTCTGATGATGGCCCCCTTGTTCCCGTGAGGACGGTATGAAAACGCTTAAGAAACGTCGTCGTGTACAAGTCATTCTAGTGGCTGTTGCGGCCCTGATACTGGCGACGGGTCTGATCGGATATGCGATGCGTGATGGCATCAACTTTTTCCGCTCACCCAGTCAGGTGATTGCAGAACCGCCGAAACCGACCGAGGTGTTCCGTATAGGTGGATTGGTCGAAGAAGGTTCGATCATTCGCGGGCAGGGTGAGACTGTGCATTTCGTCGTGACCGACGGCGGTGAAAGCGTAAAGGTCGCTTTTACCGGTGTTCTGCCCGATCTATTCTCGGAAAATCAGGGTATGGTGGGCACCGGAAGTTATGTGAATGGAGTCTTTGAAGCCACTGAAATCCTTGCGAAACACGATGAAACCTACATGCCCAAAGAGGTTGTGGACGCATTAAAAGAGCAAGGCGTCTATCAGGAATCAGGCGATGGCTGAATGCCATCAGCGTTAAAATTTCTAAACAGAAGAAGCGGGGCGTTGCGTGCGAGAGGTAGGCAGCGCCCTTTGTTTTGCAGTGGTGTTAACGAAATTGTCCGACCGTTTACCAAAGTTTGGCAGAGGGGGCGGCAATGCGGACAGTGCGGCAGATTGCAAAAGGGATCGTGGCGCGGGAAGGTGGTTTTGTGGATGACCCCGATGATCCCGGCGGTGCCACGAAATACGGGGTGACGATCCATACCATGCGCCGATTGGGTCTCGATCTGGACCGAGATGGTTCGGTGACGCAACAAGACGTGCGCATGCTTAGCAAAGCGCAGGCCGTCGATATTTTTCTGGAACACTATTTTGAGAAACCACGCCTTCAGGTGCTGCCGAAAGCCGTACAGGCATCCGTGTTCGACATGTACGTCAATGCAGGAGCTCAAGCGGTGAAAATCCTGCAGAACCTGCTGCGGCAGATGGAGTATGACGTTACGGTTGACGGGGTCATCGGCCCTCAGACTGCGCAGGCAAGCCGCGAGGCGGCCAGTCCAAAGCCTCTGGTGTTTCGCGATGCCTATGGGGTCGCAAGACGAAACTATTACTTCCGTTTAGCAGACCGGCGGATCGCTCTTCGCAAATATGCCAGAACTCGCGCGGGCGGCAAAGGCGGATGGATCAAGCGTGCCGAAGAGTTTTTATCGCCCAAGTATCATCTGAGCGAGGACGCGTTTCAGAAAAGGGTTTCAGGATGGGTTTGATCTCGGGTTTGTTGGCGCTCTTGTTTGGCGGAGGTCGCAATGTGGTTCGCGAAACTGCGGAAGTGTTTCGCGAAAATGTAGAAAGCGGTGCCGAGCGTTCTGTCGAACTGCGCGGTGCGGCCATGGCGCAATTCGGCACTGAATTCCAAGCTCCAAGCAAAACCAGGTTTGATCGATTCATGGATGGGCTGAATCGCCTTCCGCGACCGGCGCTGGCTTTGGGAACATTGGGTTTGTTTCTGGCCGCCATGATCGATCCGCTGTGGTTCGCAGCACGTATGCAGGGAATTGCGCTGGTGCCAGAGCCACTGTGGTGGCTGTTAGGGGTGATCGTGTCGTTTTACTTTGGCGCGCGGCATCAGATCAAAGCGCAGGATTTTCAAAGAGAAATCAGCGCGACAATGCTGAGGGCGCCTGAGGTGATCGCCAATCTTGAAACGATCCGCGGGTTGCGCGATGACAGTCCGGGTGCCGCCGATACTGGCTCGGACGCATCGTTGGCCGAAGCAGTCAACCAGCCGGAATCGAACCCTGCATTGGAGGACTGGAAGCGGCTTCGAAAGACCTGAGGCGCGACATTATGTGCGGTGATCCGAGGCGAATGTGAATGGCACTTGCACCGGTGCCGCAGTATAAGCAGGCCATGATTACAGAACTCGGCCATTTCGCACTTATCTTAGCCTTCCTCGTTGCCATCGTCCAAACTGTGGTGCCGTTGATCGGGGCTGCCAACCGTTGGAACGGGTGGATGGTTTTCGCTGAACCGGCCGCCATCACGCAGTTCATTTTGGCCGCCTTTTCCTTCGGTGCACTGGTCTGGGCGTTTACCACGTCTGACTTCTCGTTACGGATCGTGGTGGAGAATAGCCATTCGGCAAAACCGATGCTCTACAAGATTACCGGGACCTGGGGAAACCATGAAGGTTCGATGCTGTTATGGGTCCTGATTGTAGCGATATTCGGCGCGATGGCCGCCATATTCGGCGCTGGCTTGCCTCCGACCTTAAAGGCGCGGGTGCTGGCCGTTCAGGCCGCGATCGGAGTGGCTTTCTATGCCTTTATCCTCTTCACATCGAACCCGTTTGACCGACTGCCTGTTCCTCCGTTCGATGGACGGGACCTGAACCCGCTGCTGCAGGACCCCGGTTTGGCCTTCCATCCGCCATTCCTGTATCTGGGCTATGTCGGCCTCAGCATGGCGTTCAGTTTTGCCGTTGCTGCATTGATCGAGGGCCGGGTGGACGCGGCTTGGGGGCGTTGGGTACGGCCTTGGACATTGGCGGCTTGGGTCTTCCTGACGATCGGTATCGCGCTTGGATCCTGGTGGGCCTACTACGAATTGGGCTGGGGCGGGTTCTGGTTCTGGGATCCTGTTGAGAACGCCAGCTTTATGCCTTGGCTACTGGCGGCCGCTCTATTGCATTCCTCCATCGTGGTGGAAAAACGCGAGGCGTTGAAAAGCTGGACGATCTTGCTTGCGATTATCGCGTTTGGGTTTTCTCTGATCGGGACCTTTATCGTGAGATCGGGGCTGCTGACTTCGGTCCATGCTTTTGCCAATGATCCTGAGCGTGGCGTATTTATCCTGTTCATCCTGATCATCTTTACCGGCGGTGCGTTGACCCTGTTTGCTGCACGCGCGCAGGCGATGGAGGCGAAGGGTGTCTTCGGAATGGTCAGCCGCGAAAGTGCATTGGTTCTGAACAACATCTTGTTGGCAGTTAGCTGCTTTGTCGTGTTTTTTGGCACAATGTGGCCAATGGTGGCCGAGATGGCGTTCGATAGAAAACTCTCGGTGGGCGCGCCGTTCTTCAATGCGGCATTTACCCCATTCATGGTCGCCCTCGGAATCGTTCTTCCCGTCGGCGCGATGCTGCCGTGGAAGCGGGGCAAGCTAAGCCGGGCGGCATGGTCTTTGCGCTATGCATTTGTGCTGGCGGTCACGATCGCGATACTGGTCTGGGTGATACAGACCGGACGCAGCGCATTGGGACCCGTAGGTTTGTTCCTGGGGGCGTGGATCACCTTCGGCGCCATCGTCGATCTTTGGAGCCGCACTGGCCGCAAAGGCAGTTTTGGACGCCTGTTTCGACTGCCCGGCGCAGACTGGGGTAAGGCGGTGGCCCATAGTGGTTTGGGTGTCACCATGTTTGCCATCGCAGGCTTAACCGCTTGGGAAGTCGAGGATATTCGTGTCGCTCAACCGGGTCAGCCTTTTGAAGTGGGGCAGTTTACGTTGACGTTGCAAGATGTGCGTCAGGTACAGGGGCCGAACTATTTCTCAACCATGGCGGATGTGCTTGTTGAGAAGGACGGGCGCTATATCGCGACTCTTAACCCGGAAAAGCGCGACTACCCTGTGGCACGGATGCCGACAACTGAGGCTGCGATCGACTACCGCTTTCTGCGCGATCTATATGTTGTGATCGGGGATCAACAAGCTGATGGCGGCTGGGTGATGCGAACCTATATCAAACCTCTGGCCAACTGGATTTGGGGCGGATGTATCCTCATGGCTCTGGGCGGTGTGCTCAGCCTGTCGGATCGCCGTTTCCGTGTTGCAGCCGGTGCACGGAAAACGCCTGCAAGCGGGGTTCCTGCCGAATGAAGCGCCTGCTTGTTATCCTGCTGCTGATTGCATCCCCGATCATGGCTATTCAGCCGGATGAAGTGCTTGACGACCCGGCGCTCGAGACACGAGCACGGGATATCAGTACCGGTCTGCGCTGCTTGGTGTGCCGGAACGAAAGCATTGACGAAAGCAATGCTGAACTTGCGCGTGATCTGCGTATCTTGGTGCGAGAACGTCTGGTTGCGGGGGATACTGATCAAGAGGTTGTGGACTTCATCGTTGATCGCTATGGCGAATATGTGCTGCTGAAACCTACCGCGACCGGCGCCAATCTGTTGTTATGGCTGTCGGCTCCTGTCATGCTGCTGATAGCGGCCGGCATGGGGTGGAACTTTTTGCGCAAGCGTTCGCAGCATCAGGAAGTAGCGCATTCAGAAGGCCTTAGTGAGGAAGAACAAGAGCGTCTGCGCCGAATTCTGGAAGACTGACGCGCGGTTCTTCTTTTCCTTTTTCCGCATTTGCGTCAGTGTTTTGCAGAACGCTGCGCAGCTGAGGTTTTGCATGGAATACGAAGCGGTCCTTCTGGACATTACTGGTAATTTGGCGGTTTTGACATTGAACCGGCCGGATAAGATGAATGCGTTGACGACGCAGATGCGGGCCGAGATCACCTACGCAATGAAAGACGCCGCGCAACACGCCCGCGCGATTGTCCTGACGGGTGCTGGTCCTGCCTTTTGTTCAGGTCAGGATTTGGGTGACGCGTCGAGCACAGGAAAGATCGACCTCGAACGCGCGCTTCGCGATGAATATGAACCGATGCTTGAGGCTGTCTATGATTGCCCCGTGCCAACAATAGCGGCTGTTAACGGGCCTGCAGCGGGGGCGGGGGCTAACCTGGCACTTTGTGCCGATGTGGTGATAGCAACCGAGAGTGCCTATTTCCTGCAAGCTTTCGCTCGGATCGGTCTGCTGCCTGATGCAGGCGGCACCTGGTTCATGCCGCGTCAGATGGGGTTTGCCAAAGCGATGGGTGCAGCGCTGTTTGCAGACAAGATCAGTGCGCGACAGGCGGATGAATGGGGATTGATCTGGGAAGCGGTTGCAGATGATGAGTTCGACGCTCATTGGCGCAAGAGAGCTGCGTATTTGGCGAATGGCCCAACCTCTGGGTTTCGCGCGATCAAAAAAGCGATCCGGGGAACTTACGATAGAACGTTACCTCAGCAACTTACAGCCGAAGCCCACCTGCAGGGCGAATGCGGACGTACCCGAGACTTTGCCGAAGGCGTCGTAGCCTTTCTGGAAAAGCGCCCTGCGAAATTCGAAGGGCGCTGATCATTCAATCAGGCCCGGCGGCGGCGACGAGTGCGCCGTTCGGGAACGGCCTCGTCCCCAGTGCCATCTGAGGCTGAGGTAAACGGACCAAGTGCCGATACGATCTGATCCAGGGTCGGGCGTTCGCCGCGCGGGCCGTTGTCTAACGCCTCGCGCATTTTGCGCAAATGCGCAGGCATGGTGCCACAGCAACCGCCAATGATCGTTGCACCTGCGTCGCGCGCCATGGCGGCGTACTGGCCCATCAGTTCAGGCGTTCCATCATAATGGATATGACCGTCCACATATTTCGGGATCCCTGCGTTGCCCTTGGAAATCAGTGGACGTTCGTTTCCTTGGGCAGCGAACCCAAGCACCGTCCGCAGTATATCCGAGGCACCAGTGCCGCAATTCGCCCCGAACGCAACCGGAGGATTGGGCAGAGTTTCCACGATCATTGCCAGATCAGAAGATGTAACACCCATCATTGTGCGGCCAGCCGTGTCAAAACTCATGGTGCCGCACCACGGCATATCTGCCAGAGCGAACGCTTCTGCCGCAGCCCGGAATTCTTCCGGCGCGCTTATGGTCTCAAGCCACAGAACATCTGCGCCTCCAGCCTTTAGCGCCGCAGCCTGTTCATGAAACATCTCGACGGCTTCGGCGTGTGAAAGACTGCCGACAGGTTCCATGATCTCGCCGGTCGGGCCAACAGAGCCGGCCACGATGATCGGGCGACCTGCCTTGTCAGCGACTTCGCGACCCAGTTCAGCGCCAGTACGGTTCAGCTCGGCCACGCGGTTCTGGGCGTCGTGTAACTTCAAACGCGCGGCTGTTCCACCAAATGTGTTTGTCAAAAACAGATCACTGCCGGCATCGACCGAGCTCTGATACAGAGCACGAATCTTGTCAGGCGCATCGACATTCCACAATTCCGGCGCATCGCCTGATTGCAGGCCCATGTTGAACAGGTTCGTCCCGGTCGCGCCATCCGCCAGAATGACGTCTACGGTTTCCAGAAGGTTGCTGAGCGCGTTTGTCATTGGAGTATTCCAAAATTGGGGCCACAGCCCGTAAAAATATGAGACGCCCCGTGTCTCACGACCGGGGCGTCAAATCAAATTCATAAAACTCATGAAGATCATGAGTTTTGCAGCTCAGGCATCAGGACTCGGCTTCTGCCATCACCTGCTCTTTGGCTTCGACCAGAAGTTCGACCATCTTCTCGCGGATTTTAGCCTCATCCGCGAGATCACCGAGGTACCCTTTGACCGCCTCGACAACATCGTCTTCGCTGACATTTTGCAGGTCGGTGTGGACAAGTTCCTGCCCGTATTTACGCGCCTGTTCCACAGTCTCGCCTTTCAGCGCCGAGGCCCATACAGCCATAAATCGGTTGCGGCGCATCCGAGCGATGAACTGCATCTTTTCGTCATGAGCGAATTTGTTTTCAAACGCGGCTTCACGTTCGTCGAATGTGGTCATTGGTTGGGGACCTCTTGGGTTAGATGTTCTTTTCTGATGATATGACTATACGACGCCCTGTGCGCAAGGTATTTGCGCTGCGTCAAAGCCTCTCGGGGTTGCGAACTTGCGGGAAAGCGGGGCTTGCACTATGAGGGCGCCAACGTGAAGGGACTCATTCCCTTTCCCCAGACTGGAAAGGTCGCTCATGGCGCGTCGCAAGAAGATTTACGAAGGTAAAGCCAAGATCCTGTATGAAGGTCCCGAGCCGGGCACCATCGTGCAGTACTTCAAGGATGACGCCACAGCTTTCAACGCCGAGAAGAAAGACGTGATCGATGGAAAGGGCGTTCTGAACAACCGGTTGAGCGAATTCTTCATGACCGGTCTGGCCCAGATCGGAGTTCCGACGCACTTCATTCGCCGTCTGAACATGCGGGAGCAACTTGTGCGGAATTGTGAGATCATTCCACTGGAAGTGATCGTCCGCAACTATGCCGCCGGATCGATGTCCAAACGCCTCGGTATCGCCGAGGGTACTCAACTGCCGCGCCCGATTGTTGAATACTGCTACAAGGACGATGCGCTGGGTGATCCGTTGGTGACCGAAGAGCACATTGCGGCATTCGGCTGGGCGAGCCAGCAGGATATGGACGATATCCTGAGCCTTGCACTGCGCGTTAATGATTTCATGAGCGGCGTGATGCTGGCGGTTGGTATTCGTCTGGTCGATTTCAAAATCGAGATCGGGCGCGTGTTCGAAGGCGATTTTCAACGACTGATCATTGCGGACGAAATCAGCCCCGATAGCTGCCGTCTATGGGATATCGAAACCGGTCAGAAGCTGGACAAGGATGTGTTCCGCCGTGATCTGGGTAGTCTGACTGATGCATATTCTGAGGTCGCCCGCCGTCTTGGCGTTCTGCCCAAAAGCAATGTCACAAAACCAACGCTGATCAACTGATCCTGTCTCATATCGACAGGGTTGTCCGACAAGCCCAAGCGGGGTATCCCGCGCCCAACGAAACGGATCGATGCGCGGTCCATCAGTGGAGTTCTCGAAAATGAAAGCACGTGTGCATGTGATGCTCAAGAACGGGGTTCTGGACCCGCAGGGCGAGGCTGTGCGTCACGCATTGGGTGCGATGGGCTTTGATCAGGTCGAAGGTGTCCGTCAGGGCAAGGTGATCGATCTGGAACTGGCAGACGGCGCGACCGAGGCGGACGTAACCAAGATGTGCGAAAAGCTGTTGGCCAACACGGTCATCGAACGCTTTGAGATCGAACTGCTCTAAGTTTTTCTGACCTAGGAGGGTCCGCCATGCGCGCAGCCGTCATCGTTTTCCCCGGTTCCAACTGCGATCGTGATCTTGCTGTTGCCTTCGAGCAGGCCGGTTTTTCCGTCGATATGGTCTGGCACAAGGATGCCGCGCTGCCCGAGGGTATAGATATCGTCGGTGTGCCGGGTGGGTTTTCTTACGGCGATTATCTGCGCTGCGGCGCGATTGCGGCGCAATCGCCCATTTGTAAAGCGCTGGCCGCGCATACCGAGCGTGGTGGCTATGCCGTCGGCATCTGCAACGGTTTTCAGGTTCTGACCGAAACCGGAATTCTACCTGGCGCGCTGTTGCGCAATGCCGGTCTGAAATACATCTGCAAAACGATCGGACTCAAGGTCGAAACCAGCGATAGCGCCTTTACTGAAGGATACAATGCCGGGGATGTGATCGATATCCCGATTGCGCATCACGATGGCAATTATTTCGCAGACGATGAGACCTTGGCCGAGTTGAAGGATCAGGATCGCATTGCCTTCACATATGCCGAAAATCCCAATGGTTCGCGCGACGATATTGCAGGGATTTTATCGCACAACCGGCGCGTGTTAGGCATGATGCCCCACCCAGAACGAGCGGCGGATTCGGGCCACGGAGGCACTGACGGGACGGCGCTCTTCCGCGCATTGGCCGGGGTGCTGACGCCCGCGTGACTTGAGGTCATCAGTCGAGACGCGTAGCGTCAGTACATGAGCGCGGAAGATCAAGCAGACAGCAAAGGGTTTCTGAACCGGTTTCGCGGCGCGCCTATGGGCTGGCGGCTGCGTCTTGCCGTGTTTTTGTTGCTGCTTGCTACCGTCGCCACAGTGTGGATCACCAACAGTCTGCTAACCAGTCGCTTCACCGAATCGACCAGAAACCGCGCCGAACTGCGGTTAGCCTTGTATTCCGGCAACCTGCTGAGTGAGTTGCGGCGCAACGCCATCGTGCCGCAGTTGCTTGCCCGTGACCCCACCCTGATTTCGGCCCTGCAATCCAGCGATTACACGCTGTCTAGCCAGCGTCTGATCTCTTTCGTTGAAGAAATTGGGGCGGCCTCGCTGGTTTTGCTGGATGGGGATGGCCTGACACGTGCTGCAACCGACCGGAACCGGTTGCAGGAAAGCCACCGGAACTCGCCTTACTTCATCGATGCTATCCGGTCGAATGCCACTATATTCTCGGTCATTCCACGTGAATCCGGCGGTTACAGCTTTGTCTACTCGCGGCGAATCGAGGCGAATGCAGAGATCCTTGGCGTGATCGTAGTCGAAGTTGATTTGCAGAAATTTGAACGCGCCTGGGCTGGTATTTCTGACGCGGTGATGGTCACAGACAGCACTGGTACGATCATCCTCTCGACCGAGCCTCAGTGGCGAGGTCTAGATGAAAGCGGTGCCATGTTGCGCCAGCCCCCTCAGAACGCGATTCAGCGCGCAATCCGGGCCACAACCGATTGGAGCGCTTTGCCCCCCGATGCCTATCTTCAGGGCGAGGCTGTGATGCGGATGGAGACCCGCATTCCGTTCCGGGGCTGGCAAATGACCTCGTTCACCACCTATTCGTCGATCCGCGAGCGGGTGAACAGCGTTCTGGCGCTTGAGATCATGGCATTTGCGATTCTTCTGGCGCTGACCTTCTATGCGCTCAGCCGCAGAGCGACGTTGCGCATGACCTTGTTCCAGCGCGAGTCGGCGGAGCTTCGCGCATTGAACGTAAGGCTGCAGCGGGAAATCGCTGAGCGTGAACGTGTTGAAAAGACGCTGGAAGTTGCCGAACAAACCCTTGCCCAGAGCTCAAAACTGGCAGCACTTGGCGAGATGTCTGCGGCAGTCAGTCACGAGTTAAATCAACCTCTGGCTGCGATGAAAACTTATCTGGCCGGCGCGCGTCTGCTTTTGCGTCGAAACCGGCCCGAAGAGGCGTTGGCCAGCTTTGGGCGGATCGACGGATTGATCGAGCGGATGGGAGCGATCACGCGCCAGCTCAAATCCTATGCGCGCAAAGGTGCAGATGCGTTTTCGCCAGTAAATCTTGGCGAAGCGCTGGCCTCGTCCCTGTCGATGATGGAACCGCAGCTGCGTCAGCGGCATGTGAAGATAACCCAGATTTTGCCCGAAGAACCTGTTATAGTGATGGGTGATCGGATGCGGATCGAACAGGTTATGGTCAATCTCTTGCGCAATGCGCTGGATGCGACCAAGTCTGTGGATGAGCCGGATGTCGAGATCATTCTCGCTGCAGGTGAAACTGCGGTACTGACCGTGCGGGACAATGGCCACGGGATCGAGGATATCGAAAACCTGTTCGAGCCGTTTTATACGACCAAACGCCCGGGGGACGGCGTTGGTCTGGGGCTTGCCATCTCGTCCGGGATCGTGAACGACCATGGCGGACGGCTGACCGCGCGCAACGGCCAACAGGGTGGCGCGGTGTTTGAGATGCAATTGCCCATATTGGGAAGCGACGGCCTTGAGGCCGCGGAATAGAGGAAGTGACTATGGCACAGGCCATGAAAATCGCCATCGTGGATGATGAACAGGACATGCGCCAGTCGATCAGCCAGTGGCTGGCTTTGTCGGGGTACGACACCGAAACCTTTTCAAGCGCCGAGGATGCGCTCAAGGTCTTGGGGCCAGAATACCCCGGGATCGTGATTTCTGACATCAAGATGCCTGGAATGGATGGCATTCAACTGCTGAAAAAGCTGATGGGGGCCGATAGCACGCTACCGGTGATCATGATCACGGGGCATGGTGACGTGCCAATGGCCGTAGAGGCGATGCGTGTCGGGGCGTTCGATTTCCTTGAAAAGCCGTTTAACCCCGATCGCATGTCCGAACTGGCCAAACGCGCCAGCAATGCGCGTCGTCTGACGCTTGACAACCGAGCCCTGCGGCGTGAGCTGTCTGGCGGTACGCAGATCATGAACAAGCTGATCGGTGCCAGCCCCGTCATGGAGCGGTTGCGTGAAGATATTCTGGATCTGGGGCAGGCGGATGGTCATGTCCTGATCGATGGGGAAACCGGAACCGGAAAGACTTTGGTGGCGCATGCATTGCACGCGGTTGGTAGCCGGGCGGGTAAGAAATTCGTCTTGGTTTCTTGCGCAGCACTTGAGGAAGAAGCGCTGTCGAAACGCCTGTTTGGCCCGATGCTCCCCGAAGACACGCAGTTGCCCGCCATCGAAGAGGCCCGCGGCGGTACGCTGGTTCTTGAGGATGTCGAAGCCCTGAGTGATACGCTGCAGGCCCGTCTATTGAGCGTTATGAATGAGCAGGGCACCCCTGCGGAAACGCGGATCGTTGCGATTTCGAACCTGCAGGAAGCGGGCAAAACCTCAGAAGATGTATTGCGTCCCGATCTGTTCTATCGGTTGGCGGCGCTGCGCATCACCATGCCTCCGCTGCGACAGCGGGGTGAGGACATCCTGACGCTGTTCACCCGTCTGAGCGAACAGTTCGCAGAGGAATATGGCTGCGACGCGCCTCAGGTCAGTGCGCAGGAAGCGGCTCAGCTGCTTCAGGCCCCGTGGCCCGGGAATGTGAGGCAGTTGATCAACATTGCTGAGCGTGCGGTGCTGCAGTCGCGGCGCGGGTCGGGGACAATTGCTTCGCTGCTGATGTCGGATCACGAAGAGATGCAGCCAGTGATGACAACTGAAGGCAAGCCGCTGAAGGAATATGTTGAAGCCTTCGAGCGGATGCTGATCGACAATACGATGCGCCGTCACAAGGGATCGATCGCCTCGGTGATGGAAGAACTCTGCCTGCCACGCCGGACACTGAACGAAAAGATGGCGAAGTACGGGTTGCAGCGTTCGGACTACCTGTGAAGGTGGAGGAGGGGGCTGGCCCCCTCTTGAGCCTGCGGTTCAATTCAACCCCTGGATATTTCTGAACAGATGAAGGGACTCTTCGGCGCGTTCTTGGGTCGCGATGCAGTTTGCCCATTGTCTTTTCCACAGGACTGCTTTTATTGTGATCGAACGGGCCGGGTATTTTGTGCCTGCAAGCCCCGTGTTTTGAGTTTCGCTGCTGAGCTGATGGTGAGGATAGATCCCGCGCGGCGCGGCAGACCGATTGTGCCCCAATGGGGCAGATGAACGCCTGAACCCGTCTATGCGGGTGAAAGGAATAAATGGGCGGGCCGCATATAGACGCGCCTGTCGGAGAAGAACCGCGATGACGCGCGCGCAACGATTGAGTATACGGGCAGGGGGCCAAAGCGCCAGACCCTGCCGCGCGCCGTCCGATATCGCCCGTACAAGACACCTCCCCAAAAGCGCCTGTCCGCCTGGACGGGTCAGGACAACGCGTTTGGCGCGGTGCACCAAGGACACATGGCTAAGAAAATGCTTATCGATGCCACCCACGCGGAGGAAACCCGCGTTGTGGTGGTCGACGGAAACAAGGTTGAGGAATTTGACTTTGAATCCGAAAACAAACGCCAGCTTGCTGGCAACATCTATCTTGCAAAAGTAACACGGGTTGAGCCGTCGCTACAGGCGGCATTTGTGGACTACGGCGGGAACCGGCACGGGTTTCTGGCGTTTTCCGAAATACATCCCGACTATTACCAGATCCCCGTCGCTGACCGCGAGGCGCTGATGGAGGAAGAGCGCGCCTATGCCGAGGCGATGAAGGCGCGGGATGAGGCCGAGGAAACAAAGCCCAAGAAGCGCCGGTCGCGTTCGCGCTCGAAGGCCGCTGACGTCAAGACGGACGATCCGGTTGAGACGCTGGAGGTTTCCTCAGAGCCGACCGGAATGGAAACCATCGATCTGGATGACGGTGAAGAGACGGAGGTGCCCGAAGGGACGTCTCCGATGGAAATCGTTGCCGAGACGCCGGTGGAAGAGCCTGAGGATGCCGCCGAGCCTGTCGCTGAAGAAGCTCCGATCGAAGAAGCCAAGTCCGAAGATGTAGATCAGCAGGCGGAAGCGCCAGAAGAGACTGCTGAGGTAGCGGAAGACGCGCCTGTCGAAGCAACTGATACCGACCAAGAAGAACCTTCGGATGAGGTCGAAGCCAAGTCTGACGAAGAAGAGGCGGAAGCTTCTGGCGATGAGCCCGAGGCGGATGGCGAGACAGAAAGCAAAAGCGCTGACGCGGCTTCGAAAGACGATACCATCGAGTCGGTCGCAGACGAAGACGATAGCGAGGATATCCGTCCTCCGCGCAAGCCACGCCCGCGCCGCTACAAGATTCAAGAAGTTATCAAGGTGCGTCAGGTCCTGCTGGTGCAGGTGGTCAAGGAAGAGCGCGGCAACAAGGGTGCGGCACTTACCACGTATCTGTCTTTGGCGGGTCGGTACTGCGTACTGATGCCCAATACCGCACGGGGCGGCGGAATTAGCCGCAAGATCACCAATGCCGCTGACCGGAAGAAACTGAAGGACATTGCCGCTGAAATTGACGTGCCCACGGGCGCGGGTCTGATCGTTCGCACGGCGGGTGCCAAGCGGACCAAATCAGAGATCAAGCGCGACTATGAATACCTGCAACGACTGTGGGAGCAGATCCGCGAGCTGACGTTGCAATCCATTGCGCCTGCGAAAATTTATGAAGAAGGCGACCTAATCAAACGCTCGATCCGCGACTTGTATAATCGCGACATCGATGAGGTTCTGGTTGAAGGCGAGGGCGGGTATCGCATCGCCAAAGACTTCATGAAGATGATCATGCCGTCGCACGCCAAGAACGTGAAGCGATACGAAGACGCGCTGCCGCTATTCGCGCGATATCAGGTGGAAAGCTATCTGGCCGGGATGTTCAACCCGACGGTTCAGCTGAAATCCGGTGGCTATATCGTGATCGGGGTGACCGAAGCGCTGGTGGCGATCGATGTGAACTCGGGTCGGGCGACCAAAGAAGGTTCGATCGAGGAAACCGCGTTGAAGACCAATCTGGAGGCCGCCGAAGAAGTGGCGCGCCAATTGCGTCTGCGCGATCTGGCCGGTCTGATCGTGATCGATTTCATCGATATGGACGAGCGCAAAAATAACTCGGCCGTTGAGAAACGACTGAAAGACAAGCTGAAAACGGATCGTGCCCGTATTCAGGTGGGCCGGATTTCGGGCTTTGGACTGCTCGAAATGAGCCGTCAGCGCCTGCGTCCTGGAATGCTTGAGGCGACGACCCAGCCATGCCCGTCTTGCCATGGTACCGGCCTGATCCGGTCGGACGACAATATGGCACTGTCAATCCTTCGCCAGATTGAAGAGGAAGGCACTCGCCGCCGTTCGCGTGAGGTATTGGTGCGTTGCCCGGTTAGCATCGCCAACTTCCTGATGAACCAGAAACGCGAACACATCGCGCAGATCGAAGCGCGGTACGGTTTGTCGGTTCGGATCGAAGGGGACGTTCATTTGGTCAGCCCCGACTTCTCGATGGAGAAGTTCAAGACCGCTAGCCGTGTTGTTCCTGAAGCAACTGCGCCGGTGGTTTCGGTTGATGCGTCGCTGATGGATATGGTCGACGCCACGGATGAGGACGAAACCGAAGAAGAAACTGCGGTTCAGAGCGAGGAAGAGACCAAGCCCAAGCGTAAACGGCGTCGGCGCCGGCGCAAGAAGAGTTCGGGCAATGGTGACGCGCCGGATGGCAATGCGGACGAGTCTGACGCAGACAGTGTAACCGACTCGAGCAACGAAGCTGAGAGCGTCGAAGCCAAACAGACCGAGGCGGAGCCTGTTGCTGAGGAAGATGCCGAGAAAGCGACCAAACCGAAAAAGCGCCGGGCACCGCGTCGACGCAAAAAGGATACTGAGGCCACAGCCGAAGCAAGCGAGACGCAGACCGAAGCGGATAATGCGAACTCCGATCAGGAGAAAGAGCCGGTCAATGCTGAGGCCGACGAGGCTGAACAGCAAGAGCCAGCCGATGAGTCTGAAAGCATCGAACCAGCCGCTGAGCCCGATAGTGCTGATGCACCATCAGAACTTGAGATAGCCGAAGCAACGTCGGCTTCTGAAGTCGCTGAAGAAGTGCCAGAGGAACCTGCTGAAGCGCCTGAACTGGTTGCCGAAGAAGCCGAAGAATCGACCGTGGCAGCAGAACCCGAAGTCATTGAGGCTGCCACCCCAGAGCCAGTCTTGGAGGCAGTGGCAGACGAACCCGAACCCGCGCCGGCCAAGCCAAAGCGCCGAGGGTGGTGGTCATTGGGACAGTAAGAAAAAGGCGGGCCAACTGGCCCGCCTTTTTCATTAGGGTGCGTTCCAAAGAATCCTCAGGCCGATTTTTGGATCACATATATCTGATGACCATCCACTGTGTCTTGCGAGACAAGTGTATGGCCAGATTCGGTACAGAAATGCGGTACGTCGATGATCGCGGCAGGATCATCGGCCAGCACGCGCAGCATACCCCCCGCAGGCAAGGATTTCAGGCGCTTCCGAGCCTTCAAAACAGGCAAGGGGCACAACAATCCCAACGCATCCAGTGTTTCAATCTCATTGGTCATGGGGCTGAGATATTTCTAACGAGCGATACTGTCCAGCGCGCAACCACGAGGATGTGACCGAATGGCCTCGTGACGAAACCCGCGCGATACCATATGTGCTGAGTCATGTTCGGAATTGAGATCATAGACGCGGGCCTTCTGCCTGCCATGTTTATCGCCATGCTGGGCGGGTTGATAAGTTTTCTGTCTCCCTGCGTGCTGCCGATTGTGCCACCGTACCTCGCGTATATGAGCGGTGTGACTATCAACGAGATGCAGGATGAGGCGCGCGCGCGGCGCAAGGCGACCCTGGCGGCACTGTTTTTTGTTTTGGGTCTATCGACAGTGTTCCTGCTGCTAGGCTTCACAGCCTCGGTCTTTGGGGCGTTTGTCCTTCAGAACCAGGTGCTTTTCGCCAAACTCTCGGGTGCTGTCGTCATTGTCTTTGGCCTGCACTTTCTGAACGTGTTCCGTATTCCTTTGTTGGATCGTGAGGCACGCGTTGATACGGGTGACTCCAGCGGATCTGTGTTCGGGGCATATATTCTGGGACTGGCCTTCGCCTTCGGTTGGACGCCGTGTATCGGCCCACAATTAGGTGCAATCTTGTCGCTTGCCGCCTCCGAAGCATCAGTCACGCGTGGCACCGTATTGCTTGGCGTATATGCGGCAGGCCTGGGCATTCCATTCTTGCTGGCTGCGATGTTCCTGAACCGCTCGATGGCGGTTATGAACCGCATCAAACCGCATATGGGCACAATCGAGAAGGTGATGGGCGGGCTGCTGCTGTTTGTTGGCATCATGCTTGTCACCGGTTTGTTCACCGAATTCAGCTGGTGGCTGTTGGAAACATTCCCGGCTTTGGCAAACCTCGGTTAACCCTCTGGCTTTAAACGCGGATGGATAGACGCCAGGTCTTACCTTGGCGTCAACGCTGCGCTAATCTTTGGCGCAGAGGGCCGGGTAATGAGCAGTCAGCAATCCAAACCGCAGGTGCGCAAACGCCGGGTGTTTTACATTCCCGGCTACGACCCGATTCATCCGCGCCGATATCGAGAGCTCTACCGCAAAGAGGGGCACGCCCAGGCTGAGTTATCGGGATACCAGATCGATATTAGCGCTAGGGCGGGCGAAGGTCCCTACGGCTGGCAGGTGACTTCTCAGCAGGACGGCAGTCCTGTTGATGCAGATGTTCAGGTTCTGGTCTGGTCGGATATCGTGCGTGACAGCATGGCTCAATCGATACCGGCAACCTATCTGCAACTGGCGAGAACCGCCTGGATATATATCTCGACCGGTACGCTTTGGCGGCTGATGCAGCTGCGCAAGGGGCCCGTAATTGCGGCGCTATACCCGGTGGCAATGCTGCTGCTGCAGCTTTTGGCATCGTTGTTTATTGCTTGGGGTTTAGTCGCTGTATTGAAACCACTCGTTGGGTGGTGGTCTTTGGTACCTGCTGCCGGGGTAATCTATGCTCTGATGCAATGGTTCCGAAAGATCGATAATCGACTGTTCGCTTATTACCTCATGCATGACTATGCCCACTCGGCGAAGCTATACGGCGCGTACTCGCAAGATCTGCAATCGAGGCTGCGGGAGTTTTCTGACCTGATCACCGAGACGCTGGACACAGACACCGATGAGGTGCTGGTCGTAGGTCACAGCTCTGGCGCCCATCTTGGTGTGTCAGTGTTGGCAGATGTTTTACGACGACGGGGCGGTGTACAGGATAAGCCAGTCTTATCCTTTCTGACCTTGGGGCAGGTGGTGCCAATGGTTTCGTTTCTACCGCAGGCACACACGCTTCGCGCTGATCTTAAATATCTGTCCGAACGCGCGGATATGACTTGGATCGATGTCTCTGCACCAGGGGATGGCTGCGCGTTTGCGTTGTGCGATCCGGTCGCGGTCAGCGGCGTCGCTGGCCCCAAAAAATGCGGGCCGCTGGTTCTTTCTGCGGCCTTCACCCAAACACTGTCCCACGCGCGATGGCAGCAATTGCGTTGGCGCTTTTTTCGCCTGCACTTTCAATATCTTTGTGCGTTCGATCAACCTGGACTTTATGACTATTTCCGCATCACCGCAGGTCCTGAAACATTGAAACAGCGGTTTGAAAGGCGCGCCCCATCACGATCGCGCATTGAGCGGGCTGTTTCGAAATACATCGCGGTGGAAGCATGACGCCCCCAAAGCCCGAAGCACGACCAGATAAGGTCTCGCTGTGGCGGTATCTACGTCTGTTTCGGCAAGACTTGCTGTCTGCTCAGCCCCAGCGTCTATATCGAGCGTGGATGGCTGAATTCCGAACGCCGTTCTTTCGCTCGTATATGGTCAACCAACCCGATCTGATCCGCGCAGTTCTGAAAGAGCGCCCGGATGCGTTTCCAAAATCAAATCGCATCAGCGAAGGCTTACGCCCCTTATTGGGCCGGTCCGTGTTCCTGACCAATGGCGAAGTCTGGAAACGGCAGCGCAGGATCATTGATCCCGCCTTTGAAGGCGGACGTTTGAAAGATACGTTTCCCGCAATGTTAAATGCGGCGCAGGCTTGTGCGGATCGGCTTTCTGGCAGGGTTGGGCAGAAGGTGGAATGTGAAGAAATCACAAGCCATGTCGCGGCGGATGTGATTTTCCGCACCCTGTTTTCGGTTCCCATCGAACATGAGGTTGCCGCGCAGGTCTTCGATAAATTCCGAATCTATCAGCGCGAACAGCCCTTGCTGAACCTGGCCGCATTCGTGACGGTTCCAAGCTGGATGCCCCGATTTCATTCTCGCAAAACTCGCCAAACCGCCGGCGAGATTCGGGATCTGATCAGCCGATTGACGGATGAACGCGCTATAGCAATCGAAAACGGGTCGGCCCCCGATGATCTGGCCACCAAGATCATGACGACTACAGACCCGGAAACCGGAGACCGGTTTGATGCGCAGGAAATGGTCGATCAGGTCGCCATCTTCTTTTTGGCGGGGCATGAAACCAGCGCGTCTGCACTGGCTTGGACGCTCTATCTGATGGCGATGTATCCGGACTGGCAGGAAAAGCTGGCTGAGGAAGCGAAAGCTCTGGACATGCCCGAGTTTTCTACCATGTCCCAATTGAAACTTAGCCGCGATGTGTTTCGTGAATCTTTGCGCCTGTATCCACCAGTTCCAATGATGGTGCGCGAGGCGACATGCCCTGAACGCTTCCGAGATCGGGATATTTCGCAGGGTTCTCAGATCGTTGTAAGCCCCTGGCACTTGCATCGGCACGAAAGGCTTTGGGACCGGCCAGACGATTTCGACCCCACGCGATGGACGACGGAAAACGGAAAGAAATGCCAGCGCGAGGCCTATATTCCCTTTTCGGCGGGCCCCCGGGTCTGCACGGGCGCAGGGTTCGCGATGGTAGAAGGTCCTTTGATCTTATCGATGCTCTTGCGTCGTTACCGATTCGAAACAATACCAGACGAAACGCCGGTACCGGTCGCGCATTTGACCGTCAGATCGAAAGACGGAATTTGGTTGCGCTTGGTTGAGCGCTAACAAACTACCATCGCTCTTCGGCATGCTGTATGCGGATTGAAAATGTGGAATCATATTGAACGGGATTGAGTTATGTCGAAAGCAGAACAGCGCGCGCAGATGTCCGAAGGCGCAGGATTTATCGCAGCACTGGACCAAAGCGGCGGTTCAACCCCCAAAGCGCTGGCTTTGTATGGTGTTGAAGCATCGGATTACGGATCAGACGAAGAGATGTTCGGCGAGATTCAGAAGATGCGCGCGCGGATCATTCTGGCTGACGATTTCACCAAGGATAAAGTGATTGGCGCGATCCTGTTCGAACGGACCTTGGGCGAAGAAATCGACGGCAAGAAGGTCGCGGATTATCTGTGGTCCGAAAAAGGTATCGTGCCGTTTCTGAAAATCGACAAAGGACTTGAGGATCAGGCCAACGGTGTTCAGATGATGAAGCCAATTCCGGGGCTGGCTCAGACGTTGGCCAAGGCGGATGATGTTTTTGGCACCAAGGAACGCTCAGTTATCCACGAAGCAAATGCTCAGGGCATTGCCGACGTTGTCGCGCAGCAGTTCCAGGTCGCACGCGTGGTCACTGATGCGGGAATGGTCCCAATTGTCGAGCCTGAGGTAAACATCCACTCGGAAACCAAGGCCGAAGCTGAGGACATTCTGAAATCAGAAATTCTGAAGAACCTGGATCAATTGGTCGAGGGTCAGGAAGTGATGCTGAAGCTGACGATCCCCAGCCAGGCCAACCTGTATGATGAGGTGGCGGATCACCCGCGCGTCCTGCGTGTTGTGGCGCTTTCCGGCGGATACTCGACCGAGCAGGCCTGCGACCTGCTTGGCCAAAACAGCAAGATGATCGCGTCGTTTTCGCGCGCACTGACCGAAGGGCTGTCCAAGCAGCAATCAGACGCGGAATTCAATGCAGCGCTCGGCGGGAATATCGACAATATCTTCCGCGCCTCGGTCTGATAGTGGGGTAATCTATTCGGGCTTGATGAAATCGCGGCGCAATTGCGCCGCTTTTTCGCGCATGACACATCCGTTGGCGTGATCATTGATCAACCCCATGGCCTGCATAAAGGCAAAGATCGTGGTGGGGCCTACGAATTTCCAACCGCGTTTCTTCAGATCTTTCGACATCGCAATGGATTCTTTCGATGTGGAAGCGCTTTGCGGGGCGGGTGGCGCCGTAGGCTCGTACCTCCAGACATAAGCGGCCAATGATCCCTCGTCAGCGATTAGGTCCTGCACGCGGCGGGCGTTGTTGATCACGGCTTCAATCTTGCCGCGGTGTCGCACGATGCCTTTATCGTCCAGAAGTCGATTGATATCTGCATCAGAAAATTCGGCTATCTTGTTGAAATCAAAGTTTCTAAACGCTGCCCTGAAATTCTCGCGTTTTGACAGAATGGTGCGCCAACTCAAGCCTGACTGAAAGCTCTCGAGGCACAGTTTCTCAAACAGTCGTCTGTCATCGGAAACCGGATATCCCCATTCGTTATCATGATAGTCAAAGAATTCGGGGGCGACGTTGCACCACGAACACCGAGGCTTTCCATCTGGGCCTGTTGCCAAATCGTTCATGAATGTACCCTTTTTGTTCTCCGCGAAGATAAGCGACGCGATTGTTTGAAATCAAGTACTCAATCGGTTTGACGATACCAATTCAGAATGAAGACACGAATGGCCGAAGCCAGTCCGGTTTCCGGGTCGCGCTCTGCATCAATATTTGCCGCCAGGACATTGATTGGGATATCTTTTTCCCGCGCGATATCACGGAAGGCTTGCCAGAACTCATCCTCAAGCGAAACGGATGTTCGATGACCTTGCAAGGTCAGGGAGCGTTTGACAGGACGTCCACTCATTCGTCGACCTTGTGACCGTCAAGGTCCCGGCGCTGCCGGTCTTGCTGCAGCTTTACTACGGTCCTGTCGGCTTTGGATTGTCCGTGTTTCGCAGCGTTTGCATCCGCGCGGGCCTTTTTTTCAGCCCGCGCTTTTTCTTTTCGAAACCGGTTCAGGTTAACCGGTTTACCCATCAGTCCTTGGGTCCAATCATATGCTCGGGCCGCACAACCGCATCAAACGTCGCCTCATCCACAAAGCCCAACGCAATCGCTTCTTCCTTAAGTGTTGTGCCGTTCTTGTGCGCTGTTTTGGCGACGGTCGTGGCGTTGTCATACCCGATTGTCGGTGCCAGAGCAGTCACCAGCATCAGGGATTCCTTCATCAGCTTGTCGATGCGTGGCTCGTTGGCTTTGATGCCCAACAGCATCCGCTCGGTAAAGCTGTCGGCTGCATCGCCGAGCAGCTGGATCGACTGCAGCAGGTTATAGGACATCATCGGGTTGTAGACGTTCAGCTGGAAATGGCCCTGCGAACCTGCAAACTTCATTGCTGCGTCGTTGCCCATCACATGCGCGGCCACCTGAGTCAGCGCTTCGGCCTGTGTCGGGTTCACCTTTCCGGGCATGATGGAGGAACCGGGCTCGTTTTCGGGCAGGATAAGCTCACCCAATCCTGAGCGGGGCCCCGAACCCAACAGACGGATATCGTTGGCAATCTTGTAGCAGGAACCGGCGATCGTGGCCAACGCGCCCGACAGGAAGACCATGGCATCATGTGCGGCCAGCGCTTCGAATTTGTTCGGCGCGGTCACAAAGGGCAGGCCGGTGATATCGGCCATATTCTTGGCGACAGCCTCATCCCAGCCGCCATGCGTGTTCAAACCGGTACCCACAGCAGTACCGCCTTGAGCCAGTTCATAGATACCGGGCATTGCAGCTTCTACGCGCGCAATACCCTGACGGATTTGGTGCGCATACCCGCCGAATTCCTGTTCCAACGTCAACGGCGTGGCATCCTGCGTATGGGTACGGCCGATCTTGATGATACCGGCAAACTCTTTTGCCTTGGCTTCCAGCGCCGAGGCGAACTTCTCAAGCCCGGGCATCAACACATCGCGCACACTCATCGCTGTGGCGATGTGCATCGCGGTGGGGAAAGTATCGTTCGAGGATTGACCCATATTGCAGTGATCATTCGGGTGAACGGGATCTTTCGAGCCAATCTCGCCACCCATAATCTCAATCGCGCGGTTCGCAATGACCTCGTTCGAGTTCATATTGGATTGCGTGCCCGAGCCGGTTTGCCATACGACCAGAGGAAAGTTGTCGTCAAACTTGCCTTCGAACACTTCACCGGCCGCTTGTATGATCGCGTCGGCGATCTTGGCGTCCAGCTTGCCGATGGCTTTGTTTTCAATTGCACAGGCCTTTTTGATCACACCCAACGCGCGCACGATGGCGACGGGCTGCTTTTCCCAGCCGATGGGGAAGTTCATGATCGAACGCTGCGTTTGCGCGCCCCAGTACTTATCGGCAGGCACCTCAAGCGGGCCAAAGCTGTCGGATTCAGTGCGGGTTTGAGACATCGGTCGCTCCGGTCTGGTATGCAGTCGTATGCCGTTTACCCGCAGCAAGGCTGTGGCGCAATCGGCCAGTTGAGCGCACCTTAAACTTGGGCCGCGCAAAGGTATAGACGCGGCACAGCTACAAATAATTTCTGTTAGCGAAAACAGTGCCATTGTACGTCGGCGGGCTAAAGTTAAGATGGGACAATAACCCTGACGGAGGCAACCATGCGCGTGTCACTTCTCAAAAGCCCTTTGTATACGCTTGCGTTATTGTTTGCCGCGAGTTTTTGGCTGGCAGTATTTGTGCAACACGCTCAGGCGACGGGAATCGAGCCGTTCGTGGGCGACTATACCGGTTCGGCCGACGTTGTTGATGCGGATGGTACGGCGACCCCTCGGGATATGAGCGTTTCGATTCAGGAAATTAAAGGGGGCTTCAACGTGAGTTGGACCACCACGACTTACAAAGCCGACGGTCGCATCAAGGATGAGAAATACTCGGTTGATTTTCAAGGCTCGGATCGGCCCGATGTTTATTCTGCGGCCATGAAGCGAAATGTGTTTGGCCATGAGGTGCCGCTTGACCCGATGAAAGGGGAACCCTTTGTTTGGGGGCGGATCGAAGGAGATACTCTGACGGTGTTTTCGTTGTTCATAGCCGAAAACGGTGGCTATGAGCTTCAGCAATTTGACCGGACACTAGCTGATGGCGGGCTCGACCTGTCATTTTCCCGGTTTCGCGATGGGGTTAAGTCGCGCTCGGTCGAGACATTCCTTCAAAAAGAATAAACCCCGCATCAAGCGGGGTTTTCTGGGTCATTTCCGGAAGCTGTCCAGCGAGACCACATCCGCATCATGCTGAGGTTCCGTCTCTTCGGCCTCAAGCTCAATCGGGGCTTCTTCCGTCACATGGATCTCTTCGTCCTCGTCTTCTGGGCTTTCAAAGCGCAAGCCAAACTCAACCGAAGGATCCACGAAGGTCTTGATCGCCAGATAGGGGATGTAAAGGGGTTCCGGCGCATCCCCGAAATTCAGCGTAATCGAAAAGCCATCGTTACCGACTTCGAGGTTTTCGAACCAGTGCTGCATGACAATCGTCATCTCGCCTGGATAGCGCTCACGCAGCCAATCGGCCAACTCAACGCCCTCATGCCGTGTATCAAAAGTGATAAAGAAATGATGCGAACCGGGCAGGCCGGTTTCGGACACGTCGGTCAGGACGGTCTTGATCAGGCCTCGCATGGCCGTGTGCATCAGATTCCCGTAGTCGATGTCTTGCGACATGGTTGATCCTCGAAAGTGGTTAATCCCAGCATAGTTCATTCGGACGGAAACGAAAGGCTGTGCTGGGCTGTATTGATTACAAAATCTGCATGCCTAGTCCGGCCATAACCATGATACCAAGTGTGGTTGCTAAACCGGATTTCATACGAAAAATCAACAGGCCAGCCAGAACGGTCAGCACAAGTGCGCTGAATTCAAGCGACGAAGGGTCGGGTAGGGGGAGAGAAACTGGTCCCCAATGCCACCCCGGAATTGAGGTGAACAAGACGTTTAGCCCGAACCACACGGAGAGGTTGAGAATCACTCCGACGACCGCAGCTGTGATTCCGTGCATCGCGGCCCCAAGACGCGGACGCTCGGCGATTCTGTCCAGATGCGGGGCTGCAAGAAAAATCCACAGAAAACACGGTACAAACGTCGCCCATAAAGCGACAATGCCCGCCGCAAACGCTAGCGAGGCGCCTCCGGCAATCTGACCGCTAAGCATGGCCACAAATTGAGTCACCAGAATCAGCGGCCCAGGCGTGGTTTCGGCCAGACCTAGCGCGTCGATCATCTGGTCCGTGCTGATCCATTGGTAGGTTTCGACCACGGTCTGGGTCATATAGGCCAGCACCGCATAGGCACCGCCAAAAGTTACAACCGCAAGGCGGGCAAAGAACCAGCCCAGATCGCTGAGCAGTTCCTGACCGCTCAAAGACAGAACAAACAACGGCCCCAGCCAAAGAATAAGCCAGAAAACCGCTGTGCGAACAGGATTGGCAAGTGTTGGGCTGGTTTGAACGGCAACGGGCTTGTCGTCTTTCGAAGTCACGAATCCCCAAACGGCAGCGCACAGTATGATTAGCGGGAAGGGCAGGTTGAAGACAAAGATCCCCAAAAAGGCTAGGCCCGCGATAACCCGGTGCTCGACGTCTGTAAGCGCTTTCCTCGATAGGTTCCGTAATGCTTGCAGGACGATGATGATCACCGTGGCCTTGATGCCCAAGAATCCGGCTTGAACCAAAGGCAATGTACCATAGGCCGCATAAAACAATACCAGCAGCGCGATCACCAGAGCACCTGGCAGTACAAACAAACAGCCCGCGATTAACCCTCCGGCCACGCCGCGCAGCCGCCAACCTGCATAAGTGGCAAGCTGCATGGCCTCGGGACCTGGCAACAGCATGCATAAGGAAAGCGCGCGCAGATAGGTCTGTTCGTCCAACCAGGGGCGCTTTTCGACCAGCTCCTGATGCATCAGTGAAATTTGGGCGGCGGGGCCGCCGAAGGACAGCAGCCCGATGCGCCCAAACACCCTGATCAACTCTTGGTATGAAGGGGTCATCTGCCGTGACCCGCGGGCCAGTCATGCGTCTCGCTAGAGCCATCGCGCGCCCAGCGATAGAGTGCATCATAGATGTGCATTCCAGCCTGCAATTGTTGTTGGTCATCCCGATACTGGCGCGACAAGCCGACCGAAAGGGCCAGCAACCCGGCGGCCTCAGGCGCCAGATCGTGCCTGTTTGTATCGGCGGCACGTATGATCGTGGCCATGCGGTCCAGAGGCTCAGATCGAAGCTTGAAGTCATCCAGCATCGTGTCAAAGGTGCAATTGTCGCCGCGATGGCTCCAATCAGTTCCTTCAACATCAAAGGGTGTGGCGCCGAAGTGCTCGGCAACCCCCTGAATTTCATCCGGTGCTACAAACAGGAACCGAGCGCGCCTGTCGACAAACCTGCGGATCAGCCAGGGGCACGCGATGCGATCAATCTTGGGGCGGTGCCGCGTCACCCAGACCGTGTTGCCTTTTGCAACTGCAGGAAGGGCAGGCACAGACACGACCATTGCGCCCGGCATAGCGCGCCAGGCGAACATTCCACCTTCCAGAAATTCTGCCACCACCCCTTCAGCCTGCAGCCATGAAACTACGCCCTGACTCAGCTTTTTGCCTTTCTGGCAAATTACAACGCAAGAATGATCGCCGGTATGATTTCTTATGCCATCAACATTTTGATATGGCATTCGGAATGCGCCGGGTATTAGGGAGGGATCATCGTCGAAATCCCCATCTGTGCGCACATCAAACAGGATAGGAGCCTGAGGCGTACCGATCAGGCGCAAGAGTTGTCGGGGTGTAATTGCATTGGGGGCAGCCATTGCATGTTTCCTTATTGCTTTGGATACATGCGAACTTGGGCTGCCGCCTCACGGGGTGTTCGCAAGCTTACCCCTTGATCCTCTGCTAGCGTGCAAATGCGGGATGGGTCAAGCTTGCGGTCAAGTTTGTCAGGCCCAGTCCAACCTTTGCCCGGTCATGCAAACCGGAAGAGTATCCTGTGGGAACTGCCCCAGTTGTTCAAAAAGTGTAATGAAATCAAACTGATTATAGGCCTCGACCATCTTATCCCCCTTGAAGCGCGCCATGACTTGTCCGGTAACTTCAAGCGGGGCACCGTTATCGGCCCGGAAGGTGCGGACATGCAGAATACCAGAGACCCAATCACCATTTTCGATGATCTTCGGCAGTTCGACTGTGATCTCGCCCAGAACATGACGAAACGCCATGACCAGATCGCGAAAGTCGTCCGCGCCAACCTGCATTTCGGGTATCAACCCTTCGGCCATCGTATCCGGGGCAAAAAACTGATCGATTGCATCGGTATTGCCTTGTTCCCAGACCTCTGAATACCACGCCCTAAGCCTGTCAGAATTCGTCATCTCAGCCCTCCTGTCGCTTGTTCAGGAAGATGGATCAGAGAAATGAATAAACCCTGAATCCCAGGTGAGTTATGGGCATGGAGCAGACATAATCGGTAAAATGCAGGTTTCTGTTGCCAGGTACCTGCGAACCCCGCCTTACGCGGCTAGGCGCAAGGGCTTAAGTTTCGGTCTTGCTACTGCTTACGCAGCAACTGCAACCGGAGCACGATTGTCGTTTGCAATTGTACTAGTTTCGCCGATAACGGTGGCAGACAGCCGAGACAAAGCTAACCCCTTTAGACGTTCGTCGATCCTGTTTCGGCCCCAAAATCCCCAAACGAAGGATGATTGGTGGAGCCGCCGGGTACCGCCCCCGGGTCCGATCCGCTTATTACGAGCGCGTTTATGTCCATAGTCCCGAAGGACCCCTCATATATAGGTTAGGACGTGGTCGGATGCAAACCCGGAATTCTAAGGTTGACTTATATCAAATTCAATAAGTTAAGCAGCTTTGTTCATGTTGGCGAGAATAAGCCAAAGGGCCAGAACAAGCTCGATTCCACCAAAAGTCAGCGCCTTGACGAACGGGGGATTATCCAGCGCCAAAGACACAAACCGACCCAACGCCGCCCCTGCATAAACAACGCCCAGCATGGCATATGCCATCGGTGTGTTGAGCCAGAGAACCACGGCACCTGTCACCACGAACAACCCGCCAACCGAGGCTCGCATCTCACTAAGTCCCATGGTGCTTTTGGTGGGGGCTAGGTCCAGCGCGTTGGCTGTGTAGGCCGGGGCCAGAAATCCGAACAAACCAAAGCCGATGGTCAGCAAGGCGGCAATCACGTTAAGGGCTGTGATCATGGACTTTTTCCCTTTCTGCTCTGCCCGCAGAGTCTAGCGCAGCACTATGTAAAGAAAAGCATCTAAATCGCTGACCACAAGCCTATAACTCCGACCGCGATCAGGCTGAGAGCCCAGACAAGTTCCAGATTGAACCAACTGCGTGACAGAAATTGAAGGCCCAGCCAGCGATAGACGGCGAAGGCCAGAATGCCCCCGCCAAGGATCATGGCGGCTGTGTGAAGTGCAGCGACCGTCAGAACGAGCAGGCCATTGCTCGCCATGATCTGAGAGACTGCGATCTGGCCCGTTTCCAACTCGTCTGATCCACACAATCCAAGATAAATCGGAACCAGCATCAACGCCGCGCCGTGTGCCAGCGCAACGAGGAACGACCAAAGTGCCAATTTGCTTGGCGGTACGCGCGACAACATCCGGGGATGCCGGCGTGTTATGGCGATGTAAACACCCATTGTGATCACAATCAGCGCAGCACCGATACGAATTTCGCGTTGATATTCAACCAGAACTGCCATCATAGCAAATGGCAGTAGGACCCCCAGCATGGCGACGAAATGACCACCAGCCAGGGCGGTCAATGCGCGCCACAAAGCTGATGGCCGTTGTTCCATCAGCGCCGAAGATACCGCAAGCGGCCAGCCCATTCCGGGATTCAGGCCATGATAAGCGCCGCTAATCACAACGGCCAGCCAGAGACCAGCCGTTGATGTCATCAGAGTTTCCAACTCAGACCGATGGGTAGCAGAAACTATCGGTAGAACAGTCTCCACCCTCAAGCCGGATTTGGTGGGCCCGATATCCGTCGGGGAAGTCGACCCAGAACTTCGGATCCAATGTCAGGCCTCCGTTTTCGCCAACATCCGCCTTGACCATCGCAGCCCCGCGTTCACCGGGATAGAACTGATCATCCCAAGTGGAATAAAGCGAATTGGTCCAATATACCCGCTTTCCGTCGCGGCTGATTTCAACCATCTGCGGCCCGTAACCAAAGTCTTGCCCGTTGGGATGTTTTGTTTTCTTGACGATCCCCCCGATCTCGACTTTGCCCGCAAGGGTCGGGTTCATCGGATCAGAGACATCGTACTGATGCATCTCACCCGTGCCCCAACAGGCCACATAAAGGTATTTATCGTCTAAGCTGAGATCGATATCCGTGACCAGTGGCGGAACGGCAGAGAAGCCTTTCAGCAATTCAGGTAAGTCATCGGGATCAGCGGGCTGCGGATCGATCGTGATGGTCTTCTTGGCCTCGAAGGTGCCATCATCATTACGCCACCAAGTAAAGATCGCGCCCTGCAGGTTGGTCGTGTCAACCACCACACCACAGAACCCATATTGTTTGACCGGATCGTGAGCGGGCCGGATTTCCAGGGCCATCTGGTGATTTTCACCCAGATCGATGGTCTGAATATTGGTCCGGCTGCGCAGGTTCCAGAAATGGATGCTGTGCCCGTATTTGTTCGAAAGCAGATCCTCGGCCACGATGCCGTTTTCGAATTGCGGAGGCAGCCCCCATTCCGAACTGACCATATAGTCGCGTGGCAGGTTCCACCAGAAATCGTAGTGTTTGTCTTGGATACCTCGCTCGATCTCGTAGCGCCCGATGATCTCGAAGCTCTCGCAATCCATGATGAAAATGCCCGGAGGACCGTCCGTGCCGTCTTCGCCACCGCCTCCAAGCGTGCTCACGTAGATCCCCTCCGGTCCGCAATGGATCGTGTGCGGGCGGGAATATCCAGTTTTTGCAAAAACTTCTTCGGGTTCGATGATCTTGTGTATCTTGGCCTCAAGCGGGTTCTTGACGTCGATAATGTAGATCCGGCTTGATCGTATGCCAGGAACAATGAGGTAGCGGCGTTCCAGAAACGCATGGCCACTAAGCGGTGACAGCGCAGAGGAACAAGCGTTCCACCCGAAATGGTGAAACTCATCGCCTTTTTCTGGCATGATCACCTGATGAACAATTTTTCCGTAATCATCCGAAGTCGGATCCACGTTCACGACGGCCAAACCGTCGGGTTGGGAAAAATCAGGGCTTAGCATCAACGTGAATGCAAGCGTTTCAGTGGGGCCCTCCATCGCCAGTTTGGCTGATGGGTAAAAGGTTGGGTCCGGTCTTTGGTTCATAACGTCCTCCCGTAAGTCATTGATCTTCAATTCATGTTGGAAGTTCCGGTCTTAACGCCGGATGTCATGCTGCCTGCTCGGGCACCTCGCCGTCCTTCGTTCCTTTTTGCCTGTGGTCAGGCGGGTTTGCGTCGTCTTTCGGCCACGTCCTGCGCCAGTTGCCGTGTGTAGGCCTCAAGTTTGATCAATGCTGCATCGACCGAGCCGGCATCACGCGCTTCTAGTGCGTCTGTGATGTCACTGTGGAGGGCGATGATCTCTTCGCGGGATCGGGCCGTGAACGTAATCATGTTCATCAGAGGTTGCATAGCCTCGACCGCACCGGCCAATTGGTAGGACAGAACGGGGTTGCCCGCGCCATCCACAAGCGCGCGATGAAAGGCGACGTCGGACGCGCAGAAAGCCTCATCTGTGAGACCTGGTTGCGCCTGACGAAAAATCTCGGCCCGCATGGTGGCGAGTTGATCCGCGGTACGACGTTGTGCCGACAAAGCAGCGCATGCACGTTCGAGCGCATAACGCGCTTCGCATGCGGTGTCGAAACTGACTGCGTTCATCGACAGCAGCAGTGTCGAGGTTGTGACTTGTTGGGAATAGGCGTCCTCAAAACTCAGTCGGTTCACAAACGCACCACCCGATGCCCCGCGTTGCGTGCGGATAAGGGACTGCGCTGCCAGGCGTTTCAGTGCTTCGCGAACCGTAGGCCGTGATACTTTGAACTGGTCGGCCAACTCAGATTCTGAGGGCAGACGCTCATCTACGATCAGCCGACCCGAGATAATTGCGTCCCGGATCGCCTGAGCAATTTGAGCGGATAGATCTGCAGTACTCTGAGGGTCGATTTTCATGGTTGTTTTCGGCGATGCGTAATTTTTATTTGTCTGACATTTAAAAGTCTGACATTTGAAAAGCAAGAGAGTTGAGTCGGGAGGAGCAAGTGAGTCGCTCAATTTTCCGCAGCGCGCTTTGGTTGGGCTTCTACATCACGATCCTTTGGTCGTGGTGGATGATGGTCTCGATGAGCCGCGATATGGACGTGGACTGGATCGGTCGACCTGGACCGATGGGTCAGGCGATGGCGGCCATGGATCCGCGTATGGACATGTATATGCCCATGGCCGAGTTCGGCCCACTTTTCTGGATGTGGGCGATCATGATGGCGGCCATGATGCTGCCGACTTTGGTGCCCACGTTGCGCAGTTATGATGATCTGATCCGCAGCGCGAACGGTACGCGGGCAGGGTGGCTGGGCGTTCTATCCGGATACTTCATAGTTTGGGTGGGCTTCGCTGCGCTGATCACTGGCCTGCAATTGGCGCTGCTGTTTGGCGGCGCGGTTGATATGTTGGGAATCGCTAAATCGCCATATCTGGCCGCCGGCCTGTTGATCGCCGTGGGTGCCTTTCAGTTTTCTCGGGCGAAAGAAGTCTGCCACGGTGTTTGCCATGCACCGATGACGTATTTTCTGGGCCACTGGAAAACCGGATTCGGCGGCGGTGTACGCATGGGCGTTGGACTGGGTGCGTTCTGTGTCGGTTGCTGCTGGGGCTTCATGGCGTTGGGCTTTGTCGGCGGCGTCATGAGCCTGCTCTGGATGGGGCTGGCGACCCTGTTCATGGTATTGGAAAAACTTCCCCAGATCGGGCACGCCGTGACCCGTCCTATGGGATTCGTCTTGATTGCGGGTGGTTTTGCACTGCTCGCTCATCACATTGTTTACGGAGGATAAGTCGATGGCTAAAAATAGAAAACCGGATGCAGACAAGCTGCCGGTCAGTCAAAGAATTGACAGCCGGATGCCAAATCCCAAGCGGCGTGAGATGAGCCCGACCGATTGGGCGGTTAAGGGTGAACTGATCCTGAATTGTTCGTGCGACGTATTCTGCCCATGCGTGGTTTCGCTGGGTGCACACCCTCCGACCGAAGGGCATTGCCACGCGTGGATGGGTATCGCGATCGACGAAGGCCATTACGAAGGCGAAGATTTGTCCGGTCTGAATGTAGGTCTGCTGGTTGATATCCCCGGACGCATGGGCGAAGGCCAGTGGAAAGTCGCGGCTTATGTGGATGAACGTGCCAGCGGCAAGGCTTATAATGGACTGTTGCAGATATTCAGCGGTCAGGCAGGTGGCACAACCGGGCTGTTCACTATGTTGGTCAGCGAGATCATAGGGGCTGAACGTGCACCGGTTCAGATCGAAAGGGACGGCACCAAACGCCGGATCATGATAGGGCGCAAGATTCAGGGTGAGATCGAAATGCTTGCGGGCAAAGACCCAGAGCACCCAGTGATGGTTTCAAATTCGAAATACTGGATGGGGCCGGACATCATTGTAGCAAAAGGTACGAAATCCAAGGTGCGCGACTATGGTCGCGTATGGGACTTCGGCGGCAAGTCAGCCGAGATCTGCCCGATTGACTGGCACGGGCCTAAGTAATGATAACCGGTGCCTATGCCCGTGAAATGGCGCGATATAACCACTGGCAAAACAACCAGTTAAAGAGCTTTCTCAAAGCTCTTTCAGACGAAGAATTGGCACGGGATCGCGGCGCTTTTTTCGGGTCGATCATGGGAACTGCCAATCATCTGCTTTGGGGGGATTGGATCTGGATTTCCCGGTTTGACAAGGGACCGGGGCCAGGTGGTGGCATTCCTGAGAGTGTCTCGATCTGCACTGGCATGGCCGACTGGCTGCCGCTGCGCGATACGATTGACGCCCGTATTGCCAGATGGGCCAATACGTTGGGGGATGATGTCCTGAGCGGTTCGTTCACGTGGTACTCGGCTGCAAAAGAGAACGACGTAACAAAGCCTTACGGGCAATGCGTCATTCATATGTTCAATCATCAGACACATCATCGCGGACAATTGCACCAAATGCTGACCGAGGCTGGTTCGCAGGCACCTGTCAGCGATCTTGTCTTTCTGCCAGAGGATTTCTGACATGGCAGTCATCTCACCGAACCGGCGCGTGCGCAAAACCCCATTCACTCCGGGCGTCGAGGCCGAAGGCGTCACAGGGTATACCGTTTATAATCACATGCTGCTTGCGACGGTTTTTGAAAGCATCGAGGTTGATGCGGCGCATCTGAAACAGCATGTTCAGGTCTGGGATGTCTCGTGTGAGCGGCAGGTACAGATCAAAGGCCCGGATGCGTTGCGGCTGATGAAGATGCTCAGCCCGCGCGATATGGACAAAATGCAGGCGAACCAGTGCTATTATGTGCCGATAGTAGATCACAATGGCGGCATGCTGAATGATCCTGTTGCGATCAAACTGGCGGATGATCACTATTGGTTGTCGGTTGCCGATGGTGACCTTTGGCAATTTGCTCTGGGAATCGTGATTGCGCTGGGGCTGGATGTCGATATTTCTGAGCCGGATGTGTCGCCCTTGGCGGTACAAGGCCCCAAGGCGGACGAGCTGATGACGCGCGTCTTTGGTGATGAAGTCAGGGATATAAAGTTCTTTCGATATAAACGGTTGGCGTTTGAAGATACATCATTCGTCGTCGCCCGGTCTGGCTGGTCAAAACAAGGCGGGTTCGAGATATACGTCGAAGGAACGGATTATGGCATGCCACTATGGGACACGCTGTTTTCTAATGGCCGAGACCTGAATGTGCGGGCAGGTTGCCCAAACGGGATTGAGCGTGTTGAAAGCGGTCTGTTGAGTTTCGGGTCGGATATGCGGCGCGAGAATACGCCCTATGAATGCGGGCTAGCACGGTTCTGCAATTCTCCGCTGGATTACATCGGCAAAGCCGCTTTGGCGGATCAGGCAAAAAACGGTCCACCCCGGCAGATCCGTCCGCTTGTCATTGAAGGTGAGATCGGACCGTGCACCGAATCTTGGCCGCTGATGGCCGGGGGCCGGCAGGTCGGGCAGGTGGCTTCGGCTGCGTATTCACCCGAGTTTGGAGTGAATGTAGCCATTGGAATGGTCGACCGGTCCCATTGGGCGCCAGGTACGCGGATTGAATTGATGACCGAACATGGAATGCGATGGGCCGAGGTGCAGGTAAAATTCTGGCGCTAAGCCCTTGTTTCAGGAACACAGCCGATTGAGGCAATAGAAGGAGTAAGTTCATGTTTAATGCACTTGTCGTTGAAAAAGATGAAGAGAGTGGCCTCGCAAGCGCTTCGGTGAAGCAGATTTCTCTGGATACGCTGCCGGATGGAGAAGTGACGATCGCCGTTGAATATTCAACGGTGAACTACAAGGACGGCCTGTGCATGTCGCCCAAAGGCGGTGGTCTGGTGCGTAGCTATCCTCATATTCCGGGCATCGATTATGCGGGCACGGTCGAGCAGTCCTCGGATGCACGCTACAAACCTGGCGACAAGGTAGTGCTGACGGGTTGGCGCGTAGGTGAAGCGCATTGGGGCGGCTATTCACAAAAAGCAAACGCGCGGGCAGATTGGCTGGTGCCGTTGCCGGATGGGTTGGATACACGGCAGGCGATGGCAGTTGGCACTGCCGGGTTCACCGCTATGCTGGCCGTCATGGCGCTGGAGGATCAAGGTTTGCAGCCGGGTCATGGCCCGGTGTTGGTCACAGGTGCCGCAGGAGGTGTCGGCTCGGTCGCGACGGCCATTTTGGCCCATCTGGGCTATGAGGTTGCAGCTGTGACCGGGCGTCCTGAAACCGAAGAATACCTGAAATCACTGGGTGCAACCACAATTGTCCCGCGTGACGAGTTGAACGAGACCACCAAGCGTCCGCTGGAAAGTGAAACTTGGTCCGGATGTGTTGATGCGGTGGGCGGAGCGATGCTTGCCCGCGTGCTGGGGCAGATGAAGTATGGGGCCTCGGTAGCTGCGGTTGGCCTTGCCGGTGGTGCGGCGCTGCCCGCAACCGTGATCCCATTCCTGCTGCGCGGTGTTAATCTGTTGGGCATCGACAGCGTGATGCAGCCATACGACAACCGGGTCCGTGCCTGGACGCGTATCGCGACCGATCTGCCCATGGATAAGCTTGAGGCGATGGTCCATGCAGCAACCCTTTCTGATCTGCCCCAGTTGGGAGCGGACATCCTGCAAGGTCAGGTAAAAGGGCGCGTCGTGGTAAACGTGAACGCTTGATAGACAAAACAGACAACGGATCGGCCGGAGCATGCATCCGGCCGACCCAATTGTCGGGAATGAGGCCGAAATGCCGGAAACAGTTCTGGCCATTGCCACATTTCGTGACCATGATTGCTATACATCCCATTTGTGATGGCTTAAGACCCATCCGAACATCACCTGAAGACGGGGAGTGAGCAGCATGTCTGATGATTTCGAACTCGATACCGATGATCTGAAACGCCGCATGGACGGTGCCATGGCCAACCTCAGAACCGAATTCGCTTCGCTGCGGACCGGTCGTGCATCGGCTTCAATGCTTGAGCCCGTCATGGTCGATGCTTACGGCGCGATGACTCCGATCAATCAGCTTGGTACCGTGAACGTCCCTGAACCGCGCATGGTAACCGTGAATGTTTGGGACAAGGGCCTCGTCGGCAAAGTTGAAAAGGCCATTCGGGAAAGCGGTTTGGGTATTAACCCGCAACTGAATGGTACCATCATCATGCTGCCGATTCCCGAACTGAACGAAGAACGCCGTCGCGAGCTCGGCAAGGTCGCGGGTCAATATGCAGAAAGCGCACGGGTTTCGATCAGGAATGTGCGCCGTGATGGCATGGACCAGATCAAAAAGGCCAAAGCAGACGGCATGTCCGAGGACGATCAGAAATTCTGGGAAACCGAAGTTCAGGAGCTGACGGATACCATGATCAAATCCGTCGATGATGCGCTCGAGACCAAACAAGCCGAGATCATGCAGGTCTGAGCCTCGGATATGCCAAAGGATCCCGATACCTCTCCGATTGCAGGGCCGCGCCACGTTGCTATCATCATGGACGGCAACGGTCGCTGGGCACAGTCACGCGGGCGGCCTCGATTGTTTGGCCATCATGCAGGTGCGCGCCGCGTCCGTGAGGTGGTCGAGGCCTGCCCGGGTTTAGGGATCAAGTATCTGACAGTATTTGCGTTTTCGACTGAAAACTGGAAACGCACTCAGGTCGAAGTTGCAGGCCTGATGAGCTTGTTTCGCCGTTACATCGTCAAAGAGACCAAGACCTTGAAAGATAACGGCATTCGGGTCCGTTTCATTGGGGATAGAGTTCGGCTGGATGCCAAGCTGACCGAGCTGATGGATACGCTTGAACGCGAAACACAGAACAATGACCTGGTTCATCTAACCGTTGCCTTGAACTATGGCGGTCGTGACGAGGTGGCGCGCGCGACCAGACGTTTGGCACGTGACGTTGCCGATGGCATTCTGCGCCCCGAGGACGTGGACGAGGAAACTCTGCCCAAATATCTGGACACGCGCGTTCTGCCTGACCCCGATTTGGTGATCCGTACCAGTGGTGAAGCGCGGATTTCTAATTTCCTGCTGTGGCAGTCTGCCTATTCCGAGTACGAATTCATCGATACTCTGTGGCCTGATTTCACCGCTGCAGAACTCGAACGGCTGTGCCGCAACTATGGATCGCGTGAACGGCGGTTTGGAGCGGTCCCGGCATGAGTGATGGCCGATGGTCTGATCTGACTGCCCGGGTTTTGTCGGCTTCGGTTCTTGTGACTATTGCGGCAGTCGAAGTTTGGCTAGGCGGCCTGTGGTTTGAGATATTTATCGGCACCGTCTGCGGTCTGATGATATGGGAACTGATCCGGATGATCGACCCAGAACGTCAGGGTGTCGCGATTCAGCTGGCGATACTGACCGGGTTCGCCGTGGTCCTAAGCTATCATCTACCACCGCTATACAAGCTTCCATGTTTGGTGGCCCCGGCATTGGTAGGAGCAGGACAGATCAACCGTGCGCGCGGGATATACGTCCTGTTTGCCCTTTGGATCGCGATGTCGGGGCTGGGATTCATATCGATCCGAGAGAACCTGGGATTTGGATGGATGGTTTGGCTGATCCTTGTGGTCGTGGCCACGGATGTCGCCGGGTATTTTGTGGGCAAAACGCTTGGCGGACCTAAGTTTTGGCCCAGAGTTAGCCCCAAGAAGACATGGTCCGGTACGGTTGGAGGCTGGGTTGCTGCCGCGCTGGTCGGAACAGTTTTTGCGCACTATGCCGGTTTCGGCATTGCTTTTATCGTTGTCTCCGTTCTTGCCTCTATGGCCAGCCAGATCGGTGATATTGTTGAAAGCGCGACAAAACGTGGCTTTGGCGTTAAGGACAGCTCAAACCTTATACCCGGTCATGGCGGGTTTCTGGATCGGTTTGATGGGATGATGGGCGCGTCGGTCTTTGTGTTGCTCGCAGGGCTGTTTTACGCGCCCGGAGGTATGTGATGCGAAGGGTATCCATATTTGGTGCGACTGGTTCCATTGGCCAGAATACGATTGATCTGATCGCAAGAAATCCGAATGCCTATGACGTGGTCGCGTTGACCGGTGGACGCAACGTCGCGCAGCTTGCGCGCGATGCGGTGCGCCTGGATGCAGACGTGGCGGTGACTGCGTTTGATGACAAACTCGATGATTTGCGTGACGCATTGGCCGGCAGCGGAGTGCGAGCGGCTGCGGGGCAGGCCGCTCTGATCGAGGCCGGGGCGCGACCGGCGGATTGGGTGATGTCGGCGATTGTCGGTTCCGCAGGATTGGCTCCGGGGATCGAAGCGTTGAAACAAGGGGCGACGCTCGCGCTTGCCAACAAGGAAACGCTGGTTTGTGCCGGGCCGCTGGTTCTGGAAACGGCTCGGGCGCATGGCGCCACGCTATTGCCCGTGGATAGCGAACATTCGGCAGTTTTTCAGGCGCTTGTGGGCGAGGATATGACTAGCGTCGAACGGATCATTATCACCGCAAGCGGTGGAGCGTTCCGGGATTGGCCGCTTGGCGATCTGGCCAAAGCAACTGTTGAACAGGCATCGAGTCATCCGAACTGGAACATGGGACAGCGGATTACGATCGACAGCGCATCTATGTTCAACAAGGCATTGGAAGTTATAGAAACCAAAGAATATTTTGGCGTTAACCCATCGAATATCGAAGTCCTCGTGCACCCCGAATCCATCGTTCACGCACTGGTCGGATTTCAGGACGGCGCCTTGATGGCGCATCTGGGGGCTCCGGATATGCGCCATGCCATCGGGTACGCGCTGCATTGGCCCGAACGGCGCGATTTACCAGTTGCGCGCCTGGATCTCGCGCAACTGGGTCAGTTGCGATTTCATGCACCGGATGAAGCGCGTTACCCGGCTTTGCGTCTTGCCCGCGAAGTGATGCAGCGCGGCGGCTTGTCCGGTGCGATCTTCAACGCCGCCAAAGAGCGCGCATTGGACCACTTTATAGAAAACCGGATACGTTTTTTGGATATGGCAGACACGGTGTCGGCCGTGTTGGAGCGCTTTGAGGCCTCAGACAGCCTGATTGATGCACCATTGACCCTTGATAATGTACAGCAAACGGACCATCTCGCACGTCAGTGGGTCGATGAAACCGTATTGGAACGAGCAGGATAGAACTTTTGGACATACTCTCTTTGATCCCGCAATTTGGCAATCTGCTCTACACGATAATAGCCTTTGTTATTGCGCTTTCCGTGATTGTCGCGGTGCACGAATACGGCCACTACATCGTTGGTCGGTGGTCTGGCATTCATGCCGAAGTGTTCTCGATCGGTTTCGGCCCGGTTCTATGGAGCCGCGTAGACAAGCGCGGCACTCGCTGGCAGGTCGCGCTGCTGCCATTTGGCGGTTATGTCAAATTCCTGGGGGATGCCAATGCCGCGTCCGGCAAAGACGTAGACGCGATGAGTGAGATCTCTGCACAAAGCCCGGAAGAGCTGCGCCGCACCATGCACGGCGCCCCGCTTTGGGCGCGTGCGGCTACTGTTGCGGCAGGGCCGGTCTTTAATTTCGTGATGTCGATATTGGTGTTTGGCCTGATTTTCTGGTCGCAGGGTGTTTCCCGTGAACCTTTGACTGTTGGCGCACTGCAGCCGTTGCCTGGTACAATTCAGGGTCTGCAGGAGGGCGATGAGATTATCGCCATCGCAGGCATTCCAACACCGGATTTCGATGACGCAAGCAACTGGTCCGATTTCATCAATTCGCTGCCTGTAGAACCGGAGCTGGACTATACGGTTACCCGAGATGGAGAGACCACTGATGTCGTGGCACCTTGGCTCTTTCCACCGCTAATCCAACAGGTTACGCCGCGCAGTGCAGCGATGGACATACAGTTGCAGCAAGGCGACGTAATCACGGCGGTAGACGGTGATCCGATCTTTGCGTTCGAGCAGCTTAAGGAACATGTCGAAGGATCGAACGGGCGCGTATTGCTATTGGATGTATGGCGCGACGGGGCGGATTTAGAATTTGCACTTGCGCCCCGACGTACGGACGAGCCGACGTCGGATGGTGGTTTCATCACCCATTGGCGCATCGGTATCGTCGGCGGCATGATGATCGATCCCGAAACCGTTCCAGCGGGCATTTGGGATTCGATCGAAGGTGGCGTGGTCCAAACCGGGCGCATCATCGAAGGCTCACTGTCGGGAATGTGGCACATGATCACCGGAGCGATCAGCACCTGCAACATTTCCGGGCCGATCGGTATTGCCGAAACCTCGGGTGCTATGGCCAGCCAGGGGGCACAGAACTTCATCTTCTTCATCGCCGTATTGTCAACGGCGGTCGGGTTGTTGAACCTGTTCCCGATCCCAGCCTTGGATGGGGGGCATTTGCTATTCTACGCTTATGAAGCTGTGTCTGGTAGACCACCCAGTGATAAAGCGCTGAGGGTACTGATGGGGGTCGGTGTCACACTGATCCTGTCATTGATGCTTTTCTCGGTCAGTAATGATCTGTTCTGCTGATTAAGGCGATCTTGGCACCGTTCCGACGCAAAATTGCCGCAATTCAAGCCTATCTTATTGGGGTGCATCGATAAGTGTAGGCTTGAGTTCAATGACCAAGGCGTTTCAAAAATCCTATCAGAGTGTCAGCGTCCTGTTCCAGTTGAACTGGGATATGCTGCTCAGCTTTGCCGTGACCGCACTGGCCCTAGCTGTTGGTGGTTATCTGCTCGGTTTGTGATTCTCCTGAACATGTCTGACTTACGTGCAACGGCCTTATGGGCCGTTTTTGCTTTTTCGTCTTTTGACATGGCCCCACAATCGGGCTACTCAGCAGCTAAAGGCTGAAAATTCTGGGTAGTGAAAAAAATGACTGACAGCAGGCGCACGGGCACATACTGCGGCTCGCGGGGGCGGAAAAGCAACATTTTGTGGCAGGCACTAACGTTCTTTTTCCTTTTTGCTACACCGGGTTTACTGGTTCTGACGCAGCCCGCACAGGCGCAATCTTACACCATCAACAGCTTCGAAGTTGAGGGCAATCGACGGATCGAGACTTCGACGATTATCGCCCGCACCGGAATCGAACCGGGGCAGACTGTTACGGCAGGACAATTGAATGATGCCTTCCAGCGTTTGCTTGACAGTGGTGTTTTTGAAACAGTCGAACTTACACCGCGTGGCAGTACGTTGGTCATTGCGGTCGAGGAATACCCGACCATCAACCAGATCAGCATCGAGGGCAATCGCCGCGTAAAAGATGATCTCCTGCTCGAAGCGATATCGTCCCAAACCCGCCGCGTATTCACGCCTCAACAGGCCGAAGCGGACGCCGACCTGATTGCCGAAGTATATTCGGCGCAGGGCCGCGTATCCGCGACGGTTATCCCGCGCATCATTCGTCGCAGCGATAACCGTGTCGATCTGGTGTTCGAAGTCGCCGAAGGAACGACAATCGAGGTCGAGCGCGTCAGTTTTGTAGGAAACCGCGCGTTTTCGGACCGTCGCCTGCGCCGCGTGCTTGAAACAAAGCAGGCGAACATTCTGCGGACCTTCCTTCGCGGCGACACCTTCATTGCCGACAGAATCGAATTCGACAAACAGGTGATCCGTGATTTCTACCTGTCACGCGGTTATATCGATTTTCGCGTCAATAGTGCCAATGTCGAATTCACCCGCGAACGGGATGCATTCTTTCTGGTTATGAACGTCACAGAAGGACAGCGGTTCTCGTTCGGTCAGATTACGACCGTCAGTGAGATCCCGGGTGTGGACCCAGCGCCTTATCAGGCGGCTCTGAAAGTCAAACCAGGTGTAATTTACTCTCCGACGGTGCTTGAGAACTCGATCGCGCGGATGGAGCGTCTGGGGCTGAAAAACGGCGTTGATTTCCTGCGGGTCGAGCCCCGGGTAACGCGTAATCCCCGCGATCTGACGTTGGATGTCCAGTTCGTGCTAACCCGTGGCCCGCGTATCTTTGTGGAACGCATCGATATCGAGGGGAACACAACCACGCTAGACCGTGTGATCCGCCGTCAATTCGATACCGTTGAAGGCGACCCCTTCAATCCCCGTGAAATCCGCCAGAGCGCCGAACGTATTCGCGCCTTGGGTTTCTTCTCGGTCGCTGATGTGGAAACCCGCGAGGGATCGTCGCCAAGCCAGGTTATCGTGGACGTGGATGTCGAAGAACAACCAACCGGTTCGTTGAGCCTGGGTGGTAGCTACTCGGTCTCGGACGGTTTCGGGATCGCAATCGGATTGAATGAATCGAACTTCCTCGGCCGTGGGCAAAACCTGGGTATCACGTTGTCGACAGCTCAGGATTCTGAGCAGTACGTTATCAACTTTACCGAGCCTTATCTGTTGGGCCGTAAGCTACGCTTTGATCTTGGGCTTGGTCTGGCCAGCACCAATTCGAGCTTTGCCAGCTACGACACAAAAACAGTGTTCTTCCGCCCACAGCTGAGCTACGCGATCGGTGAATTGTCGGCGTTGCGTCTTCGCTATGGTTGGGATCGCAGCGAAATGACCCAGCAGAGCAATGAGCGGAACGGCGCTGTCATCTCATCAGAGATCGATCAGGGGAAACGAACCAGCAGTTCTCTGGGGGTGTCCTACGTATACGATAGCCGTATTGGTGGCCTGAACCCCACAGCGGGCGTCTTGTTCGAAGTCGGCGTGGATGCTGCTGGTCTTGGCGGGGATAATGAATTCTTCAAAACCACGGCGCGGGCGATCGCGCAGAAACGCGTCCTCAACGAAGAAGTCGTATTGCGCGCGACGCTTGAATTGGGTGCACTGAACTGGACCGGGGACGATTTCAGCCGCACGCTCGACCGGTTTGTTCTAGGTCCTAGCACATTCCGCGGGTTTGAGCCTGCTGGTATCGGGCCGCGTGACCTTTCGAACGGGCAGGACGATGCCATCGGCGGCAACTACTACTGGGTTGCTCGTTTCGAATCGGACTTCCCGCTGGGGCTGCCCGAAGAACTGGGGCTGCGTGGCGGCGTCTTCTACGATGTTGGCAACCTCTACAATCTCAACAACGTCAACACCGCTGGCGCTGATATTGTTGGTGAAAGCGGTTCGATCCGGCATGTTGTAGGGGTATCCGTACTGTGGGAAACACCGTTTGGTCCGCTTCGCTTCAACTTCTCGCAGGCCCTCAAGAAAGAGGACTTCGATAAAGAGCAAAGCTTTGACCTGACCGTTCAAGCCAGGTTCTGATCGCGAATGATCACCGAAGTTAAGAACATCCTGCAGGGCCCGCTAAGGGCCCTGTGCGTTTTGGTACTTGTAGCTGTAGCAATGCCGCTGGGTGCGCAGCAATTGGGCGTGCCACAAACAGACGTTCTGACAATCTCCAGTGAGCGTTTGTTTGCAGATTCCGCCTTTGGGCAGCGCGTCTTTCGCGAGATTGAAGCCGAAAGCACCCTTTTGGCTGAAGAAAACGAACGGATTGTGGCGCAGTTGAGCAAGGAAGAAAAAGATCTGACCGAAAAGAGGTCAGATCTTTCGGCGGACGAGTTTCGCCCGCTTGCCGAAGCTTTTGACGAGAAAGTTCAATCACACCGTGACGGCCAGCGCGCCAAACTGGACGCATTAGCGCGGCGCGGCGAAGAGGCGCGTGGTCAGTTTTTTGAAATGGCGCAACCGGTGCTGATCGAATTGCTGCGCGAATTTGGCGCCTCGATTGTGATCGAGCGGTCCAATGTGGTTCTAAGCACGGACGCCTCAGATATTACCAACGCTGCGATCGCCAGGATCGATGCCGCTATCGGCGACGGCGCTACACTTGAAAACAATAACAACGAATAGGCTGGCTTGCCCTTGGGTACGGGTATTGCTAACCACGCTTGAAAGAGACATCCAGAACAGGACATCCGCACCATGACCACGGAAACCAAGAGCGCCGACATTCAGCTGATTCAGCGTATATTGCCGCATCGCTATCCGTTTTTGTTGGTCGACAAGGTTGTGGATATCGATGGCTATCAATCAGCGGTGGGCATCAAGAATGTCACCATGAACGAGCCGCACTTTCAGGGCCATTTCCCCGGAACTCCGATCATGCCTGGCGTGACCATTGTCGAGGCGATGGCGCAGACTGCAGGGGTTATGCTGGGTGTCGGCATGGATGTAATCGACAGCGAGTTGCTGATCTATTTCATGAATATCGACAAATGCAAATTCCGCCGCAAGGTCGTACCTGGCGATGTTCTCGAAATGCATGTCGAAACTGTACGCGGTAAGAAAGGTGGCAAGATCTTCAAGTTCAGCGGCCGCGCGACAGTCGAGGGCGAGGTTGCTGCCGAAGCTGAATTTTCGGCCTATGTCGACTGGGACATGGAAAAAACAACATGAGCGGTATTCATCCCAGCGCCATTATCGAAGACGGTGCGCAGATCGGGCAGGGTTGTACGATTGGTCCATTCTGCCATATCGGTCCGCAGGTCCGTCTGGGCGATCGGGTCGAACTGAAATCCCATGTCGTAGTCACCGGCGATACGTCAATTGGTGATGACACAGTGATTTTCAGCTTTGCTGTTGTCGGGGAAATTCCGCAAGACAAGAAATTCGGTGGTGAGAACACGCGCCTTGAAATCGGTGAGCGCAACCGTATCCGCGAACACGTCACTATCAACACCGGCACGGATGGCGGCGGTGGTATCACCCGGATTGGCGATGACTGCTTACTGATGGCCGGTGTCCACGTGGCGCATGATGTACAAATCGGCAACCGGGTCATTCTGGTGAATCACGCTGGCGCAGCTGGTCACTGTATTATCGAGGATGACGTCATCGTTGGCGGAATTTCGGGCTTACATCAGTTCGTGCGCGTAGGTCGCGGTGCCATCATTGGCGCGCTTACGATGGTCCCGAATGATGTGATCCCATATGGGCTTGTTCAGGCGCCTCGGGGCGAGCTGGATGGCTTGAATCTGGTCGGTTTGAAACGGCGTGGTGTAACGCGTGAGGATATCTCGGCATTGCGCGCGGCCTTCAAGGAACTGTCAGAAGGAGACGGCACCTTCATGGATCGCGCCACCCGGCTGGGCGAGGATGCAGACAACGAATATGTGCGCCAGATCGTCGAATTTGTGACGGGGCAAACAGACCGTTCGTTCCTGACCCCGAGGAAGTAGGCCAATGCTGGCATTGATCGCAGGAACTGGCGCTTTACCAGACGAGGTGGTCAATTGTCTGCCAAACCGCCCGCTGATCTGCGCTCTGGAAGGGTTTGAGCCCGATACACTGACCACCGACTTGGTTTTTCCATTGGAGCAACTGGGTAGCTTCGTCGCCGATCTCAAAGCCAGCGGCGTGACCGAGATTTGCATGGCAGGGGCAGTGCGTCGTCCGACTGTCAATCCAGCTCGCATTGATGCGGCGACGATGCCGCTGGTGCCGATCCTGCAAAAGGCCATCATGGCCGGTGACGACGGCGCATTGCGCGCGGTCATTGGTATATTTGAGGATGCCGGTTTGACGGTCCGTGCGGCGCATGAGATCGCACCGGATTTGCTGCCGCCTCTTGGCTCATTGACCGAAGCCCAACCTTCTGAAGCTGATCACGCCGACGCAGATCGAGCGGCAGGAATCCTGCGCAACATGGGGACGGCGGATATCGGTCAGGCTTGCGTAGTACTGAAATCCCAAGCGTTGGCGATCGAGGGCATCTATGGCACCGCTTGGATGCTGCAATCCTTGACTCAGCGCCCCGACGCGGGCGGTGGCATTCTGTACAAGGGTCCAAAACCAGATCAGGATCGCCGCGCAGATATGCCTGCCATCGGACCCGACACCGTTTCGGGGGCTGTCGCGGCGGGCCTGTCGGGCATTGTCATCGAAAAGGGCGGCGTCATTGTTTTGCAGCGCGACCGCGTGATTGATGAATGCAATCGCCTTGGTTTGTTTCTTTATGTCCGCGAGCGCACGGTCTGATGCGCGTATTTCTGGTCGCCGGTGAACCCTCGGGCGACCGTTTGGGGGCCGCGTTGATGGAAGGTCTGCGTACCCTTTTGCCAGAGGTGCAGTTTGATGGGGTTGGCGGGCCGCTAATGCAGGCGCAGGGGCTGACCAGCCGATTTCCCATGTCCGAACTCAGCATTATGGGGTTGGTCGAGGTTCTGCCCAAGTTCTTTCACCTGAAACGCCGTATCGCTGAGACTGCTCAGGCAGTTCTAGACACGAAGCCTGATGTACTGATCACTGTCGACAGCCCGGATTTCTCGTTGCGTGTGGCTAAGCTGGTAAAGGCCTCCAGCGAGATTCGCACTGTCCACTACGTTGCCCCCAGCGTCTGGGCCTGGAGACCGGGGCGCGCAGACAAGATGGCGAAAGTAATCGATCACGTCCTTGCGCTGTTACCCTTTGAACCGCCTTATATGGAGCGGGCAGGGATGGAGTGTGACTTTGTCGGCCATCCGGTTGTGAACGAACCCATTGCGTCCGATCAGGATATCCAGCGATTCCGCGCGGCTCACGATCTGGGCGACGCGCCCATCGTGCTGGCTTTGCCCGGCTCTCGACGGGGTGAGGTCGAGCGGCTGGCTCCGATCTTTGGCGCTGCTTTGCAGGAATTTCTGAAAGACCGTCCCGGTATGCGCGTGGTCGTGCCCGCAGTTGCACATATGGTTGATGCGGTCGTCGAACAGGTTCGGAACTGGCCGGGGAATCCGATAGTTGTCGATCCGCGGGAATTGCCCTCGGACGACGCGCAAGCGCAGAAACGGGCAGCGTTTGCCGCAGCTGATCTTGCATTGGCTGCATCCGGCACGGTCTCATTGGAACTGGCCGCGCAGGCAACACCGATGGTGATCGCCTATAACCTCAACTGGCTGACCACGCTGATCGCAAAACGAATGGTTATGCTGGACACCGTCACACTGGTCAATCTGGTCTCGGAGACACACGCAGTACCCGAATGTCTGCTGGATGAATGCCAACCGGACAAGATCGCTTCGGCGTTGGAACAGGTGGCCGCCACCCCCGACGCCCAACATCAAGCCATGGCGACGACGATGGAGCGTCTTGGTCGCGGTGGCGAAGCACCGGGTTTGCGTGCGGCAAGGTCCGTTTTGGACAGAATGAAATCGTGATGCTGGATCATGTGATCTTTGCTGCTTCTGCCTTCATGGCGCAGGTTTTGACCAATCTCGACAACCTTGCAGCTCTTGTAGCGTTGATGATGGTGTCTGGTCCGCGCCGGACCGTTGCGGGGTTCCTGCTGGCGCAGATGTTAATCATCGCTGCCGCCTTATTGTTGGCCTTGGGTGTCGATGATGTGGTGCCACATTGGGCTGGATATCTGGGCGTGATACCACTTGGCCTCGGGCTGATCGGAGTTATCCGTCAGTTCCGCGGATCGGAGACCGAGGAGGCCCCTCAAATATCCACGGGTGCTTCGACATTCGTCACCATGCTGCTGTTCATAAGTCTGTCGATGGACACGTTCGCTGTGCTTGCGCCGCTATTGGCCGACTCAGCCCCCAGCTATCGGATTGCGGGTGTCACCGGCGCGGTGGCCGCAGCGCTGACGCTGACCATGCTGGGGCTTTGGGGTGCACAATCCCCAATCATGACCGGCGGTTTCGCACGTCGGCTTGAGAAACTGGTGCCTTACGTGATGATTTGTGCCGGGATCTATATCCTCAGCAACTCGTGGACTGACGCGATTTAGTAACCGCGCCAGATCCATCCGCCGCCAAAGATACGGCTGCTATCGGTTTCGTAGAACACACAAGCCTGACCCGGAGAGATACCTTCCTCGGGCGTCAGCAATTCAACCTCGGCTGTTGTGTCCGAAAGGGGGCGAATAATCGCCTCACGCGGGGGGCGGGTCGAGCGGACTTTGACCGAAACATGCCATTCGTTCTTTGACGTGAACGGTTCGTCTCCCAGCCAATTGATCTCGCGCACGGGAACGGTTCTTGTGGCCAACATCTCTTTGGGGCCGACAACAACCTGTTTCTTGTCCACATCCAGCTTGACCACATACAAAGGTTCGCTGAGACCACCGATACCGAGCCCACGACGCTGACCGATCGTATAGTGAATCACCCCGTTATGCTGCGCTAGAACGCGGCCATCGGCGTGTACGATCTCACCGGGTTCTGCGGCTCCGGGGCGCAGTTTTTCGATCACGCTGGCATAGTTTCCGTTGGGCACAAAACAGATGTCCTGACTATCCGGCTTGTCCGCAACGGCCAGCCCATATTGTGCCGCCATCTCGCGCGTGGCGTCTTTGGAGGGCAGGTGGCCTAGCGGGAAACGCAGGAAATCCAACTGTTCCGGTGTGGTCGAAAATAGGAAATAGGACTGATCGCGATTTGCATCCTCAGCACTATGCAATTCGGCCCCGTTTGCGCCCATCTTGCGCTGAATATAATGGCCCGTGGCCATGCAGTCGGCCTCAAGGTCCTTGGCGGTCTCAAGCAAGTCCTTGAACTTTACCCGTTCATTGCAACGGATGCAGGGCACCGGAGTCGCGCCGGCCAGATAGCTGTCGGCGAATTCGTCGATTACAGCGTCCTTGAAGATATTTTCATAGTCCAAGACGTAGTGAGGGAACCCGCGTTCTTCCGCCACGCGACGCGCATCGTGAATGTCGATCCCCGCACAGCACGCGCCTTTCTTGGCCAACGCCGCACCGTGATCGTAAAGCTGCAGAGTAACACCTACGACATCATAGCCTTGATCAGCGAGATGGGCCGCCACAACAGAGCTGTCCACACCGCCGGACATGGCCACGACAACCCGCGTTTCCGAGGGTGGTTTGGCAAAGCCAAGCGAGTTCAGCGGGGTCTCGGTATCGAGGGCCATAGGTGGTTCCTGTCCGGGTTAAGAAAGACCGGCAGAATATAAGAAAATTCTAGACACTCTCAAGGGGCGGTTTCACGCCCTTTTAAGTAGGCTGGGTGCAGCTTTGTCGCAGCAGCAGAAGGTATGAGAGATGTATTTGCACAAAGTGGAAGGTCCAAGGTCGGTCACCCTACCGGACGGGAGCGTGCTGACACGCGCCGATTTGCCTCCTGCGGATACGCGGCGCTGGGTGGCGTCGCGCAAGGTGATCGTCGTGCGTGGTGTACTTTATGGGTTGATTTCGTTGTCCGAAGCCAAAAAGCGCTATGGCATCAGCGATGAAGAGTTCAACTCGTGGGTCTCAGCAGTTGCTGAGCACGGGATCGATGCGTTGAAGGTGACGGCCTTAAAAAAATATCGACAACTTAAAGGTGAAAGTGAATAAATGATTCAACGGTAACGTCAGATTAACCATTTTTATTCAGGCTCAAATCAGTTGAAGAATTTGACCTAAATTGGAGCAGTGAACATGCGCATACTTCTTGTCGAGGATGATCCAACCACGTCCAAAAGCATCGAACTGATGCTGACACACGCCAATCTCAACGTGTATGCGACGGACCTTGGCGAAGAAGGCATCGATCTGGCCAAGCTATATGATTACGACCTCATCCTGTTGGACTTGAACCTGCCGGATATGAACGGCCATGAAGTGTTGCGCCAACTGCGCATAGCACGGGTAGAGACACCGATCCTGATTCTGTCGGGCGCTGATGACACCGAAAGCAAGATCAAAGGATTCGGATTTGGAGCAGACGATTATCTGACCAAACCTTTCCATCGCGAAGAGCTGGTGGCGCGCATTCATGCGATTATCCGCCGCTCTAAAGGGCATTCTCAATCCGTGATTCACACCGGGCAGGTCGCCGTAAATCTGGATGCCAAAACCGTAGAGGTGAACGGAAAAACCGTACACCTGACAGGCAAGGAATATCAGATGCTGGAACTTCTGAGCCTGCGGAAAGGAACAACACTGACCAAAGAAATGTTCCTGAACCATCTCTACGGCGGCATGGATGAGCCCGAGCTCAAGATTATCGACGTCTTCATCTGCAAGTTACGCAAGAAACTCAGCAATGCGACCGGTGGTGAGAATTATATCGAGACGGTCTGGGGCCGTGGATATGTCCTGCGTGATCCGCAAGCCAACAACATGGGTGAAACCCGCATGGCCGTGGGTGCCTAATCTGATCTGATTGCTACCGTCGATGGTCCGGGGCGGTAAATCCACTCGCGTGTCAGCACAACACTGGACCTGACCATGGCCTCGTCCTATCACTGGTTTTCAAGACGACGTGACAGGGCGGGGCCATGAGCGATACCACAGCAATCGCAGATCTGACAGAAGATGAAGCACGGGAAGAATTGGCCCGGCTCGCCAAGGAATTGCTGCGGGCAAACCAGCTTTATCACACTGAAGATGCTCCAGAAATTTCGGATGCCGACTATGATGCTCTCAAGCGTCGCAATGCCGAGATCGAGGCGCGATTCCCCGAACTGAAACGCTCCGACAGCCCTACTGAACAAGTGGGCGCACGCGTTTCAGATGGATTTGCAAAAGTGACCCACGCCGTGCGTATGATGTCACTGGGCAATGCGTTTGATGACACGGATGTTGCCGATTTTGACCGCTCGATCCGCAAATATCTGGGACTGGGAGATGAGGCACCGCTCGCCTATACAGCTGAGCCCAAAATCGACGGCCTGTCATTATCCCTACGGTATGAGCAGGGTGAACTGATGCAGGCTGCAACACGTGGTGATGGTGAGACCGGTGAAAACGTTACCGCAAATGCGCGTACGCTTTCCGATATTCCACACCGAATTGAGGGTGCACCAGACGTTCTTGAGGTTCGCGGCGAGGTCTATATGTCTCACCATGATTTCGAGGCTTTGAACGCACGTCAGATCGAAACAGGTGGAAAGACCTTTGCAAATCCGCGCAACGCTGCGGCTGGTTCGCTCCGTCAACTGGATTCCGAAATAACACGATCTCGCCCGCTGAAATTCTTTGCCTACGCCTGGGGTGAACTGTCTGCACCGCTAGCTGAGACTCAGATGGGCGCAATTGATCGCCTCAAAACCTTGGGGTTCCAGGTAAATGCGCTGACAAGGCGTTGCTCAACGACTAATGAGATGTTGGAACATTACCGTCAGATTGAAGCTCAGCGCGCGACCTTGGGCTATGACATTGATGGGGTCGTATACAAGGTCGATGATCTGAGTCTGCAGGCCCGGCTGGGTTTCCGATCTACCACGCCCCGCTGGGCGATTGCGCACAAGTTTCCCGCCGAACTGGCTTGGACGCGGCTTGAAGCCATCGACATTCAGGTGGGTCGTACGGGCGCGCTTAGCCCGGTAGCGCGGCTGCATCCGGTAACCGTTGGCGGGGTAGTTGTTTCGAACGCGACCCTACACAATGAAGATTATATTGCAGGGCGGGACGCCAAAGGCGGAGTCATTCGTGAGGGCAAGGATATTCGCGTTGGAGATTGGGTTCAGGTCTATCGGGCCGGGGATGTGATCCCGAAAATCTCGGATGTTGATCTGTCGAAACGACCCGATGATGCGCGGCCCTTCGCTTTCCCGACGACATGCCCGGAATGTGACAGCGACGCGATCCGGGAAGAGGGGGATGCGGTCCGCCGCTGCACAGGGGGGCTGATATGTCCCGCTCAGGCGGTTGAAAAACTCAAACATTTCGTATCGCGCAAGGCGTTCGATATCGAAGGGCTTGGCGCAAAACAAATCGAGATGTTTTATGGCGATCCTCTTCTGCCAATAAACACACCCGCTGATATATTTACGTTGAAAGATCGCGACACCGAAAACCTGGCCCGGTTGAAAAACCGCGACGGCTGGGGCGAGACATCGGCAAGCAACCTGTTTGCAGCGATCGATGACAAGCGAACCATACCGTTTGCCCGTCTGTTGTTCGCTCTGGGGATTCGTCATGTGGGCGAAGTTGGTGCACGAGATTTGGCGTTGTTTTATCGGGAATGGGATGTAATGGCGGCCTCCATTGATACGGCCCGGCCTGCCGCGCTTGCGCAGCGTGCAGCCGATGAAGCGGAAGACGCCGAGAGAATCGCGGCTACTGCAGAAGCGAGACGCGCGAAAGTTAAAGAAGTTCGGGATGCGGCTTTCGTGCGAATGGATGTTTCGACAGATGCCGCCAGCGCCTGGGCTGATCTGATTGGTATCGACGGAATCGGCGCCACGCTCGGGTTGTCACTATCTGATGCGTTTGCCAATTCGGAGGAACGCCAAGCATTTGATGATCTGCGTAAACATCTGACGGTTGTTCCACCAGAGGCTCCTGCGTCAGACAGTCCGGTCGCAGGAAAAACCGTCGTGTTTACGGGAACGCTTGAAAAGATGACACGCGCCGAGGCCAAGGCCCGCGCCGAAGCGCTGGGGGCCAAGGTATCTGGCTCGGTCAGTCAGAAAACTGATTTGCTCGTGGCGGGCCCGGGCGCAGGGTCCAAGGCGAAAAAAGCGGCTGATCTGGGCATCGAAACCTTGGATGAAGATAGCTGGCTTCAACTGATTGGCGATCTATGAGCGGCAGGCCTGAACAGCTCTTTCCGCTGTTTGCGGGTCTTGAAACACTAGATGGTGTGGGGCCGAAGACCGCGCAGCTTCTGGGCCAATTAGGGATCGATTCACCGCGCGATGTATTGTTTTCGCTACCCTATGCGGTGATTGACCGGCGGCGACGCGATACGATTCAGGGCGCCGACCTTCCGACGACTCTGACTGTTGAGGTGACAATCGGCGCGCATCGAGCACCGCGGAACAAAGGGGGCGCATATCGCATTCATGTTGAAGACAGTCAGGCGGATTTCCAGCTGGTGTTTTTTCATGCCCGAGGGGACTATCTGAAGAAGCTGTTGCCGGAGGGCGCGCGCCGGGTGGTATCGGGAAAGCTTGAGCTGTTCGATGGCATGGCTCAGATGGTACACCCCGATCATATGGTCGCGCCTGAAAACGCAGGCGAATTGCCCGAGTTTGAACCGGTTTATCATCTGACGCAGGGTGTGACGCAAAAAACTGCCTATAAAGCTGCTCAAAGTGCGTTGGCGCGAGTACCTGCATTGGCCGAATGGGCCGACCCCGCTCAGGTGGCACAACAGAATTGGCCAGATTGGACAACTGCTATTCACGCGGCGCATCACCCACAAGGGGCGGACGACGTAGCACCTTTTGCGCCTGCGCGGGAACGTCTGGCTTACGATGAGCTGCTCTCACATCAACTGACGCTGGCCCTGGCACGACAGCGTGAGCGTAAAGCGCGGGGGATCATCAGTCTCGGCACCGGTGCTTTGCAATCCAAGGTGCTGGCAAGCCTTCCATATCGACCAACCGGAGCGCAGACACGCGCGATCGAGGAAATCTCGGCAGATATGGCCGCTGAGACGCGGATGAACCGGTTGCTTCAGGGCGATGTGGGGGCAGGAAAGACTCTGGTAGCATTTGTTTCGCTGCTTATAGCCGTCGAAGCTGGCGGGCAGGGGGTGATGATGGCCCCTACCGAAATCCTTGCCCGGCAGCATCTTGAAGGGCTGCGTCCATTGGCAGAAGAAGCCGGAGTTGTACTGGAAATCCTGACCGGGCGCGACAAGGGGGCTGAGCGTCGAGCGAAGCTGGCTGCGCTGAAGCAGGGAGATATTCAGATATTGGTCGGTACCCACGCGGTGTTTCAGGACGATGTTGAATTCAAAGCCCTAAGGCTGGCCATCGTTGATGAGCAGCACCGTTTTGGCGTCCGCCAACGCATGGAGCTGTCCGAAAAGGGCCAACGCGCCGATGTGCTGGTGATGACCGCTACGCCCATCCCGCGCAGTTTGGCGCTTGCGCAGTACGGCGATATGGACGTCTCGGTGCTGGATGAAAAGCCGCCGGGTCGTAAACCGATCAAGACCGCAGTCGTCAGCACGCAACGCATGGACGAAGTTGTGGCCCATCTGCGCGGTGCGATTGATGCAGGCAAACAATGCTATTGGGTGTGCCCATTAGTCGATGAATCCGAGATCTCGGACCTGACTGCGGCTGAGGAGCGTTTCAAACGGTTGCGCGCGATCTTGGGGGACGATGTGGTGGGTCTGGTACACGGCCAAATGCCGCCCGCCGATAAAGACGCGGCAATGGCGGCGTTTCAGAGTGGTAAGACCAAAGTCCTTGTCGCTACTACGGTGATCGAGGTTGGGGTGAACGTGCCGAACGCCACGATCATGGTGATTGAGCGGGCAGAGATTTTTGGTCTGGCGCAGTTGCATCAGCTTAGGGGCCGAGTTGGACGTGGTGAAGATGCCTCAACCTGTTTGTTGATGTATCAGCCACCGCTTAGCGAGGGTGGTCGCAAACGGCTGGAGGTACTCCGAGAAACTGAAGACGGCTTCCGCATTGCCGAGACCGATCTGCAGATGCGCGGTGCGGGTGACTTGATCGGAACCGCACAATCTGGCCTGCCAAAGTTCCGGATAGCTGATCTTGAAAGGCAAGCTGGGCTGATGGCGGTGGCGCAATCAGATGCGCGCGCTTTGCTGTCCGCAGACCCCAAATTGACCTCGGATCGGGGGCAGGCTGCGCGTGTTCTTCTGTGGCTTATGAAGCAGGATCAGGCGATCCGTTTGATATCAGTGGGTTAGACCGAAAATCCCACTAAGTTCACAAATGTTCTCAAAAAGTTCTTTACCGACTCGTTAAAATATGAGAACAAAAGGTCAACAAAGGATTAAACCTGACCGGAGGTGAGACCATGCTGAGCCAGATCAAAACTGCCTTTACCCGTTCACAATCCACGATTTTGCAGGATGCAGCGGGCGCGGTTTCACTGGTTGTGATGCTGGTGGTTGCCCTTCACCTGCCAACCGGGTTCTAAGCCTTTCTGCCTGCGATCTCGTGCCGATCACACCGCGCTTGTCTCCCCGTCATAGTCAAGGGTGACCTGCCTGTCCCATTTCCCTTGAAGGGGCCTGCCTCGGCCCCGTGCGGTGATCCGGACCCTACATGAGAAACGCATGACTTGCCGCCGCCCTTTCCGCCCGGAAGGTGCGGCGGTTCTTTTTACAGCTGTCCGGTTTTGATGATTTCGATCGTGGCGGATAGAACTGAATTTACGGCGACAGATGCAAGGATCATCCCCATCACGCGGCTGATGATCGCTGCGCCGGAATGCCCGATCAACCGGATGATCGGCTCGGCCAGCAGCATCAGCACAAACGCTATGGCAATAACGACCAACATAACCAGTGCAGTGATGCTCTGATCGGCGACGCTGTATCGGTTGTTGTCCGTTAGAACCACTATCGCCAGCATCGCGCCCGGTGACGCAAGCGAAGGGACGGCCAAAGGGAAAATGGCCGGATTGGTCTTGTGCATTTTGTCGTCCAGGTCTTCTTCGGCCTGGCGCTGCTCGATCACCTGTTTGCTTTCGCCAAAGATCATGGTCAGAGCGAAGAGAAACAGAATAATTCCGCCTGCAACCTGAAACGAGTTAAGGCCGATATCCAAAGCCTCGATCACAAGTTGCCCGAAGATCAGAAAGAACAGCAGAATGCCTGCGCTGACCAACGCGGCCAGTAAAGCAGTTTTACGACGCGCACCCGTCGCGATCCCAGCAGTGACAGCGATAAAGACGGGGATGGTGCCGATGGGGTCGATCACGACCCAGAGCGTCACAAAATGTTCCAGCAAATTGTTCACGTTAGCCCCCCCAATCATTGGGGGCACCCTATACGGCTTTGTATGGAAAAGCCAATCAGGCGCAGTTGGCTTGTTCGGCCTGCTCCATCGCCTCGGCGGTCGCGTCAAGCGCCAGCAGGATTGACGCGTGGCGGTTCTTGTAGTCCCGCGCGGGCATCAGAACTTCGAGCCCGTCAAAGGGCGCCTCTGGGGCAGGGCCGTCTTTCTTCAGCATTGCGGAAAGCTGATCACGTGCGGTTTCGACCTGCGACCGCGTCGCCCCGATCACGGCGCTGCCTACGACCGAAGCCGAGGCCTGACCCAACGCACAGGCCTTTACGTCTTGCCCAAAGTCCACGATCCGCCCATCTTCGAGCTTGACGTCTACAGTCACGGTCGATCCACACAAAGGGGCTCGTTTCTTTACCGTCGCATCGGGATTATCCAAGCGATCCAGATGCGGAATATCCGCAGCTAGCGCCAAGATGCGTCCGGAATAGAGCTTGATCAGATCGGTTTCGCCGCTCATGGCTTTCCCTCGTTGTCCATTCCCCATACATAATGGCGGGATTCTGGGATGCAAAAGGTTTTTGCGATGGCTGACGCAGTCTTGTTCGATCCGTCGACACTGAAATTCAATGAGGCGGGTTTGATCCCCGCGATCGCACAGGACGAAGCGACGGGCGAGGTTCTGATGATGGCCTGGATGAATGCCCAATCCATCGAGCACACGTTGGAAACCGGACGGGTTACGTATTGGTCGCGGTCACGACAGGCGTTCTGGATCAAGGGCGAAAGCTCAGGCCACTTGCAGGCCCTGGTGGATTTTCGCGTCGATTGCGACAGGGATTGCCTGCTGGTTGTGGTGAACCAAACGGGGCCAGCCTGTCACACCAACCGGCGAAGTTGTTTCTACACGGCCGTCCGCGATGGGACCGAAGTCGAACTCATGAAGCCAATGGAATAGAGGGGCCTCTGATGGTGGTCAGGTCAAATGCCCACCATCTCTCTGATTTCAGCGGGAGATGCTCCTTGGTCGCGATAAAGCGAGATGGCGCGTGCGTCGTCACGTTTCGCGAGGCGTTTGCCGTTGTTGTCCCGGATCAGACGGTGATGATGATAAACAGGTGTCGGCAACCCAAGCAGCCCTTGTAAAAGGACATGTATCTGCGTGGCATCGAACAAATCCTCGCCCCGGACCACATGTGAGATGTTCTGGTCCGCATCATCAACCACGACGGACAGGTGATACGAACTGCCCATATTGCGCCGAACGAGAATGATGTCGCCAACCGCGTTCATGAGGTTGTGCGCATCAAGCTCATGCGTTCCCAAATACTTCGCACCAGTTTCACAAAATCCACGAAGTTCGGATGCCTTGATTGCCTTGTGCATGTTCAGGCGCAGAACATCCCCAGCTGAAGCATCCGACAAAGGGCGGTCGCGGCACGTGCCTGGATAGATGCGCCCGTCAGGTCCGAACTGGGGTACACCTTCCTGCGGAGCACCGGCCGCAGATTCGATATCGGCACGATTGCAGCTGCAAGGGTAGACAAGGCCCATGTTTTTCAGAATTTCCAATGCCTCTCTGTATCGCGGCAGCCTGTCCGACTGGCGCATCGCCGGGTGCGGCCAGCGCAGTCCAAGCCAGTGCAGGTCGTCGTAGATCTGGGTTTCCCAATGGGACCTGGATCGCGATTGATCAATATCTTCGATCCGTAAAAGAAATGATCCACCCGCAGCCCGTGCCTGATCAAACGCAAGAAGCGCGGAATAGGCATGCCCCAAATGCAGCGGACCTGTTGGCGATGGCGCAAAACGCGTTGTGAATATCACTTTTTTTCAACAACATAAACGTCTGATTTCATGTCCATACCCGGTAGATGCGGACCGTATTCGCGGAATAACAGCCTTGCGTGACCCATGTCCAGCCAGTCGTTCAGCCGCCCGGTGTAAGTGCGGTCAGCCAAAGTGTGATCGTTGAAGGAAAACGCCAGATATCCGCCACGTGGCAGCGCGTTCATAAGTAGATCAAAGGTTTCAGGCGGCGCGGCACCAACGCCGATGACGCCAATGCATGTTATGGCTGAGTAAGCCTCGGCCTCAATGGGGTTGGGATCAGTAACTTCGAAGTTTATCAAGTTGCGATAAACCCCCTTGGCAGCGGCACCTTCCAGCATCTTTGGTGTTGGATCCATCCCATCGATGACACGAAAACCCGCCTTGCGAAGTGCTAAACCCGACAACCCGGTACCGCATCCGTAGTCCAGCACCGGCACATCAGCATCTGAGACAAAGGATTTCAATGCTGCCGCAACACGGTCCGGGGTGACATATCCGTGCTCACCGACCTCATCATCGTATGAGGCCGCCCATTTCTGGTAGTGATCGTGCGTTTCCTGGGCAGAATTCAGATTGTATGTGTCTTTCAGAAACTTATCGCTCATACCTTACATGTTAGGCGCAGGCTGGGGGCGACGTCCAGTCAACACTGCTTTACCCAATCGCTCCAGACTTCCTTGGCGCGATCGGTATAGGCCTTGTAGCGGTCCTTGCGGCCTCGGCGCCCCCCCTTCAGGCCGTCGACCGGGCGAAACAGACCGAAATTCACGTTCATCGGCTGGAAGGTCTTGGCTTCGGCGCCGCCCGTGATGTGGTGGATCAGTGCGCCCATCGCACTGTCTTGCGGTACGTCGGGAAGGGATCGGCCTAGTATTTCGGCAGCGGCCAAACGGCCTGCCAAAAGGCCCATCGCTGCGCTTTCCACATAGCCTTCCACCCCCGTGATTTGCCCCGCAAAACGAATATTTGGCCTAGACTTGAGCCGCATCTGCGCGTCCAGCAAAGTCGGAGAGTTGATGAAAGTATTGCGGTGAATGCCACCCAATCGCGCAAAGCTGGCATTTTCCAGACCCGGTATCATACGAAATACCTCGGTTTGCGCACCGTATTTCATCTTGGTTTGGAAACCGACGATGTTGAACAACGTGCCCAAGGCATTGTCGCGTCGCAATTGGACGACGGCATAAGGTTTTACGTCCGGTTGATGCGGATTTGTCAGGCCAACAGGTTTCATCGGGCCATGGCGTAAAGTTTCACGACCACGCTCGGCCATAACCTCGATCGGCAGACAGCCGTCGAAATAACCAGCGGTCTCTCCCTCGTGGAATTCGGTCTTATCTGCAGCCAGCAGCGCATCAATGAAGGCTTCGTGCTGATCACGATTCATCGGACAGTTGAGGTAGGCGGTGCGCTCTTCCTCAGTCTCGCCCTTGTCGTAGCGTGACTGCATCCAGGCTTTGCTCATATCAATGCTGTCTGCATAGACGATGGGGGCGATCGCGTCGAAAAAGGCCAGCGCCTCGGTACCAGTCTCTGCGCGAATGGCTTCCCCCAATGCGGGCGAGGTCAACGGCCCGGTTGCAAAGATCCACTTTCCGTCTTGGGGTAGACTGGTTACTTCTTCCGCTGAGACCGAGACCCGTGGATGGGCCTTCAGCTTGGCAGTTACGGCTTCGGCAAAAGGATCACGGTCAACCGCAAGCGCGCCACCCGCAGGCAGGCGATGGCTATCTGCGGTCGTCATGATCAACCCGTTTGCCGCGCGCATTTCCCAATGCAGCAAGCCGACTGCGTTCTGTTCATCATCATCCGATCGGAATGAGTTCGAACACACCATCTCGGCCAGATTGCTGGTCTGGTGTGCAAACGTGCCCACATTAGGACGCATTTCGTGGATCACAACATCCACGCCCATTTCCGCTGCCTGCCAGGCGGCCTCGGACCCGGCCATGCCGCCGCCCACGATATGCAATGTCTCTGTCATGTGCTGCCAAATAGGGCAGAGCAGCGCCATGCGCAATGCGCAGTAATCGCTTTAGTTCTGAGGGGGATTCTTGGGGTCGCCGCTGCGGGAATGTCAACGCCGGTGAGAGAAACCAGCTTGGAGGGACCTTCCGCCCACGGCGACCCAAAAGTATGGTCAGGCCTTGGCCTTGACCCAGCTTTGCCACAGTGTCGCCCTTTTGAAAAGTGAAAAAATGCGAACAGTCGGCAAAAATGTATTAAATAATTGCGTTACTGGTGCCAATCAGGCGGGCGCTTTTCGATAAAGGCACTAATCCCTTCCTCAGTATTCCGGTCCATCATATTCTGTGCCATTACCTCGGCGGTATAATCGTATGCCTGATCAGTCCGCATTGTAATCTGTTGATAAAAAGCGGTTTTACCGATTTTCACGGCACTGCTGAGCTTGCCTGCCAACTTCTCGGCCAACGCATTGGTTTCATCTTCCAACAAGTTCTCGGGAACCGCTCGATTGATCAGACCCAGCTCAGCCGCGCGTTCGGCGGTGATAAAATCACCGGTCGTGAGCATTTCAAACGCCTGTTTCCGCGGTATATTCCGGCTGAGAGCCACCATCGGAGTGGAGCAGAACAAGCCGATATTGACTCCATTTACGCCGAACCGTGTGCCCTCGGCCGCGATTGCCAGGTCACAGGTTGCTACAAGCTGACACCCTGCGGCAGTGGCGATCCCGTGCGCTTGGGCGATCACGGGTTGGGGCAGGGACTGAATGGACATCATCATCTTGGCACATCGGTCGAACAGATCCTGAAAATAGGAAAGTCCACCATCGGGTGCCTGCCGCCCCTGGGTCATCTGTTTCAGATCGTGCCCCGCGCAAAACGCTTTCCCCGCACCGGAAATAACAACAACACGAATCGACTTGTCTTCGCGCAGCGCATCGAACTCTGCCTGCAGGGCCGCCAGCATTTCATCGCTGAGGGCGTTCAACCGCTCAGGCGCGTTCATTCGAAGCCGTGCAATCGCACCTGTGTCGTGACGTTCCAGAATTGCCATCTTGCCCTCCCGCTGGCGTTCAGGCCAACTCTAGGCGGGCAGAGCGACGAGGGGAAGCATGTCATTAGCACTGAACAAGCAAGAATTGACGGAATACCTGGCGCAGGTGTTTCCACAGGTTCATAGCGACTTTGTGGTCGAGGATCTGACAGAAGCCAACATCACCATGCGCCTGAAGGTCGAAGACCGTCACCTGCGCCCCGGAGGCACAGTATCTGGTCCGTCCATGTTCGGGCTGGCCGATGTCAGTGTATATGCAATGGTTTTGGCACGGAAAGGTCGACAATCTCTGGCTGTCACCACCAACAGTTCTCTGGATTTCTTGCGCAAGCCCGAAGGCGGGGCGGACCTGATTGCTGAGTGTAAGTTGTTGAAATTAGGTAGAACATTGGCTGTTGGGGATGTGCTGATTTACTCGGAAGGCTCTGACAAGCCCGTCGCGCGGGCCAGCATGACCTATTCGCTTCCTCCAGAAGGCTCAGCCGCTGCTGCCTTTGGGTAAAAAAGGCCGGGGATAAACCCCGGCCAGGAAGAGGTCCCTTAGATGGGACTGGGGATAGTCTATTTCATCCAGAAATAGCGGCTGACTTCTGCATCTGCCCGATGGCGGGTCAGCCCGACATCGCGGAGCAGCCTGTCATCCAGCTTACCTAAGTTTACCCGGCTGCGGCGGCGTTGTTCCCATTGTGTGACCGACGCCGCAAACCGCACGGCCAGCGCGGCGATCAGCGGCAGCCGGGGGCTGTCGTTCAGCAGCAAGAGGGCGGGGTTGTGCATTGCGCGTGTCATCTTGGGTATCCTTTCTAATTGTATTGACACAAAGTAAAAATGTTCGGTACACTGCTTTGATACATTCAGCATTGTGTCGAAATCAAAGGAAGAATTGTAATGGATACAATTTGGCCAGAGGCGTTACCGAAATCCAAAGGTCCAAAATATACTCTGGTCGCTGACACGATCCGAAAAGCGATAGAAAACAAAACACTGGAGGTTGGAAAGAAACTACCTCCGGTGCGGGAACTGGCGTATCGATTAAAGATTACACCAGGCACAGTCGCGCGCGCCTATACGATCCTGACCGATGAAGGTTTGCTACAAGCCGAGGTCGGGCGTGGTACATTTGTAGCCCCGCCGAGATCGCCCATTCTGGACGATGTCTGGTCGCGGCAGTTACATCTGAGGGACGACAAATATGAATCCAACGTCAGTCTGTTCAGCCCACGCTTGCCAGATGTGGGGCAGGTGACATTAATCCGCGAATGCCTTGAAAAGGTTGCAAAAGGCGATCCGCGGATGTTTATGAACTATCCGACCCGAGATGCCTACCTACCCGTGCGCCAGGTTGTGGCCGACTGGTTGTCAGATCTTCCTCTGGGCTCATTTAATGCAGATGACATTGTACTGACACATGGTGGGCAAAGTGGCATTTGCGTTGTGTTCCAGACCGTTCTGAAAGATCCGAAACCCATCGTGTTGGTTGAGGACTTGTCTTATGCCGGGTTCAGACGGGCAGGTGAGTTGATGCGCGCCGAGGTTGTCGGGGTAAAAATGGACAAATGGGGCATAAGCCCCGATGCGCTGGACCACATCCTCAGGCAGACGAAGGCGCAGGCGATCTGCGTCTCACCCGAAGTGCAGAACCCAACGGGCGGGCATTCACCGTTGGAACGGCGCAAAGAAGTTGTCGAGATTGCGCGAAAGCATGAATTACAGATCATTGAAGACGATTGCTATCGCATGGGCGAGGCCCGCGCGCCCAGCTATCGTGCTTTGGCACCCGAACGGGGCTGGCATGTTTCGTCAATTTCGAAAACTCTAACACCAGCATTACGGGTAGGTTTCGCCATCGCACCGAAAGAGCAGAGCGTCGATCTGCGGCGTTCTGCAGAATACGGGTATTTCGGGCTCGCCCAGCCTTTGGCTGAGTTGACGCGGTTGCTGTTGGGACATCCAGAGGCGAGGCAACTTGCAAAAAACGTCCGTACCAAGATGGGCGAATATGTACGTGTGGCGGTAAACGCCCTGGGTGGCTTCGATCTAAACTGGGATTCGGAGATTCCCTTCGTCTGGCTTCATCTGCCTTCCGGTTGGCGGTCTGCTGCGTTCAGCCGGGCGGCCGAGCGGGAAGGTATTCAGCTGCGATCGGCCGATGAATTCGCGCTTCGGGATGGTCGCGCGCCAAATGCCGTTCGTATAGCGGTGAACGGGCATGTCACGCTTGAGAAGTTCGAAGATGCCATGCTGCGCCTGCGCGCGCTGCTGGATAACCCACCCGAACAAATAAGCGTCTAGCCGTTATTGCACCGGGTCAGGGTCGCCGAAAAAGCCCGACAAATGTGCAATTTTACCATCGGCATCGAGACGAATGAAATCATGTCCGGCCACCATAATGGAACCATCGGGAGCAACCATATGCCAGGTGAAGTGGACCACATCATGGTGTGAATTCGGCTCACTGGTCAGCTCAACTCGGCCCTTTGTATCACTCAGAACCGCTCCGATATGGGCATTGAGTTGATCTCTGCCGGAAACTTCTGCAGTTGGATCGACGTAACGACCAGTTTGTGCAAAACACTGCTCAAGAAGGCTCCGTCGCCTTTCGGGATCGGTCGACTGCCATGCCGCACCATAGGCAGCGATAACCTGTTCCAATTCTTGCATAGCCACCTCCGACATTGGATGATCTTGGTTGAGTCTAGCTTAGCTAAACTACGTAAAGCTGGATATGCCGAAGAAATTTTGGGGTAAAATAATACCTATTTTATAAGTTATTGTTATTGATAGATATATTATACTTTGCCTGTATTGACCTGCATAACTAGTAGGTCTAAACCCCCTCCATCGAATTCGGGCCGCTCCGCCAAGGGGCGGTCTTTCACATCAAACAGGACTATCCTGCCATGAAAACCTTTTCTGCAACACCTGCAGACATCGACAAGAAATGGATCCTGATCGACGCCGAGGGTGTTGTTCTGGGCCGTCTTGCCTCGATCGTCGCCATGCGCCTGCGTGGCAAGCACAAAGCGTCGTTCACACCCAACATGGACATGGGCGACAATGTCATCGTGATCAACGCTGACAAAATCCAGATGACTGGCAAGAAGCGCGAAGAGAACTTCTACTGGCACACTGGCCACCCGGGCGGCATCAAGTCGCGCACCAAGCAGCAGATCCTTGAGGGTGCACACCCCGAGCGCGTCGTGACCCAAGCGGTCAAGCGCATGCTGCCGGGCAACCGTCTGGCGCGTCAGCAGATGACCAACCTGCGCGTTTACGCAGGTGCCGAGCATCCTCATGAGGCGCAAGCGCCCGAAGTTCTGGACGTTAAGTCCATGAACAAGAAAAACACCCGGAGCTAATGACCGATGGCTGATCAGATCAATACTCTCGAAGAGCTGAGCGCCGTCGCAGGCGTTGAAACCGTGGCCGAAGAAGTCATCGTACGTGAACCCGTACGTGACGAGCTGGGTCGTTCCTACGCCACCGGCAAGCGTAAAGACGCTGTTGCCCGCGTTTGGATCAAGCCGGGTTCCGGCAAGGTCACCGTGAACGGAAAGGATCAGGACAAGTATTTTGCGCGTCCCGTTCTGCAGCTGATCCTGCGCCAGCCGTTCCAGGTTGCTGGTGTGGAAGGTGAGTTCGACGTTGTTGCAACCGTCAAAGGTGGTGGCCTGACCGGTCAGGCCGGTGCGGTCAAGCACGGCATCTCGAAAGCGCTGCAACTGTACGATCCCAACCTGCGTGGCGCTCTGAAAGCCGCAGGCTTCCTGACCCGCGACAGCCGCGTTGTGGAACGTAAGAAATACGGTAAGCGCAAAGCGCGTCGTTCGTTCCAGTTCTCGAAGCGTTAATCGCTACGGATACCGAATTGGAAAGGGCTCGCAACTGCGAGCCCTTTTTCCTTGGTCGGTTTATTCTTCGTAAACCAGTTTCCACGCACCATTTTCGACGACGCTGACAAACACAGAGTCAGCACCCTGATGGTCATCGGGCCCATATGTGATCTGGTTGCCGACCAACTCATCCATGTAATCCAGAGATTCCATCGCGGCGATGAAGCTATCATGCGTCAGATCAGGACCTGCAGCTTCAAGCGCTTTGACCATCATCTCGGCCGCTGAATAGCCCAGCATTGAAAATCCGACCGGGTCTTCGCCCGTAGCCTCTTTGTATTCAGCAATAAATGCTGCCGGGGCGGGCTCTTCGGCGCGCGCCCAGAGATCCAGCCACGAGGCCGCCGCATAGAAACCGTCGGTCACACCACCGGGCACCTGTGCGACCACGGTTAGGAAGCTGGCCGAGGTGCCGAGAAACTTCATGTCGGTCAGGCCCATTTTCTTGGCCGTTCCAACAACAGTGATTGCCTGACGCACGCCGAGCGCCATCGTGACGATGTCACAACCTTCTTCTTTAAGCTTGCTCAAGGACCCCACGAAATCCGTCTCGTCCGGTTTATGGGTGGTCTCAGCGCCGAAAGTGATGCCAGCCTCTTCGGCTCCCGCTTTGCTGCCTTCCAGAATTTCCTCACCGAAATCGGTGGGCAGATACATGGTGCATACGGTTTGTGAGCCGAACTCATCGTTCAGATACTTCACCCCGATCCGAGCTTGATCGTAATAGGTCGAGAACGAGGTGAACTTGTTCTTCATCGGCTCTTGCAGCATTTGCCGCGCGGCGGTCAGAGGGGCGACGTTGGGAATACCTTTCGGATCCAGCAGCTTGAACCCAGCAACATTCATCGGCGTACCCAGCGACTGCAACATCGCAAAAACCTTGTCACGGTTCAGCAGCTTGTTATAGCCCTGCATCGCGCGTGGCATCTGATAGCCGTTATCCTCGACGACAAAGCGGATCTTGCGGCCATGCACGCCACCCTCGGCGTTGACGCGATCAAAGACCACATTTGCGCCTTTGGTGGCCGGAACGCCCACGGCAGCGAAGATGCCACTGAGGTCGTTGACTGAGCCAATGACGATCTCGTCATCTGTCACGCCTTGTGTTTGCGCCCAGCTGATCGTGGCGGATGCAGTCAATGCCGTCGCTGCCGCAAGGCCCTTAAATAAGTGTTTCATATTTCTCCTCCCTGTTGGGTCGCCCCTTAACTAATTGTACATATCTTCAATGAGATGTGCGTGTTTCTTTTCCACCAGACCACGTTTGAGTTTCATCGTCGCCGTCAGCTCCTCATCTTCGGCAGTGAGCAACACGTCGATCAGCCGGAAATCCTTGATCTGTTCGACCCGCGCAAAGTCCTTATTGACCGCTGCGATTTCCTCGCCGATCAGCTCCGTCACTTCGGACGCAGCACAAAGGGAAGAAAAGTTCGAGAAGGGGATCTTGCGCTCTTGTGCGAATTTCTCCACGTTTTCCTGATCGATCATGATTAGCGCCGTCAGGTACTTGCGCCGATCCCCGATGATCACCGCGTCCGAGATATACTGGCTGAACTTCAACCCGCTCTCGATCTCTGCGGGCGTGACGTTCTTACCGCCCGCAGTGATGATGATGTCCTTGAGGCGCCCTGTGATGGTGACAAAACCTTCCTCGTCGATATGCCCCATATCCCCAGTGCGCAGCCAACCGTCGCAGGTGAAGCTTTCGGCTGTTTTGGCATTGTTGCGCCAGTAGCCCTGAAAGACGTTCAGGCCTTTGACCTGAATTTCTCCGTCATCCGAGATGCGCAGGTCGTTGCCAGGAACAGGTTTCCCAATGGTGCCGATCTTGTTGGCCTCAAGCGTGTTCAGCGCTGCTATGCCGGCGGTTTCGGTCATACCGAAGCCCTCTACTATGGGCACACCAATTGCCCAATACCACCTGAGCAAATCGGGAGAGATCGGCGCTGCACCAGAGCCGCCTCGGCGGAGACGATCTAAGCCCAGCATCCGGCGCAGGTTACGCAGAACAAGCCGATCCCAAAGCCAGAACTGCATAGCGATCGGTGCTGGAACAGGTTTGCCCGCAAGGATAAATTCAGCGCGCGCCATTCCAGACTTAAGCGCCTGTGCAAAGGCGAAGCGTCCTGTGGGCGTTGCTTCCTTCGCCATGAACATGACCTGCGAGTAGATCTTCTCCCACACGCGCGGGACGGCAGTGAAGGTGGCGGGAGAGACCTCTTGCAGGTTGGAGAACACTGTCTCGGGGCTTTCAGCGAAATTCACAGTAGTCTTCATCGCAAGCGGGTAGTAGATCGACACGTCGCGTTCGAGGATATGACAGAGCGGCAGAAAGCATAGCTGTTCGTCGGTTGATTGGGAGGGCAGGGAATGCGCCCCTGCCTCAATCGCGGCCATGATGTTCTCATGGCTTAGCATGGCGCCTTTGGGATTACCGGTGGTACCTGACGTATATATGAGCAGGGCGGTGTCTTGTGACGTGGTTTCAGCGATTTCTGCTTCGAATGCGCCGGGTTCATCGACCTCAGCCTGTTGCCCCAGAGCATACAAGTCCTCGATCATCATGCAACGCGGATGATCCAGGTCGTGCAGGCCTTCATCCTCAAGGATAATGACCTTGAGCAGATCGGACAGATCCGCCTCGACTTCGAGGAACTTGTCCAACTGCTCTTCATCTTCAACGATCAGAAACCGGCTGCCACTGTCATTGATCAGGTATTTTAACTGGCTGGCCGAATCTGTGGTGTAGACGCCCGAAGCAATCCCTCCGACACACTGGATGCCCATGTCGAACCACGCCCATTCCTTGCGGTCTTCGGACAGGATCGAGACAACCTCGCCACGTTGCAGACCCAGCTTGCGCAGGGCCAGCCCGATCCATTTGGCGTGTTGCCAGTAGTCGGCCCATGAGTAGGATTTCCAGATGCCGAAGTCCTTCTCGCGATGCGCCGTACGCTGTTCCAGTTCGGCACAGCGTTTCTGGAATAGCTCGCATATCGTGACACAGCCATCGACTCGCAGGGGTCTCTGACCTGGCGTAGCGTTGAACTGCACACCGTTGATTCTGATCTGAGGGGGCAGGGGGCTTGCGTCCATCCAGCTCACCTCCATGTCTTCTTGCGTTTCCAGCGGCGGTTTTCTCGCGCGCCTTCTTCCTGAACGCCCAGATAGAAATTCTGAATGTCCTCGGATTGCAGCAAGGTTTCAGCCGCACCATCCATAACGATCCGTCCGATCTCCATTACATAGCCATGATGGGCGAGTTCCAGTGCCGCATTGGCGTTCTGCTCGACCAGCATCATTGTCATGCTCTGTTCGTCATTCAGGCGTTTGAGAATGCCAAAAATCTCTTGCACCAGCAGCGGCGATAGGCCCAGCGAGGGCTCATCCAGCAGCATGATACGCGGGTTAGCCATCAGGCCGCGCCCAATCGCCAGCATCTGCTGTTGCCCGCCGGACAGAGTGCCAGCCTCCTGATTGCGGCGGTCTTTCAGCACAGGAAAGTAGGAAAACACCAGATCGCGGTCATGATCGATCTGTCCTTTATCCGACAGGGTATAAGCCCCAAGGTTCAGGTTCTCGTCGACGGTCAAAAGTGGAAAGACCTCGCGTCCCTCGGGCACATGGACGATGCCTTTTTGCACGACCTTGTGAGGTTCCGATCCCTGTATTTGCTGACCGTCAAATGTGATTGAACCTTTTTCGGGATCCATCACGCCTGAGATTGTTTTCATCAGCGTTGTCTTGCCCGCGCCATTTGCGCCCAGGATTGAAACGACCTGCCCTCGATGCACGTCCAATGACACGCCACGAATGGCCATGATCGGGCCATAAAAGCTTTCAACATTGCGAATGCTAAGGATCGGTTGGTTCATGAAGCTTTGCCCAAATAGGCCTCTACCACAGCAGGATGAGATTGAACTTCGGCTGGGGTTCCAAGGGCAAGCTTCGCTCCGTCGGCCATGGCAAGAACCCGGTCGGACACGCCCGAGACCAGACCCATATCGTGCTCTACCATAAGCACGGTAATGCCCATCTGACGCCGGATGTCATCGATCCACCAACGCATATCTGTGGTCTCTTCCACCGATAGGCCCGAGGCGGGTTCATCCAACAGCAGGAGTTTTGGATCGGTGGCCAACGCTCGGGCGACTTCGACCACCTTACGCACGCCATAGGGGAGGCCCGAGATCATCTTGTCACGAAAGGCCTGGAGGTCGAGGAAGTCGATGATCTCTTCAACCTTTTCTCGGTTCTCGATCTCCTGACTGCGAGCTGAGGGCGAGAACAGAATTTCCGAGATCAGATTGGTTTTGCGGTGCCGGTGGCGCCCGACCAGAAGGTTCTGCAAAACGGTCGCATGTTCGAACAGTTCAATGTTCTGGAATGTCCGCGCGACGCCATAGGCCGCGACACCCGAGGGCTTGATACGCAGCAGATCATGCCCGTCAAAGTGGATCGCCCCTGCATAAGGATCATAGAAGCGCGAAATCAGGTTGAAGACCGTTGATTTGCCGGCGCCGTTGGGACCGACGATGGCGAACACCTCACCTTCTTGCACGTTGAAGGACAGATCATCCACAGCAGTCAGACCGCCGAATTTCAGGGTAACGTTTTCAAACTCCAGCAAGCTCATCTCAGACGCTCCGTCTTGAGATAGGACTTTTGTCGTTTGAACATGTCCTTGCGGTAGAAGGGGAACAGTTCGAACCACGTCCGGATTTTTAGCCATCGACCATACAGACCCATCGGTTCGAACAGGATGAAGGCGATCAGGATCATGCCGAAGATGCCGAATTCGAGCCCCGGAATGGCGACCGTATTGCCGCCAAACAGGGCTGCCGCGTATTCCTTTGAAATCGACAGAAACTGCGGCAGGAAACCGATCACAACTGCGCCCAAAAACGCGCCATGGATCGAACCCAGACCTCCGATAACGATCATCATCAGCAATTGGATGGAAATTACGACGCTGAATGTCTCGTTATTGAACGCCCCAGAGAACATACCCATCAATGCGCCTGCTAGTCCGGTGACGGCGCAGGAGAGGGCGAAAGAGATTGTCTTGGTGCGCGCGATATCCACACCCATCGCCTGCGCTGAGATCTCAGAGTCTCGTACGGCGATGAAGCTGCGGCCCAAGGGCGCGCGCAATAGGTTGATATAGCCCAGTGTCACGATAACGGCGACGGCCAGCACCAGCCAGAAAAACGGGGCCGGGGTGGCCCAACGATCGACCAGATATCCGAAGATTTTGACACCACCCAGATATTTACCCGCGACACCTCCGGTGACGGGTTCGGCCAGAACGATGATGTCGTCCATGAGCACAGACAGAGCCAGGGTGAAGATCGCAAGATAGATGCCATGCAGGCGTAGCGCAGGGATGGCGACGGTTGCTCCGACGATGCCGGTCAACAGACCCGCCAGCGGGAAAGCGATGGGGAATGGTACTCCAGCCTCGATCAGGATAACATTGGCATAGCACCCAACGGCCAGAAAGGCGGCATGGCCAAGGCTGGCCTGCCCGGTATGGCCGGTTAGGATCATCAAGCCCAAACCCGCGATGGCCCAGATCAGGACATTAGTCAGTTCCCCAAGATAGAAATCATCCAGCCACCACGGCGCAGCGGCTACGACCACCAACAGGATCAGATAGAGGCTAAGCTGATAGCCATCCTTCCACGGGCGAATGTCCTGCATATAGTTTGTTTTGAAAACAATCCGCATGCGATCAGACCTTCTTGACCCGTACCTGGCTGAACAGCCCATGCGGTCGAAAGATCAGAACTGCCAGCAACAGCGCATAAGGCGCGATCTGACTGTACCCGGCTGCAATATAGCGGCTGGCAAAGGGCTCGATTACGCCGACGATTAGCCCGCCGGCCAATGCGCCGGGCAGGCTGCCAAACCCGCCGATCACAGCTGCTGCAAATGCCTTGATCCCCAGAAGCCCAGTTGTGGGATCGACCGAGCCTTTGGCCGCGAACAAAATTCCGGCAATCCCGGCGACAACTCCGGCCAATGCCCAGATTAAGCCCTGAACCCGCTTGACCGGTATCCCCATGTAATATGCCGCCAACTGGTTTTGAGACGCACCTTGCATGGCAAGCCCCAGCTTGGTCTTGCTGAAGAACACATAAAGACCCCAGGTCAGTAGGACGGTGACAACAATCACGGCCACGTCCTCCATCCCCAGCACAAGACCACCGAACCGGATCTCCTTACCAGCCAATGGGTTCTGCAGCGTTTGCGGCTCGTGCCCCCAGATCAGACCAGCTGCAAACCTGATCACAAAGCCCAAGGCGATGGTTAGGATCACCACGGCAGTTTGACTTTCGCCAAAGACGCGGCGGATGATCAGCCGATCGATCAGATACCCAAGTCCGCCCATAATCCCCAGTGAAATCGGTAGCGCCAGCCAGAAGGGCAGCCCCATATATTCCGTATTCGTAAGGCCAATGGTGACAAACGCACCCAGCATCATGAAATCGCCCTGCGCAAAATTCACTGCCTCGGTGGCTTTGTAAATCAGTACAAAGCCAAGGGCGATCAGGCCGTAGACACAACCATTCGCCAGCCCGCTAATCAGCAGCTGTGCGTTATCCAATCTCACCCTCCCTAAGCCGGTTAAGTCCGGCGCTTTGTTCTACTATGGAGTGATTATCACCTTCCCGTCACTCTTTTTCAGAGCATCCGCCAGATTTGGCAGCACTTCTCGTAGCGAAAGCCGTGCGGAAACATCTGTGCGCCAGCGCCCATCTGCAAATCGCGCCTGCACTTCGCTGACAACTCGCATTTGATCAGCCGGGGGAGTGTCCATCATCCAGCGGGTCAGCCAGAAGCCCTCGATCCGTTTGCTCATGAAGATCAACTGGCCCATCTGAGTCAACTTCGGCATTTCCGTACTGAGTTTCCCATAGCAAACCCACCGCGCGCCATTGGGCATCGCGCAGAACACCTGCTCTGACAGTTGGTCGGCAACCGCGTCGAGAAAAACACGAGGTTTCAGATCTGCACTGATCGTGGCAAACCGCGTCGGCGCATCCGTATCGCTGGTCACGACCACCTCTGCCGCACCCAGGCCTTTTAACATCTCGACCGTTTCGGCGCGCCGCACCAGAGCGATCGGTTTCAACCCAAGATCCCGTCCAAGGCTGCACATCAACTTACCAAGCTGGCTGGTGGCAGCAGAGACCACAAAAGCCTCGCCCTCAGCCCGTGCGATATCCACCATCGCCATTGCGGTTAGCGGGTTTACGATCTGCGCCGCCCCGTCTTCATCCGAGATTTCGGGGCGCAAGGGGATACACATCTGGGCCTGCGTCACAACATATTCGGCCCAGGCACCAGAGCCTGCTGCCACAAAGGCCACGCGCTGATCCAGCAGGGCGTCAGCGCCGGTACCGGTGGCAACAACATCTCCGCACCCCTCGAACCCTGCTGCGGCGCCTTTGACCCGCGGCTGACCATATTCCCCTTTGATAAAATGGATATCTGAAGGATTCACCGAGGCAGTGCGCACTTTGATCAACACTTGTCCCGCCTTTGGGACAGGTACAGGCAGTTCAGCCTCCGCTAACCAGTCCGAGGCATTCTCCAGCGTCGGTCCCGTGGCTGTGCCGGAATATCCGTCCTGCGTCTGAACAACGGCAAACATGGTGTCGGGCAGGGTGGTCATCGTTCGATCCTTCTTTGATGCGAGTTCAGCACGAGGCCTTCATCGTCACAATGTAACACACTGACAAAAGGTTTTATTTTTTCAAAACAATCTCAAGAAAGCAATCAAACACGGTGAGCTATGTCAATTGGGTAATGCCGTAATGTGACGCAAATTAAGTCGCATCCCGACCGGGTGAACCAGCCCTCTTAGGGCTGGTTCTGGAATTGATCACTGCTGCGTCATCAGATTGCGCAGATCCTGTATCTTCGCGACAACCAGCTCAGGCGACGCTTTGATCTCGTCGAGGATCTTCATAACCTGTGTTTTGATGTCCTGAGACAAGGCGCTTTCCTGAACTGACGTGACGATTGCGTCATAGTCGAAATTCTGCGCGGTCAGCATGCCGTCCTGAACCCACGAGTTGAACAGTTCCTGTCCCTGACCGGCAAGCGCTGCGACCTGATCGCCAGCTGCTGAGGCTGCATCATTGGCCTGCTCGGTCAAAGATGTAGCAGCGTCGCTGGCCTGTTCCGATACCGAAGATGCAGCTTCCGAGGCCTGATCCGCAATCGAGGACGCAGCCTCGGATGCTTGTTCAGTCGCCGCCTCAACGGCATCAGCAGCGCCCTCTTGTATTGCCGAGGCTGCTTCACCAACCGCCTCTGAGGCATCTTCAGCCGCCGATTGCAACTGCTCGGCAGGGGTTGGTTCAGGTTTTGTGGCGAAATAGTAAGCGCCTCCGCCGATAACGGCGATGGCTACGATAAGTAAAAGACGCGACATTGGATGTCTCCTTCAAATGATGTGTCGCTCAGATGGGGTTAAGGTACGTTAAAGCAAAGGGGAAAACACGTGAGTTTGCAGCATATTGCGGGTTTGAGCCACACTGCGCTGATTGACACTGCAGGCAGTGGCAACATCATGCCATCCATTGCAGGAATCGCAACACAAGCAAAGAAACAGCCTTGAAGGATGAATTGATTTATGGCGGAGAGACAGGGATTCGAACCCTGGGTGGGCTTGCACCCACAACGGTTTTCGAGACCGCCCCGTTCGACCACTCCGGCACCTCTCCGCGGGGGTCTATGAGGGGGGGATTTAGTGGTGAACGGGCAGGGGTGCAAGCAGAAAATACCGGATTTTGACGATAGTGGGATTTTCCATTGCCAGAGGTAAGAAAACACCTAGGCTGATACGTATGACTTACTTTATACGCCAGTTCGCAATCAGCCTCATCCTTCCAATTTTCTCACTTGGTGTCATGGCCTCGCCATCTCAGGCCGCCAGTCAGGATCAGATTGAAGCGTTTCTGACCACGACAGGTTTTGACGTTGCCTTGGAAAGCATAGCGCAGGCCTCTGCTTCGGCCCCGCAGATGCTGGGTATCGACCCTGACGGCTTCGGATCGGATTGGGCACGTCTGACCGAAGAAGTATTTGATACCGCTTTGATGCACGAAACGGCCGTCTCGATCCTTGAACAGACGCTTAGCGAAGAGGCGCTGGTCCACGCGGTCTCGTTTTATGCCTCGGAGTTGGGGCAAAGACTGGTCGTTGCTGAAAACGCCGCTCATATGGATGACGATGATGAGGCTAAACAACTGGCCGGGCAAGAAATCGTCTCGAAGTTGATAAAAGAAGGCTCATCTCGTGTTGAAAGCCTGAAGCGCATGAACCGTGCGGTGGACGCCAGCGGAACCTCGCTGCGCGCGCTGCAAGAGATTCAGGTGCGGTTTTTACTGGCCGCAAGTGCGTCTGGCATTATCGACATGCAACTGAGCGGAGATGAACTGCGCACGATGATCCAACGCAATGAAGGTGAGTTGCGTCGATCTCTGCAACTGTCAGCTTTGGCAGGGGCGGCTTACACCTACCAGGATTTCTCGGATGAGGATGTCGACGCCTATGTTGAAGCTCTGGAACAGCCTCTGATGCAGGAGGTCTATGAGCTGTTGAATGCGATCCAATATGAAATCATGGCGATGCGGTTTGAAGTATTAGCCGCTCGCATGGCCGAATTGCGCCCGGCGCAGGATATCTGATGCGAGTTTTAGCTACGGCACTCTGTTTGACGATCTGGGCGCTGCCTCTGGCCGCAAGCGAGCGTGCTGAAAGACTGATGCAGGCGATGCATATTTTGGATTTTATGAAAATTCTTAGTGAAGAAGGCGTGGCGCAAGGGCATGCAATCAACGAGTCGATGCTGGGCAGCTCAGGAGGAGCCTATTTTTTGGCGCAAGTTGAGGATTTGTACGATCCGACCACGATGCACCAACAACTTTCGCTGTCGGTTGGCGAGATGATGTCCGATGTGCAGCTAGAACAAGCTTCGATCTTTTTTGAAAGCGAACTGGGGCAAAGCATCGTTTCTCTGGAAAACTCGGCGCGCCGGGCCATTGCAGATGACGCGATCGAAGAGATGGCACGCAGCGCTTACGAACAGGCTGATCGCGAGGGCATGTTTTTTCGTCTTGTAGATGAATATGTGCAGGTCAACGACCTGATCGAGAAAAATGTGCAAGGCACCATCAGCGCCGATTATAGTTTTTACCAAGGACTTGCCTCCGGGCAAAGTGCCCTGTTCGACGATGCATCCGTGTTGCAGGAACTGCTATCTCAGCATGAGAACACCAGGGAGGAGACAACTGAATGGATGTACTCGTTCCTTTTATTGGCCTATCAGCCGTTGAACGAGTCTCAGATGCGAGAGAACATCGCCTTTTCCCGCACCGATGCGGGTCGGGCCTTGAATTCCGCCTTGTTCATGGGTTTTGATGAGATGCTAAACGGCATCTCTTACCAGCTTGGGCAATCCGTTGCGCAAGCCATGAAAGCGTCGGATCTCTGAGCCGCAGATTTTCGGATCTCAAAGCTGCGGATTTTTGGTTGACTTTCTTCATGAATGCTTCGATAAGCGCGCATCCCGGCCGGCTTTCCGCGCCGGGTATCGTTATTCTTTGACCTGATGGCATGTGCCAAAGGTCATTCACACAGCCCGAAAAGGGCGCGCTGTTCGAGGTGGCGAAAGCCGGAAACTCCCAATCGGGGACCACAGAACGCGGTTAGAAAAAGGAAAGACGCATGTTTGCGGTCCTCAAGACTGGCGGCAAGCAGTACAAGGTTCAGGCGGGCGATGTGCTCCGTGTTGAAAAGCTGGCTGCCGACGCAGGTGAAAAAGTTCAATTCAACGATGTTCTGATGCTGGGCGGCGACGCACCGGTTGTTGGTGCACCTTTCGTTGAAGGCGCAGGCGTACAGGCCGAAGTGATCGAACAGATCAAAGGTGACAAGGTCATCAAGTTCGTCAAGCGCCGTCGTAAGCACAGCTCGAAGCGTACTGTTGGTCACCGTCAGAAACTGACTCTGGTCAAAATCACCGACATCCTGTCGTCGGGCGCTGACAAGTCGGGCATCAAAGCTGCAACCGGTTCGGCACCGGCTGGCGAAGCTGCACCGGTAGCGAAAAAGCCTGCCAAGAAAGCTGAAGCCAAAGCAGAGGCACCCGCCGCAGCTGCTGCCGCTGACGATCTGACAGCTCTTAATGGTGTCGGCCCTGCCGCTGCCAAAAAGCTGGTTGAAGCCGGTATCGAAAGCTTTGCCGCTCTGGCCGCCTTGTCGGACGAGCAGATTGCTGCTATCGACACCATCAAAGTGAAACCCGAATGGGTTGAGCAAGCCAAAGAGCTGGCTCAGGGCTAAGGAGAGAGAGAATGGCACATAAGAAAGCTGGCGGTTCCTCCCGTAACGGTCGCGACTCAGCGGGTCGCCGCCTTGGCGTGAAACTGTATGGTGGCCAGGCCGCCATCGCAGGCAACATCATCGTGCGTCAGCGCGGCACCAAGTTCTGGCCGGGCGAAGGCGTAGGCATGGGCAAAGACCATACCATCTTTGCAACTGTCGATGGCGCCGTGAAGTTCCATAAGGGACTTAAAAACCGCACCTTTATTTCGGTCCTGCCAGTGGCGGAGGCCGCAGAGTAAGCCGAAACCCAGAAGGTTTAAGAAAAATTCATGGGGGACCGGCACAAAGTGCCGGTCCCTTTTTCGTTTTAACGCAGTCGTGATCACCAGAACCGATGACAGTCGCAACCACCAGTTTCCTGATTTTTGCCGCTTCGCAGGTCGGCACGCCGGGACCGGCCAATATGGTCCTGCTGGGAACAGGTGCGCGTTTTGGCTTTCGGTCGGCACTGCCCTTTGTGGGCGGGGTCATTCTGGGCAAACAGCTGATCATCTGGCCGGTTGGTTTTGGCCTGATGCAAGTGGCCGATCAGGCGCCGTTGATGTTCGAGACACTCAAATATGCTTCTGCTGCATATATTTGCTGGCTCGCGTGGAAAATTGCCAATCTGCGGCTTTCCCGAGGTCAATCGGATAAGCAAGTGCCCGGTTTTCTGGCGGGGTTAATAGTGCATCCTCTTAACCCTAAAGCTTGGGCAATGATTATCGCAGGCTTCACCGGGTTTGTGGCAACAGGAACACCCAGTTTTGAGGCGGCCCTCACGATCGCTCTCTGTTTGTTAATCTGCCAGATCGTATTGCACCCGATCTGGACATTTGCCGGAGATCGGATCGCCCATGCGGTTGAAGGTCGGCCTGCGGAAAAATATCTGATGTGGACGTTAGCCAGTTTGACAGTTGCGTCCGTACTTTTTGTGTTGTTCGGAGGAGGAACGCACTCATGAAAATTGAGGCAATAATAAATCAGCCGGTCATTGAAACCGAGCGGTTCGACCTTCGCCCTCTGCGTCGGTCGGATTTGGGTCTCATTGAGCACTATGCAGGCGATGAGCGTGTGGCGCGCATGACGACATCGATCCCGCATCCATTGCCGCCCGGCTCGATTGAGGCGTTTGTGATGCGCGCGATGGCCGAAGACCGGGACGAGGATGTCTGGGCAATGGATGCCACAAAGGATGGTGGCCCGGAGCTGATCGGACTGATTTCATTGACCCGGCTGGATCGCAACCAGTCCGAGGTCGGCTATTGGGTCGCCCCGGTGTATTGGAACACCGGCATTGCATCGCTGGCCGTTGAAACGCTGGTCAACGCCAATCCGCTGGAAAACGCGACCATGTTCGCCAGCGTGTTCCAGGACAACCCGGCCTCGGCCCGGGTTCTGACCCATTGCGGGTTCCAGTATCTTGGCGATGCGGAAACCTATTCGGTGGCGCGCGATGCGAATGTGCCCACCTGGACCTATACAAAGAAACTCTGACTTGTGGCCGATGGGGCCTTTGCAGTAGGGGACAGCTATGAAATTTCTCGATCTTGCAAAGGTCTACATCCGGTCCGGGGCCGGAGGTGGCGGCTGCGTCAGCTTTAGACGTGAAAAGTACATCGAATACGGCGGACCCGATGGTGGGGACGGCGGTAAGGGTGGGTCTGTTTGGGCCGAGGTTGTGGACGGGCTGAACACCCTGATCGACTTTCGCTATCAACAGCATTTCTTCGCCAAGAACGGCCAACCCGGTCGCGGTCAGCAACGCACCGGTAAGGATGGTGACGACATCATCCTGCGCGTTCCCGTCGGAACCGAGATTCTGGACGAAGACGAAGAGACCGTGATTTGTGACCTGACCGAGGTTGGACAGCGGTTTTTGCTGGCAAAAGGCGGCAACGGCGGCTTTGGCAACCTGCATTTCAAATCCGCGACCAATCAGGCCCCGCGCCGCGCCAATCCGGGGCAGGCGGGGATCGACCGCACCATCTGGCTGCGGCTGAAGCTGATTGCGGATGTGGGTCTTTTGGGCATGCCCAACGCCGGGAAATCAACTTTCTTGGCTGCCACATCCAATGCACGGCCCAAAATCGCCGACTATCCCTTTACTACGCTGCACCCCAATCTGGGCGTTGTCGGTGTCGATAACGTGGAGTTCGTCGTTGCCGACATTCCAGGCCTGATCGAAGGCGCGCATGAGGGGCGTGGAATCGGTGACCGGTTTCTTGGCCACGTAGAACGCTGCGCGGTACTGTTGCATCTGGTCGACGGCACCTCGGAAACTGTGGTCGAAGACTATCGCACAATCATCACCGAGCTTGAGGCCTATGGCGGAGAGCTGGCGGATAAGCCGCGTATCACCGTATTGAACAAGATCGACGCTCTGGACGATGAGGAACGCGAACTGATTAAGGCCGAACTGGAAGAAGCCGTTCGCGGCCCGGTCATGACCATGTCAGGCGTTGCGCATTTGGGCGTGACCGAGGTGCTGCGGTCCTTGCGAGCTCAGATCGATGAAAGCCGCCTGCGCCAGAAACCCGCCGAGGAGGCCACGCCTTGGCAACCCTGACCCATGCCCGCCGCCTGGTGGTCAAGATCGGATCGGCCTTGTTGGTCGACCGGGATACGGGATTGCTCAGGTCGGATTGGCTGAAATCGCTGGCGCAGGACGTGGCTTGGTTGAAAGGGCAGGGGACGGATGTTGTTCTGGTCTCGTCCGGGTCAATCGCGTTGGGTCGAGGTGTACTTGGCCTGCCGATGCAGAATCTGCCGCTGGAACAATCACAGGCCGCTGCGGCGGTTGGACAAATCCGGCTTGCCCGTGCGTATGAAGAAGCGTTGACGCCGCATGAGATCAAAACCGCTCAGGTGCTGGTCACGTTGGAAGACAGCGCAGATCGGCGGCGTTATCTGAATTCCCGTGCAACGCTGGAAACGCTGCTGAGCCTGGGTGTTGTTCCGATTGTCAACGAAAACGATACAGTCGCCACGGATGAGATCCGGTATGGCGACAATGACCGGCTGGCAGCGCAAATCGCCGTGACCATCGGCGCGGATCAGTTGATCCTGCTTTCAGATGTCGACGGGTTCTATTCGGGCAATCCCAACGAGGACACGACAGCCACCCGATATGACGTGATCAAACAGATCACGCCCGAGATCGAGGCCATGGCAGGTGACGCGGGATCGGGGCTGTCAAAGGGCGGCATGAAGACCAAGCTGTTGGCTGCCAAGATGGCAACCGCAGCTGGCTGCGATATGGCGATAACTGAAGGATCACCCCTGAACCCGCTGAAAACGCTTGAAAATGGAGCGAGCTGCACTTGGTTCACGGCCACGCTCGATCCGCATGCAGCCCGGAAACGCTGGATTTCGGCGATGAAACCGCGCGGAGAGATCGTGATCGATGACGGCGCGGCAAGGGCGCTTTCCAATGGCAAAAGCCTGTTGCCCGCTGGCATTGTCGAGGTCACGGGTGATTTTGGTCGCGGCGATCCCGTCGCTGTTCTGGATGCGCAGGCGCGGAGGCTGGCACAGGGGCTAAGTCGCTATACCGCGCAAGAGGCGGATGCGATCAAAGGACGTAAATCGTCTGAAATCGAGGCGACGCTAGGCTATCCAGGCCGCGCGGCCCTGATCCACCGGGACGATCTGGCGCTGTAAGGGCGTGATTTGATAAACTGAGACCGAAAGGCGCTTGAGATGAAGGATTTCGACAACATTCCCGCAATGATGGCCGACCTTGGTGCGCGCGCCAAAGCAGCCTCGCAAGAGCTTGCTTTTGCCACCGCAGAACGCAAGCACGCTGCGCTGATCACAGCCGCAGACGCCGTTTGGCACAAACGTGCCGACATTATCGAAGCGAACAAGAAGGATTTGGAGTTCGGGCGAGAAAAGGGTTTGAGCCCCGCGATGATGGACCGCCTGATGCTGGATGAAGCACGCGTTCAGGGCATGGTTGACGGACTGCGCACCGTCGCCGATCAGACCGATCCTGTGGGTGAGGTGTTGGCCGAATGGGACATGGCCTCGGGCCTCAACATTCAGCGTGTGCGCACGCCATTGGGTGTGATCGGCGTGATCTACGAAAGCCGTCCCAACGTGACGGCGGATGCGGGTGCATTGTGCCTGAAATCCGGGAACGCCGTGATCTTGCGAGGCGGGTCTGAGAGCTTTCATTCGTCAACCGCGATCCACGCCTGTCTGGTTGAGGGGCTAGCAGCTGCTAGCTTGCCCGAAGACGCCATTCAACTGGTGCCGACTCGCGACCGGGCTGCGGTGCAAGAGCTTTTGACCATGACTGATTATGTCGACGTCATCGTTCCTCGAGGTGGCAAAGGATTGGTGGGTCTTGTGCAACGCGAGGCGCGCGTGCCCGTCTTTGCGCATCTCGAAGGCATCGTTCATATTTATGTTGATAAAGCCGCCGATCCCCAGAAGACGCTGGATGTTGTGTTGAATGCCAAAACTCGGCGCACCGGTATCTGTGGCGCGGCAGAATGCTTGCTGATCCATCAAGACGTTGCAGAAACACTGGGCCGTGATCTAATCGCTGCTCTTCAAGCTGCGGGTGTTGAAGTGCATGCCGAAGGCGTTTTGGCCAATGAGAACACCATTCCTGCGTCGGATGATGACTGGGGCAAAGAGTACGTAGATAGTATCATCGCTGCACGGCCCGTCGCAGATATCGACGCCGCGATTGCGCATATCCGGCAGTTTGGCTCAAGCCACACCGATTGTATCATTACCGAGGATTCCGTGGCCGCCGAGCACTTTTTCGAACGGCTTGACAGCGCAATCCTGATGCATAACGCCTCGACCCAATTCGCGGATGGCGGTGAGTTTGGCATGGGTGCTGAGATTGGTATCGCCACCGGCAAGATGCACGCGCGCGGTCCTGTCGGTGCCGCTCAGTTGACCAGTTTTAAGTATCTGGTGCGCGGAAACGGGACCACTCGGCACTAAAACCGCAGTGTCACCCGGGTTGCGGTCGTTTCTGCCGTGATCCTGCGCCCCATCGTCGAGGCCGTGTCCGGCAGCAGGGCAAATTGAACGTGCGCCGGGCTTAGTTTTTCGGTAAATCGCCCCGAGCCAATCCCTTTCCACAGTCCCGTATTGAGGTTCAGCTTGTCAGCAACGCCAGTCACCGTCCATGCGTCGCCCTGAGTTTCGATTTCCACTTCGCCGCCGAAGGGCATCGCATTTTCACAGCACATCACAGCCAGAAACGCGAGTTTAACCTGATTGCGCGGGACAGGTTCGGTCAGGTTCCAACTGATCCGCAGGCGCCCGGCCTTTTCCACATCTTTAAGAAGCTCGACCACTTCGGTGCGACCCAACGGCTGATCGCTTGCTGATCCAAAGGCAACGCGGAAAAACCGGATGCGGGCGCCTGCACTGCCAACGCTGCCTGAAATCAGCTCCATTTCAGGGCCTTGGACTGCGCCAACCATCTCCAACAGCTCAAGCCCGTTGGTAATTGCCCCAATGGGGCTGATCAGATCATGACAGATCCGAGAGCCGATCAATTCGGCCAGGTTGACGTCTGACGCGCCCATGCGTACCTCCTGCTGCATCTGCCTTGGACCCGGAGGCCCGATATGACAGATCTGAATGCCATTCTCGCACCGGGCATGTTTGTCCGCCACCCCGATTTCCCCGATTGGGGCGTTGGACAGGTGCAGTCCAACATCGGAGGCAAGATCACCGTTAACTTTCGCGAGCAGGGGAAAGTGGTGATCGACGGGACACGCATAGCCCTGATGCCGGTCTTTGATCCGTGAAACTGGTTTAGGAAAGGTTAACAACTCGGGCAAAACGCGGGCGAGTTGCCTTTGGCCGAGCAATCGCGTTATCAGCGCGCAACCGCGATCGATGGAATTTTCTTGATGCCAGACGAAGGCCCCTCATTCACTGTCAAATTGGCCAATACCGAGGTTGAACTGCGGGCGGCCCAACGTCTGCGCTATGACGTGTTTGTTCAGGAATTGGGCGGTGGCGGCGAGATGGTGGATCATGAGGCGGGGCTCGAGAAGGATCGGTTCGATCCATACTTCGATCATATGCTCGCCATCGACGATTCATCTGGAGAGGTGATCGGCGTCTATCGACTGCTTCCTGGTGAGCGAGCTGCCGAACTGGGGCAATTCTACTCCGAGGATGAATACGATCTCACCGTTCTGAAACAAAGCGGGCGCAAGCTGTTGGAGCTTGGACGCTCGTGCGTGCATCCGGATTATCGTGGTGGCACGGCGATGTATCATCTGTGGAATGGTCTGGCTGCATACGTCACTGAGCGTGGTATTGAGATCTTGTTCGGGGTCGCGAGTTTCCACGGAACCGACGTGAGCAAATTGGCGCAGCCGCTGTCGATGCTGCATCACAACCATCTTGCCCCGCTGGATTTGCGGGTTCGGGCCCAGCCAGAGGTATTTCAATCAATGGACCTTTTGGCACCCAACGCGCTGGATCGGCGCGCGGCGATGGTTCAAGTGCCGTCTCTCATCAAGGCCTACCTTCGCCTCGGTGGATTCGTGGGCGAGGGGGCATTTATCGATCATGCCTTCAACACAACCGATGTGTGTCTGATCCTTGACACAGCCCGCATGAATGAGCGTCAGCGGCGTATTTATGGTGGAGCATAACCCTGTGAGCGACCCATCGTGGCAAAGTGAAGACGCTCCTGATCCAATTGAGCTTGGTTTCTTAGGTTGGGTCCTGGTGATACTTCGCGGTCTGCCGCTGGCCCTTTTGGTTTTTGGGGGGCTGTTCGTCTTATTGGCCATACGTCTCATCGAGCGACCGCTTTATGGCGTTCAACGGCCGGTGACACCGTTCATTTCTCAGTTCGTTTGTCGCAATGCATTTCGAATTCTCGGGATCAGATTTCGCACCTCTGGCGCGCTCATGCAGGAACGCGGCGCTGTGGTTGCAAACCATACGTCGTGGTTGGATATCTTTGCGCTGAATGCGCGTAAGCGCGTGTATTTCGTATCGAAAGCCGAAGTTGCAAAATGGCCCGGCATCGGCTGGCTGGCACGCGCGACGGGTACGGTCTTTATCGAACGTGATCGCAAGAAAGCCCGCGAGCAGACCCGGATTTTCGAGGAACGTCTGAAAGCCGGGCACAAGCTGTTGTTCTTTCCTGAAGGCACCTCGACCGACGGACAGCGAGTTTTACCCTTTAAAACAACACTCTTTGCCGCGTTCTTCACTGAAGAGCTGCGGGAATTCATGTATGTTCAACCGGTTTCGGTCATCTTTCACGCTCCCCAAGGTCAGCCCGATAGGTTTTATGGCTGGTGGGGCGACATGGATTTCGGACCGCATTTGCTTAAGACTTTGGGGGCACGTCGACAAGGCACCGTGGAATTGATCTACCACGCGCCAGCCAAGGTTAGCGACTTTGAAAACCGCAAAGCTCTGGCAGCCCATTGCGAAGACGCGGTACGTCATGCGCATTCACTGGCGCGGCTTGAAAAATAGGGGCATTTGGCCCTTGCACTGATGCTAAACCTGCCGTATACGCGCGCCATTCAAACCCGCAGGCGGGGTTTGGGCTTTTTGAGGGAGACATCCTTATCTGGCCCGCCGGTTGGAGCATCCGCTTCTTTCACCCCCGCCGAGGCGTAAACCGGAAAAGGAAAGTAAAGCATGGCTCTTCCCGAGTTCACCATGCGTCAGCTGCTAGAAGCTGGCGTTCACTTTGGTCACCAGACACAGCGTTGGAATCCCCGCATGGGCCCGTTCATCTACGGCTCGCGCAATGGCATCCACATCATGGACCTGACTCAGACCGTTCCGATGCTGGATCAGGCTCTGCAGGCTGTTCGTGACACCGTCGCAAAAGGTGGCCGCGTTCTGTTCGTAGGCACCAAGCGTCAGGCAGCTCAGCCGATCGCAGATGCCGCTGAAAAGTCGGCTCAGTACTACATGAACCACCGCTGGCTGGGCGGCACGCTGACCAACTGGAAAACCGTTTCCCAGTCGATCAACCGTCTGAACCAGATCGACGAAGCTATGGAATCGGGTGCCGAAGGCCTGACCAAGAAAGAGCGTCTGGGCATGGAGCGTGACCAGGCCAAGCTGCAGGCTTCACTGGGCGGTATCCGCGAGATGGGTGGCGTTCCGGATCTGCTGTTCGTCATCGACGTCAAGAAAGAAGCACTGGCTATCGCCGAAGCCAACAAGCTGGGTATCCCGGTTGTGGCTGTTGTCGACACCAACTGCTCGCCCGATGGTGTTGACTACATCATCCCCGGCAACGACGACGCAGCGCGCGCAATCGCTCTGTATTGCGATCTGGCCGCACGTGCCGCTCTGGACGGCATGACCGCTCAGATGGGTGCTGCTGGCGTTGACCTGGGTGCATTCGAAGAAGCTCCGGTTGAAGAAGTCGTAGCCGAAGAAGCACCCGCTGAAGAAGCCGCGCCGGAAGTCAAAGCCGAAGCGTAAGCTGCCCGTCACGTAAATGACATATGGGGCAGGGTAGACCTGCCCCAATTCCGTTTGAATTGAGGAGAGCCAAAAGATGGCAATCACAGCAGCAATGGTAAAAGAACTGCGCGACTCGACCGGCGCAGGCATGATGGACGCAAAAAAAGCGCTGACCGAAACCGGCGGCAACATGGACGAAGCCGTTGACTGGCTGCGCACCAAAGGCCTGGCCAAGGCGGCCAAGAAATCGGGCCGTACTGCAGCGGAAGGTCTGGTTGCTGTTCACGTCAACGGCGGCAACGGTGTTGCAGTCGAAGTGAACTCGGAAACCGACTTCGTTGCGAAAAACAGCGAATTCCAAGAGATGGTCGGCAAGATCACCTACGCAGCCGAAGGTGTTGATGACGTCGACGCGCTGCTGGCTGCCGATCTGGGCGGCAAGTCTGTTGCAGATACCCTGACCGACAAGATCGCCACCATTGGTGAAAACATGTCGGTCCGCCGTATGTCGAAACTGTCGGGCGATACCGTCGTGTCCTACGTTCACAACGCGGCGACAACCGGCATGGGCAAAATCGGCGTTCTGGTTGCTCTGTCCGGCGGCGATGAAGCCTTCGGCAAGCAGGTTGCAATGCACATTGCAGCGGTGAACCCGGCGGCTCTGTCCGAGGCGGACATGGATCCGGAAGTTGTCGAGAAAGAGAAGCAGGTCCAGATGGACATCGCTCGCGAATCCGGCAAGCCGGAGCAGGTGATCGAAAAGATGATCGTCGGTCGCATGAAGAAATTCGTCGCCGAAGCGACCCTGCTGAACCAGGACTTCGTTGTGAATCCTGATCTGACCGTCGAAGCGGCTGCCAAAGAAGCAGGTGCTACCATCACCGGTTTTGTCCGCATGGAAGTAGGCGAGGGCATCGTGGTCGAAAAAGAAGACTTCGCTGCCGAAGTTGCAAAGGCAGCCCAAGGCTAAAATCTTTTGCAGCTTCGGTTGGAGGCTGCAACAAATACCGAGCCCGGTTGCATAGCGCAGCCGGGTTTTTTTCATGTCAAAAGCCTGTGAACCAATGCTTGCGAAGATTAGTGAATTGAGGGGCCCTGCATGATGGGGATGGAAGGGCCCCTCAATAATCCCGACAAAGAGACGTGGACGAATAGACGCCTCGGTGTCAGAGCGATCAGAGAGCTTTGGTATTACAAAGATCCGATCAAAACGTTCCCTGGCTAAAGCCACCACTCACGGAACAATATCAATTTGCAATTTTATCGGGAGATTCGGAAAGTCATGTATTCCTTACCCTAGGTCAATTTGATGCTAATTAGCATCAAAATAGGGTCATGCTTCCATCACAAACATCTGATTCTGCAACGCGGCCTTCAACACGGCCTGTGCCGTTGTTTCAACCGAAAGCGCCTCACGCGCGAGTCTCAGATGTTTTTCCACCGTTGCCGAAGTCAAACCCATCAATAGCGCGATGTCTTGCGTGGTCTTTCCGTCGCCGACCCATTGCAAAGCTTCGCGCTGGCGTTTGGTCAGCGCGCGGTTCGGGGCATGATATGGCAAGGTCAGGATTTTGAGATGGGCAACATTGTTCATCAGAAGGATGTCGTCGCCGTGCTCGTTCCAGACCTCGTCCATCTCCTCCTGGCTGTGATTACGTGCCGCAAGCGAAATCGCCCCTTTGGAACGCATCGACACCGAGTTGAAGCTGACCGTATAACCTACTGTAATATCGCGCGACTTATTGAACTCAAAAACCCGAAGCTCTTCGTTCGACATGACCCCGCTGGACATCATGTCCTGTATCATGCTCCAACTTGCAGCGCCTTCGTTGTTCAGCGCCCATTTCAGCATGGGGGCGTGAAAATACAGGCCAGATTGAAGGAACCCTTCCAAGTAATCCGAGCAGTGATTGGTCAGGATTACAAAGTCTTCTGGATCGCCAAGCGAAGTCGCCGTTCGGTATTGCGTATACCCATACAACAACCGGTCGAAGCCATACTTTTCCATCTGGCGGCAATGTGCATCCCAAAGCTCTTCCAGAGTTTTCGTGTAGCTCAGAAAATTCAGATACTCTTTGAGGGTCATCCTGTGTCCCTCTCAGCCAGATGCGCGGCAATCGCGTTCAGTGCAAGAACATAGCTTTGCGCGCCAAAACCACAGATCTGTCCAATCGCGACTGGTGCGATATGTGATTTGTGACGAAACGCCTCGCGCGCGTGGATGTTAGATAAATGAACTTCGACCACGGGTACTTCGGCCGAAGATATCGCATCCATCAGCGCAATCGATGTATGCGTGAATGCGCCTGCATTCAGCACGATACCATCCTGAGCGCCGCGTGCCGCGTGGATCGCATCAATTAGCGCGCCTTCGTGATTGGATTGGAGATGGGTTATGTTTTGACCCAGCGTTTCACCATGCGCAACGCACAGGTCCTCGATCATCTGCAACGTCGTTGCGCCGTAGACCTCGGGTTGCCGTGTACCAAGCAAATTCAGGTTCGGACCATTCAGAACCAGGATATTGTGCATATTCAAACTGTCCCCATCTTCCTTTTTTCATAAACATGAATTTAAAGGTCGTCCAGCGACCTTCGCTCTTATGGGTAGAGCTTCATTGACGCATGCAGGTTGCTGGATCGGCTCAATCCCATCCTCTATTCAATTATCTTCCATCGTGACCACAACTTTACCGAGAGCCTCGCGCCGTTCGAGCATGCCAATTGCCTTTGCCGCCTGGGTTAGCGGAAATCGTGCACTGATACGGGGTGAAATCTCTCCCGAACCATATAGGCGGAACAACTCGGCCAGGTTCTGTGTGTGCCCTTTCGGGTCGCGAAATACGGACGCACCCCAGAACACCCCGACGATCTGACAGCCCTTGAGCAAAGTCAGGTTCAGCGGAATGCTGGGGATGCCGGCAGGAAAGCCAACAACCAGATAGCGCCCGCCCCATGCCATACTTCGCAAGGCGGGCTCAGCGTAGTCTCCGCCGACCGCGTCGTAGACCACATCCACACCTTCGCCCAGGGCCAGTGCCTTTATCTCGGCGGACAGGGCCTTTTGCGCTTCGCGGTCCAGATCGCGTGGATAGATCAGCGTCTGGTCTGCGCCAATATCTCTGCAAAACAATGCTTTGTCTTCAGACGAGACCGCCGCGATCACATGTGCCCCCATCGCTTTGGCTAGCTCGATCGCCGCAGACCCAACGCCACCGGCGGCCCCCAGAACAAGTACTTTTTCGCCGGGATTAAGTAGCGCACGGTCCTTGAGGGCGTGGTATGAAGTGCCGTAGGTGAAGACAAAGCTAGCCGCATCTTCAAACGGCATCACGTCGGGTATCTTGACGGCAGTCGCTGGTTTGAGCTTCAGGTGCGTAGCGAACCCTCCGTGCCCTGTCAGCGCCAGAACCCGATCACCAGGCGCGAAGTCTGTGACGCCTTCTCCGACCGAGACAACTTCTCCGGCGATTTCACCACCTGGTGCAAAGGGGCGGGGTGGTTTTATCTGATAGAGGTCCCGGATCATCAGCGTATCAGGGAAGTTCACCCCGGCGGCGCGGATACGCAATACAATTTCATCTGACTCAGGGGTTGGATCGGGCAGGGTGGTCAGTTCCAAACTCTCGGGGCCGCCTGGTGTGACGCTGAGTAATGCCTGCATGTTTTTCAATTGCCTCTTGCTTCACCTGTTTTGAAATCGTTGGATTGTCAGGACGTATTGTCAAGAAGACCTCACGACAGAATCCCAGATCGCCTGAATGGAGTACACATGACGCCCGAGACTTTGTTTTCGCTCAGTGGAAAGACGGCACTGGTAACGGGGGGTGCCACCGGTATCGGTCGAATGGCGGCCGAGGCGTTGGTACGTGCCGGGGCGCATGTACTGATCGCTTCTCGCAAAGGCGAGGCATGCGAGGAGGTTGCAACAGAGTTGAACGCTCTGGACGCGCCAGGCTCGGCCGAAGGGTTTGCTGGCGACATCAGCAGTGAGGCGGGTGTAGATGCGTTGGTGGATGAAGTCAAAAATCGCACTCAAGCGATTGATATATTGATGAATAATGCAGGTGTGTCTTGGGGCGCGCCGATGGGGCAGTTCCCTCATTTCGCTTGGGACAAAGTCATGTCGGTTAATGTCGCAGGCGTATTTGATCTGACCCAAAAATTGCTGCCACTTCTGATGAAATCCGCAACCGACGAGGATCCTGCGCGGGTCGTCAATGTAGGTTCGGTTATGGGTGAGGTCCCGATGGGTAACGGGGCCTACAGCTATTCCGCGTCCAAAGCGGCGGTTATTCACCTGTCCAAAATCATGGCTAAAGAATTGGCACCCTACAGAGTCACGGTGAATGCGCTGGCCCCGGGACCATTCGTATCGCGCATGACGGCCTTTGCTACCGAGGACGAAACCAAGCGCGCGCGGGTCGGCAAAGGTGTTCCACTGGGCCGGGTTGGCCAGGCCGAGGATATCGCTGGTTGCATGTTGTTTCTATGCGGTCGCGGAGGCAGCTATGTCACTGGCGCGGTCATCCCTGTCTCCGGCGGGATAAATGTGCAGACCGGTGGCAATATCTTTGCCGATGCCCTTTAGCCGTGGGTTCATACGCAGGCTGAATATATGACACACACTGAAAACACTTTGGATATCAAGTCCGTCGACGCTTATCTAAACACGCATCTTGTTGGGTATCATGGCCCTCTTGAAGCTACAAAATTCACCGTGGGTCAGTCGAACCCAACCTATCTGCTGCGTACGCCGGCCAAATCCTATGTTCTGAGACGCAAGCCGCCGGGCATATTGCTGAAATCCGCACATGCAGTGGATCGGGAATTTCGCGTACAAGCGGCGCTGGCTGGTAGCAAAGTGCCCGTCCCGCAAGTACATCTGCTTTGTGTAGATGACAGCGTCATCGGCTCTGCCTTTTACGTGATGGAGCATCTGAAAGGGCGCACATTTGTCGACCCTGTCATGGAAGGCGAAAACAATGCGACGCGCACGGGTGTGCTGAAAGAGATGAACCGCGTACTGGCCGAACTGCACATGGTCGATATCGATGCGGTGGGTCTTTCGGATTTCGGACCTCCAGGCAACTATTTCGAGCGGCAAATTGCTCGCTGGACCAAACAATATCGCGCCTCTGAGACCGAAAAAATCGCCGAGATGGATCAGCTGATCGCCGAGCTTGAGCGCCAGATCCCCGAGGATGATAATCAAAGAACACTGGTTCATGGGGATTACCGCATCGACAATCTTATGTTCGAGGCGCATGGCACCGCCTGCATCGGAGTGCTGGATTGGGAGCTATCGACCATCGGCCATCCATATGCCGACCTGGCGGCCGTCATCATGCAGTGGCAGCTGCCCCCGGGCAAGGAGGGTCGGGGGTTGGCTGGCGTAGATCGGTTAAGCCTCGGGCTGCCGTCCGATCAGGACTTCATCACCGAGTATTGCGCGCGCCGCGGCCTAACGGGGATTGAGAATTTTGGCTTCTACCTTGCTTTTAACTTCTTTCGGATGGCCGGTATTCTGCAAGGTGTCTACAAGCGGGCCTTGGATGGAAACGCGTCAGACCCGGCACGCGCTAAGGCTTTCGGTGCCTATGTGCCGGTCTTCGCCCAAAACGGATTATCTGCGCTGCAAAAAACGTAGGCAGTATTCTCGGCGCCCTTCAACAAATCCAGCAAAAATCAGCAGAATTCGCTGTTGCCTCGGATCTCACGAAGGCAAGATCGGCCTGATTAAGATGGAGTTGCCTCATGGGATTTGATCCGACCGCGCAGACCGACATCCACAATTGGATGCACCGATATGTGGAGCAGAGGAAATACGCAGGCAGCGCCCTTCTGATCCACCAGAACGGGCAAGAGGCATTCTTTCACGCATGTGGCCGCCGCTGCATTGAAACCGACCTCGCGTTCCAGCGCGACAGCCTGGTTCGGATCTATTCGATGACTAAGCCTGTGACGTCCGTTGCTTTGATGATGTTGGTGGAACAAGGGTTGTTTCATCTAGATGCTCCGGTTTCCGATTTCCTGCCAGAGTTTGCAACGATGCAAGCTTTGGTCCCGGGTGCAACGCAGTTGAACCAGACCGAGGACGCGCCGACGCCCAGCTTGCATCAATTGCTGACGCACACCAGCGGGCTGAGCTACCCGTTCAATCCCGGTCTTTTGCCAATGGCCATGGATGAGCTCGATCTGATCTTTTCCCCGAAACAAGGCCCGCTGGCGGATCGGGTTAAAGTGCTGGCAGGGTTGCCGCTGGCTTTTCAGCCAGGCAGTCGCTGGGAGTACTCGGTCGGTATCGACGTGATTGGCCGCGTGATAGAAGTTGTATCAGGCAAACCGCTGGACGTGTTTCTGACAGAACACATCTTTCGAGCACTTGGGATGAGTGAAACCGCGTTTTCAGTGCCTGAAGGGGCAGGGGACCGATTTGCCTCGCTCTACACCCCGCTCGAAGGCGATGCCATGGCGCTGAATGCCGCAAAATCGGGTGGCGAAACACTGCGGTTGGTGGATCGGGCCGGAGAGTCCCCGTTTGAGGCGGCAACGACCTTTTCTGGCGGTGGCGGATTGATCAGTACCATCGACGATTACAGCAAGTTCGCCGAGATGTTGCGAAACAAAGGAACCGCAAATGGCGCGCGATTGCTTGGGCCGAAGACTGTAGAATTCATGTTTCGCAACCATTTACCGGACGATATTGCATCCATGGGTCCACAAAGCTTTGCCGAGCAACCCATGGAAGGCACAGGCTTTGGCATCGGAGGCGCGGTGGTACTGAACCCGGCGCGCACCCGAGCCCCAAGCTCGGTTGGCGACTATGGCTGGGGCGGGATGGCCTCGACCTACTTCTGGATCGATCCGGTCAACGCGCTGTCGACTGTGTTTTTTACACAGCTCTCGCCATCCAGCTCTTATCCATCCCGAGCCGAGTTAAAGGCGCTTGTTCACGCGGCGCTCGTTGAATGATCGGTGTTTGAGTGATACCGGAAAAGGCCAAGACGCCGGAGAGCCCCGAATGACCGAAGCCGAACGCATATTGCTTGATCTGCTGAATATCGAACCGCTTGAGGTCGATTTGTTTCGCGGAACCGGTTCTGGTGGCGAGACACCAACGCGTATCTTTGGCGGGCAGGTGATCGCGCAAGCGCTTGCGGCAGCGTACAGGACGGTCGAGGATCGTCTATGCCATTCCTTGCACGCCTATTTCATAAGGCCCGGAGATCCGTCAATTCCGGTTATATATCAAGTGGATCGCGCGCGCGATGGTGGTTCTTTCACAACCCGCCGCGTGGTTGCGATCCAGCATGGCAAGCAAATTTTGAACATGTCGGCCTCGTTTCACAAGCAGGATGACGGATGGGAACATCAGCATTCGATTCCGGACGTTCAAGCGCCCGAGCACCATCCATCGCGTGACGAATTGCGCGAAAAATACCTGGATCGCGTTCCCGAAAAGCTGAAAGCTGAATTGCTGCGCGAGCGCCCGATCGAAGTGCGCGAAATAGATCCGCTGGACCTGTTTGCACCCGCAAAGGCAGATGACAAGAATCACGTCTGGTTTCGCATGGGCGCAGCGAACCACGCGGACACCGTCACACAACATCTTCTATTGGCCTATGCCTCGGATATGAGCTTGCTCAGTTCCGGAATGCGGCCCCATGGGCTGAGCTGGTTCACTGGTGAAATTGATGGGGCCAGTCTGGACCATGCAATCTGGTTTCATGCGCCCGTGCAGTTTCAAAACTGGCATCTGTATTCGATGGAATCGCCGTGGACAGGGCAGGGGCGCAGCTTCAATCGGGGTTCGATCTTCTCGCAGAATGGCGAATTAGTTGCATCCGTCGCGCAAGAAGGCCTGCTCAGAAGACGGAAACCGCGCTAAGAACTGCCAGCATACCTTTGATTAAGCTTCATCATTCCACCTAACCATCGGTCGTAGTCTTCTGTTTTTAAACGCATATAGTCAAGCACTTGTGGATGCGGAAGAATCAAGAAACGTTCATCCGCCAGCGCCTCGACACAGGCTTGGGCGACCTCATCAGGTTCAATTATTCCGTCAATCGCGGCGACCGAATCCTCATGTCCACGTATCATCTCGGACCGAACGGCCTGCGGACACAGAACCGAAACCCTGAGACCTTTATCGCCATAGGTCATCGCGATCCATTCAGCAAAACCCACAGCCGCATGTTTGGTTACGCCATAAGGGGCTGCGCCGGGTTGATTGAGCAATCCAGCCGCTGAAGCAGTGATCATCAAATAACCACCACCACGCGCAACCATCCTTGGGATCAGGTGCCGCGCGGTCCAGACATGGGACATCACGTTGATCTGCCAGATGCGGTCCCATTCAGCATCCGGCACTTCAAATCCACCTAGGGTGAGTATTCCCGCATTGGCACAGAATAAATCAATCGGAGCGATCTTATCCTCGACAGTCTCAATCAGATTTCGAATATCACTTTCCTTGGACACATCACAGCTGAGTGCATCACCGCCAATTTGCGCCGCCACGGCCTGCGCGCCGGCAAGGTCGATATCGGCGCAGACTACATGCGCACCTTCTTCTGAGAACCGCTTGGCAAGACCTTTACCTATGCCATTTGCAGCGCCAGTGATGACGACGGTCTTCCCAATCAGAACCATTGCATAGCTCGTGTCTTACTTCTCAAACACAGCGTAACATATTGGCAAGCCACGACCAATGTGTGTTCTATAGTCGTGGCTCGCTTGCTACGTATTATACATAATACCGATTATGCGAGTAACAGATGCAGCCTCAGTAAAATGCCTGTAGTCCGGTTTGCGCCCGCCCCAGGATCAATGCATGAACGTCGTGCGTGCCCTCATAGGTGTTGACTGTCTCAAGATTGATCATGTGACGCACCACCTGGAACTCAAGTGAGATACCGTTGCCGCCGTGCATGTCACGCGACATCCGCGCAATGTCCAATGCCTTGCCGCAATTGTTACGTTTGATGATCGAGATCATCTCGGGCGCAGCTTCAGCCTGATCCATCAGACGGCCGACGCGCAAGCTTGCTTGCAGTCCCAAAGAGATTTCGGTCTGCATCTCTGCCAGTTTGCGTTGAAACAACTGGGTCTGCGCAAGTGGTCGATTGAACTGTTTACGATCCAAGCCGTATTGACGCGCTGCGTGCCAGCAGTATTCCGCGGCCCCCATCGCACCCCAGCTGATACCATAGCGTGCGCGGTTCAGGCAGCCGAACGGCCCCTTGAGACCCTGAACATGTGGAAGCAAAGCGCCCTCGTCTACCTCAACGCCATCCATGACAATTTCACCTGTGATCGAAGTACGCAGGCTCAGCTTGTTCTCGATCTTCGGTGCGCTCAGGCCCTTGGTGCCTTTATCCAGCACGAACCCACGAATCTTGCCGTCATGTGCATCAGACTTGGCCCAGACCACATAGACATCTGCGATCGGTGCGTTTGAAATCCACATCTTGCTGCCGGTCAGACGATACCCGCCATCAATTTTCTCGGCGCGGGTCTTCATCGCCGCCGGATCCGAACCCGCATCCGGCTCTGTCAGGCCAAAACACCCAATCCATTCGCCACTTGCCAGTTTCGGCAGATATTTGCGACGCTGTTCTTCGCTGCCATAGGCGAAAATCGGGTACATCACCAACGAGCTTTGCACCGACATCATCGAGCGATAGCCGGAATCCACCCGTTCAACTTCCCGCGCCACCAGTCCATAAGATACGTAGCTCGCACCGATCCCGCCATATTCTTCGGGGATTGTCGTGCCCAACAGCCCCATTTCACCCATTTCACGAAAGATCTCGGGATCGGTTTCTTCGTTTGCAAAAGCCTTGGTGACACGCGGCTGCAATTTCTCCTGGGCGTAAGCGCGCGCGCTGTCGGCAATCAGGCGTTCATCCTCTTCCAACTGGTCCGACAAGCGAAACGGGTCGTCCCAGTTGAAACGTCCAAGGTCAGGCGCATCTTTTGCGCGCAGGACAGGCTTTGTATCTGGAGCGTTCATTTTGCTTCTCCGACTTGACTAGGTTTGCGCAACTATAATCTGAGTAATATTCAAAAAACAGCGAGACATTTGCATTGTTTCATGATCAAAACGCATAGATGGACACCAAGCGCCCTATCCTGCCGCCTATATCCGCGCTGCGCGCGCTTGAGGCTTTGGATCGCCTTGGATCAGCCTCGGCAGTCGCGGATGAAATGGCACTGACGCAGAGCGCGGTCAGTCGGCAACTGCAGACGCTTGAAGCGCATTTGGACGCAGAATTGGTCAGCCGTGATCGCAAGCGATTGTCACTGACAAAGGCTGGACAGGACTATGTACAAGAAATTCGGCCAGCCTTGTCTCAGATCGCGCAGGCGGCGCTGAAACTGCACATTTCCCCTGTCGGTGGGACATTGAATCTGGCGATTCTGCCGACATTCGGAATGCGCTGGCTGGTACCGCGTCTGCCGGATTTCGCCCGCCGCCATCCGGATATCACAATCAACATGACCACGCGGTTGCGACCGTTTAGTTTTGCTTCGGAACCCTTTGATGCGGCTTTACATTTTGGGGAACCTGATTGGCCCGGAACTGATCGCTTGCTATTAAGTGTCGAGCGGGTTTTGCCCGTCTGCGCGCCGGAGCTTTTACCCAAAGGCACTCCGACCTCACCTCGCGATCTGCTAAAACTGCCGCTGCTGCATATCCAGACACGACCGCGCGCCTGGCAGGACTGGTTTCAACAGATGGGTGTCACGCACCCGCATGCCCTGCCCGGCACCGTCCACGACCAGTTCAACACGATCAACCAAGCCGCGCTGCACGGCCTGGGTGTTGCCCTGTTGCCAAACTATCTGATGGAACAAGACCTTGCGACAGGTAGGCTGGTTGCAGCCTTCCCTGACGCGATAGAGACGATGGGGGCATATTATCTGGTTTGGCCGCGCGAAAAATCGGATGACGGATCATTGCGAGAGTTTCGACACTGGCTTGCTTCTCAGGCCCAGACCGAAGAAGCACTGCCACGTTAGCCGAGCGCGTATCCTGCCCCGCGCACAGTGCGCACCGGATCTTCACCGCCATGTTGGGTCAACGCTTTGCGCAGACGACCGATATGAACATCAACAGTACGCGTGTCGACGTAGATATCGCGGCCCCATACGCGGTCAAGCAACTGCTCGCGGCTCCAGACCCGGCCGGGCTTTTCCATGAATGTGCTCAGCAACCGGAACTCGGTCGGGCCCAGTTTTAACAGCTTGTTGTCGCGGCTGACCTTGTGGGTCTCAGAGTCCAGTATGATATCGTCAAACTCCAACCGGATGCCAACGGTCGCTGGACGGACTCTGCGCAATTGTGTCCGTACACGTGCCATCAATTCGACAACCGAGTAAGGCTTGACCACATAATCATCGGCACCGGTTTCAAGGCCGCGCACTTTATCAACCTCTTCTGAGCGCGCCGACAGCATGATGATCGGAATTGATCGGGTGTCCGGCCGCGTTTTCAGGCGGCGGCAGACCTCGATACCGCTGAGATTGGGCATCATCCAATCCAGAACGATGATATCCGGGCGGTCTTCTTCGACCAGCAACAAAGCTTCGTCGCCATTAGCGGCACGGATTACCCGGAACCCTTCGGCGTCCAGATTATAGGCCAGTACCTCTCTTTGGGCCAACTCATCCTCAACAACCAGTACCGTCGGTTGATCAGCGGACATGACTGAGATCTCCTAGATCGTTTGCGACGTGTTGTCGGCTTTGGGGCGCGCTTCGCTGGGTCTCTCGCCGGTGACGAGATAGACGACCTGCTCGGCAATGGCGGTGACGTGATCGCCCATGCGTTCGATATTTTTTGCGATGAAATGCAGGTGCATGCACGATGAGATGTTGCGCGGATCCTCCGCCATGAAGGTCAGGAACTCGCGAAACAGGCCGTTATACATCTGGTCCACTTCCAGATCCCGCTCGATCACGTCCTGCGCCAGCTCAGCATCACGCTGGATATAGGCATCCAGCGCGTCGCGCAGCATCCGCTCGACCTCGCGCGCCATTCGGCGCAGAGCGGCGGCACTGCCGTTGATTTCGCCGGCATTCACCAGAACGGTCGTTCGCTTGGCGATGTTCTTGGAGTAATCTCCAATCCGTTCAAGGTTGGTCGCAACCTTCAGAACGGACAGCACCAGCCGCAAATCGCTGGCCGTCGGTGCACGCAAGGCAATCAGGCGCGCGGTCTCTTCATCAATCAGTTCTTCCAGTGCGTCGATGGCCTTGTCGCCTTGACGCACTTCATTTGCCAGCTCTTCGTCGCGGGTCTCCAGCGACCGGGCCGCGCCCATAATGGCGGCTTCGACCAGTCCACCCATCTTCATGATGTGTGCTTGGATGGCCTCAAGGTCGCGGTCGAACGCGGATGCAATATGTTGTTCGCTCATTGCAGTTATCCTGTGCTCAGCCAATCCGGCCGGTGATGTAACTTTCGGTTCGGGGATCTTCGGGGTTGGTGAAGATCTGCCCGGTTTCGCCGAACTCAACCAAGTTCCCCAGATGGAAAAACGCTGTTTTCTGACTGACCCGCGCGGCCTGTTGCATCGAATGGGTTACGATCACCACTGAATAGCGTGAACGCAGTTCGTCAATCAGTTCCTCGACCTGCGCGGTTGCGATTGGGTCGAGCGCCGAACAGGGTTCGTCCATCAATAGCACCTCAGGCTCGGTGGCTACGGCGCGCGCGATGCAAAGACGCTGTTGCTGACCACCAGAAAGGCCGGTACCGGGGGCATCCAGACGGTCCTTGACCTCATCCCAGATCGCACCACGACGCAGAGATTTCTCTACGATTTCATCCAGTTCTGCCTTATTCTTGGCAAGGCCGTGGATACGCGGACCGTAAGCCACGTTGTCATAGATCGATTTGGGGAACGGGTTCGGTTTTTGAAAAACCATGCCGACCTTGGCACGCAACTGTACCGGATCGACGCGCTTGTCGTAAATGTCTTCACCGTCCAGCAGGATATCACCCTGCACCCGGCAAATGTCGATTGTGTCGTTCATCCGGTTCAGACAGCGCAAGAAGGTGGATTTACCGCAGCCAGAGGGACCGATGAAAGCCGTCACAGTCTTGTCTTCGATATCGACGCTCACGTCCTTAATGGCGTGGGTCTCACCGTAGTAGACCTGAACCTGCTTGGCGTTGATCTTGATGTCTTTGGAGTCCACGGTTCTCTCCACTCGTGTCATATCGTTCATTTTAAACCCCTCCTACCAGCGGCGTTCAAAGCGGCGGCGCAGGATGATAGCGATGATATTCATGGTCAGCAGGAACATCAAAAGGATGATGATGCCGCCCCAGGCTTTCTCGTAAAAACCCACATCGGCACGCGCGGCCCATGTGTAGATCTGTGCCGGCATGGCCGAGTTCGGTTCGGTGAAGCCCGCTAAAAAGCCATCGGGATAGCCTCTGGCGACAAAGCCCACCATGCCGATCAACAGCAACGGAGCAGTTTCACCCAGCGCCTGCGCCAGACCAATGATGGTACCAGTAAGGATACCGGGCGCGGCCAACGGCAGCACGTGGTGGAAGACGGCCTGCATCTTCGAGGCCCCTACCCCCAACGCCGCGTCGCGGATAGACGGGGGAACCGCCTTTAGCGAGGCTCGGGTCGAGATGATGATTGTCGGCAGGGTCATCAGCGTCAGCACCAGACCACCCACCAGCGGCGCCGATTGCGGCAGGTGCATAAATTGGATGAACACGGCCAGACCCAGGATACCGAACACGATAGACGGAACGGCGGCCAGGTTCGAGATATTCACCTCAATCAGGTCGGTGAATTTATTCTGAGGCGCGAATTCTTCCAGATAGATCGAGGCGGCGACCCCAATGGGCAGCGATAGACACAGCACCACCAGCATCATGAAGAACGAACCGACGACCGAGGCACCAATACCCGCGCCACCGGGGTTATCCACGCCCGAGTCCGCACCAGTGATGAACGGCCAGTTGAAAGCCTGTTTAATGATCCCCGCTTCTTTCAGCGCGTCCACCAGATCCAGATCGCTGAGTTGCAGGAAGCGGCTGTCCTGCAGTGTGTCGCGAGACACCCGACCCTTGAAGTAGCCATCCACACGGCTTGAAGCCGCCAGATCGAACATGATCGGCTCACCCAGCTTGCTAGGATTATCGGCATAGAAGGTTCGGATCGTACCGCCGATTTTGCCCAACAGACGCTCGATGGCATCCTGATCGAAATCCACGGTGATGCCACTTTCGGCCAGTTGTCCATTCAGTTCCGCAATGAACAGATTGGAGTAGGCCTTTGTCTTGAACATCGTGCCTTCGGCTTCATCGCGCTGCGCTTCGCTCAGCGTGAATTCTAAACTGATAACTGTGCGCTGGAAGGCCGGGATGCCCTGCGACAGGATTGAGGCAAACAGCACAATCAGAAAGAACAGTCCGGTCGCGATGGCGACGATCCCATAGGCGCGAAAACGCTTTTCGGCAGCCGCGCGTTTTTTGGTCCGGGCATCGGATGCAGTCAGCGAGGTCGAGGTATTTTGCATGCTGGCGTCGGTCATTCGTACTGCTCCCGATACTTGCGCACGATATAAAGGGCGAAAACGTTCAGCCCCAGCGTGAGGATGAACAGCGTCATGCCAAGCGCGAAGGCGACGAGGGCCTCGGGCGAGGCGAAATCGGCGTCGCCTGTCAGCTGGCTGACGATCTTGGCGGTTACGGTGGTCATGGCCTCGAACGGGTTCAGGTCCAGACGCGCAGCGGCCCCTGCCCCCAGAACCACGATCATGGTCTCACCGATGGCGCGCGATGCCGCCAGCAGGATCGCTCCCACGATCCCGGGCAAGGCTGCAGGCAAAACGACCTGCCGGATGGTCTCTGACTGCGTGGCCCCCAAACCGTAAGAGCCATCCCGCATCGCTTGCGGCACTGCGTTGATGATGTCATCGGAAAGCGATGAAACGAATGGGATCAGCATGATGCCCATGACCAGACCGGCGGTCATCACGGCCGTACCGGCTTTCATCCAGCCCAATCCGTCATCCCCGAACACGCTCAGCAACAGCGGACCAACGGTCAGCAGGGCAAAAAGGCCGTAAACGATGGTCGGGATACCGGCCAGCACCTCAAGCATCGGTTTGGCGATCGAGCGCACGCGCGAAGAAGCGTACTCACTGAGATAAATCGCAGCGAAAAGACCGATTGGCACGGCCACCAACAACGCCACCAACGAGATATAGAACGTGCCCCACAGCAAGGGGATGATACCCAGATCTGATGCCCCGCCACGGCCCGAGAAACTGGGCGCCCAGGTAGTACCGAAAAAGAACTCTGATGCCGGGTAAAGCTTGAAGAACTCCCACGTATTGAAAACCAGCGAAAGGACGATGCCGACCGTTGTCAGGATCGCAATCGACGCAGCCGCCAGCAGCATCACACGAATTCCCTGCTCAACCACATTGCGGGCACGATATTCAGAATGCGTCTGTAACCAACTGAACGCAGCACCGGCCAAGGCGACGAGTATCACAGCGACGGACATGATCGCGTAACCGGTTGAATTTATCGCCCGATAGGCTTGAGCTGCATGCAAAACCGTCTGCGTGATGTCCGAGGTTACGACTTGACCCGCGTCCTTCAACTTTTGGGTCATCTCGGAAATATCTGCCCGCGCATCCTGTGCGAGCGTTTCGGTGAGATGTCCCTGCGCAACGGCACTGTCCAGACCATTTGCGGTCCGACGCACCTCGGCCATAACAAGACTGCGCGACGATCCTTCCTTGATCGCCGTTTCGGGAACCATCTCCGAGATCTGAGAGTTAACGTAGAGCGGCTGAACCAGCAGCCAGACGATCAACAAACCCAAGGCGGGAACTATGACTTTCAGTGCGACGTTCGCGCCATAAAACGAGGGCAGAGAATGCAGATTGCGGCTGTCCCCTCCGGCACTTTGCAAGGCGCGCATTCGCCCCAAAACATATCCGACTGCCGCGATCGCAAGCACGATCAGAATGAGCCAAAGAATTGGCATGACGCCCCCATAGGTCTTGATCGGGATTAGGGAAAAATTGGGGGCGACAGAAAACGCCGCCCCCAGTCAATTCAATCGGGGTGAGGGATTAGCTGCCCGAACCCAAGGTTACTTCGTTGGCAATCGCGTCCTGCGTTTTTGCCAGTTCAGGATCGGCAACCAGACCGTAGTTGGCCAGCGGGCCCGAGGGACCAGCAATTTCTTCATGAGTGAAGAACTGGGCGTATTCTTTCAGACCGGGGATCACGCCGATATGCGCTTTCTTGACGTAGAAAAACAGCGGGCGTGAGACGGGGTATTCACCCGACGCGATGCTCTCGGTCGACGGTGCGATACCACCCATCGTTGCCACTTTCAGCTTGTCGGTGTTGTTCTCGTAGAACGCCAGACCAAACACGCCGATACCATTGGTGTTGGTATCGATGCGGGCCAGAGTTTCGGTGTAGTCACCGTCGATATCGACCGATTTGCCGTCGGTGCGCACGTCCAGGCATGCATCTTCGGCGTCATCTTCGCTTAGGCCGCCCGCGACCATGGCTTCCATCGCGCCCGTCGCTTCACAACCTGCCAGCAGAACTTTGTCTTCGAACACTTCGCGGGTGCCGTGCTTGGTGCCCGGGATGAACATTGCGATTTCCACATCCGGCAGGTCAGCGTTGAACTCGGCCCAGCTGTTGAAGCTGTTGTCGACCAGCGCGCCATCTTTCATCACTTTCGATCCGATGGCATTGTAAATATCCGCAGGCTCAAACGCCGTGAAGGCAGGACCCGACTGCTGGCTTGCAAATACGATACCGTCATAACCGATGCGGACTTCCATGATGTCGGTCACACCGTTTTCGGCGCATGCTTTAATCTCTTTTTCACGGATGGCACGCGATGCGTTTGCAACGTCGATCGTGTTTTCACCGACGCCTTCGCAGAAGCGTTTCAGACCGGCGGACGAGCCGCCTGATTCAACAACCGGTGTGGGGAAGTCGGTATTTTCACCGAACAGTTCTGCAACGATTGACGCATAAGGCAGAACGGTGGAAGAGCCAGCAACTTGAACGTTGTCACGCGCAGCAGCAGTGGTTGCCGAGACGGCAGCGATAGCCAGCGCAGAAGCCGACAGTTTTACAAAGGACATTTCAGTCTCCTTGAAAAGGATGGGTACTGATCATCCCCATGATGATCTGAGCGCAGCACTATGACGCCTGCGTAAGCCTTTTGTGACAGGTATGTAACGGTTTCATGACAACTCATGAATTTCTCAGAAATTCTTAACTTGACGAAGCGTCACCCCAGTAAAGCCGGCGTTTGGCACGACCTTAGCGTGGTAGAATGACCGTAAACGTCGCTCCCTGCCCCGGTTCACTTTCCACACGCAACCTGCCCCGATGGCGATTGACGATATGCTTCACGATTGCAAGCCCCAGTCCGGTTCCGCCCAACTCGCGCGAGCGGTGACTGTCTGCGCGGTAGAACCGTTCGGTCAACCTGGGCAGGTGTTTGGCATCAATACCGGGCCCTTGATCAATGATCTTGATCCGTACCGCAGGACCGCGCATCGCCGTATCCCGCTCAGACAGGGTTACGACCACATCGACCTTGCCACCGCTGCCACCGTATTTGATCGCGTTTTCAACGAGATTGGTTATCACCTGGCGAAGCTGATCGCTGTCTCCGACCATCTCGATCGACTCGTTTGGGGCATCCAACGAAACAACAACACTGGCATCATCCGCCAGCGGTCGCAGAGTGTTTAAGGTCGATTGAATCAGGCCTGTCAGTTCCAATGGCTCTTTAGGTCTGACCCGTTCTTCACTTTCCACCCGATTGAGCGACAGCAAATCCCCCACAAGCCGGTTCATCCGATTGGCCTCATCCGCCATGATCTGAAGAAAGCGGTCGCGGGCGGCGGTGTCGTCGCGGGCGGGGCCTCGCAATGTTTCGATAAACCCCATCAAGGCCGTTAGCGGCGTGCGCAATTCATGGCTGACATTGGCCACAAAATCGCGCCGCATCTGACCGGCCTGTTCCAGATGCGTGATATCCTGAAATACCGCCAATACCGCCTCGGTCCCGCCGACGAATCTGCACTGCACCTCAAAGGTCGTATCCTGAGCACCATCATTGGACAGATGCCGCGCTTTGCCGGGCTGCTTCGAGCGCAGGCATTGTTCGACGGCATCGATGACCTGAGGCTGGCGCAGGATTGTGGCAAAATGCCTGCCTTCGATTGCGTGCCCCAAAAGCGTCCGCGCCTCGCTATTTGCGGCGACAATACGCTCGGTCCGACCAACCAGCACGGCGGGCATCGGAATGGCTGAAACCAATTCGGCAAGCAGGGTATCCGTCATGCGCGTTTAGACCGGACGCAATGTTTGGCGAAACTTGCGCATGTTGTCCTGATAGTGCAGCGCACTCAGCGTTAGTTTCTGGGCCGCCGCCTCATCAAGCCGCCGCACAACTTTGCCCGGCGAGCCCATAACCAACGAATTATCGGGAACCTCTTTGCCTTCGGTGATCAGCGCCCCCGCCCCGATCAGACAGTTCTTTCCGATCTTCGCTCCGTTAAGAACGATAGCCCCCATACCGATCAGCGTATTGTCTCCGATCGTGCAACCATGCAGCATGACCTTGTGACCAATTGTGCAGTTCTTCCCAATGGTCAGCGGATAACCCGCATCGATGTGCATCACGCAGTTTTCCTGCACATTGCTGCCTGCGCCCACACGGATTTCTTCGTGATCGGCCCGGATGGTGCACCCGAACCAGACCGAAGCGCCTTGTTCCAGGACTACTTTGCCGATCAAGTTGGCGTCGGGGGCTACCCAGGTGTCTTCGTGAATTTGCGGCGAGTGATCGCCCAAGGCATAGATGGTCATGACAAGCCCTCGAACTCGGTCTGCAACGAGCGGATGTGGTTCTGCAGGCTGGGCTGTTGGATGCGACGCATGCGTTCTGCGCTGACGATGGTCTTCAGCTTTTCCTCGGTGGTATCCAAATCATCGTTGATCAGAACATAGTCGTAGTAGCCCCAATGGCTGATCTCATCCCAGCTTTTCAACATGCGCTTGGCGATCACATCCTCACTGTCCTGCCCACGCCCTTCCAGCCTGCGCCGAAGCTCGCGGATCGAGGGCGGGAGGATGAAAATCGACAACGCATGCTTGCCCAGATCCGAATTGCGGATCTGCACTTCTCCCTGCCAATCGACATCAAAAAGCACATCGCGCCCCTGTGTGATGGACTCGCGGACCGGTCCAGCAGGAGAGCCGTAGAAGTTGCCGAACACATGCGCGTGTTCCAGCATCTGCCCATCCGCCACCTGCTGTTTGAACTCGTCCTCGGATAGGAAGTAATACTCCCGGCCATGCTCCTCACCCGGGCGCGGAGCACGGGTGGTGGCCGAGATCGAGAATTCCAAACCGACATCCCATTGCATCAAACGGCGGGCCAGAGTGGATTTACCTGCGCCCGAAGGCGAGGACAGTATGATTAATAGACCGCGGCGATCCGCCATGTGATGTTCCCGTCCTTATTCCACGTTCTGCACTTGCTCGCGCATCTGATCGATGACCGCTTTCAGCTCCAACCCAACCGCCGTCAGTTCGGCATTCTGCGATTTCGAGCAGAGCGTATTGGCCTCACGATTGAATTCTTGCATCAGGAAATCCAGCTTACGCCCAACCGGGCCGTCTTGCGTCAAAAGGGAACGCGCCGCAGTGACATGGGCCTTCAACCGGTCAATTTCTTCGGTAATATCGGCCTTGACCGCGATCAGGGCCAGTTCTTGTGCAACGCGATCAGGGTCCGCACCTTGCGTATTGTCGAGAACGCGTGTCAGGTTTTCGCGCATGTTTTGCGCCATTTCCTCGCGGCGACGCTCGGCCAGATCAGCGGCCTGATCCGTCAGCTTTGCGACTTGGTCGAGTTGTCCCGCAAGAATGCCTGACAGAGCTTCACCTTCGGAACCGCGCATCTCAATGAATGAAGCAAGCAAGCCACCGAACTCAGACTTCAGGTGCTCGACAAGCTGGGCTGGATCATCCGCGTCAGCTCCGGCTTCCAACATGCCTTTCAAGGCAAGAAGATCGCTGGCTTTGGACGGAGCCAACAATACGCCCCGCGCGCCAGCAAGCGCTTCGGTCTGGGCCAGTGCATCCAGCGCAGCTTCCATCGCTGGGGTATTCAACCGGACATCCGCGGCGGATTCTTCCCGTCCCATCCGAAGGGACAGCGTGATGTTCCCTCGGTTGACCTGCTTCGACAGATCGCCTCTCAGCGCGGCCTCTAACCCTGTCAACCAATCGGGAAGCCGCAGACGTAGATCCAGCCCCTTGCCATTGACGCTGCGCAATTCCCAAGTCCAGCTATGGGGACCAAACGCCCCCTTGCCCGAGGCGAAACCGGTCATGGATTTGATCATGCCTGCCCTTTCCGTCAAATTCACTGGTCGCACCTAATGCCATTGACCAGCAAGGGGCAAGACCTTGCTCATTCCCCAATCAGTGCCAAGAGGTTAACCATTCGTTAAAGAATTGCTCCAAAATTGTATTAACCCGTGTCAATCTGACAGTCAGAAAAGCTGGCGGATCGCAGCTTTGCCCATTAGATGGCATTTTAGGAAAATCGCGAGTGATTGATGGTAGGGTGATGAAATGAAAACCTTTTTCGGGACTGGTTCCGGCTCAGAACTTGGAAAGATCATCGCAATGGACCGATTTGACAGCGGGCGAAGCCTTTCTCCCATCCGTCAGGCCGAAGCCTATTGGACCGCCTTGCTGACAGGTAAAGGCGTTCCGATGCGCTCGCAGATCGATCCGCGCGGCCTGGAGAATATTCTCGAATACACTTTCATACTGGAACGCATCGCGCCGGGGTTGGCCCGGTTTCGGCTGGCGGGAAGTCACCTGAACAATCTGGCGGGCATGGAAGTTCGCGGTATGCCTCTAACGGCTTTTTTCGAACCGAGCGCCCGCGATGATGTCAAATCCATTCTGGACCAAGTCCTCACCCGCCCCGCGGTTGCCGAACTGGGCTTGCTTTCGAAAGGCAAGCTGGGACGAACCAGCCTTCAGGCCCGCATGATCCTGCTGCCGCTTAAAAGCGATCTGGGCGACGTCAGCCGCATTCTTGGGGTCATGGTCAGCGACGGAACCATCGGGTCGACACCACGTCGCTTCATCGTCTCGGATCGCCGCGTCAACACGATCTCTGATTTGCAACAGCCTCCGAGGCCTGTCCAACAGCAAGCAGAGGGGTTCGCTGAAGACCAGACCACGTTCAAAGGGGCACCGCACTTAAGGTTGGTATCATCACGTGACGACTAAATGAAAACGGCGGGCATGAGGCCCGCCGTCTTACTAATTCAGGATGTATTCGAAGTCAGCTTGCAGCGCGCTTGCTGCGGTCACGACGTAGGTTGGTCAGTTCTTCCGCGACAAGGAATGCAAGTTCCAGCGACTGCGAGGCGTTCAGGCGCGGGTCACAAGCTGTGTGATAGCGATCCGAAAGATCCTCTTCGGTCACCGCGCGCACACCTCCGGTGCATTCGGTGACATCCAGCCCTGTCATCTCGAAATGAACACCACCGGGGATCGTGTCTTCAGCCTGATGTACGCCAAAGAAATCGCGTACTTCGCGCAGCACGGAATCAAACGGCCGGGTCTTGTAGCCGGTCGCGGATTTGATCGTGTTGCCATGCATCGGATCGCAGACCCAAGTAACCTGTGCGCCCTCTTCCTTTACGGCTTTGACCAGACGCGGCAGATGCTCACCCGCTTTACCTGCACCAAAGCGCGCGATCAGAGTCAGACGCCCCTCTTCGTTTTCGGGATTCAACTTGGACATCAGAACCTTGAGGTCTTCGGCACTGGTTGTCGGGCCACATTTCAGACCAATCGGGTTCAGAACACCCCGGCAGAACTCGACATGCGCACCGTCGGGCTGACGGGTCCGATCGCCGATCCAGATCATGTGCCCAGAACCGGCCAACCAATTGCCCGAGGTCGAATCCAGACGGGTCAACGCCTCTTCGTACTCAAGCAACAGGCTCTCGTGGCTGGTGTAAAACTCCACCGATGAGAATTCGTGGGTGGTGTCGGCGGTGATGCCAGCAGCCCCCATGAAGTCAATCGAATCCTGAATGCGGTCGGCGATCTCAGAGTATTTCTGAACGTCTTGCCCGTCGGCAAAACCCAGCGTCCACGAATGCACGTGGCTCATATCCGCAAAACCACCGGTCGAGAACGCCCGCAGCAGGTTCAGTGTTGCCGCCGCCTGTGTATAGGCCTGAAGCATCTTGTCGGGATTCGGTATGCGTGCCTCGGGTGTAAAGGCCAGCTCATTGATGATGTCACCGCGGTAGCTGGGCAGCTCCACACCGTCCACAACCTCAGTCGATGCACTGCGCGGTTTTGCGAACTGGCCCGCCATGCGGCCAACTTTAACCACGGGAACCTTGGCGCCGTAGGTTAGCACCATTGCCATCTGCAGCATAACCTTGAACGTGTCACGGATCGCATCCGCGCTGAACTGCTCAAAGCTTTCAGCGCAATCCCCGCCTTGCAACAGGAACGCTTCGCCACGACCCGCGGCTCCCAGATGCTGCTTCAGCCGTCGCGCTTCACCCGCAAAAACCAGCGGGGGATACTGCGAAAGCTGCGCCTCGACTTTGGCCAGCGCGGCCGCGTCGGTATAGTCTGGCATCTGAACCCGGGGCTTGTTGCGCCAGTTCGTTTTTTGCCATTCAGTCATAGCTTTTATCTCCGCTGAAGTATTTCAGGTGGCCTCTATACAAAATGCATGAATGAGAGGCCATATCCCTTTTGCGCCTCTTGACGCCATAATCAAGCTTTGAGCATGGTGACTGGCATATCCGCCACCGTGGAAATCCCGGTGCGCGCCGAATCAAGGACAGTTCGCCATGCAAGAGCAACGCCAAGTTGTCACTGTGGATCATAGCACAGGCAAGCCGCATAACTTTGTATTTGTGCTTTTGGACAAGTTTTCCCTTCTGTCATTCGCTTCGGCTTTGGACAGTCTGCGGATCGCCAATCGAATGGCCAACCGAGAGCTTTATACCTGGACCTTGACGGGCGAAGGCGGTGAAACAGTGACTTGTTCAGCCGGTACTTCTTTCAATCTTGATTCTGATCTGACCGAATTGCAGCGTGACGACGTCGTCCTGATCTGCGGGGGGGTCGATGTACAAGCGGCAACCACCAAACGCATCCTGAACTGGGTACGACGCGAAGCGCGTAAAGGGTTGAAAATCGGCGGTCTTTGCACCGCGGCCTATACGCTGGCCAAAGCCGGTTTGCTGGAAGGCAAGCGCGCTACGATCCATTGGGAAAACTCAGACAGTTTTGCCGAAGAATTCGACACTGTAGAGCTGACCAAGTCGGTGTTTTTGGTTGATGGCAACCGAATGACAACTGCAGGCGGCACATCCTCGATTGACCTGATGCTCAAGCTGATTGCCGAAGATTACGGAGAAGATCTGGCCAACGCGGTCGCTGATCAGATGATCTATTCTTCGATACGTACGGATCAGGACACGCAACGTTTGTCGACACCTACACGGATCGGCGTGCGCCACCCCAAGCTCAGTCAGGTTATCCTGATGATGGAAAAGAACATAGAAGAGCCAATCTCGCCTTCTATTCTAGCCAAGGACGTAGGCATGTCGACGCGCCAGCTAGAACGTCTGTTCCGCCGCTATCTCAGCCGCTCGCCCAAGCGCTACTACATGGAGTTGCGCCTACATAAAGCGCGGAACTTGCTGATGCAGACCGATATGAGCGTCATCAATGTGGCGCTGGCTTGCGGCTTTGCCAGCCCGTCGCATTTCTCTAAATGCTACCGGGCGCATTACAACACCACGCCTTATCGCGAACGCGGTGCACAGAGCGGTCGGTTGTCTGTTTAATCCAAAGCCGCAGGGAAACCTTACAAATCTTTCGCAAAGTAGTGCAGGTGCGGCCGTAACATCGGTTGATCCAGATAGGTCGTGGTTTCGATTGGTGAGTCCAGTTCAACAAAACCAAGTTTGGGGTACAGGTCGCGCATTTCGACATTCGGTGTAAGCGTATCGGCGATGAGGCGTTTCAAACCCATATCACGCGCGGCCTGTTCCCGGGCTTCGATCAAGGCACGCCCGGCACCGGTCCCCCGTGCCTCCTCGGTCACAAAAACCCGTTTAAGTTCACCGGTTTGGTGATCAAATCGTTTCAGCATCCCACATCCAATGATGTCTCCGGCATCGTTTCGCGCCACCACAAGACATCCATTCGGGGGTAGGTAATCCTCTGTATGCGCCCAAAACTCCGCCAATGCGCTTTCGGGGGCCGCTGGATCAATCTCAAAGCCCATATCCTGCATTCGTTGCACGATAAGCGCGTAATATTGTGCCAGGATCGTATTCAGTTCGCGCTTTGGCGGCATTGTTTCACAAAGCTCGATTACAAAATCACTCATTCAAATCTCCTGATCACCCTGAAGCCCGGAACAGATACACCGTGACCGAATGGCATAGAAGCAAACGCCCTAACCCCGTTTAAAACCGTCAGAGGGGCGTCATTCGGTAAACCGCGCCTTGCCCGACGGAAATGAACCAGATCGACCCATCTGGTGCTTCGGCGATGTCGCGAACACGTTCGGTCTCGGGGCCTTCGATCTGCTCAGCCTCACGCAGTGGATCGCCCGCCAAACGTGCAATGTAGTCGAATTTCAAAGAGCCAACGAACAGATTCCCCTTCCATTCCGGCCAAAGTTTCCCGGAATAGACCATCAAGCCAGAGGGTGCGATGGAAGGATCCCAATAATGCTCGGGCTGTTCCATTCCTTGCTTCGACGTGCCTTCACCGATCTTCTGACCCGAATAATGAACGCCATACGAAATCACTGGCCAGCCATAATTGGCACCGGGTCTGATCAGATTAACCTCATCCCCGCCTTTTGCCCCGTGTTCCGAAATCCAAAGCCGACCCTGCAGATCCAAATTGGCACCCTGAGCGTTTCTGTGACCAAACGACCAGATCTCGGGGAGGACACCGGGATTGCCCACAAACGGGTTATCACTGGGAACTGAACCATCACGGTTGATCCGAATGACCGTACCCATGTGGTTCGTTCGATCCTGCGCAGCCGGGCGATCACCTCGGTCACCGATAGTGACGAACAACGTGCCATCATTCGCTTCAACGACGCGAGAACCAAAGTGGCGCCCGCCTGAGCCACCGGGAGAGGCCTCGAATATCACGCGCAGATTGGTTAGACGTTCTCCGTTTTCCGATAAACGAGCGACAGCGACAGCGGTGCCTGCACCGCCTCGTTGCGATTTGGAGAAAGTCAGAAAAAGCTCGCGGGTCTGATTAAAGTCACGCGCGATGGTGACATCTAGCAAACCGCCCTGCCCGTTCGCGACCACTTTTGGCAGACCCTTGATGCGCTTCGCCTCACCTCCGGCAACGTACAAAAGCTCGCCATCTCGCTCAGTGACAACAAAGCTGCCATCCGGAAGAATGCCAATCGCCCAAGGTGTATCAAGGCCTCTGACCACCTGAGTAACCTGAACCGGCCCGCCGGTTGTGTTGATGACATCGGACCAGCCTGCAATCGACCAGCACGACAGAATGAGAATCGCAAAAGTTCTGATCATATCGACCCAATCCCTAGTGGTGCACCGCAACAAACTGACCTAGCCTAACAAAACAGATAGGATTGCTGCTTTCAAAAGCACTTTTTTGTTAGGACTTTTCTTTTTCGGACAGCTTGCCTAGGGTCATGCCCAGAACGACGACGTTCAAACGATAAATAGGGAGTAACCTAATGAAAAAGCTGCTTACCGCTACTGCAGCAACCGCTCTGCTGGCGGGTACCGCTATGGCCGAGGACGTGAAGCTGGGCGTGCTGTTCGGCTTTACAGGCCCGATTGAATCGCTGGCCCCGGCCATGGGTTCGGGCGCTGAAATGGCGATGGCTGAGGTCACCGAATCCGGCAAACTGCTGGACGGCGCAAGCGTGACCGGAACCCGCGCCGATACCGGCTGTATCGACAATGGTCTGGCCACCTCGAACGGCGAACGTATGATTGCCGATGGCGTTGCCGGTATCATCGGCGGCGACTGCTCGGGCGTCACTGGCGCGATCCTGCAAAACGTCGCAATCCCGAACGGCATGGTCATGATCTCGCCGTCGGCCACGTCTCCGGGTCTGTCGACCATGGAAGACAACGGCCTGTTCTTCCGCACCGCGCCGTCGGATGCGCGTGAAGGTCAGGTAATGGCAGACATCCTGAATGACCGTGGCATCAGCTCGATTGCTCTGACGTACACCAACAACGACTACGGCAAAGGTCTGGCGGATGCGATCCAGTCTTCGTTCGAAGCAGCGGGTGGCGAAGTCACCATCGTTGCTGCGCATGAAGATGGCAAAGCCGACTACTCGGCCGAAGTTGGCGCGCTGGCATCTGCCGGTGGCGATATTCTCGTGGTCGCCGGATATCTGGACCAAGGTGGTCTGGGCATCATCCAGTCGGCTCTGGACAGCGGGGCGTTTGACACGTTCGGCCTGCCCGGCGGCATGATCGGTGACTCGCTGCCCGCAAACGTTGGCCCCGACCTGAACGGCTCGTTCGGTCAGATCGCTGGTTCGGGCGGTGAAGGTGCCGAGAAGTATTTTGCCATGGCAGAAGCCGCGGGCTTTGACGGTTCGTCGCCCTACTCGCCGGAAAGCTATGACGCCGCCGCGCTGTTCATGCTGGCGATGCAGGCCGCAGGTTCGACCAACCCCGCTGAATACGGCGCGAAAATCATGGATGTCGCCAATGCTCCGGGTGAGCAAATCTTCCCCGGAGAACTGGCTAAAGGTCTGGAGCTGTTGGCTGCCGGTCAGGACATCGATTATGTCGGCGCATCGGGCGTTGAGCTGATCGGCCCTGGTGAAAGCGCAGGTTCCTATCGCGAGATCGAGGTGACCGACGGCGAAAACAAGACCGTCAACTTCCGTTGATCCAAGGTTAAAAGTCATAAAAACAAGCAGCCCGGCCCTTGTGTCCGGGCTGTTTCAATGAAAAAAGGCCGCACTCCGGTTAACGGGGATGGTAAAAACGCCGAAAACGGCGGCTAGGGGAAAAGATGATCGTCGTCGATGACGTGCACAAGCATTTCGGCGGGTTTCATGCGGTGGACGGGGCATCGCTGGAAATCCAAAAGGGCTCGATCACCGGTCTGATCGGACCGAACGGGGCCGGAAAAACCACGCTATTCAACGTGATCGCGGGCGTACTTCCACCGACCAGCGGTAAGGTACACATGGACGGTGAGGATATCACTGGCCTGCCCCCGCACGAGCTGTTTCATAAGGGCCTGCTGCGCACCTTCCAGATCGCGCATGAGTTTTCGTCGATGAGTTGCCGTGAAAACCTGATGATGGTGCCCGGCGCACAATCCGGGGAATCGCTGTGGAACACATGGTTCGGGCGTAAGCGTATCGCGGATGAGGAACGCGCACTTAGGGCGAAAGCCGATGAGGTGCTGGAGTTCCTGACAATCGAACATCTGGCCGATCACAAGGCCGGTCAGGTCTCGGGCGGTCAGAAGAAGCTGCTGGAACTTGGCCGAACCATGATGGTCGATGCCAAGATCGTGTTTTTGGACGAGGTCGGCGCTGGTGTGAACCGCACCCTGCTGATGACCATCGCCGACACGATCCTGCGCCTGAACAAGGAACGCGGCTATACCTTCGTCGTTATCGAGCACGACATGGATTTCATCGGCAAGATTTGCGACCCGGTCATCTGTATGGCCGAGGGAAAGGTGCTGGCCGAAGGCACTCTGGACGAGATCAAGGCCAATGAACACGTGATCGAAGCCTACCTAGGCACCGGCCTGAAGAACAAAGACAAGCTGGAGGCGGGCGCATGAGCGACAACCCCTACCAGGACGACAAGGGCAACAAGGACGCCTCGATCACCAATACGCATGGCGTCGGCACCATGACACCAGCGCATCGCAAAAGCGGTGAAACGCATCGGGTCGAGGGCGGTCCTTTCCTGATTGGCGACACCATGACTGGTGGCTATGGCAAAGGGCCGGACATCCTGCATGACTGCACCATCGCCGTTGATAAGGGCGAGATCGCGGTGATCGTCGGCCCCAACGGCGCGGGCAAATCCACCGCAATGAAGGCTGTGTTTGGCATGCTGGACGTACGCCAAGGGTCTGTGCGGCTGGATGGCGAAGATATCACCAATCTCAGCCCGCAAGACCGCGTGGTACGCGGCATGGGCTTTGTCCCGCAGACCTCGAACATTTTTACGTCGATGACAGTGGAAGAGAACCTAGAGATGGGTGCTTTCATCCGGCGCGACGACATCAGCCAGACGATGGAACAGGTCTATGACCTCTTCCCCATTCTCCGCGACAAACGCAATCAGGCCGCCGGAGAGCTGTCAGGTGGTCAACGTCAACAGGTCGCCGTGGGCCGTGCGCTAATGACCCAGCCCAAGGTGTTGATGCTGGACGAACCCACCGCCGGTGTCTCACCAATCGTGATGGATGAGCTGTTCGACCGGATCATCGAGGTCTCGCGCACCGGGTTACCGATCCTGATGGTCGAACAGAATGCCCGTCAGGCGCTGGAGATTGCGGACAAGGGATATGTACTGGTCCAGGGTCGCAATGCCTATACCGGGACAGGCAAGGAGCTGTTGGCCGATCCAGAAGTTCGCAAGAGTTTCTTGGGGGGATGACGCCAGTGACAGCTACTCTCGTGTTTGATCACTCTGAAATCAGGTCGAAAAGACGTACGAACTTGGAAAATGAGGTAACGAACTAATGGACTTCCTCAACGCCCTTGTGGCGCTCGCCAACTTCGTTCTTGTTCCCGCAATCGCCTATGGCAGTCAGTTGGCGCTGGGCGCTTTGGGGGTGACGCTGATCTACGGCATCCTGCGGTTTTCGAACTTTGCCCATGGCGATACGATGGCCTTTGGCGCGATGATCGCGGTGCTGGTCACTTGGGGCCTGCAAGCCGCAGGCGTCAGTTTCGGGCCGTTGCCAACGGCTCTGCTCGCCCTGCCCTTTGCCATTCTGGGCTGTATCGTTCTGGTGCTGATCACCGACCGGTTGGTCTATCGCTTCTATCGGGAACAGAAGGCCAAGCCTGTCATTCTGGTGATCGTCTCGATGGGCGTGATGTTCATCATGAACGGGCTGGTTCGTTTCATCATCGGTCCGGATGACCAGAGGTTCTCGGACGGAGCGCGTTTCATCGTCTCGGCGCGAGATTTCAAGGCGATGACTGGGCTGCGTGAAGGGCTGGCAATCAAGACCTCCCAGGGCATCACGGTGATCGTCGCGGTTGTCGCCGTGGCGCTGTTGTTCTGGTTCCTGAACAAAACGCGCACCGGCAAATCAATGCGGGCCTATTCTGACAATGAGGATCTTGCGTTGCTGTCCGGTATCAACCCCGAGCGCGTGGTGATGATCACATGGATCATCGTTGCCGCGCTGGCGACCACTGCTGGTGTGCTCTACGGCCTCGACAAAAGCTTCAAGCCATTTGTCTATTTCCAGCTTTTGCTGCCGATTTTTGCCTCGGCTATCGTGGGTGGCCTAGGAAACCCTCTGGGCGCTATCGCGGGCGGTTTCATCATCGCGTTTTCTGAGGTGACGATCACCTACGCGTGGAAGAAAGTGCTGACTTATCTGGCACCTGAAAATCTGGAGCCGTCAGGTTTGGTGCAGTTCCTGTCCACCGATTACAAATTCGCTGTCAGCTTTGCCATTTTGCTGATCGTACTTCTGTTTAAGCCAACCGGCTTGTTCAAAGGAAAAGTGATATGAGCGAGCCCGTCAAAAACACGCTGCTTTTTGTGGTCGTCGGCGCACTCATCCTGTTGACCGGATTCACCCAAAGCTGGAACGCCGCAATCCTGATCCTGAACATGGGCTTGATCTCGGCCATCATGTCGATTGGCGTCAACCTGCAATGGGGCTTTGCTGGCCTCTTCAACGTTGGTGTCATGGGCTTTGTCGCGCTGGGCGGGCTAGCGGTTGTGCTGGTTTCGACACCCCCAACCCCCGGCGCCTGGTCTGGTGGAGGATATGGCGTCATCCTGTCGCTTTTAATGGGCGCGGCAACCGTGGTTGCAGCTGTGATGGTGGCCCAAAAAATGCCCAAGGGACGCACACAAACCTTTGCAATCATCGGTATTCTGGTCGTAGGTTTTTTTGTTTACCGCGCAATTTTTGATCCCAACGTAGCTGCGATCGAAGCGATTGATCCTGCTGTCGCTGGTAATATCGGCGGTTTGAACCTTCCTGTCCTATTCGCTTGGCCTGCCGGGGGACTTTTGGCGGCGGGCGCAGCATGGCTGATCGGAAAAACAGCGCTGGGCCTGCGCTCGGACTATTTGGCAATCGCCACACTTGGTATCGCCGAGATCATCATCGCCGTCATGAAAAACGAGGACTGGCTGGCACGTGGGGTCAAGAACGTCTACGGCATTCCACGCCCCTCACCGGTGGTTGGCTACGAAGTTGAATTGCAGCAAGACCCAACTTTCCTTGCAAGGGCCGAGTGGTTCGGGCTGGATCCGGTTACTGCCTCGACGCTTTCCGTCAAGCTGGGCTACTCTTTGCTGTTCCTGATCGTGCTCCTGGTGCTGCTGTGGATGGCTCAGATGGCGTTGAAAAGCCCTTGGGGCCGCATGATGCGCGCCATCCGCGACAACGAGGTCGCAGCCGAGGCGATGGGCAAGGATGTCACCCGCCGCCATCTGCAGATCTTCGTGCTGGGCTCGGCCATCTGCGGCATCGCCGGTGCGATGATGACCACTTTGGACGGGCAGCTGACGCCGGGCACTTACAACCCGCTTCGCTTTACATTCCTTGTCTGGGTCATGGTGATCGTCGGCGGGTCGGGCAACAATTTCGGTGCCGTACTGGGAGCGTTCCTGATCTGGTTCCTGTGGGTTCAAGTCGAACCCATGGGCCTGTGGCTGATGAACCTGATAACCTCAGGCATGCCTGACGGCAGCGCACTTAAGACGCATCTGATCGATAGCGCCGCACATATGCGCCTGTTCACCATGGGGCTGATTCTTTTGATTGTTCTCAGATTCAGTCCAAGAGGGCTGATCCCCGAGAAATAAGCAAAATTTCTTGCGAAATTCCCCTAACGCACCGTTAATCGGTGCGTTTTATTGTGCGGCGAGTCAGAACGCTCTAAATCGGTGTATCGTGATCCACCACATCGCGCTGTGCCCCATACCATGTTTGTTTGGTGCGGAGTTGTAACGATCTGACAGTTAACCAAGATGAGAGCACCGTAGTCGCAATGATTAAACCACTCAGAGTTTTCGCAATCGGGATCCCGCTGATGGCAACGCTATCAGCGTGTATTCCCTCACCCGAACAGTTGGAGACCACCCCGGTCAAGGTCCAGACGCCCAAAGGAGTTGTGACCTGCCAGCTTTACCGCCAGGACCGCGTCACCTGGGACCGCGCAATCGATTTTCCGGCCACCAAAATGTCGGTGCCCGAGGCGGATAATTATTGCAGACAGGAAGGCCTGCGCCGGCTTAATCGATAACAATATGGGCGCGCGACTGGTTCGGCGCGCGCTGCGCTCCGGATTCTATCGATTGCGGAACAAGCCGCCCAGTATGCCCCTGACGATGCGGCGGCCAGTTGTTCCTTTCAGCTCTTTGATCACGGCCTCGCTCATGGCCGTGGCGAAGGTATCCTTTTTGCGCGAAAGACGAGATGACGATCGCCCAACGCGGTTGCCCGAATACCTTCGGGCCGAGGCGTATTCGCGTTCTGCCGGGGTCTGCTGTTCCAGAACTTCGTCGGATTCCGCCTGTTCCGCCGCATTCGCAGCGGCATCCGCGCGCGCCTGCAGAATCTCAAACGCCGATTTGCGGTCGATACGCTTGCCGTATTTTGCATCCATCGGCGAAGCTTTGATCACCGACTGACGCTCAGCTTTGGTAATCGGACCAAGTTGGGAGCCCGGTGGCCGGATCAAAGTGCGCTCGACAACGCCCGGTACACCCTTCTTTTGCAGCATCGACGTCACGGCCTCGCCCACGCCCACCTCTCGGATTGCGGTCTCAGTATCGAAAGCTGGGTTTTCACGATAGGTCTCAGCAGCAAGTCGCAGATTCTTGCGGTCGCGCGCTGTGAAGGCCCGCAGCGCATGTTGGACCCGGTTGCCCAGCTGACCCAGAATATCTTCCGGGATGTCCGCCGGATTCTGCGAGATGAAATAAACGCCAACGCCCTTTGATCGGATCAGGCGCGCCACCTGCTCGACCTTGTCCACCAGCACTTTGGGGGCGTCCTCGAACAGCAAGTGCGCTTCATCAAAGAAGAACACCAGTTTCGGTTTTTCAGAGTCCCCCACTTCGGGCAGTTCTTCAAACAATTCGCTAAGCAGCCACAACAGGAAAGTCGCGTACAGACGCGGAGAGCCCATCAGCTTGTCAGAGGCCAGAATGTTCACCATCCCTTGCCCGTTCGCATCTGTCCGCATCAGGTCGGCCAGGTCCAACGCAGGCTCGCCAAACAGATTGGTACCGCCCTGATTTTCCAGAACCAGCAAGCGGCGTTGAATAGCACCGATCGAAGATGTCGAGACATTGCCATAGCGCAGCGATAGTTGGGCACGTTTCTCGCCTATCCAGACCAGCAATGCCTGCAGGTCTTTCAGGTCAAGCAGCGGCATGCCTTCTTCGTCTGCGACCCGAAAGGCGATGTTCAGAATGCCTTCCTGCGCCTCGCTCAGTTCCATCAATCGCGATAGCAGCAGTGGGCCCATCTCGGTTACTGTGGTCCGGACCGGATGCCCCTGCTCGCCAAACAGATCCCAGAACGTGACTGGACACGCGGCGTAAGAGAATGTGCCGAACCCGATCTTCGCGGCCCGATCCAAAAAAGCCTGGTGTAATTTGTGGGTTTCGCTTCCAGGCAGCGCCAGCCCCGACAAGTCACCTTTCACATCGGCCAGAAACACTGGAACCCCCGCCTGTGAGAAGCCTTCAGCCAGAATTTGCAGCGTAACCGTTTTGCCCGTACCGGTCGCACCAGCAATCAGGCCATGGCGGTTCGCATATTTCAGCGACAGCCCCTGTGCCACTGTATAGCCGTCGCCACCACCGCCTACGAAGATCTTGTTGTCCATTGAAAATCTGTCCCGAATTCTACCGATCTGCTGCAAGCATACAAAGTTAACCTTTCGCTGCGAGAGTAAATGTTGCTTCTCGTGGCCTGGCTGCGGGGGCAAACTTCCTCCCTGTCGACTGGCCGTGCCTTTTGGCACGGCTTTTTTTAAATTCTACAAAAACCGAAAGACGCAAGAATAGTTTTTTAGGGTTAGGAGTTGACCAACGGGTTCCCCTTTCGTAACGTCTGCGCATAACTAAGTCGGCCAGTCCGACGGGGAGAAAATATTCAGGAAGGGAGCCGCTCCACCGGCTCCCTTTTTCGTTGCAGATCGCGGTGTTTCCCACGCATTTCGGCAAAAAACGATCAATTCCCGGTCTGGAATTCGGATTTACCCTGACACCACTGAATTGCGGTGATAGAGGAAACAAAAAACAGGATCAGTTAGATGAGGCATTCATGATCAGGAAACTTGTCCCTTTTAATGTGGCGGCCGCAGCACTTTTGTGCGGAACAGCATTTGCGCAGGAAACCACACAGCAACCTGAAGCCGGTGCTGAAGCCGAAGTTGGCAGCGATCTGGATCTGGGTGAATCCGGTCCCCGTGTTGGCGAGCAATACGTCAAAGAACAAACGGGTGAATGGAATATTTCCTGCATCAAAACCGAAGGCGAAGACGATCCCTGCGCGATGGTTCAGATCCTCAATAACCAACAGGGTGATCCGATTGCCGAAGTTTCGATCGGAAAACTGCCCGAAGGCGGTGCCGCTGTTGCTTGGGCGAATGTTGTTGTACCGCTCGAAACCCTGCTGCAGGCGCAATTGGCTATGTCGATCGATGGGGCACCGCGCAAGCTTTACAATTATCACCACTGCATTCCAGTTGGCTGCGTGGCGCAACTGGGTTTGACACAGGGTGATATCGACGCGATGAAATCAGGCCAAAAGGCAGTGCTGTCGCTGGTTCCTGCGCGCCTGCCAGATCAGGTTCTGAATATGGACATGTCTTTGTCTGGCTTCACAGCAGGATTTGACGGACTGAACGTTTCCATAAACTAAGCCCCGCAAAAGCATCGAATAAGAAAGCCGCCGTGATAACACGGCGGCTTCTTCATATACGCTTCAACGCAAGAACGGCGTTCAGCCCACCAAAGGCGAAAGCATTGCTAAGGGCGACATTAACTTTCGCCTCACGCGCCTCGTTTGGCACCACATCTAGCGCGCATTCGGGGTCGGGCTCTTCATAGCCAATGGTCGGGGCGATCACCCCGTCGCGCAGGGCCATGATACAGGCTAATAGCTCAACTGCGCCGGTACCGCCGATCAGGTGTCCGTGCATGGACTTTGTTGACGAAATCATCAGATCGTCGGCGTGCGGACCAAACACACCAGCAACGGCTGCACATTCGGTTTTGTCATTTGCAGCCGTGCCGGTCCCATGGGCATTTATGTAACCCACATCGCTTGCATTCAGCCGTGCATCCGATAGCGCCCCGGCCATGGCCCGTGCTGCACCCTGTTTGCTCGGCATAACTATGTCGGCCGCGTCCGAGGACATGGCAAAGCCCACGACCTCGCACAGGATATCTGCTCCGCGCGCGCGCGCGTGTTCGTATTCTTCGAACACAAAAACACCCGCACCTTCGCCTTGCACCATCCCGTTTCGGTTTGCGCTAAAGGGCCGACAGGCATCTTTTGACATGACGCGAAGCCCTTCCCATGCCTTGACGCCACCAAAGCACAGCATCGACTCGGACCCACCGGTCACCATTGCGGGCGCTGCCCCGCTGCGCACCATCTGAAATGCCTGCGCCATTGCATGGTTCGAGGACGCACACGCTGTTGATACTGTAAAGCTAGGGCCTTTTAGGTTGTGCTCCATCGAAACGTGGCTGGCCGCCGCGTTGTTCATCAGCTTGGGCACGACAAAAGGATGCACGCGATTTTTGCCATCCTCGTAAACCGAGCGGTAGTTGTCATCCCAGGTGGAGACGCCACCACCAGCCGTTCCCAGCACCACCCCCGACCGCGCGGCTGTGTCACCCGAGAATACGATACCGGATTGATCGATCGCTTCTTTGGCGGCGGTTAACGTGAACTGCGTGAACCGATCATACAGCGTCATCTGTTGGCGGTTGAAACGGCCCTCGGCCTCAAAACCCCGGACTTGACCGCCGATCTTGATCGACAGGCGATCCACATCACGAAACTCAAGCTCGGAGATACCACAACGACCCTCGCGCATGGCTTCCAGAGTGTCGGGGACGGAATGGCCCAACGCGTTAATGGTGCCAGCACCCGTAATGACGACGCGTTTCATACCAGCGGTCAGACCTTTTCAGACACGAGTTTTTCGATACCCGCAATGATCGCTGTCACATTCGAAATGTCGAAATCGCCGGATGTGGGCTCGTTTGCGTTGAAGGGCACGGTGATATCGAACTCTTCCTCGATGGCAAAGATACTCTCAACAAGACCCAGGCTATCGATGCCCAATTCTTCGAGCGTACTGTCGGGCGTCACATCCGAAGGCTCAAGCACGGCCTGTTCGGCAATGATTGCTATGACGCGGTCGCTGATGCTCATCTCGATCCCCTGATTTTCGCCTTGGGGATGATTTAATCACTTGAAGGCTGTTTGAAAACAGCCTTTTTCAACGCCTCGACGTCGCGCGACAATCGGGGCAGACGACGTTGGGCTTTATATATCTCGGTATGGCTTTCCATTTTAATGCCCGGGTAGCCCATGATCACGCGACCAGCTGGAACATTTGACAGAATCTTGGTGCCGCCACCGGCAATCACGCCATCACCGATGAAAATATTATCGACAACACCAGTCTGACCACCCAGTACCACGTTATTGCCAATCTCGACCGAACCAGAAACGCCGGTTTGACCACATAACAAACAATCCTGCCCGACTCGGGTGTTGTGTCCCACGTGGACAAGATTATCCAGTTTCGATCCACTTCCGATTACAGTATTGCGTATGGTCCCGTTGTCGACAGTGCAGTTCGAGCCGACTTCGACGTCGTCGCCAATCTCGACCGCACCCAGCGAATGGATGCGCAACCAGCTTTGCGCCTTTGCATCCCCCTGATCACCCAGAGTTTTCCGCGCATTTTCGGCACCCGAGACTTCTGGTGTGACATAGCTGAAACCGTCCCCGCCGATACGGGCACCCGGCTGCGCGATAAAGCGATCACCGATTTGAGCCCGCGCACCGATGCTGACCATTTCGCGCAGCAGAGCGTTTTCACCAAGCGACGCATCCATACCGATCACGCAATGCGCGCCGATAACCGAACCCGCGCCGACGCGCGCGCGCGCACCGATAACAGCAAGCGGGCCGACCGATACGTCTACCCCGATCTCGGCGGTTTCATCAATGACAGCCGATGGATGAATTCCCGGCGCAATCCCCTGCCCGCGATCCAGCATCGCGGTGATCCCTGCCATCGCCATGCGGGGGCGTTGCACAAAAATGGCGGCCTCAAGCCCCAGTGCTTTCCAGTCCGCGCCATCCCACAAAACCGCGGCCCGTGCTGAACCGGTCTCCAAAGCTTCAGCATATTTTGGCGACATCGCCATGGCCAGATCGGTTGGCCCGGCATCTCCCGGCTCGGCTGCCCGCAAGATGGTCAGGCCAGTCTGGCCTTCTGCGACGACCCCCAGGGAATCGGCGATTTGTTGAACGGTAAACTGCATGTCGGGCGTCCTCGTGGCGGGATTTGCCTCGTGATTACCCTTGAACGTCCGGCAGGACCACCCCTGCCTTTTGCAGCGCTTCCCAGATCTTGCGATCCCGGTCATACACGTCGCGGCGATACTGCACCTCGCCTTTGGGGCCAATATAGGCCGTGCGATAAATCAGATGCACCGGAATTTTTTTATCCAGTTCAACCTTCGTTTCTTTGCCCGTGTTCAGCACGCGGTGGAAAAACGCCTTTGGATCCTCTTCCTGCTTGGCCAGCAGCTTATAGGCAAACTCGAACGGTTGCGCCAAACGGATGCATCCATGCGAGAATGCCCGAACCTCGCGTGCGAACAGAGATTTCTGAGGCGTATCATGCAGATAGATGTTGTACTTATTAGGGAACATGAACTTCACCAGCCCCAGTGCGTTGCTTTTGCTGGGGGGCTGACGCATGGAAAACGGGAAATTACGCGCAGTGAACTGGGTAAAGTCAACCGCTCCACGATTAACCTGACGGCCACGGCGGTCGGTGATCTGGATATGGCCGACAGCATTTGGATTGGCCCGTAATTGCGGCAGATATTCCTTCGTGATGATCGAGCGTGGCACATACCAACTTGGGTTGATCACCATATGCTCCATCTCATCCGAGAACTCTGGGCTTCGGCGATCATGTGTGTTTTTGCCGATCACGGCACGAGTCTCAAACGTGACCTGCCCGTCATCGACGATCTTGGCAGAAAAATCGGCCAGATTCACCAGAATATGCCGCTCACCACGGTCTTTGGGTAACCAGCGCTCCCGTTCAAGCGCAACGTAAACAGCTTTCAAGCGGTCTGAAACTGGGCGATTGATCTCGGAAATAGTGCCTTTGCCAGCTACGCCATCCGCCTCAAGACCATGAGCAGCCTGAAAGGATTGCACCGCCGCAAACAGCGCATCATCATAGTTTGGGCTGGCAGTAGGCTTCAGATAACCCATCGCGACAAGTCGATTGCGCAGCCTGATGACACTGTTCCCTGTGTCCCCAAGCTCAAGCTTGGAGACAGGAACGGTCTCGCCCCAGCCACCTTGTGTCATCAGCGCTTCCAGCGCCTTCTTCTGTTTCAACAGCGCAAGATACTGGCGCGATTGAGGCATCATATCCCTGAAATAGGTATCACCCTGGCTGGAAACGAGCAGTTCAAGATGCTCTGCGGCGCTGCGTCGTTCCACCGCCCGCACTAGGCCGGGATCAATCTGCGAAGGCGTTACAGAACCGGAATGCAAGTCTCTGGCATATTTGACAAAAACCCGAGTCAGCTCGGCCTCGAGCATGCCCAGATCACGGGTGTTGCGCGCGTCCTGCATCTTTGTCTTCAAAGTCTGGACGTCGTAACGTGCCCCAGGCAATCCATGCAGATCGGTCGTCGAAAGCGCTTCGATCAGGGCTTTGCGTCGTGCAGCATGTTCGGGCGTATCGCCAACCCAAACCGGATCAAACCCGTTTGTGCGATAAAACTCAGCAATTGCCGGGCTGTTGGACACACTTTCCGCAACGGCCATTTGAAACGCTGTGCCATCCGTCCCCGCCTGCGCGACTGAGGCCGAAGCCACAAGGAAAGCGGCGATAAAAACACTTGAACGAGCACGGGTAACAAATGACATAGGATGGCCCTGTTTCTTCAATGACTTGTCACGCCCTATAAGCGGCGTCTGAAAATAATGTTTTGCTGAGCGCCTGATGTCTATTCACAAATTCATCACCAGACCGCTTCTTTGACCCCTGGTGCGCGTTTGCATCGCCGACGCGCGAACTGCGCCAAAAGCAAGCATACTTGCATCAGTTGCGCAAAAAACTGCCGAAATTTCCCCCTAGATTTGGCTGCGACCAAAGATTTCTTGGCTGTTGATTCCTACTGTGCCATAAATCCCGCATCTGGGATGGGAAAAAATTAATACGGCGCGCGTAACATCGTGTGCAGGCAGGAACAGTACGGGACGAAACAAAAAATGACCAAGAGCAGTACCTCGGGCCTGACCCGGCGTGCCCTATTGGGCGCATTCGCTGCAACCGCAGTTGTTGCAGCCCCCACATATTCCAACGCAGCAGGTTTCCTTCGCGGCGGAGGTGATATTCGCCGTATCCGCATGTATTCCGGCCGTACCGGTGAACGTATCGATATGGTCTATTGGGTTGATGGCAAATACATCAAAGACGCGGTGAAAGAGGTCAATCACTTCATGCGCGACTGGCGCAGCGATCAAGTCAAGTCCGTGGACCTGAGGACCGTCGACATCATGGCGGCCACTCATAACCTTCTGGATGTCAGCGAGCCATACATGCTGCTGTCGGGTTACCGCTCACCGCAAACCAACGCAATGCTGCGCCGCCGCTCGCGGGGTGTCGCCAAGAATTCGCTTCATATGAAGGGTCAGGCTGCTGATCTGCGACTGTCATCACGCTCGGTCTCGCAAATGGGCAAGGCAGCGATGGCCTGTCGTGCCGGTGGCGTTGGACAGTACTATCGTTCAAATTTCGTTCACATGGATTGCGGTGTCATCCGCTCGTGGCGCGGCTAATCGAGCATTTCATCTTTCGCTGTTGCACAACCCCCATCAGATAGTTCTGGCGGGGGTTTTGTTTTGCCTGGAAAAACAGGTTCGTGCACCGTCAGTTCTGCGTAATATGCCGACTAGCAAGGGTGAAATGGCGCACCTGAGAGGATTCGAACCTCTGGCCTCTGCCTTCGGAGGGCAGCGCTCTATCCAGCTGAGCTACAGGTGCCTTGGCCGTTAGCTACCCTCGTTCCAATCCGGGTGCAACTGCAAATCCGCAGTACGATCAGGCAAACAGATCGTGGGCAAGCTCCAACGCGTCGATCAGGGTGTCGACCTCATCCGTCGTGTTATAAAGCCCAAAGCTGGCACGACAGGTAGCAGTGACCCCCAAATGATCCATCAGCGGCCCGGCGCAGTGGTGGCCTGCGCGCACGGCGACACCCTTTTTGTCCAGAATGGTTGAAACATCATGGGCATGCCCTGCCCCATCCAAAGTAAAGCTGAATATCGCGGCTTTGTTCGCTGTGGTGCCTTGAACCTGCAGCCAGTTCAATCCATTCAACCGTTGCATCGCATAGTCGCGCAAGCCGGCCTCATGCGATGCGATGCTCTCCATGCCAAGGTCCATCATATAGTCAAGCGCCACACCCAACCCGATGGTCTGCACGATGCCGGGAGTTCCGGCCTCGAACTTCATTGGCGGATCGTTGTAGATCACCTGATCTTTTGAAACCTCTTTGATCATGTCACCGCCACCAATAAAGGGGCGCATTTCAGCCATGCGGTCCGATTTGATAAAAATTGCGCCAGAACCGGATGGGCCGTACAGTTTATGACCCGTGATGGCATAGAAGTCACATCCGATGTCATCGACATTGACGGGCATATGAACCGCGCCCTGGCTGCCATCCACCAGAACCGGAACGCCTTTGACGTGGGCGGCTTGCGTGATTGCTTTGACATCAACCACAGAGCCCAGCACGTTCGAGCACTGGGTCACCGCAACCAGCTTTGTCTTGGGGCCAATGGCGTCGATTACCGCCTGAGGGTCAAGATGGCCGGTCGCATCGACGTCGATCCATTTCAGCACCACGCCCTGCCGTTCGCGCAGGAAGTGCCACGGCACGATGTTGGCGTGATGTTCCATCACGCTGAGGACAATCTCGTCCCCCGCCTGCAGGCGTGGCATTGCCCAACCGTAGGCGACCAAATTGATTCCTTCGGTCGTACCCGAATTCAGGACAATCTCATTCTCGTTTGATACGCCCAGAAACCGCGCAACCGTGCCACGGACGGCCTCATATTTCTCGGTCGCGAGATTTGACAGATAGTGAAGCCCTCGATGCACGTTCGAATATTCGTGCGCATAGGCCTGCGTGATCGCGTCGATCACCACCTGGGGTTTCTGCGCGGAGGCCCCGTTGTCTAGATAAGTCAGCGGCTTTCCGTTGACCTGACGTGACAGGATCGGAAAATCTGCGCGGATTTTTTGTACGTCATACATAGACAGGACTTCCCTATACAGACCCGGCGGGGATCAGCCAAAGAACAAACGGGACGGCCACAAGACCAGAGATCAGGATCACAACAAACGACTTTCCCAACGACTTAAATCGATGCGCCTCGTTGAGAAAATGCAGGGTGATGTAAAGGCTAAGACCCAGCATCGCCAGACTGGCCGGTAAGAATAGAAACGGCAGCGCTGCAACCAGCGCTAGAATGATTGCTTGCCCCGCAATTTGCAGGATTTGCAACCAGACAATCAGCGTCATGAAGTCATTGAACGTTCCCGTTCCACCCAGGACGCGGCCCACTAATAGGAACGTCACGACGCTGATCATGATTGCCGCAACGGAAACAAAAAGCGTCCTCGATAGTGGCTCAGCCAGTTGCTGAACATCCGGACTGATAAGCGGCAGGACGAAGCTGGACGCAGACTGGACCAGAGCGTTCAGGATCACCGCAAGAGAAAAGGCGAGCCACAGTACATCCGTACCCAGCCGCAACGCGAGCAATCGTCTTGCGGCTTCGGCTGGATTGGACAGGGTCAGAACGACCAGGTTGAGCAGTGCGGTGGAATTCATTTAGCAGCCTTTTGCGATTGCTTGAGGCCCGACAACCAGAACCAGAGAAAAACCGCAACCCATAACAGCCCCACAAGTGTTTGCGCTGACCCGGGGCCGATGAAACCGGACACCAGCCCATTCAGCAACACCAAAGGCGCTGACGCGAGAAGCGCCCAGAACAAGGCTAGCCGCGCGCCATAGCTGGTGCCAACGCCCCCCATCATCCGCGCGATAAAATGGGTGAGCCAAGCAAGAAGATAAAAGCACAATGGCAGAATAAAGACCGAGCCCAACAGGGCCCCGCCCATCAGCATGTTCAGCTCTATCCCTTCCAGATGAGCCCTCCGTGCAAGGCCGGGCAATTGCGCGATAAAGCCTATTACACAGAACGCCATCACAAACGCCAATGCGCGATCTTCGCGCGGCCCCATATCAAGCAGCCGACGCACCACACGCCCCGGTCCGCGATACGTGGCCACGATATCAGTTGTGACAGGCATCAGCGTCGGCGTGCCAGCCAATCTTGCAATCGGGACACGATATCAGCTGCCAGATCCTCGTCCTCGATTTCATCAACGGCTTCAGCCAGGAAGGCCAGTGTCAACATGTCGGTTGCTTCTGCCGTTGGGACGCCACGGGAGCGCAGGTAGAACAAAGCCGTTTCATCAATGGCGCCCGAGGTCGAACCGTGCGAACACGCCACGTCATCGGCGTAAATCTCAAGCTCGGGTTTGGCGAGGAACTGACTGTCATCGTCCAGAAGCAGCGACTGGCTGATCTGGTAACCATCGGTTTTCTGGGCACCTTCCTTCACAAGGATCTTGCCCTGAAAAACACCGGTCGCACCGTTGCGCAACACTTTCTTAAACACTTGGCGGCTTTCGCAATTCACCGCATCATGGGTGACAAAGACCGTATCGTCGTGGTGAAAATCTCCATCGCCCACGCACGCACCCGCCACATGTGCGACCGCATCGTCACCGGTCAGCTCGACGACTTGCTCGTTTCGCGTCAAAACTCCGTTCACGGTCAGCGTGAAGGACTTATAGACGGATTCCTTACCAAGCCGCGAGAACATATGAGTCGCCGCACGACGTTGGTGATCCCGGCCCTGCGCACGGATGTGATGCAGTGTGCCATTGTCGGCGATATCGATCTCCATACATTTGTTGAAGCGCGAAGCTGCGGGTCCGTTTTCAAGGATCGTGACTTCGGCACCGCTTTCAACCCGAACGACGTGATGCAGGATCGCATCCGACGTTTCAGATTCATGGCGATAAATCAGGTTAATCGGTTTGCTCGGCTTGCCGGATACATGAATGGCAACTCCATCTGACGCATAGGCCGTGTTCAGCGCCGCCAAGGGACGCGCCACTGGATCTTGGCCTTTTGCTTCAAGAACGCCGTATAACTCTTTGGCCCAATGGATATCTTTGCAACAGATATCTTCCAGCCGATCGATCGTTACCCCCTCCAGAGACAGATCATCAGACTCTTCCGGGCTGAATACGCCATCAATGAAAACGATCTTCAGTCGGTCGAGCGCGTGGAACAGAGCCGGTTCATCCGTTTTGAACAAAGCAGCACTGGGAGCTTCCGCAGAGACCAGAGTGTCTGGACGGGTATATTTCCAGTATTCATCTCGACGACTGGGCAAACCCATCGCGCGTACACGTGCAATTGCGGCTTCGCGCGCTTTGCGTGTGCATCCCGCATCCGGCATGGTCAGCGCTGCCAGCCGTTCCTCGGTCGCCGTTTGTTTCGCTTGGGGCAAAGCCATCAGTTCACCTCGGCCAGAATGTCGGCATAGCCGTTGTTCTCCACTTCCAGCGCGAGTTCGGGGCCACCGGATTTCACGATACGACCATCCGCCATGATGTGAACCACGTCAGGTTTGATGTGATCGAGAAGCCGCTGATAGTGCGTGATAACAAGGAAACCCCGCCCTTCATCGCGCAGGGCGTTCACACCCTCGGCCACCAGCTTCATCGCGTCCACGTCAAGGCCCGAGTCTGTCTCATCCAGGATGCACATCTTCGGCTCAAGCATCGCCATTTGCAGGATTTCGTTGCGCTTCTTCTCACCACCCGAAAAGCCAACATTGACCGGACGTTTCAACATTTCAGCGTCGATTTTCAGAGCCTTGGCCTTGGCACGAACCTCTTTCAAAAAATCCGTCGCCGACAGCTCTTCCTCGCCACGTGCTTTGCGCTGCGCATTCACGGCGGTGCGCAGGAAGGTCATGTTGCCCACACCGGGAATCTCGACCGGGTACTGGAACGCCAGAAACACACCTGCGGCTGCACGTTCTTCCGGTTCCATCTCAAGCAGATCCTCGCCATCAAGCGTCGCGCCGCCCTCGGTCACCTCATAGCCATCACGACCAGACAACACGTAGCTGAGCGTTGATTTGCCCGAGCCATTGGGCCCCATGATCGCATGCACCTTGCCAGGCTCGACCGTCAGGTCGACCCCTTTCAGAATTTGCTTGTCTTCTTCCTCAAGTTTGACGTGCAGGTTATTGATTTCCAGCATTTTCTGTCCTTTAGCATCTCGCAAGGGGCGCATTGCGACCCCGATAAGTTCTTATCCCAGCACCTTGCGGATCACGCGGGCGATGATCCATCCAAGCAACGCGCCTGCGCCCACTGCCCAAACCGGGTTTATGAAGTCCATGTACTTGGTATTGACGTAAGCAACCCCCAACAGGCCGCCGAGCACCGGCAACGCATAGCCAAGCACGGTCAGGACATCGTCCTTTCGGATTCGCTGTTGGGGTTTTGGTGTCATCAGCCGACTGATCCCTCAAGGCTGATTGCCACAAGCTGTTGCGCTTCCATCGCAAATTCCATCGGCAGCGCCTGCAGAACGTCCTTGCAGAACCCGTTGACGACCAAGGCCACGGCTTCTTCCTCGTCCATGCCACGCTGACGGCAATAGAACAGCTGATCGTCATCCACTTTTGATGTCGTCGCCTCGTGCTCGACCCGAGATGAGTTGTTCTTCACCTCGATATACGGAACCGTATGCGCCCCGCATTTGTCGCCAATAAGCAAGCTGTCGCACTGCGTATAGTTGCGGCTATCCTTGGCCTTTGGATGCATCGACACCAGACCACGATAGGTGTTCTGCGCCTTACCGGCGCTGATCCCTTTCGATACGATCCGCGACTTGGTGTTCTTGCCCAGATGAACCATCTTGGTGCCGGTGTCGGCCTGCTGCATGTTGTTCGTGATCGCGATCGAGTAGAACTCACCCTGGCTATCGTCGCCACGCAGGATGCAGGACGGGTATTTCCAGGTTACGGCTGAGCCGGTTTCGACCTGCGTCCACATCACCTTGGAGCGATCACCCCGACAATCGGCGCGCTTGGTCACGAAGTTGTAGATCCCGCCCTTGCCATTCTCATCTCCGGGGAACCAGTTCTGAACGGTCGAGTATTTCACCTCGGCATCTTCTTCGACGATGATCTCGACAACCGCCGCGTGCAACTGAGCGGTGTCGCGCTGGGGCGCGGTGCAGCCTTCCAGATACGAGACGTAAGAGCCCTTGTCGGCGATGATCAGCGTGCGCTCAAACTGGCCGGTATTTTCTGCATTGATGCGGAAATATGTGCTCAGTTCCATCGGGCAGCGCACGCCGGGCGGGACGTAGACGAATGAACCATCCGAGAATACAGCCGAGTTGAGCGTGGCATAGAAATTGTCCGAGACCGGAACGACCGTCCCCAGGTATTTCTTGACGAGTTCCGGATGCTCTTTGATCGCCTCGGAAATCGAGCAGAAGATAACGCCGGCTTTCTTCAACTCTTCCTGAAAAGTCGTCCCGACCGAAACCGAGTCAAATACTGCATCAACAGCAACCTTACGGCCTTCTGCCGGTGCATTCTCAGCGCCCTCGACACCTGCCAGGATCATCTGTTCTTTCAAAGGGATACCCAGCTTTTCGTAAGTCGCCAGAAGCTTGGGATCGACCTCATCCAGGGATTTGGGTTTATCTTCCATCGATTTCGGACGGGCATAATAATACTGGTCCTGAAAGTCGATCGGCGGGTAGTGCACCATCGCCCATTTAGGCTCTTCCATCTGGGTCCAGCGCTCGAACGCGGCCAGACGCCATTCGGTCATCCACTCAGGTTCATCATTTTTGTCCGAGATCAGACGAACGATATCGGGATTCACGCCTTTTGGCGCATACTCCATCTCGATATCAGTTTCCCAGCCGTATTTATAAGTGCTGACCTCGCGAACCGCGTCTACGGTTTCCTGATCGACACCCTCTTTCACCTGGGTCTGGTCCAAAGCGGCCATAATTCACCCTCCGTCAGATCACGCGGCCCGCGCGCGATGCTTTTGCTCTTTTTCAAGCCACGTTTCCGCGAAACGCAGCACATCTTCTTCTGCCGTCTCTGGCCCCAGCGATACGCGGATTGCGCTGGAGGCCGTCATCTCATCAAATCCCATGGCCGTCAGTACGGCGCTTGCGCGAACCTTGCCGCTGGAACAGGCCGAGCCTGCGCTGATCGCAAATCCCGACAAATCCATCTGCATGACCTGGGTCTCACCCTTCCAGCCCGGTGTAGCGAAGCACAGAGTGTTGGGGAGTCGCCCTTGGTCTTTCCCGACAAAAATAGTAGCTTTCGTACCAGCCTCAAGAGCGTTTTCTAGAATATTTCTAAGTTCTGCAACGTTTTCCCAAACGCCATTTGCTAAATCACGGGATGCGGCTTCAGCTGCTGCTCCGAACCCCGCGATTCCAACAACATTTTCTGTGCCCGAGCGACGCCCCATCTCCTGCCCGCCGCCCTTGATTTGCGCAGCAAGATCGGTGCCGCGTTTCATCACCAACGCCCCGATCCCTTTTGGCCCGCCAAGTTTGTGGGCTGAAATCAGCGCCATCTCAGCCCCCAGCCAGTTGAAGGCTATCGGCAACTTACCAAAAGCCTGAGTCGCGTCGGTGACCGCAAGACCGGCAGGCAAAGTTTGAACAATTCCAGTTTCCGAATTGGCCAGTTGCAGCGTGGATCGGGAAGCGTCCGGCACGTCAACGTAACCGCCTTGGGAGACAGGCAGAACCTCATTAATCCAAGCTCTTACCGCGTCATGTTCAATCGCTGCACCTTGAAGATCGCGCCCCGCCATGGCCAAAGCCGCTGCCTCAGTCGCGCCGGATGTAAACACGATGTCGGCACCATCGGCCCCAAACGCTGTTGCGATTTGAGCCCGCGCTTTCTCGACCACCGCTTTTGCGGCGCGCCCTTCGGCATGGACCGAAGACGGATTGCCCACCAAATCCATCGCCGCGATCATTGCATCGCGGGCCTTGGGCCTCAGAGCGGAGGTTGCGTTATGGTCGAGATAAACCCGTTTCATAGATATATCTTTTCCAAGATGGGTTTTGGCGGAACACAGAAAAACGTCATCAGATCAATCGTCCACGACTGCGAACAAGCTAGGAACAGCGGGACACGGTGCAAGATCATTCCGAATTACATCCGACAGCCGCGTTTGATGCAGGAATACGTAAACATTCGCGCTCAGGCTTTCCCACAACCGATTGGTCAGTGACTGCGCCCGGCTGCCCGAAGACGCGCCCGAGGCACCTGCCCCCTTGTGCATCGCATCCACCGTCTCATCAACCGCGGCCAGTATCTCGACCACACGGATTTCCGAGGCAGGTCGCGCCAGGCGATAGCCCCCACCCGGTCCGCGTACTGAACTGACCAGATCAGCTCGGCGCAGTTTCACGAAAAGCTGCTCCAAATACGGTAGTGAAATATCCTGACGTTCGGAAATCTCGCCCAACGTGACAAGTTTGTCCGAGGACTGAAGGGCGATATCCGCCAGCGCAACCATCGCATAGCGGCCTTTGGTCGACAGCTTCATTTTGTTTCCTTCAGGCAAGAACTGCGCGAAAACATTGACGTCGCCCGAGCCAGTGCGTATCTCCCACTGACAGCGTTTTCACGCGACACAATGTAATTAGAACCGTTCTAAGGTACCTGAGGATTACCGTCAAGTTAATCTCGGGGCCGACGCGTCAAAAAACAGGACCAAAGCACACATGCCCGAGGTGATTTTTCCCGGACCCGAAGGCCGCCTGGAAGGCCGCTACCACCCGCAAAAGGAAAAAGACGCACCGATCGCTATCGTGCTTCACCCGCATCCACAATTTGGCGGGACCATGAACAACAAGGTGGTCTATAACCTGCATTACGCCTTTTACAACATGGGCTTCACGGTTCTGCGTTTTAACTTTCGCGGCGTTGGTCGCAGCCAGGGTGAGTATGACCAGGGTGTAGGTGAGCTGAGCGATGCAGCATCAGCGCTGGATTACCTTCAGTCGATGAACAACAACTCCAAGCATTGCTGGGTCGCTGGGTTCTCGTTCGGTGCATGGATCGGAATGCAGCTTCTGATGCGCCGCCCCGAGATCACTGGCTTCATCAGTGTATCGCCGCCCGCAAACATGTACGACTTTTCGTTCCTGGCACCCTGCCCGTCTTCTGGCTTGATCATCAACGGATTGGCGGACCGTGTGGCACCACCTGCAGACACTGCGTCTCTGGTCGGAAAGCTGCATGAACAAAAGGGTATCACCATCACCCATAATGAGGTGGAAGGTGCCGATCACTTCTTCCAAGACCGCCACATGGACACGCTGATGACAGATGTGACGGATTACGTGAAACGCCGCCTGACAGAGAATACGCGCTGATGTCCGATACCATCACTACCCTCGCCGCCAGATTGGCCGAGGACACGATGAAGGTTATGGACGAGACAGGCGAGGATCGATTCTTTGTGGAGGTTGGAGACGTTCTCGGTGCAGCCTCGCAATCTCTGGAAGAAGCGTTCTTGACCGAAATCCGGGTTAGGCTGGCGGAACGCAAGGCGCGGCAATTCGTGGTGAAAAGACTGTCTGAACATCGATCCAAGCTGAAAGCGATCGAAAAGCAGTAAAGATTGCTTAGCGTCTGAAGAAAAGAAAAGGAGCCCGAAAGCTCCTTTTCGAGGATATCGCTCGGTGGGCGCCTAAACCGGAAAACCTGTGAACCGCTCAACATTCTGGGCTGCATCAATGTCGACGGACCCCCCGTCTGCAAGCCACCCCAACGCCACAATCAAAACCGAAGCGATAATGACCGATTTTGCAAAAGTCGTCATCTTATCAAACTCATTAAAAACACACTAAAAACAATCGAGTGTTTAGCACGAATGCAAAAGCCCGAATAGTCGGGTTTACCTGACCTTTGGTAAAGTTAGGGTTTTGATCATCTGCATCTGAATCCCCTTGCCCAAATGATCGCAAGTATGCTCAACCTTTCGCGATAATTCAGAGAGGCATCGCTCGTGCCAAAGACCTACCTAATCCTAATGTTGGCTGTTATCGCGGAAACCATCGGCACGACTGCGTTGCAGGCTAGCCATCAGTTTACGCGATTTTGGCCGTCGGCTCTTGTCGTGGTTGGCTATGGGTCGGCCTTTTATCTTATGGCCCTCACGTTAAAGGTCATGCCTGTGGGCATTGTCTATGCAATCTGGTCGGGCCTTGGAATTGCCCTGATCGCACTGATTGGATTTCTGGTTTTTGGCCAAAAACTCGATTGGCCCGCAGTCTTGGGTTTGGGCATGATTTTGAGCGGCATTCTGATCATCCACCTGTTTTCAGCTACAGCGGGCCACTGACCGCCGGTTAGGGCTGGTATATTTTGTCGCGCCGCGTTATGCGCGCGGCAACTTCCCGTTCAAAGGCTGACCTCTCATGGACCTGCGCAACATCGCAATCATCGCTCACGTGGACCACGGCAAGACGACCCTGGTGGATGAGCTGCTCAAACAATCCGGCGCGTTCCGGGAAAACCAGGCCGTGGCAGAACGCGCCATGGACAGCAACGACCTGGAACGCGAACGCGGCATTACCATCCTGGCCAAAGCCACCAGCGTTGAGTGGAAGGATACCCGCATTAACATCGTCGACACCCCCGGCCACGCTGATTTCGGTGGGGAAGTCGAACGTATTCTCAGCATGGTCGACGGCGTTGTACTGCTGGTCGACGCCGCCGAAGGCCCGATGCCGCAAACCAAATTCGTGACCTCAAAGGCGTTGGCTTTGGGCCTGCGCCCGATTGTCGTGCTGAACAAGGTCGACAAACCCGATGCCGAGCCTGATCGCGCGCTGGACGAATGTTTCGACCTTTTCGCCAACTTGGGCGCCGATGACGATCAGCTGGACTTCCCGGCCATGTATGCTTCGGGCCGGTCCGGCTGGGCCGATATGGAGCTTGACGGTCCGCGCAAGGACTTGACCGCCCTGTTCGATCTGATCGTTGATCACGTCCCCGCCCCCAAGCAGATCGAGAAAAAGGACGAACCGTTCAGGATGCTCGCCACCACTTTGGGCAGCGATCCATTCATCGGTCGCATTCTGACCGGTCGTGTGGAAAGTGGAACTCTGAAAGCAGGTGACAGCCTCAAGGCACTCAGCCGAGATGGCACCCAGATTGAAAGCTTCCGCGCGTCGAAAATCCTTGCATTCCGTGGATTAGCTCAACAACCCATTGACGTCGCTGAAGCAGGCGACATTGTCACGATTGCGGGTATGAGCAAAGCCACCGTGGCAGATTCCCTTGTATCACCGCAAGTCGAAGAGGCCCTACCTGCCCAGCCTATCGATCCGCCAACCATCACAGTGACCTTCGGCATAAACGATTCCCCGCTGGCCGGTCGTGACGGCAAAAAGGTTCAGTCTCGGGTCATTCGTGATCGCCTGATGAAAGAAGCCGAATCGAACGTAGCCATCCGCATCAGCGACACGCCCGGCGGCGAAGCCTTCGAGGTTGCTGGTCGCGGCGAATTGCAGATGGGTGTTCTGATCGAAAACATGCGTCGCGAAGGATTCGAGCTTAGCATCTCTCGCCCACAGGTTTTGTTCCGCGAGGAGGACGGCCAGCGCCTTGAACCTATCGAAGAAGTCACGATCGATGTGGATGATGAATATTCTGGCGCGGTGATCGAGAAAATCACGGGTGCGCGCAAAGGTGAACTGGCTGAAATGCGCCCTGCAGGGGCAGGCAAGACCCGGATCATCGCCCACGTGCCGTCTCGTGGCCTGATCGGCTATCACGGAGAGTTCCTGACCGACACACGTGGAACTGGTGTCTTGAACCGTGTCTTCCACGGCTGGGCGGCCCATAAAGGACAGATCCCCGGCCGACGCGCAGGTGTTCTGATCTCGATGGAAAACGGCCAGGCGGTTGCCTATGCGCTTTGGAATTTGGAAGAGCGTGGCCGCATGTTCGTTGGCCCGCAAACTGATGTCTATCAGGGCATGGTGATCGGAGAGCATTCGCGAGACAACGATCTGGAAGTGAATCCGCTGAAAGGTAAGAAGCTGACAAACGTGCGTGCCAGCGGCTCGGACGACGCAGTAAGGCTGACCCCTCATATTCAGTTCTCGCTTGAAGAGGCAATCGCCTATATCGACGACGATGAACTGGTCGAGGTTACACCCAATGCGATCCGGCTTCGCAAACGTTATCTGGATCCGCACGAGCGTAAACGAATGTCAAAATCAGCCTGATCAATGCTGTGAACTTGTTCACGTTTTGGAAACATTGCCACATTCGTGACATTTTTGCGTCAGGCTAGAAACAACACAGAAAAAGAAGACCTGGTGCAACAGCAGGTCTTCTTTTTGTTTTTTATGGATTAATCGTGTTTGAGTGAGCTGGATCACAGAAATCCAACAGAAAGTTTGCTTGAAAATAGGCGATAGAAAGAGGACTTTGTGTTCAAAGTGTGACGCCGTTTGAGTATACGGCAATTTAGTTAACGAGTGCTTAAGGAGCGTGCGATGCGCATCAAATCCAAACTGTTATCGATTGCTTTTGCTTCCGCAATCTTACCCTTCATCTTCGGAAATTCCGCTCAGGCGGCTGGTACTTGCACAGTGAGCACGGCCAAACAGTCTGTTTCGTCGAACACTCTTTGTGCCTGCGACGTGGTTACTTCAGGCATGCTCCGTTACATCCAACGGCGCGCCGACTTCGAGTCGATCCTGGAGCGTACAATTCTTGATTGCCCGAGATTTGCAGCTGTTTTGACTGACTTGCCTACGGCGAGCATCGGCATTAACCCGCAGCGCACGGGTGACGGTGCCTCAGACGAAAGAACCGAGCGCGATAGGCCTGATACCCCGGTCACACCCGATACGCCTGATACGCCTGACACGCCCGATACGCCTGAGAAGCCAAACGGCGACGACGAAAAAGCTAAGGAAGAAAGAAAAAAGGCAAAGGAAAACAGGAAAAAGGCGAAAGAAGAGCGTGAAAAGGCAAGGGAATACAGGGAAAGAGTCAAAGATAAAAGAAAGACAATCAAGCAGCACCGGCAAACGGCTAAAGACTATTCTGAAAAAGCCAAGCAACTACGTGACGCTGGCGATAAAAAGGGTGCGAAGCAGGCAAGGGAACAAGCGCGACTGTTTGCTGGGTGGGCCAAAGAAAGCCAAGCTTGGGCTAATGAGCAACGTGCCTACGCACAACAACATGCCGCTAACGCCAAGATGTACCGGGAAAGTGCCCGGCAGTCGCAAGAGCGTTTGGGAAAACTGTCAATAGCCGAAGCCAAACGGGTCAAAGACAGGGCCAAATCCCAAGAACGCAGAGCTGAGCGCGAAAAAGAGGATGATCGCGGTCATTAATTCCTTCGATCAGGGTTGTGCGCGACCATAGCGCCACTGACGAGAATAGCGGATGGGCGGCGTGCAGATGCACCCGCCCACTCTAGTTGAGGTCGAAGAACTCAGCTTTTTCCATAAACTCCCAGCCATCTGGCGGGCTGCTTAGGATCTTGCATCCTCAGGAACAGATAGCGCGTCGCCTTCCAAGGCTTGATCTGATTGGTCAAATTATCCAGAACCAGATCGCCGTCGCTTGACCGATAGACCAAAACAGCATGAGAGTTTCTGCGCGTATCCAACACTGTCGCGAGCAGTAGTTTACGAGGGTCGAAACCAGCCTGGATCAAATCTCTTTTCTTTAGAAGCGCAAAATCTTCGCAGTCACCACCGCGCGACGTTGGAAGCGCCCAAAGTTCACTGGTTTTGTATTGCGACTGATCCGTGACCTCTCGCGTGGATCGATTAACGCGGCGGTTGATCTCTTTGACAAGCTTCAATTCTTGGCTGGTAGATAAGGAACCGATACCTTTTTGCGCACATGCCCAGGAATATTTACCGCAAAGCTGACGCGCACCCGAGGGTGGTGGCGAGGCAGCGATACTTGGGATAAACGCGGCATCTTTCGCCGATGCTTCAGTCCCAAACAACAGCGAACCGTTAATCAGGATAGCCAAACCAAACAGCCCGCCAAGCTTGGCAGCGCTCTTTAAGTGGGCATCTATGGTCGTACCAAAGAATTTCATGCTGTCCCTCGAGTCCTATTAATCCCTGCAAACTGCGTGGATCAGAACCCATCTGTATACCGGACCATATCCGTAAACCGTGGTTGTCACGCAATCAAATCCGAGATTGAGCGGAAAAAACGGCGGAAATTCGTCACTTTTCGTGACCATTTCCGCGCAAAAAAGTGGCGCGAAGTGCCACAATCGGACAGAAAAATATGTTCAAAACCAACAGGAAGTACGCACAACCCATTGTAATAATGTGTATAAATTCAGAGCGATCGTGAAGAGCCGCCCACGCTAAAATGCATGGCAGGTCGCACGGCTCTGGGCCGGGCAGAATTTGCAATTTTCATGCGAAGGTAGATTTAGCCTGATTCTCAGTCGGTAATTTCAACGACCACCAGCTCTCGCTCGCTGGCGCCACGGGCATGATCCAATGCCTGCTGATATGCAGGAGAATTGTAGCACTCTACCGCAGCCTCGACGGTTGGGAAGCGGGCGACCACATTGCGTGGTCGCTCTTTGCCCTCTAACTGCACGTAACGTGCCGCGCGGGCGATGAATTCACCCCCATGCGCCGCAATTGCCGGCCCTGCAAGCTCGGCGTATTTTCCATAAGCATCGGCGTCTGTCACAGTGACGTGTGCGATCCAAAGTGCTGGCATCTTATCCTCCCAAAACCTGTTCAGCCGCCTTGATTGCAGCCTCTGCATTTGAGGCATCCTTGCCCCCACCCTGTGCCATGTCAGGCCGTCCACCACCGCCCTTGCCGCCAAGTTCAGTCACCGCCGCGCGGACCAGATCCACCGCAGATACCGTGTCTGTCAGGTCCGAAGTGACACCCGCTGCGACAGCCGCTTTGCCGCCGGTATCAGCAATCAATAATACTGCGCCCGTACCCAAACGGCTTTTGTGCTCATCAATCAATGCAGGCAGGTCCTTTCCGGACACACCCGAGAGCGACTGCGCAAAGAACGCAACGCCGTTCACATCGCGCGCTTCCGCTCCACCGCCCTGCCCCGCGCCTCCGGCCATGGCCAGATCACGGCGCAACTGCGCAACTTCGTTTTGCAGCGACTTACGCTCATCCAGCAGAGTCTTAACACGCGCCACAACGTCATCCGGCTGGGCTTTCAACTCAAGCGCAATCGCTGAAAGGCGATGGTCCTGTTTCGACAGATACTTAAACGCGTCATCACCGGTCAAAGCCTCGATCCGCCGCACGCCCGCGCTGCTGGCACTGTCGCCCAACACGACGAAGGTTCCGATATCACCGGTCTGGCGCACATGGGTACCGCCACACAGTTCAATCGACCAAGTTTCGCCATCCTGGCCTTTGCCGGTGGGTGCTTTGCCCATCGAAACCACGCGCACCTCATCCCCGTATTTCTCACCGAACAGAGCTTGAGCACCCAGTTCACGGGCGTCATCAGGTGTCATAATCCTGGTTTCCACGGTTGAGTTTTGGCGGATGAATGCGTTCACCTCTCGCTCAACTTTCTGCACTTCTTCCGGTGTCAGAGCCTTGGAATGGCTGAAATCGAACCGCAAACGATCTGATGCGTTGAGCGACCCGCGCTGCGCCACGTGGTCACCCAATGTCTCGCGCAGAGCTTCATGCAGAAGGTGCGTCGCGGAGTGGTTGGCACGAATGGCCGTGCGGCGCGCGTGATCGACTTCCAGCTCAACTGCGTCACCTTTTGAGATCGCCCCATGATCAATCGTGACCTTGTGAGCATAGACTTTGCCATCAGCAAACTTTCTGGTGTCTTCAACGCGGGCGATATCGTCGCGCTCATCCAACCTGCGAATTTCACCAGTGTCGCCGACCTGGCCGCCGGCCTCGCCATAGAACGGTGTCTGGTTGACTACGACCCAGCCGGTACCACCCTTCTCGATCTTGTCGACCAATACACCATCGACCACCAACGCAGCGACCTGCCCTTCGGCCTTTTCAGTATCGTAGCCAAGGAAATCGGTCGCACCGGCCGCATCCAGCACATCGAACCAAACCACCTGATCGGCAGATTCGCCAGACCCGGCCCACGCCGCGCGAGCCTTGGCTTTTTGTTCGGCCATGGCCACGTCAAATCCATCGGTGTCGACGGTTCGACCTTTCTCGCGCAGCGCATCCTGCGTCAGATCAAGCGGGAAACCATAGGTATCATACAGTTTGAACGCCGCGTCTCCGGGTAGTGGATCGCCTTCAGGTAAGCCCGAGACTTCCTCATCCAACAGCTTCAGACCGCGATCCAAAGTTTGCTTGAACCGAGTTTCCTCAAGCAGCAGTGTCTCTTCGATCAGTGGCTGCGCCTGACCAAGCTCTGAATATTGCGCACCCATCAATTGCACCAGCGTGGGTACCAGGCGGTGCATCACCGGATCTTTGGCCCCCAACAGATGCGCATGGCGCATCGCGCGGCGCATGATACGGCGCAGAACATACCCTCGCCCATCGTTTGACGGCATCACACCATCCGCGATCAGGAACGAAGTTGAACGCAAGTGGTCCGCAATCACGCGATGATGCACGTTTTGATCCCCATAAGGATCAACACCGGTCGCATCCGCAGAGGCTTCGATCAGCGTTTTGAACAGATCGGTGTCATAATTGTCGTGGCTGCCTTGCAGCAACGCACCAATGCGTTCCAATCCCATGCCGGTGTCGATCGACTGCATGTCGAGTTCGACCATCGAGCCGTCTTCGAACTGCTCGTTCTGCATGAAAACAATGTTCCAGATTTCGATGAACCGATCACCATCTTCCTCAGCCGAACCCGGAGGCCCACCCCAGATGTGATCACCGTGGTCATAGAAAATCTCGGTGCACGGGCCGCAGGGGCCGGTAGGGCCCATTTGCCAGAAATTGTCATTGGTAGCGATGCGGATGATCCGGTCTTCAGGGACACCAACCTTTTTCCAGATTTCAAATGCCTCATCATCGGTGTGATAGACAGTGGCCAACAGACGGTTCTTATCGATACCAAACTCTTTGGTGATCAGTTCCCAAGCGAACGGTATCGCCTCATGCTTAAAGTAATCCCCGAATGAGAAATTCCCCAGCATTTCAAAGAACGTATGGTGGCGAGCGGTATAGCCCACATTGTCCAGATCGTTATGTTTGCCGCCTGCACGCACGCATTTCTGTGCAGTGGTAGCACGGCTGTAGTCGCGGGTTTCGACGCCAGTAAACAGATTCTTGAACTGAACCATACCCGAGTTGACGAACATCAGTGTCGGATCATTGCGCGGAACCAGCGGACTGGACGCAACCACTTCGTGCCCCTGCTTGGCAAAGTAGTTCAGGAAGGTAGATCGAATGTCGTTCAGCGTTGGCATAAGGCTCTCTCGGCGCGCAGTCGTTATGGTCAGCAAAGGTTTAGCCCCACCCCCCGAGAGTGTCCACAGCATTGGCCCATCCGAAACGAAACAAGGCGGCCCCGAGGGGCCACCCTGTTCCAGATATTTTAGCACTACCGGGGTGCCGGGGGATTTCTTCGGTTCCCCCTCAGGCACGCTTTAAGCTTCGAGGATGTCATCCTCTTCCGTTTCGGGTGGCATTTCAAAGTCTAACCCATGCGCGGCACGTATTTTGTCTTCGATCTCGAGCGCCGCACGGGAATTGTCACGCAGATATTGCTTGGCATTCTCACGCCCCTGCCCGATCCGCTCATCACCGTAGCTAAACCACGAACCCGACTTTTCGACCACACCGGCCTTGACGCCCAGATCCAGAAGCTCACCCATCTTGCTGATGCCTTCGCCATACATGATGTCGAATTCCACCTGCTTGAACGGCGGTGCCACCTTGTTCTTGACGACCTTGACGCGGGTCTGGTTGCCCACAACTTCGTCCCGATCCTTGATCGCACCGATACGGCGAATATCCAGACGGACCGAGCTGTAGAATTTCAACGCATTACCACCGGTAGTGGTTTCCGGGCTGCCAAACATCACACCGATCTTCATCCTGATCTGGTTTATGAAGATCACCATGCAGTTCGAGCGATTGATCGAGCCGGTCAGCTTGCGCATCGCCTGGCTCATCAGCCGGGCCTGAACACCCACGCTGCTGTCACCCATGTCGCCTTCCAACTCGGATTTCGGCGTCAGCGCCGCAACCGAGTCGACCACGACCATGTTCACGGCCCCCGACCGCACCAAGGTGTCGGTGATCTCAAGTGCCTGCTCGCCGGTGTCGGGCTGAGAGATCAGCAATTCATCCAGATCCACACCCAGCTTGCGCGCATATTGAGGGTCCAGTGCATGTTCTGCGTCGACGAACGCGCAGACTCCGCCGCGTTTTTGCTGTTCAGCGATGCAGTGCAGCGTCAGCGTGGTCTTACCCGAGCTTTCCGGGCCATAAATCTCGACGATCCGGCCCATCGGCAAGCCGCCGATCCCCAGAGCGATATCCAAGCCCAGCGATCCGGTCGAACTCGCATCGATATCCTGCTTGGAATCTTCGCCCAACTTCATGATCGAGCCTTTGCCGAACTGCCGTTCGATCTGGGCCAATGCGCTGTCGAGCGCCTTTTGCTTGTCTGCGTTTTTCTTGTCGCTCATCGTCAGAAGATCCGCCATTGTCCTGTCGCCTTCTCTTTTGTCACACCCTTGATCGGGCGGCAATCGCTGCTTTGTTCGCCTCTTGTTCCTTATGGGACCAAAAAGAGAACATTTCAACTAAAACTTATGAAAACTACTCTTCAGCAATTGTGTTAAAGAGTCGTTTACGACAATCTGGGACATGAAAGGCATTGAAGAGAAAAGATAAATGCTTGTTTTCTATGAAAAGCGGCTTGCGCTTCTGTCTGTTCCAAAGACCGGCTCCACCGCGTATCAATCAGCTTTGCGCGATCGGGCCGATATCGTCGTGTCCGGACCAACAGACCTGAAACATGCGAACATGCGTCGCTATGATCGCTTCTTCCAGACCATGTTTCGCAAGATGTTTGATGCAGAAATGGACGTCATGGCCATTGTGCGCGAACCTGTCGATTGGTTGGGAAGTTGGTATCGATATCGAACGCGCGCCGAATTGGCAGGTCATCCGCATTCCACAAAAGGTTTAAGCTTCGAGGCATTTCTCGACGCCTATATGCAAAACCCCCGCCCGGCCTACGCAGATGTGGGATGCCAAACCGATTTTTTGCAACCCCGCAGTAACGGTAAAGGTGTTGCGCATATCTTCAAATATGACAGCCAGCAAAAGATACTGGATTTCCTTCAGAATCGGCTGGAATGTAAAATCGATCTACCACGAGAGAACGTCTCGCCCGCTTGCCCGATGGACTTCTCAAAACAAACTGAACTCCGGTTCCAATCATTGAACGCCGCAGAATACGCATTGTATCGTGCTGCCGAATAGCGTTTTCAATTCATTTGCTGAAACACCGCTTCGGTCAGCTGGGTCAACGAAAACGGCTTGGGCAGGAAGGTGGAATTTTCGATCTGAGGACCAGATTCGCCGAATGCCCCCTCAGTATAGCCTGACATGAAGACCACCCGAACGTTAGGGCGGGTTTTCATGGCCTCGCGCACCCAAGTCGGGCCGTCCATTCCGGGCATGACCACATCTGTAACAAAAACATCCACCAGCAAATTGGGGTCGTCCAACAATTGCAGTGCATCTTCGGCTGATTCAGCTTCAAGCACAGTGTAGCCTTTCAAGCGAAGCGCCCGCGTCGCGAAGGCGCGCACCGGGGCTTCGTCTTCGACCAACAAAACCACGCCTTCACCCAATCGGGAACTTTGCACCTCTGACGTATCGGGGGCCTCAGGCTCCGATTCTTGGACCCGGGAACTCACAGGCAAGAGCACGGTGAATTCCGTTCCCCGGTCCTGTACACTGTCGACAAATATGAAACCACCAGTCTGTTTTACGATCCCGTAAACAGTCGATAGCCCCAGCCCCGTCCCCTCGCCTGTGCGTTTGGTCGTATAAAATGGCTCAAACACTTTTTGCAGTTTGTCTGCAGGAATCCCGATGCCGCTGTCGATGACTTTGACCGTAACATATTCCCCCGGCTGTACCGTAGCCCGATCGCGCGTGATCGATTGATCCAATGTCACTACTTCGGTCTCGATCCGAATCTCCCCACCCTCGGGCATCGCATCACGCGCATTGACGACCAGGTTCATCAAGACCTGCTCTAACTGGCGCTTGTCCGCGCAGACGGATTTGAGCACCGGATCATGACTGAGCGTCAGGCGGACCTTCTCGCCCACAAGACGGTTTAGCAAATGGATAAGGTCTGAAATTGTATCTCGCAGATCCAGCACCTCGGGCCGGAGCGTTTGTTTGCGCGAAAAGGCCAGAAGCTGGCTGACCAACGCTGCAGCACGGTTGGCGTTCTGATTGATCTGTACAAGATCGCCGTAATTCGGGTCATCTTGGTCATGGCGCAACAGCAACAGATCACAATGCCCCGAAATCGCCGTCAGCAAGTTATTGAAATCATGTGCGACCCCGCCAGCCAATTGCCCAACGGCTTGCATCTTCTGGCCTTGGACAAACTGCGCCTCCATCGTTTTCAGTTCGGTGGCATCGTTCAGAACCGCAATAAGACAAACCTGACCATCCCTGAGAATCCGTGACAGCGTAACTTGCACAAACACCTCTTTGTCCTTGCGCACCAAACGCAGGAATTCAGACCGCGGTGCTGCGCCTTGTTCGGCAGCACTCGCCAGCCAGTCCCTGATCGGATAGCCGAGCCCCTGCATCATGCTTTCGATATTCGTCCGCCCCGGTTGGATCTCACCGACCAATTCAACCGCGAGGTGGTTTGCTTCGCTAACATCTCCATCGGGAGACATGCACATGATCGCAACTGGCAAATCTGCAAATGATGTCGTGTGCTGCGGTCCTTCGGCGTGCTGCAGCGGCGTTAAAAGCAACTCACGCACAATACCGCTGTGCCTGAGCGTTGTGACAGTGAATGATGCTTCGGTTTCCCCGGTTTTAATCTGTATGATGCTACCATCAACTGCACCGCCAGCCTGAACCATCGGCTTGAGGCAGGTGGGAATCTGACCAAAAAGTTCGATTGCTGCATCATTGGCATCCAGCACCACGTCATTTCGTCCGACCGTCAGAACCGGCCGCTGCACGCTGCGCCAGATCTGAGGTGCATCTATTCTAAAACGCCAGCAAAACCGATTTTCACCCAGCTTTGAAACAGACACCGGTATTGTTTGTCCGCGCGTGACAACATCTTCTTCCCAAAATCCTCGTTTCAGGGCATGAGACTGCAAACGCAACAGCACCGCCGACGGGTTTGCAAATACGGTACGCAGAGACTCATCTAATCGCATACCCGCGTTCCGAATAAGACGTGCATTGGCCTGAGCGTTTGCAACTAGCACCTCGCCCGTCGCATCCGAAATGACACAGGCATCGGTTTCTTGCTCTAGAAAACCCGTCATCGCAGCGTATGTTTGCACTTCGATCTGTTTCAATATCCAAGCACGCGCCAAGGCAAAGACCACTACTACCAAGAAGGACAAGCCAACGGCTGCGACCCCGGCACTTAACCGTGGCGGCAAGACGTCAAAGAAGGAAAGTACGCTCAATAAAATGGCGATCAATGCCAGCGAGGCATAGCGCCCACGATCAATGCCCCATCCACTTGATCGAGAGGGGTTAAATTCAGATTGAATAGACATAAACAGCCCGGATTATTACAATTTCTGATCAATATCTGCCTACAATGGTTAATTGCTGCTTAATGATCAGTGACATAAACTTCTTAAGGTTGTGTTTTAAAGTTTATATTCTCGTCAAGTGTGCTGTGAAAAATCCATCGGTCCCGTGTGAAACCAGCCACGTTTTGCGGTATCCGCTCTGCCATTCGGGATTGCTGGCCAAGAATCCATCAATAATGCCGTCGTTTTCAATCGTCAGCATCGAGCAGGTCGCATAGGCAAGCACGCCTTTGGACGCAACGAGAGGTGAAACGTCTCGTAGAATAGCGGCCTGAATCTGCGTCAGCTCGTCCAAGCGCTCCGGCGTAAGCGCCCATTTCCCTGCCGGTGCGCGGCGCCACGATCCGCTGCCGGAACAGGGCACATCTGTCAAAACGACATCGAACGGCGCCTGACTGGAGACTTGGCCTGTGGTCAGGATCTTGACATCCGCGCCCGCCCTTGCCGCGCGCGCTGGCAAGTCGCGCATACGGTTGGGATTGGCATCATGGGCAAAGACCTGAACACCCATATCCGTAGCCGCTAAAGCAAGGGACTTGCCTCCGCCACCCGCACAATAGTCCAGGACACGCATGCCTGGCTGTAAATCAAGCGCGGCAACAACCGCCTGGCTTGCGGCATCCTGCAACTCAACCAGCCCATCTGTATACGGACCGCTCTGAGATATCTTGCGTGCGCCTACGGTCACTTCCAATGCGGTGTCGCAAGCCGAATGTGGATGCGCCGTAATCCCATCGGCAGCCAATCGCTGAATGGCCGAGGGTCGGTCAGCTTTCAGCAGATTAACCCTCAGATGAACCGGAGCGCGCGATTGTAGCGTGGCTGCGGCAAGTTCAGCTTCGTCCTTCAACGCGGCCTGAAATTGGGGCCACAACCATTCAGGGATATCCAGACGTTCTGCGTCGCTCTGAAATGACCTGGGTTGGTCAGCTTCGGTTACCTCTGCAGGTGCATACCGCGCACCCGAAAATAATGACGTTAGGTCTGAGTCCAAGGATCGGGCGGCACCGATCATCAGGCCGCGCCCCGTCTCGGATCCACCGAGCGCCGAGAAGGATCGCTTGCACCGCAATGCATCAAACACATGATCCCGGATCGCAGCGCGATCCTTAGATCCCGCGAACCGACTGCGTCGAGCCCAGCCGGTCAACGCCTTCTCGACCGGTGCACCGGCAAGAATGTCATCGAGGATCTCGATCGAGGCCTGAACCCGAGCAGCAGGTGTCATCGCGTTTTCCGTTCGTCTACACGATCAATTTCGAGAGACCCCCTGAAGGGTCTCACAAACTTACATCACGCGATAATTGGGGCTTTCCCGTGTGATCTGAACGTCATGCACATGGCTTTCCTTCAAACCTGCGCCAGTGATTTTGACAAAGTTGCAGTTCTGGCGCATCTCATCGACGGTGGCACAACCGGTATAGCCCATCGCCGCGCGCAAACCTCCAACCAGTTGGTGCACAACAGCGCTTGCGGACCCTTTGTACGGCACCTGACCTTCGATCCCTTCGGGCACCAGCTTGTCATTCGCGGCGTCCTTCTGGAAATAGCGATCCGCCGAGCCGCGCGCCATCGCACCCAGGCTGCCCATGCCGCGATAGGATTTGAACGAACGTCCTTGATACAGAATGACCTCGCCCGGGCTTTCATCCGTACCAGCGATCATTGAGCCGACCATGGCACAAGACGCACCCGCCGCTATGGCCTTGGCAAAATCGCCCGAGAATTTGATGCCACCATCAGCAATGACCGGAACTTCCCCCGCCGCAGCGGCACAATCCATGATGGCCGTCAACTGAGGGACGCCAACACCCGCGACCATCCGTGTGGTACAGATCGAGCCGGGCCCGATGCCCACTTTGATCGCGTCTGCACCTGCATCGATCAGCGCTTTGGTGGCTTCGGCAGTGGCGACGTTACCGGCGATGATCTGAACCTCGTTCGACAGCGTCTTGGCACGTTTCACCGCGTCCAGAACCCCCTGCGAATGGCCGTGTGCCGTGTCCACAACGATGATGTCGACGCCTGAATCCACCAGCTGCTCAGACCGCTCAAATCCTGCATCACCAACCGAGGTAGCCGCTGCCACCCTCAGGCGACCCAGGCGGTCTTTGCATGCAGTAGGGTTCAGCACAGCCTGTTCGGTGTCTTTCAGGGTCAGCAAACCGGTCAGCTTGCCACCACCGTCAACAACCAACAGTTTTTCGATCCGGCGCGCGCGCATCAGGCTTTTGGCTTCTTCGAGATCGGCAGGCTCTTGCAGCATCGCCAGATTGTCCGAAGTCATCATCGCGTGGATCGGCGTATCATCCGAGGTTGCAAAGCGCATATCTCGGTTCGTGACGATACCAACGACCCGGCCACTTTCGTCTACCACAGGGAAACCTGTGAAATTATACCGCTCGACCAAAGCCTGCGCATCCGCCAGTGTCTGATCCGCGCGCAACGTCACAGGGTTATAGACGATACCGGATTCGAACCGCTTTACCCGACGAATTTCACGCGCCTGTTCCTCGACTGAGAGGTTCTTGTGCACAACTCCGATCCCTCCGGCTTGTGCCATCGCGATGGCCATGCGCGCCTCGGTCACCGTGTCCATCGCCGAACTGAGCAGCGGGATGTTCATAGTGATTTCACGCGTCACGCGTGTGCTCGTATCTGCCGTTGCCGGAAGCACAGAAGATGCGCCCGGAACCAGAAGAACGTCGTCGAAGGTGAGTGCCTCACGAATCTGCATTTGATAACCCCATGCAAAAGCCCGTTTGACGGTGACCCTATTGCATGGATTTCACCAGAGGGAAAGCCCCGAACCCAAGTTGTTTTCCCCTGCGGGCTTCTGCCACGCCCGAAAACGACGCTAGCAATGCAAAACGTGCCGCTGAATGCCCTTTCCCTTTGCGTTCAAACCCATATGTTCGCCGGCATACGCGCGAATACAAAGGCAGGCCATTCATGACCACCGATCCTCTTGTCGTTTTTACCCCGTCCGGCAAACGCGGACACTTTCCCGTTGGCACGCCAATCCTGACGGCAGCGCGCCAGTTGGGTGTCGATCTTGATTCAGTCTGCGGTGGACGCGGTATTTGTTCGAAATGTCAGATCACCCCCAGCTATGGCGAGTTTCCCAAGCATGGCGTGACCGTCTCGGAGGACGCGCTGAGCGAGTGGAACGCGGTTGAACAGCGTTATGACGACAAGCGAGGCTTGAAACCCGGGCGCCGTTTGGGCTGTCAGGCCTCGGTTCAGGGTGACGTGGTGATCGACGTGCCTCCTGAAAGCCAGGTTCACCGCCAGGTGGTCCGCAAGGCCGCCGCCGCCCGCGCCATCACCATGGACCCTGCAACACGCCTGTATTTCGTGGTGGTTGAAGAACCCGACATGCACTCGCCCACAGGCGATCTGGAACGGTTAGAACGCGCCCTGCGCGAGCAGTGGAAGATCGATGCAATCACCGCCGACCTGTCGCTGATGTCCAAGCTGCAGCCAGTGCTGCGCAAAGGGAAATGGGAGGTCACGGTCGCCGTCCACAAAGGCCACAAGGACAACGTGGCCCGTATCGTCGAAATTTGGCCCGGCCTGCACGAACATGGGCTTTACGGTCTGGCTATCGACCTCGGCTCGACCACCATCGCTGCGCACCTGACCGATCTGGAAACCGGTGAAGTCAAGGCTTCTTCCGGCCTGATGAACCCGCAAATTCGTTTCGGCGAAGACCTGATGAGCCGCGTGTCTTACGCCATGATGAATCCCGGTGGCGACAAGGAAATGACCCGGGCCGTGCGCGAAGCGATCAACGATCTGACCACTTCAATCGCTGATGAGGCCGGGATCGATGCCGCTTTGATCGTCGAAACAGTGTTCGTCTGCAATCCGGTCATGCACCACCTTCTGCTGGGTCTGGACCCGGTTGAACTGGGTCAGGCCCCATTTGCGTTGGCAAGTTCGGAAAGCATGTCCCTGCCTGCGCATGAGATGGACCTGACCACGATGAATCCACGCGCGCAGGTCTACATCCTGCCGTGTATTGCGGGCCATGTGGGTGCGGACTGCGCTGCCGTTGCCCTATCCGAGGAACCCGGCAAGTCCGACGATCTGGTACTGATCGTGGATGTGGGTACCAATGCGGAAATCTTGCTGGGCAACACCCACCGCGTTCTGGCCTGTTCGTCACCCACCGGCCCCGCATTTGAGGGTGCCCAGATCAGCTCGGGCCAGAGAGCCGCGCCCGGTGCGATTGAACGAATCGAAATCGATCCTGTCACCAAAGAACCGCGTTTCCGCGTGATCGGGTCCGAGAAATGGTCGAATGACGAAGGCTTTGATCAGGACATTGCCACCACGGGCATCACCGGTATCTGCGGCTCAGGCATTATCGAGGCCGTGGCCGAGATGCGCATTGCAGGTCTTCTGGACGAAAGCGGGCTGATCGGCTCGGCCGCGCAGACGGGCACATCGCGTTGCATTCCCGAAGGCCGCACCAACTCTTATCTGATCCACGACGCCAGCGCCGAGGGCGGTCCGCGTATCACGGTAACTCAGGGTGATATCCGTGCCATCCAGTTGGCTAAATCCGCGCTCTACGCCGGAGCGCGTCTCCTAATGGATGAGATGGAGGTTGACCGTGTGGATCGTGTGGTACTGGCCGGTGCCTTCGGCGCGCATATTTCGACCAAACACGCGATGGTGCTGGGTATGATCCCTGATGCACCGCTGGAGAAGGTCTCCAGCGCGGGTAATGCCGCTGGAACCGGTGCCCGGATCGCGCTGTGTAACATCGGATCGCGGGCCGAGATCGAACGCGTGGTGCGCGAGATCACCAAGGTCGAAACGGCAATCGAGCCCAAGTTTCAGGACCATTTCGTCGCCGCCAATGCGATCCCGCACAAAACCGATCCGTTCCCTGAATTGGCCCAGGTCGTCACCCTGCCCGCTCCGTCCTTCAATACCGGCGGCGGGGATGAGGAAAAATCTGGCCGCCGACGCCGCCGGAGGTCATAGTCGCCCCATCCACAGGAGGCGAACATGACATCAGTGAACGAGGAACAGGCGGAATTCTGGGGAAACTCGGAACAAGGCACCAAATGGCTGACCTATGAGGATCAGCTTGACCACGCCTTTGCGCCTGTTCTTGATCTCGTTCTGAACCGGGCCGCCTTGTCGGCAGGCATGAAGGTGCTGGATATCGGATGTGGCACGGGCGTCAGTGCAATCGCTGCCGCCCGCGCGGTAGGGCCGAACGGGCACGTTCTGGCCGCTGACATTTCACAGCCCTTTCTGGACCGCGCAGCCAAACGTGCTGAAAGCGACGGGATACAGACTATCACTTTTCAGCACGCGGATGCGCAAACCTACGCGTTTGAACCCGGACAAATGGATGCCGCAATCTCCCGGTTTGGTGTCATGTTCTTTAGCGACTCGATCGCAGCATTCCGAAACATCGCCTCGGCACTGAAACCCGGTGGGCAAATGACGTTCGCTTCCTGGGGGCCATTGGACGTCAACCCGTGGTTCAAGATACCCCATGTCGCCGCCGTTCGGCGAATGGGTCAACCGCCCCGCGTAGACCGCTATGCGCCCGGGCCGCTGGCGTTCCACGACATCGACCATGTCAAAGGTCTGATGACCCAAGCGGGGCTGTCTGAAATAACCGGCGACGCGATCACAGTGAACCTGACGGGTTTTGGCGGCGTTGAAGGCACGGCGAGGCTGGTGACACGTGTTGGTCCTGCGGGCCGTGTTGTTGCTCATTTCGAAGGGAGTGAGGCTGATACTGACGCTATTCAACAAGCGGTCGCAGAAGAGTTCCGACAGTATCAGTCTGGTTCGGAGATCCTCATCCCGGCGATGATCAACCTCTATCAGGCCCGACGCGCAGAATGATTGGAGCGGGTAGCGGGAATCGAACCCGCGCGTTCAGCTTGGGAAGCTGACAGGCTACCATTACATCATACCCGCCGCTGGGCATTGATTAGCACTGCTCTTTACCGGGGTTCAAGGGTCAACAAACCCTGACGAATCGAAAAGGCCGGATCAAAGATCCGGCCCAATCGATTGTTTTATATACCTTAAGCGCGGCGACGGCGACCGCCGCCACGACGTCCGCGTGCACCCTCGCCTTCGGCTCCGGCCTCGGCGGGTGGTTTGTTGAACCTGATCCACTCACCGCCATGTGCGTCGTTGTTGGTCAGCAGGTTGGCGGCGCGGATGGCCTCCATCTCTTTGCCCGCACGCGGAAGGGTCGAACCCAGACCGAACATCTGTACAAAGGTTTCGTCGTCCATATCCTCGGGCAGAATGATACCGGCGGCAGCAACGGCCTCTTTCTTTTCAGCAATCTTCTTCTGAGTCACCGGCAGAGCCACCGGGTTCATGATCGCTGAAGTCATTCCCGCACCCATTGCCATCGGCAGGAAGGCGTTGTTGATACCGTGACGGTTCGGCAGGCCGAACGAGATGTTGGACGCACCGCATGTGGTGTTCACGCCCAGCTCTTCCCGCAGACGACGGACCAGAGCAAACACCTGCTGGCCAGCAGTTGCCATCGCACCAATCGGCATGACCAGCGGATCGACCACGATGTCATGAGCCGGGATGCCGTGATCGGCTGCACGCTCAACGATGGTTTTGGCGACGGCAAAACGCACATCGGGGTCTTCCGAGATTCCGGTGTCATCGTTCGAGATCGCCACAACGGGTACGTTGTATTTCTTGACCAGTGGCAAAACCAGTTCCAGACGCTCTTCTTCACCGGTGACCGAGTTCAACAGCGGACGACCTTCCGCCGCCTCAAGACCGGCTTCCAAAGCGCCCGGAACCGAGGAATCGATGCAAAGCGGTACATCAACAAGCCCCTGCACCAGCTCGACGATCTTGGTCATCAGCGGCGGCTCGGTCTCGTTCGGGTTGGGGTTCGAGTTGTAGACGACACCTGCGTTGATATCCAGAACGGTCGCGCCTGCAGCGACCTGCGCCAGAGCATCCTTTTCGACTGTCGAGAAATCGCCTGCTTCCAATTCGGCAGCCAGTTTCTTACGGCCCGTTGGGTTGATCCGCTCACCGATAACGCAGAACGGTTCGTCAAAGCCCAGAACGGCAGTTTTTGTTTTTGATTCTACGACTGTACGGGTCATGTCCGTTCCTTAGGAGTTAACCGGCTTTGCCGAAGCGCCGCCGTTGTTGATCGCCCAGTTGGCGTTGGTCTTGATCCCGCCCAGCGGGAAGAAGTGTACCTTGGTGATATTGAAATCCGGGTTGGCTGCCTTGTGATTGGCCAGTTCGGTGACCACATCGGTTGGCTCGTAAGGCAACAGCAGCTTGGACACGTCCATGGCGCGCTTCTGCAGGACTTTCAGCGATGGACCAACGCCGCAGGCGATAGCGAATTTGATCAGCGTCTGCAGCTTCGCCGGGCCCGCGATACCGATATGGATCGGCAGATCAATACCCGCTTCTTTCAGACCGTTTGCCCAAGCGATGATCGGCTTGGCGTCGAACGCAAACTGAGTGGCCAGCGCCATTTCGGCGTCGGTGGTTTCCGAAAACTTCTGCTTCCAGCGCAGCGCGTCATCGACATTCTTGGTCGAGCCGTCGGGATCGATATCCTTGTTGCCTTCGGGGTGACCGGCTACGTGCAGTCGCTTGAACCCCGCCTTGTCGAACAGTCCGGTTTCCAGCAGCTGCATCGAGCTGTCGAAATCACCATGCGGTTTGGCGACCCCACCGGCCAGCAGAAGCGCCTGCTCGACGCCCGCTTCACCCTGATACATGGAAATCCAGTTTTCCAGCGTTGCGGCATCCTTGATGATCCGTGCCGGGAAATGCGGCATGACAGGGTAACCTTCGGCCGCGATGCGCTTGGCAGTTTTGACCATGTCTTCGATTGGCGTGCCCTCGATATGGGCGATGTAGACACGGGTGCCTTCTGGCAGCAGCGCGCGGAAATCTTCGACCTTTTCCGCAGTGCGCGGCATCACCTCGATCGAGTAGCCCTGCAAAAAGGCTTCGACGGTCGGGTTCACAGGGCCGTTTTCGACCGCATCACGTTTCTTGAAGTTCAGCAAAGCCATAGCGGCCTCCCATAAAGATCTGGGGCTCATGCCCAACCGTCATTGGCGATCAGGGTCTTGATACGGTCCTGATCGTACTCTGTTTCCAAACGCGCGGCCTCGGCTTCGGCAATTTCGGACGGGTCGCCCTCAACTGCGAAAGGCTCGGCTTTGCGCCACTCGGCCAGATAGGCATCACTATCCTTGGCGTTCACCTTCATTGCGGCCCGGTCGATGGCTTGTTCAAACCGCTCTTCCAACTGCCGCTTAGCGCCACGACGGCCCTTGCCGACGATGACTTGGGCGGGAATATCGCGCCAATATACGATGGTGACGTCAGGCATTACCGTGATTCCTCCTAACCAGATGGACCGGTTCTAAACTTCAATGTGGGTCCAAGTCGGTCGATTTTCGACATACGGCGTATTTGCAGCGACCTTTTTGCCCACGGCTGCATACCGCAGCTTTTAATGCCTTGGTGGCCAAAACCGAACATCAAAATCCTAATGACTTTAATGAGCGTCTTGCGTGATCCAATTGCGCGACCTATGGTCGGGGTAACTCGAAAATCGGAGGGCGTTTAAGATGGCGCCCAAGCGTCCCAGAGGTGCGGGCGCGTTCCCGAAAGCGGTCGAAAGCCCCGCGCCGGCAAGACCCGATCCAGATGCGTTATATGCGGCACTGGATTTGGGGACAAATAGCTGCCGCATGTTGATCGCCCAGCCCAAGGGCAGTGGATTTCATGTGGTGGACAGCTTCTCCAAATCGGTGCAGTTGGGTGCCGGTCTGGAACGCACCGGGCGATTGTCGCGGGCGTCCATGGCACGTACCGTACAGGCGCTGCGGATTTGTCAGCAAAAACTCAAGCGTAACAAGGTCAAGCGCATGCGCTTGATCGCAACCGAGGCTTGCCGTCGCGCCAAGAATTCACGCGATTTCATCCGGCAAGTTAAACGCGAAACCGGCCTGACGCTCGACATCATCCAGCCCGAGGAAGAAGCACGTCTGGCTGTGATTTCCTGTGCACCGCTGGTGTCGACCAAGACCGAGCAATTGTTGGTCGTCGATATCGGCGGCGGCTCAACCGAATTGGTCTGGATCGACATCTCCTCTGTTCCTCGTCGGGATCGGCCTGCCGCGATTATGAGATTGCATAACGGGTTCCACACACCTGAAAGCCCTTTCCCTGCGGCCAAGGTAGTTGATTGGATCAGCGTCCCGCTGGGCGTGGCAACATTGCGTGATCAGTTCAACGACGTCGAAGACGATGCCGCGCGTTTTGCGCTAATGAGCTGGTTTTTCGAAGAAAATCTGGCCGATTTCGCACCTTACAAGGATGAACAGGCCCGCGAAGGGTTTCAGATTGTGGGCACCAGCGGAACGGTGACCACTGTCGCCGCCTCACACCTTGGCCTCAAGCGCTATGACCGGACGAAGGTGGACGGATTGCGGATGACCAGCGATCAGATTGACAAGGTGATACGAGGCTATCTAGAACTCGGCCCTCGTGGGCGCCGCCGTGATCCCCGGATCGGGGAAGATCGGCAGGCCCTGATCATGTCCGGCTCGGCCATCTTGCAGGCCCTGTTGCGCTGCTGGCCCACCGATCGCCTTTCTGTGGCGGACCGTGGGCTGCGCGAGGGTTTGCTTTATGCGCAAATGAGTGCGGACGGTGTATTGGAAGACGGACCGTTCTGATGGCGAAGACACCAACTGGCAAAAGCAACTCGGGTCGCGGACAACGCGACCTGAAGGTGAAGGTCAAGACAGCGCGCGGGCGCAAGCTCAGCTCGACCCGCTGGTTAGAACGGCAGTTGAACGACCCCTATGTCAAACGCGCGCAGGTCGAAGGCTATCGCGGACGCGCGGCATTCAAGATACTTGAGTTGGACGACAAGTTCCGGTTTCTCGTACCCGGCGCGCGCGTGGTCGATCTGGGATGTGCGCCCGGTGGCTGGCTGCAAGTCGCTGTGAAACGCGTCAATGCACTCGGCGAGAAAAGCGGCAAGCGCATCGGCACCGTCCTGGGGGTTGACCTTCAAGAGGTTGAGCCCGTCGCCGGTGCCACCGCGCATGTCCTTGATTTCATGGAAGATGACGCCGATCAGAAGGTCAAGGACTGGCTGGGTGGCAAAGCGGACGTGGTCATGTCTGATATGGCGGCTGCATCCTCGGGCCACAAACAGACTGATCACCTGCGGATCATGGCCTTGTGCGAAACGGCGGCTTATTTCGCGTTCGACGTGCTGGAAGAGGGCGGCACCTTCGTTGCCAAGGTGCTTGCTGGCGGGGCTGAGGGGGACCTTCAGAAACTGCTCAAGCAGAAATTCAACAAGGTTGCCAATGTGAAGCCTCCGGCCTCACGTTCTGATAGTTCCGAGAAGTTTGTTGTCGCCACCGGCTTCCGGGGTTAAGCGGCGTTAATCCAGATCGATCTTTCCCGGCGCTATACTCTGTTTCCGCAGAGACGCTGCAGCTATGCCTTGCAGCAATAGTGCTTCGCCATGATTGATATCGACAGGCTTGCGCGCGCGCAGCTCTTCAATACGCTGGTCAAGCGTCGTTTTACGGGCCGCCGTCAGCGGCTTTGCGAGGGTTGCGGTGCGATCCGGCATACATCACCTGTAGCAATCCGAGTGCTTATACCGGTTGGCTAACCGCAGAATGCGCCGTGAAGATGGCGCAAATCTGCCAGTTCCATGCCAGTTATCTCCCGAGTTCCTGCGCCAGTTGCATTAAGTTTGGATCATCGGGAAGAACTAACAAGGCCTCGTCCAATGTCGCCAACGCAGCCTGAACACCGCGATTGATGTGGGCAAGTTGAACCAGCATCGGCCAAGCCTCAACGCGCTGCGGGTCGAGCGTTACAACCTCGCGGAATGCACGTTCTGCAGCCGGCGCGTTTCTGAGCGTAAGCGCCCAACCACCCAACACCAAATGGGTCTCAGGAAAGTCCAAACGATTGGAAATGCTACGTTGCCAATCCGCCATGCCCTGCTGCGCGCTTGCGCGTTGGTCTTGCGTCATGGCCTGCGCTGGGATCGATAAGAACTCTTTCGCAGCCGAGATGCGTACATTGCGCATGGGGTCGGATAACAACGGCTCTAACCGCGAAGCGCGCAACTGGGCAGGAACCTGACGCTGCAGTACCGGTCCATTGGCCCGTATCAGTGGGTCCGGATCGGCCAGCAACGGTGCTAGACGCTCGGCAAGATCAGGCGTTGCAAAAGGTTGCAACAAATACAGAGCGGTTGCGCGAACGATACCTGCCTGCCCTTCATCCAGAGCGATCGCGACCAGCGTTTCAGGGTCGTCCAATTGACCACTGCCTGCTGCTGCAAATGTCGTGCCATAATGCGCCACTCTATAGGATGATTCCGGGAACCAGAGTTCAATCTGCTGCGCCGCCCAAGACTGATCTTCATCCGCATGGCAATCAGTGCAGGCATCAGTTCCGAGCCCAAGATCAGGGCGGGGAATGCGGAAGCTGTGATCGCGCCTGCCATCTACCCCCATATAGACACGCTCGATCATGTGGCAGTTCTTGCATTGGGCACCCGCAGAATTTTCGGCATGTTGGTGATGCGCGGGCGTGTCATATTCCGCCAGCCGAAGGGTCGGGAAATCCGGGTTGCCACCGGGGGAGTGGCATTGGGTACACAACCCATTACCCTCGGCTTTCACCTCAGCCCGGTGCGGATCGTGGCAATTCATGCAACCCACCCCTTCTGCATACATGCGCGACTGCAGGAATGAGCCATAAACATAGACCTCGTCCAAAATCTGGCCATCTGGGTGATACAAACCCGGTCGCAGCAACGCCAGGTTATAGGCGTCGTGATACGGCTTGCCGGGAAGCGGATTACCATCTTCTAACGCCTCGCGCCGGGAATGACAGCCGGCGCATTGCTGAATTTCCGCTTCTTTCTGCCCCCTGCCCCATGTCGTAGGGAATCCGAACTCGCTCAAACCGTCTTGCAACACTTTTCCGGTCGTCCACTCCAAATGCGCAGAACCCGGCCCGTGGCAAGCCTCGCACCCGACACCAATTTCGACCTGTGTCGAGGCATAGCGCCTTTCCTCAGAGTCGTAGTTCTTCACATAACCGGTCGCATGACACTCGGCACAGCGGGCGTTCCAGTTTTTGTACGGACCGGTCCAGTGCAGCCCATCATTCGGAGGCAAATCCTGATCTGGATAAAGGTGAAACCAACGGCCCTTTTCGACGTCCCAAACAACGTCGAAACTCTGCAACCGGCCGGGTTCGGTTTCGAAAAGATATTGCTGTAGCGGCGCGATACCAACCACTGAATGTACCGGATAGGTCGTTGTAACGCCGTCTTTTTCGGTGACTTGCGCCGTAAGAGCTCCATCTTGATCCGCAAAGGCCACGCTAATTCCATCATGCGAGAATCGTGTTCCATCGAAATCAGCCTGAACATGGCCGTCCTCCACCTCAGTCCAGGCAAGCGCATGGTATGAGCTTTCCCAGGCTTCGGTTTCTTCCTTATGACAATCCGAGCACGCGTCTGATCCAACATAGTCCTGCGCCTGCGACTGCTGCGCGGTCGCCCAAAGGATCGCGGTCATCACGATAGCGCGGAGATACATCATTGCCCCTCTTCGTTTTGCAAATCGATCAGCGCGCCGTTGTATTCAGCCCCGAGGATCAGCATGGCCGAGCATAAGTACAGGAAAATCAGCGCTGCCATTGCCCCTGCAAGCCCGGCATACGTCGCGCTATAGGTCGCAAACTTGGCGATGTAGATTGAAAAGCCCCATCCACCTGCAGCCCACAAAGCCAATGTCAGGATTACGCCCGGCAAGATTTGTAGTAGGCTGTGCCGTCGGGTGGGCAAGATCAGATGAGCCAAAAGAACGGTGCCAGCGGGGACAGCCACGGTAAAGGTCCATCGCAGACGATCCACCGACAGCCAGTTGTCCACATCCACTGCCGTCTTTTCCGAAACCAAACGGGTATAGACCGGCAGAACGACTTCGACCGCCGCGATGGCCAGAATGGCAGCACCGCCGATTATGACCAGCACAAAGCACAGCAGTCGGGTCTTCCAGAAGGGCCAATTGTCCGTGTCGTGATAGGCCTGCGCCATCGCCTTTCGCACGGCGGCGACTCCGTTCGAGGCAAAGTAGATCGCCAACAAGCCACCCAAAGTGATCACGCCCGAGCCCGCACCGGCCAGAACAGCACGCAGTTCTGAAACGATGGGATCGGCCACGTCTTTGGGCCAGGCGCCAAATATCAGTTCGATCAGTTCATCGGTCACATAGCCCTGTGACAAGGCCCCTGCCAGCGCAACCGTGAACAGAACGAATGGAAACAGGGCCATCATCAACGACATGGCGACGTGGCTGCTCATGACGAAGCCGTTTTTGTCATTAAATCGGCGCACAGCAAGCCAGAGCGCACGCAGGAATTGGCCGAACGAGGGAATCAAAACAGTTGGCATTGCGCTAGCCTAGCCTGCCTTTTCCTTTGGCAGAACCGTCAATCGGATCAGGCCACCGATTTCATGCGTATAACCTTCTGTATGGATTGCATAAACCCGCCAGCCTGTGCAGGATCAATCAAAACACATCCAGGCAGCACTCAGACCAAGGCCATCTTATGACCTCTGACCCAGAAAACAGCCCTTCCCGTGCGCGTCCGCAACTGAGCGTATTGCGGGATGTTGCGATCGTGGCCACGCTAATGGTGCTTGGCCTCTATGCAGGGGCAAACTTTCTGGTGCCGTTGACCATGGCGTTACTGGTCAACGTGCTGATCCTGGCCCTTAGCGACCGGGTCATTGCAGTGACGCGGGTGCCAATCTGGTTGGCGAATGTCGCGGGAGTAACAGTTGTATTGGCCGGTTTGTTCATGATCATGTACATTCTGGGCAGTCAGGCCACGCAGTTTGCACGCTCGATCAACACCTACGAAAGCCAGTTTGACGGGGCTGTTCATAGAATTACCGGGTTGGTCGGCAACGATGTCACAAGTTTTATCCGAGACAATCTGGTCAGCATCGATATGTCCTATGTCGCTCGGATATTGCTGGGCAGCGCCACATCACTGCTTAACCAGTTCTTCCTAATCAGCCTCTATGTCGCCTTTCTGATGGCCGAGCGGTTGGCCTTTCGCAAGAAAATCCAGCTTGCCGCCGGCAACCCACGGCTGGGGGCTGACCTGGCCTTGGTTCTGGATGCGATTTCGTACAGCCTGCAGCGATACGTCGGCGTGAAAACATTTATCAGTCTGATCACCGCCACCATCAGCTACGCCGTATTCAAAGCGCTGGGTCTGGAATATGCTGAAACCTGGGCCGTGCTGACTTTCGCCCTGAATTTCATCCCGTCAATCGGTTCGATCATCGCCGTCATCTTTCCCGCAATGATCGCTCTGGTTCAGTTTGAGACGATCGGGCCATTTCTCGTGATCGTTCTGGGGTGCGGCACACTACAGTTTCTAATCGGCAACTTTCTGGATCCGGCTATGCTTGGCCGATCGCTGAACATGTCGACGTTCCTAGTGATTTTGGCGTTGACCTTCTGGACCACGGTCTGGGGTCTGATCGGAGCGTTCCTGAGTGTGCCTTTGACCGTCTGCATCCTGATCATCTTCAGCCACATCCCCGCGCTGCGCCCGGTCGCGATCTTGATGTCTTTGGATGGAAGGCTCGGTGAGGATGATCACTCGTCAACAGAACATTCGGCTTGAAAGTCCGTCAACTTTGACAGCTAGCGACGAGGGCGCGTCGATCTTTCAACCTCAGCCGACCATACCCGCCTTCGATCAAGTCTAATTCGATAAGCCTGTGTAATGCTCGGTGAAGCGTTGGCGCAGAGACTGCAATCATAGCCGCCAGCTCTTCCTGCGAAACCGGTATCCAACCCTCTGCATCGGATGTCACCTCATCCAGATGCAGCAACCTCAGAACCAGCCGTTTCTCGGTGCCGGTCACCGCAAGATTGGCTACGATACGCAGGGCTTTTTGCATGTTTTCATGACTCAAAGCGTAGAAATCCCGAACAAAGTCAGGAGAATCCTGCACTAAGCGTTCTAGCCGCGAGGCCGGAAAGAAAAGCGTTTCGGTTGGCCGAGTCGCTACCACGCTGATCAGCCGATGTGCAGTCGCAAACAACGCGAGATCGCCGATCCAAAAGCCACGTCCCTCTTGATGTATGACAAATTCCTGACCGTCATCTGCGGGGACGGTGATCTTAACACTACCATCCAATACAGCGTGGATCCCGTTGGCGGGATCACCCTGGACAAACAAAGCTTCGTCAGCACCGTAAGTTCGGCGCACGGCGCTGCGCATCAGAGCATCCTGAAAGGCGGGAGATCTGGTTTTGAACCAGGAACTTTCCTGCAGCGCGTCTAGATCAGTTTCAATTAATGCCATCTATATATTTAAACTTCATCATATGATAAATTTCAATCAGGCTCGCTGGCCTACATTACTTACACACGAATCCCGCAATCTGGCTATTTTCGCGGGATATCCAATGCTTAACGACTGCAACTAATCCTATTCTGGACACAAGTCTCAGATAGTTCACAGGGACAAATTGTCCACAAGTTCAGGAGTAAAACATGTTAACTACAACCCGGTTCTTGGAAAGCTGGCGTATCGGACTGCGCCGTACCGCAGCAGCGTCGATTGCCGTTCTGGTCGCACTGCCCGCATGGGCGCAGGATCAAAAACCCAACATTCTGGTCATTTGGGGCGATGACATCGGCCAATCCAACATTTCGGCCTACACAATGGGCCTTATGGGATACCAGACCCCCAATATCGACAGGGTCGCCGATGAAGGCATGATCTTCACCGATTATTATGGCGAGCAATCCTGCACAGCTGGCCGCTCATCTTACATCATGGGCCAATCGGTGTTCCGGACTGGACTGTCCAAGGTTGGCTTGCCTGGCGCTAAAGAAGGGATGCAGATCGAAGACCCCACGATTGCAGGGTTGCTCAAGGATCATGGGTACGTGACCGGCCAGTTTGGCAAGAACCACCTGGGCGACCGAGATGAGCATCTGCCGACAAATCACGGATTTGATGAGTTTTTTGGGAATCTCTATCACCTCAATGCCGAAGAAGAACCCGAGCATGAAGATTATCCCGGGGACGCGGTTCTGCCCGACGGGCGCACGTTCCGCGAGGCCTATGGTCCGCGCGGTGTGATCAAGTCCAGCGCAGGCGGCCCCATCGAAGACACCGGTCCACTGACACGCAAACGCATGGAAACGGTGGATCAGGAAACCCTGGAAGCTGCCGTTGAGTTCATTCGTGAGGCCAACCAGAACGGCACACCATTCTATGTCTGGTGGAATGGCACACGCATGCATTTCCGCACCCATGTCGGGGAAGAAATGCGCGAAACAGCCAACGAAATCCTAGGTAGTCCGGCCGATGAATACACGGCGGGCATGATCGAACATGACATTCAGGTCGGCCAACTGCTTGATCTGCTGGACGAACTCGGCATCGCCGACAACACTATCGTTCATTATTCCACCGATAACGGCCCGCATTACAACACTTGGCCGGATGCCGCTTCGACACCGTTCTGGGGCGAAAAGAATACCAACTGGGAAGGCGGCTGGCGCGTACCATCCATGGTGCGTTGGCCCGGTAAGATCGAAGCGGGTTCGATCTCGAACGAAATCGTGCATCACATGGATTGGCTGCCCACCTATCTGGCGGTCGCTGGCGACCCCGAAATCAAGGAAAAGCTGAAAGCCGGCTATTCCTCACCTGCCATGGGTCGCGACTACAAAGTGCATCTGGATGGCTACAATATCTTGCCACTGCTGACCGGTGAGACCACTGAAAGCCCCCGCCGAGAAATCTTTTATTTCACGGATGACGGCGACCTGTCCGCTTTGCGTTTTGACGACTGGAAGCTGATCTTTTTGGAGCAAAAAGCATGGGCCACCCTGCGCGCATGGATGGAACCATTCACGGAACTGCGCGTGCCGATCATCGTGAATTTGCGCCGCGACCCTTATGAGCGTGGATACCGTACATCCAACACATACTACGACTGGATGATCGACCGGGTGTATTTCCTAGTACCGGCGCAGCAATATGTGGCGAGTTTCCTGAGTACTTTCCAAGAATTCCCACCACGTCAGAAGGCGGCCAGCTTCAGCCTTGATCAGGTGATGCAGAAATTGGCCACACCAACTTCGAACTAGAAAACAAGACAGGGGCCGCCGTAAAGCGCGGCCCCTTTTTCCAGTATCAGAGGCTATTACATGAGATTTCTCAAACTCACGGCGTTTATAGCCACCGTCCCCCTTGTGGCGTTCGCAGACCCCCTGCCCAGCTGGACCGACTCGGCATCAAAACAGCAGATCATCGACTTTGTTGACGCGGTCAGCGACCCGGCGAATGAACTCTATGTCACTCCCGCCGATCGGATTGCGGTGTTTGACAATGACGGCACGCTCTGGGCTGAACAACCGGTCTATTTTCAGTTCATATTTGCCATGTACCAACTGGCAGAGCTTGCTAAACAAGACCCATCGATCTTATCGACCCCAGCGTTGAAAGCGGCTGCTGAAGGTGATCTGAAAACCATTCTGGAAGGCGGGCACGACGCTCTGATCGAAGTGGTCAACGCATCGCATTCCGGCAGCAGCGTTGAAGTATTTCAGGCGTCGGTGGCCGATTGGCTTAGTACTTCACGACATCCCGAGACCGATCTGCCCTACGACCAGATGACCTATCAGCCGATGGTCGAGCTGTTGCGCTACCTGCGGGATGAGGATTTCAAAACTTATATCGTTTCAGGCGGAGGCCTGCATTTCATGCGTGTCTTCGCCGAACAGGCCTATGGCATCCCGCCCGAACAGATTCTGGGCACCTATGGGGAAACAACTTATGACAGCGAAAACGGCACGCCCGTAATCAACAAGGCCCCCGGCATCGCCTTCATCGATGATAAAGAAGGCAAACCTATCAATATCGAGCGCACCATCGGCAAGCGTCCCATATTTGCCGGAGGAAACTCGGACGGGGATTTTGCCATGCTTGAATGGACCACCGCAGGCGACGGGCCACGGCTGGGCGTTTTGATCCATCACACTGATGCGGATCGCGAATGGGCCTACGACCGCGAAAGCCCGGTTGGACGGTTAGTCGATGGGTTGGACAAAGGCCCGGATATGGGATGGGTCATTGTTGATATGGCCAACGACTGGTCCCGCATCTACACTGGGGCAAACTAAGCAACCCGGATCGCTGCGCCCCGATGTGGACATTACTCGTCTCGTTTTTTCTGTTTTCACTCTATTGCGTAGCGGTCGTCTTTGCAGTTCGCGCTGCGCAGACTGCACGCACACCACAAGGAGCGGTTGGCTGGGTTGTGTTCCTGCTGTCGGCCCCGATGTTTGGCGTGCCGCTGTATCTATTCCTCGGTCACCATCGGTTCAGAGGATACCGGATCGCTCGGCAAGAAAGTGAGCGCGTCGTCGAAGGGATCAAGACCTTTGCCGATTTCTCGAAACCCGACCCTCAGACGATGCGAGTCAATCCTCGCGCGTTTGAAGCGTTGGCCCATTTGCCCGTCTCACGTGGTAATGGAGCCGAGCTGCTGATCGACGGCGAAGCTACGTTTGATGCCATTCTCGACGCCATAGATAAGGCCGAGAATTACGTTCTGATCCAGTTCTACATCGTCCGGGATGATGATCTTGGGCGAAGGGTGCGGGACCGGCTGATCGCCGCGGCCAAGCGTGGCGTACATGTTCGGTTCATGACCGACGCGGTGGGTAGCTATGGCCTGCCGTCCAGCTATTTTGAGACGCTGCGCCAGGCCGGTGTGGATGTTGCAGATCCCCGCGAACAACGCGGGCCCAATTTCCGGTTTCAACTGAACTATCGCAACCACCGAAAAACTGTGATCGTGGATGGCGATGTCGGCTTTATCGGTGGTCACAACATCGGCGTTGAATACTTGGGGCAAAGCCCTCGGTTCGGTCGCTGGCGGGACACGCATATCAAGATGACCGGCCACGTTGTACGGCAACTGCAATTGATTTTTACCGAGGATTGGCACTGGGCGCGCAACGAAGATCTGATCGACCAACTCGATTGGGCTGGAAATGAATCTGATCAGGACATGAATGCGCTGCTGGTGGCAACGGGCCCGGGCGACGAAACAGAAACCGGCGCAATGATGTTCTTTGCGGCCATCACTGAGGCGAAAGAACGGCTTTGGATCGCCTCGCCCTATTTTGTGCCCGACATCGACATCATGACCGCGCTACAGCACGCGGCGTTGCGTGGTGTGGATGTACGAATACTCGTGCCGGATGTCATCGACCATCGTCTGCCCTGGCTGGCCGCTTTTGCCTATTTCGACGAAATCCGAGACTGTGGCGCCCGGGTGTTTCGCTATACCGACGGCTTCATGCATCAAAAAGCGTTTGTTGTAGACGATACCTTGGCCGCCGTTGGCACCACCAATCTGGACAACCGATCTTTCCGTCTGAACTTTGAGGCGATGGCCCTGTTCTTTGATCGTCGCGCAGCAAACGCAGTGGCTGCGATGCTGGAAACCGATTTTGAAGCAAGTTACGAATTGACCCGCAATTTGCCCCAGCAACCGTTCCACATCCGTTTTGGTGCGCCGCTTGCTCGGTTGTTTGCACCGATCCTCTAGTTCAGGAACCGTTCTTCAAACACCCGCGTCATGAGGGCCACCAGGAACGCGGTCGACAGCCCAAAGGCCAGTAGGCCCGTGACCGATGCAAATGCTCCGAAGATGCGCAGCCCTTCGCCCAAGACGATGTCGCCGTAACCCAGCGTTGTGAACGTCACCAATGAGAAATAGAGGGCCGAATTCCAATCCGGCAGCACATCACCCCACACCCAGACAATCGCCCAGATCCAGACCTGAACCGTATGGGTCAGCACGATAAACACCAGCGCCACGCTGATCGGGCCTGCGGTTGCAAGGATAGTGCTGCGCGTCTCCCATTTCGCAACCAGTTTTCGGATGACCAGAACGCACCATGTCAGCAGCATGATTTCGATCAGAAAACAAATACCCAGATAGAAGCTGCCCCAAATGATTTGTTGCGACAATGTCATGTAAACGGCCTTTGTTCTGATCGCTGAAAACTGTGCAAGCATGGGGGTTTCGCGCGTTGCCGACAACCCCATGCGATGCGTAAGGCTGCGGCGAATAGAACCGATCTCGGCTCTGGACACTGGCGCGCCGCGTTGCACATTGTGACGGGACCAGATGAGAGTTTGCATGTTGCTATCAATTAATCACGTTCGAAAATCCTATCCCGGTGGGAGACCTGTCCTGACTGATGTTTCATTGACGCTGGAACAGGGACAGACCTTGGCGCTGACCGGAGAAAGTGGCAGTGGCAAAAGCACATTGTTGCATCTGGTGGCGGCGCTGGATGGGTTTGATGGCGGAGAGATTACTCTGGACGGGCGCGCCATGTCGGCCCTGAATGATGCGGAACGCGCCGAATTGCGTCGCGGCACCCTGTCTCTGGTCTTTCAGCAGTTCAACCTGATCCCGTCGCTGACCGTTGCCCAGAACCTCTCGATCCATGCGCGACTTGCGGGTCGGAACGACCCGGATTGGGTTGTCCACCTGACCGAGCGCCTTGGCCTGAGAGAACTGCAAGACCGCTACCCCGAGAACCTTTCGGGCGGACAGCAGCAGCGGGTTGCCATCGGACGCGCCATGGCGATCCAACCACGATTGCTGCTAGCGGATGAGCCGACGGGCAATCTGGACGAAACAGCAAGTGCGGTGGTGCTGGACCTGATGCTTTCATTGGTTGCCGATACCGGCGCTGCGCTCCTGCTGGTCACTCACTCGAATGACATCGCCAGCCGTCTCGACCGACGTGCCCACCTGACGGGCGGGCATATCGCATGACACGCGCTGCGGTCCTGGCGCTGGTGTCCCATTGGCGGATGCACCCATTGCAATTGATGACGCTTCTGACGGGTATCGCGCTGGCAACTTGTCTGTGGTCGGCCGTGCAAGCCATCAATGCCGAAGCGCGCGCGAGCTATGAACGCGCCAGCACCCAGCTTGCCATCGGACAATTCGACGAATTGCGCGCCTCCGGTTCCACGATCCCTCTTTCCCGCTACGCCGAGCTCAGGCGCGCAGGCTGGCAAGTGGCGGCCGTCTTAGAAGGCACGCTGCGCATCAAGGGCCGTTCCGTACGTCTGATGGGGGTGGATTTGGTGGCCTACCCTGTCCTGCCCGCGATCACCCAGATCGAGCAAGGCGCGGATGCCCCCGACCCAGCTGATATGCTGACAGCTCCGGGGCGGCTGCTGATGTCACCCGCCCTGACCCCGCTGTTTCAATCTAGCGACGACTTCCCACCGGTGCTTTCCAGCACCGCGCTGCCACCTGATCTGGTGCTCACCGATATTGGAGTGGCCGAGCGTCTTCTGAACCGTCCCGGTCAGATTTCCCGTCTGGTGATCTTGCCCAATCAGCCCCGTGGTGTCCCGTCTCTGTCAGAACTTGCGCCTGAACTTCAACGCATTAGCCCCTCGGCCCAATTGGATACCGCGCAACTTACCGACAGCTTTCACCTGAACCTCTCAGCCTTCGGCTTGCTGTCTTTCGCCGTCGGCCTGTTCATCGTTCACGGAACGGTCGGCCTCGCCTTCGCGCAGAGGCGTGGCACTATCCGTACATTAAGGGCTTTGGGCCTTCCCATGCGGGGCCTGATCTGGATCGTTCTGGGTGAATTACTTCTCTTGGCCCTGATCGGTGGCCTGTTCGGGTTAATCCTGGGGTATTTTCTGGCTGGAGCCTTGTTGCCTGATGTCGCCGCCACGTTGCGCGGCCTCTACGGGGCAACAATCGACGGGCAGATGTCATTACGCCCCCAATGGGTCGCCGCAGGTCTTGCGATGGCAACAGGCGGCACGTTGGCGGCCAGTGGCCACGCTCTTTGGCGACTTTCGCGCATGCCCATCCTCGCAGGGCCGGGCTTACAAGCTTGGCGTGGCAGTAAAGCCTCGGCCCAGATTACAGGCGCGTGTGGCCTAGCCCTGCTAGCATTGGGCTTTATCGCATATTTCACAATCGGCGGACTTATCGCAGGGTTTGCCTTGCTTGCCGGGATGCTGACCGGAGCGGCCTTGTTGCTGCCGCTCGCACTGTCAGGGATATTGACCTTGTGCCTGCGCCGGGCCCGCACGCCTGTTGGTCAATGGGTGCTCGCGGACATGCGGGCGCAATTGCCCGGTCTGTCACTTGCGCTGATGGCCTTGCTGCTAGCGCTCGCCGCGAATATCGGCGTGGGCACAATGGTTTCAAGCTTCCGCCTCACCTTTACTGGCTGGCTCGATCAACGGCTGACCTCCGAACTTTACGTGACCGCAGCCGACAATGCACAAGGCGCAGCCCTTATCGATTGGCTCGCCCCAAGGGCGTCAGCTGTCCTACCCATTCGCAGCACCGAATTGCTGCACGAGACCGGGCCGTTGTTTCTGTACGGGATTGTTGATCACGATAGCTATCGCAACAACTGGCCACTGATCGCCAAGGATCCCGACGTCTGGGACAACGTCCTGTATCGCGGCGCCGTACTCATCAACGAGCAACTCGCACGACGCGCGGATCTGTGGCCCGGAGACACCGTCGCGATCACACCCGAGCACAGCTTGCCGATTGCAGGTGTCTATTCCGACTACGGGAACCCGACAGGTCAGGCCATCGTCGCAATGCCGATGCTGGATCAGATTGCCCCGGATACGGATACACGCCGCTTTGGCATTCGCATCGCACCGGATCAGGCCTCGGAGCTGGCACAGGCGTTGCGTGACCAATTTGACCTGCCTCCATCGGCAGTTGTGCAGCAGGCCGCTATGAAAGCGCAATCGATGACTGTTTTTGAAAAAACTTTCGTCGTCACCTCAGCGCTGAATGTGCTGACACTGGGCGTTGCGGGGTTCGCGATACTCACCAGCTTGCTGACACTGTGGACCCAGCGCCTGCCTCAGGTCGCACCGGTCTGGGCGCTGGGCCTTACGCGCGCGCAACTGGCCAAGCTAGAGCTTCTGCGCAGTGTCCTGCTTGCGGTGATGACCGCTTGTCTTGCCCTTCCATTGGGCCTTGTATTGGCATGGGTGCTGCTGGCCGTGATCAACGTGCAGGCCTTCGGATGGCGCTTGCCCATGTATTTGTTCCCAACTGATTGGCTGAGCTTATTCCTGCTGACTCTGGTTGCCGCCGTGCTCGCAGCGGCCCTACCCGCATTACGATTGCTCCGCCTACCACCTGCTGCGCTGTTGAGGGTTTTTGCCAATGAACGTTAAAGCCTTCATTCTGTTCATCCTCCTTCCAATTCCCGGTTGGGCGCAGGGTTATGCCGGGTTGGGCGGCAATGCGGATGGCTTTACGCGTCCTGAACCGGGCTACAGCTTTCAGTTTCCGCAAGATCACGGCGCCCATCCGGATTATCGGATTGAATGGTGGTATCTGACGGCAAACCTCAAAGACGCAGAGGGTCGCGACTATGGCATACAATGGACCCTGTTCCGTTCGGCACTGAAACCATCCGAAGCTGACGGCTGGCAAAACCCACAGATCTGGATGGGCCATGCCGCGCTCACAACGCCAGAAACACACTATTTCGCCGAACGACTCTCTCGCGGCGGTGTTGGACAGGCTGGCGTTACGGCCCAACCGTTTGAGGCATGGATCGATGAATGGCACATGCGCGGCGATGATTTGGAAACCCTGAGCCTGACAGCAAACGGATCAAACTTTGGGTATGATCTGACTCTGAAGGCCCAAGGCCCATTGGTGTTTCACGGGGCCGAGGGGTATTCGGTGAAATCCGCCGATGGTCAGGCCAGCTATTACTATTCACAACCCTTCTACTCGGTCGAGGGCACGCTCCACCTGCCCAACGAAGATGTCGAAGTCGCCGGCCAGGGTTGGCTGGATCGCGAATGGTCTTCGCAACCCTTGGCCGAAGATCAAAGCGGCTGGGACTGGTTCTCGCTCAGCTTTGACGACGGTGACAAGCTGATGGCCTTCCGCCTACGCGGGGATCGAGGGGATTTCACGGCCGCTACATGGATTGAGCCTGATGGGCAAACGACCCCCCTACCTGACGGCTCAGTACTGCTAGAACCCCTTGAAACCGCCCGCGTGGCACAACGTGACGTTCCGATCAAATGGCAGGTGTCGTTGCCGGATCGCGGGATCGATGTTGAAGTCGATGCCATAAGCCCGAAGGCTTGGATGGGAACCCGGTTCGAATACTGGGAAGGCCCAATCACCATCACAGGTAGCCACACAGGACGCGGATATCTTGAGATGACGGGGTATTGAAGTTGAACTTCAGCAATATATTCAGAATTGCTGTGGTGCCCAAGGAGAGACTCGAACTCTCACGCCCGTGAAGGCGGGGGATTTTGAATCCCCTGCGTCTACCATTCCGCCACTTGGGCCACGAACACTGGATTAGCGCCCTACCGAGAGAAGGTCCAGAGGCAAAAAACAACCACTGCCCTGAATGTTTCGTCGAAGGAGGTTGACGGTCAGTCGGGTGCATGGTTTGGCTTGCCGCAGCGGTTACCAGGATACTTATTCTTCATGTTGCGATCCCTTTATGACTGGACCATTCGTCTGGCCGAACATCCTCATGCGCTCTGGGCGCTGGCTGTTGTGGCTTTTGTCGAAAGTTCGTTTTTTCCGATCCCACCCGATGTTTTGATGATTCCCATGATCCTTGCGCGTCCGTCGCGGGCCTGGCTGATCGCGACGGTCGCCTTGGTTGCCTCGGTGCTGGGTGGGATATTGGGTTATGCAATTGGGGCATTCTTTTACGAAAGCCTTGGGCAGCCTGTTCTGGAAGCCATGGGCAAAGCCCACGCAATGGAAGAATTCAATACCCGCTTCAATGATTTCGGCTTCTGGGCCGTGCTGGCGGCTGGTGTGACGCCTTTCCCATATAAGGTCATCACCATCATGTCGGGCTGGACCGGGATGCCGATTGGGACGTTCATAGCCACCTCGATCCTGGCGCGCGCCTTGCGCTTCTTTCTTGTGGCCGGGCTGCTGTGGAAATTTGGGGAACCAATCCGTGACTTCATCGAAAAACGGTTGGGTTTGATGTTTACCCTATTCATAATCCTGCTGTTTGGCGGCTTTCTTGTGGTGAAATACTTATGACGCGCAAAAGACTTCTGGTTCTGGTTGCCGCATCCGGCTCGGCCGCGTTGCTACTTGGGGCTTGGGGCTTTCAGTACATCGGTGGGCTCGCGCCGTGCAAAATGTGCATCTGGCAGCGGTATCCTCATGGTGTCGCAGTGATTCTTGGTGCTCTAGCCTTTGCCTTCCCGGGCGTCCGCCCCCTGCCCCTACTAGGCGCTCTGGCAGCGGCCACAACGGCGGGAATAGGGTTTTACCATGCTGGGGTCGAGCAAGGCTGGTGGGAGGGCCCATCGACCTGCACATCTGGTGATATCGGTGGTCTGAGTGCCGAAGAGTTAATGGATCAGATCATGTCCGCCCCGCTCGTGCGTTGCGATGACATCCCGTGGGAGATGTTCGGGATTTCCATGGCGGGCTGGAATGGATTGATTTCGACGGGTCTGGTCCTGATCTGGATCGCAGCCTGGCGCGCGCGCTAGGGTTCATAGCTGATCCAGTTCGGCATCCCAGTAGAGGAAGTCGATCCAGCTTTCGTGCAGATGGTTCGGGGGGAACTTCCGACCGATATTGCGCAAAGCCTCAGCATCCGGCTGACGCGGCGGTTTATTCAGAGACATTCTGGCTTGTCGCAGGGATTTTGAGCCCTTGCGCAGATTGCACGGGCTGCACGCTGCAACGACATTCTGCCAACTTGTGACCCCGCCCGCAGCACGCGGTACAACATGATCAAAGGTCAGGTTTTCACGGCTGCCGCAGTACTGGCATTTGAATTCATCCCGCAAGAATAAATTAAAGCGCGTGAAGGCCACGCGCTTTCTGGGTTTTACATAGTCTTTCAGGACAACGACCGAGGGTATTCGGATCTCGGTACTGGGACTGCGGACAACCTCGTCATATTCCGCAACAATATCCACCCTGTCCAGCCAGGCGGCTTTGATCGCCTCCTGCCACGGCCATAAAGACAACGGGTAGTAGGAAAGAGGTCTGTAATCGGCGTTCAAAACCAATGCCGGATGATGCTTGAGCGCACCGGTTTCCCTGACAAATTCGGTCCTGAAGTCTCCGTCCATAACAGAATCGCTCCTCGCTCTGTACTGCCCGTTTGTGACATCAGAGCGGGGAACACCCGCCCCGGCCTTAAGTTAACTATATATCGTGTTAAATCTCTGACAAGTGCCGAGTTCACACAACATCTCGGGTATTGGTTAGGCCGCATACGTAACAGATAAGTGACACTTATCCACAGGTTGCGCAGATGTGGTCTGCAAGCTATGGCGGGGCATGTCCTGGTTCATCCGTTTCAACAAACCTTACGATGTATTGCCGCAGTTCACCGACCGCGCCAATTCTGACTCGCCCCGCAGCACGCTGTCGGAATTCATCGACCTGCCCGGTGTCTATCCTGCGGGACGCTTGGACCGGGATAGCGAGGGTTTGATGCTGCTGACTGATAATGGGCGATTGCAGGCGCAGATATCAGACCCCAAGCACAAGATGCCTAAGACATACTGGGTTCAGGTCGAAGGCATTCCCGATACAGCGGCGCTAAAGGCGTTGCGGGAAGGTGTTGAACTTAAGGATGGTTTGACGCGCCTCGCCAAGGTGCGGCTGATTGACGAACCCGAATGGCTGTGGCCACGCACCCCGCCGATCCGGGTTCGCCAAACGGTGCCCGACAGTTGGGTTGAACTGACAATCAAAGAGGGCCGCAACCGTCAGGTTCGCCGGATGACAGCCGCAGTCGGGCACCCAACTCTGCGCCTGATCCGAGCCCGTGTTGGAGATTGGTCTTTGGACGGCCTTGACCCCGGTCAGTGGGAAAGCCTGCCGATGCCAGCTGTTGACGCAGCACCGTCGCGCAAGCGGGACCGCCGCCCGCGCCGGTGACAAAAACTGCGTGATGTGATAGGCTTAGGGCATGAAGGTAACACCGGATATCCCTGCCCCGTCTGCCATCCTGGAAGCCGCGCTGTATGTCGACGATCTAGATGCGGCCGAGGATTTCTATGGTCAGATATTGGGGCTAGAGAAAATCCAGCGCGTCACCGACCGCCATGTGTTCTATCGGATCGGCGGGTCCGTCCTGTTGCTGTTCAATGCCAGCGAAACCGAGAAACCGCCAGGAAACCCCGATCTGCCAGTCCCACCGCATGGGGCGCGCGGTCCCAGCCATGTTTGCCTTGTCCTGAGCCGCGATGAAATCACCGTGATGCGCAAGCATCTGTTGGACTGGAACATCCCTGTCGATGCCGAGTTCGACTGGCCCAACGGAGCCCGGTCGCTCTATGTACGAGACCCTGCAGGCAATTCGGTCGAATTCTCGGAAGGAAAGCTTTGGGAGTGATCGATCAGCGAAGCGGCTGCTTCTCGCCCCCGATCACACGGTAGATTTCGCTAAAGACAACGCCGACCTCGCCAAGCGCCGCCTGAAAAGCAGCCATATGAGGGGTCGCGAAATGGGCCTCAAGCGCGGCCTGATCCTGCCATTCCTCATAGACCCGAAAGCGGGTCGCCTGACCCAGGATTTGACTGAATTCATAGATCAGGCATCCGGGTTCTTTCAGGGTTTCCGCAACCATCACCTGCGCAGCGGCAATGGCTTTCTCGACCCCTGCATCTGAAACTTCGACCACTCCTGTCACGATCAGCATCATGCTCTCCTTAGATCGCCCCGCAAGTCAGAGGCTCAACTTATCCCGCATGAAGGCCAGCGCAACACTCAAGCCATCCGGAGCAATCCCGTGGCCGGTGCCCTTCATTATATGGGCATAAACCTCTTTGAACCCGGCCGCCTGAAGTGCCTCAGCTGCTTCTGGCAACGATTGCGGCGGTACAACGTCATCAGCATCGCCATGCACCAGCAGGATCGGCATGCGACTGACGGTTTCGTCCGGCAGCAAATCAGGTTCCAGCAAACGTCCCGAGAACGCTACGATCCCCGCCACTGGGTCCTCGCGGCGCGGGGCTATATGTAAGCTCATCATCGTTCCCTGGCTGAAACCGAACAGCACTACCTGCTCTGGCAGGACATCCTCATCCACCATCAGCGCATCAAGGAACGCGTTGAAATCCTCAACCGCCATTTCCATACCCCGTCGGGCTTCCTCCTCGGATGAGCCATCAATCCACGGGATCGGGAACCACTGGAAACCGTTGGGCATACCGATGATCTGTTCAGGCGCGTCCGGAGCTACAAACAACGTATCCGGCAGATGCTCGCCCAACGGATCAGCCAGCCCCAATAGATCGGCCCCGTTTGCACCATAACCATGCACAAACACCACGACCGAGCGTGTGTCGCCTGAAACCGGCTCTTTCCTGAGCGCGTTCAAAACCCGTGTCATCTGATCCCTTCTCTGTCTTTTGCAACCCGGTAATAGGCCCACAGCACCCGCGCCGCAACCGATCGCCACGGCGACCATGCTTCAGCCATCTGGCGTAACTCTTTGTCTTTTGGTCGTTCTGGCAATTCATAGAGGATGCGTGCAGCTTCCTGTAAGGCCAGATCGCCCGGTGCAATCACATCGGCGCGACCCAGCGAAAACATCGCATAAATCTCGGCAGTCCAGACACCGATTCCCGGTACCTCGGTCAGAATTGCGACCACTTCGTCATCTGGCGCATCACGCAACGCTTTGTAATCGATCCGCGCCTCAGCCAAGGCGCGGGCATAGCGAATTTTCTGACGGCTGAGACCCACAGCGCGCAGATCATCATCAGTGGCCCACATAATCTTGCGCGGACCGGTCAGTTTTGCGTCCTGCAGCCTCTTCCAGATTGCGTTTGCCGAGGCCACGCTGACCTGCTGACTGACAATCGCGCTGAGCAATTGGGCGAACCCGTCAGGCTTGCGCCTGAGTGGCAGGGGTCCGGTTTGCTCCATCGCATAAGCCATCCGCGGGCAGGCCTCAGCCAACCACTCGGCCCCTTCGGTAACGCAGTCCGGTGTTTCGATGATGCGTCCGACGGACATGCGCTCTCCGATAAGTGATCCTTGTCCGCACGTTAGGCGGATGTACCGCATATGCAACCCGCTTGTGCCAAGTCTCAATCGTAGATAACCATTCGCCCATGACAATGATCGCTGCCACCCCTGACGATAGTCAGGCCAAACGCAACGTTGCCGTTTTGGTGGCAGCACAGGCAATCCTGGGTGCACAGATGCCCATGATGTTCATCGTCGGCGGGCTGGCAGGCCAATCGCTGGCCAGCAACGCTTGCCTTGCGACGCTGCCGATTTCACTGATCGTTCTGGGTTCAATGCTGGCGGCCACGCCGATTTCGGCCATCATGCAACGCTGGGGACGCCGTGCCGGGTTTCTTGTGGGATCAACCGCAGGTGCCGCAGGGGGCGTTATCGGGGCTTACGGCCTTTATCTCGGCTCGTTCCCGATCTTCCTAATTGGCAGCTTCCTGACCGGCATATACATGAGCGCACATGGCTTTTATCGCTTTGCAGCGGCTGACACTGCATCGGATGCGTTCCGGCCCAAGGCGATCTCATACGTCATGGCCGGAGGGCTTGCGGCGGCGATCATCGGCCCTCAGATCGTCAAGCTGACTTCGCAAGCGTATGTGGTCCCGTTTTTGGGCACTTATCTGGCGGTGATCGCGATCAACGTAATCGGCTCAGCCCTGTTCTTCTTTCTCGACATCCCTACTCCGCCGAAACCGACCGAAGATGAACCCAAAGGTCGCACACGGATGGAGTTGCTGAAAACTCCACGCATCGCAGTAGCGATCATCTGCGCAATGGTTTCCTACGCGCTGATGAACCTTGTAATGACGTCTACACCTTTGGCCGTCGTCGGGTGCGGATATACCGAAGGTGATGCCGCGGATATCGTCACCAGCCACGTACTGGCGATGTACATTCCCAGCTTCTTCACCGGCCACCTGATCGCGCGGTTTGGGGTCGAAAAGATCGTAGCTCTCGGTTTGGCGATCCTTGGCGGCGCAGGCATTGTCGCCTTGCAAGGTGTTGATCTAGGTAACTTTTTCGTCGCCCTGATCCTGCTTGGCATCGGATGGAACTTTGGCTTCATTGGCGCCACCAGCATGTTGGCAGACTCGCATGAAGTGCACGAACGCGGTCGAATGCAGGGCCTGAATGACTTGCTGGTGTTTGGCGGCGTGACTTTTGCCTCGCTTGCCTCTGGCGGATTGATGAACTGCTCGGGCGGTTCAGCGGTCGAGGGTTGGACGGCCGTAAACCTCGCCATGATCCCGCTGCTGACCCTTGCAGGTGGCGCGCTGCTGTGGCTAGTTCTGAGGCCTTCGGACCCACAAACCGTCTGACGTTACCAGCGCCCGGTCGCTGCGGTTTTCATCAGCGTAAACCGACGTCGGATTTCACCCTGAGCCAACGCACCTGCGGCCACCCGGTCCGGTCTGGCCAATGCAGTCCGCAACACCCATTCCGTCTGCCACCCCGCATAGAGCGCAGGCCGTGCTTGTGCCGAGACCTCGTTGCGGGCGGACCGCGCCTGCGCCAATCGGTCCAAAGCCTTCTGCGCCAGCGCCCGAACCCCGTCATGGGTTCCGTCCAGCAAAGGAATGCGCCCACGTGCCTCAAGCTCGGGAATTGCGCGCAGCCAATTCGCGATCCCCGCTGCATATCCGAAATCACGCAGAACAGTTTCATCCGCCGAACCCAAAGCCTGCGCCGACACCACCATTAATGTCCCAGCGCTATGGGCAATATAGGCGTCAAAATGCGCCTCATCCTCGAACGGATCAAGATAGATATCCCAACGCCTTACGGCCACATATTCATCCAGCAGCGCTGCCAGATGCGGAGAAATCACGCGCGACAATGGCGTAACAACCTCGTGCCGACGAACAGATGGACCTTCGGCAATCTCTTGCAAGGCATCGCGCCACCATTGCAGCCGCATCTCGGCGATCATGCTCTCTTGCGTCACCCACGGGGCACGGGCCACCTCGACGTTCAGCGCATAAATCGGGAACAAAACTGCCCGTGCCTCAACTGGCGCGGCCATGGCAGCCATAAAGCGATCAGGATCGGCCCGATGAACCAGCGCAGCACAAGCCTTGATGTCGTCGTCGAACTCCACCTTATTCGGCGGCCGCTGACTGCGGGGCGCAATCGCTCACCAGTTTCCACTGAATCGCATCCAGCAGCGCTTCGAACGAGGCATCAATTATGTTCGCACTCACCCCAACCGTAGACCAGCGCCGCCCTTGCCCGTCTTCGCTGTCAATGATCACGCGCGTGACCGCCTCGGTCCCGCCCTGAGTGATGCGCACCTTGAAGTCGACCAGCCGCATATCCGACAGTATCTGCGAATACTGCCCCAAATCCTTAGCCAGAGCTTTGGCAAGCGCGTTCACCGGACCGCGATCGCTACCGCTTTCGTCCAACGACTCACTGACCGACAGCTTCTTCTCGCCATCCACTTTCACAACAACAACCGCCTCAGACAGGCTGACCATCTTGTTGTATTTGTTTTTTCGACGTTCAACGGTCACCTTGTAGCGCTTGACCTCAAAGAATTCGGGCAATTGCCCCAGCTCATCCCGCGCCAGCAGCTCAAAACTAGCCTGCGCGGTGTCGTAGGAATACCCCTCGGCCTCGCGCAGTTTTATCCGCTCAAGGATACGTCCCAACGCCGGATCGCCCGCTTCTACGGCCAATCCCGCATCGGTCAGACGTTTACGCAGGTTCGATTGCCCAGCCTGGTTTGACATCGGAATGATGCGCGCATTTCCAACACTTGCCGGATCGATATGCTCATAGGTTGTCGGGTCCTTGAGGATCGCGCTGGCATGCAGCCCGGCCTTATGCGCAAAAGCCGACGCGCCCACATAGGCGCTCTGCTTGCTGGGCACTCGGTTCAGGATATCATTCAGCATCCGGCTGATGCGCGTCAGCCCGGCCAGCGCCTCGGGCATCACTCCGATCTCATAGCACGAGGCATAGGGTTCTTTCAGCATCAGCGTTGGGATCAAAGCGGTCAGGTTGGCATTGCCACAGCGCTCTCCCAACCCATTCAACGTACCTTGAATCTGCCGCGCCCCCGCATCGACTGCAGCCAGCGAGCACGCCACTGCGTTCTCGGTGTCGTTATGCGTATGAATGCCCAGCCGATCCCCCGGCAGACCGGCCGCAATCACCTCGGATACGATCCGCCCGACCTCTGCCGGCAATGCTCCGCCATTGGTGTCACACAGAACCACCCACCGTGCCCCTGCATCGAGCGCAGCGCGGCAGACTTCAACCGCATATTCCGGGTTGTCCTTGTAGCCATCAAAAAAATGCTCGGCATCAAACAGAGCCTCCCGCCCCTGCGCCACGATATGCGCGACCGAGGCGCGAACATTCTCGGTGTTTTCCTCCAGCGTGATACCAAGCGCGTGGGTCACGTGGTAATCGTGCGATTTCCCAACCAGACAAACGGCTGGTGTTCCCGCGTTCATTACAGCCGCCAGAACGTCATCATTCTCAGCCGACCTGCCCGAGCGTTTGGTCATTCCAAACGCCGTCATACAGGCCGACGTCTCAGGCGCGCTCTCAAAAAACGCACTGTCGGTCGGGTTCGCTCCGGGCCAACCCCCTTCGATGTAATCAATCCCCAGCGAATCCAACGCCTGCGCGATCTGCACCTTCTCGGCTGTCGAGAACTGCACACCCTGAGTTTGCTGCCCGTCGCGCAACGTGGTGTCGTAGAGGTAAAGGCGTTCCTTGGTCATTCGACCCCCTCCAGCTTGGCGGCGTCGAATCCGGCGCCGGGTACCAATTCCACACCATCCTTGCTCATCCGAACCTCAAGCCCGACGGCGATATATGCCGCCTTTAGACGATCAACCTCAGAGAAATCCTTGCTCTGCATCGCAAACGCGCGCGCAGCGGCCAGCTTTTCTGCATGAGACGACAGATTAGCCGAAGCGGTCTCGGCCCAAGCGCCCATATCGTCCCCCAACAGTCCAACCAGCTGCGCACTTGCCAGCAAAGCCGAAGCATCACCATCTGCAGCCAAACGATGCAGTTCCGCGATGGCACCTGCCGTGTTCAGATCATCCGCAAGCGCATCGATGACCGCAGGTGCCGCGGTGGCGGCGGGCTCGATGCCCGCTGTCAACGCCCGCCACTTGCGCAATGTTGCCTCGGCTTCGCGCGCCTTCTTCTCGGTCCAGTCCATCGGCTTGCGATAATGGGTCTGCAGGAACACAAACCGGATCACTTCACCCGGCACACCCTGCTCAAGCAGATCATGAACGGTGAAGAAATTGCCCAGTGATTTGGACATCTTCTTCCCCTCGACCTGCAGCATCTCATTGTGCATCCAGACACGCGCGAACTCGCCATGCGGATGGGCGCATTTGCTCTGAGCAATCTCATTCTCATGATGTGGGAACATCAGGTCGTTGCCGCCGCCATGAATGTCAAAGCTCTCGCCCAACAGTTCATAGCTCATCGCTGAGCACTCAATGTGCCAGCCAGGACGCCCACGGCCCCAGGGGCTGTCCCATCCGGGCAACTCATCGGTCGACGGCTTCCAAAGCACGAAATCCATCGGGTTCTTCTTGTAAGGCGCGACCTCGACCCGCGCCCCGGCGATCATGTCATCAACCGACCGCCCCGACAGCGCACCATAGTGTTCCTTCCAGCTGTCCACCGCGAACAACACGTGACCCTCGGCAGCATAAGCGTGCCCCTTGGCCATCAGGTCTTCGATCATCGCAATCATCTGCGCGATATACTCTGTGGCGCGCGGCATCGCGTTGGGTTCCAACGCCCCCAGCGCGCCCATGTCGTGCAGATACCAGCCGATGGTTTCGTCCGAACGTTCCTGCACCAACTGTTCCAAAGACCCGTCAGCCCCAGCCTTCTTGCGCGACAATGCGGTGGCGTTGATCTTGTCGTCCACGTCGGTGAAATTGCGGACATAGGTCACGTGATCAGCACCGTATACATGCCGCAACAAACGATAGAGCACGTCGAACACAACCACAGGCCGTGCGTTCCCCAGATGCGCCCGATCATAGACCGTCGGACCACAGACATACATCCGCACATTATCGGGATCGATCGGCGCGAAATCCTCTTTCGTCCGTGTCCTTGTGTTGTGCAGTTTGATCGTCGTCATCGGGTCGTGCTCCTGAAACAGCATATACGTCACGCGTTGGCGCGGGCTTAGCAACTTGTCTCAGAGATGAAAACGAAAGAAACCGGCCCGCTTGAGAAATCAGCAGGTAATGCAGCAGATAATGATGCAAGTTTTCCGGTTCATGCGCTTTGCCTAGCACGGGATTGATGCTGAGCCAAGCCTTGAGTTTCAACCTCCACAGAGGCAGTCTGCCCACCATGACCCGTGATTACGTCAATTCCGTATGCGCAGACCTGCCCGGTGCCGAACTTTCGGACCCTTGGGGTGGCGGCCACGACGCATGGAAAGTTGGCGGCAAGATGTTCGCCTGCGTCGGCTCGGTCGGGGATGGTGTATCGGTCAAGACTCCCGACATTGAGACCGCGCAGATGTTGATCGACGCAGGGATTGGCACCAAGGCCCCGTATTTTCACCGCAGCTGGGTTCGCCTGCCGTGGGAAACCGACGCCGACGAGATGCAACATCGCCTGATCACCTCATACGATATCGTCCGTGCATCGCTGACCAAGAAGATACAGGCGAGTTTGCCGCCGCGAAGCTGATTGACAAAATTGCTGTGCTTTGCCCCATTCGGCGTCATAGCCGGTCGGGAGAATCCCTTGAAACTATCGCATCGCATCACGCATCTGACCGAGGATGGATCAGACGGCTGGGAGGTGTTCATCCGCGCGCGTCGGATGATTGCCGAAGGCCATGCCGTTACCGAGTTGACGATCGGCGAGCATGACATTCGGACCGATCAGTCAATATTGTCGGCCATGGAAAGTTCGGCCCGCAGCGGGCACACAGGATACGCGATGGTTCCGGGCACTGATCTGCTGCGTGATACTGTGGCCGCCCGTGTCCAAATGCGAACAGGTGTAGCGACCACTCGCAACAATGTCATCATAACCCCCGGCGGTCAGGCCGCGTTGTTTGCGGCGCACACCGCGCTTTGCGATCCGGGCGATATCGCGCTCTACCTGGATCCGTATTATGCCACCTACCCCGGCACGATCCGTGGCGTTGGAGCGGAAGCCAAACGCATAGAAACACGCGCCGAAGATTTGTTCCAACCTCGTGCTTCCGATATCGATGGCGCGGCAGGCGGGGCGGTGTCGCTGCTGATAAACTCCCCAAACAATCCAACTGGTGTGGTCTATTCCGCCGAAACACTTTCTGCCATCGCCGAGGTTTGTCAGCGCCGCGATCTATGGCTGATTTCCGATGAAGTCTACGACACGCAGGTTTGGGAGGGTGAACACCTGTCACCGCGCGCCCTACCCGGCATGGCTGAGCGCACTCTGGTCGTGGGTTCAATGTCGAAATCTCATGCCATGACTGGCTCGCGTTGTGGGTGGATCGTTGCTCCGGAAGGCGTGATCGACCACCTGATCAACTTGGCAACACACACAACCTATGGTGTGCCCGGCTTTATACAGGATGCGGCCAACTATGCGCTGAGCGTGGGACAACCTCTCGAAGACAAGATCGCCGCGCCGTTTCGCCGCCGCCGCGCTCTGGCGATTGAAGTGCTGGCTGCGCAGCAGGTCGTCACCTTAATACCGGCGCAAGGCGCGATGTATCTGATGCTGGATATCCGGGCTACGGGTCTTAGCGGCGATGTGTTCGCAAATGCGCTGCTGGACACGCATGCCATCGCTGTGATGCCCGGTGAGAGCTTTGGTTCTGCCGCCGCAGGTCACATCCGCGTGGCCATGACAATCGATGACGAGAAATTCGTCACATCGCTACAGACCCTATGCGAATTTGCCGCTCAATTGGCAGATGGATGACAATCGACCACCGAGTTTCAGAAGCGGAATGTGGTGCGCAAGTTGAACACATTTGCGTCGAGGCTTCGACCAGACTCCGGTATATCATCGAAGTTCTGCCGCAGCGCTTCGCCACTGATTACAAACCGATCGCCAAGCGGATAGGCAACACCGATCCCGTAAACGGCTGCCGTATCACTGTCACCCGACGTACTGGCCCGCGCGGTTCCCAAGACAACATAGCCAAGGGCTGATCCAAAGTCGTAGCCGCCGCGCAACTTCAATCGCGACATACTATCAAGGCTTCCTTCGGATTGTCCCAGATCAAGATTCAGGCGGTTATATTCCAACTCACCGCCAAGCACGAAATTTCCAAAATCATAGTCGTATCCGATCAGCGGGCCAAAACTGCCCCCGCTTCCGCCTGCTCCTCCGGACCCATCAACATCTGCATAACCAAAGCTGAAACCAGCGTACGCGCCTGTCCAGTCTTCTGCCACAACCTGCCCTGCACCTGTTATCAGTGCTGTGGCGAGTGCGGCCAGTAATGACTTCATGCAGACCTCCAAACATCCGTTGCCGGTTTGGGCGCATCCCCGAGGCAGCGATCTGCTGATCAGCCAACCCCAGTATTTACTTAAACCTAAGATACAAATCCAAATAACTACGTGCAGATTAACAGATTCTTACCGCAATTGGAAAAAAACATTTAGTCACGAGGATTTGCGCCCAGTTCATTTTGACTGATGGCCCAATAAAATTAGTCCAAAGTCGCAAACAGAACAGATTGTCCAGAAGTGCATTGAAACAATGGGCGCATCAGACTGAGGAAGTTGATGCATAACGAAGTTTGGAAGATTCGGCTGGTCAGCCGCACCATTGGTGCGGATCGCGGTCGTGCGGCACGAGGACGGCCAGCACTGGTCTAGGTACACTCACCCACAACGTACTTTTTTGACCGGACACACACATGAACGAACAAACCCGAAACTCATCCCGCAGCGGTGGCCGCGCCGCGCGTCGTGCCGCCCGTGCGTCAGCTCTTCCGGAACATCTTCGCCCGATTCGGCCTGGTATGGAGGGCGGAACCCTGAAGGTTCTGACCCAAGCACAGATCGAACGCATCCACGAGGCCGCTCTGACCGCTCTGGAAACCATCGGCCTTGCTGATGCGCCACAAAGTGGGATCGACTATCTCGTGGCTGCGGGATGCACCTTGGGCGACGATGGCCGCATCCGCTTTCCGCGCGCATTGGTCGAGGACACAATCGCCAAGGCCAACCGCTCGATCACTCTGCACAGCCGGGATGGCAAGTCGGATCTGGAGCTATCGGGGACACGCGTCCATTATGGCACCGCAGGCGCGGCGGTCAGCATGGTCGATGTGCATGGGCAGGAATACCGCGACTCGACCCTGCAGGACCTGCATGACGCGACTCGCATCTGTGAACAGCTTGAAAACATTCACTTTGTTCAACGTCCCATGGTGTGCCGCGACATTGCGGACAACCTCGAGATGGACCTGAACACGGTCTACGCCACCACCTCAGGCACGTTCAAACACATCGGTACGTCGTTCACAGAGCCCAGCCATGTGGCCCCCGCCATCGAGATGCTGCACATGATCGCGGGCGGAGAGGACAAGTGGCGTAAGCGGCCCTTCATGTCCAATTCCAACTGCTTCGTTGTGCCCCCGATGAAATTCGCCACCGAAAGCTGCGAGGTGATGGAAGAATGCATCAAGGCCGGAATGCCGGTTTTGTTGCTTTCTGCGGGCATGGCAGGAGCTACCGCACCCTCGACCGTTGCCGGAGCGATCACACAAGCCACCGCCGAATGTCTGGCGGGTTTGGTTTATGTAAACGCCGTAAAGCCCGGTGCTCCCGCGATTTTTGGCACTTGGCCTTTTGGTCTGGACCTGCGCACGGGTGCAATGTCCATCGGCTCGGGTGAACAAGCTCTGCTAACCGCGGGCTGCGCGCAAATGCACCAGTTCTACGATCTGCCCGGTGGCGCCGCAGCTGGTGCATCGGACGCGAAATTGCCCGACATGCAGGCCGGTTGGGAACAAATGTGTTCGAACGTCATGGCTGGGCTATCGGGCCTGAACATGGTGTATGAGGCCGCAGGCATGCATGCCTCGTTGCTGGGGTTCTGCCACGAGAGCCTGATCCTGAGCGATGACCTGATCGGACAGGCACAGCGCTGTGTGCGCGGAATCGAGGTAACGGACGAGACGCTGGCACTGGATCAGATGGCCGAAGTCTGCATGGGTGGTCCTGGGCATTATCTTGGCACCGATGCGACGCTAGGCCGTATGCAGGCAGATTACGTCTATCCTACCTTTGGTGACCGATCATCTCCGAAGGAATGGGTTGAGCTTGGCAAACCGGACCTGATCGAAAAGGCAGTGAAGCGGAAGGAAGAAATCCTCGCCGTGCCATCCCCGGCCAGATTCGACCCGCTTTTGGACGCGGAAATTCGCGGCAAGTTCAACATTTACTTACCCGCGTAAGCCGCTGAAAAATAAGCGGCCCGGATATTCCGGGCCGCCAGCATTCCTGCTTGATCAGCCGTTGGACGGCGGCAGCAGGCCCGCTTGTTCAGCGATGGTGATCTCATCCTGATCTAGCGCACCGTCGCCGTTTGCGTCCATCTGCGCAAAGCCTTCGGCATCAACGTCAGGCACGACGGCCTGAACTTCATCGATCGTCAGTACTCCGTCGCCGTTGGTATCGGCGGCGCTTTGGCCGACGGCCAATGTCGGCAGGCCAAGTGCGAAGGTTGAGATAAGGGCCAGAATTTGCGGTTTCATGTTATGCCTCCTGATTGCGTTTTCTTGAGTGTTTGCGTCCGGACAAGCGCCAAAAAAAGGCCATCCTGAAGGCGTGTCACCCGCTCAGATTGATATGGCCGCTTTCAAGCCAATCTCTGCGTGTTTGACTGAGTCGCATTTGCGGAGGCTTGCCGGGCGAAATGGCCAGGACAGGTTTCGGCAACTCTTGCCCGATCCAAACAGGATGATCCGGCAATGCCCTGCTCAAATCCACGACTCGGGGTTGAAAAAAGAGAGGGGGCCGAAGCCCCCTGTCAGTTTCGCCTTCCAGGCTCATTTCGTTGACCGCCCGGTGTTTTTTTGCCTGCGGCCTGGACTGCGCATGGGACGAGCGCACCCGTCCCGTGAGAGAGTGGGAGGGAGCAAATATTCCGCCCCACCCTGTTCCCGGCCGACACGGGCATGTCGGCCGAGTGAAACAAGGCATCGATGGTAAGTCTCAGCGCCTTGCTTCGTATTCGTCGGGGCCGGTTACTGTGGCAGCATCCGACCCCTGCACCCCGGGTTGCCGGGGCGCTAAACTCAGCTACACCCGCTTGTCGCGCCGCAGGTGTTGCATTTCATGCAGGTGCCGTTGCGCACCAGGGTGTAGTTTCCGCATTCGCCGCAGGGATCGCCCTCGTACCCTTGCATCTTGGCTTTGGTACGGGCGTCCATTCCGGTCGCAACCGCCGTCTCAGCGGGTGCTTCGAATGTCGCTGCGGTTTCCGCCATACCCGTCACGTCAGCCTGTCCGCCATTGAAGACCATCAGGTCTTGCGGCAGTCGTTTGCGCAGATAGCCGGTTGAACTGATTTGTTTCAGCACTTCCAAGGATTTGGTCGCCGCGCTTTCACTGATTTCCGATACGTTGGACAGACCATCCTCTTCGCCGCGACCCAGATCGTCGAAGGTTGCGCCTTCGGGTTTGACATGCGCCAGATCAGTGCGGTCCAGATAGGACACAGCCAGTTCGCGGAAGATGTAATCAAGGATCGACGTCGCGTTTTTGATCGAGTCGTTGCCCTGCACCATCCCGGCCGGTTCGAACTTGGTGAAGGTGAAAGCGTCGACGAACTCCTCCAGCGGCACGCCGTATTGCAGGCCAACCGACACAGCGATGGCAAAGTTGTTCATCATCGCCCGGAAGCCAGCGCCTTCCTTATGCATGTCAATGAAAATCTCGCCCAATTTGCCGTCTTCGAACTCGCCAGTCCGCAGATAGACCTTGTGGCCGCCAACGATCGCCTTTTGGGTATAGCCCTTGCGGCGATGCGGCAGTTTCTCGCGATGGCTGCGGATCATTTCCTTGACCACAACCTTCTCGATCACCTTCTCGGCCAGAACGACAGCTTTTTCTTGCGTCGAACCGCTTTCCAGAATTTCCGCCGCTTCGTCATCATCTTCGACCAGCGCCGCGGCCAGAGGCTGCGACAGTTTCGAGCCGTCGCGGTATAGCGCGTTCGCCTTCACACCCAGCGACCAGCTGAGTTCGTATGCCTTCTGGCAGTCCTCGATGGTCGCGTCATTGGGCATGTTGATCGTCTTTGAGATCGCGCCCGAGATAAAGCTTTGCGCTGCAGCCATCATGGTAATGTGGCTATCAACCCCAAGGAAACGCTTGCCTTTCTTGCCGCACGGGTTGGCGCAGTCGAAGATCGAATAGTGCTCTTCCTTCAGATGCGGCGCACCTTCCAGCGTCATGGTTCCGCAAACATGGTCGTTGGCCGCGTCGATATCCGCCTTGGTAAAGCCCAGATGGCGCAGCAAATCGAAAGTCGGGTCATTCAGCTTGGTCGCCGGGATGCCCAGAACGCCGGTGCAGAAGTCTTCACCCAGCGTCCACTGGTTGAAGACGAACCGGATGTCGAACGCGCTTTCCAGTGCGGCATCTACTTTTGCCAACTCGTTCGGGCCAAAACCATGACCGGTCAGCGAGGTGTGGTTGATCCCCGGCGCGTTGCCGATGGTGCCATGACCAACCGCATAACCCACAATCTCTTCGATCTGAGCCGAGGAATAGCCCAGTTTCTCAAGCGCCGAAGGCACCGAGCGGTTGATGATCTTGAAGTAACCGCCTCCCGCAAGCTTCTTGAACTTAACCAGCGCAAAATCCGGTTCGATCCCGGTCGTGTCGCAATCCATCACCAGACCGATGGTGCCGGTTGGTGCGATAACTGTGGCCTGCGCGTTGCGATAACCGTTCTTTTCGCCGAGGCTCAGCGCTTCATCCCAAGCTGACATGGCCAGATCGATCAGACGTTTGTCCGGGCAATTGTCGTGATCCAGAGGCACCGGCTTAACAGCCAGTTTTTCATACCCCTCGGTCACTCCTTGCGACGCACGACGGTGGTTGCGGATGACGCGCAGCATATGGTCTGCGTTGCGCTCATATCCTTTGAACGGGCCAAGCTCGCCTGCAATCTCTGCCGAGGTCGCATAAGCCACACCGGTCATGATCGCGGTCAGCGCGCCACAGATCGAACGTCCCTCGTCCGAGTCGTAGCTGTAACCCATGTTCATCAACAGGCCGCCGATGTTGGCGTATCCCAGACCCAGGGTGCGGAAGTCGTAAGAGAGTTTCGCAATTTCCTTAGACGGGAACTGCGCCATGGTCACCGAGATTTCCAGCGTCAGCGTCCAAAGCCGCGAGGCGTGCATATAGTCCGCCGCCTGGAACTCACCGTCCTTGAAAAAGGTCAGCAAGTTCATCGACGCCAGGTTACAGGCAGTGTCATCGAGGAACATGTATTCCGAACACGGGTTCGAACCGCGGATTTCACCGTCTTCGGGGCAAGTGTGCCATTCGTTGACAGTATCATGGAACTGGATGCCAGGATCGGCACAGGCCCATGCGGCGTGGCCGACCTTTTCCCACAAATCACGTGCTTTGACTGTACGAGCAACCTTGCCGTCGGTGCGGTTGATCAGTTCCCAATCCGCGTCTTTTTCAACTGCGGTCAGGAACGCATTGGTCACCCGGATCGAGTTGTTCGAGTTTTGGCCCGAGACCGAGCTATAAGCCTCTGAATCCCAGTCCGTATCGTAGGTCGGGAATTCAATGCTATCGTGGCCCTGCTTGGCGTAGTCCAGAACGCGCTTGATGTAAGTTTCTGGGATCGCGACCTTTTTCGCTTCGCGAACCGCATTTTTCAGGGCGTCGTTTGCGTTTGGATCATAGGCATCATCGGCAGAGCCGTCCCAAGACCGGATGGCCTCGAAAATACCGTTCAGCATCTTCTCGTGCATCTTCGATCCGGCAACGATCGAGGCCACCTTCTGCTCTTCGATCACTTTCCATTCGATGAATTGCTCGATGTCCGGGTGATCTGCATCGACGATTACCATCTTTGCTGCTCGACGGGTTGTACCGCCTGATTTGATCGCGCCAGCGGCGCGGTCGCCGATCTTGAGAAATCCCATGAGGCCCGAAGACTTGCCGCCACCCGAAAGCGCTTCACCCTCTGCACGCAGATGGCTGAAGTTGGTTCCGGTGCCCGAGCCATACTTAAACAGGCGCGCCTCACGCACCCACAAATCCATGATGCCGCCTTCGTTGACCAGATCATCGTCGACCGACTGGATGAAGCACGCATGCGGTTGCGGATGTTCATAAGCGGATTTCGATTTGGTCAGCTTGCCGGTTTTGTAGTCAACATAGTGGTGCCCCTGTGCCGGGCCATCGATCCCATATGCCCAGTGCAGACCGGTGTTGAACCACTGCGGCGAGTTCGGAGCTGCACGCTGGGTCGCCAGCATATAGCGCATCTCGTCAAAATAGGCGCTCGCGTCCTCTTCAGTCGAGAAATAACCGCCCTTCCAGCCCCAATAAGCCCACGCGCCGGCCAGACGATCAAAAACCTGTTTCGATGAGGTTTCGCCATCAAATTCAGCATCTTCCGCAGGAACCGATCGCCACAGGAATTCGGGAACGTCCTTTTCCTTAACCTTCTTCAGCTTGGAAGGAACACCGGCCTTGCGGAAGTACTTCTGTGCGATGACATCGCTAGCCACCTGGCTCCATTTTGCAGGCACTTCGATCTCGTCCAGACGGAACACGATTGTGCCATCCGGATTGCGAATCTCGGATGTTGCGGACACAAAATCCAGATCGGCATATGCATCCTGTCCCGGTTTGGTGAATTTTCTTTCAATCTTCATGTCCGCTGCCCCAGCTTCGATCTGTCCAAATTTCAAGTCCCGGCACTAAATCTTGATGCTGCGGGGTGCCGCCCGCACTACCGACGAATTTGAGACGCAAGGGACCGGACGCTGCCTAGAACAGCGCAGAACCGCGAATACGGTCTACGTCATAGTGGTTTGCTTTCCGTCCCTCGCCCGATGCCTTTTCCGGTCATTGCCTACCAGATTTAGTGGCTCGTCTTTCGGCCCATACAATCTGACGTATATTCCCATAGTTGGTCAACGGGCTTTTTCGGTCATTTTTGGAATCTTTTAGCTTGACCTGTTTTGCTGAACCGGCGGAATTTCGCCGCATCGCGATTCCTCCACAGACATGTCCCGCACGACCAGCCCATTCCGCCTTGATGTGTCAGAGTGATTTCTCGTGTTTTCCGCCACAGTTAGAGGTCATTGATCAACCGATCCCGCGTTAAGGACATGTTCAGAGAATCATCGTCACGACATCGCAGCGCGTGCCATACTTGAAATCACACGACATTTCTGGATGGGAAATCTACTCTACATGCGTTTGATTTCATTGTTAACTATTGTGGCGCTAATCGTGTCCTGCACATCACAGGAAGCACCACCTGCATCTCGCAGCGCGCAATTCGACGGTTATCCGCAGAACCTTTTCAATTCCTTCAGGACCGACTGCGCGGGGCCGGGCGACAAGTATATCAAGACCACCGCAAGCATCTTTGAATGCCGCGAGACCTTGCCGCCCGAGGCAACGGCCTATTTGATTCTCAGCTTCAACGGCTATCCGCAGAACTTGCCGCAGATCGTAACGCGGCTGAGCTCGACCAAGAATCAGGCCGGGTATCGCGTGGACGCAGAGTTGTACTTTCTGGTTCCGCAGAAAGATGGTTCAACTCTTAGAATACCTATTGAAAGCAAAGATTTGGACAGGGATTTTTCCAAGCTCTACACCGATTATGGCGGAACGCCAGTGTAGAAGAAAAATGGTCGGGGCGGCAGGATTCGAACCTACGACCCCCTGTACCCAAAACAGGTGCGCTACCAGACTGCGCCACGCCCCGGACCGTGCGCCTTCCTAAACGTGCCGATCTGATTTGAAAAGCCCTAACAGGGCCAAATTGCAGGACCTTGCGAAAAAACTTCGTGGCGCATCTGCGATCCAGGCCGAATGGCGTAACGCTCGGCTAGGCCAGCGTTGATTTCCAGGACTGCATAAACCGAATCGCCGCCCTCGATTGGGCTCAGATCCCCCGGAATTGCACCTTCGTGCACACGCGTCACAGTGCCCGAGCGATCAACAAAGATCATATCAAGCGGAATCAGGGTATTCTTCATCCAGAACGCAACAGGTTGCGGCGGATTAAAAACAAACAACATTCCAGATCTGTTCGGCATGCTTTCGCGAAACATCAATCCGCGCGATCGCTCTTTCGGTGTGATGGCCAGTTCAACGTCGAAGCGAACCTCTGCCAGATCATTTCGAAGCTCGACACGATCCGGACGGCATTCAGCCCGCGCGATCCCGCCAATCAAAAAACTCAGGAGCGCCAGTACGAAAGCCGTTCTCATCATTCAGAACCTAGTCGTTCAGGGCCGCTTCCCAGGCCAGAACCTGCGCGGCCATTCTTCCGCGCTTGCCATCAATGACCCGCATGGCCAGCGCTTCGCCCGGTTGCAGATCTGCCAACCCAGAACGACGTAGCACCTCGATATGTAGGAATACGTCTTCACTGCTGCCGAAAACATTGGCAAAGCCAAACCCTTTGCCCTTGTCGAACCATTTGACGCGCGCAGCCTCAAGCGGAGCGCTGCCGATCACGGTTGGATCAAGCTCGGCAAAATCGGCCAACATCATGGTTTCCGCGCGAACAGGCGGGTCAACACTGATCACTTCGACCGCTTGAACACCGCGATCAGTTTTGTGGGTCATGATCTCGATGCCGGCGCCATCCGCGACCGAGCTTTGCCCGAAGTTTCGCAGCACGTTGACGTGCAACAGAATGTCCGGGCCGCCTTCGTCAGACACAACAAATCCGTATCCCTTGGCGGGATCGAACCATTTTACGTGTCCACGGACGCGGTACATGCTGTTCAGATCTTCTGGCACTGTTTTCCCATTACGATAGGCAAGTCGTTAAGGGTTTCTTGTTTATGTTTTGGCTCGCAAATTCAAGCTGAAAAAAGCTATTGTCTGCAAACAGTTGCATTTCACGCAACGCGAACGTCATGGATTTAACCTCAGCACTTGCCAGTCGGAATCGACATTTTGTCGCTTCCACTGAAACCTGTCATGCAACCTGAAGGCACCATCGGCCCAGAACTCGACTTCGACAGGTGTTACACGGTATCCCCCCCAAAATTCAGGGCGAGGCGGGTTGGTACCCAACTTTGCGGTCACTTTAGCCACTTCGGCCATCAGGGATGCACGACTTTCCAGCGGTTGCGACTGGTGTGACGCCCAAGCACCCAAGCGGCTTTTGAGCGAGCGCGAGGCGTAGTATGCGTCCGCCTGCGGCCCATCTTCCTTGGTGATTGTACCACGAACACGGATTTGTCGCCGCAAAGATTTCCAATGCATCACAAAAGCCGCTTTGTGGGCGCTGTCCAACTCCTGAGCCTTGGCGCTGTGATAGTTCGTATAGAAAACAAACGCGTCCTTCTCGATTTCCTTCAGCAGAACCATACGGGCGTTCGGCAAACCTTCCGGGTCCACGGTTGCCAAAGCAATCGCATTAGGATCATTCGGTTCGGTCTTTTCTGCCTCGGCCAGCCACCGATCCGCGATTTCAAACGGATCAGCCCCGGCGAAGATGCCATTGTGCTCGTTCATTTCCATCCCCAGGAAACAATTAACATGACCCTAAGGCGAGAACCCGCTGCGGGCAAGAGCGCATGGCCTTGAAGCAGGACAATCAATGGCATAAACCAACCGAACACAATGCGACGACAGGCGGAGAACCGAAGATGTCAAATCAGTTGATGGCCGGAAAACGCGGCCTCATCATGGGACTGGCCAATGACAAATCAATCGCATGGGGTATCGCCCGCGCCTTGTCCGACGCCGGGGCCGAGCTGGCCTTTTCCTATCAGGGGGACGCCCTGAAAAAACGCGTCGATCCATTGGCGGCGCAGTTGGGCAGCGAGATCGTTTTGCCCTGTGACGTCAGCGACGAAGAATCAATTAATGAACTCTTCAGCGCGCTCGAAAAGAAATGGGGTAAACTGGATTTCGTCGTCCACGCCATTGGCTTTTCTGACAAGAACGAATTGCGCGGGCGTTACGTCGACACATCGCGCGCGAACTTTAACCTGACGATGGATGTTTCGGTCTACTCTTTCACCGCCGTTATGCAGCGCGCGGAAAAAATGATGAACGAAGGCGGCAGTGCGATCACCCTCACCTATTACGGCGCCGAACAGGTCATGCCACACTACAATGTAATGGGTGTTGCCAAAGCCGCCCTTGAGGCATCCGTAAAGTATCTGGCCGAGGATTTGGGCAAAGACGGCATTCGCGTGAATTCGATCTCGGCAGGCCCGATCAAGACGCTCGCGGCCAGCGGCATCGGCGATTTCCGTTACATCATGAAGTGGAACGAGTATAACTCGCCCCTGCGCCGGAATGTGACCATCGATGATGTTGGTAAATCGGCCCTGTATCTGCTGTCTGATCTCAGCAGCGGAGTGACAGGTGAGAATCTGCACGTGGATTCAGGCTATCACATCGTTGGAATGAAGGCCGTCGACGCGCCGGACGTTGAAAAAGGATAACAGACCATGAGCGCCAAGGACCGCCTGCCACACGAAAAAGGCTTCCACATCAGCTGGGATCAGATTCATCGCGACTCGCGCGCTCTTGCGTGGCGTCTGGATGGGCAAGGACCAGATGACGGCGCTTGGCGTGCGGTCGTGGCAATTACACGTGGCGGCATGGCCCCCGCGATGATCGTCAGCCGCGAACTGGATATCCGTACGGTCGATACTGTCAGCGTGAAGTCTTATCATCATCAGGCGCAGGGCGAAGCAGAAATTCTCAAAGCGCCCAATGCAGATCTGATGGGTGATGGCACCGGTATTCTGATCATCGACGATCTGGTCGATAGCGGCAAAACGCTGGAACTGGTGCGCGATATGTTCCCCAAAGCGCATTTCGCGACCGTATACGCCAAGCCTAAAGGCCGTCCGATGGTAGACACCTTCATTACCGAGGTCAGTCAGGACACATGGATTTTCTTCCCATGGGACATGGCGCTGCAATATGTCGAACCCTATCGGGGCACCGATTAATCAAGCGTTTTTCATAAGCGTTGAAATCACGGACTCACCATGACAATGACCCGCACTGCCGCCACCTTTGCCCCTCCGGTGATGGAGGCACGCCGTTGGCTGGACGGGGTCGAGTTCGCGGTTGACCGTCCGTTGATCAATGTCAGTCAAGCGGCTCCAGTCGATCCGCCCCCGTTAGCGCTGCGGCAAGCAATGGCCGAATTCGCAGTCGAGCAGGACAGCGCACATCTTTACGGCCCGGTCTTGGGCAACGATGACCTGCGGTCCGAACTCGCGGCTCAGATCAGCGCACATTATGCGGCTGAGGTAACGGCGAATCAGATCGCAATCACCTCGGGCTGCAATCAGGCCTTTTCAGCCGTGATTTCGGCAATTACCGATCAGGGGGATGAGGTGATCCTTCCGACCCCTTGGTATTTCAATCACAAGATGTGGCTGGATATGGCTGGGGTAAAAACCGTTGATTTGCCCACAGACGATGATTTGCTTCCCGATCCGGAACGCGCCCGCGCCCTTATCACCGAAAAGACACGGGCGATTTCGTTGGTGACGCCGAATAATCCCGGTGGTGTCGAATATCCTGCGGACTTGGTGCGCCGCTTCTTTGATCTTGCGCGGGAAACGGGGCTTCGTCTTTTGGTTGACGAAACCTATCGCGATTTCGACAGTCGATCAGGCGCGCCTCATGACCTGTTCCAGCAATCGGGTTGGGACGATACGTTTGTCCATCTCTACTCGTTCTCAAAAGCCTATCGCCTGACCGGTCACCGTGTCGGCGCGATTTCAACCAGCCCCGCCCTGTTGGCGGAGATCGAAAAATTTCTGGACACGGTCGCGATCTGCCCCGGCCAGATCGGCCAGTTTGCCGCGCTTTGGGGAATGCGGAACTTGACCCAATGGGTTGCGGGTGAACGAGATGAAATTCTCGACCGAAGAGCCGCCATTGCAGAAGGAATGCCACGCCTTGAAGACAAAGGCTGGCGTCTTTTGGGACTTGGCGCTTACTTTGCCTACCTCGAACATCCCTTTGGCATCGCTTCCGACGAATTGGCCCGACGGCTGGTACCCGAGGCAGGTATACTGCTTTTGCCGGGTACCATGTTCATGCCAGAGGGCGATTCCGCGGGAAAGCGGCAGGTTCGTGTAGCATTTGCCAACCTCGACCGCGCCGGTATCGCGCAATTGTTCGACCGATTGCAGGGCTTGTCCTTCTAAGCTTGCCCCCCGGCTGCACGCATCGTATTCAGGGCCGCAACCGACTGGGCAGACATTTGCCGACAAAACCAAGAGGGCACCATGGCCGCAGGCATGAAAAACCTATCCAAAACCTTTGTCTGGATTCTCATGGGTCTTTTGATGCTGGGCCTTGCGGGCTTTGGCGCCACCAGCCTGACCGGAACCGTGCGTACGGTTGCGCAGGTCGGTGATGAAAGCATTTCGGTCGACGCGTATTTTCGTGAGCTTCAGCGCGAGATCCGGGCCGTCGAAGCACAAACCGGACAGGCAATGCAGATTTCGCAGGCACATGATCTTGGCCTCGATCAACTTGCCCTTTCGCGCCTGATCGCGCTGGCCGCAATCGATAACGAGGTCGGACAGCTTGGCATTTCGATCGGTGACGAGAACCTGCAGGACGAGATTGTACAGATACCGGCGTTCCAAGGTGTAAACGGTACATTCGACCGCGAAGCCTATCGCTTTCAGCTGGAACAGGTCGGAATGACCGATTCCGAATTCGAATCGGATCTGCGCAAAGAATCTTCACGCACCATCGTTCAGGGTGCGGTCATGAGCGGTGTTGAAATGCCCCGTACGCTGACCGAGGCTTTGTCGAACTATGTGCTGGCCCGCCGCAGCTTTACCGTGGCGACCCTGTCAGCCGACCTTCTCGAAACGCCCGTGGCCCAACCCACAGACGCGCAGATTCAGACATATTACGATGAGAATACCGATCAGTTCACCCTGCCCCGCACCAAGCAACTGACCTACGCCATTCTGTCGCCCGACATGCTGCTCGACACGATCGAAGTGGACGAAGATTCTCTGCGCCGTCTATACGACCAACGCGCTGACGAATTTTTCCAACCCGAGCGCCGCTTGGTCGAGCGTCTGCCCTATCCCAGCGAAGAATCCGCAACCGAGGCGCTGGCACAACTTGAAGTTGGCGGGGCCGATTTCGAACAGTTGGTCCGCGAACGTCAGCTTGAGCTGAGCGATGTTGATCTGGGCGATGTCACCCGTGAAGATCTGGGCGATGCAGCCGACGCCGTGTTTGCCGCCGAGATCGACGATGTGGTCGGCCCGCTTCCCACGGTGTTCGGCCCTGCCCTGTTCCGGATCAATGGATCGCTGGCCGAGAACAATGTCAGTTTCGAAGACGCCGAACCCGAACTTCGTGCAGAACTCGCCGCCGACCGAGCGCGCCGTCAGATCGAAGCACAGGCCGAAGACATCAACGACCTGCTTGCAGGCGGCGCAACACTGGAAGAACTGGCCGGTGAGACCGAGATGGAACTGGGTCAGATCGACTGGACCCAGCAAAGCGACGATGGCGTTGCCGCGTATGACGGCTTCCGCTCAGTCGCTGAGGCTGTGCAAGAAGGTGATTTCCCAGAGGTCGCGTTCCTTGAAGATGGTTCGATCTTTGCGTTGCGCTTGAATGAAGTGCTGGAACCGCGCCCGGAACCTCTGGAAAGCGCCCGTGACCGTGTCGCCGAGGCATGGCTGCAGGTAGAAACTGCGAAAGCGCTGCAAAATCAGGGCAACACGGTTCTGACCCAACTGGCAACAAATGGCGACTTTACCGCCACAGGCCTGCCCTTCCGCGTCGAAAATGCGCTGACACGTACCGCATTCCTCGGGGATGTTCCCGTGGACTTCATGACTCAGGTGTTTGAAATGGACCCTGGCGAGCTGCGTGTCATTCCCGGAAACGGTAACGCCCTGATCGTGCGTCTGGATGAAGAGCTGCCTCCGGCGGAAACCGATGAGCAACGCCAGATGCAGGATGCACTGGCTGCGCAATTGAGCCAGGCGCTGGCGCAGAACATCTTTGACATCTATGTGCGCAATGCCCAGACACGCGCACGCCCTGTGCTGGATCAGCAAGCGCTGAACGCGGTACGGGCCAGTTACTAAAAGAGACAGAACATGGCCCTGACCCCGGATTTCGAAAGTTTCGCGCGCGCTTATGATGCGGGCGAAAATCAGGTCGTCTATACCCGCCTCGCCGCTGATCTGGATACGCCGGTTTCACTGATGCTGAAACTGACAGGCGCTCAGAAAGACGCCTTCATGCTCGAGTCGGTAACCGGGGGTGAAGTGCGTGGGCGCTATTCGATCATCGGAATGAAGCCCGATCTGATTTGGCGCTGTCAGGGCGAGACATCGGCCTTGAACCGATCAGCCCGCTTCGATGCCGAGGCGTTCGAGCCACAGGATGGCAACCCGATGGACAACTTGCGCGCCTTGTTGGCTGAAAGCCGCATCGCGCTTCCCGATGACCTGCCGCAGGCCGCCGCTGGCCTGTTTGGCTATCTGGGCTACGACATGGTCCGGTTGGTGGAATACCTGCCGGATGTGAACCTTGACCCGTTGGGCCTGCCCGATGCGATCATGCTGCGCCCCTCGGTCATTGCTGTGTTGGACGGCGTCAAAGGCGAGGTTACCGTGGTGTCGCCCGCCTGGGTCAGCGAGGGGCAAACCGCCAAAGCCGCCTATGCGCAGGCTGCCGAGCGTGTGATGGATGCCGTGCGTGATCTTGAGCGTGCCATGCCGGCCGAGACGCGCGATCTGGGTGACGCAATAGAAGTTGGGGCTCCTGTCTCTAACTTCACCAAATCGGGCTATATGGAAGCCGTTGAAAAGGCCAAGGAATATATCCGTGCAGGTGATATCTTTCAGGTCGTCCCAGCCCAACGCTGGACACAGGATTTTCCGCAGCCGCCATTTGCTCTCTATCGCTCGCTGCGGCGCACCAACCCGTCGCCGTTCATGTTCTATTTCAACTTCGGCGGCTTTCAGGTCGTAGGTGCAAGCCCAGAAATTCTGGTGCGTGTCTTCGGCAATGAGGTCACGATCCGCCCTATCGCGGGTACCCGCCCGCGTGGCGCGACGCCCGAAGAAGACAAAGCCAACGAAATCGACCTGCTGGCCGACAAGAAAGAACTGGCCGAGCACCTCATGTTGCTGGACCTGGGCCGCAATGACACCGGGCGTGTTTCTAAGATTGGAACCGTGCGTCCTACCGAAGAGTTCATCATCGAGCGCTACAGCCACGTGATGCACATCGTATCAAACGTGGTCGGTGAACTGGCCGAAGACAAGGATGCATTGGACGCGTTCTTTGCCGGGATGCCTGCAGGCACGGTATCAGGCGCGCCCAAAGTGCGCGCGATGGAGATCATCGACGAGTTGGAGCCTGAAAAGCGCGGCATCTACGGTGGCGGTGTCGGGTATTTCAGCGCAGGCGGCGACATGGATATGTGCATCGCGCTGCGGACGGCTATTGTGAAAGACCACAAACTGTATATCCAAGCTGGAGGCGGCGTTGTCTATGACAGCGACCCCGAAGCGGAATACATGGAGACCGTCCATAAATCGAACGCCATTCGCCGCGCGGCTGCGGATGCGGCGCGGTTTACAGGCAGCGGAAACAGCTAGTGGGGTGGCGGATGGTCGCTGCCGTCACCCGTCCGTCAGCGATCCGGCATCGCCCTGCTGGACTTCTTTCATCATCACGGCAGAAATTGGGGCCATCGCCACGCGGCTGCCGCGATCCTCAAGCCCCCACAGCAACAGAGCCGAGATCGTCTCGGGACGCAGACGACCCAGCATCACCACGGCACCTTCCTGTCCGGCGCGGAAGGCTGCCTGATCCAGAAAACGCCGCATGATCTTGGGGTCCTGTTTGGCACCATCGAAATCGCGGAACACTACGCTGGATGGAATGCCGTTGCGCGCTGCAAGCTTTTGCGCTGTGTTTAGACCATTGTCCTGCGTCACCAGCCCGCGCCCGGTATCTCCGGCAATCGCCGCAACCTGATCAGCCAGCTTTCGGTTGCCCTGAATGCCGCTTCCGACACCTTCCAGAATGCCAACGGTTTGAGGCAATTGATCCAACCACACCGACAACGACACCTCAGCGTCCTGAGCACTGGCGGCTTCGTGCATGTCAACCAAGGCCAATACTTCAAATCCAGCCTCGCGATGACGGGCCATTTTTTCCGCTGCATTCGGGTCAGACGGGCTGACGGCAAAACTTAGCGGGTATGGGAAATCCTGCAACGCCTCGGCCCCAAAAGCCCCTTCATCATCGATCAGAATGATCGACATCAATGGCTTGGATTCTGGATTTTCGAAGGTGGCAGCATGTGCTTCGATGGGCTTGGCCACCACTTCTGGAGTAATCACGGCTTGTTCGACGGGCGGGTCATCCCTCTCGGTTAGGGGCACGACACGCTTGCCGATCAACGAACCGGAACCTGTGGCCCCCTCTCCGCCAATTTGCGGCAGGGTCAATACGCGCGGCTGACGTACAGGGCGGGTATCTTCTTCACCCTCAACCGCGATTGGATTTTCATCAGGCACGGGTTCCGCTTCCTGAGCCTCTGGAGCTGCATCCGGCACATCCGCGATCTCAGGCTGCAAGGCAGCGACCTGAGGGGCCTCGTTGGGCGTTTCTTCCGCAACCTGCGGTTCCGGGGCTTCCTCGGGCGCAGGCGCTGCTGGAGCGTCCGCGAGCGCTGCCGGTTCGGCTTCCTGTTGTGGCGAGGTTGGTTCGGCAAGTGGATTTGGCGGTGCCGCGGGCGCTTCGGTTTGAACGGTCACGTCAGAAGATGAGATCGCTGCAGGTGCCTCGGCTACGGTCGGTGCTCCACCCGCCTCAGGACGGGCACCGGGCTCAAGCTCGATACCTGCCAAGCCATCCAGCGAATCTGATGATAGATCGGGGGTTTCAGGGCCGGATGGTGGCAACTCAACCAGATCAGCATCGGCATTGCTTTCTTCAACTTTCGCAGCCTCCAGGGGCTGCGGAGTATCAGCCACTTCGGGCGCGGTTGCCGTCACAACTGGTTTACGTGACAAAGGAGTTGTCAGCGAAAGAACCGCGCCCAGTGCCAATACCGAGACCGCCCCGGCGATCACTCCACCGTAAAATCCGCTCATCGAAATCTCGCCTCTCGCGTTGTTTCGTGCCTCATCCACCCAGACGCCATCTTCCGCGGCGCTCACCCGCACGGTGTCAAGTTGGGTATGTCCTCTTGACGCTGCCGCACAAGCCTGAGCATGTATGTCCCGACATTATACCGCGCTCAGGGACTGCATCGCCAGCCCGAAATGCCCATAGGAAGATAAGTGCCCAAATGCTGCTGCTGATCGACAACTATGACTCGTTTACCTACAACCTCGTTCATTATCTGGGTGAGCTCGGGGCCGAGATGGTCGTGCGCCGGAATGACGCGCTGGATGTACAGGAAGCAATGGCGATGAACCCGGCTGGTATTCTGCTCAGTCCCGGCCCTTGTGATCCCGATCAGGCGGGCATCTGTCTGGCCCTGACCGAAGCCGCGGCCGAGACGCAAACACCGCTGATGGGGGTCTGTCTGGGGCATCAAACCATCGGTCAGGCATTTGGCGGCAAGGTTGTGCGCTGTCATGAGATCGTGCACGGGAAAATGGGCACGATGAAACACACCGGCAAAGGTGTATTCGCTGGCCTGCCCTCGCCCTTCGAGGCCACCCGGTATCATTCGCTTGTCGTAGAACGCGAAAGCCTGCCCGATTGCCTTGAGATCACGGCCGAGCTTGAGGATGGCACGATTATGGGTCTGCAGCACAAAGAACTGCCGATCCACGGCGTCCAGTTTCACCCGGAATCCATCGCGTCCGAGCATGGTCACGCCCTGCTCAAGAACTTCCTGAACGAAATGAAAGTCCCCGCATGAGCGACGCTCTGAAACCGCTGATCGGTGCTGCGGCCGATCGACCTTTGACCCGTGCCGAGGCTGAACAGGCCTTTGGCATCCTCTTTGATGGGGCCGCCACGCCCAGCCAGATCGGCGGGTTGCTGATGGCAATGCGCACGCGCGGCGAGACGGTCGAGGAATACGCCGCCGCCGCTGCCGTAATGCGCGCGAAATGCAATGCAGTGAAAGCTCCCGCTGGCGCGATGGACATCGTTGGCACGGGGGGCGACGGCAAAGGAACACTCAATATCTCGACAGCCACGGCTTTTGTGACGGCTGGCGCCGGAGTCACCGTTGCAAAACACGGTAATCGGAACCTGAGCTCGAAATCTGGCGCAGCAGATGCTCTTGGGCAGCTAGGTATCAACGTAATGGTCGGCCCGGAAGTCGTTGAGAAAGCGCTGAAAGAGGTCGGTATCGGCTTTATGATGGCCCCAATGCACCACCCGGCGATCGCCCATGTCATGCCTTCGCGGCAAGAACTGGGGACGCGCACGATTTTCAACATTCTGGGCCCCCTGACCAACCCCGCCGGAGTGAAGCGCCAACTGACCGGTGCGTTCAGCCGCGACCTGATCCGCCCGATGGCCGAAACTCTGGGTCTGCTTGGGGCTGAACATGCCTGGCTAGTCCACGGCTCAGACGGTACGGATGAGCTTACGATCACCGGGGTCAGCTGGGTCGCATCGGTTGAGGACGGCGTTGTCAAAGAGGTCGAGCTTCACCCCGAAGATGCAGGCCTTCCGGTGCATCCGTTCGAAAATATCATCGGCGGCACGCCCGAAGAGAACGCGGTCGCCTTCCGCGCCCTGCTGGATGGGGCACCTTCAGCCTACCGCGACGCGGTGTTGCTGAACTCGGCAGCGGCGCTGGTCGTTGCAGATGCGGCAAGCGATCTGCGCGAGGGCGTTGCGATGGCCACAGAAAGCATTGATAGCGGCAAGGCCCGTGAAAAGATCACCGCGCTGGCGCGCATTACACAGGAAGCCGCATGACCGAGACCGTTCTGGACAAAATCAAAGCGTACAAGCTGGAAGAGATCGCTGCGGATAAGGCGCATAAGCCTCTGGAAACACTAGAATCTGAGGCACGGAACGCACCCGAGGTACGCGGTTTTGCCGAAGCCCTGCATTCGGCTATGCGCAAGGGGTACGGATTGATCGCCGAGGTCAAAAAGGCCAGCCCGTCCAAAGGTCTGATCCGCGCTGATTTCGATCCGCCCGCGCTTGCCAAAGCTTATGAAGAGGGCGGCGCGGCTTGCCTGTCGGTTCTGACGGACACGCCTAGCTTTCAGGGTGACAAGTCCTTTCTGACCGAAGCGCGCGCGGCCTGTTCGTTGCCAGCATTGCGGAAGGACTTCATGTACGACCCCTATCAGGTGGTCGAAGCGCGTGCATTGGGTGCGGATTGCATCCTGATCATCATGGCATCGGTCGGCGATGCACAGGCCGCCGAGCTTGAGCAAACCGCGTTTGACTGGGGCATGGATGTTCTGATCGAAGTCCATGACGCAGACGAGCTTGAGCGGGCATCGCAGCTGAAAAGCCCGCTGATCGGGATAAACAACCGCAATCTCAAGACCTTCGAGACGACTCTTGATACAACTCGTCATCTGTCAAAGCTGGTTCCAGCGGATCGCACGATCGTCTGCGAGAGCGGCCTGAGCACTCCGGCGGACCTCGCCGATATCGCCCGCTACGGTGCGCGCTGTTTCCTTATTGGTGAAAGCCTGATGCGTCAGGATGATGTAGCTTCGGCAACTCGAGCACTGCTCGCCAACCCGCTCATTCCCGGAGTGATGTGATGCCGCTGACCCATTTTGATGCCAAAGGTGAGGCCCATATGGTGGACGTGTCCGACAAGGCTGTCACCGACCGGGTTGCGGTTGCATCTGGATACATCAAGATGGCGAAGGAAACCTTTGATATCATTTCAGAAGGACGCGCTAAGAAAGGCGATGTTCTTGGTGTTGCCAGACTTGCGGGCATAATGGGCGCCAAGAAAACGCCTGACCTGATACCTCTGTGTCATCCGCTACCCGTGACCAAAGTCGCGATTGAACTTAGCTTAGACCCGGACCTTCCCGGCGTTCAGATTGAAGCGACTGTAAAGACTTCCGGCCAGACCGGCGTAGAGATGGAAGCGCTGACAGCAGTCTCGACAGCCGCACTGACGGTTTACGATATGGCGAAGGCCGTGGACAAATCGATGGAGATCGGCGGTATTCGCATTCTACTGAAAGACGGCGGAAAATCAGGGCGTTACGAGACATCATGATCTCGGTTGAAGAAGCGCGGGCTCTGCTGTTCGATCTGGTCTCACCGCTGCCCGCAGAAACGGTTGCCCTTGCCGAGGCTGCCGGTCGTATCCTGGCAGAAAACGTTGCAGCAACGCGTGATCAGCCGCCCTTTGCGGCGTCATCAATGGATGGGTACGCCGTCAAGGCGGCCGAAGTCGAACTGCACGCAATGTTCAAAGTGGTTGGCGAAGCAGCGGCCGGACGTCGCTTTGCTGGAAGCGTCGGACCCGGCCAAGCTGTGCGTATATTCACTGGTGCGCCTGTGCCGGATGGTGCAGATTTCGTCGTCATACAGGAAGATGTCGACCGACGCGGTGATCTGATCACCATAACCGACGCCCCCGGTGAAAAGGCCAATATCCGCCCTGCGGGGATCGATTTCAGCATCGCTACGCAGATCACGGCCCCACGCCAGCTCAGACCCGAAGATGTTGCATTGATGGCAGCGATGAACATCGCTTCGGTCCCTGTGACCCGCAAACCCGTGGTTGCATTAATCTCAACCGGTGACGAACTGGTGATGCCCGGAGAAACACCCGGCCCCGATCAGATCATCGCCTCAAATACCTTTGGTCTTAAGGCGTTACTGGAAGATGCTGGCGCAAAAGTTCGTGTACTTCCTATCGCACAAGATACCATAGCGTCATTAGAAACAGCTTTTGGCTTGGCACAGGGCGCTGACCTTGTGGTGACAATCGGAGGGGCGTCGGTTGGCGAGTACGACCTGGTTGCGGATGTCTCGGAAGGTCTTGGGCTGAAGCAATCGTTCTACAAGATTCGCATGCGACCGGGTAAACCACTGATGGCCGGGCGGCTTGGGGGTGCTGCAATGGTCGGACTACCCGGAAACCCGGTCAGTGCCATGGTGTGCGGTTACCTGTTCCTCATCCCAATGGTGCGCCGCATGTTGGGGATTGAACAGGCCCTTCAGCCATTCCAACGCGCCCGCCTTTCTGCCCCGCTCGGAAAAAATGGCCCGCGTGAGCATTATATGCGGGCGGTGTTGGACAACAGCGGCATCCGCGCCTGTGATGATCAGGACAGCTCGCTGCTAAGTGTTTTGGCGCAAGCCAATGCACTATTGGTACGCCAACCCCACGATCCCGCGCGCGAGGCCGGGGATGAGGTCCTTTACCTACCGATCTAGCAAATCCGTTGACACAAAACGTGAACATGCGTAGAACAAAAGAAAACGCATGAGCGACGAGGTATGAGCAATGCTGACCAAGAAGCAATTGGATTTGCTGGAATTCATCCACAAACGCGTGCAAGCGGACGGTGTTCCGCCCAGTTTTGATGAGATGAAGGCCGCGTTGGATCTACGGTCAAAATCCGGGATTCATCGACTGATCACCGCGCTTGAAGAACGTGGCTTTATCCGCCGCCTTGCCCATCGGGCTCGTGCCATCGAAATTGTCAAGCTGCCAGAAAGCCTTGGGGGAGAGCCCACGGCAGGTTTCAAACCGCGTGTGATTGAAGGCGATCGCCCTGAAGGTCCACGCCCCGCGAACTTTGAACCCGTCACAGTTGATGCGATGGAATTGCCTGTTATGGGCCGGATTGCTGCCGGTGTACCGATCGAAGCGATCAGCCATGTGTCGCACCGTGTCGCTGTACCGGGCTCGATGGTGTCAGGTCGCGGCGAGCATTATGCGCTTGAGGTTCGTGGCGACTCGATGATTGACGCCGGTATCAACGATGGCGATGTCGTGGTGATCCGCGAAACCACGGCCGCTGACAATGGTGACATCGTGGTGGCATTGGTGGAAGATCAGGAAGCCACGCTGAAACGGTTTTTCCGCCGAGGTCAGGCCATTGCGCTGGAAGCGGCGAATCCGGCCTATGAGACTCGCGTGCTGCCAGAAGACAAGGTGAAAGTTCAGGGCCGCCTTGTAGGCTTGATCCGAAGCTACTGAGGCAGCTTGGGGGACCAGAGGCGGCGGCCTGAGATATCAGAACTCGCTAACAAACGCCCCTTGGACAACGCAAGACTGCCTGTCTTCTGCAGAAATTCCGTATCGTAAACGCTGCATTCACCGGTCAAAGTCAACGACACCGGGGCGACAATGATCTGATCTTTCCTGCATTCCTGAAAGGCGCTCGCAGCCCGCTTACCAGTCAAGTGGACAAGCTCTTTGTCTCCCAGCAGAAAACGTTGAAATCCCGCTGATGCCTCTGGCCATCGCAAAGCGGCCTTTGGTTGATCTGCCCCGTCCCCGTCATTTTCCAGCCACACCGACGCGACAAATCCGCTGCCTTTCGGTTTGCTCAGCGCGCGCCCGTGTTCAGTCATCACTCCGACCAGCCCGCCGGTATCGGCGATCAGCACGTCTGGGCGGCTTCCCTGGCCCCACAGCGCTATCGCCAATGCTGCCGGGGCAATGCCGAGCCACCGTGCGTGCCCTTGCCACAGCATTAGCCACAGAAGAGACAGAGCCAGAACAGGCAATACGAAATAGTCTGGGCTTACTACGTACCCGCGCGCGCCCTCCAGTCCCGCGACCCAATCGGCAACGGTAAGGATCCATCTCAGCCCAAGACCCATTACGTGCAATGCAATCGCTTCAAGCCCAAAAGGTGCAAGAAGGGCGGCGACAACCGCACTTGGAACGACCAGCGTTCCCATGACGGGCACGGAGACGAGATTTGCCAGCAACCCGTAGTGCGAAATAGCGTTGAAATGCGCCGCCCCGATCGGAGCTGTCGCGATCCCCGCGATCGCCGAGGATGTCAACAAGGCCAGCACAGGCCGCAGCCATTTTGGGCCTGGCATTGGGCCATAGTCCCGCAACGCGCCAAACCCTGCGACCAAGGCGGTTGTAGCAGCAAAAGACATCTGAAATCCGGGGCTCAATAGAGTTTCCGGGCGCAAGGTAAGAACAATCAGCGCAGCCATGGCCACCGCCCGCAATGAAATCGCGCACCGGTCCAACAATACGGCCCCCAGCATAACGCAGACCATCACAAAGGCGCGCTCAGTCGCGACGTTCCCACCAGACAGAAGCAGGTAGATTGTCGACGCGAATAACGCACAGAGCGCGGCCACCTTGCGTACGGGCATGCGAAGCGCGATGACAGGTACCATTGAGAACCCCATGCGGCACGCCACAAAAACGAAACCGGTCAACAAACCCATGTGAAGGCCCGAAATCGCCAGAAGATGAGCCAGGTTGGACGCGCGCAACGCCTCTAACGAGGCCTGCCCCATCCCGCTGCGATCACCGGTAGTTACGGCGGCGGCAAAGCCCCCGACTTCGCCCGGCAGGATCGTGCGCACCCGATCCGAGATCTCCATGCGCCAGGCCGTGATACGCACTCCGTCCAAACCATCTTGCGCCGCAGCCGACGTCAGGACCGGAACCCGAGTGTATCCAACAGCGCCGAGTTGCTGGAACCAGGCGTGGCGGCGAAAATCAAAACCTCCGGGTTCAACTGGCCCTTGCGGCGGCGAAAGATGTGCTGTGGTCATAATCCGCTGACCCGGGGACAGCGCAACTGACTCCCCGTGAATAGACAGCCGGATGCGCCGGGGTCTTTGATCAGCAGGAACGTCCCCGATCCGCACCTGATCCAATGTCACCCTCAGCGCATCCGACGCAGAGCGGTCCAGCGCTACGACCCTCCCCTCGACCGGGCCATAGTAACGCCATTGCAGGACCGGCTCCGCAACCATATGTGCCCGCGCCCCGGCCAGAGCGAACCCCATCGCGATCAGGGCTAAGCCAGTGGCCAGCGGTGACCACGCGGCCCCCATCCAACGGGTGGAGGCAAGCGCCAGCAAGGCAAGCGCCAGAACGCCGGCATAGAGCTCAACCTCGGGTTCGAACCTGAGGCTGAAATACCAACCAATCCCGACCGCCAGGCAGATCGGGGACCACGGAAACAAGTGTCCCCGCTGGGTCAGCAATGCGGTCTCGACCCGTGTCAGAACACGCATGGTTGCCCCCGTCCTTCGGGCTGGGTAGATAGTCGCCAAACTATGCCCGCTAAGGTTACCAAAAGGTTAATCCACACCATGTCCGATCAGGTCGTCACCCGTTTTGCCCCCTCTCCCACCGGATTTCTGCATATCGGTGGCGCCCGCACTGCTCTGTTCAACTGGCTTTATGCGCGGGGTCGCGGCGGCAAGTTCCTGTTGCGGATCGAGGATACCGATCGGGAACGTTCCACGCCGGAAGCAACAGCGGCCATACTGCAAGGCATGGACTGGCTAGGGCTTGATCATGACGGTGAGGTCGTCAGCCAATTCGAGGGTGCCCCTCGACATGCAGAGGTCGCGCATCAATTGCTGTCCGACGGCAAGGCATACAAGTGCTTTTCGACGCAGGAAGAAATCGCTGCATTCCGTGAACAGGCGCGGGCCGAGGGGCAGTCGACCCTGTTTCGCAGCCCATGGCGCGAGGCCGACCCGGCCACCCATCCGGACGCACCTTACGTGATCCGCATCAAGGCTCCGCAAGACGGTGCCACTGTGATCCGCGATCAGGTGCAGGGCGATGTCACCATTCGCAACGATCAGTTGGATGACATGATCCTACTGCGTTCGGATGGGACTCCGGTCTATATGCTGGCCGTTGTGGTTGACGATCATGATATGGGCGTGACTCATGTGATCCGGGGCGACGATCACCTCAACAACGCCGCCCGTCAGATGATGATCTACGAGGCGATGGGTTGGGATGTACCAGTCTGGGCGCATATCCCTTTGATCCATGGACCCGATGGGAAAAAGCTCAGCAAACGTCACGGTGCGTTGGGGGCGCAAGAATATCGGGCCATGGGATATCCGGCATCCGGAATGCGCAACTATCTGGCTCGGCTGGGCTGGAGCCATGGGGATGATGAGTTCTTTACCGATGCCCAAGCTAAAGAGTGGTTCGATCTGGATGGCATCGGCAAAAGCCCGGCGCGATTTGATGTGAAGAAGCTTGAAAACCTTTGTGGACAACATATTGCCGTCGGGGAAGATGCCGCGCTGCAGCATGAAATTCAGGGATATCTGAAGTCAGCTGGTTTGCCGCCGCTTTCCGAAACACAATCAAGTGATTTGGTCCGTGCGATGTATTGCCTCAAGGACCGCGCACGCACGTTCCCGGAACTCATTGAAAAAGCTCATTTTGTGCTTACGTCGCGACCTATCCAGCCAGATGAAAAGGCCACAAAGGCGCTGGCATCTGTATCCGACGGTATACTGAAAGAATTGACGCCGCAGCTGCAAAATGCTAGCTGGTCCCGGAACGAACTGGAGGAGACCCTGAATTCGTTCGCAGAGGCGAATGGGGTTAAGTTCGGCAAATTGGCTGGTCCGCTGCGGGCGGCACTAGCGGGCCGGGCAGTTACACCTTCGGTATTTGACATGATGCTTGTGCTTGGGCGCGATGAAACCCTGGCGCGGCTTTCTGATGCAGCGAACCCGGCCTGATTTCACATAAGGGTAACGCTGCTCCGCTAAGAACGGACTGCGCGACGGATCGCAGTCGTTGCCTGCTTTGTCGGACAGCGATCCGGCATGCGCACGAATGAAGAAGGGACAAACATGACCGAGAGCAAAAAATCAGCCAAACTGACTGTCCACGGCGAAAGCTATGATCTGCCGGTGTTTTCTCCGACCGCTGGGCCCGATGTGATCGATATTCGCAAGCTCTATGGTCAGGCTGGCGTCTTTACTTATGATCCGGGTTTCACGTCCACCGCAAGCTGTGACAGCACCATTACATTCATCGACGGTGACAAGGGTGAGTTGCTGCATCGCGGTTATCCGATCGAGCAGATCGCCTCGAAGTCGCATTTCCTCGAACTCAGCTATCTGCTGCTGTATGGCGAGCTGCCTTCGGCGAAGGATCTGGAGAACTTCGAGACCACAATCACCCGGCACACGATGCTGCACGAGCAGATGCAGTATTTCTATCGCGGATTCCGCCGGGATGCGCATCCGATGGCCATCATGGTGGGTGTGGTTGGTGCCATGTCCGCGTTCTATCACGATTCGACCGACATCGCGGACCCGCGTCAGCGTGAAGTAGCTTCGCACCGTTTGATCGCAAAAATGCCGACCATCGCGGCCTGGGCCTACAAATACCATATTGGTCAGCCCTTCGTGTATCCGCGCAACGACCTGGACTATGCGTCAAACTTCCTGCGCATGTGTTTTGCCGTTCCTGCCGAAGATTACGAGGTGAACCCGATTCTGGCACGCGCCATGGATCGTATCTTCATGCTGCAGGCGGATCACGAACAGAACGCCTCGACTTCGACGGTGCGTCTGGCATCTTCTTCGGGTGCAAACCCGTTCGCCTGTATCGCGGCCGGTATCGCCTGTCTCTGGGGTCCGGCCCATGGTGGTGCGAACCAGGCTTGCCTTGAAATGCTGGAAGAGATCGGCAGCGTGGACCGCATCCCCGAGTTTATCGAGCGCGCCAAAGACAAAGATGACCCGTTCCGTCTGATGGGCTTTGGCCACCGCGTCTACAAGAACTTCGATCCACGCGCGAAAGTGATGAAGCAATCGGCAGACGAAGTACTTGACCTGCTGGGCGTGGAAAACAATCCCAAACTACAGGTCGCGAAGGCGCTGGAAAAACAGGCTCTGGAAGATCCGTATTTCATCGAGAAGAAACTGTTCCCGAATGTCGACTTCTATTCGGGCATCGTGATGGAAGCGATGGGCTTCCCGACCTCGATGTTCACGCCAATCTTCGCGTTGTCACGTACCGTTGGCTGGGTTAGCCAGTGGAAAGAAATGATTGCCGATCCACAGAATAAGATCGGACGCCCACGTCAGCTTTATCTGGGCGCGACCAACCGCGATTACGTGGACATCGAAAACCGCTGATCCACACACAATATCGATGTTAAGACCCCGGTTATCCGGGGTCTTTTTTTCCGTAGCGTTACCAAAATGAGACCGTTCGAAACCAATCGTAAATGACTGTTTCGATGCATCTTTCCGCACTGCCTCAGTCCGCCTAATGTTGCCGCGTCCGGCGAATATTGTTTGGTTCTCATGCGTTTCATCTTCTTGTTCATTATGTTGCTACTTGCGCAATCGGCATCCGCTCAAAGCGTGCTGGAGCGTGCTTTTGAGAAGCAGCAGCAGGAAAACGCCGCCGGGTCGTTGGCAATCTTGGGGTTGGCAGGCATCCCGGACGATTCTGCCAGCGCAATCTCACTGCAATCAAATACTGACAATCGCGATTACGATTTCAAATCCGCCCAGCTGGGCGGCGGGTTTCGCCTTGCTGAGGGCGTGCCGATCTATCTTGAGGGGTATATAGGCTACGCGCGCTATGACCCCGTTCTGACCTTCAGCGGCACCGGAGATACCACGCGTATACCGCTGAAATGGACCAGCCTCGCCCTGACCGGCGGTGTCGGCTATCAGTTCGACATCGGCGAGTATTGGAAAATGACCCCGATGGCCCATATCTCGGTCGGACGTACGCAATCCGACGCATCTGTCGGTGCGCAAGCCATAGCCAACCGCCTGGGGCTTGATCGAGACTTTCTCGAAAGCGGCGGCATCTGGGCTGGTGGCGCAGGCGGATCGATGACGGTCTCGTACGAGAAAGCTCTGTCCAACGACCGGGAATTCGAGGCAAGCCTGCGCTATACCCATATCGAATACTGGCCTATCGGAGACAACGAGGACCTGTTGGTTGAATCAACTGCCGCAAATGCAGTTCTGTGGTCACGCTACCGCTTTCCAACTGGAAAACGCATGTTCGGTCGCCCGGTCCGCTGGGTGGGCGATCTGTCCCTGTCCTATCTGATCGGGGATCAGTCACTTGTATTGGGCACCGACTGGCTGGCCCGCGTAGGTGGTGGGATCGAGGTCGATCTGTCTGACACATGGGTGCCTTGGGTATCAACGACACGGTTTATGGTCCGCTACTACGGCAGCGATACCGTCAACGGATTCTCGGCCGGTATTGGCATTAGTTTCTGAACCAAGGCTTCAAAACAAAGCCAGTTGATCACCGGGCTGGGGTGGAGGTGCAAACGCCGCACAGTTCAGTGGCGGCATGTCTGTCGACAGCCCGAGACGTTTGACTGCGGCCTTGAACCGTTGCGCAATCATCTCGGCATAGGTCCCCTCGCCCCGCATGCGGTGGCCCCACCGGGGGTCATATTCCCTACCCCCATGCATTTCGCGCAGCCGTGCCATCACCTTCTCAGCCCTGCCCGGCTGATGTTCGATCAGCCACTCGCGCCAGAGCGCGGATACTTCACGGGGAAGCCGCAGCATGATCCAGCTTGCAGCATCGGCGCCAGCCTGCTTTCCGGCCTCCAACAGGATTTCCAATTCATGATCGGTTAAACCGGGAATCACCGGAGACGTCATAACGCGCACAGGCACGCCAGCCTCGGTCAGGTTGCGGATCATTCCGAGCCTGCGCTGCGGTGAAGGCGCCCGGGGTTCCATCCGTCGGGAAAGATCGCGGTCCAATGTGGTCAGCGAGATGCCAACCCGGACAAGGCCATTGCGGGCCATCGGTGCCAGAATATCAAGATCACGCTCGATCAGAGTCCCCTTGGTCACAATACCGACCGGATGTTGAAAATCTCTCAGAACCTTTAGACAGCTTCTTGTTATCTTGCGGTTTTTTTCGATCGGTTGATAGGGATCGGTGTTGGTTCCCAGTGCAATCGTGGCCACCTTGTAAGAACGTGCTGAGAGTTCGCGACGCAATAGCTCAGCCGCATTGGGTCGCGCAACAAGGCGGGTTTCGAAATCCAAACCCGGAGACAGCCCCAGATACGCATGCGTTGGCCGAGCAAAGCAATACACGCATCCATGCTCGCAGCCCCGATATGGGTTTATGGATCGGTCAAAAGGTAGGTCCGGCGACTTGTTATAGGTGATCAGATTGCGCGCCATTTCTTCCCGAACTTCGGTCCGCAACGGGGGCAGTTCCTCTGGCAAATCCCAGCCATCTTCGGTCAACTCGGTTGTAAACCTCTCGAATCGACCTGCTTCGTTTGAGGTTGCTCCGCGCCCAGGGCTTTTGATGGCAGCAGTCATTTGTTCGCTTTTTGTTCCTATCACTAGATGTAATTAAAACCAGTTTCACTGGCAAGATTCATGTTTCGATTTCCAAAAATCATCAGATGCTCGAAACAGGCGACGCATTAGACTGCAGGTGAATTTACCGTGGCTAATGAAACCAATGCAGGATGATCTTGCAAAATTCGATGTCGCTGAGTGCGAATATTCGGCCTATAGGTCGGTCTCAGAACGACCTAGGTCGCAATCGTCACAGTAGACCTGCGACGAAATGGCCAAAACGGTGAAAATGCCACCACGGGCCGCAGGCCCGCACAGCTCAGGGAAATACCCATGTCTGATGAAGAAGACATCGTCCTGTCCGAACTGAATGACGACGAACTCGTCGAACAGATGTTCGATGACCTTTATGACGGCCTGAAGGAAGAGATCGAAGAAGGTGTGAACATCCTGCTCGAGCGCGGATGGCAACCCTATGACATCCTGACCAAAGCGCTGGTTGGCGGCATGACAATTGTCGGCCATGACTTCCGCGACGGCATCCTGTTCGTGCCTGAGGTTCTGCTGGCGGCCAACGCCATGAAAGGCGGTATGGCGATCCTGAAGCCTCTGCTGGCTGAAACTGGTGCTCCGCGCGTTGGCAAGATGGTGATCGGCACCGTCAAGGGCGACATCCATGACATCGGCAAGAACCTTGTTGCGATGATGATGGAAGGCGCCGGGTTCGAAGTTGTCGATATCGGCATCAACAACCCGGTCGAGAACTACCTCGAAGCGCTGGAAAACGAACAGCCCGACATTCTGGGCATGTCCGCTCTGCTGACGACGACGATGCCTTATATGAAGGTCGTAATCGACACGTTGGTCGAACAAGGCCTGCGTGATGAGTACACCGTTCTGGTTGGCGGCGCTCCGCTGAACGAAGAGTTCGGCAAGGCGATCGGCGCTGACGGCTATTGCCGCGACGCAGCCGTGGCGGTGGAAATGGCCAAGGACTTCATGTCGCGCAAGCACAACCAACTGGCCGGCTAAGGCGCGAGATCATATCGTGAGACAGGCCGTCCTTTTTGGGGCGGCCTTTTTTGTCCGAACCTCGGGCACATATATAGCTAAAGACCAGCCAGAGAGATCAGATGACCGACTCACAGATCCCAGACGATGACAGCCTGACCCGTCAGGGCTATGTCGCAGCGCACAGCGCCGAGTCGATTCTTCTGATCGCATGTGGTGCACTGGCCCGCGAGATTCTGGACCTGAAAGAACGGAACGGCTGGGATCACATGGCCCTGACTTGCCTGCCCGCCATTTTGCATGTGCACCCGGAAAAGATCACACAGGCGGTCGAGGATGCGGTTGCCAAGCATCGAGACTCATACGACCGCATCTACGTTGTCTATGCCGATTGCGGAACCGGTGGGTTGCTACAGGCAGCGTGCAAGCGACTGGGGGTCGAGATGATCCAAGGGCCCCATTGCTATTCCTTCTTCGAGGGCAATCTGGCCTTTGCAGCGCATGGCGACGATGAAACCACCGCTTTTTATCTGACAGATTTCCTTGCGCGGCAGTTTGATGCGTTTGTCTGGAAACCGCTGGGTCTGGACCGTCATCCTGAATTGCGAGAGATGTATTTCGGCAATTACACCAAGCTCGTTTATCAGGCGCAAACCGATGATCCCGACTTGACCCGTCGCGCGCAGGAGTGCGCTGATCGGATGGGGCTGGAATTCGAACGTCGGCAAACCGGCTATGGCGATTTGGAAACCACGCTTGCTGACTGGGCAGCGCGCAAATCCACCTAAAAGTCAGGCGCTGGCCAATGCCACTTCGCGAATACGTTCTATCATAGCGCGTAACCCGTTCGAACGTTGGGCAGACAAATGATCCTGCAACCCCAGTCGCGCGAGTTCTCCACCGGCATCAACACTGGGCACCTCGGCCACCGGCAAGCCGTTATACAGGCTACGCAGAACCGCAATCAGGCCCCGAACAATCAGGGCATCGCTGTCACCGTCAAAGCGGAATTGACCGCCCTCAATGGTTGGATGCAGCCAGACCTGACTGGCGCAACCATTCACCTTGGTCGCAGGGACTTTGAATGCATCATCCAGAGGCTCCATCGCTTTGCCCTGCTCGATCACATGGCGATAGCGGTCTTCCCAGTCCTCCAGGAACTCGAAATCCTCGACTATCTCTTCGAAGGCTGGCGTTGCCATATCGGGTCCGTCCTTGCGTTACGCATTCACAATTGTGAACTATGCTCAGCGCTACCAACTGTCCAGTCCCCAGCGTGGCTTTTCAAACGATCGAAATTGCGTTAACCCGATGCAGGTAAAGTTGCACAAAGTACTGGGTCCATGCACAAAACTCTGCCTGTTCTGATGATCTCCACAATGGCTCTGTCCGCTTGTAGCAACTGGAGCAACTCAAGCGCGAATCCATCGAACTGGTTTGGCAGCAGCACACCCAGCCCATCCGAAGTATCAGCCGATGACGCTAATGCCTTGGTTCCCGAAAATGCCGACAAAAAAGGCCTGTTCGAGCGTCCGGACGCCGAGGATAATAGCGTTCCAATCGCCGTGATCAACGAATTGCGGATCGACCCAACCTCGACGGGTGCAATCATCTATGCGGCTGGCACAGCCATTCGACAGGGTGCGTTCAACGCGCAGCTCGCGCGCGTAAGATCTGAAGAACTCAGCAAAAATGGCGTTATGGAATTCACCTTCCGCGTGGATTACCCGGACTACGCCACTGCGCAGGGCACCGAACGGTCGCGGATGGTTTCAGAGGCCGTCAATGTAAGCCGGAAAGAACTGGAAGGTATTCGTTTAGTTCGGGTCAAAGGCCAGCAGAACGCGTTGGAATCCCGTCGCCGTTAAAGCGAGACAACCTGCACGGCCTGTCCCTTGGCGGCCAAAGCAATCTTGCCTTCGCAAAGCTTCAGCGCGTCCTCGCCAAAAACCTCGAACCGCCAACCAGACATGGCGGGAACTTCTCGTTCTCCTGCAGCGATCTGATCCAATTCCGCGCTGGAGGCGATCAATTTTGCGGCAACGCCTGCGCTTTCGGTCTTTGATTTCAAAAGAACGCGCAGCAAATCTGCAAGTGCAGGGTTGACCTTCAGCTTGTCGCGGCTGTTGTCAATTTTCGGCAATCGGTCTTGCGGGCAACCTACGCCCCGTTTTACCGCCTCCAGAATGCCTTCTGCGATCGCCCCTTTGCGCGCTTCGCGCAGCAACAAGCGCGATCCGCCCAGATCAGAGGGCGTCTTGGGCTTGGTCGAGGCCATCTCGATCAACGCATCGTCTTTGAACACACGGCTTCGTGGCACATTGTTCTCTTGCGCATAGGCCTCGCGGAACTGCGCCAGCTCTCGAACCACGGCCAGAAACTTGGCAGAGTTGGTCCGCGTTTTGACCCGCCGCCACGCCTCTTCCGGGCGAATGTCATATGTCTCGGGTCGGGTCAGTATGCGAAGCTCTTCTGCGACCCAGTGATCCCGGCGCGACTTCTTAAGTTCTGCAGCCAGATGCTCATAGATTTTCCGAAGATGGGTTACATCTGCCAATGCGTATGTTTTCTGCGCTTCCGTCAGAGGGCGCCGTGACCAGTCGGTGAAGCGAGAAGTTTTATCGACCCCTTCCTTGCAAATCTTCCGGACCAGAGTCTCATAGCCAACCTGTTCACCAAAACCACAGACCATCGCGGCGACCTGAGTATCAAACAACGGAGTCGGAAAGACTCCCGCGTCGACCCAAAAAATTTCAAGATCCTGCCGCGCGGCGTGGAAAACCTTAACCACGCTTTCGTCGCAGAACAGCTGGTACAAAGGCTCCAGCGACATGCCGTCAGCCAATGGATCAACCAGAACGGCGCTGTCTTCATCTTCCGATGGCACTGCAAGCTGCACCAGACAGAGTTTCGAATAATAGGTCCGTTCGCGCAGAAATTCGGTATCTACAGTGACATAAGGATATTGTGCAGCAGCCGAGCAGAATGCGGCCAGCTCTTGCGTCGTCGTCAGGGTTTTCATGCGCGGTGCTGTTCTTGCTTTTGGTTATTGTGACTGCCCGTGCCGTCCTCGTCCCGAGCGATATGCGACCATAAGACGAATAACCTTTGCGTGTAAATCACCCCGCCGCGTTAGGGCAGAAGAACTGGGTCTTTGTTGCCCATACAATAACGGCGAAGCACGGCAGGGTAGAGTTTGTGCTCCCAGGTCAACACGCGGGCGGCGAGCTCCTCAGGCGTGTCCCCTACCCGTACACCCACGCGCGCCTGACCCAGAATCGGCCCGTCATCCAACGCTGCAGTAACTTCGTGAACGGTGCAGCCATGTTCGGCGTCGCCTGCTTCAATGGCGCGGGCATGGGTGTTCAAACCCTTGTACTTAGGCAAAAGCGATGGGTGGATGTTCAGCATCCGGCCCTGGAAACGCGATACAAATTCACCCGTCAATACACGCATGAAACCGGCCAGACAGACAACATCCGGCTGGGCTGCCATAAGCGGTTTAAGCAGTTCTGCCTCAAACGCAGCGCGATCTTTGCCAAAGGGCTTGTGGTCGACGGCTGCGGTCGGAATTCCGCGCTGTGCAGCTTTCTTCAGCCCTCCGGCATTTGCATCGTTCGACAATACCAGACATGGCCGACCGGGATGATCGCCATTCATGCTGTCGACCAGCGACAGCATGTTCGATCCGCCCCCGGAGATCAGGATCGCGACGCGCTTGTGGCTCACAGCAGTTTGCCTGAATAGGCCATACCCGGCGCTGCGGTGACCGTTCCGATGCGCGCAACGGATTCGCCTGCCTCTGCAAGCAGTGTTGTAAGCTCATCCGCCTGATCTGCAGCGCAAACAACAATCATGCCGATGCCGCAGTTGAAGGTCTTCAACATCTCGGATTCGGCGATCCCACCGGTCTCGGCCATCCATTTGAACACAGGCGGCAAGTCCCAAGCATTCAAATCAATCTCGGCCCCGAGCCCTTCGGGCAATACGCGCGGCAGATTTTCGGTGAGGCCGCCGCCGGTGATATGGGCAAGCGCGCGAACGCCGCCAGCCCGGATCGCCTGCAGCGCTGGTTTCACATACAGCCGCGTGGGGGTCAGTAGAGCCTCACCCAAGGTTCCGCCACCGAAAGGCGACTCTTCCTCCCAGCCCAACCCCGAGATCTCGACCAGCTTGCGCACTAGCGAATAGCCGTTGGAATGCACCCCGTTCGAAGCCAGCCCCAGCAGGACATCACCCTGTTCAACGCCCTCGGGCAATGCGGTCCCGCGTTCCATGGCGCCAACCGAGAAACCGGCCAGATCGAAATCGCCGTCAGGGTACATACCCGGCATCTCGGCGGTTTCACCACCAATCAGGGCGCAGCCAGATTGGACACACCCCTCGGCAATTCCTTCGATAATCCGCGCGGCAGTATCGGTGTCCAGCTTACCGGTGGCAAAATAATCCAGGAAAAACAGCGGCTCAGCACCTTGGCAGATCAGATCGTTGACGCACATCGCCACCAGATCGATTCCCACGCCATCGACAACGCCGGTATCAATTGCGATCCGCAGCTTGGTGCCCACACCATCGGTTGCGCCCACCAGAACCGGGTCTTGATAGCCAGCCGCTTTCAGGTCGAACAGAGCGCCAAATCCGCCTAGCCCACTCATCACGCCCGAACGGTTGGTGCGCTTGGCCGCAGGCTTGATCCGATCGACCAGAGCGTTGCCTGCATCGATATCCACACCTGCGTCTGCGTAGGTGATTCCGTTCTTGCCCGCTGTCATGGCCAATCCCTCATGAGTGCTTTGCGCGCGGGTTATTCGATTGTGGGCCATGTTGCAACGGTCAGGCTTGACGCGGGCTGCCATCGTGATAGGCAAAGCCCTCAGGCGGGCCTGTAGCTCAATTGGTTAGAGCAGAGCGCTCATAACGCTTTGGTTGGGGGTTCGAGTCCCTCCGGGCCTACCAAAACCGCCATTTTCCATATAAATCAACGCCAAATTGCCCCAAGAACTATTGATAGTACCCTCACGTGATTCCAATGGGACAAAAAAAGACAGAGCTTCAACAAAAAAATTTCGCCAGCCAATACGCCGTCACACTTGTCAGTACAAACTATCATGCGCGGACTTGACCCGCATAGTTGGGTATGATTGAACCGAGCGAGGCAGTTAGCGTCATCCTCATTCCAATCAAAACAAAACAGGCTGACAGCGTGAATTCCAAGCGTCCCAAAATTTACTGCCAATTTCTTGATCGCCCTGTCATGGAGCCTTTGTCTGGGGATCGTATAAACGAAATGCGATTCTACCGAAGTCTCTCCAGCTTTGCAGATGTTTACTACAACGACGTCCTCATTGACTGGGAACGCGGAATCATAGGTGATCCGGGAGGCTTGAGAACACCGACGCGCGACTATGATCTGTATTATGTTCGGGCGAACCCAGAGTTGTTCAAAAGCCTTCCCCACCCTAAGATAACGCTAGCATATCCTTACGACCCGGAAGCCTTTCGTGTAGCCGATGCTCTGGTGGTCACGACAGAGGCGTGGCAGAATTTGTTGTATGAGCATTCCACCAGTGCTGCAGTACGAAAAAAACTATCCAAATGGTATCCCGACAAGATCGTGCTGCCCGATATGATCCTAAACATCCAGCAAGCTATCGATCCCCTTTTTCTTCAACCAATCTCTTCCAAGTCGAAATTCATTTGGCACGCAAAGATGACTGGTTCTAAGTCTTTTGGATTCTTTGGGCGTGTTACCAAAGAGACAATTCCAATTGAGTTGATCGACAACCTCAGCATTGTCCGAGAACGGCTTGGCTCTTCAACTAATCCGTTGGCCGCATTTGCTGGAAGCATCCGCACAACATTACCCATGCCAGCATTGTCCTTAGGTCACATTCCCTATGGAGAAGTACCCGGAGCGCTTGCAGCCTGCCGCGGGACACTTGGGCAAATGTGCGCAGACAGCGATTATTTGGGGTCTGGGAAACTGCTGGATGCAATGGCAACCAAAACCCCCATTGTCACCCGGCGAAATGCGGTTCGTGACGAACAACTTGGTTCTGCGTATCCTGGAACGTACGACCACAGTGAGGAGGCTTTGGACATTCTCTGGCGACTTTGTACCGAGGATACGTTTCATAGTGATTTGCAGAATTATCTTGCAGAGCGAACGGGGTATTTTTTGCCGACATCAACCGGACAGCGAATAAGTCAGAAGCTTGAGAGAGCTGGCTTTCTCTAGAAATAGCGCTGTTTGGTTTGGTCGTGTTGACAAGTGGCGCAACCAGAGACGGATCGATTTGATGTCGATAAGACTAGGTTGCATTCCACGGTATTGTCGACACGGTGGGTATTCTTTGGCTTGCTGAAGCAACGTTCTCCCAATTTACGAACGTAATATAGCGATCTGTCGACAGCAACACACTTCTTGCGTGATTTCCGAATGGGGATGACGGCAGAACTTCGCGGTTGTCCATTATTTTGTGAGTGTGAGCCTCCCCATGATTCGTCAAACGACACGGTTTTGTTTCGGTCAGTACACGATAAGGAACCTTGATCGTTGCCAGACAACACTTTTGTAATCACGCCCCACAAAAGCTACGACATCATTGTTGGCAACGTCGTTTAAATCCTGTGGATCGCTTGTCACCTCGTCCGTATCCGGCACGAGCATGTTAAATGAGACGTCTTTGTAAATCATTGTCATGCGACATCTCTCCATAATTCGGGATGGTTGACCGGTATACGCCATGTTCTGGCTTTGGAAACTTGAGAGCGCAGGATCCTGCAACCTCGGCATCAAAACGCATTGTCGACAGATCGGAAGGAACAGCACCGCTAGCTGTCGATATTCCCATAGATGATCCGGCTACTTCAGCTATCGACCGGCCCTCGCCGGCCGCTTCAGACGAACTGCTCGACTACCCAGCTCTTTCACTTTGACGAGACCCTCACCAGTAGCCCTCGATGATTCATAAGGCGATCCATCACCTTCTCGTCCTTCGTGGAGTTACTCTATACGAGATCATGTCCATTCACGAGCGCGCCCAGGCAAATACTGAAAGGGTTGAACGGATGAGACTGGTTGGAATGGGGGCATCAAAACAGGCTAGGATGGATTGGAAAGCTGAGCAAAGCGGTATTCCAGCCTGGGACACCCACGTTGATAATAAAGGGCAAAACTTAATTCCTGACAGACTCTCCGGGCCTACCAATTCACCGTCCAATCACGATATCCGCGCATAATCCGCCCAGCCTTTCGCTGCTGCCCAGTCGCAGAATACCACCATGTACGCGGGCGATATCGGCAACAATGGCAAGGCCCAAACCCACGCCGGTGCCCTGATTCTGGTTTCGCGCCGGATCAAGTCGCGTGAAGGGTTTGACGGCCTCGGTGCGTTGTTCGATCGGGATACCGGGGCCGTCATCTTCAACCCGAATGCGTAGTGACTTTGGGGTCATCGAAAGGCTGACATCGGCGCGTGAACCATAGCGATTCGCGTTTCCAATCAGATTCTCTACTGCCCTGCGCATGGCCGATGGGCGCAGCATTGCCGTTCCACGCCCCTCGACCGAGATTAGTTCAACGTGCTGGCCCGCGCGCTGTGCATCGTCAACGATTTGGCTCAGCCAGTTTTCGGGTTCAATCTCTTCGGGTGCGCTCTCTGCAGCGCCACGCGAGAAGTCCAAGAATGCATCCAGCAGCGATTGCATCTCGTCCACGTCTTGCAACAACGGTGCGGCCTCGTCCTCGGGCAACATAGCTAATCCAAGTTTCAGACGCGTCAGAGGTGTGCGCAGATCGTGGCTGACCCCCGACAACATGAGCGTGCGCTGCTCAATCTGCCGCTCGATTCGGGCGCGCATGTCAACGAAGGCATTGCCCGCAGCGCGTACCTCGATTGCGCCACCGGGTGAATAAGGCACGACCCGCCCGCGACCAAAGGCCTGCGCCGCGTCCGCAAGGCGCGTGATCGGGCGCAACTGATTGCGCATGTAGAGAAACGAGATCGTTGTCATCAGAGCCGCAAAGAACACCATCGTCACAATCAGCTGATGCGGTGCAGTCGGCGACAGGCGTCGGCGATCAAACTCTAGCTCAAGCATGCCCAGATTGGTTGCCAGAAAAAGACTCACTTCCTGTCCATTTGGCAGAGCCACATACTGGGTTTCAGGCAACAAGCTGCGCATTTCCGCATCCACCTGCGGGGCAATGAAATCGTACCATCGACGCGGACTGTTTTTCGGCTCTTCATTCGGCGGCAGAAAGCGGGCGGTCATGTTCAAGACCGACAAGTCCTGCCGCGCAGCTGCCAATGCCTGCTGCTGGGTTTCCGCACCCTCCATCACGTCCAGCACCAGTGTCACCTCGCGCGCCGCCGTGCGGGTCATCTGGGCGGTCACTTCTTCAAGATGTTTTTGCAAAAAGGCAATCGCCACCACCAAAAGCACGACAATGACCGGCAGTACCAGAATGAGTGCGGCACGCGCATATAGGCTGCGCGGCATATAGGGTTTGAGCCATTGGGTCGACATGCGCTAAACCTAACGGGCTGCCCGGGCAAGAGGAAGAGGTCAGAATGCAAGCCCCCGACGATTTCAACCCTCTCCCTGGACAGGTTGCCGTGCTCACCCCGGGACTTAGGCGCATTCTTGCGCCCAATCCCTCGCCAATGACTTATCGTGGTACGAATACCTACCTTCTGGGCGATGAGGACATTGCTGTCATCGACCCTGGGCCATTGAGTGATGCCCATATGCAAGCCATAGTTGATGCGCTGGAACCCGGGCAGCGGATCAGCCACATATTTGTTACGCACACCCATCTGGATCACTCGCCTTTGGCCGCCCCGCTCGCATCCCGCACCGGCGCTCCGGTTCTGGCTTTTGGTGGTCCGCAAGCTGGACGCAGCGAAGTCATGACCGAGCTGGCCCAGAACGGGCTTGCCGGAGGTGGTGAGGGAATCGATGCCGATTTCCGCGCTGATATCGAGCTTGAAGACGGTGAACGCGTCGCGGCAGAAGGCTGGCAACTCGAAGTGATCCACACACCCGGCCATCTGGGCAACCATATCGCGCTGGCCTGGGGGGATGTCTGCTTTACGGCTGATCACGTCATGGGTTGGGCCAGTTCTCTGGTCTCGCCCCCGGACGGAGACCTGACGGATTTCATGGCGGCCTGTCGCCGCCTGCGTGCGCGCGAGTGGTCGGTTTTTCATCCGGGCCATGGTGCCCCTATCACGAATCCTGCCAAGCGCCTGGATTGGCTGATAGACCACCGATTGCAGCGGGAATCACAGATACTCGACGCCCTGGAAAATGGCCCAGAAACGGCCCAACAGCTTGCCCAGCGAATCTATATCGAAACCCCCGCCGCGCTGCTTCCCGCGGCCGAGCGTAATGTCTTCGCCCATCTGGTTGATCTGACCGGCAGATCCCGTGTAGCGCCCTTGGGGGATCTGTCAGTTGCGTCTCGTTTCAAGCGCATCGCGTGAATCGGAAAAAATTGACGGCCCGTGCGCTTCCCCTCTGGACGCCGAAAATACGGGTTGTTATACGCCCCTCAGTTCCGGCGTAGCTCAGCGGTAGAGCAGTTGACTGTTAATCAATTGGTCGTAGGTTCGATCCCTACCGCCGGAGCCAATTTTCCACATTTAGATCATAGACTTAATGGAAAGCCTCGCATTTAGGGGAAGGAATGTAGGGCCGTGTTGCCAGTTTGTTGCCAAGAATCAGGTGGCAATGAAGTGACAACAGCTCCCAGCAAAACCACCATTCAGCCAGCAACCACCTGTTATTGCTTGATTTTCAGGCAGAGCAAATCGGTAGGTCAATTGATTCGAGATCAATCGATCATAGGCTACCTCAAAGCTGATGTTTGCGGCACCTTTCGCGAACATCTGGAAACGAGGAAGCCGGTCGTTTACTTTCGCCCGAGCGGAGGGCTACTTTGCCGACAAAGCTGCTGTCAAAGTTTTCCGGCGGAACGTCCGCTTTGTGCACTTTGCGACCGAGGCAACAAATACGGCGGACGGAAAGCTGTTATTCCCTGGAGACGCCAAAGGTAATTGGCACGGGAGTGAAAGCGGACGTTTACGGGAAGATGACACTATGAAATGAAGGCGCCTGGCTGCCAAGGTCAAACCGGAATTTCGCCGCGACCTCGCCGATTGCTCTAGCCATTTTCCTACCGTTGACCTTATATTGGTCTGCCGTTGCCTTAGTGTTCATCCCGCCAATAGTGAGGAGTGACGACGGTTTTCCACAAAGCTCGACGTACTTGACAAAGCAGAAAGACTCTCCTTGAGACCTTATTTCTAAAAATGCAGCAGTGCCGCTTAGAGGTAAATCATTTGGGACAGGTCGCTCCTCCCCAATCGAGTTGGCAATCCATCAAAGGATCGATTGCCCAGTCGAATTCCAATCATTGAGAAACTTCTCGATGCCGATATCGGTCAATGGATGCATGATCAGTTTGCGAATAACGGACGGCGGGATCGTGGCGATGTCGGAACCGGCCAGTGCCACCTCTGTAATATGATTGGGGCTTCTGACGGATGCCGCAATGATTTCAGTTTCAATACTATAGTTGTCGTAAATGCTACGGATGTCACGGATCAGATTGACTCCGTCCAGATTGATGTCATCCAATCTGCCAATGAACGGAGATATATTGGTAGCGCCAGCCTTTGCCGCCAAGAGAGCCTGATTGGGTGAAAAGCACAGTGTGACGTTTGTTCTGATACCTTCACTTTTGAAATGAGCACAGGCCCTGAGGCCATCCAATGTCAGCGGCAGTTTGACAACGACGTTGTCTGCGATCGCCGCGAGGTGCACTCCCTCTGCGATCATTCCCGCAGCATCCGACGCTGCAACCTCTGCCGATACTGGCGTATCCGTCAGAGTGCAAATTTCTGCAATGACCTCTTTGAAATCGCGACCGGACTTGGCGATCAAGCTTGGATTGGTGGTCACGCCATCCAATAATCCGAAACCCATCAGGTCTTTGATGTCGTTTACTTCTGCGGTGTCCACGAAGAATTTCATGAGGTTTCCTCATTGCGTAAGGGGTGACTTGGGTTGCACCTGAGGCTGCCTAGAGGCACTGTATCAAGGGTTGGCTGAAGCCAGTGCGCAGATTCAGAATGCGTTGCGCATCCCGAATTCAGTGTAGTTCTGGCTCAGTATAAGATCGGCTTTCCGGCTATCACGGATGACACGTTCAGCGTTTGGCAGATCGTTCGCTATTGCGCGTTGCAGCGCGGTTTGCGGGTCAAAGCCATGGCTGATCCAGCGGTTTTGCAGCCTGTTTTCAAGCTCTTCCAAAGTTGGGCTGATAAAAACCGTTGCGGCATAGACATCCGTCAGGTTTCTCCACGGGTCGCTGTCCATCAGAAGATAGTTACCCTCAACGACGACGACCGGAGTTGCCGGGTGAACCGCAATGGCGTTGGCAATAGCGAGGTCCATTGTGCGGTCGAATTTGGGATGAAAGGACTCGTGGCGCGTAAATTGAAGCTCTCTGATTGCAGCGCAAAACCCGACCCCGTCGAAAGTCTCTGGCGCGCCTTTTCTCGCCAGCAATCCACGCGTTTCCAGCACGCAGTTGTCCAAATGGTAACCATCCATTGGTACAAGTGTGGCTGAGGGAACCGCCGAGCTCAGTTGCGTGTTCAGCGATTGCACAACGGCATCCGCTAAGGTCGACTTTCCGGATGCAGGGGGACCGGCGATTGCGATAATCGTCCGGACTCCAACTTGCCGCCGGGAGGAGATCAGGTCGCAAACGCGCTGTACGTCCTGCTCGATCACGCTGCGTCCTCTTTTGGGGGTTCCTTGGCACCGGTCATGAAGGCGACTGCATCGGACATCGTGTAATCCTTGGGATCAATTGTGCAGAGCCTTTTGCCCAACCGATGCACATGAATGCGGTCGGCAACCTCAAAAACATGAGGCATGTTGTGGCTGATCAGGATGATCGGAATGCCGCGGGCACGCACGTCCTGGATCAGTTCGAGCACCTTTCGGCTTTCCTTGACTCCCAAAGCAGCCGTCGGTTCGTCCATGATGATAAACTTGGTTGCAAAGGCAGCGGCACGAGCAACGGCAACACCTTGGCGTTGGCCACCAGAAAGAGTCTCAACCGCCTGATTGATCGACTGTACAGTCATCAGCCCAAGCTCGGTCAGTTTTTCTCGGGCAAACTTCTCCATCGCTGGACGGTCAAGCTTACGCATGTATTTGCCCATGAACCCCTGCTTGCGGATTTCGCGCCCCATGAACATGTTGTCCGCAATCGAAAGGGCAGGAGACATGGCGAGCTGCTGATAGACAATCTCGATCCCCATATTCCGCGCATCGATCGGAGAGCTGAAGTTAACCTTTTTGCCCTCGATCAGAATCTCGCCTTCATCCGGGATTGTGGCGCCGCAGATCGCCTTCACGATGGATGATTTGCCCGCGCCATTATCTCCGATCACTGCCAGGATTTCCCCCTGGCGCAGTTCAAAGTCGGAATGGTCGATGGCGGTAACGTGGCCATAACGCTTTACGATCCCGCGGCCTTGGACGACTGGAGTTGAGTCTGACATTAGCCCGATACCTTTCTAATCCACTGGTCGACGGCAACCGCAGCGATAATGAGAAGTCCGATAAGTAAGAAGGTCCATTGTGCGTCTGCGCCCAGAAGCCTTAGCCCCAAAGTGAACACGCCAACAATCAGCGCGCCAAACAGCGATCCCAGGATGGATCCCCGCCCGCCGAACAAAGAGATGCCCCCGATCACTACCGCGGTGATGCTTTCGATATTGGCCAATTGACCGGATGTAGGTGAAACCGACCCGATACGCCCGATCAGGGCCCAGCCTGCGAATGCACAGATCAAACCGGATAACATATAAACGGACATCAGCGTTCTGTGCACGTTCACACCGGATAGTTCAGCCGCCTCAGGGTCATCCCCCACTGCATAGACATGCCGGCCCCAGGCCGTATGTTTGAGCGCGTAAGCCAACACGAAAATCAGTACGAGCATGAATATCACGCCAACCGTGAAGGTCGCGCCACCGACGCTGAATTTGGTGCCAAAAAATTGCAGGAACGGGGCGTTGGCCTCGATATCCTGACTGCGAATTGTTTCGTTTGCGGAATACAGGAAGTTTGTCGCCAGAACGATCTGCCACATGCCGAGCGTGACAATAAAGGGCGGCAGCTTTACGCGACTGACCAGCCAGCCATTGAGAGCCCCGATCAGCGTTCCCATTGCCAGCCCGCACATCACAGCAATGGGCACCGGGATACCGTAGCGGAAGGTGAACTGACCCATGATGACGGATGAAAACACCATGATCGCACCGACGCTCAAGTCGATGCCGGCGGTCAGAATGACAAGGCTTTGCGCTGCGGCCACGATGCCCACGATCTGAACTTGCTGCAAGATCAGCGTCATCGCAAAGGGGGAGAAGAACTTGGACCCCAGCAGCAGACCGAAAATTACGATGGCGCCAACCAGAACGATCAACGGCACAAAGGAAGGGTTGACATGGAGAAGATGCTGCAACTTCCCCAGAACACCACGACGGTGATCTTCAAATTCCGCTACGGTTTCTGACGCGTTGGCGGCGGTTTCGAATTCCTGGGCGTTTTGGTTTGCTTCAGACATCTCTCCCCCTTTTCGTGGCTGGCATCGCGTCCACGAAATCAGTTTACAGGAAGTTTAGGTTTGCTGGTGAAAGGATTGATGAGGCGCTGCGGCGCGCCTCACCTAATAGAGCTGCCTTTAGCCCCAGCAGAGATCCAGGCCTTCTGCGACAGACAGCGACTCGACCCCATCAACCGGCTGGTCGGTGATGAGTGCCACACCCGTGTCATAGAAGTCTTTGCCGGGTGTGTTTTCGGGCTTCACGCCCTCTTCGGCCCATTTTTTCACGGCCTCAACCCCAAGCGAGGCCATCAACAGCGGGTACTGTTGGCTTGTCGCCCCGATCACACCGGCTTCGACGTTTTGGACGCCGGGGCACCCCCCGTCGACCGAAACGATCAGTACGTCGTTTTCACGCCCGATGGATTTCAGCGCCTCATATGCGCCCGCAGCAGCCGGTTCGTTGATCGTGTGAACAACGTTGATGGATGAATCCTTGGCCAAAAGGTTTTCCATCGCGCGGCGCCCGCCTTCTTCATTGCCGTCGGTCACGTCACTGCCAACCAGACGCGCATCGGTTTCGTCACCGATGACATTCGGGTCCGCCAGGTCCACGCCGAACCCGTCGAGGAAACCCTGATTGCGCAGAACGTCTACTGTCGGCTGACTGACGTTCAGATCCAGCGTCGCGATCTTGGCATCGGCTGCGGCGTCGCCCATTTTGGCCTTGGCCCATTGACCGATCAGAAGGCCGGCCTTGTAGTTGTCCGTCGCGAATGTCGCGTCCGCTGAGTCAATCGGGCTAAGCGGAGTATCCAGCGCAATGACCAAAACCCCCGCATCCCGCGCCTGTTTGACCGCAGGAACGATTGAGCTGGTGTCGGATGCTGTCAGCAGAATGCCTTTTGCGCCATCGAGAATGCAGGTTTCAATGGCCTGAACCTGAGTTTCATGGTCGCCATCAACCTTGCCGGCAAACGCCTTGAGCGTCATGCCCAGCTCTTCTGCCTTGGCGGTTGCGCCTTCCTTCATCTTAACGAAAAAGGGGTTGGTGTCGGTCTTGGTAATCAGGCAGACGGTTTCACCAGCCGCTTGCGCGGATGCAGCGGCCAAAGTCAGCGCAGTCGCGGATGCGGCGAGCTTGAGTAGATTTCTCATGTTGTCCTCCCAGAAAATTGTTGTGGCCCCGCGCGGAATAGCGACAAGGCGGGCCTCCATCCTCCAATGAAGGTCCCGTTCAAGAAACCGTGATTCTAGCCTCTGTGTCAATAAATAAATAAAGTTTATTTATTAATTTGCCCACGTATCTTTTCATAAGAAAACAAGGTGTTTATGTTTAAGGTTATGGAAAGAGAGGCGTTGAAAATACTAACCGGCGGGGTAAGCCAAAGCGGTGTTCGTGATCATAACGAACGCCTCATTCTGACGGTTTTACAACGGCATGGACCTGCTGCCGGGGCGGACGTCGCGCGGCTGACGGGCCTGTCACCCCAGACCGTGTCGATCATTCTGCGTAAGCTCGAAAAGGACGAGATTCTCAAACGTGGGACGCCGTTGAAGGGCAAAGTTGGGAAACCTTCGATCCCCATGGAGCTCAATCCCGAAGGCATTCTGTCGGTGGGAATGAAGATCGGTCGCCGCAGCGCCGATCTTCTTTTGATCGACTTCACCGGTAAGCCACGCCAACAGCTCTCGACGACTTATGACTACCCGCTACCCGAAGCAGTGTTCGGGTTTCTGGAGGTAGGATTGGAAGAGCTTCTGGCCAATGAACCCCAGAAACTTCGGGACCGTGTATGCGGGATTGGAATCGGAACACCGTTCGAGCTGTGGAAGTGGCACGACCTTTCTGGGCTTGCGGCTCAGAAATTCAGGTCCTGGAGAAACGTGAACTTCTTTTCCGAGGTGGCCAAGTTCAGCGAACTGCCGGTCTTTGTGGTCAATGATGCTACTGCCGCGTGTCACGCGGAGCACCTCTATGGCCGCGGGGCTGAGTATCGAGACTATTTTTATTTCTTCATAGGCTCAATGATTGGCGGAGGCGTTGCATTGAATGGCACCGTATTTGAGGGCAACCAAGGCAATGCCGGTGCCTTGGGTGCCATGCGGACGACGGGTCCTTTGGGTGAAAGCCAGCAACTGATTGACACTGCATCGCTGTTCCTGCTCGAGGACAGGTTGATAGAAGCGGGTGTTGATCCGGGAATTTTGTGGAAAAAGCCGCAGGACTGGAGCGGCATTTCTCGCTATGTCGAACCATGGATCGGTACCACCGCGCAGGAACTGGCCAAAGCTGCGCTGTCTATTTGCGCGGTCATCGACTTTGAGGCAATTTTTATCGACGGCGCATTCCCATCTGAAATACGTGAGGAGCTGGTCTCACGGGTTCGTCGTTACCTAGTCAACCAAGATAAACGCGGTTTGATTCCTCCGGTTGTAGAAGCTGCGGCTGTCGGAGAAAACGCCCGCGGGATTGGGGCGGCAAGCAGCCCGATTTTCCGCCAGTTTCTATTGAACACTAATGCTGGGCTTTCTGGGATGTAGTCGAAACTCATAGGGGGCAGTCTTAATCAAGTAAGAACCGCTCCTACTCAATTTGGAGGCCTTAGAACGGCCGCTCTGACGCAGCTGCAGGTAGCCATCCAATTGGGTAACTGTGCACTGCTTTAGGCCGCATCGAAAGCGGCCGACGTCGGCTTTCTGCGCATTGATGTCGTTGGAGCATCGCGCAGCATTGGTCGAAGCGGGCTCAAATAGGCCGTTGGCTACGCTATTAGGGAAGGTCCACACTGAGTCGCCTCCGAATTAGATGAGAGGCCGTGCACTTCACCCACAAAAAAACGTTTTTGCATCTGGACCTCCACTTTACCTGTTGATACACGCCCCTCAGTTCCGGCGTAGCTCAGCGGTAGAGCAGTTGACTGTTAATCAATTGGTCGTAGGTTCGATCCCTACCGCCGGAGCCATTCTTCCCAGACTGGCACTTATCCCATCAGCGCATCACTGAAATCCGAGCGCAACGTGCGCTTCAGGACCTTTCCGGTCGCGTTAAGGGGCAAGGCGTCGACGAACACGACCTTGTCGGGCACCTGCCATTTGGCGATTTTGCCGTCGAAGAATGCCAACAAATCCTGCTCGGTCGGTTCTTCGCCCTCGGCCTTCACTGCTACTAAGAGCGGGCGTTCGTCCCATTTCGGATGCGGCACGCCCACAACGGCAGCCGTCGCTAGCTGAGGGTGTGCGACCGCGATATTCTCCAACTCGACAGAGCTGATCCATTCACCCCCCGATTTGATGATGTCCTTCGACCGGTCGCGGATGGTCATGAACCCATCTGGGTCCAGTGTTGCAACGTCGCCAGTCGCGAACCAGCCTTCTTGCAATAAGTCCTCGTCCTGCATGTGGAAATAACTGTCCAGAACCCAATGGCCGCGCACCATCAGATCGCCCTGCGTTTCGCCGTCATGAGGAAGATCGTTGCCATCATCATCAACAATTTTCAGTTCAACCCCAAAGGGCGGGCGGCCCTGGCTTTCGCGCAGCTTGTGTTGCGCTTCGATGGGCATGTCCAGATGTTTGGCCATCGGATAATTCGTCGTGCCCAGCGGGCTCATTTCGCTCATGCCCCAGGCGTGGACGGTATCGACGCCATAGGTTTCGCGGAACGTTTCAATCATTGAGGGCGGGCATGCCGCACCACCGATTACAGTACGATTGAGGCTTTTCAACTTGGTCCCGCATGTCGCGGCATGGGCCAGCAGACCTTGCCAAATGGTCGGTACGCCCATCGCCAGCGTGACGCCATATGTGTCGATCAGATTGACCAATGCCTCGCCATGCAATCCCGGCCCCGGCATCACCATTCGCGAACCAGACATAGCGCTGGCATAGGGCGAGCCCCAAGCGTTGACGTGGAACATTGGCACCACCGGCATCACCACATCCATGGCGGAATAGCCGATTACGTCGCGCGTGTTCGACGCGAAGCTATGCAGAACTGTAGAGCGGTGGGAATAGAGAACGCCTTTGGGGTTCCCAGTGGTACCCGAAGTATAACAGAGGCTGGAGGCAGTGTTTTCATCAAAGCTGGGCCACGCGTAGTCTGTATCACCGGTTTCAATCATCTCGTCATAAAAAACCAACCCCGGCACCTGAGACAGCGCAGCCTCGTCCCGCGCACCCATCAGCACATAGTACTGCACCTCAGTCAGATGCTCTTGCAGCGCGGCGACCAAAGGCAGGAAGGTCGCATCGAAAAACAGGACCCGGTCCTGCGCGTGGTTGATGATATAGGTTAGTTGTTCGGGAAACAGACGCGGGTTGATCGTGTGGCAGACAAAGCCCGCGCCGGACACCGCATAGTAGATCTCAAGGTGGCGGCGGTTATTCCAGGCCAGCGTGCCCACGCGATCCTGCGGTTGCAGCCCCAGCTTTTCCAACGCCGAAGCCATCCGTCGGGCGTTCTGCGCGATCCCGGACCAATTGGTCTCGGTCACGGTTCCGTCGGTTTCGACCGAGATGATCTCGGTCTGCCCGTGATAACGTTCAGCATGTTCAATCAGCGACGAAATCAGCAAAGGCTGCGTCATCATCTGTCCCAGCATGGACATTCCTCCCATCGTCAGCGCTTGGCCGCGCCGTTATGTCTTGGCAACAACCCTGCCAAGAATTCAATTGTCTGACAATAAGAGAGTGCGGCAGGGTGCCGCGTCAACCGCGATGTCGCAATGCGTATCCAACCAGCGCCGAGGTCGAGCCATCTTTGCCATCGGCGCTGACCTCACCGTCCACGATCGGTCCCAGAGACGTTGCCAGTTCCTTGCCCAGCTCAACACCCCACTGATCGAACGAGTTGATTCCAAGCAGCACGCCTTCGACAAACACACGGTGTTCATAAAGCGCAATGATTTGACCCAGCACAAACGGAGTAAGCTGCGGATAGATCAGCGTGGTTGACGGGCGGTCGCCCGAAAACACACGATGGCGTGCCTGACGCTCCAACTCGTCGCCTGTAAGGCCCTTTTCGGCCATGCGTGCGCGTGCAACATCCAGCGACCGACCCCGCATTAGCGCTTCGGACTGGGCCAAGCAATTGGCCAATAGAAGGCGATGATGATGGGCCAGTTCCGGCTCATGCCCGTTTGCCGCCACCATGAATTCGCAGGGGATCACATCGGTGCCCTGATGGATCAACTGATAAAATGCATGCTGCCCATTTGTGCCGGGTTCGCCCCAGACAACCGGACCTGAAGGCATGGTCAGCGCGCTGCCATCCATCGCGACAGATTTACCGTTCGATTCCATCTCAAGCTGTTGGAAATAGGCAGGCAGGCGCAGCAGACGCTGATCATATGGCAGAACTGCGCGGCTGGCATGCCCAAGCACCTGACGATGCCAGACCCCCACAAGCGCCAGCATAACTGGCAGATTTTCCGCCCATTCGGCGGATTGAAAGTGCAGATCCATCGCCTGACCACCCCGTAGAAACGCGTCAAACGCGTTCGAGCCAACGGCGATCATTACCGGCAGTCCGACCGGCCCCCAGACCGAGTACCGCCCGCCGACCCAATCCGCGAAGCCAAACACCCGCGACTCGGGAATCCCGAAGGCCTGAGTCTTGTCAACAGCGCTGGAGACCGCTGCGAATTGCCGCGCCGGATCACCACCACCATCGACCATCCAAGCCCGCGCCGTGCGTGCATTGGTCATCGTCTCGATGGTCGTAAAGGTCTTCGAAGCGACAATCACCAGAGTCCGTGTCGGATCAAGCGGGCGCAGCGTATCCGCAATATGCGCACCATCCACGTTTGAGACATAATGCAGCTTTGGCCCGTCGTGATAAGGTGCCAAGGCATGCGTCGCCATCACTGGCCCAAGGTCCGAGCCGCCGATGCCAATATTGACCACATCCGTAAAGCCGCCCCCTGCCCCTTTGATCGCCCCGCCACGCACTTCTTCTGCAAAGACGCGCATTCGCTGCAAAGTGCCCAGTACGTCCGGCATTACATCCTGACCATCGACCTCGACCGGGCCTCCGTCGAGATTGCGTAGCGCGGTATGCAATACAGCCCGGCCTTCGGTTTCGTTGATCTTTTCACCGGAGAACATCGCGGCCCGACGCTCTGCCAATTCGACTTGATCGCAAAGCTGGATCAGTGCCGCGCGGATATCTTCGTCGATTTGTGTCTTCGAATAGTCAAACAGCAGATCTCCGGTCGAAGCAGAGAAACCCTGCGCCCGGTTTGGATCGGCGTCAAACAGATCGAGTATCCGACGGCCCGTCTGTGTGGCTGCGAGTGAGTTCAATTGATCCAGCTGCATCGTGATTACTCCGCCCAATGTATGGTCATGCCGCTGAGCACGGCCGCGATCGGAGCTTCCTCGGGTGGTAGTGACATGGCACGATCCAGGGCATTCCGTTTAGTTTCTCCGAATATGACGAGATGCTTGGACAAAGCGCCGTCCAGAACCGGACCCGTCAGCGTGATACGCGCTTCGGGCTGCACGTCGGTCCGCGCTACCGCCAGTGTCGGGGCGTTGTTGTTCAGAGCAGCAGACAAGCCCTGCATCCCCGGAAAGAGCGAGGCGGTATGCATGTCCTCACCCATACCCAGCACCAGAACCGATAGCGGCAGATGCGGGTTAATCAGGCTTTCGATCTCGGGCAAAACCGCCTCAGGCTCATGTTCCGCAACATAGAGCGGCATGTATTGTGCAATGGATGCGCGACTGGTCAGCAACCGTTCCCGGATCAACCTCTCGTTCGAACGCTCGTGATCACCCGGCACGCATCTTTCATCGGTCGGCAGTATGTGCACACGATCCCATTCCAGATCAGCAGCGCACAATCCATCAAAGATCGGCCCCGGTGTGGTTCCGCCCGGAACAGCCAACGAGACAGTATCATGATGTAGCAATGCGGCCTCAAGATCTCCAGCCAATGCATTCGCGACATCAATCGCCAGCATGTCGCGATCGGCGTATTCTTTGATATTCATGGATTTATTCCTTGCCAGCGGCGGTGGTCTCGTTTCATCAGCAGCTCGGCGTCGCCCGGGCCGGTGCTGCCGTTTTCATAGGGTTTGGGAACATCACCGCGCGCCTCCCAGCCCGCGATAATCGGATCGGTCCAGGCCCATGCGGCTTCTACCTCATCACCGCGCATGAACAGCGTTTGGTTGCCGCGAATGACATCCATCACCAGCCGCTCATAAGCGTCGGGTGGGTCCTGGTTTTCAGGCCCAAGCGCTTCGGCAAAGCTCATGTCCAGCGGAACGTCAACCAGACGCATGCCTCCCTGCCCCGGCTCTTTGATTGTCACTTTCAAAGTGATGCCTTCATTGGGCTGCAACCGGATCGACAGGGCATTCGCATGACGCCCGGCCTCTTCGCCAAAAATCGAATGCGGAGCATCCTTGAACATCACATTGATGACCGAGGACCGCGCCACCAGCTCTTTGCCCGTGCGCAGATAGAACGGTGTGCCCGCCCAACGCCAATTGCTGATATGTGCGCGCAATGCGATGTAGCTTTCCGTCGTCGTCCTTTGATTGCCGACAACTTCACGATACCCCCGGCCATCGGCACCGCCTGCAAACTGACCGCGGACAATGTGGTGCGGCTCAACCGAATCCAACGCGCGTATGACCTTGAGTTTCTCATCGCGCACCGCGTCCGGATCAAATTTTGCGGGTGGTTCCATCGCGATCAGACACAAAAGCTGCATCAGATGGTTCTGCATCATGTCGCGCATGGCGCCGGCGCGCTCGTAATATTCTTCACGACCGTCAATGCCGACGGTCTCGGCCACAGTGATCTGAATGTGATCAACATACTGGCTGTTCCAAAGCGGTTCGAACAGCATGTTGCCGAACCGAACGGCCATCAGATTCTGAACGGTTTCCTTACCCAGATAATGATCGATCCGATAGATTTGCCCTTCGTCAAAATGCGCCGCCAGTGTCGCATTCAACGCGCGTGCACTTTCCAGATCGTGCCCAAAAGGCTTTTCGACGACGATACGGGTTTGCGGGGTGGCCAGATTGTGCGCCCTGATCTGTTCGGCCAGCGGGCCAAACAAACGGGGGCCTACCGAGAAATAGAAGGCCCTGATACGATCCGCATTCAGCATTTCAGCCAACTGGGCCCAACCATCTTCGGACAATGCGTCAAGCGGAACATACTCCACGCGCTGCAGAAAACCGTTCACAGCCTCCTGATCTTTTGCCCGTTTCGGTGCGTGCTGGCGCAACGATTCGGCCACCATTTCGCGAAAGCCATCAACGGTCAGAGCGCCCCGCGCTGCGCCGATGATCCGGGTGGCCTCGGGCCACTGCCCGGCGCAGTAACGCCGAAACAGGGCCGGAACGATCTTGCGCTGTGCCAGATCGCCGGTTCCGCCGAATATGACCAGATCAAATGGGTCAACAGGTATGACACGAGAAACCATGGCTTTTCCTTACCTTGCCGCTTGGGGCATGTCCAATGTTAGCGCAACCAGTCAGCAACTTTCTTCCCACATCAAAACTCTGTCAGCGAGGGGTAGATACTCTTAACTAAACCGGCACAAACGGTTAAGTCGGTTTGGCACAAGCACAGAACCGGATGCCGGAATGAAAGACAACGCCCTACAAGCTGCGAATATCGGGAAGTTTCAGAACAGTTTAGTGACAGCAGACGGGCAAACGCGCGCGTCCGTCGCGCTGACTCATCCCGAAACCCTTTGGTTCAACACCGGAACGCTGTGCAACATCGAGTGCGTAAACTGTTATATCGCCAGCAGCCCAACCAACGATGCTCTGGTTTACATCACCGCCGACGAAGTCCGCGACTATCTGGATCAGATCGAACAGCGCCAATGGCCGATCCGCGAGATAGGCTTTACAGGTGGTGAGCCCTTCATGAACCCCGAGATGATCGAGATGACGCGCGTTGCGCTAGAGCGCGGGTACGAAGTTTTGATCCTGACCAATGCAATGCGGCCGATGATGCGCCGCAAAATGCGCGAGGGTTTGCTGGAATTACAGCGCGACTACGCAGAAAAACTGACGCTGCGTGTCTCCGTCGACCACTACCGCCCCGATCTGCATGACGAAGAACGCGGCAAAGGCAGTTTTGCCAAAACTCTGACGGGGATGGAGTGGTTGCGGGACAACGGCTTTAGGATGGCAATTGCCGGGCGCTCAGTCTGGGGGGATAGCGACGCTGAAAGCCGCGCGGGGTATGCAGCATTCTTTGCCAAGCACGGCTTTGACATCGATGCGCAAAATCCGGGCCAAACAGTTTTGTTTCCCGAGATGGACGAAACAGTTGAAGTTCCTGAAATCACAACCGCTTGCTGGGGCATCCTGGACAAAGCCCCTGATGCGGTGATGTGCGCCAGCTCGCGTATGGTCGTCAAACGCAAAGGCGCCGAGCGTCCGGTGGTGCTGGCCTGTACGCTGCTGCCTTATTCGCCGGAGTTTGAATTGGGCGAAACCCTTAAAGAGGCCGAGGCCGACGTGCATCTGAACCACCCGCATTGCGCCAAATTCTGTGTATTGGGCGGCGCGAGCTGTTCGGCCTGAGGGCTAATTTACCCGAAACTCACCCACCATGTTGCGCCATTCCCCCGGCGCGATCATTTTACGGTGCGTGAACCTGACCGAGTGCAGCGGACCTTCAATCTCTTTCTGCCAGAATTCTACGAATTCGAACAGCTTCGGATGGTCCGGAGCAAGGTCGTAATCCTGCCAAATAAACGTGTTCAGTACGTGAATATAGTCGGGCATGTGGTAGAAAAATTCCGCCGTGGTCAGCCCGTACCCCTTAAGCATGAGTTCAGTTTCACTTTGCGCCATGCAGACCTCCAAATTTGTTACAAGGTCTAGTCAGAGTAACACGGAACTGTCCTAATACTTAGATAACAATATGTTACTCAGGTGTTACCGACCTAATTTGGCCGGGGAACGGTTGCTTGCTTGCACCTTATATGCCGGGTCTGATAAAGTGTATCCACAAGATATAGATCAAGAACAAGACACGGGCAGCCTACGTGAGCGATACGCCAGAAATCCCTGAAAACATGGACGAAACCCCGCCCGAGCGCCCCGTTTATGACGGCCCGACGGTATCCATCGAATCCGAAATGCGCACGTCCTATCTGGACTATGCGATGTCGGTCATTGTCAGCCGTGCGATCCCCGATCTGCGCGATGGGCTGAAACCGGTGCATCGGCGTATTCTCTACGCGATGCATGAGACCGGGAACACTCATGACAAGTCCTATCGTAAGTCGGCCCGTCCGGTTGGCGACGTGATGGGTAAGTATCACCCGCATGGTGATAGTGCGATCTATGACGCGCTGGTGCGGATGGCGCAGGATTTCTCGATGTCGCTGCCGCTGCTTGATGGTCAGGGCAACTTTGGCTCAATGGACGGCGATAACCCGGCGGCGATGCGTTACACCGAAGTACGGATGGACAAGCCCGCCGCGTCCCTATTGGCCGATATCGAAAAAGAGACCGTCGATTTTCAGGACAACTATGACGGCAAAGACAAAGAGCCGACCGTCCTACCCGCCCGTTTCCCGAACATGCTGGTCAATGGTGCCGGTGGTATTGCCGTGGGTATGGCAACCAACATCCCACCGCATAACTTAGGCGAAGTGGTCGATGCCACGCTGGCGCTGATCGACGACCCGGATCTGACATCAGAACAACTGATCGAATATGTGCCCGGCCCCGATTTCCCGACCGGCGGTGTGATGCTGGGCCGCTCAGGTGCGCGCAAAGCGTACCTTGAAGGCCGTGGCAGCGTTATCATCCGCGCCAAGACCCGCGTAGAAGAGCTGCGCAAGGATCGTTACGCCATCGTTGTCGACGAGATCCCCTATCAGGTGAACAAAGCCTCGATGATCGAAAAGATCGCCGAAGCCGTGCGTGAAAAACGCATCGAAGGCGTCAGCCACGTACAGGACGAATCCGACCGCAATGGTGTGCGTGTCGTGGTCGAACTGAAACGCGATGCAACGCCCGAAGTGGTGCTGAACCAGCTCTACCGCTTCTCGCCGATGCAGACCTCATTTGGTTGCAACATGCTGGCGTTGAACGGTGGTCGGCCTGAACAGCTGACCCTGCGCCGCTTCCTGACCTCGTTCATCGACTTCCGCGAAGATGTTGTTGCCCGCCGCACAGCCTATGACTTGCGCAAGGCGCGTGAGCGCAGTCACATTCTGTGTGGTCTGGCCGTGGCCGTTTCGAATGTTGACGAAGTGGTTGCCACGATCCGCTCGTCGGCAGACGCTGCTGAAGCGCGCGAGAAACTGATGACCCGCCGCTGGCCTGCATCCGAGATCGAAGGCTATCTACGCCTGATCGACGATCCGCTGTCCAAGATGAATGACGACGGCACCTATAACCTGACCGAGGTACAGGCCCGCGCCATTCTCGAACTGCGGCTGCAGCGTCTGACCCAACTAGGTGTCAAGGAAGTCACGGACGAACTGGAAGAACTGGCCGACAAGATCAAGGAATACTTGGATATTCTGTCTTCGCGTGAGCGCATCATGGGCATCATCGCCGATGAGCTACGCAGCGTGCGCGAGCAGTTCGCCGTCGACCGCCGCACCGAGATCGTTGACTGGTCCGGTGATATGGAAGACGAAGACCTGATCGAACGCGAAGATATGGTCGTGACTGTCACCTCAGGCGGCTACATCAAACGCACCCCGCTGGCCGATTTCCGGGCGCAAAAGCGTGGCGGCAAAGGCCTGTCGGGTATGCAGACCAAGGAAGAGGATGTTGTCACCAATCTCTTCGTGGCGAACACGCATACGCAACTGCTGTTCTTCACCACCGAAGGCATGGTCTACAAGCTCAAGACCTGGCGTCTGCCGCAATCCAGCCGGACCGGTAAGGGTAAGGCGATCGTCAACATTCTTCCGATCCCGACCGGTGTCTCGATCGCGGCGATCATGCCCGTGGATGTGCCGGATGAAGAGTGGGAGAACCTGCAAATCGTCTTCGCCACCAGTGCAGGTGACGTCCGCCGCAATCGTCTGTCAGATTTCACGAACGTCCGCCGCAATGGCAAGATCGCGATGAAACTGCCCGAGGATGTGGAACTGGTAAACGCTCGCATCTGTTCAGAAGATGAAGACGTGATGCTGGTCACCAATTCGGGCCGTGCGATCCGATTCCGCACCACTGATGTACGTGTCTTCAACTCACGCGAATCTACCGGTGTGCGCGGCATCAGGCTGAGCAATGGCGACCGTGTCGTCTCGATGTCCGTAATTCGCCATTTCGAGGCCGACCCGGACGAGCGCGCCGCCTACCTCAAGATGCGCCGCGCAGTCGCGGGCATTGCGGATGACGGCGAAACGGACGAGGACGAAGCCGCGCCTGGCAGTGTCACGCAGGAACGCTATGCCGAGATGTCGGCAGCCGAGAACCTGATCTTGACCATCACGTCGGGCGGCGCGGGCAAGCTGAGCTCCAGTCACGACTACCCTGTCCGCGGTCGCGGTGGCATGGGCGTTGCAGCCATGGACAAAGCCATGCGCGGCGGCGAACTGGTTGCCTCCTTCCCCGTAGAAATCGACGATCAGATCATGCTGGCTACCTCGAAAGGCCAATCGATCCGGGTGCCGGTCGAGGGAATCTCGTTCCGCTCCCGCAGCGCGGGTGGTGTGCGGGTATTCAACACCGGTAAAGGCGAAGAAGTCGTTAGTGTGGCCTGGATCGCCGACCAGGGTGACGAAGAAGCCGAGGAATAACAAAGCACTACAGAAGTGTAACAAAACGCCCGTATTGCGGGCGTTTTTGTTACTCAGGATCACGTTCCTGCCAACGGCACGAGGGTGGGCTTGCCCCAGCAGACCCGGCACGCCTAGCATTTCGATATGTGGTCATTCGCCCATATCCGACCTGCCTACAGCCGTGCTGAGCGAATAAGTGACGGTGTTGTTCATGTGCTGGGTGTTTCTTCGGCGGTGATCGCAGCGCCTATGCTGATCATCATGACAGTCTTCTATCGGTCAGACCCGACGGCGGTTTTGGGCGCCTCGATCTATGGAATAACTCTGGTTTTGATGCTGACGTTCTCGGCGCTCTACAACATGATCGAGCATGATGAATGGGCAGAGTTTCTGCGCCGCCTTGATCACTCGGGTATCTACGTGAAGATCGCAGGAACTTATACGCCGTTCCTGCTGCTCTCGGCTTCGCAACCTCCGGGGCTTTTGCTGGGGCTGTGGTCTTCTGCGACGCTGGGCTCTGTTCTGAAGATGATCGACCCGAACCGCTTCCGCTGGTTCGGGCTGGCGCTGTATCTTCTGATGGGATGGGCAGCGGTTTGGGCCGGACAATCCATGTTGGCCGAACTTTCACCCCTTACCCTTACTTTAATGATCGCCGGAGGCCTCATCTATACCGCAGGCGTGGTATTTTACCTTCTGGACTGGCTGCCCTACCACAACACCATCTGGCACGTGTTTGTATTGGCAGGAAGCGGCCTTTTCTTCGCCGCTGTTGCCTTGCGTATCGAAATGGTACCGTCAGGGCCAGTGTAACGCCGGAGCGCCACGAACACGCCTCAAAGCCCGTACAACGCCCCGAACTTCTGCTCCAGATAAGCCAACAGCGGCTCCGGCCCTGGTTCCACCCCACTGGCGCGCTGAATGATTTCGCGGGGCGCGTACAGTCCTCCATGCTGCTGCACATGCTCTCGAAGCCAACCGGTCGCCCCGGAAGTATCGCCAGCTGCCAACTGCCCCTCAAGTCCGGGAATTGCCGCGCGCAGTGCTTGATACAGGCATCCGGCATATACATTGCCCAGTGAATAGGTCGGGAAATAGCCAAACAGGCCAACCGACCAGTGTACGTCCTGCAAGCATCCATTCGAGGGCTTGTCGACCGCATAACCAAAATCTGCTTTGAAGCGGTTGTTCCAGGCGGCTTCAAGGTCGCCGACCTGCAAGTCACCGGCCATCAGTGCGCGTTCCAAATCAAACCGCAGCATGATGTGCAGATTGTACTGCACCTCATCCGCCTCGGTCCGGATATAGCCGTTGTGGACGCGGTTGACGGTGGCATAGAACGCATCTGCATCGGCGATGCCAAAATCACCGAACGCCTCTTTCATCTGGTCAAACAGCCATCCGGTAAAGGCGCGCGAGCGGCCCAGCTGGTTTTCGTAAATCCGGCTTTGGCTTTCATGCACACCCATCGACACACCACGTCCCAGCGGGGTCAGCAGGTAATCGCGGTCGATGCCCTGCTCATAGGCGGCGTGGCCAACCTCGTGAATGGTCGAGTAAAAGCAGTTGAACGGATCGGTCTCGCTGGTGCGGGTGGTGATCCGAACGTCCAGCCCGCTGCCCGAGCTGAACGGATGCACCGCTTTGTCGACGCGGCCATTGTTCAGGTCATAGCCGAATGTCGTTGCCAGTTTCTGCGTCAGGCGCATCTGGGTCAGTTCGTCAAAGTTGCCGGTCAGCGCGGCAGGTTCCGGGCGATCCAGAACTGCGGCGCGAAGAGCCACCAGACGTGGGCGCATTTCGTCAAAGATCGCGGCGATCTGAGCGCCGGTTGTGTAGGGCTCGTAATCCTCAACCATCGCATCATAAACGTCGCCACCCTGTGCCAGCGCTTCACCTTCTTGCCGTTTCAGCGAGACAACTTCTTCCAGCACCGGCAGGAAGGCTGAGACATCTTCGTCCGCTCGCGCCTGGGCCCATGTGCCCTGCGCGGCGGATGTCACGCGTGCAATCGCCGTCGCCAGATCGGCGGGCACCTTCACCGCGCGGTCATAGGCGCGGCGTATCTCACGCAGTTGTGCCTTGCCGACCTCATCTTGCGGTGCGGCCTGCTCCAACCATTCGGCAACGCGAGGGTCAGAGCGGCGAGCATGCAATACAGCCTCGATCGCTGCCATTTCCTCGGCCCGTTGCGGCGCGGCACCGCGCGGCATCACCGTTTCCTGGTCCCAGCCGAGCCTACCGGCAATCTGGCCCAGGGCCGAGGTTTCGCGCTGAAAGGCCATCAAGTCGTTGTATGCTGTCATGGGGTCATGCTCCGCGCACAGATGTTGCGATAGGGTAAGCTGTCAGGAAGCGGGCGCGCAGGATCAGGGTCCAGACGACCACGGCCATGAACTGGTGGAAAATGGCGATCTGCCAAGGTGCCGCATAGACGACTGTGATGATGCCCACGACCACTTGCAGTGACAAAGCTGCGAACATGGCGTTGAAGGCAAAGCGGGTCTGTGGGTGCGCGCTGCTGCCACCGCGCCGCCAGACTATGATGGCGAAAATAAAGAGCAGATAGCCGACGCAACGGTGGATAAACTGCACCAGACCGGGACTTTCAAAGAAGTTACGCCACATCGGTTCCAGCATGGTCGCATCGGGCGGCAGCAACTGACCGCCAATCAGAGGCCAGTCAGTGTAGGACCTCCCCGCGTCGATCCCGGCCACCAGCGCACCGATGAGGATTTGCAGGAAGGTGAAGTGCAGCAGTCCGGTCGATATCGAGAAAAGCTTAGCCTCTTTCGCGCGGCGGGCCTGCATCAGGTCACGTTCGTCACGGCCAAGTTCAAAGATGTACCAGGCAAGAAAGCCGAGGATCACGAAGGCCAAGCCAAGATGCGTTGCCAGACGATAGCTGGCAACGGCGGTCATGCCTTCACCCTGTGTGACGCCCGAGGCGACCATCCACCAGCCTACAGCACCCTGAACACCGCCAAGCAGGCCGGGGATCAGCAGCTTACCAGCCCATCCTGTCGGAATCTTGCGGGTCACAAGGAAACCGATAAATCCAACGGCCCAAACCAATCCTATCACGCGGCCCAACTGGCGATGGCCCCATTCCCACCAATAGATGGTTTTGAAATCATCCAGCTCCATCCATTGGTTCTGAATGCGCCACTGGTCAATCTGCTTGTATTTGTCGAATTCGGCTTGCCAGTCGGCGGCGTTCATCGGTGGGATAGCACCCGTAATAGGTCGCCATTCAGTGATCGATAGTCCACTGTCGGTCAGCCGCGTGAGCCCGCCCACAGCAATCATGATCACGACCAGCGCGAACAGGATCATCAACCAAACCCGGATCGCGGCCCGCGCACCGCCACGCCCCCGGTCGATCATACCGGGTTGGACGGCCTGTTGTTTTTCGCTGTCCGAGACCTCTTCGAAGATGCTGCGCTTACCGCTCATGCTGTCCTCATGTCCTGATTTCGTCGCAAGCTATGGTTTGGCGGAAGATAGGTCCAGCCTCAGCTTTTGTCTTTCCAGCGGACCATCTGCCGCATGATCCCGTGAAGCATCTGTACATCGGCCCGTGTCATCCGCATCCGCGACCACAGATTGCGCAGGTTCACCTTCATTCCTTCGGCTTTTTCCGGCGGATAAAAGAACCCGGCCTGTTCCAGACGGTCCTCATAATGCTCGACCAACTTTTCAACCTCGATCCCGGTCGCCCAATCGCCCTTGCCCAGATCAGTTGCCTCATGCACGACATCCCCGGTCTGGCGCATCCATTCGTAGGCGGTCAGCAGAACGCACTGCCCGAGGTTCAACGACGCATATTCCGGATTCACTGGCACCGAGATAATCGCATTGGCCTTGGCGATATCCTCATTCTCAAGCCCTGCCCGTTCCGGGCCAAACAGAACAGCGACCTTTTCGCCCGCCGCCACTTTCTGCGATGCAAGCTGCATTGCGCGCTCCGGGCTATAGACAGGCTTGGTCAACCCACGTTGCCGCGCTGTGGTGGCGAAGACAAAGGTGGTGTCCTCCAGCGCGCCCGCCAGATCGTCAAATAACTGCGCCTCATCCAAAAGCCGCCCGGCCCCGCTGGACATCGCCACCGCCTTGGGATTGGGCCAGCCGTCGCGCGGTGCCACGATCCGCATCCGATCCAGCCCAAAGTTCCACATCGCCCGCGCGGCAGCACCGATGTTCTCACCCATCTGAGGGCGCACCAGAACAAAAGACGGCTGTGATGTATCGCTGGGCATGGCTAACTCCGAAAAACTCCGCTTGCTCTAATGGCCGCATGGGTCGAGGGCAAGTCGGCCCGGCGTCTTCTGTTCGCAAAAGGGTACGTAGCCGGCATAAAAGTTTGCTTCCCCCGCGCAATCCGCTAAACCGCGCGAAAGATGACAAACCCGAAGGACGCGCCATGGACACCCCCGAGCAGCCGCAGATTTACCTGATCACGCCTCCGACCATCGCGCTGAGTACATTCCCTGATCAATTGGGCCACGTATTGGACGGGTCTGAAATTGCATGTATCCGCCTCGCCTTGGCTGGAAGCGACGAAGATACCATCGCGCGCGCCGCCGATGCTTGCCGCGAAGTTGCGCATGCGCGCGATGTAGCCATCGTGATTTCCAACCATGTATTGCTGGCGCAGCGGTTGGGTCTGGACGGGGTGCATCTGGATGACGGCGCGCGGTCTGTCAGGGCAGCCCGCAAGGAGCTGGGCGCGGATGCGATTGTCGGCAGTTTTTGCGGGTCTTCCAGCCATGACGGGATGACTGCTGGTGAAAGTGGCGCGGATTACGTGGCCTTTGGCCCGGTTGGTTCCGCCACGCTGGGCGATGGTACTCAGGCCGAAAAGGACCTGTTCCAATGGTGGTCCGAAATGATCGAGGTTCCCGTCGTGGCCGAGGGCGGCCTGACGTCCGATCTGATCCGAGACCTCACCCCCTGCACCGATTTCTTCGGCATCGGAGAGGAAATCTGGTCGCAAGATAACCCGTTGGAGGCGCTGAACTCTCTGATTGCCGCAATGCGCTAAGGGATGCGAGCGTTAACCCTTGCACCCGCGTCGGGGCTGCGGCATGACACAAGGCATGAACAAGAACAGCAAAATTTTGTGCATCGGTTCGGTCCTTTGGGACGTGATCGGACGCTCGGCCAGCGCCATGCGACAGGGCTCGGATGTACCCGGCCGCATTACTCGCCTGCCGGGTGGCGTCGCCATGAACATCGCCATGACGCTGGTGCGGTTCGGAATGACCCCGACTTTGCTGACCGCAATTGGCCGCGACGCTGAAGGCGACGAATTGGTCCGGTCCTGCGCGCGTTTGGGGATGGTCACCGATCACATCTATCGCTCGCAAGACCTGCCAACCGACAGATATATGGCGGTTGAAGGAGCCAACGGGCTGATCGCCGCCATTGCCGATGCGCATTCGCTTGAAGCTGCCGGAGCCAAAATCCTGCGTCCCTTGATGCATGGTCCGCTGGGTTATGAAAATACACCATTCGAAGGGCCCATCGCGCTGGACGGTAACCTCACGCTGACCTTGCTTGAAGAGATCGCCCAAAGCCCCGCCTTTGCCAAAGCCGACCTGCGCGTCGCCCCGGCCTCGCCCGGCAAGGCAGAACGGCTGCTGCCCTTCCTCAAACACGCCCGTGCAACGCTCTATGTGAATCTCGAAGAGGCCGGACTGCTTTGCCAACGCGAGTTCACCGATTCCGAGAGCGCCGCCAAAGGCCTGCTGGACCGTGGCGCGTTGCGGGTTCTTGTGACCGATGGCGGCAACTCGGCCACCGTCGGGGATGCTGATGCTGTCTTGACCCAAACACCCCCGTCGGTTCTGGTCACCCGCGTGACCGGCGCGGGCGACACTTTCATGGCCGCCCATATCGCCGCCGAGGCGAATGGTGCCGACAGCGACGCGGCACTCAGCCGCGCGCTGCGCGCCGCTGCAACCTATGTTTCCGGAGAAACCCCACTGTGATCACCATTCATTATTCTGCAGAGGTCCGCGCCGCCAAGGATGCGGGCCAACCGATCGTGGCATTGGAAAGCACCATCATCACCCATGGCATGCCCTACCCCCAGAACATCGAGGTCGCGGCACAGGTTGAACAAGACATCCGCGATGCGGGCGCCGTTCCAGCAACGATTGCCGTTATTGACGGAGTTTTGCACGTCGGCCTCGAAGCCGACCAGCTGAGCGCACTGGGTCAGGCGCAAGGCGTCGCCAAACTGTCACGCGCTGACATGGCCGCCTGCCTCGCCACAGGCGGCACCGGGGCCACCACCGTCGCCGCAACAATGATCGCCGCACATTATGCAGGCATCGAGGTCTTCGCCACCGGAGGCATCGGTGGGGTGCATCAGGGGGCCGAAACCTCCTTCGACATCTCCGCTGACCTGCACGAGCTCGCGCAGACCCCGGTGACTGTGGTCGCGGCCGGGGCCAAAGCCATCCTCGACCTCGCCAAAACACTTGAAGTTCTGGAAACGCTCGGCGTCCCCGTCATCGCCCACGGACAGGACGAGTTCCCGGCCTTCTGGTCCGCAAAATCACCCTTGGCAGCCCCGCTGCGCATGGATGATGCCGCTGACATAGCAAAAGCCCACGCAGCACGGCGTGCGTTGGGGCTGCCGGGTGGTCAGTTGGTCGCTAACCCGATCCCGCAAGCCGACCAGATCCCGTCCGAGGAGCTGGCCCCGATCATCGCGTCCGCACAGGCCGATGCAGAAACTCACCGGATCACAGGTAAAGGCGTCACACCTTATCTGCTACAGCGTATCTATGAACAGACCGAAGGCCGTTCGCTTACCGCCAACATCGCTTTGGTACGCAACAACGCCCGACTGGCAGCGGTCATCGCGCGTGCGCTAACGGAATCAGCCCACTGACCCCAGCTATTGCACCAAGCGCCCGGACTGCTTACCTAATTCCGCAAACCACTCAGGACCGCAATGAACACTCCGTTTGACGAAGAACCCCACCGACGCCCCGGCCTGTTCTCCCGGCTACGCGCGTCCTTTTTGACTGGTATCGTCGTCATTGCTCCGGTGTGGCTGACCATCTGGTTGATCTGGTCTGTGGTTGGCTGGATCGACAGCGCCGTCCTGCCACTGATCCCGCAACGGTTCCAACCCTCGGAATATGTCGGCATCAACCTGCGCGGCGTTGGCGTGGTCATATTCCTGCTGTTCACGATTATCGTCGGCTGGATCGCAAAGGGCATTCTGGGCCGTTCTCTGATCCATTTCGCCGAGAGTGTCGTCGACCGCATGCCCGTGGTCCGTTCGGTTTATTCCGGGATCAAGCAAATCTCGGAAACTGTGTTCGCCCAGACCGAGCGGTCTTTCGAAAAAGCCTGCCTGATCCAGTATCCGCGCCGGGGCATCTGGGCAATCGGCTTCGTCTCGACAACAGCGCGCGGTGAAGTGAGCGATCGCGCCGAAACCGGGGGCGAGTTGCTAAGCGTGTTTGTCCCGACAACTCCAAACCCCACATCCGGGTTCCTGTTGTTTTTCCCCGCAGAGGATGTGATCCTGCTGGATATGTCGATCGAGGATGCAGCCAAGCTGGTGATCTCAGCAGGTCTGGTTTACCCGAATGACAAAGACCCAACCCAGCCGCCTGAATAATCAACCAAACATTACGGGCAAATCGACCGTGCTTCGCTGACCCAGATCGTCCTTATGCGCGCTCAGAAACTGATCCGCCGCATCGCGCCCGGACTGTTTCAGCCGGTTCAGCACAACCGGGTTTGGCACGATCTTGGTGGCCGCCGAAAGGTCGTTCATCAAGGCGTCATCAGCGATCATATGCACCAGCACCCGGCTCATCTCACCAGCCTTCAGCTTGCCTTCGGCCAGAAGCCGTTGAACGAAATTGATCGCACGCAGCTCGCGAAACAACGATGAGTTAAAGCTGATCTCATTGATCCGGTTCTGAATCTGCTGCGGCGTTTTAGGCACCTCATCGCGTTCCAGCGGGTTGATGTTCACAATCACCACATCATCTGGCAAATCCCCACCGAACAACGGATAAAGCGCCGGGTTTCCGGTATAGCCGCCATCCCAATACGCTTCGGTCCGCTCGGATTTCGGGTCATAGATTTCAACCGCCTGAAACAGGTTCGGCAAGCAGGCCGAGGCCAGAATCGCATCGGTCGAAATCTCCTCGCCTGTGAAAACGCGAATCTTGCCGCTGCGCACACAGGTGGCGCAGACAAACAGCGCGGGCCCTTCGTCTGCACAAATCTCATCAAAGTTGAACCGATCCACAACCGGGGTGAGCGGATTGCGATAAAACGGCCCATAGGCGTAAGGCGATACTAGCCGCGACCATGCTTCGGCCATCGAGAACGGAACGGAGTACTCCAACGCTTGTGCAACATGAGCAGGCTCAATGCCCCGCATCCAATGGGCAATTCGCATATCGCCGACGGCACCCATGCGTTTCCAAAGTCCATCCAGACACGCCCGCGCCCCGTCGCGCCCTGCATGCACCATCCCTGATTTGAACGCTGCCCCGTTCAGTGCGCCGGCCGAAGTCCCAGTGATCGCGGCAACCTCGATATCCTCATCATCCAGCAATCGATCCAGTACACCCCAAGTAAACGCGCCATGCGCCCCACCGCCCTGCAATGCCAGATTGATCCGTTTCATGGTTCCGCCTCTTCATCTGGCCAGAAATACCTCGGGGGTATGGGGGCAGAGCCCCCATGGTCCCTCACAATGCCGTCCATCCCCCATCCACGGATATCGTCGTTCCTGTGATCTGTGCCGCTGCATCCGAGCACAAGAAGATCGTAGTTCCGCCCAGCTGCTCGACCGTGGCAAACTCCTTCGACGGCTGCCGCTCCAGCAGGATGTTCTTCACCACATCCTCGCGGCTCATATTGTACTCTTTCATCGTGTTGGGAATTTGCGCCTCAACCAATGGAGTTAGTACGTATCCCGGACAAATAGCATTGCAGGTAATCGGCTCCTGCGCAGTCTCCAGCGCCACGGTCTTGCTCATCCCGACGACACCATGCTTTGCCGCGATGTAAGCCGCCTTGTAGGGCGAGGCCGTCAGACCGTGAGCCGAGGCAATATTCACGATCCGCCCCCAACCCGCCGCGCGCATCATCGGAAGCGCTGCCGCCATCGTATGAAAGACCGAATTCATGTTGATCGCGATGATCGCATCCCATTTGTCCGACGGAAACTGATCGATCGGGGCCACATGCTGAATGCCGGCGTTGTTCACCAGAATGTCACAAGCACCTGCCTGTTCGATCAGTGCACGGCATTCATCGCCCTTGGACATATCTGCCTTGATGTAGCGCGCGTTGGTTCCCGTCTCTTTGCCAATCTCGGTGGCCAGCGCATGATCTTCATCACGGTCGGTGAACGAATTCAGCACCACATCCGCCCCGGCCTTCGCCAGCTCACGCGCGATGCCCAGCCCAATCCCCGAATTCGACCCCGTGACGACGGCTGTTTTGCCCGACAGACTCATGGCACTCTCCTTATGAGTTTTTGTTTCTCAAACACAGTGCCATGCTGCACCTGCAAAGAAAACGGGGAATGATCTGATCCGCGCGCCCGCACGAGTTTTGCCAAAAAAAACGCCCGCACGAAGCGGGCGTTAAGTTATTGAGGCAGGTTTCATACAGGCAAGAAACCTATCGAGCAGTAGAGCCTTTATAAGCAATTCCACGCCCTCGTCCAAGCTAAAAGTTTGATAATAAGAAAAATCATGGCTACGGTGAATCCCAAACAAAATAAGGCCAGAGCAGGATTGTTTCCAAAATGAGCCCCGATTATCTCCGCCCCCTTCGTCCCGCGATTGTGGGAATCACCTGTATTTTCGCCGCCTCAATGGCGTCAGCAGAATCGGCCCATGGCATAGCTATGTATGGTGACCCGGCCCTACCACCGGATTTTGTGTCGCTACCCTACGCAAATCCTGACGCGCCCAAGGGCGGCAAGGTCGTATTTGGCAATACCGGCGGCTATAACAGTCTGAACCCGTTTGTGCAAAAAGGCACCGCGCCGTGGCAGTTGCGATTTTGGACGCATGAAAGCCTGATGGGCCGCTCCTGGGACGAACCTTTCACTCTTTACGGGTTGTTAGCCGAATCAGTTGAGACGGATTCGGACCGAACCTGGGTCGAATTCACGCTGCGCGAAAATGCTGAATTCTCGGATGGATCGCCGGTCACTGTCGATGACGTGATCTGGTCGTATGAGACACTGGGCACCGAAGGCCACCTGCGATATCGCGGGCTGTGGGGCAAGATTGATAGCATTGAACAGACTGGACCGCGCAGCGTTCGGATCACCTTTAACGAACCGGATCGCGAACTGGCCCTGATCGCCGGAATGCGCCCGATCCTGCAAAAAGCGCAGTGGGAGGGAAAGTCGTTCGCTGACGCTCAACTACACGATATACCCATCGGTTCCGGACCATACGTAATCGATGACTATGAGGCTGGCCGCTATGTGAACCTGCGTCGCAATCCTGACTATTGGGGTGCCGATATCCCCTACCGCAAGGGCACGATGAATCTGGATGACATACGGGTTGAGTTCTACGGAGACGGCACAGTCGCGTTTGAAGCGTTCAAAGCTGGCGAGCTTTCGGCCGTTCGTGAATTCAACGCGGATAAATGGAACACGCAGTACAACTTCCCAGCGGTTCAGCGCGGTGATGTTGTGAAGACGGAAATTCCCCATCAAAAACCATCAGGCATGACCGGCTTTGTCATGAACACACGCAAGGCCCCATTCGATGACTGGCGCGTACGCGAGGCACTAACGCTGGCCTTCAACTTCGAGTTCATCAACGACACCATTACAGGCGGGGCGCAGCCCAGGATCATCTCATATTTCTCGGGTTCGGAATTGGGGATGCAACCCGGACCGGCCACTGGTCGTGTCGAGGAATTGCTTCAACCTTATGCCGCCGAGTTGGCACCGGGCACGCTGGATGGTTATGAATTGCCTCAAAGCGATGGAACCGAACGCAACCGCCGAAATATCCGCAAAGCGCTTAAACTGCTGGAAGAGGCCGGATGGATCATTCAGGACGGCCAGCTTCGCAACGCCAGCGGTGAGCCGTTTGTGATTGATCTGGTCATCAGCCAGGGCAGCCTGAACGTGGTCCAGGATGTCGGCGTGATCGCGGAAATCTACGCCCGCGCCCTCGAACGCCTGGGTATCCAGTTGACAGTCGAGAAAGTAGATGACGCGCAATATACTTCACGCATCGATGCGCAAGATTTTGACATGACCCCGTTCCGTCGTGCGCTGTCGCTCTCGCCAGGCAACGAACAACGCCTGTATTGGGGCAGCGAAAACGCCAACGCTCCCGGGACGCGGAATGTCATGGGTCTGACCTCGCCCGCCGTGGACGGGCTGATCGACGCGATGCTGGCCTCGGAAAGCCACGAGGATTTTGTTGCGGCAACGCGCGCGCTGGATCGTGTTCTGACAGCGGGTCGCTATGTTATTCCTATCTGGAGCTTTGATGTCGGCCGTATCGCCCATGTCAAAGAGCTGAAACAACCCGACACTCTGCCAATTTATGGCGATGGGCCAGAATATATGCCACAGGTCTGGTGGTTTCAGGATTGACGAGTCCTTTCTATTTCCATATTTCATGAATTATGGAAATAGAGATTCATGACAGGCTGAACGCACTCGCACATCCCAAGCGGCTGGATCTGTTCCGGCTGTTGATGCGTCGCTATCCAGATTCCGTTGCTGCGGGTCAGATTGCCGAGGCTTTAGCGCTGAAACCCAATACTGCGTCAACCTACCTGAATGCATTGAAATCCGCCGGGCTGATCCAGCAGTCGCGCAGCGGGACATCATTGCAATATGCCGCCAACTTACCAGCGGTGCGCGGGCTGTTTGATGAGTTGCTGGGCGGTTGCTGTCAAAATCGTCCTGATTTGTGCATGCAACCCTCGGATGACCCCGTTATGGCGTCCCCTGACCGCGTAATGAATGCGCTTTTCCTCTGCACCGGAAATTCGGCCCGTTCGATCATGGCGGAAGCCATCCTGAACAATGAAGGTAACGGCTTGTTTCGCGCTTATTCGGCAGGAACGGCACCATCGGACGGACCAAATTCAATCGTTTTGGAACTCTTGAAGCAAAAAGACTACGACACGACCTCGCTCCGCTCAAAATCACTGGAAGAATTTGCCGCTGCTGATGCCCCAAAGATGGATTTTGTCTTTACCGTCTGCGACCACGCAGCGAACGAGGCCTGCCCCGCTTGGCCAGGACAACCGATAAGCGCGCATTGGGGTCTGCCCGATCCGGTCAAAGTTGAAGGAACCGACGCGCAAAAGCAGCTGGCATTCCAGCAGTCCTACGGATTGCTGCGCAACCGTATCACCACCTTTGCCAGCCTCCCGTTCGAAACGCTCGACCGCATCTCACTACAGCACAAGGTGGATGATATCGGCCGAATGGCCGAGTAGTCCTCGATCAATCCAAGGATACCCCCATGAACATACTGGTTCTATGCACCGGCAACTCGGCTCGGTCGATTCTGCTGGAGTCGCTCTTCAATCACACCGGCGAAGGGCGTGTACGCGCCTATTCAGCAGGCTCCAACCCGACCGGGAAGGTGCATCCGCAATCCTTGACGCTGCTTGGTGCCGAAGGCCATGACGTCCGCGATGCCCGCTCTAAAAGCTGGGATGAGTTTGCAGCAGAAAATGCTCCGGAAATGGACATAGTGATCACGGTTTGCGGCTCAGCCGCCGAAGAGACATGTCCCGTCTGGCCCGGCGCCCCCGTACGCGCGCATTGGGGTGTCGAGGACCCAGCCGCCGCGTCTCAGTCAGACTGGGAAACCGCCTTTAGGACCGCATATGACATTCTTGGGCGCCGCGCCGAGGCACTTCTGGAGCTGCCCATTGAAACCATGGACAGCGTTGAACTCTCGGCCCATCTCAAACGTATAGGAGCCCTGCTGTGAGCGCCCGCCAATACTTTGCCGAATTCCTCGGAACCGCCTTCCTGCTGATCGGCGTTGTCGGATCAGGCATCATGGCGCAAACCTTGTCCGACGGGAACATCGCGCTGGCGTTGCTGGCCAATGCAATTGCGACCGGCTGCATCCTTTACGCTATCATCACTACGCTCGGCCCTGTCTCGGGCGCTCACTTCAACCCTGCAGTGACATTGGCCTTTGCGCTGCGCGGTGAACATCCCTGGCGTGCGGTCACCCCTTACATGCTTGTTCAGATTGCCGGAGGTATCGCGGGGGTCTGGGCCAGCCATTACATGTTTGACCTGCCGATTCTGCAAACTTCGGAAACGATGCATCGTACCGGGGCACATCAGTGGTTTTCGGAGATTGTCGCCACTTTGGGTTTGCTCTTTGTGATTTTCGGCGGAATTCGGCACAAGCCGGACACGGTACCAGCCCTTGTGGGCCTCTATATTACCGGCGCCTACTGGTATACGTCTTCCACAAGTTTTGCTAATCCGGCCGTTACCATCGCAAGGGGCTTTACGGATACCTTTGCGGGGATATACCCTGCGCACATTCCGATGTTCATAATTATGCAGTTAATTGCTGTATTTATCGGACACAAAATACTGAACTGGTTATTCGAACAAGCAGAATAACGGACCGGCCGCCACTCACTTTACAGCAGGTCCGTGGGCCCGTTGCGGTATCTCCGCAGCGGGTTTTTTGCATCTTATCTGCCGACTCCGGCTGCGACATTTTGTCATGTCTGCAGCAACGCACGGCGCTCCGTAGGCTATCTTGGGGGAGAGCAATCCTGAAACACCAACTAAGGAAGGCTCGCAGATGCTAAACTGGGCTGATCTGACGCAAGACTGGGACGCGTCATATGCGCGTGCAAAACGTAGGTTTCCGAACCTGCGCGATAGGGATATGGCGCGCGTTGGCGAAGATCGCAAACAGTTCGAAGCTTACCTGGCCGAGCGTCACCACCTGACCGTAAACGAGGCGCGCGAAGAGCTTGAGGATTTCCTGTTCACCGAAGCATTGAACCGTGAAGCGGCCCAATCCCTAAGCAAGTGACGTCACCCACAGGATCGTCGCATCCTCATCACTGACCGAAATGACGTTATGCCCCATGCTGCCGTCGTAATAAGCGCTGTCGCCGCGGCGCATTTCGACCGGCTCATAGAACTCGGTAAACAACCGCACCACTCCGGTCAGAACATACAGAAATTCCTCACCATCGTGACGCACCCAGCCGTCAAATTCTTCCATCGAGCGTGCACGTACACGGGCGCGATAGGGCAGCATCTGCTTTTTGGTCAGCGTTTCTGCCAGCAACTCATGTTCGTAGGTGGTGGTCGCATGGGCCGCACCCCCGCCCATCTTGGTCACTGCCATTCGACCGATCACCTGATCGCGTTGTGGCGGCGTAAAAAGCTGAGGCACCGAAATCTCCAATCCGGTCGCCAGCTTTTTCAAAGCATCATAGGTCGGAGACATCTGACCATTTTCGATCTTGCTGAGTGTCGACCGAGCCAGACCCGCCTGACTCGCCGCCTGTTCCAGCGTCCAGTTGCGGGCTTTACGCAGTTCGCGCACGCGCGCGCCCAGATCGACCGGCTCCAACTCGGTGTTGACACCATTGTCGCGGGCAATTCTGACGATAGATTTATGATCATTGGTGGCCATGGGTCTTTCTATAGGGCGAGCATGCCCTGCTTGCAACGCGCCTCGCACGGGGATAGCCAGTTCTCATGTTGTCGATCTTTGATCAGGGGCCGCCTACGCCCTGCCCGCGCCCATTCAATCTTGCCGCGCATGTGCTGCGCCATGCGAAAAGTTCAGCTGAGAAAACCGCACTTTCGGTGCTGGGATCGGATGGTGCAACAGACTGGACCTATGGCGATCTGCATTCGGCGATAATGGGCACCGGTTCAGGATTGCTGCAGAGCGGCCTTCGCGCCCAAGACATTGTTCTCATGCGATTGGGCAATACCGTCGATTTTCCGATCGCCTATCTGGGCGCAATCGCCGTGGGGCTGGTCCCCGTGCCCACCTCATCACAACTGACCGAGCAAGAGACCGCAAAGATCGTCGACGATCTGAAACCCGCCGCCATTTTGCGAGATCCCCAGGTCGCCTGCGCGGCGCACCCGGATCAGATCATGCTGCCTGAACTGGCCCGGATGCGATCACTGCCGCCTGCAAGTTTTGCCATGGGTGATCCCGAGCGGCTTGCCTACGTGGTCTACACTTCGGGTACTTCGGGCAAACCCCGTGCGGTTGCGCATGCACACCGCGCCATCTGGGCTCGGCAGATGATGGTCGACGGCTGGTATGGCCTGAAATCCTCGGACCGGCTGTGCCATGCGGGGGCATTCAATTGGACCTACACGCTGGGCACCGGCTTGATGGACCCTTGGGCCATTGGTGCAACGGCTCTGATCCCTGAACCCGGGACAGACATACGCGATCTGCCTGCCCTGTTGAAACAACATCGTGCCACCATCTTTGCAGCCGCACCGGGGGTCTTTCGGAAGATGATGCAAAGTGACACGCAGCCCGGCCTTCCCGATCTGCGCCACGGCCTTTGCGCCGGGGAAAAGCTGTCGCGACACCTGCATGAAAAATGGGTGCAGTTCACCGGCACCGAGCTTTATGAGGCTTACGGCATGTCCGAATGCTCGACCTTCATCTCATCCAGCCCAAGCCACCCGGCACGCGGCACAGCGTTGGGGCAGCCGCAGCCCGGGCGTCGGATTGCCATCCTCGGGCCGGATGGCCCTGTGCCACAAGGTCAGGAAGGTACAATAGCCGTACATCGCGAAGATCCGGGCCTGATGCTGACCTATCTGAATGCCCCCGACGAGGCCGCTGCTCGGATGCAGGGGGATTGGTTCCTGACCGGTGATCAAGGCGCGATGGCGGTTGATGGGCAAATCACCTATCTGGGTCGAGATGACGACATGATGAATGCGGGCGGATATCGCGTTTCCCCGGTCGAAGTCGAGGCGGCCTTATCCACCCATCCCGAGATCACCCAGGTCGGGGCGGCTACGGTTGAGGTAAAACAGGACAGTTCGATCATCGTTGCCTTCTACACTGGCCCCGAAGAACTGGACGCGGCGGACCTGCACGCCTATGTGTCTGACAAGTTGGCGCGCTACAAACAGCCGCGTGCCTTTGTCCATCTGCCCGCCTTACCCACCGGAGGCAACGGCAAACTTCTGCGCCGCGCCCTGCCGGCCTATTTCAAGGCGACGTCCGAATGACACACACTGTAAAGCTCGACATCATGTCCGATCCGATTTGCCCCTGGTGCTATATCGGCAAGACCCATCTGGACAAAGCGCTCGCCGAAGTGCCAGACCACCCCTTTGTGATCGAGTGGCACCCCTTTCAGCTGAACCCCGATATGCCCGACGAGGGCATGGATCGGCGCGAATACCTTGAACGGAAGTTCGGCGGTAAGGACGGAGCAGTTCGCGCATACGCGCCCGTTGTTGAACATGCCGAAAACGCAGGTTTGAATATCGATTTCGAAGGCATGAAACGCACGCCCAACACGCTGGATGCCCACCGCCTGATCCACTGGGCGGGGATTGAGGGCAAGCAGGATGCCGTGGTCGATGCACTCTTTAATGCTTACTTCGTCGAGGCGCGTGATATTGGTGATCATGAGGTGTTGGCTGATGTCGCCGACAGCGTCGGCATGGACGCAGCGGTCGTACTGAAACTGCTGCAGTCAGACGCCGACCTAGAAGATATCCGTAACCGCGACAGCCATTCACGCGAAATGGGCGTAAATTCGGTTCCCACATATATCGTTGCAAACCAGCACGCCGTTCCGGGCGCGCAACCTCCTGAATTGTGGGCAAAAGTGATCTCTGAGATCATGTCTCAGATTGAGGCTTCCCCTGCAGAATAGCACATACCCCTGTGCATTTCTGATCTAGTCCAACCCGAAACGCCGTGATAGCGCATTCGGGAAGGAGTTCCCCATGGCCGACCGCATGTCCCGGGGCGAATTCATTGCGTTGATCGCGATGATGTTCGCCACGATAGCCTTTTCGATCGATTCAATGCTGCCAGCCCTGCCCGAGATCGGCGCAGAGCTCAGCCCGTACGATCTGAACAAAGCACAGTTGATCCTGACCTCTTTTGTGCTGGGCATGGGGATCGGCACATTCTTTACCGGGCCAATTTCCGATGCGGTCGGGCGCAAGCCGGTGATTTATGGTGGTGCCGCTCTCTATATACTTGCCTGCGCTGTTGCGTGGTCGAGCTCATCGCTTGAACTGGTGCTGGCTGCACGCATCGCGCAGGGCCTCGGGGCGGCCGGGCCGCGCGTTGTGGCTATGGCGATCATTCGCGACTTGTTTTCAGGGCGCGAGATGGCGCGCATCATCTCGATTGCGATGATGATCTTTACTCTGGTCCCCGCCGTGGCACCGCTGCTAGGCGCAGGCGTTATTGCACTGGTCGGCTGGCGCGGCATCTTTGTGTCCTTCATCATATTCGCCACGATCATCGTGATCTGGATGGCCACGCGCCTGCCTGAATCTTTGGCGCCCGAAAACCGGCGCCCCTTCCGCCTGCCCCTGATGATTGCGGCAGTGCATGAGATGTTCGCACACCCCACCGTGCGCCTCTCGATCCTGGTGCAGACGCTGTGCATGGGGTTGCTGTTCACCATGCTAACGATGGTTCAGCCGGTTTTTGACGTCATCCATGATCGGGCAGACAGCTTTCCCTTCTGGTTCGCCTTCGTGGCGCTGATCTCGGGTTCGGCCAGCCTTTTGAACGCTGCCGTGGTCGTACGCGTCGGGATGCGCCGTATGGTGACCTGGGCCTTGGGCGCGCAGATTCTGATAACAAGCGCCGTCATCATCCTGAACATGACACCACTTTCACCGGGCGCGTCATTTGCTGTTTTTGTGGCGTGGCAGACCTCGATCTTCTTTATGGCCGGTGTAACCATGGGCAACCTGAACGCCATTGCCATGGAACCTATGGGTCATATCGCGGGAATGGCTGCCTCGGTCATTGGCTCGATCGCCACAATTCTGGCGGCTGCCATCGCGGCCCCTATTGGGCTGTTATTTGACGGGTCGATCACACCGCTGACGACCGGCGTGCTAACGATGTGCATCCTTGGCTTCGGCCTGATGCTACATATGGGCCGGATCGAAAACAGACTGCCCGCCTGATCTGTGCAGAGCCGCTGAAACACGCTAACCTTCCCGCAAATCGTGGGGGGGCGCCATGAGCGACTATTATGATCTGGGCACGTATTCCTGTGCCGTCACCACAGCATCACCCGAAGCGCAGCTTTGGTTCGATCGCGGATTGGTCTGGACGTATGGCTACAACCACGACGAAGCGGTCACGTGCTTTCAGAAAGCTGCCGAGATTGACCCGGATTGCGCCATGGCCCATTGGGGCATCGCCTATGCGGCAGGCCCAAACTATAACCTGCCTTGGGAATTGCGGGACGATCAGGGCCGGGCCAAATCACTGGCCATCGCCTATGATGCAACACTGAAGGCACTGTCGCTGCTCGACGGGTGCACAGCGGTTGAGCAAGCGTTGATCCGCGCCCTACCCGCCCGATACCCTCAGCGCGACCCCACCGAAAACATGCACCAATGGGACTATGACTATGCGGACGCCATGCGCGCCGCATTTGCCGAACAGCCTGATGATCTGGACCTGCGCACGATCCATGTTGAGGCGCTGATGAACCTCACCCCGTGGCAGATGTGGGACCTGAAAACGGGCCAACCGGCCGAGGGTGCCGCGACCCTTGAAGCGCAAGACGCTTTGGAGAGCGTTATGGTCAATGACCCGGCGTCGATGTCTCATCCCGGTCTACTTCACCTATATGTGCACCTGATGGAGATGTCGCCGACGCCAGAAAAGGCGCTGCAGGCCGGAGACATCCTGCGCACACTTGTGCCCGATGCCGGGCATCTGGTGCATATGCCAACCCATATCGATGTGCTGTGCGGCCATTACCACAATGTTGCCTACTGGAACGAAAAGGCCACCGAGGCCGATCTGAAATATTATGAGCGTGAAGGCGCGTTCAACATTTATACCGGCTATCGTCAGCACAACTATCACTTCACCATCTATGGCGCTCTGTTTCTCGGTCAGATGGAACCAGCCCTGCGTGCCAATCAGGGCCTGTGGGATACCACCCCCGAAGATATGCTTCGGATCGAAAGCCCGCCCATGGCGGATTATTTTGAAAGCTACATGTCCATGGGCCCGCATATCCTGATCCGCTTTGGCCGCTGGGAAGAGGCCAAGGCACTGAAGTTGCCAGACGACCCTGATCTCTATCGCACTCTGACGGCAACAACACATTATGCTCGCGCCATCGCCCATGCAGCCACTGATGAGGTGGCGCAGGCCGAAGCCGAAGAGCAGTTGTTCCTTGCCGCAAAAACCTGCGTGCCCGAGACCCGCCGCCTGCACAACAATCGGGTCATCGATCTTCTGGAGATCGCAGCAGAAATGCTGCGCGGAGAAATCGAGTATCGCAAAGGCAACTACGAGATTGCCTATGCACATCTACGCCGCTCGGTCGAATTGGATGACACGCTGCCCTATGACGAGCCATGGGGTTGGATGCAACCAACACGCCATGCGCTTGGTGCGTTGTTGTTCGAACAAGGGCATGTGAACGAGGCCGAGGCAGTCTATCGTGAAGATCTAGGCTTGGGTGGCACGCTCAGCCGCGCCTCGATCCACCCTGACAATGTCTGGAGTTTGAAGGGTTTGCATGATTGCCTGAAAGCACGCGGCGAGACAGTAGAAATCCGCCAAATCAAGCAACGCCTTGATCTTGCCTTGGCGCGCGCGGACCGCACCGTCGGCGCGTCATGCTTCTGTGCCCAAGCTGCCATGAGGGCTGCGGAATGAAGCTATTCCTTTTGGTGGCAGGCCTGCTGCTTGCCAGTCCAGCGCTGGCACAGCGCCAGACCTTTCCACCTATCGACGAGGCAGGTCAAAATCCATCACTGGTCGCATTCCGAGCTGACTTGCTGGCGAAAATCGAGGCACGCGATACCGATGCAGTTGTCGCCGCCGCTTGTCCCGACATCTATCTCAGTCACGGCACAGCAGGTGGACCGGAAGAGTTTCGCACCAACTTGACTGTGCCTCCGGAAACGCTTGGTGAAGAGTTTAAGGACGAGGCTGCGGAGCTACGTGATTTTTACTGGTCGCAATTGCAGCAAACGGTTTCCCAACCGGGATATTTTGACGATCAGGGTGAATTCTGGATGCCGCACTATTGGCGGATCATTCTTCCCGCTACAGTAGACCCTTTCACCGCCTTCTATGTTTCGGGCGAAAGCATCACACTGCGTCAGGCACCGTCTCGTGGCGCGCCCATCCTTGCGCTGATCAGTCATGAAATCGTGATCGTCCCTGACTATCAACCTGATGAGGAATACCAGAAAATCAGACTGACCGATGGGACATCGGGCTACTTACTCAGCGATTTTCTGGCATCAATGGTCGGTTACCGCGCTGCGCTTGTAAGATCCGAAGCGGGTGACTGGCAGCTCTGCACTTTTGTGACAGGGGACTAGGCTTTCGCCTTTTTCTTCACAGCCACGACCTTTTCGGCCAGATCACGGGCGATGGCAAACGCACCTTTGATCTTGTCGCTGTCCTTCTTCCAGTCGCGCCGCACAACGATCTTGTTGTCCTTGACCTTGGCCAGCCCGCGTTGGTTCTGAATGAACTCGACCAACCCCTCGGGAGAGGCGAACTTATCATTGTGGAACTGTATCGTTGCGCCCTTTGGCCCGCCGTCCAGCTTGGCGATCCCGGCGCGTTTGCACATCGCCTTGATGCGCACGACCAGCATCAGGGTATTCACCTCTTTCGGCAGGCTGCCGAAGCGGTCGATCAACTCGGCAGCGAATCCTTCCAGTTCCACTTTCGTCGACAGTGACGACAGGCGGCGGTAGAGGCCCAGACGCACGTCCAGATCGGGCACATAATCCTCGGGGATCAGAACCGGGACACCCAGATTGATCTGCGGCGCCCATTGGTCATCGGCATCCGATAGCCCCTCCATCTCGCCGGCTTTGATCTTGGCAATCGCCTCTTCCAGCATCGATTGGTAGAGTTCGTAGCCCACATCACGCATCTGGCCGGACTGTTCCTCACCCAGCAGGTTGCCCGCACCACGAATGTCGAGGTCTTGCGATGCCAGTGTGAACCCGGCCCCGAGCGTATCCAGCGAGCCCAGAACCCGCAGCCGTTTCTCAGCCGTCGCCGTCAGGCGCTGGCGCGGTTTGGTGGTCAGATAGGCATAGGCGCGGGTTTTTGAGCGCCCCACCCGCCCCCGGATCTGATAGAGCTGCGCTAGGCCAAACATATCCGCCCGATGCACGACCATCGTGTTGGCAGTCGGGATATCCAACCCGCTTTCTACGATCGTCGTGGCCAGCAGAACGTCGTATTTACCGTCGTAGAACGCGTTCATCCGGTCATCAAGCTCACCCGCAGCCATCTGCCCGTGTGCGACCACGTAGGATAATTCAGGCAGCTGCTCTTTCAGGAATTCCTCGATCTCAGGCAGGTCAGAGATGCGCGGTACCACGTAGAAGCTCTGCCCGCCACGATAATGCTCGCGCAGCAGCGCCTCACGGATCGTTACCGCATCGAATTCGCTAACATAGGTGCGGATCGCAAGCCGATCGATGGGGGGCGTGCCAATGATCGACAGATCACGCACGCCTGTCAGGGACAATTGCAGAGTTCGTGGGATCGGTGTCGCTGTCAGGGTCAGGACGTGCACGTCCGAGCGCAGCTGTTTCAGCCGTTCCTTGTGGCCCACGCCGAAATGCTGCTCCTCGTCGATGATCAGCAGGCCTAGATTATTGAACCGTATCCCTTTCGCCAGCAACGCATGGGTGCCGATCACGATATCCACCGTGCCCCGCGCCAGCCCGTCTCGGGTTTGCTGCGCCTCTTTGGCCGAGACAAAGCGCGATAATTGCCGGACCTCCAGCGGGAACCCCCGGAAGCGTTCCTTGAAGGACGCCGCGTGTTGCCGTGCGAGCAACGTGGTCGGTGCCACAATGGCAACCTGTACGCCCGACATCGCGGCGACAAAGGCTGCGCGCATGGCGACCTCGGTCTTGCCAAAGCCTACATCCCCGCAGATCAGACGATCCATCGGCGCGCCGGAATGCATGTCTTCCATCACCTCGGAAATCGCGCGCAACTGATCGTCGGTCTCCTGATATGGGAAACGCGCGCTGAACTCTTCCCATGCATGCGGCGGTGGGTCCATGACAGGAGCTTTCCGCAGGGCTCGTTCGGCGGCGATGCGGATCAGCTTGTCCGCCATTTCGCGGATGCGCTCTTTCAGCTTGGCCTTCTTTGCCTGCCAAGCGCCACCACCCAAGCGATCAAGCAGCCCTTCGTCATGGCCATATTTCGAAAGCAGTTCGATGTTTTCGACCGGCAGGTAGAGTTTGGACTGTTCAGCATATTCCAGCAGCAGGCATTCATGCGCGGCCCCCGCAGCCGTAACGACCTCCATCCCCTGATACCGCCCGATCCCGTGGTCAACATGCACCACCAGATCACCGGGCGATAGCGACTGCGTTTCAGTCAGGAAGTTCTCGGCCTTGCGGCGTTTCTTGGGTTGGCGGATCAGACGGTCGCCCAGAACGTCCTGTTCCGAGATCACGGTCAGATTGGGCGCTTCAAACCCGTGTTCCAATGCCCAAACCGCAAGATGCAGGCCGCGCTTTCCAACCCGGGTTCCGTCGGTCACCGGGATCGCCTCGGCCAGGCCTTCATCTTCGATCAAGCCGGTCAGTCGTTCACGAGCGCCTTCGGAGTAAGAGGCAATGAGGACCGGCCCCTTGTTCATCTTTTCGGTGATATGCGCCGCCAGAGCGCCAAACAGGCTGATGCTTTCCTGCTGACGTTCGGGTGCAAAGTTGCGCCCGATCCGTCCGCCTGCATCGATCACGCCCGGACCACTCGCCTGCGGCAGCGGGCTGAACTGCAAAACGCGACGATCGCCCAATGCATCTTCCCATGCAGCATCGTCCATATAGAGCAGACCGGGAGGCGTCGGTTTATAAACCGTATCCATGCGCGAGCGGTTTTCCAAAGCCAGCTTTCGCGTCTCATACTGATCCGCAATCGTATCCCAGCGCGCCAGCCGAGAAGGCGTGACTTGATCGTCAAGCGAGATTGAGGCCCCCGGAAGATAGTCGAACAGGGTTTCCAGTTTTTCATGGAAAAACGGCAACCAATGCTCGATCCCCTGGTGCTTGCGACCTGCGCTGACAGCTTCGTATAAGGGATCATCCGTACCCGCCGCGCCGAATTCGATGCGATAGTTCTGACGGAATCGGGTGATGGCGGCTTCGTCCAGTATGACCTCGGACACCGGGGCAAGCTCGACCACATCAAGTTTTTCAGTCGTTCGCTGCGAGACAGGATCAAACCGGCGTGCACCATCCAGAACATCCCCGAACAAGTCCAGCCGCACGGGACCGCTCTCACCGGGTGGGAAGATGTCGATGATACCGCCTCGGATAGCGTAGTCTCCGGGCTCCATCACCGTGGGGCTTTGGGTAAAGCCCATGCGCACCAGAAAGTTGCGTAGGGCATCTTCGTCGATGCGCTGATCTACGCGAGCGGTGAATGCGGCCTCTCGCAACACTGCACGCGCGGGTACCCGTTGGGTCGCGGCATTGAGCGTGGTCAGCAGCACGAACCGCTGCGGCATCTGATGCACCAAAGCAGCCAGTGTTGCCACGCGGGCAGCAGAAATGTCGGCGTTGGGCGACACCCGATCATAGGGCAAGCAGTCCCATCCGGGGAATACAAATACGGGCATGTCCGGCGCAAAGAATGCCAACGCTGCCCGCATCGCCTCCATCCGTTTGTCATCGCGAGCGATATGACAGACTGGACCGCCCGAGCGCGCGATCTCATTCAGCACAAGCTGTGCATCAAACCCCTCGGGGCCGCCGCCGACTGTTACGTGGTTCGGAGCCGTCATTACCTTGCCTTTCAGGGACTACTAACCCAGGACACCAATCGAAATGTTCTGATACATTCCCCAGAACGCAGTGATCAAGATCGAGAACATACCGATGATCTGAGTAAAGGTCCGACTGCGCGTCAGCGTTTTGGAAACATTTTCTACGGTCGCTTCTTGAGTCTGCAATCGACGCGCTGCCGCAATACTGATCATCATGACAAAACACATCGGGAGCAGAAGGAGGAATACGGCCTGTGCAAATTCCACGTCGTAGAAGAATCCCAACGTTGCAAGGCCTGTCAAAACAAAACAACAAATTGCCATCAATACCAGACCCGAGGTTTCGACGATGTACAACACTCTGTTCGAGTTGATCCGCGCGACATCGAGAAGGTCTTGTTCTGATTGACCACCTACACGACGGGCGCGCATCACCAGATCATAGGGCACCCCCATCGTCCAGTGGCTGGCAGATGACCAAAGAACGGCCAGACCGATCCAGTACCACAGATTCGAAAAACTCCGCATGTCGATGAGTTCGAAAATCGAAGAGTATATGTCCAAGCGTCTGCCCTTTGTTCAACGTCCGCAGGGACCGTCATCGCAGCGATGCGTCCATTGTTACCCTTGAGACCACCGGGAATTCATGCCACCCAATGCGCAATTGTTCAAGGAGAGTGCGCCATGAAACCGACTATCGCCCCATATCCCCGGACCCGTTTCCGCCGGGCCCGCCAATCCGAGGCGATCCGGGGTCTGGTGCGCGAGAACACCTTGACCGTGAATGACTTTATCTGGCCTGTTTTTGTGCGCGACGGTGAAAATATCGAAGAACCCGTCCCGTCGATGCCCGGGGTCGTGCGACGCTCGGTCGACCTGATCGCCAAAGCCGCGGTTGAAGCGCAAGCCCTTGGTATTCCTGCAATATGTATTTTCCCGTACACCGATCCGAGCCTGAAAACCGAAGATTGTGCCGAGGCCTGGAACCCCGACAACCTGTCCAACCGTGCCATTCGTGCAATTAAGACTGCTGCGCCCGAAATCGCGGTGATGACGGATGTGGCCCTGGACCCCTACAACATCAACGGCCATGACGGCTATGTGGTCGATGGCGAGATTGTGAATGACCAGACTGTTGAGGCGCTGGTGAAAATGACGCTGGCGCAGGCCGAAGCCGGAGCTGACATCATCGGCCCGTCCGACATGATGGATGGCCGTATCGGCGCCATGCGCAGCGCACTTGAGTCGGCGGGTCACCACAATGTCATGATCCTGAGTTATGCCGCCAAATATGCCAGCGCTTTCTACGGCCCTTTCCGCGACGCCGTTGGGGCATCAGGCGCGCTGACCGGTGACAAGAAGACCTATCAGATGGATCCTGCCAACTCGGACGAGGCCCTGCGTCTGATCGAGCGCGATCTGACCGAGGGTGCAGATATGGTCATGATCAAACCGGGGATGCCATACTTGGACATCTGCCGACGGGTCAAAGACAGCTTCGGTGCGCCGACCTATGCCTATCAGGTGTCTGGCGAATATGCGATGATCCAAGCCGCTGCACAAAACGGTTGGATCGACGGCGAAAGGGTGATGCTGGAAAGCCTACTGGCCTTCAAGCGCGCAGGGTGTGACGGCATCCTGACCTATTTTGCACCCGAAGCCGCGCGCATCCTGCAGGGCTAACACCTCAGATTGTCGCAATTTTTCGCCGATTTGCTGCGTGCGCAGCACAGCTTTCCCGTGACAGGCCGGTGCAATCGGCGTATTCTTGCAGACAAGATCGGGAACACCCGACATTTCAGGCACATACACAGAGACAGAGAAACATGAGCAGTTCAAACTCCCCCCGACTTAGCCGTCGCGGTTTTGCTTTTGGCATGGCCGGACTGACGCTGACCGCCGCCTGCGGCAACGGCGTTGGCAACTCCAACGCAGTCACACTCGACGCGCGCGTCGACGCGACGCTGAACGAGATGTACAGCAAGTATCCCAACACCGTTGAGATTGCCAACAAGGCCAACGGAATGTTGGTCATGCCACTGATTACAGATGCCGGATTTATCTTTGGTGGCGCCTATGGTCAGGGTGCACTGCGTATTCAGGGCGCGACGGTCGACTATTATTCCGCCATCTCCGGTACTGCGGGCCTGCAGATCGGCGCACAGCAATATGCGCATGTTCTGTTCTTTATGACCGAAGAGGCCTTGAACGATTTCCGCCGCTCCAGCGGTTGGACGGCCGGTGCAGATATCGGATACGTCGTCGACGCGACCGGAGAATCCTTGTCGACCGACACCACTCAGTTGCGCAAACCCGTGCTGGCCGCAGTCTTTGGACAAGCGGGTCTGAAGTTCGGCGCGACGGTCGAAGGCACCAAATATACGCGCATCATCCCCTAAGACCCAAGATACCACCCTCCCCCCTCTGACGAGCCCCGCTACATCTTGTGGCGGGGCTCCGAGTTTTCGCGGATTTCCACAAATTCCAGTGGCATTCCTCTTTCGGTCGGGCGGAGGTTCCAGTAACCTTGGCGCAAATGACCGCATAGAATTCTCGGGGGACAGATGGGTCTGGTTTTTCGCTGGCTGGTGAGACTTACGACAGGCCTGATCCTGCTGGCAATCGCTGCTGTGGGGTTGGTCTACTTTCTGGCCAGCCAATCCCTGCCTGAATACAATCAAACGCTTGAAGTTGAAGGAATAACTGCCCCTGTCGAGATCGTTCGCGACACTGCAAATGTGCCGCATATACTGGGCCAGTCCGACCCGGACGTGTTCTTTGGTCTGGGCTATGCCCATGCACAAGACAGGCTGTGGCAGATGACCATTCTGCGTCGGACCGCACAGGGCCGCTTGTCCGAAGTGTTCGGCCAGCGCACGGTAGCCATCGACAAATTACTGCGTCGTTTCGATCTTTACGGACTCGCCCATCGCTCAGTCGAGTTTCAGGACGACTATACCAAGGCCGCGCTTCGCGCTTATTCCGCAGGGATCAATGCTCGGCTTACCGAGATCAACGAACAGGCGCTTGGACGTGGCGCCCCCGAGATGTTCCTGTTCAACGCCCCCGTTCCCCCATGGCAGCCGGGCGACAGCGTAGCGATTATCAAGCTGATGAGCCTTCAGCTTTCCGGCCATCTTGCTGATGAAGTGTTGCGCGCACGCACATCGCTGATGCTGGATAATCCCGCACGGCTGGCCGACATTCTGCCCGACGTCCCCGGTCCCGGTATTGCCGCGCTGCCCGAGTATGCTGATCTGTTTCCAGACCTTCCGCGCTATGCCCAAGGCACCCCGATGCCCGACACGCCGTTGTCGCCTTTCCCGCAGCGCGGGCTGGCAGGTGCGTCAAACGCGTGGACCGCCGCGCCGTCCCGCTCGGCCAGCGGTGGCACGTTGCTGGCAAACGATCCGCATCTGGGCCTCACCGCCCCGGGTATCTGGTATCTGGCGCGGCTGGAACTGGCCAAAGGCGGCGTTATCGGTGCAACCATTCCAGGCGTACCGGCAATCTCAGCCGGACGGAGTGAGCGCTTGGGTTGGGGCCTTACCTCCTCCTATCTGGACGATCAGGACGTTCACATCGAACAACTGAACCCCGACAATCCCGAAGAATACCTTACTCCAGACGGCTACAAACGCTTTCAGACCCGCCCTTCGATTATCGAGATCAAAGACGCCGCCCCAATTACCCTGACCCTGCGCTGGACCGAGAATGGCCCGGTTCTGCCGGGCACGCATTATGATCTGGAAACCATCACACCACCGGGCCATGTCGCGTCTCTGTCGTGGAGCGCGCTTAGCCCCCGCGATACATCCATGAGCGCCTCTTTGGCGCTGATGAATGCCGATTCAGTTCGAGACGCCATTGACGCGGCCGAGGACTATATTGCCCCTTCGCAAAACTTGTCGCTTGTCGATAAAGACACGATCGGCATGAAACTGGTCGGCGCAATGCCCCGGCGCGATCTGAACAATCAAAGCCGAGGCCGCATTCCCACCCCCGGCTGGCTGGAACGGAACCGTTGGCAGGGCCGCCTGCCCTACTCAGACAATCCTGAATTCGTGGCCCCGGTCGGCGGAGTTCTGGGTAACACCAACAACAAGATTATCGACCGGCCCTTCCCCCGCCATGTGTCGTACGAGTGGGGCGACACCCAGCGGGTCAATCGCTGGGAACGCCTGATGCAATCGCGCGAGGTACATACGCGTGACAGTTTTATCGAAGCGCAGTTGGACACGGTTAGCTTTACAGCGCGATCACTGCTTCCTCTGATCGGCGCCGACCTCTGGTTTACCGGTGAGTCGGCACCCGAAGGCACGCCCGAACGGCAGCGTCAAATCGCGCTGGATCTGCTGGCCAACTGGAACGGTGAGATGAACGAGCATCTGCCGGAACCCCTGATCTACGCCGCATGGTTGCGCGCGCTGCAAATCCGCCTGATCTCGGACGAACTTGGTCCGCTGGCTGCCGAGTACAAGCATGTCGAGCCGCTGTTTATCGAACGGGTGTATCGCGATATCGACGGTGCCTCGGTCTGGTGCGACGTGGTTCAGAGCGCTCCCGTTGAAAATTGCACCGACATGGCACGACTGGCCCTGGATGACGCGATCATTTGGATTTCCGAGCGCTATGGCCCCGCACTCGAATCTTTACGCTGGGGCGATGCGCATCAGGCCACCCAGGACCACCCTGCGCTGGGCCAGGTTCCGGTGCTGCGGTTTTTCGTCAACATCCGCCAATCCACCAGCGGTGGCGATAACACACTGCTGCGCGGGCGCACGTCAGGCGAAGGACCGGACCCGTTCCAGAATGTGCATGGCGCAGGTTATCGTGGCGTCTACGATTTTGCGGACCCCGATAGTTCGGTTTTCATCACCGCAACTGGCCAGTCAGGCCATTTCCTATCTCGCTATTATGACGATCAGGCCCAACTATGGCGGCGCGGGGAATACATCCCCATGTCGCTGGATATCGGGCTTGCCCGAGCAGCGGCAGTTGGTGTGACCGTCCTGAACCCGCGCTGATCTGATCGGCAAATCCCCGCCCCTTTTTGAACCTCGCGTGGCGCACCCCTTCGTTATCGCCTAAACTCGTCTGGCCGTCGCATTGCACGAAGGGGGAAAATGCATGGGCAGCTTTCGAGACACCTTAAACAATCTCGCACGCGATTATGCCATCGCCTGGAGCTCGGGCGATCCCGACTTGGTCGCCGGTTTTTTCGCCCCCGAAGGTCAGATCAGCATTAATCGCGGTGAGCCCCTGCGCGGCCATGCCGAAATCGCTGAAATGGCCCGCGGGTTCTATGCAGAATTCCCCGATCTTGAGGTGCGTTGCGATATGATGCGTTGGGCCGGAGGGCATGCCATTTTTGTCTGGACCCTCGAAGGCCATCACGCCGAGACCGGCAACCGTGTCGTTACACGCGGCTGGGAAGAGTGGGAGCTTTCAAAGGACAACAAGGTGCTATCATCGCTTGGGTGGTTCGATGCAGAGGATTACCAGCGCCAGATAGACGGTACCTAGAACGCCGCGAAGCGGGACGCCTGCTTGTCAGTCCAGAGCACCGTGATCTCGAACCCCGCTTCGGTCTGATCTTCAGACCTGACCACATCCTGACGATAGAGCCACGCGCGTTTGTCACCATCGGCAAAGCCCAGTTTCAGGATAGTCTCATGCCGCGCGCCCTGCAGGATCGTGGCGATTTCAGACAGCAGTGGATCAACACCTTGGCCCGTTACGGCCGATATGGCAAAGATCGCCGGATCACGCTCGGCCCGGGCAAGCGCGGCTTCGCGGTCTTCCGGGCTCAGCAAGTCGATCTTGTTCCAAACCTCCAACCGGGGGCGACTGTCCTCGACACCCAAAGAGTTCAGGATCGCCTCAACATCCCGTGCCTGTGCTTCGGTTTCTTCGTGGCTGATATCGCGGACATGCACGACCAGATCAGCCCCCAGAACCTCTTCCAGCGTGGCGCGGAAGGCCGCAACCAGTTCCGTGGGCAGGTTCGAGATGAAACCCACGGTATCGGACAGGATCACCTCGGGGCCATCCGGCAGCTCAACCCGTCGCATGGTTGGGTCCAACGTGGCGAACAGCATGTCTTTTGCCATCACCTCGGCCCCGGTTAGGCTGTTGAACAGCGTGGATTTCCCGGCGTTTGTATAGCCAACAAGTGCAACAATCGGGTATGGAACCTTCGCGCGCGCTGCGCGGTGTAAGGTGCGGGTCTTCACCACTTTTTGCAATTGGCGGCGCAGGCGGACCAGTTGTTCATCAATGGCACGCCGGTCGGCCTCGATCTGAGTTTCACCGGGACCACCCACAAACCCAAGGCCACCGCGCTGACGTTCCAGGTGGGTCCAGGCCCGAACCAGTCGCGTACGCTGATAGCTAAGCGCGGCCATCTCAACTTGCAGCACACCTTCGCGGGTACGCGCACGGTCGCTGAATATTTCCAGAATCAAACCGGTCCGGTCGAGGATTTTGACCTTCCACGCTTTTTCCAGATTGCGCTGCTGAACCGGAGTCACTGGCCCGTCGATCAGAACCAGCTCGATCTCATTGTCGTGGAGGCGTTCGGCCAGTTCCTCGATCTTGCCGCTGCCGAACAGAAAACCAGCCTGCGCGCGCGGTAGGCGCACTATTTCGGAACCGACCACATCCAGATCGGGCAAAGCGGCAGCGAGTGCCACCGCCTCTTCCAGCGCTGGTTCGGGGACACGGCGCTGTTCATCTGATTTGATTTCGGGATGCAGCACCCAAGCCCGGGTGTGCGCCCTCTCATGTTCCATCAAGAGGCGTCTTCGCCCTCATACAGGTTGATCGGCTGTGACGGCATGATGGTCGAAATCGCATGCTTGTACACCAACTGCGACTGTCCGTCGCGGCGCAGCAGCACGCAGAAGTTGTCGAACCAGGTGATTACACCCTGCAATTTCACACCGTTGATCAGGAATATTGTGACCGGGACCTTTGCTTTCCGTACATTGTTCAGGAACGCGTCCTGCAGATTCTGTCTGTCCGAAGCCATATTTTGTTATCTCGCCATTGTTCTTGCTACGCGCTGCGGACCAACGCGCTCCCTCCGGCAGAGTATGGAGTGCCGCGCACAGATATTCCAGATGAAAAATCAGGCAGTAACACCAGGTGCCTGACGCAGGGTCAATCGCGCCACAGCGTTGGCGTAATCAGCGCCACGATAGCAAGAGTTTCCAACCGCCCGATCACCATCGCCGCGCAGACCGTCAACTTGGCCCCGCTGGAAAGATCAATCAGACGTATGGGCACATCCGTTGCCAATTCTATCAACGGCCCCGTGGTGCTGAGTGCGGCAACGCTGAGCAGCATGGCCTGTTCAAAACCTACGCCCATGACGGCCAGCAACAAATCGAACAAGGCCAACGTCAGGGCGAACATCATCAGGAATATCCAGGCGATGAAGGCACCGTCGCTTTGAATGCGGCGGTTGCCGCCACCCTCTCCACTGACCGAAGAAGGATAGATCAATCGGTCAATCTCGCGCTTGCCATTCAGATAGAGCGCAAAAACCCGCAACAGCTTTACCCCACCCGCAGTCGTCGCCACGCCTCCTCCGACCAGGGCTAGCCCCATCAGAATCAGGCCCGGTGTGCTCAAGCCCGACAATTGCTGCGCGTCGTTCCAGTTGGCGCTTTCAAATCCGGCCGTGGTCAGAAACGACATCGCCGTAAACATGAACCCCCAAAAAACGCCAAGTGCTTGCCGCACTTCGACGGCAATGTTCAGTTCGGCCGTTCCAGCCAAAAACCGGATGAACAGCAGCACAGCGACCGCCAGCACGATGAAGATGCCAATCCTAAATTCTGGGTCTTTGTCCAGCCGCGAATACCCTGAGGTCGCTGTATCGGTCGAAAAGGTCAGCCGCGACAGGGCAAAGAACAGGAACAGGAACAGGATCGCCTCGCCAGTGATTCCTGCGGTCGATCCTTCCAATCCACCGACGGGTGATATGCCGGAAGTCGCAATCACTGACATCGCGTGGCTCACGGCAGTAAGCCCTTGCTCACCTGCGATCAACAGCAGGATCCAGATCACAGCTGTCAAACCCGCATAGACGGGTGCCAATGTGCGCGACACGCGGATCAGATGGCCGCGTGGATCGGACTTCTCGCTCTGTGCCACGCCCGAGACGGGACGCCCCGGTTGCCCCCGGGCTGTGACTTCGAAACCGCCCAACGACAAGGGCGCCAGAATCGCGGCCGCCGAGATCCACATCAGCAATCCGCCCATCCAACCGACCAACGCGCGCCATAGGTGCAACGGCGCCGAAAGGCGTGCGGGATCGGGGAACAGATCAGCGCCGGTTGTGGTCAGCGCGCTGACCATATCGAAATAAGCGTTCAGGAAGCTGGTTGTCCCCAGCGCATCGTGAAACGGAATAGCAAGAAATATCGGCAGTACGGTAAAGGCGGCCAGCAGAACCGCCAATTGGCCAAGCGTTCCCCGCCGTGGTCGTCGGTTCGACATGGCCAGAGCTATGATCGACACCGCAAAAACACCCAGCAATCCGGAATAGAAGAATGACCGTGAGGTGGCGTGATCATCCAGCGCCAGCGCATAAACTGCGGGTATCCACATTGCCAGCGACACGATACCCCAGATCATCAGCAGAAGCGGCAATCGCCGCAATACTCCGATCCGTTGCTGTCCGCGTGCCTGCAACATCAGAAGAAATCGATTGAAACCTGCATCAGACGCTCAACCTCGGGCACATCTTTGGCCATTGCAAAGATCGCCACCACGTCTTTCTCGTCGATGCGCAGGCTGCCGGTCGGGCGCAGAACCTCGTCACCTTTGCGTACTGCGCCGACCAGAACGCCTTCTGGGAAATCGATGTCGCGCAGTTTTTGTCCAGCCATGGGCGAAGTTGATAGCACTTCGGCCTCGATTACCTCGGCCTCGGCATCTCCAATGGAATACACCTGACGCACGCGCCCGTGCCGAATGTGACGCAGGATCGAACTGACAGTGGTGGCGCGCGGGTTGATATATGCGTCAATCCCCAGCGGTCCCATCAAAGCGACCATGCTGGGGTCGTTGATCAGGGCGATGGCCAGTGGACAACCCTCTCCCTTGGCGCGTACCGCGGCCAGCATGTTGGTGCGATCGTCATCCGTGACCGCCAACATCGCGTCGGCGCGCTCAATCCCTGCTTCGCTCAGCAAAGATGAATCTAGACCGTCGCCGTTCAGAACAATCGTCCGCTCCAATGCCTCGGCAGCGATTTCGGCGCATTTGCGGTCACGCTCGATAATCTTGGCACGCACCCGGCTTTCGCGCTCTTCCAGTGTGCGGGCCACTTCCAATCCGACATTACCGCCACCGACGATCACCACACGATCTTGCTTACGCTGAGCCTTGCCGAACACCTCCATCGTACGTTCAACGTCCTTGACGCTGGTGAAGACGTAGCATTCGTCGCCTACAAACAGCTGATCCTCGGATTCCGGTGCAAACAGCGTCCCTTCGCGGCGCACACCAACCACAATCGAGCTGAGCGTGGAAAACAGGTCGGTCAATTGTCGCAGCGGTGTGTTGACGATTGGGCAGTCCTCCTCGACCCGAATGCCCAGCAGCTGCGCCTTTCCATCCATGAATATCTCGGTATCGAAAGCAGAAGGTGCCGAAAGACGGCGCATCGCTGCGGCGGCAACTTCGCGTTCCGGGCTGATCACTACATCAATGGGCAGATGATCGCGGCGGTAGAGATCGGAATGGATTGCTTCAAGATAGGATTTCGACCGCAAACGCGCGATCTTGCGCTGGATCGAAAAAACCGAATGCGCCATCTGGCAGGTGACCATATTCACCTCATCCGAATGTGTCGCGGCGATGATCATATCGGCATCCCGCGCCCCTGCCCGATCCAGCACATCCGGATAACTGGCGAAACCGGCGATCCCCTGCACGTCCAGCGTCTCGGTCGCGCGACGTACCAGATCGGGATTGTTGTCGACCACCGTCACATCGTTCAGTTCGCCCGAAAGGTGACGCGCAATCTGCCAGCCGACTTGACCGGCACCGCATATGATGACCTTCATGCTCTTGGCCTTTCTGCCTGAAATCTTTGAATGACAGATGCCCCCAAAGCGGTCAATTGAATTGTCATGCCTCCTAAGCTGCGCCAAAGTAAGCATATGAAAACCATTCTGCCTGCCCTGATTTGCCTGCTGACGCTGTCCGCCTGTGGTCCGCTTTCTTTGTATTATCGCGAAGGTGAGAGCGTCTCGCGGATGCAGACCGAGACCACGAACTGCCAGGTGCAGGCCCTCAAGGACGCCCCTGTCGCCAATCAGGTCCGGCAGAGCCCGCCAGTCTATTGGCCCGGGCGCACCTATTGCGATGGCCGAGGACGCTGCTATCGCAACCCCGGATGGTGGGAGCCCGGGCGGGTCTATACCGTCGACGTGAACCAGGGGCTGAGAAACAAGGTCGAGGCGCAGTGCATGGCCCAAAAGGGCTATCGCCCGGTCAGCCTTCCGCCTTGCAAACAGGGTGTCAAATCGCGGGTCACGCCCACGCGCACCACGACGCTCCCGCCGCTGAACAGCGCGTCCTGTTTCGTGAAATTTGACGACGGGTCATTTCAGATCATCACTCCGGGACAAGCCGGCTGATTTGCGACGCCGCGCCAGCAGCAGATGCGCTATGATCGCGATGCTATAGAACGCGGCGACGGCTACAAACATGCCAGCCTCATCGACGCCCAGCAATACCGCCAGCAATACCGGGGTTCCAAGCAGGTTTCCGGCATTGCCCATCTGCGCCATCGCACCATAACTCAGAGCTTGGGCTTCGGTGGTACCGTTTAGCTCTGGCACTGCGGCGAAGCTGCCGCCCTGTACAAGCCCGAGCACAGCAAACAAGGCGATACATCCGAACGTAAGGGGCGCCCCCAGAAACAATGCGATGATCGTCGCGATCCCCAGCATAAAGCCCAGATTGACGACGCTGACGCAGGACAGGACGGTCAACAGCAAGGGCACCAGCAGCCATGACAGTACAATCCCTGCCAGGGGCATAAGTGCTGCAATCGATGCACCCTGCCCTTCGGGTAAACGACCTGGTAGGATCGCTAAAAGAGAAACAAATGTCAGCGTGTAAAAGAACCAGCCAATTGCCGGGGCCGAAATAAAGGGTGAGCGGTAGGTCCTGATATGCACATCAAGGAAGGCGGAGAGCCCCCACCCGGTACCCTCCGTCTGGCCTATGTCGGTTTTCAGATCGCTAAGCGAGATCAGCGCGGCGATCAGCAGCATCAGACCCCCGTGCATGGCAAAGTATGTGGGCAGTCCGAAACGATCGACGATGGGCAGCCCAACCCAAGCGTTTAATGCGAATGCAACGCCAAAGAATGTACTCCACAGCACCATGGAATTATACCGCGCCCGACCGGATGTGATCTGAGCAATCAGCGTCGGTGCCGCCACCACAATCGCAAGATGGGACAGCCCCTCGATCACCCGGCTGAGCAGCATCAGTTGAAAAACCGGCAAGCTTGCTTGCAGCAAAGATAACGCGCCACCGAGCACAAGCCCTAATAGCAATAGACGATTTGGCCCAATACGCGCTGTGATCGCTCCGGATATCGCGCCCAAAGCAGCCCCCATTAGACTGATAATGGACAGCAACCAGCCGATCGCGGCAGCATTGTCCGGGTACAACAGCCCCACATCAGAAAATGGTACGGCAATCTTTGCAAATTGGGTTGCCGCACCGAGGCCAGCAAACCAGATCAGCATGACCTGCAAGAATGTGCGAAAAGAGTCACTCATGCAGCCGGTCTATCGCGCCTAACCTGCCAGCGGAACGCATAAATTATGCGGTGACTTCGCGCCGCCCGCTGACCAGACGGACCGGAGTACCATCACCCAGATACAACCGCTCCCACACGATTTGCCCGGCGCTGATCCTGATTTGATCATGCACAGCCTCGGAAGTCAGAAACGCTTTGGGTGAAGGCGAATGCAAATCCCACCAGCCATCTTTCTGCAGTTCTGCTTCGGCTTGCCTGATCTCATCCGTTGCAAATTGCCAAAGCGAAACGCCCAGCAAGGCGCGCTGTGAGGTCTTCCAATCCCGCGCCCGGCTGCCCGAATAAGCAAGGCAGGTATGGCTGGCCTCTTCGACAAGGTGCAAGCACTCTGCCGAATGAACGACCAGACGTTTCAGCGCAGAATCCTGCACCCGAACCGGCCCCAACGCTGCAAAAACGGACTGTTGAATATGCGGCGATGGCGTTTGACCCCCGTTTTCCCACCGGGAAATCGTGGTTTGGTCGACTTCAATCAGATCTGCGAGGGCGGATTGCTTAAGTCCAACCGACCGCCGCAACCGCTTCAACCGTTTACCAAAGGCGGGAAAACCGATGGAAACGGCTGCGGTCTTTTTATTCGGCGCAGCAATCACTCGGCTGGTTCGGGCTCGTCAATTTGAGCCACCCGCGCACCGGATTTGTTCGAGGTCACGACGCCCAGCGACTTGAGCTTGCGGTGCAAGGCGCTGCGCTCCATGCCGACAAAACTGGCCGTGCGGCTTATGTTGCCACCAAACCGATTGATCTGGGTCAGCAAATATTCACGCTCGAACGCTTCGCGCGCCTCACGCAGCGGCAGCGTCGCCAGTGCGCCAGACAGTACCACGCGCCCGGACTCGTCGGATTTCTCTTCTTCGTTGGGCAACTCGCGGGCCTCGATCGGGCCAGTGCTGTCACCAAGGATCAGCACCCGCTCGATCAGGTTCTTCAGCTGACGCACATTGCCCGGCCATGTCATCGTTTGTAGCAAAGCAATAGCCTCATCCGACAGCTCGCGCATCGGCAGACCCTGTGTATCGTTGCACATCTCGATGAAATGTTGCGCCAGAACCGGGATGTCCTCTCGCCGTTCCTCCAGCGAGGGAACCGCAATCGGCACCACATTCAGCCGGTGATACAGTTCTTCGCGGAACCGTTCGGCGGCGATCTCTTCTTCCAGATCGCGGTTGGTCGAGGAAATGACCCGCAGATCAACCCGCACCTTGTCAGAGCCACCGACACGCTGGAATTGCTGATCAACCAACACGCGAAGAATCTTGGACTGCGTCCCCAGCGGCATGTCAGCGACTTCGTCGAAGTAGACAACGCCGCCATGCGCCTCTTCCAGCAGGCCTGACTCGATTCCGCGCTCAGACGATTCTCGTCCGAACAGAACCTCTTCAACCCTCTCAGGTTCAATCCCCGCACAATTGACCGTCACAAATGGGGCATTCGCCCGGTTGGAATGGGCATGGATATAGCGCGCGGCAATTTCCTTGCCCGACCCAGCCGGCCCGCTGAGCATAACCCGGCCATTCGACTTTGTTACCTTGTCCAACTGCCCCTGCATCGCTCGGAACGACGCAGAATTGCCAATCATGTCTGAACAGCTGACTTCCTGCCGCTTCAGCGAGGCATTCTCGCGACGCAGGCGCGAGGTTTCCATCGCACGGCGGATCACCACCATCAACTGGTCAATGTTAAAGGGCTTTTCGATAAAGTCGTAAGCCCCCTGCTTGATAGCCGCCACTGCAATCTCGATATTGCCATGTCCGGAAATGATCACCACCGGAACATCCGGGTTGTCCCGTTTTACAGCTTTCAGGATGTCGATCCCGTCCATTCGGCTGTCTTTCAGCCAGATATCCAGGATTAACAATCCCGGAGGTTCAGCATTGATCGACGACATGCACTCGTCCGAGTTTGCCGCCAACCGGGTGGAATAGCCTTCGTCCTCCAGAATGTCGGACACCAATTCGCGAATATCGCGTTCGTCATCTACGATCAGAATGTCGCTCATCTTTGGCCTGCTTTCAGTTTGTTTGTTTTAATCGCCTGTTTTTCCGGCGCATTTGTCGGGCCGCCTGAGGCCCCGGGTAGACGAATGACAGCCATTGCGCCGAAATGGTCCTGTCCGTCGAATGTGGGCGCGTCTTCCAATGTCAGCGCTCCGCCATGTTCTTCGATGATCTTCTTTACGATGGGCAGGCCAAGGCCTGTGCCTTCGTCACGCGTAGTCACATAAGGTTCGAACAGCCGTGCCCTGTCCTCGGGCAGACCGATGCCATTGTCCGCAATGGTGATCTGCGTTCCTGCATCGTCAGTGGAGACAACGACTTTGATCTGAGGTTTCAGATTGTCCGGTGCGCCTTTTTCTTTCAGCGTTTCAATAGCCTCGCCCGCGTTCTTGATCAGGTTCGTCAACGCTTGGCTCAACATGGTCGAATCCACATCCGCCAAAATGGGCTGTTCAGGTAAGTCCGCATCGATCTGAACATCAGGCTGACCCGCCTGCTGCAACAGAACCGCCTCACGCACTAGCGTCACGATATTCTCTTCGCGCCGTTCCGGTTCGGGCATGCGTGCGAATTTCGAGAACTCGTCAACAATCCGCCGCAGATCATTGGTCTGCCGCACGATCACGTCGGTCATCGATTCCAGGCTATCGCAATCGTCCTCATCCAGCTTGCGCGAGAATTTGCGTTTGATCCGCTCGGCGCTCAGTTGGATCGGTGTCAGCGGATTCTTGATCTCATGCGCAATGCGACGGGCCACATCACCCCACGCCGCCATGCGCTGCGCGCTTACCAGATCGGTCACGTCATCAAAGGCTACAACGTAGCCTTCCAGCCTTCCATCCTCGCCACGCCGTGTCGCCATGCGTACCAGTAAGTTCTCCAACCGGCCTTTGCGGGTTACCTTGATCTCCCCCTGGACCGCCTCTTGCCCGCTGTCCTTAAGGGCTTCGAACAAAGGCAAAAATTCGGGAACAGCGATGCCGATTGCCAGGTTCTGCTCTCCACCAGACCAGCCCAGAAGACGTTCGGCGGACCGATTCACGAAGGTCACACAGCCCTCTGAATCAACGCCAACGACACCGGATGTCACCGAGCTTAGCACTGAATCAAATAGCCGCCTTCGACGTTCGATATGGCGAGTGTTTTCCAACAGCGTGTCGCGCTGCCCCTTCAACTGACGAGTCATCTGGTTGAAGTAGCGGCCCAGCATCGCGATTTCGTCATCGCTGGCCTCTTCGATGACCTGAACACTCAGATCACCAGCACCAACGCGCTGCGCCGCCGTTGTCAGCCGTCCAACAGGGCGAGAAAGACGTTCAGCGAACCACATGCCCAGCGACATCGCGGCCAGAATCAGGATCACAGCAAAGCCGAGATACAGAAGGCCGAATTCGAACAGGACCCTGCCCCGCTCGCTTTCCAGTTGGCTGTAGAACTGTGCTGTCTCTTTGGTTTCATCAAGCAAGGTCAGAAGCTGCCCATCAACCTCGCGACTGACATAAAGATACCGGTCAAGATAGGCATGCAAAGGAACAAGCGCGCGGAATTCGCTGTTCTCCCAATCGGCAATGATGGCCACGCCCTGATCATTGGCCTCGATCATCTCTTCGGGAGTTGGTGCCTCGTAGTCGAACAGGTAGGACCGATCACCGCGCGACCGGATTTCGGCGCTGCCATCGATCACATAGGCCTCGCGCAAACCGCGTTGTATCTGGGCCTGCCCCTGGGCCAGAACCTCTCGCAATTCGGCGTCTGAGACAAAATAATCCAACGATCGCGCGTTATCGAGGAAACGCGCCAGAACAACCGCATCCTGCGTCAGGCCCTCGCGGTGTTCCTGCTCGTAAGCTTCGGCCGCAGTCAGTGACGACCCAACCACCTGCCGCACACGGTCCGAGAACCAACCTTCAAGGCCGATATTCACCGTCAGCCCGGCGAAAATCGCCACGGTGACCGTCGGTACCAGAGCCAACAGCGTGAAAGCGCCGATCAGGCGCAGGTGAAGACGGGAGCCCGCAGATTTCGCGCGACGTGCGGCGATCAGACTGAACAATTGGCCCAACACCAGCGCAGCTACGACCAGCACGTAGACCAGATCAGCCAACAAAATCAGCCGCAGTGTCGGTGCCGCAGCGCCAAGATCAAAAGGGCCAATGACGAGATAGGTTGCAAGCGCCAGAACCGGGCCCAGCATAACCAGTCCCAAGGTACTGAAATTGCGCATCCTCCGGGACTTGCGCCACCGGTTGATCGATAGGATCGGCCCGTTCTGTGCCCGGGTTGCCACCGTCTGCCCTCATTCTGATGTGCCGCTTGCGCGGCTTACCGCCATATATCGTGGTCGTTCCCGGGGTCGAACCCGAATGCCACTGTTTGTGTGGCGATATTACATCAGTTTGCGACGGCGTGTCACCTGAATATCGAGGTCAGTAATCTTTTTCCGCAGCGTATTCCGGTTAATCCCCAGGAGATCAGCACATTTTGCCTGATTTCCACCAGTCGCATCCAGCGCGATTTCGATCAACGGTGCCTCGACCTCGCGTAGAATACGTTGATAGAGGCCGGGAGGCGGCAGGATGTTTCCGTGCAGATCAAAATACCGGCGCAGGTGACGACCAACCGAAGATGACAGCTTCTCACGCTCGCCATCACCCAGAACTGGTTCGGCCTCGGGCTGGCTACCCAGCACCATCTCAACTTCGGTGCGCGAGATTTCATCAGAACGGCTGGTTAGACCAAGACGCCGGATCGCATTTTCAAGCTGTCGGACATTGCCGGGCCAGGAATACCGGCGCACCAACTCGACCGCTTCGGGGCTGAGGCGACGCTGCGCGCCGCTTTCCCGCTCCTCCCGCGCCAGAAAGTGATCGGTCAGCAAGGTGATATCATCAACCCGCTCGCGCAACGCAGGCACGTGGATCGTCGCACCGCAGAGACGGTAATAGAGATCTTGTCGTACGCGACCACTTTCCATCGCGTCGGTCAGATCTGATTGACTTGTGGCCATGAAACGCGGCACGTGATCGCCCGGCGTGTCCATCATGCGCACGATACGGGCCTGAATCTCATCATCAATATCGGCAATTTCATCGATCAGCAGCGTACCACCACGTACGCGCGCCATAACCCGTGCCGGGCCTTCCAAATCGCTCAGATCGGCAGCAGTCACGGTGACAAAGGGCAGTGTCCTTCGGTCAGAGAAATCGTGAATAGCGCGTGCTATCAGAGATTTACCCGTCCCACTTTCACCAGAAATCATTACAGACAGATCCGTGTTCATCACCCGAGCGACCAGACGATAAAGCGCCTGCATCACCGGGGTGCGCCCGACAAGCGGCAGTTCATCAGGTCGGTCTTCGCTGGCCATCACCGGCTCAGCCTGTACCCGCTGCTTTTGATCCAGCGCCCTCGCGGTGCGCTTCATCAGATCGGGCAAATCGAAAGGCTTTGGCAGATAATCGTAAGCTTCCGCCTCAGCCGCCTGAATGGCTGTCATGATGGTGTTCTGGGCCGAGATCACGATGACCGGCAAACCGGGACGGTCCTGCGCGATCTTTGGCAGCATCTCCAACCCGTTTCCATCCGGCATTACCACGTCCGAGATCACAACGTCGCCCTTGCCTTCGGCCACCCAGCGCATCAGCGTGGTCAGCGAAGATGTCGCGTGAACCTTGCACCCCGCCCGCGTCAGGGCCTGTGTCAGAACCGTGCGGATCGTGCGGTCGTCATCAGCAACCAGAACTGTGCCATCCATCAGATGCTCTCCTTTTCATACGCGTCGTTCGGTGCACGCCGCAGGGACAGTCGAAAACTAGTGCGTCCGGGCACAGATTCAGCCGAAATCCAGCCGTCGTGGTCGGAAACGATCTTGCTGACCAGCGCCAGCCCAAGCCCGGTGCCGTTCTCCTTGCCGGACACGAAGGGGTCGAAAATATCACTGCGAATATTTTCCGGCAGGCCCGGCCCATCATCAATAATCTCGATCTGCAGAGGCAGCGAATGACCCGAACCGTCACTGCGCCGCAGTCGGAATGAATGCTCAAAATAGGTACGCAGCCGGATTGTACCGTTGCCATCAGCAGCTTCCGAAGCGTTTTTGAGCAAGTTCAGAACCACCTGCAGGAACTGATCCGGGTCCCCGTAGGCCAAGGGCAGCGAGGGGTCGTAATCCTCGATAATCGTCATATGCGCGCCAAAACCCAACAGCGCTGACCGGCGCGCGCGATCCAGTACATCGTGGATATTGACCGGTTTGAAATCGGGTTGAGACAGGTTGCCGAACTGTTCTACTTGCTCCAACAACTTCACAATGCGGCGGCTTTCCTCAACGATAAGGTCAGTGAGCTCAAGATCTTGCTGCGAAATATTCATGCTGAGCAATTGCGCCGCACCGGTGATCCCTGCCAAAGGGTTCTTGATCTCATGCGCCAGCATCTCGGCCATACCAATCGCAGACTGCGCTGCCGATTTCACAGTGTTGCCACGGGTCATCCGACCGGCCAGTTCGCGCGGCGAGATGATCATGATCATTGAACCGGGATGCCCCATCAGCGGTGCGATTTGCAGCGCACATTGTAGCGGCGCGCGATTTCCCGACCCAACGTCCACATCGTTCACGAACAGCGGTGTACCTTGTTGACGCGCGCGCAGAAACGCCTCTTCCAACGGCGCGTCAACCGCGAGTTGATCCCAGACCGGGTGTCCAATCACTGCCTTGCGGGAGGCGTTCAGAAACCCCTCACCCGAGGAGTTGACGTCCGATATCCGATCTTCGGCATCGATAATGAACGCCGGAACCGGAAGCGAGGTCCAGATGCTCTGGTCAGAGGTCATGCTGCTGCCTCCGCCGTGCCACTAAGCGCATCTGCCAAAAGCCGTAACACCTCATTGGTGTCGCGGGATGTCAGGACAGCCCGCCGCAAGGTGGCGGGTGTTCCGGCCTCATCCATGTACCAACCGAGATGTTTGCGTGCGACGCGCAGGCCCAGATCGGTACCGTAGAACTCCAGCATCGCCAGATAGTGGCCACGCACCATCTCGATCAGTTCAGTGCCCGTGGGAATGGTTGGCGAAGCAGCGCCATAGAGATCATGGCAAATCTGCGCCAGCAGCCAGGGCTTGCCCTGCGCCCCCCGACCTACCATGACGCCATCGGCCCCGGACTGATTCAGCGCGATTTGCGCGGCCTCGGTATCGACGATGTCACCGTTTGCGATGACAGGGATCGAGACGGCTTCTTTCACCGCCCGGATCGCCCGCCAATCTGCCCGGCCTTTATAGAATTGACAGCGCGTACGCCCATGGATGGTCACCATCCGGATGCCTGCGTCCTGCGCACGCCGCGCCACATCCGGCGCGTTCAGCAGATTGTCATCCCAGCCTAGCCGTGTTTTCAGCGTAACAGGCACATCAACTGCACCCACAACGGCCTCGATCAGCGTCAGTGCATGGTCCGGAGTTTTCAACAAAGCCGAACCGGAATAGCCATTGGTTACCTTCTTGGCCGGGCAGCCCATATTGATATCGATCACGCGCGCGCCCCGGTCAGCGACTTGCCGGGCGGCCTCGGCCATCCAATGCGCCTCGCGTCCGGCCAATTGCACTGCGGTGTTTTCCACATCCGCCGACAGCTCGGCCCGTTCACGTACGCCTGGCTTGGCCTGCACCATCTCTTGGCTGGCGACCATTTCGCTGACCACCATGCCCGCGCCGAAGCGCATCACAAGGTCCCTGAAAGGCCGGTCGGTGATTCCGGCCATTGGTGCCAGCAGCACCGGAGGGGTCAGATCCTTTTCAGCAAGACGCAGGGCCAATGTGCTTAATCCTTGAGCAGTTGCGCATTTGATATCGAAATTGCGGCATATGAACAATAAAACGGGAGCATTCAAGCCCGCAAAATCATCATATGCTTATTTTTTAAGCAAATTGACGCGGGTGATTGCCTCTGCATTCACCGCCCCCTAAACAATGCCCCAATCAGGAGACCTTTCAGATGACCACAGCCGCCATCATCGTCGCCGCCGGGCGCGGCCAGCGCGCCGGAGGCGGAGTGCCCAAACAGTGGCGTGCCTTGGCTGGGAGGCGCGTGGCCGATTGGGCGATTGACCGCTTCGAAGGGTTGGTTGATCACGTCGTTTTGGTGCTGGCCGAAGACGACACAGCCGCTTGGGAAGAATTCAGCGCGACAAACCTGATCCTTGCACCCGGCGGTGCAGACCGCGCCGGATCAGTGCGCAACGGGTTGCAGGCTTTGGAAGCGTACAGCGTTGAAAAGGTTTTGATACATGATGTTGCCCGACCCTGCGTCAGCGCGCAGATGATTGGCGATGTTCTGGCCGCGCTCGACACGCATACTGCGGCTGCTCCGGGTTTGGCCGTCACGGATGCACTCTGGACCGGAGATGGATCGGTGGTGACAGGAACGCAGGATCGGTCCGGACTTTACGCTGCGCAGACGCCTCAAGGGTTTCATTACGGCGCAATCACCGCCGCCCACGCCTCTCATTCCGGAGGCGCGGCGGATGACGTCGAAGTTGCACGTGCTGCCGGGATTGATGTGGCGATCATTCCGGGGGACGCGGATAATCTGAAAATCACTCGGCCCGAAGATTTCGAACGGGCCGAACGCATAATGGGTAAGGATATGGATGTAAGGCTGGGCAACGGCTATGACGTGCACCGATTTGGGGACGGAGATCACGTGATCCTGTGCGGTGTGAAAGTGCCGCATACACGCGGGCTTCAGGGTCACTCGGACGCCGATGTGGGTATGCACGCAGTGACCGACGCCATCTATGGCGCGTTGGCGCAGGGCGATATCGGGCAACATTTCCCACCCTCCGACCCACAGTGGAAAGGTGCGGCCAGCGAGATTTTCCTGCGCCACGCCGTCGAGTTGGCCGGGCAGTTGGGCTATGTGATCTCGAACGTCGATTGCACACTGGTCTGCGAATTTCCCAAGATCGGCCCTCATGCCGACGCGATGCGCGCCGAGATGGCGCGGATCATGGGCCTGCGGACCGATCAGGTCTCGGTCAAGGCCACCACGTCCGAGCGGCTGGGCTTTACCGGTCGCAGCGAAGGCATTGCCTCGATCGCCACCGCCTGTCTGGTGAAGTCATGACAGTGGCGCGCCTGATCGGAACTGTCTGCGGCGTCGGCTATCTGCGCCCTGCCCCCGGAACCTGGGGATCGTTGGCAGCTTTGCCGCTGGCATGGGTTCTGCATACGCTGGGCGGCTTCCCCCTGCTGGTCATCGCGACTTTGGCAGCATTCTTCGGCGGCCTTTGGGCCACACGCGTGATGACGGCAGGACAGGATGATCACGACCCGTCCGAAATCGTCATCGACGAGGTCGCAGGCCAGTTCATTGCGATCTGGGCGATTTCCTACCCGTCCTGGGCCCATGGGATCGAGATCACGGCGCTTTGGCCCGGCTGGATCGCAGGCTTCCTGCTGTTTCGCCTGTTTGACATCACCAAACCCGGCCCCATTGGTTGGGCCGACCGGCGTGGAGATCCCTTGGGTGTTATGATGGATGATGTGATCGCGGGTGTCTTTGCGGCCATCGGTGTGGTCGTCCTCGCCGGGATCGCACATGGGGTGATGGGCCTATGACCGTGGCTGATCTGCTGGATCGCGCCAAAGCGGAAGGTGTCATGATCGCCACCGCCGAAAGCTGTACTGGAGGCATGGTTGCCGCCGCGATGACCGACATCCCCGGCAGCTCAGCCGTGGTTGAGCGTGGCTTCGTCACCTATACCAACACCGCAAAGCAAGAGATGCTGGGCGTATGCGCCGACACGCTTGAGACGTATGGCGCAGTTTCAGAAGAAGTCGCCCAGGAAATGGCCGATGGCGCGTTGCAGAATTCACAGGCGCAGCTGGCGGTCTCGATCACCGGCATCGCAGGTCCCGGAGGGTCCGAACACAAGCCCGAAGGCCGTGTATGCTTTGGCCTCGCCGCACAGGGTCAACCGACCCGGACTGAAACGGTGGAGTTCGGAGCGCAAGGGCGGGATAACGTGCGTCGCGCTGCGCGTGACCATGCATTAAGCCTTTTGAACGGCGCGCTTGCTGATATGTCCCGGACCTAAGAAACCTGCCCCTTCGGCGCATGAATTCCAAAAATGGGTGCTGAATACAGTTACCGCGCGGCAGCCTTCGCATTTGTGACGGCAATGATGGTTGCGCTTCTTACCCCGCCTCGCGTACACGTCGAAACCGAGTTAACTGGCCCGATCTTTCCGATTGCGGAAAGCGAGCCTGAGAAATGAGCAGTCAAGCCCACCTTGGCTGCTCTGCCCGCAAGGGCATCAAGCGGACCTCTTGGGGGTCCGCTTTTCTTTTGGCGTGACCCCTCGACTCTGGGCCGGAGGTCGGGCTATCAGCCTGCGACACCCTTTCAGCCCAGAGGTTTGCGCCATGATCCCCAGTTCCTTCCCCGACAGCACCGAAATCGCCCGCCTGACCGCGCGGATGCTGCTGGAGATCAAAGCCGTACACTTCAATTCTCGCGAACCCTTCACACTGGCAAGCGGTCTGCCCAGCCCGACCTATATCGACTGCCGCAAGCTGATCTCATACCCGCGCATCCGCTCGACCCTGATGGACTTCCTGACGGTTACCGTGATGCGCGACGCGGGGTTCGAGGCGTTTGACAATATCGCCGGTGGCGAAACGGCGGGCATTCCCTTTGCGGCCATGGTTGCCGAGCGCATGGCACTGCCAATGACTTACGTGCGGAAAAAGCCCAAAGGCTACGGCCGGAACGCCCGCATTGAAGGCGCGATGAGCGAGGGTGAGCGTGTGCTGCTGGTCGAGGACCTGACCACCGATGGAGGCTCAAAACTGTCCTTTGTCGACGCGATCCGCGAAACCGGCGCAACCTGCGGGCATACGGCGGTGATCTTCTATTATGGTATCTTCCCCGAAACCGAGAAAACGCTGGGTGATCACGGCGTAAAGCTGCACTCGCTCTGCACCTGGTGGGATGTTCTGGCAGAAGCCAAAGCGCAAAAGGCCTTTGACGAAGAGACGCTTGATGGCGTCGAGGCCTTCCTGAACGACCCGCGCGGTTGGCAGGACGCACATAAAAGCTGACGTTGCGCAAACTGTTTTCAGAATGGAAACACTGACCGCTACGTCGATCGCTTCATCCACAAGATGTTGACGCAACCCTGCCTCATCCTTCAATATGATGGGGCAGAGAGATATGCACAGCATATCCCCAGAAAACATACAATTTGCGCCGACTCACAGGGCCGCGTTATGGCCTCTGTCCAGGGGACAAAGAGAACAGCAATGAACGAGATCAGCAGTATCGAGCAGGCCGCCGCACAGATTCAGAACCCAGAAACAATGCCGCACTCCATCGAGGCCGAGCAGCAGCTTCTGGGTGCTATTCTGACGAATAACGATCTGTATGATCGGGTCGCATCGATTATTGGGGCCGAGCATTTCTATGATCCGGTTCATGCGCGCATCTACGAAGTCGCGTCGACCCGTATCGCTAAAAATGCGCTGGCCTCACCCGTCACGCTGAAGTCTTTCATGGCCGAAGATGAGGGCCTGAAAGAACTGGGCGGTCCGGCCTATCTGGTGAAGCTGGCCGGCGCCTCGATCAGTGCATTTGCGGTGCATGACTACGCCCAGATGATCTATGACCTTGCCATCCGGCGCGAACTGATCCGACTGGGCCGGGACATTTCGGACAAGGCGGCGCGGGTTGATGTCAGCAGTGAGCCCAAAGAACAGATCGTCGAGGCCGAGCAGCAGCTTTATCAGTTATCCGAGCAGGGCCAGACCGAACAGGGTTTTCAATCCTTCCTCAAGGCGGTCACAGAAGCCGTCAACGTCACCAACGAAGCGTACCAGCGCGGTGGTGGCATGGCGGGGATTTCCACCGGTCTGGCCGATCTCGACAAACAATTAGGTGGCCTGCACCCGTCCGACCTGATCATTTTAGCGGGTCGTCCGTCGATGGGTAAGACGTCGCTGGCAACCAACGTCGCGTTCAACGTGGCCAAGGCCTACAAACGCGGCACCAAGCCGGACGGCTCTGAAGGTGCGATCGACGGCGGCGTGGTCGGGTTCTTTTCACTCGAAATGAGCGCCGAGCAACTTGCGGGCCGGGTTCTGGCCGAGGCTTCTGAGATCTCCAGTCACAAAATCCGCCAGGGCGACATGACCGAGTCCGAGTTCCGCCGCTTCGTGGACGCCGCGAAAGAACTGGAAGCCTGCCCGCTGTTCATTGATGACACCCCCGCCCTGCCAATCTCGCAACTCGCTGCCCGTGCACGGCGGCTGAAGCGGACGCACGGGCTGGATTTGCTGGTGATCGACTACCTTCAGCTCTGCCGCGGAATGGCCGACAACCGCGTCAACGAAATCGCCGAGATTTCGATGGGCATGAAAGCCATCGCCAAGGAACTCAACATCCCGGTCATCGCATTGTCACAGCTCAGCCGACAGGTAGAAAGCCGTGACGACAAACGCCCGCAGCTGTCTGACCTGCGGGAATCGGGCTCGATCGAACAGGATGCCGACGTTGTGATGTTCGTGTTCCGCGAGGAATACTACAAGGAACGCGAAAAACCCGGCGATCACGAGTTGGAAAAGATGGAAGAGTGGAAACAGGCCATGGAGCGCCTGCATGGCAAGGCCGAGGTCATCGTCGGCAAGCAGCGCCACGGCCCCATCGGCACGGTAGAGCTGTCGTTCGAAGCTCAGTTCACCCGATTTGGCAATCTGGTCAAACCCTGGCAACAGGATAGCCAAATCGAGGGTTATTGATTCCTTGACCTGCCCGGTCCGATGTGTACGGATCGGGCCATGCAAGCTTGTCTCAATCCCCTACCCCGGCGCGTGATTCTGGCGCGTCATTTCGGGCATCGCCGCAAACGCTTTGCGGGATAGACCGGGGGCATTTTTGTCCCTGCAATCTTCCCCCTATAAGCGAGAGAGACATGACTGAATTCACAGAGATCCCCGTTATTCGTCTGGGTGCACGCCCTGATGAGGAAATCGCGGCCGAGTTTCGTTCGGCCTACGGCACGACTGGTTTCGGCTATATCGAAGATCACGGAATAGACCCGCAGCTGATGCGCGATGTGTTCGAAGCCTCAAAACAGTTTCACGCGCTGCCGCTGGATCAAAAGCTGGCAATCGCAGTCGACCACACGCATCGCGGATACATCGCCATCAACACATCGACAGATGTGAACTCAACACTGGCCGATGTAACAAAACCCAACCAATCCGCCAGCTTCATGATGATGCGCGAGGATGCTGGCGTTGATCCCGATATCTACCTCTCGGGCCCAAACCGATGGCCTGATCTACCGGATTTTCGCGACACCCTGGAAACCTACGTTAAGGCTATGTCGGCCCTTGGACGCAGATTGATGCATATCGCGCTGATCGCTTGCGACGCGCAGGATTTCTCGATCCTTTCCGCCTTTGATGAGCCTACATTCTGGCTGCGTCTGCTTCACTATCCTCCGCAAGCAAAGACCAGCCCCGATGATCTATTCGGCTCGGCCCCGCACACTGATTTCGGATGCCTAACGCTGCTCGCTCAAGATCAGGTGGGCGGCTTGCAGGTCAAAACACCGTCAGGGCATTGGGTTGACGTTCCGTCCCGTCCCGACGCCTTTGTCGTCAATGTCGGGGATATGCTGCACCGGATGTCAAACGGTCGCCTGCTATCGACGCCGCATCGGGTCATCAACCGTTCTGGCCGTGAACGATATAGCGTTCCGTTCTTCTTTGATCCTCATGTCAGCACAATCATCGAACCCCTACCCGGGACCGGCCAACCTCAGTTTAGCCCCTTATTATTTGCGGATTTCCTGCGTTCCGAGCTGGAAGCGGCCTATGAGGCGCATAAACCCGCCAAGAATTAAGGTGCTCCCCCTTGACCTGGGCCAATCCTATGTGATGAACGGCGTTTATGAGTACCGCACATCTGACGATAAATCTGCACGCGCTCGCCCAGAACTGGCAGGCGCTTGACGCAAAGACCCAGGTTGAGACCGGCGCAGTGGTTAAAGCTGACGCTTACGGGTTAGGTGCCGGTCCAGTAGCCTCTGCGCTGGCTGAGGAAGGCGTTGCAAAATTCTTCGTCGCCGTTGCCGAGGAAGGCGTGGCCGTGCGTGAGGCTGTGGGCCCCGGCCCGCTGGTTGCGGTGTTTTCCGGACATATGGAGGGTGACACGGATCTGCTGCGCCAGCATGATCTGACGCCGTTGATCAACTCGCCCGAACAATTCAAGCGTCATCGTCAGGCCCTGCCCGATCATTGCTTTGGTATCCAGCTCGACAGCGGTATGAATCGCCTTGGGCTTGAGCCTGCGGACTGGGCCGAACTGCGGCACGAAGCCCTTGCCCTGAACCCGTTGGTGATAATGTCGCATTTGGCCTGCGGGGATGAGCCTGAACACCCAATGAACCGCCAACAGTTGAACACGTTCAAACAGATGACCGATGGCGTCGACGCGCCGCGCTCGCTTGCGGCGACGGGTGGTACTCTGATGGGGCCGGAATTCCACTTTGACTTTTGCCGCCCAGGGATTGGCCTATACGGCGGGATGCCCTTTGCCGGGGCCAAGCCGGTCGTCACCGTCGATATGCCGGTGATTCAAGTGCGCGACGTCGCCGTGGGCGAGACCGTCGGCTACGGCAACAGCTGGAGCGCGCGCCGCCCGTCGAAGATTGCGACCGTTGCGGCCGGTTATGCCGATGGGCTGCATCGCGCCATTGGGGGCGGCATCGATACATTCGCTGGTGATCAGCCCTGCCCGGTGGTAGGACGTATCTCGATGGACCTGATCACCGTGGATGTGACTGACTTGCCGTATAAACCTGATCGCCTGCGTATCCTGAACGGACACCAAACCGTCGATGATCTGGCCGAAGCCGCTGGCACCATCGGCTATGAAATTCTGACCTCGCTCGGCAGTCGCTTTTCGCGGGGCTACGTGGAATGAATCCCGTTTCATTGCTGGGTGAGCTGGGGCGTTCTATCCTGACCATGCTCGCCGCGTTTGGCCGCGTCGCGCTGTTCGCGCTCGACGCGGTTTCGCACATTTTTCGACCACCGTTTTATCCGCGCGAGTTCGGCATCGCCCTGCTGAATATCGGCTGGTTGTCCCTGCCCGTGGTCGGCCTGACCGCCATCTTCACCGGCGGCGCGTTGGCGCTGCAGATCTACGCAGGCGGCGCGCGTTTCAACGCCGAAGCCGTTGTGCCCCAGATCGTCGCCATAGGCATGGTGCGAGAGCTTGGCCCGGTGCTGGTCGGCCTGATGATCGCCGCCCGCGTGACGTCTTCGATCGCCGCCGAGATTGCGACGATGAAAGTGACCGAGCAGATCGACGCTCTGGTCACATTGTCCACCCATCCGATGAAATACCTCACCGCCCCACGCGTGCTGGCCGCCCTGATCACGGTTCCAGCGCTGGTCGGGGTCGGAGATATCATCGGCATTGCAGGCGGCTACACCGTCGCGACGCAAAATCTGGGCTTCAACCCGGCAGCCTATCTGAAAAACACCGTCGATTTCCTTGAAGCGCGGGATATCGTTTCGTCACTCGTCAAAGGTGCCGCCTTCGGAGTGATCGCCGCCATCATGGGCTGCTATTACGGCATGTCATCGGGCCGCGGCGCGCAGGGCGTGGGCCGCGCCACCAAGGGCTCGGTCGAGGCTGCTGCCGTGCTGATCCTCGCCGCCAATTTCGTTCTTACAGGGGTGTTCTTCTCGCTATGATCCGGATGGAGAACGTACATAAGGCCTTTGACGACAACCACGTCCTGCAAGGCATGAACCTTGAGATCCCCAAGGGCACCTCGATGGTTATCATCGGTGGTTCGGGTACCGGCAAATCCGTGGCGCTGAAATGTATCCTCGGCCTGATCAAGCCTGACAGCGGCATGATCTATGTCGACGGCAAGGACGCCACCAAAGGCGACCGCGACGCGTTTCTGGCCCGTTTCGGGATGCTGTTTCAGGGGGCGGCGCTGTTCGATTCGCTGCCCGTCTGGCAAAACGTCGCCTTCCGCCTACTGCGCGGCTCGCTGAAACGCCCGGCGGATGAAGCCCGCGAAATCGCCATCGAAAAACTGCGCCGCGTCGGCCTGAAATCCAACGTGGCCGACCGGCTCCCGGCCGAGCTGTCGGGCGGGATGCAAAAACGCGTCGGCCTCGCCCGCGCCATCGCCGCCGAGCCCGAGATTATCTTTTTCGATGAGCCTACCACTGGCCTCGACCCCATCATGTCCGGCGTCATCAACGACCTGATCCGAGAAATCGTGACCGAGATGGGCGCCACCGCGATGACCATCACCCACGACATGAGCTCCGTCCGTGCCATCGCCGACAACGTAGCCATGCTGCACGGAGGCGTGATCCAGTGGACTGGCCCGGTCAGCCAGATGGACGCCTCAGGTGATCCCTATGTGGAGCAGTTCATCAGCGGGAGTGCCGAGGGGCCGATTGAGGCGGTGCGTTAAGCTCTCTCCGCCTCACGATCCTGCTTTAACTGATCATACGCGCGCTTAGCGTAGTCATAGAGCAATAGATATTGCCCTGCGCTTATCACAAAGTCGGGGGTTTGAATGCGTATTGCATCAAACACTTGGCGAAGATGTGTTCCGGAAACCGGGATGTAGCTGGGATCTTCACCAGAAAACCTGTTGAATAGACGGCCACCAAACCATACCGCTCTTCTTCGTGCGCGATCCGTTTCGTAAAGTCGGAAATGCAAAACACCAAAGAGCTGCTCTCGGTCAAACGGCAACCTGTCTGCTGCCGCACTCGCAGCTGAAAAGACAGCATTTAAGCCGTCAGTTCCCGCAGCAACGGTTCCTTTACTAAATGCGGATGGGCCGTTTACGATCTTTATTATTGGGTCATGCACTGCAATCTAAAGCTGATTAATTTAGGACTTACTTAAACTTACACTCAACTCAAGCGACCGCAACTCAGAACTTGCCGCAGATACCTCCACTCATTAAGTATTCAACTGCGTTATCAAAATTCTTGTTCATGACCCTCCGCCTCGCCACCCTATCCCTCCTGATCCTCTACCCCATCGCGTGGTTCGCCCCGCTGATGCGCGCCGGTCTCCTCCCGATCTTCGGCCTCAGTGAAATCAGCGTCATCACCGGGCTCCAGTCCTTGTGGAAGTCCGACATCTTCCTCGCGTTGATCGTTACCGTCTTCGCCCTCTTCGCGCCCTACGTCAAAACCATCGGCACCGCGCTGATCCAATGGAACCTGCTGGACCCGCGCGTCCAGCCCGCGCTCAACATCCTCGGCAAGCTGGCGATGGCCGATATCTTCCTCATCGCGCTCTACATCACGCTGGCCAAAGGCATCTCATACGCCACCATCGAAACCGCATGGGGTCTCTACCTGTTCACCGGCTGCATTCTGGCCTCACTTGCACTGGGCCATATTACAGAGATGACATTTGGATCACGAAAACCTCAGACCTAATTGATTGAAAACAGATTTCTGAGTATCATCTTTATATTTCGAGCAGTAAATTTTGTAGTTTTCGGGTCCGTAGCGGATCACTTCGCGTCTGTCTAACCTTCCGCTTCGGCCCGGTTTTTGTACCGGTTGAAGAAGGAGAACGACGATCATGGCCGCCCTCCACACAATAACATTGCAATTTCAGAATACCTTATTAAGGCTCACTTTTTTCCTGATCTGCGCCGCAGCATTGTTCGCGGTGACGACCACCATTTTATCCGCGATTGGCATCCTGCCCTGGCTCTCGTTGCAGGCCGGTCTCAGCAACGGTGCAACAATTGACGCAGGCATCTATATCCAGATCGGATTAACCGCCCTGATCCTGATGCTGGTCTTCTATCTGCCATCGAACGCCCGCATGATGGCGCTTGAAAACACCCATCGTAAGTTCACAATGAATATGCAGGACGTGGCCGGGGCCTATCAGGTCGCCCATGCCGCCGACCGCAGCGGCGCCTTTGCGCTGGCCTCCGAATTCGACGCGGTGAAAGAGCGCATGGCCTTCCTGCGCGATCACCCCGATTTGCAGGGGCTCGAACCGCAGGTGCTGGAACTGGCTGCTCAGATGAGCCAGATCAGCCAGGAACTGGCCGAGACCTATGGGGACACAAAGGTCGAACGCGCCCGTGCCTTCCTGCGGCAACGTCAGGAAGAGGTCGAACAATTCCAGCAGCGCATCGAGGAAGCCCAAATCATCCAGCACGAGCTGCGCCAATGGACCCGAGACATCGAGATCGAGGAATCCATCGCCAAATCGCAACTCGCGCGCCTCAGGGATGAGCTGTTCGATCTGCTTCCGGAACTGTCGGCGCAATTGCAATCCCTCACGGACGATCAAACACCAGGCAGCGTGGTTGCGATGACCCCGCCGCGTGCCGCGGAATAGGCGTGTCTAGCGCCCGCAGCGGACGATGGCCCGAAGGGCCTGAGGACGTGGCGCGCCACCGGCGGTGAGGAAAGCCCGCAAGGGCTTGAAGAACCGCCTTTCCTCGGGCACCAAGGGCGACATGGCAAAGACACACTCCTTCTCCTGCTCGGCCTGCGGAGCCTCTCACACCAGATGGTCGGGCCGCTGCGATGCGTGCGGCGAATGGAACACTATCGTTCAGGAAGCGCCGCTTTCGGCAGGACCAGCCAAGAAGTCACTCGGCGGCAAGCGCGGCCAATCCATCGCGCTCACCGACCTATCGACCGAAGAAACACCGCCGCCCCGCACCCTCTGCGGTGTTGAAGAATTGGACCGTGTCCTCGGCGGCGGCCTTGTCCCTGCATCGGCGCTGCTGGTGGGCGGTGACCCCGGCATTGGCAAATCGACCCTCTTACTGCAAGCTGCAGCACGTTTTGCCCGCAAAGGTGTCAAAACCATCTACGTCTCGGGCGAGGAGGCCAGCGCACAGGTTAGGATGCGCGCGCGCCGGTTAGGTCTGGAAGAGTCGCCGGTGCAATTGGCCGCTGAAACCAACCTTCGGGACATCCTCACGACGCTAGAGGCAGAAAAACCCGGCCTCGCCATCATCGACTCGATCCAGACGATGTGGGCCGATAATGTCGACAGCGCGCCGGGCTCGGTGTCGCAGGTGCGCGCCGCAGCGCATGAGCTGACGACATTTGCAAAACGCCACGGCGTATCGATCATCATGGTTGGCCACGTCACCAAAGAAGGCCAGATCGCTGGCCCCCGTGTAGTCGAACATATGGTCGACACCGTGCTTTACTTCGAAGGCGAACGCGGGCACCAGTTCCGCATCCTGCGCGCCGTTAAGAACCGCTTTGGCCCAGCGGATGAGATTGGCGTCTTCGAAATGACCGGCAAAGGGCTGGCGCAAGTCACCAACCCCTCGGCCCTGTTCCTATCGGAACGCGGTAAGCCCAGCCCTGGTTCCGCCGTGTTCGCAGGTATCGAAGGCACCCGCCCCGTGTTGGTCGAACTGCAGGCACTGGTTGCGCCCTCGCCCCATTCGCAGCCCCGACGCACGGTCGTTGGCTGGGACAGCGGGCGGCTCGCCATGATCCTTGCAGTGCTCGAAGCACGCTGCGGCATCCCCTTTGCCGGGCTCGATGTCTACCTGAACGTCGCCGGAGGGCTGAAAGTCAGCGAACCTGCTGCCGACCTCGCCGTTGCTGCTGCACTGCTCAGCGCTCGTGAAGACACCGCCCTGCCTGCCGATACGGTCGTTTTCGGAGAAATCTCGCTATCCGGGGCACTTAGACCAGCCCCGCAGACCGAAAACAGGTTGAAAGAAGCGCAAAAACTTGGTTTCACAGCGGCAATTGCTCCGGCAGGTGGCAAAACTGGCACTGTGGCAGGTCTGACACTCACCCGACCCTCTGATTTGGTGGGGTTTGTTGGCGAAACCTTCGGAGCAGGGTAAAGTCGCGCCTTGAGGGGCAGAAAACGAACAGGCGAGGGCCATGGAAGGTTTTACAATAATTGACGGGGTTGTGGCCCTGATCATCGTGCTGTCGGGCTTGCTGGCCTATTCGCGCGGTTTCATGCGCGAGGTTTTGGCCATCGCAGGTTGGGTCGCCGCGGCAGTTCTAGCATTCATCTTTGCGCCGCAGGCTGTACCGCTGGTCAAAGAAGTGCCAGTGGTCGGTGAATTCCTGCGCGACAGTTGTGAGCTTTCGGTGATTACCGGCTTTGCCGCCGTCTTCGCCATTGCACTAATCGTAGTCAGCATCTTCACGCCGCTATTCTCTTCACTGGTGCAGCGTTCCGCGCTTGGCGGGCTGGATCAGGCGCTTGGCTTCTTCTTCGGCATCGCCCGCGGCATATTGCTGGTTGCGATTGCGTTCTTCGTCTACGACACCGTGATGACCGGTCAATCCTACACGATGGTCGATGAAAGCCGCTCGGCCAAGGTGTTCGAACAGTTCAGCAGCAAGATCGAGGAACAAAACCCCGAGGCGGCGCTGGGTTGGGTTACCGCCCAGTACGAAGAGCTGGTCGCAAGCTGCACCGCCGACAACGCCTCTGAGGGTTAATCAAATTCCAAAGAAAAGCCCGGTTTCAGCCGGGCTTTTTTGCGTTTGGTTCGGAAAAATCAGATAAACCCTTCGCCACCACAAATATTGCACCGGATGGTCTTCAGGCCAAAGCATCCGTCACATCGGCTTGAGATCGGCTTGCCATACTGGTCTCGGCTCTTGATCACTTCACCGGTTCCCTTGCAGATCTCGCAGGGTGCGCGCCCTGCCCCACGACATCGGTGGCAACGCCGCTTGACAGGTTTGTCCTTCGGTGTGTTTTGCTTGTGTTGCCACATGGCGTCTGCTCCACCAGGTATTGCCGGAATGCATGCAAAAAACCTTCGTAATGATATGACAGCATAGGTCTGTACATTTGTCATCCTAAACCCGCGGCGTGTACAATTCGCACCTGCGTCAAATCGCGAATGTGATCCTTTGATGACACACGCATCGTTTGGCATTATGTGGAGGCCATACCGACATGGAATCGGAGCTGCCGACCTTGCTGTATCTGTTTTCTTATGCGCTAGCCGCTTTCGTGCTTGTGCCTGAGTCCCGTGCAAACGGACCAAAACACACCATTCAGATACCCGTCCGCACCCGATCCGACCTGAACGCCATCCTAAGCAAGTCATAGAAATTGGAGCCCGTGTATGTGTGGGATTTTGGGGATCGCAAGCCGGACACATGATGTCTTTGCGGAAATCTATGACGGCTTGCTGATGCTTCAGCACCGAGGTCAGGACGCTTCGGGGATCGTCACCTACAACGGCGAGTTCTTCCGTGAGAAGAAAGCAAATGGTCTCGTCAAAGACGTGTTCAATGCCAGTGACGCCGAAACCCTGTTGGGAAAGGTCGGCATGGGCCATGTTCGCTATCCAACCGCTGGCTCGCTCAGCGCGGCCGAGGCGCAACCATTTTTCGTGAACGCGCCTTATGGCATCTATCTGGTTCACAACGGCAACATCACCAATACTGAAGAACAGCGTGAAAAGGTAACTGCCAAATACAGCCGTCACCTGCGCACAACTTCGGATTCAGAGGTCCTTCTGAACGTACTGGCCGACAAGGTCGCGGATGCGATCAAGGTCAATGGTAATGCTGATCCGATCCGCAACCTGTTTGCCGGTGTCAAAATGACGATGGAGCGGGTTCAGGGGGCGTATTCGGTGATCTGCCTCGTCGCGGGCGTCGGGATGCTGGCCTTCCGCGATCCTTACGGCATCCGACCTTTGTCTGTTGCCAAGCGTGCCGCAACTGGTGACGGCGATGATTATGCCTTTGCGTCCGAAGATGTGGCATTCGGCATCAACGGTTTTGACAAGCTGCGCGACCTAGGTCCCGGCGAGGCGATCCTTATCGACCTCGACGGCAATATGCACGAGTTCCAGGCCGTTGAAGGTAAACTGACGCCCTGCATCTTCGAGTATGTCTATCTGGCCCGACCAGATTCGCTGCTGGATGGGGTGTCGGTTTACAAAACCCAGATGCGCATGGGGCAGACGCTGGCCAAGCAAATTCAGGACTCGGGACTTGAGATCGACCGGATCATCCCTGTGCCAGATAGCGCCCGCCCTGTCGCGCTTGAGGCCGCAAAGATCACAGGCATTCCCTATCGCGAGGGGCTTGTGAAGAACCGTTATGTTGGCCGCACCTTCATCATGCCGGGCCAGGAAGAACGGCAGAAATCCGTGCGTCGCAAACTGAACGCGGTGCCTTTGGAGTTTGACGGTCATAACGTACTGCTGATCGATGATTCGATCGTGCGCGGCAATACAATCAAAAAGATCGTCCAGATGTGCCGTGAGGCCGGCGCCAAAAAGGTCTACATCGCCAGCGCCTCGCCCCCGGTGAAATACCCCAATGTCTATGGCATCGATATGCCCACCCGACACGAGCTTGTCGCGAATGGCAAAGAGATCGAGGAGATTCGCGAAGAACTGGGTGCGGATGCGCTGTTCTACCAACATCTCGACGATCTGATCTGGGCTGCCAAGGAAGGCAACCCCGAGATCGAAGCCTTTGACTGTTCCTGCTTTGACGGCAACTACGTCACCGGCGTCGATGAGGAATATCTGGGCAGCCTAGAAAACAGCAGTCGGGTCAGCAAGAAGCGTGAAGATATGCAGGTGGTCGGCAGTTCGTGGAACGCGGCGAAACTTGCCTCGGGGTGATCGGGCGAATCGCTTTGTCCTGAGGCGTCGGCCAAGAGACTTGCGCTAGCCGCCATAGGTCAGAATCCGCCGACAACCTATTGCTGAACAGGCTGCATTTGCAAAGGGTTCGGTATGCGGCATTCGAACCGGTCCGAACCGAGTGCTGCCGGCCTTTTGGTCCGGCAAATCCCGTGTTACCCGAATGCCGAAAACCACTCACAAAACGGGGTCCGGGCGCGCAGCTCGGCCACAGATCATGGCAAACGCAACGGTGAAAAGCGCCGCCACACAGGCGGGGGCGCTCAAGAAGAACGCGGTCTCGGTATTGGGTATTTTTGGACCCAAGGCGGACCTGCAAGCCCTGGTCCGCATGTCGTCGGGGCGCATTAAGAAAGTGAAACCCGGCAGTCGTGTCGGCCCGGGTAAGGTGGTCGCCATTGATGAAAATGGCGTTGTGCTGCGACAAAGCGGCCAGAACCGCCGGATCGACATCCCCGGCAGCTGATCCTGACTTGACGCCCTGCGCGTGCAGGTTCAAACCCCCCTCATGACCGATCAGACCAAAATCGCCCTTATCACCGGGGCTTCTCGCGGGTTGGGCGCGGCGCTGGCCGAAGCGCTGGCCCCCGACTATCACATCGTCGCTGTCGCTCGCACTCAGGGCGGGCTGGAAGAGCTGGATGACCGCATCCAGGCGAAGGGTGGCTCGGCCACTCTGGCCCCCATGGACATCACCGATCCCAATGCGATGGCGACCCTGTGCCGGGGCATTCACGATCGCTGGGGCAAGATCGATTTGTGGTTGCATACTGCAATCCATACCTCAGCCCTGACGCCAGTGCATTTCGTTGATTCGAAGGAATGGAACAAGGCAGTCAGCATCAATGCAAACGCCACCTCGGTTCTGATCCCGTATGTCTCGCCTTTGTTGGGCGAAACTGGCCATGCCGTGTTCTTCGATGACCCGAAGGCAGGCGAGAAGTTCTATGGCATCTACGGCGCCACCAAAGCGGCACAGATGGCGCTGGCTCGCAGTTGGGCGACCGAGACCGCACGGACGGGACCGCGCGTAACGATTGTTGAGCCTGCACCGATGCCGACCGCCGTACGTGCGCGTTTCCATCCCGGTGAGGATCGGGATGTATTAACCAGCACTGCGGATGAGGCGGCGCGGATTATAGCAATGTTGTGAGAATGGCCCTGATGGGCCATGCCTCCGGCGGAGGTATTTCTGGCCAGATGAAGCGGGCGGACTAACCGATATGGACGCCGTTTCGCCCGGCGAGGTCGACGAAGAATTGCCAGGCGACCCGGCCCGAGCGTGCCCCCCGTGTGGCTTGCCACTCGATGGCTTCGGCGCGCAGAGTTTCGGGATCAACCTTGACGCCATGAGCGGCGCAGTAGCGATCGATCATCGCTAGATATTCGTCCTGATCGCAGGGGTGGAACCCCAGCCACAGGCCGAAACGGTCAGAGAGTGAGACCTTCTCCTCGACCGCCTCGGACGGATTAATGGCGCTGGAGCGTTCGTTTTCGATCATGTCGCGCGGCATCAGGTGGCGGCGGTTTGATGTGGCGTAGAACACAACGTTTTCCGGGCGACCTTCGATACCGCCGTCCAGCACGGCCTTGAGCGATTTGTAATGCTGATCATCGTGGCTGAACGACAAATCATCGCAAAACAGGATGAACCTGTGCGGCGCGGCACGCAGGTGGTTCAGCAAGCGCGCGACCGAGCCCATATCCTCGCGCTGCAATTCGACCAGTTTCAGGTCAGGATGCTCATCCTGCAACGTACCGTGCACCGCTTTGACGAGGCTGGATTTCCCCATTCCGCGCGCGCCCCACAAGAGCGCGTTATTAGCCTTGTAACCCGCAGCAAAGCGGCGCGTGTTATCCAGCAACGTATCGCGGGAGCGGTTGATCCCCACCAATAGATCAAGGTCGACCCGATTGACCTGTGTGACGGGTTCCAGCCGGTCAGGCTCGACATGCCAGACGAAAGCCGGGGCCGCATTGAAATCAGGTGTCGCCAGCGGCGCGGGCGCCATGCGTTCCAACGCGTCCGCAATGCGATTCAGGGCTTGGTCGTCCATCGGCTCCTCCGGGATGTTCTGGCGGAGTTCAACCATGTTCCGATCAACACAACAAGAGTAGCAATTGAAAAAGGCGCGCCTACCTTGGGCGCGCCTTTAAAGCTATTGGAACAGGTTACTTGTTCCCTTCGTAATCCTGCATCACGTCTGCGTCGGCTTCGGCCTCTTCATCGTCGTAGTATCCATCGGCGCGCAACTGTTCTTCGCGCTTCTTCTCGACACGGGCGACCAGGAATATTGAAATTTCATAGAGCCCGTAAACTACGACAAAGAGGATGATCTGGGTGATCACGTCCGGCGGTGTGACAATCGCAGCCAACACCAGAATGCCTACCACCGCATATTTACGCACTGCCCCCAGACCTTCGGCACTGACAAGTCCGGCCTTACCCATCAGTGTCAGCAATACGGGCAATTGAAAGCACAGGCCAAAGGCCACGATGAACTTGATGGTCAGGTTGAGATATTCCTGCGCCGAACCCTGAAACACCACGCTCAAAGGTGCGGTTGCGCCTTCTGCTACAGCTTCCCCTTCCGCTCCAAATTGCTGGAAACCGAGGAAGAAGTCATAGGCCAATGGCGTGACCACATAAAAAGCGAAGCTTGCGCCCAGCAGGAACATGAAGGGAGAGGCCAGCATGAACGGCAGAAACGCGTTCTTTTCCGATTTATACAGGCCCGGCGCCACGAACCTCCACATCTGCATCCCGATATAGGGAAAGGCCAGAATGAACCCGCCCAGCAGCGAAACCTTGATGGCGACAAAGAACCCTTCCTGCGGCGAGATGAAGATCAGCCCGCAATCCTGTCCACGCTCGGTCAGCACCTCACATAGCGGTTGCGTGAGGAAGTTGAACAGTGGCGTGGCCACGGTGAAACAGATGATCATACCGATCAGAAACGCCACAACGCAGTGGATCAGCCGCGTACGTAGCTCGGCCAGGTGCTCGATCAGGGGTGCCGAGCTGTCCTCGATCTCGTCGGTCTTGGTCATGTTTTGCTTTCGGTTTTCAGCGCTGCTTCGGCCTCTTCCGCCTTGGCCAGCGCATCCGCGGCTTCCTTGGCCTTGCGTTCAGCGGCAGCGCGCGCCGTTGTGGCTTGGATCTTCTTCGCTTGCTCTGCTCGCTCGGTGGCCAGCTTGCCGGTCTCGCTGTCAGGGTCGAACTTGGTTGGGTCGATGGATTTGGCCACGTCGCGCGCGGCTTCGTTGATCCCGTCCATCGCTGTACTAACCGGGTTGGTCGCCGCGTTCAGGCCCTTCTTGATCTCATTGACGCCTGCTTCGTCCGCAGCCTCGTTCATAGCAGTGCTGAATTCGCGCGCCATGCCGCGCGCCTTTCCGACGAACCGTCCGACATTGCGGAACAGCACAGGCAGGTCCTTTGGCCCCACCACGATCAACGCGACGATGCCGATGACCAGAAGCTCGGTCCAGCCCAGATCAAACATCTAGGCTCAGACCTTGTCTTTGTCAGTCTCAGGCGTGACGTCTTTGGCCAGCTCAGACGCGTCTTGTTCCAGCTCTTCCGAACCTTCCTTGATGCCTTTTTTGAACGAGGTAATGCCTTTACCCACTTCACCCATCAGCGAACTGATCTTGCCGCGTCCAAACAGGACGAGAACCACAACAGCAATCAGCAGGATACCCGGAAGGCCAATATTGTTGAGCATGACTTGTCTCCTTCTACGTCGGCGCAGCGCGCCGTGAATATGTCTGGCCCCGTGTCTACGCCCGTACGGGCATCAGCAAAAGTGCGACAGATCAAATCCGCGCGCAAAATTGAACGGATCATGCGTTTTTTGCGGACTCGCATTTCTCAACTGACAGGTTTATGTCAGTTGATATCACCTAGAAGGACGATATCGAAACCTGGTCTACGGAGAACCACATGACCCATGTCGCAGAAATCGTCACCTTTACCCTTGCCGACGGCACAAAGCCCGAACAGTTCATCAGGCTAAGCCAAGCCTCCGAAGCCTTCGTCCGTGCGGCTCCCGGCTTTACCCACCGCCAGCTAAGCCATGGCGAAGATGGCCGCTGGACCGACTATGTCGTCTGGACCGATATGAAATCCGCAAAGGATGCCGCTGCTGCATTCATGCAACAGGATTTTGCACCCGCTCTGATGGCGGCAATCAACCCCGACAGCGCCCAGATGCGTCACGAGACCGTGCTATGGAACATGACCGCCTAAGGGCGGCTCAGACGGCGTGTCATGCGCCGCACTGACCGCCTGTTCGACATCATACAGATCCTGCGCGATGGTAACTTGCACCGCGCGCAGGACATCGCGGACCGACTTGAGGTGTCGGTCCGTACGATCTATCGCGATATGGACACGTTAGTGGCCTCGGGCGTTCCTGTAGAAGGCGAACGCGGCGTAGGTTACATGGTGCGTGAACAGATCACGCTGCCCCCGCTAAACCTGACACCCGCCGAGCTTGAGGCTCTGAACCTCGGCATGGCGATCGTTGCCGAGGCCGCCGATCCCGGTCTTAAATCCGCCGCGGAATCTCTGGCCGAGAAAATCGACGCCGTCCTGCCCACGCAGGTCATCGCCGAGGCCGACAGCTGGAAATTCGCGGTCTATCCCTTCGCTGATGTCGTACGCGGAATGGCACATATGGCCCCGATCCGCGCCGCGATCAAATCGCGCCAGAAATTGCAGCTCAGCTACCGCCGCATTGACGGCGCGCTGACCGATCGCACTATACGACCGCTACATATGGAATACTGGGGCCGTGTTTGGACACTGACTGCCTGGTGCGAGCTGCGCAACGACTTCCGCGTCTTCCGCATCGACCTGATAGAAAACGTCACGCCTCTACCGGAACTCTTTACCGACGAACCGGGTAAAAGGCTCAGCGACTACGATCCCAATGCGTGATCCGTCCTTCAACTGGCCCCAAATACCTCCGCCGGAGGCATGGCCCGGAACGGGCCATTTCGGTCACTTCAGGTAAGGCTCGGGATCAACCGACTCGAACCCTTTGCGCACTTCGAAGTGCACATATGCATTGTCGCCTCCGCGCAGCGAGGCGATCTTTTGTCCCCGTCGCACCCGATCACCTTTCTTGATGGTGATATTGTCGACATTGGCATAAACAGTCAGCAAGTCATTGTTGTGTTTCACAACGATGATCGGAACCTGATCCGCATCCGCGGTGATCGCGGCGACCGTGCCTGCCTCGGCCGCACTGACCGACGCGCCTGGCGCTGCGGCGATATCTATCCCCTCATTCTTACCCTTCTTGTAGGTCCGAATGATGGTGCCGCTCACCGGGCTTGCCAACGCCGAGCTTCCCGAATTGGTCGGGGCCTCGGCTGTGATATCCGGCGCAGGCGTTGCCGCGGCAACTTTCTCATCCGGCAATGGCTGCGTCGCGCTCGGCGGCGTAGGAGTTGGTGAGCCTTCCCCCGGTTGGGTTACCGCAGTTGCCGTGGCGGCCGGCGCTGCTGCCCGAGGTGCCGGTTGATTCTTGACCGGGATCAACAGGTACTGGTCTTCGCGCACCATAAAGTCTGGTCCCAAACCGTTCCATTCTGCCAGAGACTCCACAGGCACCTGATAGAGCCGCGAAATTGTATAGGCTGTCTCACCCCGCTTGACCTTGTGCCGGATCGGCTCAGGCCCCGTAGCAACCGGTGCCGGAGCCGCAGCAGGTTGCGCGGGCTCCAATGTCGATGTCTGTACAGATCCTGTGTCCGGTGCCTCGTCAATCGCGGTTCCGGCAATGGTCGCAATATCGACATTGCTCGTCCCACCGACCGAGCGCGGCAAGGCCAGAACTTCACCGTCACGCAGGCTGTCATTTGGCTGCAATCCGTTAAACCGCGCCAATTCGGCCACCGGCATGCCGATCCGGGTGGCGACATCGCCAACTGTATCCCCACGGCGGGCTACCGCGACCTGATAGTTCGGATAGGTGATCACGCCACGCGCATCCGGCGTCGGGCGGTTGGCGGTCGCTGCAAGGGCGGCATCTGCAGTGGAGAACCCGCCGACATTGCCGCGCAGGTCATAGTCATATGGCCCTTCACACCCGGCCAAAATTGCCAGCGCGGCAACACCTGTCGCATAGCGGCGCATTGCTGATTTGGAAACTGCTCTCATTTTACTGTCCTCAACACCTGCCCCTGTTCTCCGGGGTTCTGGCGCCTCTAATATACCTTTACGCTCCGTCTTTTCCCAGCCCCTCAAGCAAGGGCACAAAACGGACCGGCAACAATTCGTCATAGTCCAGACCGGTTTCAGTGCGCGTGACCCGGATTAGGGTCTGCACCGCGTCCGACTGGCCCACGGGTAACACCATGATACCGCCGATTTTCAACTGCGCCAAGAGCGGCCCCGGAGGATCTTCGGCGGCCGCGGTCACAATGATACGGTCGAACGGGGCCTGCTCGGACAGTCCGAATGATCCATCCGACAGCATCGCGGTCACATTCGTCAACCCCAGCTCACGGAACAGTTCTCCCGTTTCGCGCACCAGCCTCTTGTGCCGCTCAACCGTATAGACCCGGCGCGCCAGCTTGGACAGGATCGCCGCCTGATAGCCCGAGCCGGTGCCGACCTCTAGAACCGTATCACGCGGACGCACCTGCAGCGCCTGCGTCATCAGCCCCACAACCGAAGGCTGGCTGATGGTCTGTCCACAGGCAATAGGCAGCGGAGTGTCCTCATAGGCCCGGTCCGCGAACAGGCCTTTGACAAACTGCCCCCGGTCAACCTGTTCCATCGCCGCCAGCACACGTGCATCCGTCACCCCGCGCGAGCGCAAGGCAAACAGGAACTGCATTATGGTTTCTGCGCTTGGTCCAGTCATTCGATGACCTTTAGCGCCTCGAGCGTGTCATATGCTGTCAGATCAGCGCGCATCGGAGTGACCGAGATATACCCTTCCAGATTGACCGCCGCATCCGTGCCCGGAGCGGTCGGGTTATGCTGATACCCGCCCTTGATCCAAAGGAACCGGCGACCCGAGGGCGAGCTGTGCGGCTCGACCGAGAAATGTGTATCGCGCCGGTACCCCTGCGGGGCCACGCGCGTACCCAGCACTTCATCTCCGGGAACCGGAGGGAAATTCACATTATAGAACAGACGATAGTCGCCCTGCTGCTCGGGTGTCGCATCAAGAATGCGGCGCACCAGATCGGCCCCAAATTTGGCAGCCGCCTCAAACGGATCGTCCAGCCCCAGATTGCGCGGCCCGAAATACTGAGACAAGGCAATCGCGGGCACACCTTGCAACGCCGCCTCCATCGCGCCGCCGATAGTACCCGAATACAGCGTGTTTTCAGCCGAGTTGTTGCCCCGGTTCACCCCTGACAACACCAGATCGGGCGGGGCGTCCTTCATAACGTCGTGCAAACCGGCCAACACGCAATCCGCCGGAGACCCTTCGGCGGCATAGCGACGCTCGCCCAGTTTGGCGACCATCATTGGGTGGGTATAGCTAATGCAATGGCCCACGCCTGACTGCTCAAAGGCAGGCGCGACGACCCAGACCTCGCCATCGGGACCGGCCAGTTCAGCCGCGATCGCTTCAAGTACAATCAGTCCCGGCGCATTGATGCCGTCATCATTGGTCAGAAGAATTCGCATGCCCGGTCCACCCCTCGTTTTGCCCTTGATAGACCCGCCTCAGCGCTGCGACAAGCAATGCACATGCGCAATCTGAGGCTTTCACGCACCACTTGGATGAAAATGCAGGATTTGAGCGTCAGGCCGGGAACACAAAACACCGGTCGCGGCGAATGGTCAGCCACATGACACGGCCCTCTTTGGGCACAAAGACGTTCGGAACCGTCGCCTTCAGGATCGAGCCATCATAGTCCATGCGAAACTCGACAAGGCTTTCATTTCCCAAAAACCGAGCACGCTCAACCACGCCTCGGGCGGCAATGCCGTCTGTCGGCGTCGGCGCAGGCCCTTTGCCATTGCGGTCGAAGTCCAGCTTGACGTGCTGGGGTCGAAACACGATTTCAACATCGGTCGCGTCCGGCACACCGGGCGCAAGAAAACGGCCAAACGGAGTATGCGCCAACGCACCATTAACTTGAGCCTTCAACACATTGATATCACTAAAAAACGAAACTGCTGCCTTGTCTGCAGGCCGGGTATAGACATTGTATGGCGCCCCCTGCTGCACAATCTTGCCACGCCGCATCAGCGCGATTTCATCAGCCATTCGCATCGCCTCGTCCGGCTCATGCGTGACCAACAGAACAGCAGCGTCCTCTTCTTTGAGGACTGCGAGCGTTTCGTCCCGAATGCCGTCGCGCAAACGGTTATCGAGGCCCGAGAACGGCTCATCCATCAGCATGATCCGCGGACGTGGGGCCAACGCACGCGCCAGAGCAACCCGCTGCTGCTCACCCCCAGATAACTGATGCGGAAATCCATCGATGAACCGCATCAGATCGACCTTGGACAGCAGTTCCTCGACCCGCGCGCGTTTCTGCTCCTTGCTGCCTTTCAGGCCGAACGCGACGTTATCCGCCACGCTGAGATGCGGAAACAGCGCAAAATCCTGAAACATCAGCCCAATCTCGCGCCGTTCGGGCGGTACTCGGAACACCGTGTCACAGATCAGCTTGCCATCTACATAAATCTCGCCTGAGGTCTGCATTTCGACCCCCGCGATCATCCGCAAGGTGGTCGACTTTCCGCAGCCCGAAGGCCCCAGCAGGCAAGTCACCTGCCCCGCGTGCACGGTCAACGATACATCATCCACGACCGTCCGCCCGCCAAAGCGCGCAATCAGATTGCGGATTTCCAATCGAGGAGGAGTTGTCGTCACTGTCACCGATGGACCCCATTGCCTTTCCCGATCAATTCCATCGGGCTTAGGCGGGGATAACAACCCCGCCCATCAGGCGCAAGGGATCAGCAGCACCCGGTCGAGGCAGCTTCGCCCTGTACAACAAACGGGCTATCCCCGCCGCAGCCTTCGAAAATCCCGTAATGGGTCGAGAAATCGCCGATAAACTCGAAATGTCGTGCAAAACGGGTGTCTTGCAGCATCATCCACGTGTTGCCACAGACCGGGAATACTTTGCCGGCCTCGATCGTATGGTGGTCATCCAGCACAAATTCATGCGGCGCATGCGGCACTGTGCCCTTGTAGATCACAGCCTGACCGTAATCCTCGCATGCAGGTTCCAACTCCGGCAGCTTGAACAGACGGTAGGTGGCCGAAATAAAGCTCAGCGGTGCGACCCGTTCTTCCAGAATTGGGTTCTCGATGGTCAAAGGCCGATGCGTCAACCGACGGGGATCGCTGAACCCGACCGCACGCGACATCGACAGAAAATCGTTCCAATAGAGCGCACCCGACAGGCATTCGCCATACAGGATCTCATCCTCGGCCATCGCCTTGGGCACCCGGCGATCGGCGTAGACGTCCGAGAAATACATCTCTCCGCCCTCTTTTAGCAGCCGATGCGTACCACGCAGCACAGCAGCCTTGTCGGTCGCCAGATTGATCACGCAGTTTGAGACGATGATATCGAACGATCCCGGTTCGAGGTCCAGCTCATCCAGCTTTTCGATATAGCCGTGGTGAAACTCGACATTGCTGGCCGAATGTCCGAATGCCTTCGCGTGATGGTCCTGATGCGCGCGCGCCACGTCGAGCTGCTCAGGCGTCATGTCAACGCCGACAACACGGCCCTTTTCACCGACCATCGCGGATAAAGCATACACATCGCGCCCCGCACCACAGCCCAGATCCAGGATACGCATTCCCTCCAGATCCAACGGAGCAATCAGCCCGCATCCATAGTAACGTGTCAGCACATCATCATGAATTTGCGACAGAATTTTCTTGAAGTGATCCGGCATATCATCCGGAGTACAGCAGGCATTTGTTTGCAAATCCGCGCTGCCTTGCAACACCTCACCATAGTAGTTCTGCACAGCCTCGTGCTTCATCAGGGCAATCCTTTTGTCACTGGTCTTTTGCAGCTAGTGCAGCAATCCACACCACGCAATCCACCAGCGCCCGATCTGACGAAACCGTGACAGGGCTCAGGCGAGCAGGTCGAAATCCACGCCCGCGTGCACGCGGCCGTTCACTTGAATCTCCAACCGATGCGGCCCAGGAACCAACTTGAACGTTGTTGCATTGCCCTTCAGCTTGTGCCGCTTTCTAAGTGTCAACTGTCCACCTGTAAGCGCGGCCTGTTTCAACTTGTGAACCTTGAGTGAGATCTTTCCGCCAGGCCGTTGGAAATGAACGATATAGTCGACCAAGACTGGCTGATCTTCTGCGCCACTCAGGCGGGTTTCAAACTCCAGCGCTTCACCAATTCGGGCCGGACCATTTATCTGAATCTCTACCGCAATATCTGCATCGGGATCGTATCCAAGCACTTTCATCGCCTTGGGATGCCCAGATTTCACAAGGCCTCGTAATGCATGAGATGTCATCCAGTTCAGTTCGTCCTTGTCCTGCCGCCCTGTCTCGCCCCAGCTACGCAGACGTTCCAGCACCAGATCGGGGTCTTTCTTGGTGATATCATTCAGATGATTGGCGACCGAGCGCGTCACATAGCGCGTCCGATCCCCGTGCAACCGGTCCAATAACGGCAATGGGTCTGACATTGCCAAGCCAACGGCCTGCCCCCACGGTAAACGCGGCCGCGTGCCCTCGCTGACCAGACGACGCACGTGATAGCTGGGATGCGTGCACCAAGCCTGCATCCGCGCCATGACCAGTTCGGAGTGGTGATTGAGGAACGGGCGGATCGCCCATTCCATCGAAAATCTCTGGGTCAGCTCTTCGAATACATCCAGCGCCAAAGCGGGATGATCCAGGCCGATTGCACAAACCCAATCACCCAAGGGCGCAAAGATGAAGTCTCCGAAGTCGTCATCACTTTTGGCGGGGTCCAGCGGAGGCGGCAGCGCCCGCAGAATGACCGGTGCCACTGCCGGCAAATCGCCGGGCACCGATTCTTGCAGACACTCTGCAATCCACGCCATACGCTCTTTCAGTTCAAGCTCGGGCAAACGCGACATCACTTTCGCCGCGAATGCTTCTTCCTTGAAATCGGAATCAGCATTGGCGAACAAGCCCGCAAGAAAGCTTATCTTTTCCGCGTTGAACAACTGATCTTTCAGAGAAAAGTTCTGTGCCATACCTACATCGTCAGATTGGTGCCACCACCGTCCAGCAAAATGTTCTGCCCGACAATGAACCCGGCGTGTTGCGAGCATAGAAACGCGCAGGTCGCCCCAAACTCTTCCCTCGTGCCATAGCGTCTCGCTGGGATGGTTGCAGCGCGTTCAGCCCGTGCCTCGGCCATCGAAATACCTTTCTGCTCTGACACCCCGCCATCCAGCGCGTTCGCGCGGTCGGTGGCGTGGATACCTGGCAGCAGATTATTGATCGTCACGCCATGTGGTGCCACCTGGCGCGATGTGCCCGCAACATAGCCGGTTAATCCAGTTCGCGCCGCATTCGACAGGCCCAGCACCGCAATCGGCGCGCGTACCGACTGCGAGGTGATATTCACCACGCGACCCCAGCCCTTATCCATCATTCCCGGTAGCAGAGCCTTCATGAAAGCTATGGGTGTCAGCATATTGGCATCCAGCGCTTTGATGAAATCATCACGCTCCCAGTCCGACCACATGCCGGGCGGAGGGCCACCCGCGTTTGTGACAAGGATATCAGCACCCTGCGCAGCACTTATCACCTCGGCCTGACCCTCTGGTGTGGTAACATCACAAGCCACTGTCTGCACGGCAACGCCATATGAGGATCGCAAACGCGTGGCTTCAGCCTCCAACGTTTCGGCTCCGCGCGCGTTCATCACAAGATCAACGCCGGCTTCGGCCAACGCCTCGGCACAGCCCAATCCCAAGCCTTTGCTGCTGGCACAAACCAGCGCACGTTTTCCGCGAATTCCCAAGTCCATTCTGGCCCTCCCTATCTTCGGCACACATCTAACATCGGCCCGGCAAAGAAGACCAGAATGGGATCTTGCGGATTAATAAAAGAACTCTTCACGCACGATCTTGCCATCGGCGACGTGATAGACACCGACCTCACGCATATCAAAGCTCTCACCGGTTTCTTTCACCTTGCCCTGCACTTCAAAGATCACGGCAAAGCGGTCGTCACCATGCGGGTACGGGCCACTGACGGACGCGCCCGATACTTCATGAGCGCCTTCCCACCATTCGTGCTTGCCACGAATGGCTTCCAATCCGTGCGTCTCGCGCCCCATGCCCGCAAAATCCTGTCCCTCAACAGAAACAGCATCCGAGGCATAAAGCTTCTCGAGGTTTTCCTTGGCCCGGTTCTCGCGGCATCCAGCAACCAGTTCGTCTGCGATTTCTTTCAAATTCATTGGTCCACTCCATTTTTGTTCACTATATGTTCTTATTGCCACAGCCACATGATTCGAACCACCCCCTTTGTCTTGCCTCAGTTGGATTCCCCGCCTATACGCGCGCTTATGCTTGATACTTCGAACCAACCCACCCTGCCGCCCGAGATCGCTCGTCGCCGGACCTTCGCTATCATCTCGCACCCGGATGCGGGCAAGACGACGCTAACGGAAAAGTTTCTGCTGTACGGCGGCGCGATCCAGATGGCTGGACAGGTACGGGCCAAGGGTGAGGCACGGCGGACGCGGTCGGACTTTATGCAGATGGAGAAAGATCGTGGTATTTCGGTCTCAGCCTCGGCCATGTCGTTCGACTATGGGAACTTCCGGTTCAATCTGGTGGACACACCCGGCCACTCGGATTTCTCCGAAGACACCTATCGCACCCTGACGGCCGTAGACGCCGCCGTCATGGTCATTGACGGTGCGAAAGGTGTGGAAAGCCAGACGCAGAAACTGTTCGAGGTCTGCCGCCTGCGCGATCTGCCGATCCTGACCTTCTGTAACAAGATGGACCGCGAAAGCCGGGATACGTTCGAGATCATCGACGAAATTCAGGAAATGCTGGCGATCGACGTCACGCCAGCCGCGTGGCCTATCGGTGTGGGTCGCGATTTCATCGGCTGCTACGACATGCTGCGCGACCGGCTTGAGCTGATGGACCGCGCCGACCGCAACAAGGTGGCCGAAAGCATCCAAATCAATGGTCTGGATGACCCTAAGCTGGCCGAGCATGTGCCCGCTGAATTGCTCGACAAGCTGCTGGAAGAGGTTGAGATGGCACGCGAATTGCTGCCCAAGCTCGACCCTCAGGCGGTGCTTGAGGGGCACATGACCCCGATCTGGTTTGGTTCGGCCATCAACTCGTTTGGCGTCAAGGAACTGATGGAGGGTATCGGCGCCTATGGTCCGCAGCCGCAGGTTCAGTCCGCTGAGCCCCGTCAGATCGCGCCCGATGAAAAGAAGGTCGCCGGTTTCGTGTTCAAGGTGCAGGCCAATATGGACCCCAAACACCGCGACCGGGTGGCCTTTGTCCGAATGGCCTCGGGCCATTTCAAACGTGGCATGAAGCTAACGCATGTGCGATCGAAGAAACCGATGGCAATATCAAACCCTGTGCTGTTCCTCGCCTCTGACCGGGAACTGGCCGAGGAAGCCTGGGCCGGAGACATCATCGGCATTCCCAACCACGGTCAGTTGCGCATCGGCGACACGCTGACCGAAGGTGAGGCGATCCGGGTAACCGGCATCCCCTCCTTCGCACCGGAATTGCTGCAAACGGTGCGCGCGGGTGACCCATTGAAGGCCAAGCATCTGGAAAAGGCCCTGATGCAGTTCGCCGAGGAAGGTGCCGCGAAGGTATTCAAACCTTCGATTGGGTCGGGCTTCATCGTCGGCGTCGTCGGTGCGCTGCAATTCGAGGTGCTCGCCAGCCGGATTGAGATGGAATACGGCCTGCCTGTGCGGTTTGAGGCGTCTCAGTTCACCTCGGCCCGTTGGGTCAGTGGCAACAAGGTTGAGATCGACAAATTCGTCAACGCCAACAAGCAGCATATTGCCCATGATCACGATGGAGATATCGTCTATCTAACGCGGCTGCAGTGGGACATCGACCGGGTCGTCCGCGATTATCCCGAGCTGAGCCTGACCGCGACGAAGGAAATGATGACCTGACGGACTCTGCGGGCAATCCAGAAGTGACCACATGGGGGATTGTGTCCACGATCCGCGCCCCGCGTGAGGATATTTTGCGCTTTGCCGCCCACCACCTCGATATCGGCGCGGACCGGATTCACATCTTTCTAGACGAGCCGGTCCAGGGGGACATCTCAGCCCTGCGCGAGCATCCCCGGATCCGGGTGCGTACCTGCGATGCGGCGTTCTGGAAGCGTCGCAGGCGTGAGAGGCCGGACAAACATCAGGTTCGACAATCCTCGAACGCGAATTTGATCTACAACAGGACTGATCTGGACTGGGTCGCACATATCGATGTCGATGAGTTCCTGTGGCCGATGTCCCCGATCCCAGACCTGCTGCGCGACATTCCCGATGACATCCCCGCCGTCCGCGTCCGCCCGATTGAGGCGCTGGCGGGTGGCCAGGACCTCTACAAAGCGTTCATTCCCGAAAGTCAGAATCGACAAGCGCTGGTCGAAGCGCTCTATCCCAATTTCGGCACTTACGTTCTGGCCGGTTTCATGAGCCACATTCAGGGCAAACTGTTCGTACGCGGCGGTTTGAAAAAACTGAGCGACCGTATCCACAACCTCTATCAGCACGGTGAGTTTCTGCCAGTCAGAACCGAGCTTCCTCAGATCGATCTGTGTCATCGCCACGCCCCGGATTGGGAGCATTGGCTGGCGCATTATCGTTTCCGCCTCGAACGCGGCTCGTACCAGGCCAGCCCGGATCGGCCGCGAAAGATCGGTGCGCTAGACAGGTACGAATTGATCACCCTTCTGGAAACCGAATACGGGCTCGATGGCCTGCGGGAATTTTACGATGAAATCAGCGCTGCTGACCCGGAAGTGCTGGAACGGCTTGAGGATAACGAATTGATCCGTCACCGGCCGCTTGATCTGGACCAAAAAGTCGCGAAACACTTTCCCGGAACCATCTGAATTGTTGCGGAAATCCTTGTTACCGGCAGATTTGCCACGGATTAAACCGACTTCATTTGACCCTGCCCCACGTTTTTGTTATGCCCGCGCCACAGCCGAAACGCGCATGGGGCGCATGGCCATCCGGGCCCGGCATTTTCAGACGCGCGGGCCAGGTCTAGTGTCCGCTTGAACCGGACATACATGACAAAGTTTAACGAACTGAACCTGAACCCGAAGGTCCTCAAAGCAATTGAGGAAGCCGGATACGAAACTCCGACCCCGATCCAGGAAGGCGCAATTCCAGCCGCGCTGGAAGGGCGCGATGTTCTGGGGATCGCCCAAACCGGCACCGGCAAAACTGCCAGCTTCACTCTGCCGATGATCACATTGCTGGCCCGTGGGCGCGCCCGCGCACGCATGCCACGCTCGCTGGTCTTGTGCCCGACGCGGGAACTGGCAGCGCAGGTGGCCGAGAATTTCGACACCTACGCCAAGCACCTCAAGCTGACCAAAGCACTGTTGATCGGTGGCGTTTCCTTCAAGGAACAGGATGCTCTGATTGACCGCGGTGTTGACGTGCTGATTGCCACTCCGGGCCGTCTGCTGGATCATTTCGAACGTGGGAAGCTGCTTCTGACAGGCGTTCAGATCATGGTGGTGGACGAAGCTGACCGGATGCTCGACATGGGCTTCATTCCTGATATCGAGCGCATCTTCTCGCTGACGCCATTCACCCGCCAGACGCTGTTCTTCTCGGCCACCATGGCGCCCGAGATCGAACGGATCACCGATACTTTCCTGTCGGCCCCCACCCGGGTCGAAGTTGCGCGTCAGGCCACCGCTTCGGAAACCATCGAACAAGGCGTGGTGATGTTCAAAGGTGGTCGCCGGGATCGTGAGGCCAGCCAGAAACGCAAGACCCTGCGCGCATTGATCGATGCCGAGGGTGACAAATGCACCAACGCCATCATCTTCTGCAATCGCAAGACCGATGTAGATATCTGCGCCAAGTCGCTGAAGAAATACGGCTATAACGCCGCCGCGATCCATGGCGATCTGGATCAGTCGCAGCGGATGAAAACACTGGACGGATTCCGCGATGGATCACTGCGGCTGCTGGTGGCTTCGGACGTTGCTGCACGGGGTCTGGATATCCCCTCGGTCAGCCACGTGTTCAACTTCGATGTTCCCGGCCATGCCGAAGATTATGTCCACCGCATCGGCCGCACGGGCCGTGCCGGGCGCGAAGGCAAGGCAATCACGATCTGCTCGGGCCGCGATGAAAAGGCGCTGGCCGCGATCGAGAGCCTGATCCAGAAGGACATTCCGCGCATCGACAATCCGGTCAAGGCCGATGAGCCCAAGCCCGAGGCGCCAAAGCCAGAGAAGAAGGCCAAAGCGTCGGACAACAAAAAGAGCGAGAGCCGCAAAGAGCGAGAGCCCAAAACCCGTGGTCGTGGGCGTCGCGACGATGGCGGGCCAGCAGTTGTAGGCATGGGGGATCACCTCCCCAGCTTTATCGCTCTCAGCTTTGATGAGCGTCGCGCAGGCTAGATTGTCAGCACAAGCGCCAGTATCGACAAGCCAAGCAACGTCATCCCGGCGATCTCGCGCCGGGTGATGGTTTCACGGAAAAACAGCAGCGATGCGAACAGGCTGAGGATCAGTTCGATCTGACCCAAGGCCTTTACATAGGCAGCGTTCTGCAACGTGAAGGCGAAGAACCAGCAAAACGAACCACAGAGGCTGGTCAGGCCGACAAAAACACCGGTCCGGCGAGTCTCCCACACCGCGCGCAGCTCGGCCCTGTCTCGCCAAAGCAGCCACAGCCACATGCTGAGAAACTGAAACGTTACCACGACGGCCAGTGTCACAAGTGCCCGGAACCACGCATCGATGTCGCCCAATTGCAAAGAGGCGCCACGATAGCTGACCGAGGAGAATGCGAATAACACGCCTGACCCCAGTCCAAGACGCGAGGCTTTGTTTGTCAGATGTTGCCACCAAGCGCCGCTGCCTCCAGGCGTTTTTGACAATAACAGGACGGCCAGCAACCCAAGCAGAATTGCCCCCAGCGCCCCGGTAGAGACCTGATCGCCGAGGACAAGGAACCCCACAATAGCGGTTTGAATCACCTCAGTTTTCTTGAACGTAATCCCTACCGCAAAGTTGCGCTGCTTGAACAATGCCACAACGCAGATCGTGGCCAATATCTGTGTGGTCCCGCCGATGACAGCAAATATCCAGAACTTCGCCGACAGCGCTGGCAGTTCGTACCCCGTCGCGGCCAAAGCAATGAAAAGCCCCAGCAAGGCCAATGGCATGGAATAGGCGAATCGTGCAAATGTCGCCCCGGCAGCCGAAAGCTTCACGCTGCTCAGGGATTTCTGCAGCATGAACCGCACCGTCTGGAACGATGCGGCCGCGATGGTGACGGGAATCCATAAACTCATGGCTTCCCTTCTGTCGTTAAATCAAGGCTTTGGCCAGAGCGGATGCGCCACCGGATCCTTGGCGCGCCAGAAATACTCTCGGAATATCTGCCCGTACGAACGGTAGACATAAGCCTCGTTACAGGCCAAGTATCTTTCCTTGCCCGTGCGGTAGAGTGCCGGCAATCGGTACCAAGGTGCTGATGGGTTCATATGATGAACGACGTGCAAGTTATTGTTCAAAAACAGAAATGCAAGGATGCCACGGTCTTCTACGATCACTGTGCGCGCGCGCGATTTCTCATGCGCGCGGTGTTCCAGGAATGTGCGGATCTTGACCAGTCCCAGCCCGATATATGCTGAAAGGGCGAAGGCCCAGATCGGCATTTGCGAAAGCGAGACGATCCAAAGAGTCGCGACAACGCCGGGCATATGCAGCGCCCATGCCAACAAAATCGCCCGATCTCCGCGAAGTGCACCACGCAGTTCATCCCGCAAGAACGCAACCTGCCCAATTGCAGGCCCCAGAACCATCCGCCCCAGCAGAGTGTTGTTCACTTGATACATCCGCCTCTGCCAACCGGACAGAGACGCCCAGACCTGCGGGTCGAGATAGTTGGTCTCAGGGTCATCATAGGGATCGGTTAGGTTCGCGTCACAGTGATGCGCCAGATGCAGGTCCCGAAACCGATTGTAGGGAATGAACAAAGTCAGCGGCATCGCCATCAGCGCCTCATTCAGCCACTTCTGGCGAAAGGGATGCCCGTGCAAAGCCTCATGGGTCAGCGAGGAATGCAGCGCAGCCACCAGCCCCATGAACGGGATCGCAAGCCAAAGCGATATGCCTGCCAACCAGAAAATCGCACCAATCCAGGCTAAATAGCACGCGATGATCAGGGCAAATGTCGCCCATTCAGGTGATTTGGGTGTGACCGGCTCAGCCATTGCGGCCCCACGAAATTCCGGCCCAGATACGCTCGTAAATCACATACATGGTCAAACCAATGGCCGTATTGACCAGTGCAACCATCCCTCCAAGTGCTGCTGAACCCGTGGCGATCAAACCAACCAGCGTCATCATCGCCAGCCCCATCGCATTCCACACCAGCGCCTTCACGACCGACCTGCGTCGCGTTTCCATTCCAGACCCCATTCTTATTTTTGTAACACCAGCGTTACAGACAGAGCCAAGGGTCGTGAATTCTGAATATGATTAACAATTCTCACCAAAGGTGATATTAATCATCACATGATTGATAAAATCGACAAACGGGATCGCGCCCTGCATTTTCGCCAGCGCCTGGCCCGAGCGATGCAAGAGCGCAACGTCAGCCAAAGCGCCCTGGCACGCAGCATCGGGGTTGACCGATCTACCGTTTCGCAATTGCTGACCGGGGCGGGGGCACGCCTTCCGAATGCTCATGTCGTCGGCAGCTGCGCCTCGGCGCTTGGGGTTTCCGCCGATTGGCTTCTTGGGCTTTCCAACCGACCCGAAAGCGCGGCAGAACTATTGGCCAGTTCCCTCACCCTAACCGAGGCCGCCCGGGCATTGGTTGATGAGCGCATTTTTGAATGGCATCAAGAGGCCGCCGGCTACAAGATACGCTACGTTCCGGCTACCCTGCCCGACATGCTCAAGACCCGCGCCGTGCTTGAATGGGAATACGCTCCGCATCTCGGCCGTACTGCGGATCAAGCCATTGGCGCCTCGGCAGACCGGCTGGCATGGATGCGCAGCGCCCAGTCCGACTATGAAATTGCCATGCCGTTGTACGAGCTTCACAGCTTTGCCTATGCCAGCGGTTACTACGAGGGACTACCGCTTCAGGTCCGGTTGGATCAGATCGATCACCTGCTGTCGGTGTGCGAGCAGCTTTATCCACGTCTGCGCATCTATCTATTTGATGCAAAACGTCTTTACTCTGCCCCCGTCACGATATTCGGCCCACTTCTATGCGTGTTCTATGCCGGAAGCCACTACATGGCTTTCCGAGACCGTGATCGGATTGAGGTCTTTACGCTCCATTTCGACCGACTGGTGCGAGAGGCGGATATGACCGCGCGTGATTTCCCGGACCATCTGCAGCAATTGCGGGCAGAAATCTCTCAGACATGACCTAGGCTGAAAGCTGTAGTATAGTCACTTGGCGCGAAACTACAGACATTCCGATCTGAGATGGAGGATGACGGGAATGGACGCACTCAAAACCGCTGAATACGCACGTGCCCTTTATACGGCCCATGGCGATCGGGCCGAAGCCGAAGCTGCGCAGAAAATGCGCGAATGCGAAGCCGCCGGAAATCAGCAGGAGGCGCAGGACTGGCAAGCTGTCCGCAGCGCCATCCGCCAGATTCGGGGGCCAAATCAGGGCTGATTCACAGTTTCGGGTCAGGATTGACCGTATGGCCATCCACCGCGATTACCTGACCCGACACCAGCCTCGCTGCATCTGAAGCCAGGAATACAGCCATGTTCGCAATGTCCTGCGCCTCTACAAAGCGGCCCATGGACGTGCCCGAGGCATAGCCGTCGTAAACCTGATCCCGGGTCATGCCCTTGGCATCGGCCTCGCGCTGCAACACGCCCTCCATTCGTGGACCTTCGACCGAACCCGGGCAGATCACATTGCAGCGGATTCCGTGCGGCCCAAGTTCCATCGCCAGCGTTTTGCCTAATCCCACCATGCCCCACTTGGCCGCCGCGTACGGCGCGCGGTTGGGGTATCCGTACTGGCCTGCAGTCGATGAAGTGATCAAGATCGCGCCGCTGCGTTGCTGTTTCATCAGAGGTGCAGCGTATTTAGAGCACAAAAATGACCCCTCTAGATTGATGGAAAGGCATGACCTCCAATCCGTCAGGGAAACGTCCTCAACCGCTGCGGTGGGACCCGCTATCCCCGCATTCGCACAGAGCACATCAAGCCCGTCCCATTCGGTCTCAAGGTCGGTAAACGCAGCCGCGACAGCATCCTCATCCGACACATCAAGCTGGCTTTGCTTCCAATGCGCCGGGCAATCCGCCAACGCATCCGCATCAACATCCGCAACCCAGACCTGAGCCCCGGCAGCATCAAACGCTTCAGCCATGGCCCTGCCGACGCCAGAGGCGCCTGCGGTAATCAAGACCCGGCTGCTCATGCGGGCTTGCGGATAGCCGCGCCCGCGCCTTCGGGATAAGGCAACCCGGCCTGCGCCTCGGCAACCCGTGCCATCGCGGCCTCGATCTCGGGTGAAGGTGGGCTGGGGCGTCGGGTCTCAAGGCTGACATGCAGAAGAAAGCTTTCGCCTGTGGCCAACAGCGTTTCACCCTCGTACATGCTGTGGAAGACATGCAGCTTCTTGCCCTGCCCTAACAGCATCTGCGTACGGCATTCGATCCGCGACCCCGCATGGGTCTCCTGCATGTAACGGATGTGATTTTCGGCAGTGAAATAGCTGCCGCCTGTCGCGATATACTCCATATCGCAGCCAATGATTTCCATGAAACGATCCGTGGCTGCTGCAAAGGCCTCCAGATATTTAGCTTCATTCATGTGGCCATTGTAGTCGGTCCAATCCAGCGGAACGGCGCGCGACAGCGTGAGGATCGGCTGGCTCAGATCCGCCTCGTCCAGCGTCGGCAGCGCTCCTGGCTTCAAGGCCGCATCATGCTGGTTCAATACCGCCCCTGCACCATAGTTCTGGGCCTTCAGCGCCCGCATCATACCAACGAGGTTATTGTCCCGGATACGCTCCAACTCGCGGATCGAGTGCTTGCCAGACTGCGCATCCGACTGATCCGCGATCAAGTCGACCAACTCATCGGTGAACTCAGGCACGTCCATGAGCTTAGTCCAGGGCCATTTCAGCGCCGGGCCGAACTGAGCCATGAAATGCCGCATCCCGGCCTCTCCACCGGCCACGCGATAGGTTTCGAACAGTCCCATCTGGGCCCAACGGATGCCAAAACCCATGCGGATGGATTCATCGATCTCTTCGGTCGTTGCGATGCCGTCTTTCACCAGCCAAAGCGCCTCGCGCCACACCGCCTCGAGGAACCGGTCAGCAATATGCGCGTCGATTTCCTTCTTGATGTGCAGCGGGAAGAACCCCACCGAGGTCAAAAGATCTTTGGCCCGCGCGATCAAGTCAGGTGAATTCTTGTCGGTCGGAACCAGTTCGATCAGTGGTAACAGGTAGACCGGGTTGAACGGGTGGGTCACCACGATCTGCTCGGGTCGCAACGCGCCTTCCTGTAACTCTGAGGGCTTGAACCCGCTGGTCGAGGACCCGATGATTGCATCTGGATCACAAACCCCCTGCAAGCTCTTGTAAACCTTCAGCTTGAGATCGAGCCTTTCCGGTACGCTCTCCTGAATCCAGATCGCGCCCTGAACTGCCTCACCGAGATCGTCATGAAAGCTCAGGGTCCCTTCGGGCGGCAGAGGTACATCGCTCAACCCCGGCAAAGAACGGCGCGCGTTATCTAACACCTCACCGATCTTCCTCTCGGCTTCAGGGTCGGGATCGTATACCCGAACATCCCATCCGTTCAGCAGGAACCGGGCAGCCCACCCGCCACCAATCACACCGCCTCCGATGATTGCTGCTGTTTTTGCTTGCTGTTCTTTGCCCACGATCCGCCTCTTCATCTGGCCAAAAATATCTCGGGGGTTTGGGGGCTGGCCCCCAATCCGCGACTACTTCGCAACCGGAGCCCGCTTAGTAAGCCCCAACTTTTCACGTACTTCCTGCGGCCCGATCACCCGCGCGCCCATGTTTTCGATGATGCTGCCTGCACGCTCGACCAACTGCCAGTTTTCGGCCAGAACACCCTTTTCCAGCCACAGGTTGTCCTCCAGCCCGACGCGCACATTGCCGCCCGCCAGAACCGAGGCCGCGACATACGCCATCTCATTGCGCCCCAGCGAAAACGCGCTGAACGTCCAGTCATCCGGCACATTGTTCACCATCGCCATAAAGGTGTTGAGATCATCCGGAGCCCCCCACGGCACCCCCATACATAGCTGGACCAGAGCGTTCGGTTCCAGAACACCCTCTTTCACCAGCTGCTTGGCGAACCACAGATGGCCGGTGTCGAAGGCCTCGATCTCGGGCTTCACACCCAGATCGGTCATCATCTGCCCCATCGCCCGCAAGGCGCCGGGCGTATTGGTCATCACATAGTCGGCCTCGGCAAAGTTCATCGTGCCACAATCCAGAGTACAGATTTCAGGCAAGCACTCCGCTACATGTGCAACACGTTCAGTGGCACCAACCAGATCGGTTCCGGCCTCTGCCAAAGGCAGCGGATTTTCGATCCCGCCGAACACCATGTCTCCGCCCATGCCCGCCGTCAGGTTCAGAACCGCGTCTACTTCGGCATCGCGAATGCGGTCCGTGACTTCACGGTACAGCGCCAGATCGCGTGAAGGCGCACCGGTCTCGGGGTCGCGCACATGGCAGTGCACCACGGCCGCACCGGCTTTCGCTGCAGCAATTGCACTATCGGCAATCTGCTTCGGCGAACGCGGCACATGTGGGCTGCGATCCTGTGTCCCGCCCGAGCCGGTGACGGCACAGGTGATAAAGACTTCGCGGTTCATTTCCAAAGGCATGGCGTTATCCCCAGCTTATACCCGGTTTTACCGTGGGTTTTCCCCAGGCTTCTCCCCGGATTCCGATTTGCGTCAACGCCAACTCTGACGCAGCCTTGAGGGAACCACTTAGCAAAATGCGAATCAGACTTGATGAAATCCGCAAAAAACATACTGCAGCCCGAACATCGCGCCCTGAAAACGGCGGTGCTGGTGCTGGACGAATGCAACACACTCAGCTTCGCGGCCGCCGTCGATCCGATGCGTGCTGCCAACCGACTAGCGGATCGGCCCGCTTTTGATTGGGACTACGTCACGGCAACCGCAGAACCCGCGTTGCTGACCAGCGCCCTGAATGTGCAGGGCATTCCCCTGGCCCGGTTGCAGGGCTGCGATCTGTTGATCGTAGTTGCCGGATTCCAATTGGCCCGTCATGCGACGCCCAGCCTGCTCGCCGGGCTCCGCAGGATCGCGGCCACCGGTGCAACAATCGCCGGGATAGATGGCGGCCCCTGGTTACTGGCTGAGGCTGGATTGCTCGACGGTCACGCGGCGACGACCCATTGGGAGGATTTGAAGAACTTCGCTGCGCGCTTTCCCAATGTCGATGTGCGCCCTGACCGATTTACCGTCTCCGATACGCGCCTAACCTCTGGCGGCGCCGTCCCGGCGATCGATATGATGCTCCATATTATTGCTGCACGTCATGGCGCGGGCTTTGCCGCCCGCGTGTCCGGGCTATTCCTCTATGAAGGTGCGTCTCAGCCCTCAAAACCACAAAGCCGCACCGGTGCGCCGCACCGTCACACCGCGCTCACAGCCAAAGCCAACTCATTGATGGAATCCTCACTGGACGACCCGCTGTCCCTTGCGCACATCGCCGATAGACTCGGCACTAGTACACGCACCCTGCAGCAGCAGTTCCGCCTGCGCCTGAATACAACTCCACAGGATCATTACCTGCAACTCAGACTGGCCGAGGCCCGCCGTCTGGTTACCGATACCGACCTGCCGCTGATGGACGTGGCGCTGGCCACCGGCTTCGCCTCGCAATCCAGCTTCGCCCGCGCGTTCCGAACCGCCCACGGCCTCACGGCTCGCGACCTCAGGCAAGACCGTACGCAACCCACCCATCACTGACACGATCCAGCTTCATCTGGCCTAAAATACCTCGGGGGAGTCGCCAAAGGCGACGGGGGCAGAGCCCCCATCCCTTCAATATGGCATCGGAAACGCCCGATGCGCCGCACTGATCTCGGCCATCACTTCGGACGACAGCTTCAAATCCTTACCCGCCAGAATATGTTCTAGCTGCGCTAAAGTCGTCGCGCCAAAGATGGTTGAGGCCATGAAAGGACGGCTGCAACACCACGCCAGTGACATGTGGATCGGGTCCAGCCCATGCCGCGCGGCAACATCCAGATAAGCAGCCACGGCATCAAAAACGCGATCTGTTTTACGCCCGCCCATATTCGGCACCAGCGCCATGCGTGATCCTTCTGGAACAGCACCCCCTTGATATTTCCCAGTCAGGAAACCCGCCGCCAACGGTGAGAATGATAGTAGCCCGACATCTTCCAGAAGACACAATTCAGCCAGGTCGGTATCGAATAACCGGCAGAGCAAAGAATATTCGTTCTGGATCGACGCGACCGGAGGTCCACTAACCTCATCCGACGCCCACAACCACTGAGCGGTACCCCAAGCGCTTTCATTCGACAGACCAAAGGCACGGATATTGCCCTTGTCCACCTGCGCCTGCAGAGCGATCAGGCTTTCGCGCATCTCGTCCATAATCTCGTCACGGTTGTGACCCGAGGGCGCATAGTCCCAGTTCTGTCGGAACATGTAGCTGCCACGATTTGGCCAGTGGAACTGATAGAGATCTATGCAATCAGTCTGTAGACGACGCAGTGAACCCTCTATCGCCTCAGGTATGGTCTCTTTCGAGATTGGGGCGCCATTGCGCGCATGCACGAACCCTTCACCAGAGTGTTTCGTGGCCAGCACATAGTCCCCTCGACGCGAAGGATTGGCGGCATTCCAATTGCCAAGAATCTCTTCGGTCCGCCCGACCGTCTCTGCCGAGATCGGGTTCACCGGATACATCTCAGCCGCGTCGACAAAGTTGATCCCACCCGCAAGCGCCATGTCCATCTGGCGGTGCGCCTCAGTTTCCGAGGTCTGAGTACCAAAGGTCATTGTCCCAAGACATAAATCCGACACCATGATCCCGGTGCGGCCCAAAGGCTTCATATCCATTTGAAATCTCCTAAAATATATTTGTGGCCGATCAAGCCTCGGCCTTTTTCTCCCATCGTCCGGATTCCTCGGACCAATACTGTGCCGAACATCCCGCCCCGGTCAGAGCCTTCCACTGCCCGCGCGCATGTTGAACCGCCTCCGGATCATTCCCGTCGAACAGAATGCAGACACGCTCCATGGTCGAAACTTCCTCCGCCTCAACCGTTGCCCCATCGACAGCCATCACACAGGTCGCGCCATTTGCAGCCCCTTGGCCGGTCGTCAGCAGAACGGGCTGTGCCGCGTCGTGCGGGCCACCTTCGCGGCCATGCGGCAGGAACCCGTCCTCAGGTCCCAGCCACAATTTCTCATCCAGCCAGTCCATCCGCACAGGGTCGATTCCCCGCACGGCAATCCGCCACCCGGCCTGTCGTGCCTTGTCGAGCAGCACAGGCAATGTGTGCTCTAACGGCTGGCGGGTCAGGTGGTAGAAATAGACGGCACCCATGCGCTTACTCGAAATTGTCCTGCACGAACCGGCTTAGCGCGCGGACGCCCCAGCCCGTGGCCCCTTTCGGCGCATAAGAGGTCTCGGAAGAGACAGAGGCCACACCTGCGATATCCAAGTGAATCCACGGCGTCTCTTCCTTGACGAAACGCTGCAGGAACTGCGCTGCGGTGATCGAACCTGCGGGCCGCCCGCCCACGTTCTTCATATCCGCAATGCGCGATTTAAGTTGTTTGTCGTAGCCTTCACCCAAGGGCAGCCGCCATGCGCCCTCGTCCTCGGCCTTGGCCGACTTCAAGAAGGCGTCGCAGAAGGTGTCATTGTTTGAAAACACACCGGCATTCTCATGCCCAAGACCAATGATGACCGCGCCCGTCAGTGTGGCCAGATCGATCATGCCCACCGGCTGGAACCGATCCTGCGCGTACCACATGACGTCACACAGAACCAAACGACCCTCGGCATCGGTGTTGATGATCTCGACAGTGTCGCCTTTCATCGAAGTGACCACATCGCCTGGGCGAGAGGCATTGCCCGAGGGCATGTTTTCGACCAACCCGACCAGCCCCACGACATTGGCTTTGGCGTTGCGCTTGGCCAACGCTCGCATGGTTCCGGCAACAACACCCGCGCCGCCCATGTCCATGGTCATGTCTTCCATGCCTCCGGCCGGCTTAAGCGAGATACCGCCGGTATCGAACACGACGCCCTTACCGACCAAGGCCAGCGGCGCGTCATCCTTGTCGCCGCCGTCCCATTGCATCACCACAACTTTCGAGGGGCTGACCGAGCCCTGCCCGACGCTCAGCAGCGTACGCATGCCCAGTTCGGCCAGCTTGTCCTCTTCCAGAACCTCGACCTTCAGGCCCAGCGATTCCATCTCGACCAATCTGTCCGCGAACTCAGTTGTCGTCAGCACATTCGCGGGTTCATTTGTCAGATCTCGTGTCATGCGCACACCGTCTGCGACGGCATAGAGCGGTGCAAAAGCGGCTTCGGCCTCCTCCGGCTTGGAGTGACCGATGGTGATCTCACCCGCCGGGTCTGAGTCCTTGGATTTGTGGACATCGAAATCGTAGGCCCGCAGTACCATGCCCAAGGCTACCTCTTCGATACGCGCGTGATTGGCGGCCATGACCAGCACGGGTTTGCCCGCTGCAGCTTTCGCCAGATTGGCCCCGGCCTTGCGCGCCTCGTCCGCGTCGGGGCGACGCGGCAACACCAGAATGTCCAGCGCCTCGGCCACCATTCCGGCAGGCCAGGCCAGCGAAATAACATTACCCGATTTGACCTTGCTGAACCGCTCGCTTTCGACCAGCCGCGCAACCGCGCCTTTGGTCAGGCGATTGGCTCGACGCGCGGCGGGGCTCATCTTGCCATCGGCGGGAATGAGAATGGCCACGCGCCCTTCGGTTTGCGCTATCGCATCAAGGTCAAAGGGGGTGAATCGGACGGGCACAAGACTGCTCATATCATTCTCCTGAAAAATGCGTTGCCCAAGACCTAGCCCGCGCAGCCACCGTTGACCAGATAGCAGTTTTCCCCGCCGGGCAATTGCATTATGGTCGCGCGAAAATAACGGCAGGCTCGGGGGAGAGAACGTGACACCAATCGGCAGTTACAGGCCGTCGCGCATGATTCCATGCCCGATTGTGATTCTTGGATGCCGGGGTTTGACGGGGATGCCCAAGTGATCCTCGACCGCTATTTTGCCCGCCGCTTTATTCAAAGCTTTCTTGTAATCGGCGGCATTTTTCTGACCTTGATGATCCTGATCGATCTGATCGAACAGGTGCGGCGGTTCGATGGCGTTGACCTATCCTTTGGCCAGTTGCTGCAACTGACGTTGCTGAACACACCGGCCGCGATCAGCGAGATGTTACCCCTGCTAATGATCCTGGCCACCATCGCGCTGTTTGTCGGCCTCGCCCGCAGCTCCGAACTGGTGGTGACCCGCGCTATCGGGCGATCCGGTATCCGAGCCCTGCTGGCGCCCGTGTTGCTTGCGCTGACCATCGGCGCACTTGCTGTGACTTTGCTGAATCCCATCGCGGCCGCGACGTCGGAAGAGTTCCAACGCTTGTCCGATGGCTATCGCAACCAGGGTGGCTCAGCCCTGTCCATCAGCCGCGAGGGGTTGTGGCTGCGCCAGAGCTCAGCCAACGGTCAGTCGGTGATTCACGCAACCGGCACTGTCAACGGCGACCGGTTCGCCCTGCGGAACGTGACCATCACAACGTTCTCATCCGACGGCAAGCCGAACCAGCAAATCTCGGCCCAGCAAGCTGATCTGGAGGATGGATTCTGGACCTTGCATCAGGCCAAAATCTGGCCCATTCAGGACGATCTCAATCCCGAAGCAAATGCCACCAGCCATGAGATCCTGAACCTACCCACAACGCTGACCAGAGACCGGATTCTGGACACTCTCGGGCAAAAGGATTCAGTTTCGGTCTATGATCTGCCCCAGTTGATTCGTGATCTGGGCGAGGCGGGATTTTCAACCAAGCAATATGAGGTCTGGCTGCAGGTACAACTTGCGCGACCCCTGTTTCTGGTTTCGATGGTTCTGATCGGGGCCGCCTTCACAATGCGCCATGTCCGGTTCGGCGGCACCGGAGTTGCCGTGCTGACCGCCGTATTGCTGGGGTTCGGTATCTACTTCATCCGGAATTTCGCCCAAATTCTTGGCGAAAACGGGCAATTACCTATTCTGGTCTCGGCCTGGGCCCCACCCTTTGCGGGCATTCTACTGTCTCTGGGCCTGTTGCTCCATGCGGAGGATGGCTGATGCGCTCCGTCCTGTCTTTGTTGCTGTCGAGCGCACTGATCCTCTCGCTGCCAGCAGCAGCCACCGCTCAGTCCGAACCAGAAGGTGCCGCCAGCGAGGCTGACGCGACTGAACAGAAGCAACCCGCCCTACTGGTGGCCGATGAGATATTCATTACCCCGGATCGCAAACTGGTCGCAGAGGGGAATGTCGAGGCCTTCCAAGGCGACGTCAAACTGACAGCGCAAAGCGTCACCTATGATCGCGAAACCGGCGAGCTGACCCTGACCGGCCCAATCCGGATCGATCAAGGCGGGAACAGCACATTGCTGGCCGATTCCGCGCAGTTGGACAGCGGGATACAGAATGGACTTCTGATGGGCGCGCGCATGGTCTTTGACCAGCAAGTGCAGATCGCCTCAGTCCAGGCCACCCGTGCGGCAGGTCGCTATACGCAATTCAGCAAGGTCGCTGCAACCTCATGTCATGTCTGCGCGAATGGCAGACCCCCGATCTGGCAAATTCGCGCCCGGAAAGTGACCCATGACCAGCTTGAACGGCAGCTCTATTTCGAAGGCGCACAGTTCCGAATACTCGATGTCCCGGTCTTCTACTTTCCCACGCTACGCCTACCCGACCCGACACTTGAGCGGGCGACCGGCTTTCTCGTGCCGTCGATCCGCACCACTTCGCAACTGGGCACTGGAGTTCAGGTGCCGTATTTCTTCAAGATCGGAGATCACAAGGACCTGACTCTGACGCCCTATCTGTCGTCCAAGACCCGCACACTTGGGTTTCGTTACCGGCAGGCATTCAAACGCGGGCGCATTCGGCTGCGAGGCTCTTATACACGCGACGACCTGCAGCCCGGTCAGGATCGGGGGTATTTCTTCGCCGATGGCCGGTTCGGTCTTGGAAATGACTACCGGCTGACATTCGATATCAAAACAACTTCGGATGACTCGTATCTGGCAGATTACGGCTTGCCCGATTTTGACCGCCTGCGTAGCGAAATTGCACTTGAGCGGATCAAGCGTGATACGGCGTTCAGAACCAGCTTCATCCACTACAAGTCCCTTCGGGATAGCGAAAATCAGGATGAAATCCCATCGCGTGTCTTCGACATCAACTATCGAAAGCGATTCTTCCCCAGCACCTTAGGGGGTGAAGTTGAACTAAGCCTCGATGGTCACACCCACACGCGAACCAGTGACGAAGATATTATTGGTCGCGACGTCGCCAGGGCAACATTCGATGCGGAATGGCTGCGCAACTGGACCTTTGCGACCGGATTACGTGCAGAGGCATTGGTGGGCGCGTCAGTGGATACGTTCAATATCCGCAATGACAGCGAGTTTCCGAACAATGTAACCCGCTCGACCCCGCGTGCAGCTTTTACCCTGCGCTACCCCATGCTGCGCCGCGAGCAGTCCGGTGCAACACAAATCCTTGAGCCAATCGCGCAAATTGGTTGGACGCATGTTTCGAACAATGACGTTCCCAACGATGAAAGTACCTTTCAGGAACTCGATCAGGGCAATCTTTTGTCCCTTTCGCGCTTTCCGGCCCCCGACCGCCGCGAAGACGGTGCAACCGCCGTTGTGGGCCTGAACTGGTCTCGGTACAATGCTGACGGCTGGCGGGCGCTGGCGACAATCGGACAGGTCTTCCGGTCCGATGCGGATCCGGATTTCACGCTCACATCGGGGCTGCAGGGTACCAAGTCCGACATTCTGCTTGCCGGGCAATTGAATAACGGCAAGGGGCTGACATTGGCCGCGCGTGGGCTTTTAAACAGCGATTTCAGTTTTACCAAAGCTGAAATTCGTGCAGGCTGGTCTAATGGAGATACGGCAATCTCCGGCGGGTACATCTGGCTCGAACCTGATCCTGCTGAAGCAAATAATGATGAAATCTCGGAACTACGGGTCGGTGGCCGCTACCGCGTAGACCAAAATTGGCTAACCCTTGCCAGCGCACGCTATGATTTCAGCGAATCCGAACCACTCCGCCTTGGGTTCGGCGTGACCTACGAAAATGAGTGTGTGCAGGTAAATGTGAACGTCAACAGACGCTTTACCTCCACATCAAGTATTGAGCCTTCGACAGAATTCGGCTTTACCGTTGCCCTGACAGGGTATTCCGTCGAAGGCGATGGACAGAAGTTTAAGAGAAGATGCAGTTGATCTCAGGTTTCACAAAATCTCTCCGCTCTGGCTGCCGCAGATCGGTGCTGCCGGTGCTAGCTGCCGCGCTTGTTGCAATGGCCACACCACAGGTCCAGGCTCAAAGCCTGTTCTCGCCTGCAATCCGGGTCAATCAGGACATCGTCACCTGGTATGAACTTCAACAACGTCAGCAGTTTCTCGAACTGCTCGGCGTTCCGGGCAGTTCCGAGCGCGAAGTCCGCGAAGCCCTGATCGAGGATCGTCTGCGCAAACAGGCGATGCGCGATGCCGGCATCGAAGCCGCGCCCGAAGATATCCAGACCGGGATTGATGAATTCGCCTCGCGCGGAAACCTCAGCAGCGAAGAGTTTCTGCAGCTGCTCAACGATGCGGGCGTATCAAAGGAAACCGTCAGGGATTTTGTTGCCGATCAACTGTCCTGGCGCGACTTTGTCAGTACCCGCTTTCTGTCGCAGGCTCGTCCCTCGGAAGATGAGATCAACCGTGCACTGGGTCAGGGTGGCGGCGGCGGCCTACAGGTTCTGTTGTCCGAAATTATCATTCCGGTAACACCGCAGACCCTGGCGCAGGCTGAAGCCCTGGCCGATGAAATCTCACAACTTCCCGATCAAGACAGCTTTTCTTCGGCTGCTACGCAATACTCTGCCGCTGCCACACGCGAGAATGGCGGGCGACTGGATTGGCTGTCGCTCAACAACCTGCCTCCGGCGCTGCAACCAGTCATTCTGGGCTTGAAAACCGGTGAGATCACCGACCCGCTGTCGCTCCCGAACGCGGTGGCTCTGTTCCAGATGCGCGGCATCCGCGAAGTTGCCGCAGGTGCCCCAACCTATTCCGAGATCGACTACGCGATCTACTACCTTCCCGGTGGCCGCAGCACCGAAACGCTTGCAAAAGCCGAAAAGCTCAAGGAAGAGATCGACACTTGCGATGACCTCTACGGCATAGCCAAAGATCAATCGCCCGACGTGCTGGAACGCCTTACCCAAAGCCCCTCGGCGATTCCACGCGACGTAGCGCTTGAGCTGGCCAAGCTTGATCCAAATGAGGCATCGGCCACGCTGACGCGCAACAACGGGCAGACGCTGATGTTCCTGATGCTGTGCAATCGCACCCGCAACCTGGGCGAAGACACCACCCGTGTGGACGTAGCAAACGCACTAACCCAGCAGCGGTTACAGGCCCTTGCAAACAGCCTGCTGGAACAGCTGAGGGCCGACGCTGTCATCATCGAACAATGATCGCCCCAATCGCGCTAAGCTGTGGTGAGCCCGCCGGGATCGGACCCGAAATCGCAGCCAAAGCTTGGGCAGCCCTGCGCGATACCTGTCCGTTCTTCTACATCGGCGACGCATCACATTTGCCCGATGGAACACCCATTACCCGGATCGCCGACCCGTCTGAGGCGACACCGGCCAGCGCCTCGGCTCTGCCGGTGCTGCATTTCGACTTTCCTGCCCCGAACACGCCCGGCCACCCCGATCCAGCAAACGCACTTTCGGTCATCGATTCTATTGAAAAGGGTGTTGAGCTGGTGAGTTCCGGCGCAGCCTCTGCACTGTGTACCGCGCCGATCCACAAAAAGGCGCTGATCGACGGTGCGGGCTTTGCCTTCCCCGGCCATACCGAATTTCTTGCGGCGTTGGCAGGCCGGTCGCGCGTGGTAATGATGCTGGCCAGCGAACAGCTCCGCGTGGTTCCTGCCACCATCCACATCCCGCTCTCCCAGGTCCCAAGCGCACTCACCCCGGATGTGCTGCGTGAAACCATCGAGATCACCGCCCAAGGCCTGCGCACCCAATTCGGCATCCCCCACCCTCGCATCGCCATCGCGGGGCTGAACCCCCATGCAGGCGAAGGCGGGAAAATGGGTACGGAAGAGCTTGACTGGATCGCGCCACTGATCGCAGACCTCAATCCAGTCGATTGCACCGTGACCGGACCCCACCCGGCAGACACTATGTTCCACGCCGCGGCGCGCACGCGATATGATGCCGCGATTGCGATGTATCACGACCAGGCCCTGATCCCGATAAAGACACTGGATTTCGACCGCGGTGTGAACGTAACCTTGGGCCTGCCCTTCGTCCGGACCTCGCCGGATCACGGCACCGCTCTGGACATCGCGGGCCAAAGCAGCGCGACCCCCAACAGCCTGATCGAGGCCCTGAAGCTCGCCCAGCGAATGGCGCAGTCCCGCTAATGCTTCATCTGGCCCCAAATACCTCCGCCGGAGGCAAAAAAATCTCTGGCGCTCCCCCTCCATTCCGAACAACGCTAAAGTCATGAGCGCCATCGACTCCCTCCCCCCGCTGCGCGAGGTTATCGCAACTCACCAGCTTTCGGCCCGCAAGTCGCTGGGCCAGAACTTCCTGCTCGACCTCAACTTGACAGCCAAGATCGCGCGGCAGGCGGGTGATCTGACTCAATGCGATGTCCTTGAAATCGGCCCAGGCCCCGGAGGTCTGACTCGCGGGCTTCTGTCCGAAGGCGCGCGCAAAGTCGTGGCCGTGGAAAAGGACACCCGCTGCATCGCCGCCCTGAACGACATCGCCGCCGCCTATCCGGGCCAGCTGGAAGTAATCAACGGCGACGCGCTGGAAATCGAGCCGCTGGCCCACCTGACACCTCCGATCCGGGTGGCCGCGAACCTTCCCTACAATGTCGGGACCGAGCTTCTGGTCCGCTGGCTCACCCCGCCCGAATGGCCGCCCTTCTGGCAGAGCCTGACCCTTATGTTTCAACGTGAAGTGGCCGAGCGGATCGTCGCCCAACCCGGCAGCAAGGCCTATGGCCGCCTCGCCATCCTTGCCCAATGGCGGGCCGAAGCGCGCATTGCAATGTCCCTGCCACCCGGAGCCTTCACTCCACCGCCCAAGGTCTCAAGCGCCGTGGTTCACCTGACTGCCCTGCCCGAACCCCGCTATCCCGCTGACGCCGCAACCCTGTCGCGCGTGGTTGCCACAGCCTTCAATCAGCGCCGCAAAATGCTCCGGGCCTCACTCAAAGGGGCAGCGCCAGATATCGAGGACCGCCTGATCGCAGCCGGAATCAAACCCACCGACCGGGCCGAGCAGATCCCGCTCGAAGCCTTCTGCGCGCTCGCGCGCGAAATTCGCAAACCCTGAACGAAAAAACCCCAGGCCTTTGCCCGGGGTTTTCATTCAATTCATGATCGAAAAGCCCTTATTCAGCTGCCTCGGGTGCGTCGCCCTTGTCAGCGGGTGCATCCTCAGCCGCAGGGGTGGCAGCCTTTGGCTTCCGGGTGCGCGGGCGGCGCGGCTTTTCCTTACGCTCGGTCGCTTCGGGTTGCTCGGCATCCTTGCTTTCCGGCGTCTCGACCAGCCCTGTATCGGGCGCAGCCGCCTCATTCCCGAAATCCACAACGTCCGGCTGCGGAGCCTCGGCCGGATCGGCCTGACGGGCTGCTTCGCGTTCCTGACGCTCGGCGCGTTCACGATCACGCTCGGCCTGTCGTTCGCGGTTCTGACGCTCTTGCTCTTCGCGGCGCGCTTCGATCTCGCGCTGCGCTTCGCTTAGCATGCGCAGATAGTGCTCGGCGTGTTGCTGAAAGTTCTCAGCTGCCACGCGGTCATTCGACAGCTGAGCGTCGCGCGCCAATTGGTTGTATTTGTCAATGATCTGCTGCGGTGTGCCACGCACCTTGCCTTCGGGGCCCGAGCTGTCAAAAACCCGGTTTACGACGTTTCCGCCAGAAGGACGATTGCGGTTGTTCTTGGCCCGCGAGCGGGATTTGGAAGATCTCATCTTACTTTACGTCAGCCTTATCAATTCACTGTCGATCAACCCGTATCTAACGCTGCTCAGTGGCTTGTGCCGTTACGCGCTATCGACTTTTTGGGCTTGGCGTCGGGGGTGCGCTGAAACAGCGTCAACCTCGCCGACTAATCCTGAGTAAACATGTCCTGAGCGTTCAGACAAGGGGATTCTCGAAAATGTCGCAGCTTTTTTACATCAATCGGCATTTTTCGGCCTCAGTTTCGCTTAGAAGGCGGCATTCTGGCCCCCACAACACGATCACGCCTGTCCAGATCGGGGATCACCTTTACGCCGGTCAAACCAGCGGCATCAAAAAGGGCAGAAACATAAGCGCCCTGTGTCGGGCCAATTTCAACCAGGATACGCCCGCCGGGCATCAGATAATCCGGGGCCGACGCCGCAATACGGCGATAGGCATCCAGACCGTCGCCCTCATCCGTCAGCGCCATGCGCGGCTCATGCTCGCGCACTTCAGGGGAAAGCGCGTGCATCTCGTCCGCTGAAATATAGGGCGGATTCGAGACAATCAGATCGAACTGACCCTTAATGTTTTCGAACCAGTCAGATTGCCGAATCTCGGCGCGCGCCTGCATCTGATGCTGTACTGCATTGGCGCTGGCCTGCAGACAGGCAGCTTCGCTGAGGTCGGCGCCGACGCCCGAGGCACTCGCCCGCTCGGCCAGCAAGGTGATCAGGATACAGCCCGAGCCCACACCCAAATCGAGTACATGATCAAACGGCTCGCTCAGCGCCGCCTCGATCAATGCCTCGGTCTCCGGGCGCGGGTCCAGCACATCGCGACTGACCCGAAACCGGCGGCCATAGAATTCCCGCTCGCCCAACAGATGCGACACCGGCACACGGATGGCCCGCAGCGAAATCAGCTGGTCATAGCGTTCCGCAATATCGACAGGCAGTTCTTCGGGCGCGATCAGAGTCACCCGGCTGGCCTCGATCCGCGCCGCATGCGCCAGCAGCACCCGCGCATCCCGCGCTGGATCAGGCACACCGGCTGCTCGCAAACGTGCGGTTGCAGCGACCATGGCCTGCGCGGCTGTCAGCGCCGAAATCATTGCGCCATTTCGGCCAGAAGCCGAGCCTGATCATCTGCGGTCAGCGCGTCGATCACCTCATCCAGATCGCCCTGCATCACCTGATCCAGCTTATAAAGCGTCAGGTTAATGCGGTGATCCGTCATGCGGCCTTGCGGGAAGTTATACGTCCTAATCCGTTCCGACCGGTCACCTGAACCGACCTGACTGGCGCGATCCGCCGAGCGTTCGCTGTCGATCCGCTGCCGTTCAAGATCATAAAGGCGCGTTTTCAGCACCTGCATCGCTATCTCACGGTTTCGGTGCTGGGATTTCTCGGAACTGGTCACCACGATACCGCTGGGCAAGTGAGTAATCCGCACAGCCGAATCCGTCGTGTTCACGTGCTGCCCCCCCGCGCCCGAGCTGCGCATCGTGTCAATACGGATGTCATTGGCATCGATCTGAATGTCCACATCCTCGGCCTCTGGCAAAACCGCCACCGTCGCCGCCGAGGTATGAATGCGCCCACCGCTTTCGGTTTCGGGCACGCGCTGCACGCGATGCACGCCGGATTCGTACTTCATCCGCGCAAAGACATTGTCGCCCTTGATATGTGCCACCACCTCTTTGATCCCACCAAGATCAGACGCTTGTTCCTCGATGATCTCGAACTGCCAGCCCCGCGCTTCGGCATAGCGTTGATACATGCGCAGCAAGTCTCCGGCAAACAGCGCGGCCTCATCCCCGCCGGTGCCGGGGCGTATTTCCAGCATTGCCGGGCGCGCATCAGCCGCGTCTTTGGGCAACAGCGCCAGCTGCAAGGCATGCTCCGCCTCGGGGATACGCGCCTGCAGTTCTGGAATTTCCTCTTCAGCCAGCTCTTTCATGTCCGGGTCGGACAGCATTGCCTCGGCCTCGGCCAGATCAGAAACCAGCTGACGCCACGCCATGATCTGATCGACCACCGGCTTGAGGTCGGAATATTCCTTTGCCAAAGCTGCAATATCCCCGCCCGAGGCACCATCCGCCATGGCCGCTTCGAGGTATTGGAATCGCTGAGTTATCTGTTCAAGGCGTTCTTCGGGGATCATCCGCGCGGTGTCTATCATCCAGAGGCTTTGGTCAAGGCCCTGCCTTGTGCTAGGCTTGGGCCATGAAGCGACTGATCTTAGCCCTGACACTCATTGCGACGCCCGGAATGGCCGATGTTGTTGGCCCCGGAGGCAAAGTGCAAGACTGCTATTGCACCGACAAATCCGGCACCCGCATCGAGCTGGGAGAGATGATATGCCTGCAGGTCGACGGCCGCATGTTCATGGCTCAATGCCAGATGTCGCTGAACGTGCCCATGTGGCGCGAGGTGCAAGAGGGCTGTTTGTCGTCAGGGTTGCAGCAAAGCAAGCCATTGGGTGACCCGGTCCCGATTGACGCCGAAATCTTTCCGGCCAAATCTTAATCTTGCATAGATACGCAGCGTATCACCGTCTAGCTGCACGGTGGTGTAATCGGGAAAACCGAACACCTTGGTACGGGTGATATAGGTGATCATGCCCTCTTCCAGCGATCCGGCCAGCACACTGGTGCGTGGTGTTGCGCGCGCAATTTTATCGAGACGCGCCAGCCCATCAGGACCGGTTTCGACGACCCGAACGACACCACCCTTCAGGTCTCGTTCCGTGTCTTCAGGGGCCACATGCCAGCGCACAGGATCTGAAGGCGCAAGTCTGATATAGGCACCCATTGCAAGGCCCACCGCAATCAACAGCCACAGCAACATTTTTATCTGCCCATTCATTCCCGCTATGCCCTGCTTACTCGGTCAGAGGATGGCGTCGCACCCCTATCGTGACGTCACTCCGGGCAGAATGCACAGCATCTCGAACAGTAGATTGGCTGCGGTCAGTGCCGTATTGCCCGACGGATCATAGGGTGGAGATACTTCGACCAGATCGCAGCCCACCACATTCATGCCTGCCAGCGCATGGATCAACTGCAGCGCCTGCGGAGTGGTCAGACCTGCGATCTCGGGCGTGCCTGTTCCGGGTGCATAGGCCGGATCGAGGCTGTCGATATCGTAGGTGATATAGACCGGGTGATCGTCAACAGTTTTACGGATCAAAGAGCCTATTTCGGTCAGGTTCTGTTGCCACAGCTCCCACGCCGGGTACTGACGGAACCCCCAACCCTGTGCCTCGGTAAAGTCGCTGGCGGCGTAACCCGAGCCTCGAATGCCGATCTGAAAGGTCTTGTCAGGGACAATCAGCCCTTCCTCATAGGCGCGGCGGAAGACAGTGCCGTGGGTTTCCTTTTCACCGAACATCTCATCATTCACGTCGGCATGGGCGTCCACGTGCACCAGTGCCACAGGCCCGTGCTTGGCTGCCATCGCCCGCAGGATCGGCAAAGTGATCGAGTGATCCCCACCCATCGCCACTGGGACAACACCTTGCGCCAAAATGCCGTCATAGCTTTCCTTGATGATCTTAAGACTATCGGCGAGCGAGAAAGTGTTGATCGCCAGATCGCCGATATCTGCGATCTGCAGATGGTCGAAGGGCGCCGCGCCATTGGACATGTTATAGGGCCGGATCATCGCACTTTCACTGCGAATCTGCTTGGGTCCGAACCGTGTGCCCGACCGCCACGAAGTGCCGATATCCATCGGAACCCCCAGGATCGCCACATCCAGCCCGTCCAGCGACGACGCCTGTGGCAACCGCATAAACGTGTTCGGCCCCGAAAACCGTGCCAGATCATTGCCGCCAATCGGTTGGTTGTATTGGGTCATGTGATGTCTCCGATCCGGCGCCTCACCAAGCAGATACCGGGATTATGCCTAACCAAAGGTTAAGGCTTCACCAGCTTGTTCCACCCCAAAAGGCAAATGATCTGTGTTGCCACATGCGCCCCCGCAATCGCCGTCGCACCAGAGGTGTCATAGGGCGGAGAAACCTCGACCACGTCGCCACCTTTGAGGTTGATCCCGGCAATGTCGCGCAGGATGATTTGCGCCTGAATCGAACTCAGCCCGCCCCAGACTGGCGTGCCAGTACCGGGCGCAAAAGCAGGGTCCAGACCGTCGATGTCGAAGCTCAGGTACACGGGGCTGTCGCCCAGAATACCCCTGATCTTCTGCGCCACGGCGGCTGGGCCGGATTCGTAAACCTCGCGCGCGTCGATGATGTTGACGCCCAACGTGTCTTCGTTTGTAGTGCGAATGCCCACCTGAACCGAGCGTTTCGGATCAACCAACCCCGATTTCACTGCCTTGTAGAACATCGTCCCGTGATCCACGCGGGACATGTCGTCATCGGCCCAGGTGTCCGTATGCGCATCAAATTGCAGCAGCGACATTGGCCCATATTTCTCGGCATAGGCCTTAAGGATCGGGAAGCTGATATAATGATCCCCGCCCAGCGTGACCGAAGCGACATCGGCCTTCAGAATGGTCCGAATGTGGTCAGTCAGCGTGTCGGGAAAGGCCGGGATATTGGCGTAGTCATAGGCCATGTCGCCATAATCCACGATGGCCAGCTCACTCAGCGCATCAAAAGGCCAGCCATAAGGCGCATCCGGCGATTGCAGCGCGCTCGCCTCACGGATCGCGCGCGGCCCCAGACGGGTTCCGGGGCGGTTTGTCACCGCCTGATCGAAAGGCACGCCGGTTACAGCAATATCCGCACCCGTCAGGTCTTTGGTATAAAGCCGCCGCAGGAATGAGGTCGCGCCGCCAAAGGTGTTTTCATAGGACAGCCCCTTAAGATCGGGGTTGGTGAATGCCTCATCCACCTGGTTCTTTGCATCTTCCAGTGCCATGTCTTTTCCCTGTCAGCCCAACGGCTGTGCCTTTTCGACGATCCGTGCGAAGAAGGACGCTCCGATCGGCGCGACGTCGTCATTGAAGTTGTATTTCGGATGGTGCAGCCCCGCGCCATCTCCTTGCCCCATGAACAGGTAAGCACCGGGTCGGGCCTGCAGCATGTAGGAAAAATCCTCTGCCCCCATCTCACGCCCAGCATCATCTTTCACGCGTTCCGCGCCGGATACATCCCGCGCCACTTCAGCCGCGAATGCCGCCTTGTCGGCGTCGTTGATAGTGGCGGGATAACCCTCCTGATAGTCCAGTTTGGCCTCGACACCGTACGAGGCCGCCTGCCCCGCCACGATCTGCGCCATTCTCTCTTTGACCATCCTTTGCACGGCCGGATCAAAGGTGCGAACGGTGCCGTTCAGATAAGCGGTATCAGGGATCACGTTATTCACTGTTCCGGTGTGTATCTGCGTCACCGACACCACCAGATCGTCCAGCGCATAGTGGTTGCGGCTGACGATGGTTTGGATCGCCTGCGCCATCCCGCAAGCTGCCATCACCGGGTCGCGCGTCTCATGCGGCATTGCCCCGTGGCCGCCCACGCCCTGAATATGGATCTCAAACGTATCTACTGCGGCCATCAGCGGCCCCGGCGTGGTTTCGAACAGCCCCTCGGGCCGACCCGGAGTGTTATGGATACCGTAAACCTGAGAGATATCGAACCGATCCATGATGCCTTCTTCAACCATCACGCCCGCGCCGCCGCCCTCTTCCTCGGCAGGCTGAAAGATCAGCGCAACCCGGCCCGCAAAATTCCGCGTTTCGGCCAGATAGCGCGCAGCACCCAGCAGCATGGTTGTGTGCCCGTCATGACCGCAGGCATGCATCTTACCGGGGTTCTTCGAGGCGTAGTCCACGCCCGTTTCCTCGGTAATCGGCAGAGCATCCATGTCAGCGCGCAGACCAATAGTCGGTCCCTCGCCCTGCCCGTTGATGATTGCGACCATGCCGGTTTTGGCGATTCCCTCATGCAGTTCATCTACCCCAAACTCGCGCAGACGCTCGGCCACATAGGCGGCGGTCTCATAGCATTCGAATTCCAATTCGGGGATGGTGTGAAGGTGCTGGCGCCACTTGGCCATATCAGCGGCGTAATCGGCAATTCGGTTGACGACGGGCATCTGGGGTGGACTCCTGATCCTGACTGCGGGATGGATGCATCTGACACCGGAACGAAAGGGTTCGCAATGGCCGAAAATCCTCTGATCCACGACACGGACGCAGGTATCGAGCGTTTGCTGGAAATCATGCGCCGCTTACGCGACCCTCAATCCGGCTGCCCGTGGGATATCGAACAGGATTTTTCGACCATCGCGCCCTATACGATCGAAGAAGCCTATGAAGTCGCCGATGCCATCGAACGCGAGGCTTATGACGAATTGAAGGGAGAGCTGGGCGACCTGCTGTTCCAATCCGTCTTCCACGCGCAAATGGCTGAAGAGGCTGGGCATTTTACCTTTCAGGACGTGGTGCGCACCATGTCGGACAAGATGGTTACCCGTCACCCACACGTCTTCGGTGATGAGTCCCGAGACAAGTCGGCGGATCAACAGACAAAGGACTGGGAAACCATCAAAGCCGCCGAACGTGCGGGCAAAGAACAAAAAGGTGCACTAGACGGTGTCGCCGCCAACCTGCCCGCCCTGCTACGCGCACATAAGCTGCAGAAACGTGCCGCGCGCGTAGGGTTCGACTGGCCCGACGCCAGCCATGTGCTGGCCAAAATCACCGAAGAGGCCGCCGAACTGGAAGAGGCGCGCGACAGCATGGATGCCGACGCGCTTGAGGATGAATTCGGCGATCTGCTGTTTGTGATGGTCAACCTTGGCCGCCATCTGGGCATCGAACCCGAGGCTGCCCTGCGCCGCACAAACGCCAAGTTTACTCGTCGTTTTGAGAAGGTCGAAGCCCGGCTGGCCGAACGCGGAAAAACGCCCACCCAAAGTGATCTGGCCGAAATGGACGCGCTGTGGGATGAGGTGAAAATCGAGGAACACCGCGCCAACGGCAAACTCCCGCCGGTGGATGCCGCACGCGAGGCCTGAAACCGCTGGACAAGCCCCGCGACACTTGCGAGTGTCCGCCCTTCACGGCCCCGGAGACCACAATGCCCCGCAAGATCATAATCGACACCGATCCCGGACAGGACGACGCCGTCGCCATTCTTCTGGCGCTTGCCAGCCCCGAAGAGATCGAGGTTCTGGGTATCACCGCCGTCGCTGGAAACGTGCCTTTGGAGCTGACCGCCAAAAACGCTCGCATCGTGTGCGAGTTGGCGGGGCACACCGAAATCCCCGTCTACGCCGGATGCGATCGCCCCTTGAAACGCCCGCTCGTCACCGCCGAGCATGTGCATGGTAAAACAGGGCTCGACGGCCCTGTTTTGCCAGATCCCGAAATGCCTCTGGCCGAGGGTCACGCGGTCGATTTTATCATCGATACCCTACGCGCACATGAGCCCGGCACGGTGACGCTCTGCCCTCTGGGGCCGCTGACGAACATCGCCACAGCGTTCCAGAAAGCGCCCGACATCATCAACCGGGTGCAGGAAATCGTGCTGATGGGTGGTGCGTATTTTGAGGTTGGAAACATCACACCAGCAGCCGAATTCAACATTTATGTCGACCCGGAAGCTGCTGAAATCGTGTTTAAATCCGGCATTCACATCGTAGTCATGCCGCTGGATGTCACCCACGACGCGCTGGTCACGCCCCATCGCAACGATGCATTCCGGGCATTGGACAGCAAGGTTGGTCATGCGGTCGCAGAAATGACCGATTTCTTCGAACGTTTCGACAAGGAAAAATACGGATCGGAGGGCGCACCGCTGCACGACCCCTGCGTCACCGCCTATCTGATCCGACCCGAGTTGTTCTCGGGCCGCCACATCAATGTTGAGATCGAAACCCAATCAGAATTGACGTTGGGCATGACAGTGGCCGACTGGTGGCGGGTCACTGATCGCGCACCAAACGCCATGTTCATGGGTGACGTGGATGCCCAAGGTTTCTTCGACCTGCTCACAGAAAGACTTGCCCGCCTATGACCGCCGCACTCCGCCTTGCCCGCCCCGACGATCTGGACCGACTGATGGCGCTGGTCGCAGCGTTTCACTCGGAATCCGGCATCGCGCAGGATGACGAGAAACGTCGCAACGCGCTGGCCCCACTGCTGGATGGAATACCCCATGGGTGCATATATCTGATCGGTCCGGGCCGCGCGCCGCTGGGCTATGTCATCCTCACCTTCGGCTGGTCGGTCGAGTTTGGTGGCATGGATGCCTTTGTAGATGAGATTTACATCCGCCCCGCCGTTCGCGGACGCGGTATCGCCACCGAAGTGCTGCATGATCTCCCCAAGGCGCTGGCCGAGGCCGGTCTGACCGCCCTGCATCTTGAGGTCGACCGAACCAACGAAACCGCGCAGAAACTATATCTGCGGTCAGGTTTTAAACCGCGCGATCGCTACATGCTGATGAGCAAATCGCTTTAGCGCGATTCCCCCCGGAAGATTACCGCCGGATTTGCCATTTCCTGCACCGGATCATCCTGCGAAACCTGCATCCCTGTGATCGGATAGGTCCCAGGCTCTGAACATGCGGCCAGCATCCCCGCGCAAAGCATTGAAATTACGAGAAAGACCTTTGAAGCAGACATATCGTCCCCCTTTCTGCAATGTTTGCAGACTATCGGGAGTCACAGCGCCGCAATAGGAACAAGTTCACACATAACGACATTTATGTTTGTTTAGCTTAACGATCAGCGGCAGTTCTTATTGAACGTCTGCTCCATGGTCTTGAACTGCCGGGGCACGCGTTTGGGTTTGGGCAGCGCATTCAACTGTTCAGTTATGTTCTCACCGGTGTACCAGGACTCGAACAATAATTCTTTGATGTCATCGTCCAAAACCGTGTTGGCGACGTTATAGGTGCACAGGCATTCCTCCATAGTGACCTGCCCGCTGGGATCGCCTTCCACCATTTTCTGGCACACTGCCTGAGGCGGACGATCAGCCCCTGCAAGCTGAGGCAGGATCAATAGCGCCCCAGCGCCAACGATGCGTTTGAATGTTGTCATAAATCGCCCTCTCCCATGTTGGCCTTCGATGCCCAGCTTAGACGGATCGGTAATGACTCAAAGAAAAAAATGGCCCCGGCGTTCTACCGGGGCCTGATCTGGTTTTACCAAGTACGCCAAACTCAGCGCTTTAGGATCGACGCGCCGGCGTATTCTGCGACCTCACCCAGCGATTCCTCGATGCGGATCAGCTGGTTGTATTTGGCCAACCGGTCCGACCGCGCCAACGAGCCGGTTTTGATCTGCCCGCAGTTGGCCGCCACAGCCAAATCGGCAATGGTGGCATCTTCGGTCTCGCCCGAGCGATGCGACATCACGTTGGTATACCGTGCACGGTGGGCCATATCGACGGCGCGCAGAGTTTCGGTCAGTGATCCAATCTGGTTCACCTTGACCAGCATCGAGTTGGCACAGCCACGATCGATCCCCTCGGCCAGGCGCTCTGGGTTGGTTACGAACAGGTCGTCGCCGACCAGTTGTACTTCGTTGCCGATGGCATCAGTCAGCGCTTTCCAGCCATCCCAATCGTCCTCGGACATGCCGTCTTCGATCGAGATAATTGGGTAATCTTTGACCAATGTCGCCAGATACTCTGCGTTTTCCTCTGAGGTCAGCGAGATGTTTTCACCCGACAGAACATATTTTCCGTCGCGGTAGTATTCGGTGGCGGCGCAGTCCAGCGCCAGATGGATCTCTTCTCCGGGTTTGTAGCCCGCTTTTTCGACCGCCTGCAGGATGAAATCCAGTGCCTCACGGGTCGAAGCGATGTTAGGGGCAAAACCACCTTCGTCCCCCACTCCGGTGGCCAGTCCGGCAGCCGACAGTTCGCGCTTGAGCGTATGGAACACCTCCGACCCCATGCGCACGGCTTCGCGGATATTCGCGGCCGAGGTCGGCATGATCATGAATTCCTGAATGTCGATCGGATTATCGGCGTGCTCACCCCCGTTGATGATGTTCATCATCGGAACCGGAAGAACGCGCGCCGAAGTACCGCCAACATAGCGATACAGAGGCTGCGTGGTGAAATCCGCCGCCGCCTTGGCCGTCGCCAGCGAGACACCCAGGATAGCGTTCGCGCCCAGACGGCCCTTGTTCTCGGTCCCGTCGAGTTCAATCATCGCCTGATCGATGGCCACCTGCTCGGTCGCGTCAAAGCCCACCAGTTCTTCGGCGATCTCACCGTTAACGGCAGCAACCGCTTCCAGCACGCCCTTGCCCATGTAACGAGATTTGTCACCATCGCGCTTTTCCACCGCCTCGTAGGCGCCGGTCGACGCCCCTGAAGGCACAGCGGCGCGGCCCATGGTGCCGTCTTCCAGAATCACGTCCACTTCGACCGTCGGGTTGCCCCGGCTGTCCAGTATTTCGCGTGCGTGGATGTCGATGATCGTGCTCATGATACGGGTCCCAATGATGCCAACGGTTGCATGCCTCATACCAGCACGCGGCGAAAAGTAAACCGTTTCCGTTATCGCTAACACTTATATTTTTCAGCCTTTAGGGCTAACAGTTTGCTGTTTGCGCCAACAGGTCGCGGGCGCTTAGGCCACTGCCAATGCCCGCGCCAGCTGGCGTTCTCGAATGAAAGTATACAGACCTGATCCGATAATCAGACCGGCACCGGCCAACGTCATGCTGTCGGGGCGTTCGCCAAACATCAGCATCCCGGCCGTGATCGAGAACACCAACCGTGTATACCGAAACGGCGTCAGCGCTGAGGCTTCGCCAATCCGCATCGCGGTTACGATACCGTAATAGCCCAATACGCCGAACCCAATGGCACCCAGATAAGGCCCGATCTGCGCAGCTTGCAGCGGCACAACGGGCTGTGCTGTGAACACCATAAGGGCCGCACCAGCCAGCGCCACTCCGATATAGGCCTGCAATGCGACGACCGACGAGGCCACACGAACATCCAACCTGCGTGTGATCAGATCACGTGCCGCGATCGCAACGACCGATACCAAAACAAACAATGATTCCGGCTGGAATCCCTCGAACCCGGGGCGGATGATCATCAAGACGCCGACAAAGCCGATCCCGATGGCGCTCCAACGGCGCCAACCGACCTGCTCACCCAGAAACAGTGCTGCCCCCATCGTGACAAATAGAGGCATCGCCTGAAAAACCGCCGCCACAGTCGACAGATCAACAAGTGACAGCGCGGTCACGAAGCTGAGCGCACCAAAGGCTTCGGTCCCGGCACGGATCAGCGGCAAAGGTTGCCACGCGACCGGGTCGAAGATGCGTTTGCGTGTCGCCATAGACATAAGCGTAAACACAGCCCCGCAGATCAGACCCAATGCGATCATGATCTGCCCGGTCGACACACTGACCGAGAGATGCTTGATGAACATGTCCTCAAGCGCGAAGGCTGCCATCGAGCCGATGATCAGCAAAATGCCGTTTACGTTGTTCATGCGCGTTTCCATTGGAACAGGCCGCTGACAGGCGGACCTTTCCGGCAGCAAAACCGTAACCTTTGCGACGTCGCAAGCAGTATTACGACATGTTCGATGAAATCGCGTTCACCGACCGATCGATTTTCGTGATGTGTCAGTCTTTTTCCAACGGTACGCCGTACAATTCTAGGCGATGGCCTTTCAGCCTGTAGCCAAGCTTGGCCGCAATCTTTTCTTGCAGAGCTTCTATCTCAGGGTCGACAAACTCGATCACCTCGCCTGACTGCATGTCGATCAGGTGGTCGTGGTGATCACGCTCTGCATCTTCGTATCGCGCGCGCCCGTCGCCGAACTCCAGCCGCTCAAGTATCCCGGCCTCTTCGAACAACTTCACGGTACGATAGACTGTCGCGATCGAAATTCCCGCATCTTCGGCTGAAGCACGGGCATAAAGCTCTTCTACATCCGGGTGATCTTCGCTCTGTTGCAAGACCTGTGCAATGGTCCGCCGCTGGCCGGTCATGCGCAGGCCCTTGGCTTCGCAACGGGCGATAATCGTGTCGGACATGGTGACCCCCGGGACTGTTCGGTGTTCTGTCTTAATATGTCTACGCGCCCTGCGCCACAGACGATTTTGCGGTCAGGCGATGCGTCGCAGATCGGCCCAGACCGGCAAATGATCCGAGGCGATATGCGCGGGCCGCGCATCATGCACCCCGTGCAGTGCAGCCTCAAGCCCCTGCCCCACCGCGATTCTGTCCAGTGCCCCCAATGGCTGCGCGGCCGGGAAGCTTGGAACCGGAGGAAGAAACCGCATGTCCGGGGCCAAATGATCTAGAACAGGCTGGCGTGACCATTCGTTGAAATCCCCGGCCCAGACGGTGGGCATGTGTTCCAGATCAGAATCACATCGACGGATATGACTGATCTGTTGGCGTCGCGACGCCGGCAAAAGCCCAAGATGCATGCCCATCACCCGTAAAGGCCCGATCTGCGTATCAAACTCGACCCGCACGGCGCCGCGGGGCTCCAGACCCGGCAAATCATGATGACCTGCCTGACGCACCTGAATGGCGTCCCCACGCCAGATCACCGCGTTGCCATGCCAACCAAGACTACCGGCACCGCCCAGGTCCACGATCTGCCACCCGGCCTCATCCAACATGAAATGTGGCAAAGCGGCAGGACGGGGCGGCAATCGTTTGTCCGCCTCCTGCAGAACAACGATATCGGCCTGCATGCTTTCGATGACCTGCAATATCCGCTGCGGCTGCCGCCGGAAATCGAGTCCCACGCATTTCTGAATGTTGTAACTGGCAAGGCGCAAGGTCGAGCGGTAGGTCATCGGCACACTTAAACTGATTTAACCCAAGATCGCCAACTGGTCGGACAAGTGCAAGCTGAACCCAGCGCTGAATGGCAACGCGCCGCCTGCTCCGCTAACATTTGTGCAAAACGGCCTTGAGCCCGCGCAGCCCCTCGGCCACCTTCACGATCATGTTCATAAGGTTTGTCCATCCGATCAAGATAGAAGATATGGACGCGCGTCAGGGGTTCTTCTGCGCGGCCTACCACCTGCGCGACACTGCCGCGCTGGATAAATACACATTCGATCGAATTGAGGCGCTGCTGGCTTGGTTCCGGGAAAACCTTGAAATCCCCTATCGTTTCAACAGGACAAAATCTAAAGGCGCCTTTCAGCGCAATACCAAAGGCCTCAGCTGGTTCAAACCCGAAGCCAATGAGGTTTTGGGCAAGTCGTATGAGATGGTCGCACTGCTCAAAGAAAACGGATACCAGATCGATACTCTGCGATCAGACCGGATCGGCTACATTGTCTATGAAGATGCGTGTCAGGTGATCGCCGAGCCCTTTGCAGACACGCCCCGATAGCCTCGAAACCTGAAACTTCAAAAGTTTCAGGCTCGGTTTCTTCATAAGAAACCGTCTCTTTGTTACGTACCGCAGAATGTCGCGTGTACGACCTCGTTCTTCGCCGGAGGGCGCATCAGGTCAGCTGATTCTGGTTGATCCTCATACGGCCGTGACAGCACTTCATTCAGTCGATTGAACGGTGCGTAATCGCCCTGCACCGCAGCCTGAATCATCTGCTCCACCCGATGATTGCGTGGAATGAAAGCCGGATTGGCCGCAGCCATCACGTCCGAAGGCGCATCCTCACGCGCCAAGCGTTCCTGCCACCCCTTTGCCCATTCGTCAAAAGCCGCCGGGTCGGCAAACTGGTCTCGCGCGCGGTCGCTGCCCAGCGCGCGGAACGTGTTTGTGAAATCCGCCTGATTCTGCGCCATCCGCGTCAACAGGTCCGAGATCATTTCAAGATCCCTCTCCTCTGCCCGAACCAATCCGATCTTGGCCCTGAAACGTTCCAGCCAATGTGCCTGCATCAACGCAGGCATGGCATGGACAATTTCGGTGGCCTCTTCGACAGCTGCGTCCTTGTCCTCAAACTGCTGAATTAGGGCCGTCGCCAGCTGCGCCAGATTCCAAACCGCAATCTCAGGCTGGTTCGAGTAGGCATACCGCCCCATCCGGTCGATCGAGCTATAGACTGTATTCGGGTGATAGCTGTCCATGAACGCACATGGGCCATAGTCGATCGTCTCACCGGCGATCGAGCTGTTGTCAGTATTCATGACCCCGTGAATGAAACCCACGCTCATCCATCGAGCGATCAACCCGGCCTGCGCATCCCGAACCGCGCGCAACAAACCCATAGCCCCGTCCGCCTCAGGATAGTGGCGCTGAACGGCATATTCAGTCAGCCGTTGCAGGCTCTCTATCTGCCCTCGCGCTGCAAACACCTGAAACGTGCCCACCCGCAAATGGCTCTGCGCCACACGTGTCAATACCGCCCCGGGCATCGGACCCTCGCGCAGCACGATCTCTCCGGTTTCAACCGCTGCCAAGGCGCGCGTGGTGGGAATGCCCAGCGCATGCATCGCCTCGGAAACCACATATTCGCGCAAAACCGGCCCCAGCCAGGCACGTCCATCTCCTTGGCGCGAGAACGGTGTCTGCCCTGAGCCCTTCAATTGAATATCCCGCCGAATCCCGTCGACTCCGACCGTCTCACCTAACAAAACCGCGCGCCCATCTCCTAGCTGAGGGTTATAGGTGCCAAACTGATGCCCGGAATATAACTGCGCCAGCGGCTCGGCCCCTTCGGGCACAGTATTGCCCGCAAAAGCCTGCGCCATCTCTTCAACGTCGCCCGGCGCAATCCGCAACAGTCGCGCCAGATCACTGTTGAAGGCAACAAGCTTTGGTGCACGCACAGGCACAGGCCCCTGCCGCGCAAAGAAGGTGTCCGGCAGGCGAACATAGCTGTTGTCAAACGGGATCATCAAAGTCATGCGGCAAACATATGCTCTGCATACACAATTGCCATAGCAGATCGTGCGCGTGCGTGCATAATCCCACAAACAGACCCGAGGCTCCCATGACCGCGCAAGACATCATCCAACACCTGAACCTGCAGCAGCACCCCGAAGGCGGCTGGTTCAAAGAGACCTGGCGTGCCGACAATCCCGGCCGTGCCACCGGCACTTGCATCTACTTCCTGCTGGCAAAGGGTGAGCGCAGCCACTGGCACAAGGTAGATGCGACCGAGATCTGGCTCTACCATTCCGGCGCTCCGCTGATCCTCTCGCTCAGCGCCTCCGATACAGGCCCTGCCAAAGACCACATCCTGACACCTGATCTGACCCAAGGCGCACCGCAGCTTATTGTACCCAAGGGCCATTGGCAGGCGGCGCGCAGCAGTGGAGACTACACGCTAGTCAGTTGCACTGTTTCACCGGGATTTGAATTTGACGGGTTTGAACTCGCGCCACCCGGCTTTGATATTCCAGGAGTGTAATTCCATGGACCACCGCGCCCTGATCGCCGCGATCCCGCCCGAGACCAAGGACAGGCTGCAACAGCGATCAGACACGGCAGGTCTCAGACATCTAGCGATCTATTTCGGCGCTTTGACAGCAACCAGCACCGGTATCATCCTACAGGTTCCCCTCTGGCCACTATTGCTCCTGCCGCAAGGCCTATTGCTGGTTTTCCTCTTTACGCTCAGCCACGAATGCACCCACAAGACGCCGTTCAAAACCCCTTGGATCAACGAAGCGGTTGGGCACCTTGTCTCAATTCCCATCTGCCTGCCGTTCACATGGTTTCGCTACTTTCACCTTGCCCATCACAAATGGACAAACCACCCGACCAAAGACCCAGAACTTGGCGGCAAACCCCGCCCCGAAAACTGGCGCAGCCTTGCGATCTATCTCAGCGGCTGGCCATATTGGACGGGTATGGCTCGTGTGTTGACCGACAACGCGCGCGGCAGGATTGGCCCCGCTTACCTGCCAACCCGCCAGCACCACGCCATACGAACCGAAGCCCGAATATTGTCCACACTATATGCCCTGGCCGCACTCAGCCTGTTCTTCAGCCCCTTGTTGTTCTGGCTCTGGCTTCTGCCCGCCCTTATCGGCCAGCCTTTTCTGCGCCTATACCTGCTGGCTGAACACGGCCTCTGCCCGCCGGTGGCAAATATGCTCGAAAACTCCCGTACCACCTTTACCAATCGAATGATCCGATTTCTGGCCTGGAACATGCCCTACCACGCGGAACACCACGCCTTTCCAAACGTGCCTTTCCACCACCTTCCAGCCTTCCACCGCTGGACCCAGGCACACCTGCAATCCACCTCGGACGGCTACACCGAATTCACCCTGGATTACGCGCGTGCCCTAAATCGCTAGATCCGTCCCTTCATCTGGCCAAAAATACCTCGGGGGAGTCGCGCAGCGACGGGGGCAGAGCCCCCTACCCGCTCACCACGACACCCCTCGCCGGAGACGACACGACACCGCCCCCGACCAGCGCACTTACCCCGGTGGTACCCGGGCAAGAGGTCGGCAATCCCCGCGCCACACGCACGGCAAGGTAGGCAAAGGCCTGCGCTTCCAGCATGTCTCCGTCCAGCCCAACCGCCTCAACCGGCTCCACCGGGCAATCCAGCGACACGCGCAGCATTTCCATCAGCACTGGGTTGTGACGTCCGCCACCGGTAACCAGCATGCGCACAGGCGGCTTGGGACAATGCTCCATCCCCTGCAGCACACCCGCAGCGCTCATCCCGGTCAACGTGGCCACCGCATCCGCATCGCTCAGCTCGGTCACCAGACCGATCATTTCCGAGAAATCATTCCGGTCCAGCGATTTGGGCGGCATTCGGTTGAAATAGGGCTCGGCCAGAAACAGCTCCAGTGCGCCGGTCTCGACCGTACCCTCTCGGGCCAGCGCGCCGTCCCGATCCATCGGCAACCCCAACCGCGCCTGCATCAGATCGTCAACCGGCGCGTTGGCAGGTCCGGTGTCGAAAGCCAGCAACGCCCCTGGCGCTTCAGGCCCGTCAAAAGACGGGTCAACATAGGTCAGGTTCCCAACACCGCCCAAATTGAGGAAACACAGCGGCTCTTCCGCCCCGATCCATTTGGCGCAGGCGAAATGAAAGAACGGGGCCAGAGGCGCACCCTCTCCGCCCAGCGCCACATCATCGCTGCGAAAATCCCAGACCACCGGCAGCCCCAAAGCCTGCGACAGACCCAGCCCGTCACCCACCTGTAACGTGCCACGCCCACGCGGCTCATGTGCCAATGTCTGACCGTGGAAGCCGATCAGATCGACCTCTTCGAACTCTGAAAGAACCTCGGCATGTGCCCGGGTCACCAATTCAGCCGAAATATCAACCTTTGGTCCATGCCAAAGCCCCAGCGCCGCGCGCAGTGTGGCACGCTCTTCTTCGGAATAAGCGCGATACCCGCTGGGACCAAAGCCGAATATCTGCTGCCCATCGGTTTCAACGACCGCAGCGTCCACACCGTCCAGCGATGTGCCCGACATGGCCCCCAACGCTCTGATCGCCCCCGATTTGCTGATGACCCTGCCCACGCCGACCTCGTATTGCGTCTCTCCACCCGTTTCGCCGGGTTCTGAGCACAACCTGCACGGTAATGCAAAGCCAAGGCAAGACACATCATGCGCGAGCTTCATTTTTCTTGGAAAAGGTGCCTTTTCCTTGCCTCTGCCCCCGCCTGTACCGTGCGCCGCTACAGAGTTCCGAAAGGTACGAGACCGCGAATGAAGGCGACAAGGCGTTCCCAAACGCAGCGCAGTTCCGAGTGCTCATGAAAGAGCTGTACAAAGTCCATTACCACATGTTCGCAGATCGCTACAGCAGGTGCCAAGCTCTCCCAAGAATGCCCGTCGCCGGTTTCAGTGTTCCACTTGGTCTGAAGCACCTACGATCATTCCATATAGCTCAGCTTCGTCAGATTTTCATTGAAACAAAGCGACTGAATAATGGCCGGTATTTTGGGATGTTCAGTGCAATAAAAGCGCAGGCTCAAAACCCCGGATAATCGCAAATGTTGCACCAATGCTTATAGATGAGATACTAATATGCAGCAAAGCACAGACAACAAATTGAGGACGGGTGAGTAGGTTCATACCGCTTAGTAAAAAGCGGCAGTGAATTGGCCTGAACAGGGTTTATGCCAAACATATACGGTGCATTTCGGACGGACACGACTCTGACCACGAACCAGGCCCAATTCGGCGGCGTTGGAACGACATTTCAGATCTCCGCGTACAATACGATCGAAATTACTGATGGTGTTGACCCCAACACCATCGAGGGAGACGGTGTAAACAACGAATTCCCAGACGACCCCACGCAAACCTATCTGGGGAATGCAATTGCCTGGGACTACAATTACATAGTCACGGATGGCACCAATACCTACACGATTGGCGTTTTCGACTATGATTCCAGCGGCAACGGCGCGTTTGGCGGCGGAGCCGAGCAAGGGTTTTTCATCGGCTTTTTGGGGGATGTCCCCCCGCTCAACACAACACTGACGATCACGGCACTGGGTGACGGTGCCTTCGCCAGTCCAGTCGTAAATCTGCCCGTTGACGACTTTGTTCCCTGTTTCACCAGTGGCACGAATATTCGGGTAAGGGGTGGTCATAAGGCGGTCGAGGATCTGAAAGCCAGCGATGAGATCGAAGTGTTTGAACCCACAGGTGATGGGCCCGGATTTGCCACCCTGCTGCGGGTGTTTCGCCGTACGATATCTGCCCCGGAACTGGCCGCAAACCCCAAACTGCGCCCGGTTCGTATCAGCGCCGGAGCGTTAGGTCTGGGCTTGCCTCAGCGTGATCTTGTGGTGTCCCGGCAGCACCGGATGATGGTGTCTTCAAAGATTGTCGAGCGTATGTTCAGGACTTCCGAAGTTCTGGTACCCGCCGTCAATCTGACTTCGCTGCCCGGTATTTTCATCGACCAGGATGCCCAGAGCGTCGAGTATTTTCACCTTCTTTTTGGACAGCACGAGGTAGTCTATGCCGAAGGCGCACCATCGGAAAGCCTGTTTACCGGACCGGAAGTGCTCAAGGCCATCAGTCCAGAAGCACGAACAGAAATCCTGAGCATATTCCCCGAGATAGCAGAACTGGAATTTGCCCCCAAGCCCGCCTGCCCGATCCCATCCGGGAAGCTGCAAAAGCAACTGATTGAACGCCACATCAAGAATGAAAAGCCGCTTCTGTCCAGACACACTGCACGCTAGAACCAGAGGTTATCCGGCAGGACTTGGTACGCTTCAAAGACTGACGCGATATTCTGTGTTTCGCTATGCGTTATTTCTTCGCGTTTCCCTCAGAAAGCTTATCCGCAAGATTCTTTCAGTACGGACTGCACTTGCTCGCCAATGACTGGACATTCCGCGAGACTTAGGGAATTAGAAGGCCAGTCGCATGAATGTACCTTCCGTCGTGCGACCAAGCGGGTCTGGTTTTGAAATTACTGACCTATGACTTACACCAGCCCTTGCAGAGAGGGCCAGAACACAAGGCCTGTTGAGCGTCATGACCTACCACCCCAAATCGGATTTCATCGCCACGATGATCGAGCGCGGCTTTCTCGCCGACTGCACCGATTATCAAGGCCTTGACGACGCTCTGATTTCTGGGGTGCAGACGGCTTATATCGGCTATGACGCCACCGCACAGTCGCTGCATGTAGGTCACCTGATGAACATTATGGTGCTGCGCTGGTTGCAGAAAACCGGCCACAAGCCAATTACCCTGATGGGCGGCGGCACCACCAAGGTGGGCGATCCCTCGTTCCGCTCGGATGAACGCCCCCTGCTGGGCCCTGAACAGATCGACGCCAATATCGCAGGCATGAAGCAGGTGTTCTCGAAATACCTGTCTTACGATGACAGCGAGACCGGCGCGCTGATGCTGAACAATGCCGAATGGCTCGACAGCCTGAACTACCTCGATTTCCTGCGCGATATCGGGCGGCATTTCTCGGTCAACCGGATGCTGAGCTTTGAATCCGTGAAATCGCGGCTGGATCGTGAACAGTCGCTGAGTTTCCTCGAATTCAATTACATGATCCTGCAGGCCTATGACTTCCTCGAACTGAACCGCCGGTATAACTGCGTTCTGCAGATGGGCGGCTCGGACCAGTGGGGCAACATCGTCAACGGCATCGACCTAACCCGCCGGGTGCTGGATCACGAGATCTATGGCCTCACGACCCCCCTGTTGACCACCAGCGATGGCCGCAAGATGGGCAAATCACAGGGCGGTGCGGTTTGGTTGAACGGCGACATGCTGAGCGCCTATGAGTTCTGGCAGTTCTGGCGCAACACGACCGACGCCGATGTGGGCCGGTTCCTGAAAATCTTCACCGAGCTTCCGGTGGACGAATGCGACCGCATGGCCGCGCTGCAAGGGTCCGAGATCAACGAGGCCAAAATTCGCCTCGCCAACGAAGTCACAACTCTGCTGCACGGTGCAGAAGCCGCTGCAACCGCCGAGGCGACCGCGCGCGAGGTGTTCGAAAAGGGCGGCGTTGGCGGAGACCTCCCGACCCTGACCCTCAGCGCATCAGAGCTGGGTGACGGCATGTCCATCGTGCAGTTGATCGTCAAATCCGGCCTCGCCAAATCCGGCAAAGAGGCCAAGCGCCTGATCGCCGAAAACGGCGCCAAAATGGACGACGCCCCGCTGACTGATGCGGGACTGATGATCGACGCAGGCGCGTTGTCATCGCCGATCAAGCTGAGCGCGGGCAAGAAGCGCCACGCACTGGTTCAATTGGGCTGATCCAAATTGGGCGGTCGCCGCCGGGTGGCCGTCCATTGAAGTAGAAGTGGCAGATTAATTAGGTCGAGACGTAGTGGTCAGCTTTTGGTTTTAGAACCGATCAAGAACCACGTTTTCACAGAACCCAATCCCTTTATCTCCACCACGCCTCGGGGTTCGAAGTCGTAGTCCGCTTCAAGCTCCTCTTTTGCGGCACCCGTTACCTGGATCCTCCCCGGTTCACCGTGGCTCTCCATCCGGCTGGCGGTGTTCACCGTTTCCCCCCAAACATCATAGAACAACTTCTGGTTTCCAATGACACCGGCGACAGCAGGCCCTGCGTGAAGTCCGATTCTTACTTGAAGCCCATCCGGAAAATCAGGTGACATTTCCGCAACCGACCGTTGCACGTCCAGAGCCATCTCGGCGACGCGATGCACCGGGTCGCCGACCGGAGACGGCATACCTGCCGCGACCATATAGGCATCACCAATTGTCTTGATCTTTTCCAATCCGTGTTTGTCGGCCAATTCATCAAATAGACGAAAGATCTTGTTCAGAAACCCGACTACATCTTCCGGCGGCAGTTTCGATGCCCGTGGCGTGAAATCCACGATATCAGCGAATAGTATTGCAACCTTGGGCAAACTGTCAGCGATAGTCTGGTCTGGCTCAAGCTTCAATCTTACCGCAATGTCTTCTGGCAGCAGATTGTAAAGCAACTTTTCCGACCGGTCGTATTCGGCTTCCAATTCGGCTCGCTGGGTCTCTACCTGTTCATAAAGATCACCCAGACGCGCACTTGTTGCATTCACGTCGTTTGCCAATTTGCCAAGCTCGTCGCGATTGGGGACATCAACTCGCGCCGCGAAATCTCCTTCGGCGACAACGCTAAGTGTTTGGCCGATTCGGCGCATTGGCCAGATCAGTGACGAAGAGATTGCGTAGCCAAGAAAAAGGGCTGCCCCCATTGCAATTGTTGCCGCCGCCACGACCATTTTGCGCGTCGATTGGTAAACTTCGGCATTCCTATTTGCCCGGTCACGCATCTCTGCTTCGGCGCCCTGCACAAGATTATACGCATCGCTTTGCAGTGAACGAACTTGACGAAAAATCTGATCCAATCCCAATTCGGCGAGATTCTGCATGTCTCCGTCTCTTCGAAACCGCACCATGGCGGCGGCCTTGGTTTTGATGTCGCCCAAATCTGCGCGGATTTCATCAATGGTTTGGAACTCTTTGCTGCCCGCCTGCAGGAATCGACGTATCCCTTGCGCAATGTGATGTTGCAGGTTCTCGATCTGACCGATGAAATTGCCGGTTGAAAATGCAAAAATTTCGTCCGAGTCGTCCCCGGGCGTCTGATCGATGACCAAGGACAAGTTCATCAGGTTCAACTCGCTCAGCGCCAAATGGATTTCGTTGAAATATGCAATCCTCTCCTGATCATGGATCATCGCATCGACACGCCTGTTCGATTGCTGCAAGGCCGACACCGCAAAAAGCGCCAATCCCAAAAGCAACAAGGTGATACCCAAAAACGCCATCAGCAGTTTCACCCGCACAGACAGGGCAGCTTTTGCCACGCTCCTTACGATCAGATTTGGTTGCTGAGAGTTCCTAATGCCCCGCTCCCACATGGATTAAGCCCGTCTCGAATGGTGCCGATACATTAACCAGAATACAGTCTGCGGGCGGACTAGTCACTTTTGGCCGCAATTCTTTGGCCCCATCGTCTGCTTCGCTGCCATTGCGTGATGTTAAACACAAACTCCCACAAAGATGCGTTTGAGATGCTTTAGTGAACCTCCTTCGAGTTGCCGTTTATTTGACGAAACCCCAACGTCGCATTTCGCAACAGTCTTTCGCATTCCTGCATGTGGACCTCACCCTTTCCGTTCCACTCTGAACCGGAAGGAGGCACCATATGACCAGAACTGCCACAGTCACACGTACCGGAGGGCGCTCTGCCCGGCGCGCCATGCGCACCGCTCCAAACTTCGAGATGCTGCCAGGGCTGACCCGCGGCATTCCGTTATGCGAAGTGATGGACGGCGCACAGGTTGAACGCATTGATGCGGCCTCGATGGATATTCTGGAAAACGTAGGCGTTCAGTTCCGTGACCCCATCGCGCTGGAAGACTGGAAGAAGGCTGGTGCCAAGGTAGAAGGCGAGCTCGTCTATCTGGATCGCGGTCTGGTGCGCGAGTTGATCGCGACCATTCCGTCAGATTTCACCTACCACGCGCGCGATCCGAAAAAGAACGTGCGGCTGGGCGGTAAACACTCGATCTTCGTGCCGATGACCGGTGCGCCCTTCCTGCGCGATCTGGAAGATGTGCGCCGCAACCCGACGCTGGACGATCTGGCGATGTTCCACAAGCTCAGCCATATGTTGCCCGCGCTGCATTCCTCGGCCCATCACATCGTGGAGCCCTATGATCACCCGATCAGTCAGCGGCATCTGCGGATTACCTATTCGTCAATGAAGCACTCTGACAAAACCTTCATGGGCATGACCACCAGCCCCAAGAATGCCGAAGATGTCATGGAGATGTGCGCCATCCTGTTCGGCGAGGATTTCCTTGAAGATCACCCGGTCACCACTGGCAATTGCAACGGCAATTCGCCGCTGGTCTGGGATGAAACCATGTTGGGCGCGATGCGCGCCTTCTGTCGCCGGAAGCAGCCGGTGTTGTGCTCGCCCTTCGTTCTGGGCGGGGCCAATACGCCCGCCAGCGTCCCCGCCACGGTGGCGCAACTGAATGCCGAGGCGCTCAGCGCGCTGGCCTATACGCAGGTGATCCGCAAGGGCGCGCCCGCGATCTACGGGCACTACCTGTCGACCGTCTCGATGAAATCCGGCGCACCGATGGCAGGCACGCCCGAGATCAGCTTGATGAACTTCATGATCGGCCAGATGGCGCGGCACTACGGCGTGCCATGGCGCACTTCGAACACACTGGGTGGGGCGAAAACTTTCGACGCGCAGGCAGGCTATGAATCTGCCACCACCTTGCAGGCGGTCATCCATGCTGGTGCGAACTACATCTGGCACTCGGCGGGCTGGAACGAGGCCGGGATGCACTGCTCGACCGCCAAGTTCATCGTTGACGCGGAACAATGCGCCATGGCCTATCGCATGGCCGAGGGCCCGAAATGGGGCGATTTCGATCAGGCCGTTTCGGCAGTCGGTGATATCGGTCCGGGCGGGCACTACCTTGGGCATCCGCATACGCAGGACAATTTCCAGAGCGCATTCTTCATGCCGGATATGTTCGACAACAACTCGATCGAACAATGGCAGGCTGAGGGTTGTGTTGAAATCACCGAACGCGCGCTCAAACACGCCCGCAAGCTGCTGGCCGAGTATCAGGAACCAACGCTCGATATCGCCAAGAACGAAGAGCTGCTGGATTACATCGCCCGGCGCGAGCGTGAAATACCGGCTGCGGATGAGCTGAACCAGTCCTACTAAATCCCGGGGAGGTAGACGAATGAGGTTCGCTGAAAAAACCGCACTCGTCACAGGGGCGTCGGGCGGGATCGGGGCCGCCATCGTCAGCCAGCTGCGGGCCGAAGGCGCGCGTGTGGCTATTGCTGACCGCGATGTGGGCAGCCTTGAAGCCGAGGCGCATCTGCCCGGCGATCTGCGCGATCCCGACTATTGCGACGGGCTGGCCTTGGCCGCGCATCAGGCGCTGGGTGGTCTTGATATCGTGATCAACAATGCAGGCGTGATCACCCGCGGCCCGGTGACTGAAACATCCGATGAGGACTGGGCCCTGTCCGTCGGAGTGAATGTCGAGGCCCCTTTCCGTATCTGCCGCGCTGCGATTCCAATCATGGCGGCGGCGGGTGGCGGTGCTATTGTGAACACTGCCTCGTGCTGGGGCCTTCGACCTGGCCCGGATCATGCGGTGTACTGCATGACCAAAGCGGGCATTGCCAGCCTCACCCAATGCATGGGGCACGATCACGCCCATCAGGGCATCCGCATCAACGCCGTTTGCCCGAACGAGGTGAACACACCGATGCTGCGTTCGGGCTTTGCCAAACGTGGGTTCGATCCTGATACGGCGATTGCCGAGCTTGGGAAGTCGGTGCCTTTAGGGCGTATCGCCGAACCCGAAGATATAGCCGAAGTGATCCTTTTTCTCGCCTCGGATTCGGCGCGCTACATGTGTGGTGCTCTGGTCGAAGTGAATGGGGGCAAGCCGGTGCAATGAAAAGATTTGCAGGAAAAACAGCGCTCGTGACCGGTGGCCGCAGTGGCATCGGACAAGCCATCGCCCGGCGGCTGCGCGAAGAAGGGGCAAATGTCTACACTGCGCAGCGCGGTAAAGATGATGAGTTCCCCTCTATCCCAGCGGATTTTGCCAACCCGGAAAGCCCGGCGCAGATCATCAAGCAGGTTGTGGACAGCGCGGGCCAGCTGGACGTACTGATCAACAATGCAGGCATGATGCAGGAGGCTTCCGTCAACGACATGCCGCTTGAAGATTGGCAACGCAACCTCATGGTCAACCTGACCGCCCCGTTCCTGCTGATCCAGGCTGCACTGCCACATCTGCGCAAAACCAAGGGCAGCATCGTCAATATCGGCTCGGTCGAGGGGTTGGGCAGCAACCCCGGCCACGCCGCCTACTGCGCCTCTAAGGCCGGGCTGCATGGGCTGACCCGCGCGGTTGCCGTGGATCACGGAGCAGAAGGCATTCGCTGCAATGCAGTGGCACCGGGCTGGATCGACACAGACCTCAACATCGATTTCATCGAGAGCATGAACGACCCCGGCGCATTCCGCCGGGATATCGCCCGCATTCATCCCGTTGGCCGCACCGGCGACCCGAAAGAAGTCGCCGCACTGGTCGCTTTCTTGGCAGCCGAGGAAGCGGGTTTTGTCACCGGTCAAATTTACACGATCGATGGCGGACGGATGGCAAAGCTCAGCCTGCCCTGACCAGCCTGCAAGCTATTCCGCCCCTGATCGCCACTCTTTCCAGCGCAGATACGCATTGGCCCCAACCGATGCGAAGGGCTCGGGTGGTAAACGCGGTGGCATCGGTTGCGCCAGAAAATGATCTGCAATCTGGGAGTCTTTCCCCAGCACAAGCTCTGCCACACCCATTCCCTGCAGTGTTCCTCGCGCTATACCCAATCCGTTTTGACAGCAGGCGGCATATACACCCTGCTCGATCTCACCGAACGCGGCCGAGCCATTGCGGCTGAGGCACAGCATCCCAGCCCAACGGTGCTGCATCTGTACATTCGGCAAGTTGGGAAATCGCTCCTGAAACTTACGATCGTGCACCGCGCCTGCCCGTTTCAAATGGCTGTCGCCGCTGTGGATTTCAGGATGAAAGCTTGAACAGGTCCGGATCAGAATGCGATCCCCATAACTGCCCGAAACCCGCCGGACCGAAGTGCCCATCGGATCCGCTGGCGTTACTGACCAGCGTGGCTGTCCGCCCAGCGTGGCGATCTGATCTGGCGTCAGTGGTTCCGTTATCGACGCGTAGAGGCAGATGTGCATCAGACGCCGCTGGTAAAATCCAAAGCTCTCCAGGTGACCATTCGTTGCCATCACGATCCGCCCCGTCGAAACCCGCGCCTGTTCGGTCTCGACCGCCCAGCCACCGCCTTGTTTGCGAAACCCGGTCACGGCAGAGTTTTCATAAACACCGATCCGCCCAGCCAGATGCGTTGAGAGAGCCCGCACATAGGCTGCTGGCTGGATCATCACCGTCCCGGACGCAAACAGACCAGATGTGTAATGCGGGCTGCCTGTCAGCGCCTGCATCTGCTGTGCATCATAAAGCTCGTGGGGCTCTCCCAATCGCGCCAAATGCACTGCGTAGTCTGCGTTGTGCCGATCACCCGCTGCGGTCGCAGCAGCGTTGATCTTGCCGCACGGGTCGAACATCTCCGGCGACAGGTCGCACTCAGCGGCTACCCGGGTCGCAAAGGAAATCGCCTGGCGATTCAGCGCGATTGTGGCCCGATCTGCCTCCAGCCCATCGCTGGCGTAATTGTCCGAGGCCAAGTCATGCGGCAGATCGATCATGAACCCCGAGTTGCGCCCGGCAGAGCCTTCCGCAAAGCGCCCAGCCTCAAGCACCACAACCTTCAGCGCCGGATCAAGCTGATGCAGCCTCAGCGCTGCGGACAGCCCGGCAAAACCACCGCCGATGATGGTCACATCTGCGGTCTGGTCTTGCTCAAGCCGAGGCAGGTCTTGCTGCAGAGGCAGGATGGCATTCCATCCTGCCACGCCGGTTTGCCGGGGTAAACGTTTGGCGGTGTAGATCGTCAATCTACCGCCTCATCTTCGTCATCGGCCAGATCAATCCAGATGGTTTTCAGCTGGGTATACTGATCATGGGCGTGAACCGAGTTGTCCCGGCCACCAAACCCTGACTGCTTGTAGCCACCAAAGGGTGTGGTGATATCCCCTTCACCAAAGCTGTTGATCGTGACAGTCCCCGCCCGGATCGCCCGCGCGCCACGGATCGCGCGTTTGGCGTTGGCCGTGAAGATCGAGGCGCACAGCCCATACTCGGTGTCATTGGCAATGCTGATCGCCTCGTCAAAGCCAGAGACTTCGATCACCGACAGAACCGGGCCAAAGATTTCCTCGCGCGCCAGCGTGGCATCGTTTCCGGGCACTTCGACCACCGTGGCTTCAACAAAACCCTTGTCGGCCTTGCCGCCTATCAGCACGTTTTCGGCCTGTTCCAGATAGCCGCACACCTTGGAATAATGCCCCTCGCTGACAAGCGCGCCCATGCGGGTCTCTGGGTCCAACGGGTCGCCGACATTCCAGTGCTTGGCATGATGCGCGATCCGTTCCAGCAGTTCTGCCTTCACGTCCTTATGCACGATCAACCGCGACGAGGCCGAGCAATTCTCGCCCATGTTCCAGAACGCACCATTGACGACATGCGCTGCCACCCGGTCCAGATTTTCCGCATCGTCCAAGACGATGGCCGGGTTCTTACCACCCATCTCAAGCACCACCTCCTTGGCATTGCTTTCAGCGGAATAGCTCAGGAACTTCTTTCCGGTTACGGTCGAGCCGGTAAAAGACACCATGTCGATGTCCATATGCCGCCCGATGGGTTCGCCCACCTCGGCACCACCGCCGGGCACTACATTCAGCACACCGCGCGGCAACCCGGCCTCAGACGCCAGCTCCGCCACCTTTAAAGCGGTCAGAGAAGTCTCGGCCGCCGGCTTCAGCACCACTGAACACCCCGCCGCCAGCGCCGGCCCGATCTTCCACGCCAGCATAAGCAGAGGGAAGTTCCACGGCAGGACCAGCCCAACCACACCAATGGGCTCGCGCACCACCATGGCAATGTGATCATCGCTGGCGGGCGAGACCTGATCATAGATCTTATCGATCGCCTCGGCATGCCATTTCAGGCAGTGGATCGTCTCGGGAACATCAACGGTTTCGCAATCAAAGATGGTCTTGCCGCTATCGATGCTCTCCATCACCGCCAGTTCCCGCGCGTTGCGGGTAAGCAGCTTGCACAGGCGGATCAGAATGTCCTTGCGATCCGAGGGATGCATCTTTGACCAACGCCCGTCGTCAAAGGCTTCTCGCGCCTTTTCGACCGCAAAATCCACATCCTCCGATCCGCAGGCAGCAATGCTGGTCAGCACAGCCCCGGTGGCTGGATTGATAGTGTCGAACACCTGTCCCGAGATCGAGGGGCGATAACCGCCGTCGATGAAAGCGCCCGTCGGCAGATCCAGATGCGCAGCGATGGATTCGTATTCGTCTTTCGTCAGCAAGCCCATGCCTTAACCCTCCGCCACAATATCTGCGATTTTGCGTTTCAGAACGCGCGTCACCTGTTCCAGCGCGCGTTTGTCATCTTTGTTCAAACCTTTCAGAGGCGGCCTCACCACGCCTGCATCGATCCCGTTCATGGTGACGCCATGCTTGATCGTCTGGATGAATTTGCCGCCCTGCTCCAGCACCCGCATCAGCGGCATCAGCGCGCTCATGATGCGACGGCCCTTGGCAAAGTTGCCCTCGATCACACAAGCCTGATACAGCGCCACGTGTTCGGCAGGCAGAAAGTTCGACCCGCCACAGACCCAGAACGGCGCTCCCCAGGCGAAGAACTCCAGCGCCTGATCATCCATGCCACAACCAAGTTGGATATGCGGGTAGTCCCGCGCCAGCAGATGCACCCGGTTGATATCGCCCGAACTTTCCTTGATGCCACAGAAATTCCGGCTGCGGCCTACGCGGTCCAGAAACTCTTCCCCCATCATCGTGCCGGTCCGGTGCGGATAGTTGTACAGCATCACCGGCAGATCGGCCGCCTTGTCGATTGCCAGAGCGTTCAGCGCATTCTCGCGGTCGGTGGGCACCGAATACGGCGGGCTGGCCAACAAGATCGCATCAGCGCCTAGGTCTCGCGCACCTGAGGCCAAAGCGACGGAATCCCCGGTCAGCATCGCCCCCGTTCCCACAACCAGAGGCACACGCCCCTTCAGTTGTTCATGCGTAAAGCGCGCCAGTTCCAGCCGCTCATCGACGGTCTGCGCATAGTTTTCGCCGGTGGACCCACCCGAGATCAGCCCGTGCACACCATTCTCGATCAGGTACTCGATCACCTCGGCCAACGCGTCCCAGTTCACGCCACCATCCGCCGCGTAGGGTGTCACCACCGGCGTATAAATACCCTCAAATCTGAAGATCGGAGTCATGTGTCCCTCATGCAGAAGTCTTGCCGGGGACCTGCCCCAGCGGAAAATCCAACCCCTCGGGCATCACGAACAGCTCGATCTGATCGCGTGACAGGGTCCAGTGGTCGTCGGCCAGCTGCGCAGCAGCCGCCTCATCGCCCGCCTCGATGGCGGCGATGATGGCGTCATGCTGGTCGCTCGCCTCTGAAAGGTTCTCAGCCATTCGTGCGGTCTGCGGGCGATAAAATGTCATCCCGATCCGCGCGTGATCGATCAGCAACCGGTTGAACGATGGGGATAAATAGACATTCCCCGCCATCTCTCCGGTCACCTCGTGAAACCGGGTATTGGCCAGAGTCCGCTCCTCAGCCGAGCCTGTACGCAAGGCTTGCCGAAACGTCTCTTGCGCCTCTTTCAACTGATCGATCTGATCGTGCGTCGCATTCGCCGCGGCCAGACGCAGCACCGCGCCATAGACCATCGGCGCAACCAGAAAGAAATCGCGTAGCGTGGTATGAGACATCTCTGACACCCGCGCCCCGCGATGGGTGCGCAGGTCCAGATACCCCTCACCGGCCAACTGCCGGAACACTTCGCGCAAAGGCGTGCGCGACAGGCCAAAGGCCTGCGACAGCTGCGCCTCGTCCAAATCTTCTCCGGGACGCAAACGCAGGGTCAGAACCGACATCTTCAGATGCTCAGCCAACGCCTCTTTTGGTGATTTCCCTTCGTCCCTCATCCGATCCCCTTCATCACGATCCCGCGAATCGATAGCTTGCCCTCTGGTATCGTATAAAAATACATGTTGTATACAGTTAGTTTTCGTGCAGCATGCAGAAAACTGTCAGAACGCCCTGATTCCGGACCTATCGATGAGCCAAACACAGCACTACGCATTCATACTGGTCGAGGAATTCTCGCATCTCGCCTTCTCCTGCGCGGTCGAGCCATTGCGGATCGCAAATTTGCTGGCCGAGGAAGATCTTTATCGATGGTCCTTCCTGTCCGAACACGCTGAGCATGCGGTCTGTTCAAACGGATCGGTCACTTTGGTGCATGGTGGATTGGGATCTATCCCAAAATGCGACCAACTGTTTGTTCTGTCAGGAATAAACATGCGCAATCACGTCTCGCGTCCGCTGCTCGCAACCCTGCGCCGAGAGCGGGCACGGGGCACCAATATCAGCGCCTTGTGTTCCGGTGCATGGCTGCTGGCCGAGGCCGGATTTTTGGATGGGATGCAGGCGGCGATCCATTGGGAATACCATGATGCTTTCATGGAGGCCTTCCCCGAGATCAACCTTGTTCGCAGCGTCTTTGTCGCCGACGAAAAACACATGACCGCCTCGGGCGGCACCGCGACCGCCGATTTGATGCTGCACCTGATCGAACGCGACCACGGCCACGACCTGTCGGTCGCAGTGGCCGATCAGATGGTCTATAACGCCGTGCGCAACGCCACTGCCGATCAGCGCGTCTCGCTGCAATCGCGTAACGGGATGCGGAACGCGCATCTGGCCAAGGCAATCCACATCATGACCGACAATATCCAAAGCCCGTTGTCCCCCTCGGTCATTGCCAGCGATATCGGCATCTCAACCCGGCAACTGGAGCGCCTGTTTGGGAAATTCCTGAACACCTCGCCTAAGAAATACTTCATGGAATTGCGGCTGGACCGCGCCCGCAATCTGCTGTTGCAGACCGAATCTTCGGTGACCGAGGTCGCCTTTGCCTGCGGTTTCGAAAGCGCCGGTCATTTCTCGCGTGTGTACCGGGCTGCGTTTGGCGTCACGCCGATGCAGCAGCGCAGCAGGCTTGATTGATCAAAGCTGTGACTGGACAGGAGGCCATGGTTGGGATTATCTGAACAAGTGTTCAGATCAGGAAGGAACCCGCCATGCAACTCTCAACCACCGCTGCGGTGATCACCGGCGGAGCCTCCGGCCTGGGTGAAGCCACAGCCCGTCACTTTGCCGAGAACGGCGCGCAGGTCACCATCCTTGACCGCGACGCCGAGCGTGGCCCGCAGGTCGCGGCTGAAATCGGCGGACATTTCGCGCAAACCGATGTGACGCATGAGGCCTCGGTCGCTTCAGCGATTGCACATGCGATGGACAAGATGGGTCGCATCACCGCCGCAGTGAACTGCGCCGGAATCGCGATTGGAGCTAAGACTGTGGGCAAAGACGGCCCCCACCCTCTGGCGGCGTTCCAGCGTACCATCGACATCAATCTGGTCGGCTCCTTCAACGTCTCACGTCTTGCTGCCGCAGAGATGGCAAAGAATGATCCTGAACCGGATGGCGCACGCGGCGTGATTATCAACACGGCCTCCATCGCCGCCTTTGACGGGCAAAAAGGTCAGGCGGCCTATGCAGCCTCGAAAGGCGGCGTGGTCGGCATGACGCTACCCATGGCGCGCGATCTGGCCTCGACTGGTATCCGTGTGATGGCCATCGCACCGGGCATCTTCATGACCCCGATGCTGGCCGGCCTGCCTGAAGAGGTGCAGCAACAGCTTGCGGCGGACGTCCCCAACCCTGCTCGCCTCGGCGACCCGCGCGAATACGGTCGTCTGGCCGGGTTCATCGTCGAGATGGGCTACCTGAACGGAGAGGTCATCCGCATCGACGGTGCCCTGCGGATGCGCTAAGACGGGTTTCATGACCGAGCGGCAGAAAATGGCGGCAGGCGAGTGGTATTGCTGCCTCGACCCCGAACTGGAAGTGCTTCGTATGAAAGCACGCCGCGCGGTCCATGCCCACAACACCTGCCCGCCCGATGACCGAGGGGCTATAGCTCCCGAATTGGCGGCGCTCTTTGCGGGGATCGGGCAAGATTGCTATTTTGAGGCTCCGTTCCACTGCGCTTATGGAATGAACCTGTCGCTGGGCGACCGGGTGTATCTGAATGCGGGCTGTGTCATTCTCGACACCGCGCCTGTTCGCATCGGCAGTGACTCGATGCTCGGCCCCACGGTGCAGATCTATTGCGCCCAACACGCCAAAGACCCAGTCCTGCGCGCACAGGGTCTGGAAATCGACCACCCGGTGACAATCGGCGAAAACGTCTGGATCGGCGGTGGCGCGATCATCATGCCCGGCGTCACGATCGGAGACCGCGCCATCGTCGGTGCAGGCAGCGTCGTCACGAAGGACGTCCCCGCCCGAGCAACTGTTGTCGGTAACCCCGCCCGCCCCATTTGAGCACGCGCAAACCGGTGCATAGGTTTGTACAACTCAGACAATCTAGTCGATTGAAGTTGTACAACTCGGACTCAACCGGCTTCGGCCTTCTCTTCAAGCATCAGCCACTCTTCCTCAGCCGCTGACAGTTTTTCCTGCCGTTCGACCAGGGCATCGGTTGCCTTCTGGAACTTGATCGGTTCGCGTGTGAACAGCTCAGGATCAGACATCAGTTCTTCGAGCTTGGCGATCTCGGCTTCAAGGCGCGCGATCTCTGCTGGTAGCTTCTCAAGTCGGTGTTTCTCCGAAAATGAAAGCCCCGCCTTCTGCTTCGCCTCTTGCTTTACTTTAGGCTTTGAAGGCCTTGCTTTTTCTTCCTTTTTCGCATCCACATCACCTCGCTGAGCGATGTAATCGGACCAACCACCAGCATAGACGGTCGCGCGCCCGTTGCCCTCCATGGCGATGGTTGTGGTCGCAACCCGATCCAGAAAATCCCGATCGTGGCTAACGAGCAGCACCGTGCCATCATAGTCGTCCAGCAATTCCTGCAGCAGATCCAGCGTTTCAACATCCAGATCGTTGGTCGGTTCGTCCAGCACCAGCAAGTTCGATGTTTTCGCCATCAGTTTCGCCAACAGCAACCGGGCTTTTTCCCCACCGGACAAGGACTTAACAGCCGCTCTTGCCTGCGCGTCATCGAACAGAAACTCTTTGAGATAGCCCACTACATGCTTGGGTTGGCCACCCACCATCACCTGATCGGCCTTGCCCGAGACTCGCATCTCGGGATCGCCGGTCAAGCTGTCCCACAGGCTCATTTCCGGGTCCAGCTGTGCCCTCGCCTGATCGAACACGGCGATCTCAAGGTTAGTACCCAGCACCACCGAACCCTCGTCCGGTTCGACCTGACCTAGCAGCATTTTCAGCAACGTGGTCTTGCCCACACCGTTCGGCCCAACAAAGGCCACACGGTCACCGCGCTGAACCAGAAGATCGAAATTGCGCACGATCTGCTGAGAGTCAAATGCCTTTGAAACGCCATTGGCTTCGATGACCTTGCGGCCTGATTTCGGACCGGATTCCAACGTCATGGCAGCCGATCCCTGACGTTTGATCTGCGCTGCACGCTCGGCGCGCAAGGCTTGTAGCGCCCGAACACGACCCTGATTGCGCTTGCGGCGGGCGCTGATACCCTCGACGGCCCATCGCGACTCGGACTTGATCAAGCGGTTCAGCTTGTGGCGCTGCTGATCCTCCTCTTCCCAGACCTTATCCCTCCAGTTTTCAAAGGCCGCAAAGCCCTGTTCTTGCCGCCGCACAACTCCGCGATCGATCCACAGCGTCGCACGGGTCAACGCACGCAGGAAAGCGCGATCATGTGAGATCAGAACATAGGCTGCACGGGTCGAGCCCAACTCACGCTCCAACCACGCTATCGCCTCGATATCCAGGTGGTTCGTCGGTTCGTCCAGCAACATCAGGTCCGGCGCTTCGGCCATCAGCTTGGCCAAGGCGGCGCGTCGCTTTTCCCCACCCGAAGCGGTTTCGACCGCACGCTCAGGGTCGAATTTCAGCCCTTCGCCCGCGCGTTCGACCTTATACAGCTCGCCCGATTCCAACCCGCTTGAGGCATAGTCTCCAAGCGTCGCGAATCCCTGCATTCCGGGATCCTGCTCCATGTAACCCACTGATTTACCCGGAGGGATGACGATTTCACCCTGATCGGCCTCGACCAGCCCGGCCATCACTTTCATCAAGGTGGATTTGCCAGACCCGTTCCGCCCGACCAGCGCGACGCGATCACCGGGTTGAACCACAAGGTCCAGATCGGAAAACACCGGATCACCCCCGAACGTCAGAGAGATACCGGACATCTGCAATAAAGGAATTCTCGCCATACCCGCCAGCTAAACCGGCCAAAGCAAGGCGTCAACGCCCCAACTTCACCTTTTCCCAGATACTCAAATCACCCAGCCACCGCGCGCAGCAACCGTTTACGAGCTGGGGGAATTGCTCCGATTTCAAGGCCGGTGAACACATGCAGGGTGTTCATGTGCCTGTCCACCACCGCATGATCGCTGACCCACCCCCCCATCATCAGATAGGTGCGCAACAAGGGCGGCATCCTAAGCATCGCCTGTTTTACATCAGGGCGTCTGCGCAAGCGCGCCGCAAAGCGAAACACATCCGGCGCCTTGACTCGCGGCAACCATCGCCTTGGTGCCAGATGTCGGTGTTTGAGCATCGCAAAAGCGTCAAGATATTCGGCAGTTTCTGTTCCAGCGAATGACGAACAACCAAACAGCATTTCGATCCCCTTCTGATCGACATACGCCGTCATTGCGCCCCACGCGACACGCAAGATATCCGGATCATTGTAGTCCGGGTGGATACAGAACCGACCCATCTCGACCATCGGTCCGGTAAAATCGCGTAGCGCCGACAGGTCATAGAACTGTGCCGAGTAGCTGAGTCCGATTTCAAAGCCGCCCTGCATTGTCAGCATACGGAAACAGCACACCAACGCCCCACCGGCCTGCAGATCTTCGACCAGAACATGGGCGCAGCGTTCGTCAAAAGCATCACAATCCTGACCATCAGTAGCAAAGGTCAGCATCCTCAGCGTCTGCGCCGCCGCCACGTCTTGCTCGGTTTGCGCCAAGCGGGCGCGATATCGGCCCTTGTCCAACAAAACCGCCATGGTCGCATCCTCCTGCGGTTGCTGACCGGTCACATCTGTCTGGTCCTTACTACAGAATGTGTGACTGTCCTGTGACCACTGCAAGAGAATTGGTCGCTTTAGTTGTTTGCGCCAGGAATATTTGCCGGGTTGAAGTTACCGATGTTACCCAGAAGCTGACGCAGGAAGCCTTTGTCTTCCACGTTGGAATCGGTCACGCGACGATCCAGCACGATGACATAGCCGTCTTCCAGGCCGAACCGCTCGATATTGCGAACGACGCCGCGCTGATCAAAGCTGATCGCGACCAGTTCACGTGAAACGACCTCGGGTCGTTTGGGCCCATAATGACGGACGCGCGAGGCGACATAGTAATAGCCCGAATCCCGCACCACGCCCGCCGAGCTGGGCGCGCCGATGGTTTCTTCAACACTATCGCGGGTATCGACGCCGACCTTGATTTTGGCCAGATCCTCTGGCGGAGGCACGTAGCCGTGATTCTTGAAGATTGGTGAACATGCGCCCGCGACCGCCAGACAGGCCGCAAAGACAAGCGTTTTCGACGCTGGTTTCAACCTGTTCAAACCCTTCAACATGCACATCCTCTTGCCATGGCCCCTTGCGGACCCTATCCGATTACAGAAACCAAGGCTCCGGTTCAACACAGGAAAACCTCACGAATGAGCAACCAGACATCTTTACGCGTCGCAGACCTGCCGCAAAACGCTCCGACCCCGTTTGAGTTGCGCCCGACCGGCGACGCGCTGGAGGCCATAAAACAAGAGCTCGGACTGCTTGGCCTGCGCAAGCTCAGCTTTGTCGGCGAATTGCGCGCGCAGGGCAAACGGGATTGGATGCTTTCTGGCAAGCTGGGCGCAACGGTGATCCAACCTTGTGTCGTGACGCTGGAACCTGTGACCACACGCATCGACACCCCGGTGAGTCGCGTTTTTGTGGCCGATTGGAGCGATCCGGAAGAGCCCGAGTTCGAAATCCCCGAGGATGACGAGACCGAACCGCTTGGCCCCGAGATCGATCCTGCGCTGATCATGGTTGAAGCGCTGTCGCTGGCCCTGCCCCAATATCCACGGAAGGATGGAGTTGAGCTGGGCCAGATAGACTATACCGAACCGGGCAAACAGGCCCTCACAGATGAGGATGTAAAACCCTTCGCTGGTTTGGCGGGGCTGCGGGATGCGATGAAAAAAGACGAGTGACAGGCGAGGGATTTCCTGTCATAGCAGGCCGTCAGAAAAACCGCTTGAACATGACGAGAATCGCAGTATTTTCGCGCGCTCATTGGAATTTGGGTTGGACATTGCGGGGCAAGCCCCTTAAACGCGCGTCAAACCACGAGAAAACAAAGTACGTAACCCGGCTGACAGCGAATCTGTCAGCCCATATCAGACAAAGGTTGAGACCATGGCCGTCCAACAGAACAAAGTTTCCAAGTCGCGTCGCAACAACCGCCGCGCACACGACGCTCTGGTTGCTGCAAACCCGAACGAATGCCCGAACTGCGGCGAGCTGAAGCGCCCACACCACGTTTGCGCATCTTGCGGCCACTATGACGATCGTGAAGTCGTCGCTCAGGCCGACGAAATCGACCTGGACGAAGACGCGGCCTAAGCCTGATTGGACGCAGGCCAAGGCATGACGGATCAGCCCACGCAGACCGGACGGATCATCATCTCGGTTGACGCTATGGGCGGAGATTCGGGCCCTGCCGTCGTTGTGGCGGGCATTGCAAAATCTGCGGACAAGAACCCGAAGATCGGGTTCATCCTGCACGGTCAGGAACAGGAACTACGCAAGCTGGTTGCCAAACGGCGTGTCCTTGATGGGCGCGTCGTTTTTCGTGATTGCCCGGACGTGGTCACGATGGAAGACAAACCAAGCCAGGTTGTCCGCAGCGGCAAGAGCACGTCGATGTGGTCCGCTCTGGAAGCGGTGCGTGCAGGTGAAGCGCACGGCGCAGTGTCCTGCGGCAATACGGGCGCGCTGATGGCCATGTCCATGTTGCGGCTGCGCAAGCTGCCCGGCGTGAACCGCCCTGCCATCGCGATCCTGTGGCCCTCGCGCAATCCGCATGGGTTCAACGTGATGCTGGACGTCGGCGCAGATGTGCGCGCTGATGCCAAGGACCTTTTGCAATACGCGCTGATGGGGGCTTCATACGCGCGCAACGGTATGGCGCTCAGCCGCCCTAGGATCGGGTTGCTGAATGTCGGCACCGAAGAACACAAGGGCCGCGCCGAACTGAAAGAAGCCCACGCGATGATCTCGGACTTTGCCGATCAGGCGAATTTCGAATTCGTGGGCTTTGTCGAAGGCAGCGATATCCCCGGCGACAAAGCTGACGTGATCGTGACCGACGGCTTCACTGGAAATGTCGCCATTAAAACCGGCGAAGGCACCGCGAACCTTATCGGTGATTTGCTTCGTGAAGCGTTCAAATACTCGCCCCTATCCCGGCTGGCCTCGATCCTGGCAATCACCTCGTTGAATCGTCTGAAAAAGCGGATAGACCCGCGCCGCGTCAATGGCGGCGTGTTCCTGGGACTCAACGGAACCGTGGTGAAATCCCACGGCGGAGCGGACGCAACCGGCGTTTCCGCAGCGGTTAAGCTGGCCTTCACTCTGGCTGAATCCGGTTTCGCCGAAAAATTGGCGGCACGGGTTGCATCAACAGCCGCACTTGCACAAGATGCGGCCCATTCCGTGTCTCAATCGGAATAATAACAAAAAAGGCAGTACCCCAGCATGGCAGGCCGCTCAGTTGTTGTAGGTGTCGGGCATTATTTGCCAGAGCGCGTTGTACCGAACTCTGAGTTCGAGAAAACGCTGGATACGACGGACGAATGGATTCGCACCCGGTCCGGGATCGAGCGGCGACACTTCGCGGCCGAGGACGAAACCACATCCGATCTGGCCACCAAAGCGGCCGAAGCCGCACTGGCTGATGCCGGACTGACGGCGGATGATATCGACGCGATTGTGCTGGCAACCTCCACAGCTGATTTGACCTTTCCTTCGGCGGCAACCATGGTTCAGGCCCGGTTGGGTATGACCAATGGTTTTGCCTTCGATGTACAGGCGGTCTGCGCAGGGTTTGTCTTTGCGCTCAGCAACGCCAACGCCCTGATCCTGTCCGGTCAGGCGAAGCGCGTACTGGTGATCGGCGCCGAGACCTTTTCACGAATCATGGACTGGACCGACCGGTCGACCTGCGTGCTATTTGGCGATGGCGCGGGCGCACTGGTTCTGGAAGAGCAAGAAGGTCAGGGCACTTCGGATGATCGCGGTATTCTTGCGACCGACTTGAATTCGGACGGACGCTACAAAGACCTTCTCTATGTTGATGGCGGGGTTTCGACCCAATCCACCGGCCACTTGCGGATGCAGGGCAATCAGGTCTTCCGTCATGCGGTCGAAAAACTGGCCCGAACCGCAGAAGTCGCGCTGGAGCGTGCAGGTCTGTCCAGCGACGATGTTGACTGGATCGTGCCGCATCAGGCCAATATCCGCATTATTCAGGGCACCGCCAAGAAGATGGGCCTGCCGATGGATAACGTTGTGGTCACCGTTCAGGACCATGGCAACACATCGGCAGCCTCCATCCCTCTGGCCCTGTCGGTGGGCAAGCAAAACGGCCAGATCAAAACCGGCGATCTGATCGTTACAGAGGCGATTGGTGGCGGTCTGGCCTGGGGTGCGGTCGCACTGCGTTGGTGACCGGCACAATCCGGCTTACAGAGCCTCCTGCAATTCATTGATATTGACAGCGAATTTTGCATAGCCATATGCTCAGACATCAACAGGGGAAAAAGCATGGGCGACAAAACACTGACCCGAATGGATCTGAGCGAGGCCGTCTTTCGTGAGGTTGGCCTGTCACGCAATGAAAGCGCACAGCTGGTCGAAAGCGTTCTGAACCACATGTCTGACGCGCTGGTGCGTGGCGAACAGGTCAAGATTTCGTCCTTCGGCACCTTCAGCGTTCGGGACAAAACTGCCCGTATCGGTCGCAACCCTAAAACCGGTGAAGAGGTTCCGATCCAGCCCCGTCGTGTACTGACATTCCGTCCGTCGCACCTGATGAAGGATCGCGTCGCCGCAGGGAACCGCAAGTAAGTTCAGGACATCCAGGTTATGAGTAAGTCCCCCGATGCCTTTCGCACCATAAGTGAAGTTGCGGACTGGCTCGGAGTTCAGGCTCATGTGCTGCGTTTCTGGGAAAGCCGGTTTACCCAAGTCAAACCCGTCAAACGCGCCGGTGGGCGGCGATATTATCGCCCCAATGATATGCGTCTGCTGGGCGGTATCAAGAAACTGCTGCACGAGGACGGGATTACCATCAAAGGTGTTCAGCGTATACTTCGGGAACAGGGCGTTGCGCATGTTGCATCGCTTTCGCCCAATTTGGACGAAAACGCGCCCGCACCCAGCATCGACGATACTGTGGTTCCGTTCGCTTCAGCGCCGGAACCATCCGCAAACCAGATCGACATGGATTTGGGCGAAACCGCCCATTCCCCTGCCCCAGAGGCTCCGAAACCCGTCGCAACCCCCGAACCCAAACCGATACCGGCTGAGCTGGATGCAGCGCCGCTGATGGGTGGTATTGCCTCGCTGGCATGGAATCGTGACGAGTATGACGATGAGCTGTTGCACCAGATTGCACCCATCGCCAAGGACCTGCGCAGGTGGCTGGATCGCGTCGAACACCACACGGCGGGATAGCAAAAAAGGCGATGATTTCCTCTTGCCCCCGCCGGGAAAGTCTTTATGAACACCTCAACGTCGGGCTATGGCGCAGCCTGGTAGCGCGTCCGTCTGGGGGACGGAAGGTCGCAGGTTCGAGTCCTGCTAGCCCGACCAAATCACACCGACGTTTATGGCACATAGGCCAGATCCCGCTCTGGCAGCAGAGGGGATCGAGATGACAGGTGTTTGTCCAAACCAACAGCTTGAGGCGATGATTGCACGCGGTGAGATCGCCGCAAGCACGGATATCATCCCTGCACAGGTGCAGCCGGCAAGCCTTGATCTACGTTTGGGAACAGTGGCTTACCGGGTGCGCGCCTCATTTCTGGCAGGCGAAGGACGGTCTGTTGCAGATCGTCTGGCCGAGTTTGAAATGCACCGCATCGACATCACTGAAGGCGCTGTTCTGGAAAAGGGCTGTGTCTATCTGGTGCCGCTGATGGAATCGCTCGCCCTGCCCGATGACGTCAGTGCGGTGGCCAATGCCAAAAGCTCGACCGGGCGGCTCGACTTGCTCACGCGCACGATCACCGATGGCGGAACCGAGTTTGACCGGGTTCCCGCAGGCTACACAGGTCCGCTTTATGCCGAGATCTGCCCGCGATCGTTCTCGGTTCTGGTGCGCCCCGGAATGCGTCTGAATCAGATCCGTTTCCGCAAAGGTCAGGCAGTACTGAGCGACGCCGAGCTGAACGCGTTGCATGGTCAAACGCCGTTGGTTGATGGGCCAGCCGTCATTCAGGACGGGTTGGGGTTTTCGGTCGATCTGCAACTGCCCGATACCGATCTGGTCGGCTATCGTGCCAAGCCCCATACCGGGGTGATCGATCTGGATCGGATCGGCGAATACGACCCGCAGGAATACTGGGAAGAGGTGCATACCAAGGATGGTCGCATCATCCTCGACCCCGGCGCGTTCTACATTCTCGTCAGCCGCGAAGCGGTGCATATCCCGCCAATGTATGCTGCTGAAATGGCCCCATATCTCGCTATGGTCGGCGAGTTCCGGGTACATTACGCCGGATTCTTTGACCCGGGCTTTGGACATGCCGAAGCAGGCGGTGCCGGATCACGCGGGGTGCTGGAAGTGCGCTGCCACGAAGCGCCATTTGTGTTGGAACACGGACAAGTCGTCGGGCGCCTGGTTTATGAGAAGATGGCCGAAATGCCGACACAGCTATATGGTGCTGGGATTGCCTCGAACTATCAGGGTCAAGGCCTGAAACTGTCCAAGCATTTCAAAGCTGTGGGCTGAGTTTCAGAACTTCATGAACCGACGCATCTGACGCGACACCTGCCGCATCTGCTTTGCGCTTTGATTTTGGCGCTTGGTCGCATCGCGCATCTGGCGATCCGCCTCGGGGCCATTCTCAACATCAGACTGCCCCGGTTTGCGGCCCACCTTGCTGGCCATATCAATACCCTTGTCCACACCGTGGTTCACCAGGCGACGCATCACCCGGCGCACGATCATATCGATGATCCGATTGGCGTTCATTGGCTCAACTCCGTTTCCTGCACCCTATGATAGGCGGGATCTGCGGCAATAAAAGGGCTGTCCGATCACTCTTCTTCGAACAGTTCGGTTTGATCTTCGTCCTCGTCATCACCCTGCCCTTCGCCCAGCGGCACAGCACCAGGGGGTGGGCGATTCTCCAACAATCCGGCTGCGCGCAACTCCTTCAGGCCCGGCAGGTCACGGGCGTTTTCCAGCCCGAAATGATCCAGAAACTCAGGCGTTACGACGAATGTCACCGGACGGCCTGGTGTCATGCGACGGCGGCCCAGTCGGATCCACTCCATCTCAAGCAGTTGGTCAATGGTGCCGCGCGAAACGGACACGCCCCGGATTTCCTCGATCTCCGCACGCGTGCAGGGCTGGTGATAAGCCACGATCGCCAGCGTTTCGATGGCCGCCCGGCTAAGCTTGCGGGTCTCAACCGTTTCCTTCTGCATCAGGAAGCCAAGATCGGGGGCTGTGCGGATCGCCCAAGCCTCACCAACGCGCACCACACGCACCCCGCGCCCTTCGTATCGTTTCTGAAGCGATTCAACAGCTTGCGCGGCATTGCTGCCATGGGGCATCCGCGCTTCAAGATCACCAATCGTCACTGGCTCGGCGCTGGCAAACAGCACGGCCTCGACCATACGTTCTTGTTCCGCCAAGGGCGGCGCTTCGAACAGTGTGCCTGTCTCTTCGTTGGCGTCAGTCACGTGTCTCAGTCCTCTTACGCAGATGGATCGGCGCAAAGGTCTCGCTTTGCTTGATCTCCATATGTCCTTCTTTCACCAGCTCAAGCGAGGCTGCGAAGGTTGCAGCCGTGGCCGAGCGTCGCCGCACCGGATCAGCATCCCAGCCTTCGGGCAGGTAGGTCTCCATATCCGTCCACGCACCGGCAAAGCCTATCAGGGGTCGCATCCGCTCAAGCGCTTGTTCCATGGTGAAAACGGCGTCGCGGTCCATGACGAAGGGGCGGAACTCGTCGCGCGTGCGGATACGCGCATAGCCCTGCATCAGGTCCAGCAATGTGGCGGAATAGGTCACGGTGCGGATTCGCGTAACATCCTCACCCTGCCCGCGTTTGAAAAAATCGCGGCCCAATTGATCACGCGCCATCAGGCGCGCAGCGGCATCGCGCATGGCCTGCAGACGCTCCAATTGGAATGCGAGGTGCGCGGCGAGTTCCTCGCCCGAGGGGCCTTCATCATCCGGGTCCGGGGGCAGCAGCAAGCGGGATTTGAGGAAAGCTAGCCAAGCGGCCATCACCAGATAGTCGGCGGCCAGTTCGATCCTCAACTGACGCGCTTTTTCGACAAATGTCAGATACTGTTGAGCCAGCGCAAGAACCGAGATTTTGCGCAAGTCCACTTTTTGCGTACGCGAAAGTGTCAAAAGCACATCGAGCGGACCCTCAAACCCGTCGACGTCCACAATCAAAGCCTCGGCGGCCAGCCGATCGGCAACCGAGACCGGGTCTTCGCTGAAAAGGTTATCCTGCATATACCTGCCCGCCCATTAGGGCAGATAGTTCCGCCTCGGCGGCTTGGATGTCAAGTTCCTGTGGCAGTTGTCTCCGGGCCAGCGCCCGATCTGCGCGGGCTTGTGCCGCATCCGACATCTCACCAGCGGCTTCGAGCACCTGCGCGCGTTCTTCAAAGGCCCCGTTGCAGTGCAAAGCAACATCGCATCCAGCGTCCAGTGCCTTTCGGGCCAAGTCGGCGGGCGCGCCGTTCAGGGCTTTCATCGTGATATCGTCGGTCATAATCAGACCGTCGAAACCGATGCGCTCCCTAATCATCGTCATCATTCCAGCAGAAATCGTTGCGGGCCGTGGATCGATCTGGTCATAAACCAAATGCGCCGTCATCCCCATCGGCAAGTCGTTCAGCGCGCGGAATGGTGCAAAATCTGCTGCTTTCAGTGCACTTAGAGAAAGATCCACATGCGGCAACTCGTGATGACTGTCGAGCGTCGACAGACCGTGGCCGGGCATGTGCTTTACTACCGGCAACACTCCGCCATCAAAGTGTCCGTTGGCAACGGCTCGGCCAATCGCGGAAACCTTTTCGGGATCGGACCCATAGCAGCGGTTCTTCAGGAACGCATGAGTACCCTCGCGGGCCAGATCGACCATCGGCGCACAATTGCTGTCGATGCCCAATTCCAGCAGTTCATGCGCGATCAGACGATAGCGCAGATACATCGCGCGCTCGGCCTGATCTCCGGCATGCGCGACATGATCCAAAGGGGGCAACCATTCACGGGCTAAAGGTGCGCGCAGACGTTGTACGCGGCCCCCCTCCTGATCGACGGTGATTAGGCAACTTCGGCCAACCGCCGCGCGGAAGTCCTCGCACAAGGCGCGGGTCTGGTCAGCGGATTCGATGTTGCGGGCAAACAGAATGAACCCGAACGGGTTCATCTCTTTGAACAAAGCTTTTTCATCCGGCGTCAGGCGCAGCCCTTCGGCATCGGTGATAACCGCGCCAAATCTCACCGGACGGCGACCGGGATACAGTCTGCACCCTGCGCGACTAGGGCCGCGCAAAACTGGCGCGAGTCGCTCAGATCATCAAACCCCATGACACGCAGGCGATAGAAGGTTCGCCCTCCGCTTGAGGTCTTCTGGATAACACGCTGTTTTCCATCCATATATTCTCCAAATCGGCCATTCAAACGTGCCCATTCGGCCTGCGCCACATCGGCGCTTTCGTATGCCCCAAGCTGAGCAAGTCGCGTGCCTTTGGTCAATGTATCGGGATCAACATCCAGACCAACAGCAGCCTTTACTGCAGCATTGATCGCAGCTTCCGTAGCGCTGTTGGACGAAATAGAACTTGGCGTAGCGCGGGCTGGACGCACATGCGGACGCAGCGACCGGCGTACACCAGGCAGTGCAGCAATCTTAGGGTCGGGCTGTTGCGCTGCGTAATCAGCCGGATCAATCGCGGGCTCTTCTTCGGGCGTGACCAGGGAAGCCAATTGCACGCCCTGCTCAGGCGTCTGTTCGAGCTGAGGTTCGGCGGCGAGCCCTTCGGCCAGAGCGTTCACGATCGCCTGATCAGTGGCGGGTTCCTCAATCACTTGCACTGCATTTGTGGCCTCAAGCGCGGTCATGGGCGTGTCTTCATCAGTCAGAGACACGGGGCGCGGTGCAAGGATCAGACGATCTGCCGGCGGTGCAGCAGTCCCGACAGCGGCAACTGCATTCACCGCTAGGCCCTGATGATCAGCAGGCGTCCCGCCGGGATTTTCGGGCTGCACGCGCATGGGTCCTTCGGCGGCACGCACGACCGGTACCCCGCTGACGTCGCGCATGATCAGTTGGTAGCCCCAAACGCCGACTCCGGCGACCAGCGCCAAAGACGCAACCGCCCCAAGCACGTTGACAATACGGCCCAGCCCAGCGCCTGCGCGCGGGGCGTCATCATAGCTATAGCTTTCATCAGGATAATCATACGCATCTTCAGGATGCGATTGATTCGAGTAATGCATCTGCTCGGGGCTATGCTGCCCCGAGTAATCGTAACGTGCCATTTCCGCCTCACCGCCCGATTGCGCCGTAAAAAGTGGCGCGCGGGTCATTTCTTGTCTGCCTCAGACCGGCGGTTCGGGCGATATTTGTTATCGCATCTCCTGCGCCGGGGTAACGCCAAGAATACCCAAGCCCGCTGAAATCACAACAGAAACAGCCCGGGCCAGTGCGATTTTCGATTGGCTTGTGGCAACACCGCCATCCTGAATGAAGCGCAACTGGGTTTCGTCATTGCCCTTGTTCCACAGCGCGTGGAAATCTCCTGCCAATTCATAGAGATAGAAGGCAACCCGGTGCGGTTCATTTGTGCGAGCGGCGATTTCAACCAGACGTGGCCATTCTGCCAGCTTCTTGGCAACGGTCAGCTCAGAGGCGTGGTCGATCTTGCCCAGATCTGCCCCTGATAGCGTAGTATCATCGGCAGAAATCCCGGCCTCAGCGGCGCGGCGCAGCACACTCATAACGCGGGCATGGGCGTATTGGACGTAGAACACCGGGTTTTCGCGGCTTTGTTCCAACACCTTGTCGAAATCGAAATCCAGCGGTGCGTCGTTCTTGCGGGTCAGCATCACGAAACGGGTTACATCAGGCCCAACCTGATCGACTACATCGCGCAACGTGACAAAGTTCCCTGCCCGCTTGGACATCTTGAATGGCTCGCCATTCTTCCACAACTTCACCAATTGGGTCAGCTTGATATCCAGCGGCACCTTACCATCGGAAAGGGCCGAAACCGCCGCCTTCATCCGTTTGACATAGCCGCCATGGTCCGCACCGAACACGTCAATCAGCGCGTCAAACCCACGGCTCACCTTGTCATAGTGATAAGCGATATCCGGGGCAAAATAGGTCCAGCTGCCGTCCGATTTCTTGACCGGGCGGTCGACGTCATCCCCGTGTTCGGTCGACTTGAACAAGGTCTGCTCGCGCGGTTCCCAATCCTCGGGCTTCTTACCCTTGGGCGGCTCAAGAACGCCTTCGTAGATCAGGCCCTTGTCGGTTAGCGACTGAAGCGCAGCCTCGATCCGCCCTGTGCCGTAGAGCGACTTCTCTGAGAAGAACACATCCATCTCAACACCCAGCGCCTTCAGGTCGGCGCGGATCAGGTCCATCATAGCGTCGGTTGAGAATTCGCGCAGCTCTTCCAGCCATACGCTTTCAGGCTTGTCGATCAGGCTGTCGCCGTATTTCTCTTTCAGCGCCTGACCGATCGGGATCAGGTAATCGCCGGGATAGAGACCTTCTGCGATCTCGGGGCTCAGCCCGTTAGCCTCGCGATACCGTTCATATGCCGACCGCGCCAACACATCCACCTGCGCGCCGCCATCGTTGATGTAGTATTCGCGGGTCACCTCATGGCCCGAATAGGCCAGCAAGCTTGCCAGCGCATCACCGAACACAGCCCCCCGCGTGTGGCCCACATGCAGCGGGCCGGTCGGGTTGGCCGAGACATATTCCACGTTCACCTTCTGACCATGCCCCATGGTCGAACGGCCATAATCGGTACCCTTTTCCAGCACCGCAGCCAGCACGCCCTGCCAAACCGAAGACGCTAGCCGCAGGTTTAGAAAGCCCGGGCCCGCCACCTCGGCGCTGGTGATCCGGTCGTCTGCAGATAGCTTGCCTGCCAGCACATCCGCAATGTCCCGCGGCTTCATCTTCGCCGGTTTCGCCAGTACCATCGCCGCATTGGTCGCCATATCGCCATGCGCCGCATCGCGCGGAGGCTCAACCGCCACGTTGTCAAAGCTCAGCCCCTCAGGCAGCGCGCCTTCGGACTGCATCTGCGCCAGCGCGTCCAGTACCAGGCCGCGGATCTCGGAAAACAGGTTCATTTCGGATGTCCTTTTGCTTGCCGCGGGGTTTACCACGCAAAGCGCCAAGGTCAATGGACGCCTAAATTTTGCGCTTGGATTAACCGCTATCAGGGCTAAGGTCGGGGAAAACCGTGACCGGAGCCCCTGAATGCGCCTTACCCTGCCCTTCGCCCTGTTGCTGACCACCGCCCTGCCCACATGGGCCGAGATGCCCTCACCTCAAGGCCACGTACTGCTGACGCTCGGTGGCGCCATCACCGAAACCAATCTGCCCGCGCGCGCTGAGAACGACGGTGGGCTGTTGGGTTTTCTCGAAGTCACACATGACGGTGCAGCAGGCTTTGACGCTGCCATGCTGGACGGGTTGGAACAGATCGAAATCACCATCCCCTACGGCCCGCCAGAGAACCAGCGCGACTATACCTTTTCCGGCCCACTGTTGTCCGACGTGATGACGATGGCAGGTGCGAGGGGCAAATCTGCTCTGCCCATGGCTATGGATGGCTATCAGGCTGAAATCCCATGGGAAAGCATCGAGACACATCAACCCATCGTGGCCACCCACGCGGATGGCGTGCCGATGGGCATTGGTAGTTACGGCCCCACGATGATCGTTTTCCCGCCCACAGATGATGCTGAACTGGCTCAAACACAAGCCAGCCAACAGGTCTGGGCCATCGCCTATATTGCGATCGAGTGATCTCCGGTCAGCCGGGCATGGTCTTGCAACGCAAACCTGTCGGTCATGCCCGCAATATAATCCGAGACGATGCGGGCCAGCGCGGTTTCATCCGTTGCCGCCTTGATATCGCTGTGCCAATGGCGCGGCATCTGTTTGGGATCGGTCAGGTAAATCGGGAACAGTTCCTCGACCACCTTGCTGACCCTAGCGCGCACTTCCATCACGCTCGGTGCGCGATACATGCGCGAAAACAGGAAGGCGCGGATCTGTTTGAGCTTCGCCCAAAGATCATCCGAGAATTGAATGACCGGACAACCCAGATGGCGGATATCCTCGACCGACTGCGCCCCCGAGGCTGCAATCAGCCCGCGTGATGTGTCGATCACATCCGAAACCATGACGCCAAATACCCGTCTGAGCGCCTCGTGCCGACGGCGATAAGGGTCAAGACCCGGAAATTTGGCATCCACTTCGGCGAAACAGGCATCAATTATGGGAAGCTGCTGAATGTCTTCATCTCTGAACAATCCCGCCCGCAATCCGTCAAACAGATCGTGGTTGTTGTAGGCAATGTCGTCCGATAGCGCCGCAACCTGCGCCTCGGCGCTCGCATGGGTGTGAAGTTCGAGGTCAAAGCCCCGATTACACTCGGCCAATGCCCAAGGCAATGCACCAGTGACCGGCCCGTTGTGCTTGGCTATCCCTTCCAGACATTCCCAGGTCAGGTTGCACCCATCGAACTCGGCGTAGTGACGCTCAAGTTTGGTTACGATCCGAATGGCCTGCGCGTTGTGATCGAAGCCACCATATGGCTCCATCAACGCATGCAGAGCGTCCTCGCCCGTGTGACCAAACGGTGTATGCCCGAGGTCATGCGCCAACGCGACCGCTTCGGTCAATTCGCCGTTCAGGCCTAAGGCCCCGGCAATCGTTCGGGCCACCTGAGCCACTTCTATGGAATGCGTCAGGCGGGTTCGATAACTGTCACCCTCATGCTCAACAAACACTTGGGTTTTGTGTTTGAGGCGCCTAAACGCGCTGGCATGAATTATCCTGTCACGGTCGCGCTGAAAGCATGACCGAAAACTGCTTTCCTCCTCAGGTACAAGCCGCCCCCTTGCGCGGCCTGGGTCCGAGGCAAAACCCGCTCTGTCCAAAGGTCTTGTCCTTGTCGCCTGTCGTCAGGTTCCATATATTGTACGATGCTAAGGAAATAAACCTTTGGAGACCGGCATGAATCTGCCCCCAACAGTCACAGAACGCGCCTTTGAACGCCTGGCCGAAATCGGTGCCGCAGATCAGGGCCAGGCCCTGCGTGTCGCTGTGGAGGGTGGCGGATGTTCCGGATTTCAATATGAGATCGCCCTGGATGTGCCGAAAGAGGACGATTTGGTGCTAGAGGGCAAAGGCCAAAAGGTCATCGTCGACTCGATCTCTCTGCCGTTTCTGGAGAACGCGGTAATTGATTTCACACAGGAACTCATCGGCGCGCGCTTCGTGATTGAGAACCCCAACGCCACCTCGTCCTGCGGCTGCGGCACATCGTTCTCGATGTAGCTCCGGTGGGGGCTTTGCCCCCACACCCCCAAGGTATTTTTAGCCAGATGAAGAGGGATCCGCTCTCTGACAGTCAAAGTCAGAGAGCTTCACCTGGCGCGGTCATCGGCGCCTCCGCCTGTACCGCATACTCAGTTTTGACGAATATGGTTAAGAATCCGTTTCTTCATCTGGCCCAAAATACCTCGGAGCGCGAGGCAGAGCCTCGCTAACTTGTACGGCAACTTGCCGTTGCGTGTATTCTGCGCGATAGGTTGCCAATGGCACCGGAGGATCACGCATGAAAATCGCCACATTCAACATCAACGGTATCAAGGCACGCGCCGAGGCGTTACCTCGCTGGTTGGATGAGGCGCAGCCCGATGTCGTGTTGCTGCAGGAAATCAAATCAATCGATGAGAATTTCCCCCGCGAGATTTTCGAGGAGCGCGGATATAACGTTGAAACCCACGGGCAAAAGAGCTTCAACGGCGTTGCAATCCTTTCGAAATTGCCGCTTGAGGATGTCTCCCGTGGGTTGCCCGGTGATGAAAGTGATGAGCAGGCGCGCTGGATCGAAGCTACTGTCATAGGAAAGAGAGCACTGCGCATCTGCGGATTGTATCTGCCAAATGGCAATCCGGTGCCGGGGCCGAAATATGACTACAAGCTTGAGTGGATGGAGCGCCTCTATGATCGTGCCCGCGATTTGATGGCATCAGAGGAACCCGCGTTGATGGCCGGGGATTACAATATCATCCCGCAGGCCGAAGATGCCAAGCGCCCCGACGCCTGGCGCGAGGATGCGCTTTTTCGACCCGAAAGTCGCGCTGCATTCCGCAAGGTATTGAATCTGGGCTTCACTGAAGCCTTTCGCGCGCGAACGCAAGGCCCCGGTCATTACTCATTCTGGGATTATCAAGCCGGCGCGTGGAACAGAAACGACGGGATTCGCATCGATCACTTTCTTCTGACGCCGCAAGCTGCAGATTTGATGCGTGATTGCAGGATCGATGCCGAAGTGAGGGGGCACGAAAAACCTTCGGACCATGTGCCGGTCTGGGTTGATCTCGACCTGTGAACGCTTACGCGGTCGCGTCGTAGCTATAGATCCACTCGTAGCGCCGTGCCAAGCGTGGACCAACCGCCATTAAGGCGGCCTGTGCGGCCAGCCTCATTGGCCCACGAAGGTGGAAATTACGCGCATTTGCGCCTGCGGCGCCAACCACTTGCCTGGCACGCGGTCGTCGAGTGGCTTCATAGGTAGCCAATGCGCGGGCGACGCCTGAGTTGTCCTGGAACGCGCGTGTCAGGACCCAGGCATCTTCCAGTGCCAGGCAAGCTCCTTGGGCCATAAAAGGCAACGTCGGGTGCGCCGCATCCCCAAGTAAGGCCAATCGCCCATTCTGCCAGATTTGCGCCACGGGGCGCAGAAACAGCGCCCAAAGGTGAACCTCGTCAATCTTTGACAATATGTCACCAACCGGTCCGCCAAAATCGGCGAACCGGGTTCGCAGGTCGTCGGGATCACCCTGACGTCGCCAGCCTTCCTCTTTCCAGTCGGAACGCTCTTCTATGGCCACGATGTTCACGAGGCGTTGATCGCGCAGCGGGTAGGTTACCACGTGCCGGCCTGGCCCCATCGTCAAGGACGCGCATGGCAGTTCTTCTCGCTGGGTCCAGGGAATCGTTGCTCGCCAGGCAACCTGATGGGTGAAAACCGGGACCTCGGGGCCATTCAAGATCGGACGGATAGCGCTGCGCCCACCGTCTGCGGCGATCGCGCATTCCGCACGCAGCCTTTCGCCGCTTTCCAGAACGATCTCGGCTTCGCTTGGGTGTTTATGAACCGTGGCGACACGTGCATCCAGCCGAATATCCACCCCAGAGCGCAAGGCGGCTTTGTGTAACAGGTCCAGCAGATCTGCCCGGTGATAATAGTAAGTCGACCCAGCGGCAGGGACCGGGACCCGACTGATCACGCGCCCATTACGGTAATCGCGCAGAACGGTCCCACCCGAGATTTGTCCGGCCTCCGGAACCTTACCAGCAACGCCTAGCGCACGCAGTACCGCCATCCCGTTCGCACTGATTTGCAATCCAGCACCAACTTCGGTCAGTTCTGGGGCCTGTTCCAGAGCCGTCACCTGAGCACCCTGACTTCGCAGTGCGAGTGCCGCTGCCATGCCCCCAATGCCGCCGCCAATGACGCAGAAATTCAGACCATTGATATTCATGGGTCTGCCATAACGCAAAAACGCCGAGGCGACAGGCCCCGGCGAAGTTGTTTTGTTGCAATTTCCCAGCGATCAATCGTCGCGGTGGACCTTTTCCCGGCGCTCGTGACGCTCTTGCGCCTCAAGAGTCATAGTCGCGATAGGACGCGCATCCAGGCGCTTGAGCGAGATCGGATCACCGGTCTTCTCGCAATATCCATACTCCCCTTCTTCGATCCGGCGCAGGGCCGAGTCGATTTTTGCCACCAGCTTACGCTGACGATCCCGGGTGCGCAGTTCCAGCGCACGGTCGGTCTCTTCGCTTGCGCGGTCAGCGACATCGGGAATGTTTCGGGTGTTGTCCTGCAGACCTTCGATCGTATCACGGCTGCCTGCGAGTAGTTCTGTCTTCCAATCCATCAGCTTGCGGCGAAAATACTCAAGCTGGCGATCATTCATGAAAGGTTCATCTTCAGCCGGACGGTAATCTTCCGGCAGAAAAACTTCCTGCTTCATATTTGCTCCCTCGGTATGGCCTGAAACGTCGGTTGCGATTGTATTACCTGACATTCGGCACCCCCTTCTGCGGAGCGTTTATCCGACGGGGCAGAGATTGTCACTACACAAACGTATGCCTCGCCGCCGCGTCACTCCGACTGCTCTAATATTGAGACTTGTAACAACAAAACCTTGTTTTTCTGTGGTTCTCGCAAGGCGTTTTTCAGGCAGCTTCAACCCCTGCGATACCCCGCCCCGAACGAATCGCCCAAAACAGATTGGACTTACAGCCCATCCCATCCTTTCGCGACGCTGCGGCCCGGCTTGTAAATAACCTTGCCTCTCTGTAACCCGAGCAGAGCAAACCCAGCCCGCATTCCGCGGAAACCACATGAGGGGTCCCATGACCGCACGTTTTCAAGGCACCGCAGAATATGTTGCCACCGACGATCTGAACATTGCCGTGAACGCCGCCGTCACGCTGGAACGCCCGCTGCTTGTCAAGGGCGAACCCGGAACCGGCAAAACCGAGCTGGCGAAACAGGTCGCGGGCGCGCTGGGGCTGACGATGATTGAGTGGAACGTGAAATCCACCACCCGAGCGCAACAGGGGTTGTATGAATACGATGCGGTCAGCCGTTTGCGCGATAGCCAGCTTGGCGAAGAGCGCGTGCATGATGTCTCGAACTATATTCGCAAGGGCAAGCTGTGGCAGGCATTCGATGCGGATGAAAAGGTTGTGCTACTGATCGACGAGATCGACAAGGCTGATATCGAGTTTCCGAACGACCTGCTGCAAGAACTCGATAAGATGGAGTTCCACGTCTACGAGACTGGCGAGACGATCCGTGCCAAGAACCGTCCTATCGTCATAATCACGTCGAACAACGAAAAGGAACTACCTGACGCATTCCTGCGCCGCTGCTTCTTTCACTACATCCGCTTTCCAGACGAAGCCACGATGCGCCGTATCGTCGAAGTCCATCACCCCGGCATCAAAGATGCGCTGCTGACCACCGCGCTGACCCAGTTCTACGAAATCCGCGAAACGCAAGGTTTGAAGAAAAAGCCCTCGACCTCGGAAGTGCTGGACTGGCTGAAACTGCTCTTAGCTGAGGACTTGAGCGCTGAGGACCTTAAACGCGACGGTGTGAATGCACTGCCCAAGCTGCATGGTGCGCTTCTAAAAAATGAGCAGGACGTACATCTGTTTGAACGGCTGGCCTTTATGGCGCGTAGCAAGCGGTGATCACAGCTTGTCATCGGTACGGTCGGGTGTCAGCATTACATCAACGAAAGACCCCGCGCCAATCGGGCCTCCAGAGCAGGAAATAGTAAAATGTCTAACGCCCTCACAATTCGCCCCTTGCGACCAGAAGACCGGGATCAATGGGCCGAAATGTGGCGTGACTACCTGGCATTTTATGAAACCAAAGTGCCGGATTCGACTTTCCAAAGCACCTTTGCGCGGCTCTTAGGTGATGATCCGAATGACTTTTCCTGTTTTGTCGCGGATTTGGATGGGCAACTGCTTGGACTGACCCACTACCTGTTTCATCGCCACGCCTGGAAGGAAGAAAGTGTCTGCTATCTGCAGGATCTCTATGCCCGCCCAGAAGCGCGAGGCACCGGAGTTGGACGCGCCCTGATTGAGGCCGTCTATGAAGAAGCGGACAGGCAGAAAGCCCCCTCAGTCTATTGGCTGACGCAGGAAAACAACCATACCGCACGCAAACTCTATGACCGCATCGGCAAGTTGTCGCCGTTCCTGAAGTATCAGCGACCATGAGGCTTTTAGGCGCAACCCTACTTCTGGCGGCGCTGTCTGCCTGCACCACGGTCGACCGGATCGAGACGCCGACCCGTACCCAGGTGATTGAAGCATCGCTGCCGCCGTCTAAATCCTTCGGCGCTGCTCGTCCAAGCCCGCCTGCCCGTTCGAACAAGAATATCGCTGCCGACTTCCTCTCACTGCATTTCGCGCTTGAAAGCGGCGCGGAACTGCCGGTCTTCACCCGGTTTGATGGACCGATCACGGTGCGTCTGACTGGGACACCGCCACCAACGATGCAGACCGACCTGAGCCGGCTACTGACACGGTTGCAACGTGAGGCGAAGATCGACATCCGGCAGATTCCAGAGGGTCAGGCGAACATCACGATCGAGGCTGTAAGCCAGAAACAGATCCGCCGCATCCTGCCGCAGGCAGCCTGTTTCGTCGTGCCCAACTCTTCAAGTCTGGAAGAATACCGCCGTGACAGGCGCAAAAGCAAAAGCAACTGGACCGAACTGCGAAAACGTGAACGGATCGGGATATTCATCCCCTACGATGCCAGCCCACAGGAAATTCGGGACTGCCTGCATGAAGAATTGGCTCAGGCACTTGGACCTCTGAACGACCTCTATCGCCTAACCGATTCAGTATTCAACGACGACAATTTCCACACGGTTCTGACCGGATTCGACATGTTGATCCTGCGCGCAGCCTATGCGCCTGAGCTGCAAAATGGCATGACACGCGAACAGGTGGCAGCGGTTCTGCCCGGCGTACTCAGCCGGCTGAACCCCAGAGGGGATCGGGTTGCGCCACAACAGGTTACTGAGACACCTCGGGCCTGGATTAACGCAGTTCAACGCGCTTTGGGGGCTGGCGCTGGTACGGCCAAACGCGTCAACGCTGCGAACGAGGCAGCGCGAATTGGTCAACAGCAAGGCTGGACCGACCACCGCCGCGCCTATCCGCATTATCTGCTAGGGCGCATGGGGCAATTCGACGACCCCGAGGCGGCGCAGCAGCAATATGAAATTGCCCTGAAATACCTGAACGCCACCCCGGGAACAGAAATTCAGCGCGCTCATATCACGGCACAAACCGCAGCCTTTGCTTTGGCACAGGGTCAGGGCACCGAGGCCCTGCCCGAATTGAACAAAGCAATCAATGTCATGACCAAGGCCGAGAACGCCGCCCTTCTGGCCACCCTGCTGCTGCTCAAATCCGAGGCACTGCGGCAGTCCGGTCAACTAGATCAGGCACGTCGCGTTCGGCTGGACAGTATCGGATGGGCACGTTACGGCTTCGGCTCGGATTTGGTGGTGCGCTCGGTCACACAAGACATCGCGCAGTCAGCCGCCACAAGCACGGGTGGATAACGTCACATGATAGTGGTTCTGGGCATGGCTATTCTGGGCGCGATTCTGGGCGCGTTGACAGCACGCAAACGTAACGGAAGCGGTGCGGATATGGCTCAATACGCTGCAGGTTACGGCATTGCCTTTGCGTTGGTCGGGCTGGTGATTTCACTGGTCATTGTCCGTCTGGTATAGAACGATGTTCCTGCCCTTCTTCGAAAACCTCCGAAACGCTGGCATTCCCGTATCTCTGCGCGAGTACCTGACGTTTCTGGAAGGGATGAAAAAGGGCTTGGCGACATACGATGTCGAGGCGTTTTACTATCTCGCGCGCGTTTCGATGGTGAAAGACGAGCGCAACATCGACAAGTTCGACCGTGCCTTTGCCGCCAGTTTCGAAGGGTTGGGTGAAATCAGTTTCGATCAAGTACTCGAGGCGGTCGATATTCCTGCCGAGTGGCTTGCAAAGATGGCCGAAAAGCACCTGTCGGATGAAGAAAAAGCCGAGATCGAGGCGCTTGGTGGCTTTGAGAAGCTGATGGAGACGCTACGCGAGCGCCTCAAGGACCAACAGGGTCGCCATCAGGGCGGTAACAAGTGGATCGGCACCGCGGGCACCTCACCTTTCGGTGCCTATGGCTACAACCCCGAAGGCGTGCGCATCGGCCAGAAAGAAAGCCGCCATCAGCGTGCCATAAAGGTCTGGGACAAGCGCGAATTCAAGAACTTAGATGACACTGTTGAACTAGGCACCCGGAACATCAAGGTTGCCTTGAAACGCCTGCGCCGCTGGGCGCGTGAAGGTGCAGCGGAAGAGCTTGATCTGGATGGAACGATCAGGGCTACGGCTGAACACGGATATCTGGATGTCAAAACCCGTCCCGAACGTCACAACGCCGTCAAAGTGCTTCTGTTTCTGGACGTGGGCGGGTCGATGGATCCGCATATCAAGGTTGTGGAAGAACTGTTTTCGGCGGCCCGCACAGAATTCAAGCATCTGGAATATTACTACTTCCACAATTGCCTCTATGAAGGCGTCTGGCGCGACAATCGCCGCCGCTGGGATCAGCAAACTCCGACGCACGAGGTCTTGCGCACATACGGGCCGGACTACAAATGCATCTTTGTCGGCGATGCCTCGATGAGTCCCTACGAGATCGCTTATCCCGGCGGTGCAAATGAGCATTGGAATCAGGAATCTGGCCAAGTCTGGCTGGGCCGTGCACGCGAACAGTGGACATCGAACCTGTGGATCAATCCAGTGCCAGAGAAGTATTGGGAATATACCCATTCGATCGGCATGATCCGTGAGATATTCGAAGATCGCATGGTACCCATGACGCTGGCGGGTTTGGAACAAGGTATGCGGGAACTGACGCGATAGTCACCGTCGGAGTCCTTGTTTTTTCAGAAACCGGAAACAATAGGCCCATTTTTCAGAGATATTCGCGTCAAAAGAACCACCAAAGAAACAATCTCGGCAAAATTCCCTGCCTCTCTCGAATTCGTGATATACGACAAAGGGATTGAAGCTGGGGGGCTGAGATGACCATTTCAAAACTACGAAATATCCTGACATCTGTTTTGACCATTACAGCGTTCGCAATTGCATCGGGTGCGACCGCGACATTGGTACTTTCCCCTGACGCCGCTTATGCCAAGAATGATAATGGCAATGGAAAGGGCCGCGGCGGCGGCAAAGGTAATTCTGGAAAAAGCAACGATGGCAACAAAGGCAAGGGTAAGTCCGGAAAAGGCAACGACGGCAACAAAAGTGGCGAAAAGGGAAAATCCGGCAAAGCTAAGGGTTCCAAAAGCGCGGGTAAAGATGCCGGCAAGGCCAACTCCAAAACGCACCGCGTGGAAAAGGCTTTCGGGTTTAACAAGAAGCAAAAGGCAAAACACCACCGGTCAGCCAAAACCTCTGCTAAAGCTAAGGGACGGAACGGCAAGGTACAAAAGACCACACTGGCGGGCTTTGGAAGAGAGTTTAAACGCGATGTCGAGCAACTATTTGGCAAGCGTTCGCCGGTAAAAACCAAGTCAAGCGCGAACCGGGTAAAGAAATCGTACCGCAAGGCGTCGGTGGCTCCGGTTGAGTATTCCCCGCGACCTGTTGCTCGCACAGATTATAAATCCAAGCACTATGACAATAAGAAGCCCAGCAAGCGTCGCTATCGCGACCCGCTTGTTGCAGCGATCACCGATCCCGATGGCTCGGACAAGCTGCGTAACCTGAATGCGTCTAAGGCAGCAGCCCCGGCGTTCCGCAATGCTTCACCCAACAGCAATGTCGGCAAAATCGCGACCTATCAGGCGGCGGCGGAAACCTATTACGACCTGCGCGGTGACCTCTATGAGACCCGTCGCGAACTGCGTGATCTGAACGAAGACTACGATGGCCGCAGCAGCGAAGACATCGCCGATGATATCGCCGCACTTGATCCTGCGGACCCGGACTATGATGACAAGCTGAGCGCGCTTGAGGATGAGCTGCGCGATGCTGAAACCTATGAGGAGGCGCGCGACGATCTGCGCGCGGATCTGAGGGATCTGAAATACGAAACCCGCGACGCGTTGCAAGATGCGGAGGCTGCCTTTTATGACGCTTCGAAAGGGCGTACATTGACCAAGGCGACGCTGGGCGAGTTCCACGGCAATCTCGATCTGCCACAGCCAAACCACCGGCACAAGGACTGGGCAACGGTCCAGCCGGTGCCTTACGATCCTGACGGCTACCGCTATTCGGATGATAAGAAGTTCTATGATGAAACCGACTATCGACTGCGCTACGACAAGCCATATTCCGATCGCAATAAGAACCGCTACCGCTATTATCGCGACCCGCTTGTTGCAGCGATCACCGATCCCTATGGCTCGGACAAGCTGCGTAACCTGAATGCGTCTAAGGCAGCGGCCCCAGCGTTCCGCAACGCTTCACCCAACAGCAATGTCGGCAAAATCGCGACCTACCAGGCGGCGGCGGAAACCTATTACGACTTACGCGGTGACCTCTATGAGGCGCGCCGTGAACTGCGTGATCTGAACGAAGACTACGATGGCCGCAGCAGCGAAGACATCGCCGATGATATCGCCGCACTTGATCCTGCGGACCCGGACTATGATGACAAGCTGAGTGCGCTTGAGGATGAGCTGCGCGATGCTGAAACCTACGAGGAGGCGCGCGACGCTCTGCGCGCGGATGTGAGGGACCTGAGAGTTGATGCTCTGGTCGCAGAAAAGGAAGCTGAACGCGCATTTTTTGAGGCTTCGAAGGGCGAGGTCTTAACCAAGCAGTCCCTTGCCGAGTTTCATTCGAACCTGCACCTGCCCTCGCCAGGCAGGTAAGGCTGGATTTAGCCGCATAACTGATCGGACGTGAAGGGCGAGTTACCGCTTGCCTCCTCGGGGCGGGCCGCCCATATCTAACTCATGCTTCGCTTAACACCCATCCTGCTGGCCATAGCCTATGCCGTTGTGATGTACCGGATATCCGTCTGGCGCACGCATCGTGAGTTGGATGCGAAGTCCACCGAACTGGCCGATCCTGCGCTAAAACGCATGACGGACCGGCTGGCTGCAGCCTTGGAGATTGATCGGGTCCCAGTCTACATCTACGAGATCGATCCGGTGAACGGGCTGGCAGCGCCGGATGGGCGTATTTTCATCACTCGCGGTTTTTATCGCAAATTTGGCAACGGCGAAGTATCAGCGGAAGAAATGGCAAGCGTAATCGCGCATGAATTGGGCCATGTCGCCCTTGGCCACGCCCGGCGGCGGATGATTGATTTCTCGGGTCAAAACGCCCTGCGTGCTGCGCTGATGATGCTATTGAACCGCTTCATCCCGTTCATTGGAGCCTGGATTGCAAATATGCTGACTCATTTGCTGGCCTCCCGCCTGTCGCGGAGTGATGAATATGAGGCGGATGAATATGCGGCTGCGCTTTTGACAAAAGCCGGGATCGGGATTGGTCCACAGAAGTCTTTGTTCCACAAGCTTGAGGATCTGACACAGCAGCGCGCGGGCGTTGTGCCCGCTTGGTTGATGAGTCATCCAAAGACGGATGAGCGGATCGCAGCTCTGGAAGTACTTGAACAAAAGTGGGGCGTGGGAGTTTAGGATAGGAGCGAGGGGCCAGCCCCTCGCGCTCCCCGAGATATTTTTGGCCAGATGAATGGGATCCCGAATTAAGTACTCAGGGCTTTGCCAAGGCGCGGCAGGCGGGCTTTTTTCATTAAGCTGCGCAAGGTCCATTGAGCACCGGATAGCCGGTTGGCTTCAGCAAGGACCGCTTTGGAAACCTGCGTCATGCCTTCGGGCTCGGACAGCCAGAGTTCATGCAGCAGCCCGTCCGGATCGCGCCGCTCAAGCCCTTCGTCGGCCAACATATTCTTGGGAAAGTCCTTGGCATTGACGGTGACAATGACATCTGCTGAGCTTGTGACCGCCGTTGCGAGAACGTGGATGTCGGCGGCATCCGGCAACCATAGGCGCTGTTCAACACCGAGGTTGGCGGGTTGCTCGGCATTTGGCCATTGGGCCTGAACCAGCGCGATTTCGGCGCGCGCCTGCGCCTCTCCCTCGGGGCCGAGTTTGCGGGCGGCACGGGCCCATTCTTCGAGGATACGTGCAGACCAGACGGGCGTGAAATAACCAAGCCTCGCAACGCCCAACAGCATCTCTCGCATCACCGTTGGATAGATGACGCAGGTATCAAGAACCGCCTTCACAGACGGTAAAACACGGCTTTGAGGTAGCCGCTTTCTGCCAGCTGCGGCAGTTGTGGATGGTCCGGCCCGGCAAAGCCAGTTCGGATCAGTTGGGCCTGTCGTCCTGTCCGTCCGATCCCACGGGATGAGGCATCGCGGAAGCGGCCCAGATCAGCGGCATGAGAACAGGAGCAGAGGCCAAGATACCCGCCCGGTTTGACCAGCGGAGCCGCCAGACGTGCGGTACGCTCATAGGCGCGCAGGCCTGCGTCCAATGCTTGTTTCGAAGGTGCAAAAGCCGGGGGATCACAGATGACGACGTCGAACAACGCGTCCTCTTCGCCGAGTTTGGTCAGTATATCAAAGGCGTCGCCTTGTCGGGTCTGGAAACGGGCAGAAAATCCTGAGGCTTCAGCGCCCTTCGCCGCCAGTTCGAGCGCCGCTGCCGAGCCGTCAACGGACAATGCCTGTGCTGCTCCGCCCGCCAACATGGCCAGACCAAAGCCTCCGACGTGGCTGAATACATCCAGCACCTGCGCCTCGGGGTGAACCAACTTGGCGGCAAACGCGTGATTGGGGCGTTGGTCATAGAACAGGCCGGTTTTCTGCCCACCAGTCAGGTCAGCCATGTAGGTTGCGCCATTCATTGGCACTGGCAGAGGCTTATCGGGCGCGGTGCCGCGCAAGGTCAGATTGGTGTCGTCCAACCCCTCGAGCACACGCGTGCGCCCCGAGGCGTTCTTCAGCACTGTGTCGACCCCGGTCACCTTGACCAGCGCGTCGGTCAGAGATTCAAGATGTGCCTCAGCCCAGGCTGCGTTGGGTTGGATCACGCAGGCGTCTCCGAACCGGTCGATGATCACCCCGGGAAACCCATCCGCCTCGGCATGGATCAGACGGTAGTACGACGCATCGAACAGTCGCTCGCGCATCTCAAGCGCGCGGCGCAGACGGGTTTCAAACCAGTCCGCATCCAACTGCGCGCCGATATCGCGATCCAATACCCGGCACATGATCTTCGAGACCGGATTCACTGCGACCAGAGCGATTGGCGCACGCTTCTCGTCTTCCAGCACAGCCAAGGACCCCGGCCCGATCTTGCGAGTCCGGCGGTCGGTGACGATGTCATTGGCGTAGACCCAGGGAAACCCGTGGCGCAGGCCACGCGCATTGGCCTTGGGTTTCAAACGGATACGGGGGCGATCAGCTGTGGTTGTCATGGCGCCCTCATAATCGTGAATGCGCGTGGGTGAAAGCCCCGTTAACGGTTGCGCTTGCGCCAGCCGCCACGACGCTTGGGGGCATGGGCCGCCTGCAAACCCTCGGTCAGGACCTGCGTCATCGGATGATCAGCAGCCTGTTCCGAATAGACTGCGTGCAGGTTGGTCAGAGCCTGATTTTGGTCAAGCTCTCCAGGCAGGCTCAGCGCCCAATCCAGAAAGATGCTGCGACACTCGGGCAAGGTGATGCCTTCAATGCGATACGCCTCGCGGATCAGGCCTTTGTGGTCATTCGGATCATCACTGCGTGCCATCTTCAACCCCTCCGACCACTGCGCCAATCAACGAGGCCGCAGTGCTGTAATTGTCTTGCAACGCGGATTGCAGCTGTTCGACCTGATCGAACCCGGTCGCCCGACACAGAAAGGCCGTACCGCCTTCACCGATCTTGTCGGCCTCGATCACCTTTCCCGACAGCAGACGCGCCGCACATTGCACCGACCAGCATAAATCGTAACAACCCTTCAGGGTTTGCGCCTGCGCGACATCCAGCAGCCCGACAGCGACCGCCCCGTCCAGACCCCAGTGTACATCGCGCTGGGGCAATCCGGCCAGCAATGCGCCCGTCTCTGCCATCAGCTCGATATCCATCATGCGGCCCGGCCCATTCTTTGCGTCCCAAACGCCCGCTGGTGCTTTGGCTGCGGCCAGTCTTTCGCGCATCGCGGCCACTTCTTTCAGCACCTTCTGGTGGTCGCGCGTTTGCGACAGGAATTCAGCGCGGAAGTTTTCGATATCCTCGGCTAAACCGGCTTCACCTGCGACCACATGGGCGCGAGTCAAAGCAAGGTGTTCCCACACCCAGGCCTCATTCTGCTGATAGTTGGTGAAGCTGGCCCAGCTTGTAGCCACCGGCCCCTGATTGCCCGACGGGCGCAGACGCATGTCGACCTCATAAAGCCGTCCCTGCGACATTGGCGCGCTGAGCGCCGTGATCAGAGCCTGGGTGAAACGAGCGTAGTATGTCCGCGTTGCCAGCGGGCGAGGGCCATCGGACATGTCCTGATCCTGAGGATCGTAGATGACAATCATGTCCAGATCGGATTGCGAGTTGATGCGCCCTGCCCCAAGTGACCCCATGCCCAAAACCGCGGCGCCGCGCCCGGGCGCCGGTCCATGCTTTTTGGAGAACTGGTCGACAACGCAGGGCAGAACCGCCGCAATCACGGCCTGCGCCAGTTCGGCATATTGCTGCCCGGCCTGCGCCCCATCGATCAGTCCGCGCAGATGATGCACACCGATGCGAAAGTGCCACTCCTTGCACCAGCGACGAGCGAAATCGAGCTGTGTTTCATAGTCGCTTTCCTCTGCCAAGGCCTTCGTCAAGTCCGACTGCAAGGTCGCCTGCCCGGGCCAATCGCTGAAGAAACTGCCACCAATCACCGCATCAAAAACCGAGGCGTTGCGCGACAGATGGGTGGCGAGCGCATGTGACGTTCCAACGATATCGACCAGCAGATCGATCAGATGCGGGTTCGCCTCGAACAGGGAAAACAGCTGCACTCCGGCGGGTAATCCCGCCAGAAAACCATCCAGTGCCAATAGCGCTTCGTCGGGTTTCGCAGTTTTTGCCAATCGCGCCAGAAGTTCCGGCCTGAGCCGCTCGAATATCCGTGCACCACGCTGCGATCGAAGCGCCGGATAAGTCGGCCAGCGGGCCAGCACACCCTTGTCAAACTCAACCTCCTGAAGCGGCACGGGTGCCGCGCCTGGTCCAGGGGCGAAGAACCCTTCGGTCAGTTCGTGCACTTCGGTCAGGCGGCGGGTCAGTTCGGCGGTCAATTCGGCGCTGCTGATCCCCATCAGGCACGCGACCCGTTCGAAACCGTCCTCTGAATTTGGCACCTTATGGGTCTGTGCGTCGTGCACCATCTGGATGCGATGCTCGACCTCGCGGTGGGCGCGGTAGTGGTCAGTCAGTTTCTCTGCGACGTCTTCGGGCACCCAGCCCTTCGACGCCAACGCCGCCAGACCGGGAACGGTACCCCGGACGCGAAGGTCGGGATCACGTCCGCCCGCGATCAATTGACGGGTCTGAGTAAAAAACTCGATCTCTCGAATACCGCCCTGCCCCAGCTTCATATCGTGGCCGGGAATCGAGAGACTTCCGCCCGTTCCCTTGTTCTCGCGAATGCGCAAGCGCATGTCATGGGCGTCTTGAATGGCGGCAAAATCCAGATGCCGCCGCCAGACGAACGGGCGCAATGCATCGAGGAATCTCTGACCTGCCGCGATGTCCCCGGCGCAGGGGCGTGCCTTGATATAGGCCGCACGTTCCCACGTGCGCCCAAGACTTTCGTAATACCGCTCGGCCGCTTCCATCGCCAGACAGACGGGCGTGACTGCAGGGTCGGGGCGCAATCGCAGATCGGTGCGAAATACATAGCCATCAGCCGTCTTGTCGCTAAGCGTGGCACAGAAATTCCGCGTGGCGCGCACCATTCCTTGACGGGCTTCATAGAAATCATCGGGATCGAAACGGGTTTCGTCGAACAGCACGATCAGATCGATATCCGAGCTGTAGTTCAGCTCATGTGCGCCCATTTTGCCCATCGCCAGAATGACCATACCAGCGGCGGTTTCGACGTCATTCTCGGTCATACCCGGCAGCTTGCCGCGCCGGATCAACGCAGCAATTTCGGCCTTCGCTGCCACATCTGCGGCCAAAGCGCCAACGTCGGTCAGCACGGCAGTTACCTTTTCCAACGGCCACGCACCCGCCAGATCGGCCAGCGCCGTCAGCAAGGCCATGCGCCTCTTCGCTTGCCGCAAACCGGGTTTCAACTGATCCGACGGCAGCGCGCGCGCCGCGTCCATCACTTCCGACAATGCCTGGTCCGGTTGCTGCAACGCGTGTGGCAACCAGTTCCTTTCTTGGTCAATCAACCCTTTCAGGTAGGGGCTAGAGCCCGCAGTTCCCGCGATCAACTCCCCCTGCTCGGCAGTCAAATCGGGCAGCGCCGCGCGTGTTTCGTCACCCAGATCGGTATGAAAAGCGCGCGGTAAGCGGTTGATAACAAGAGGCTGGCTCATGACCGTTCCAGTGGTGTGTCCTGGCTGAAACTGTTGATCCAGACGTCGTGACGCCGCTCCCACAGGGATGAGATCAGCATCGCCTCCCATTCCTGTGCTTCGGGGCGCAGATAATCTGCCCTGTATGAGAGCAAAACCACATCCGCCGATAAGACGCGCAACCTGGTATCGCTGAGTTCATATTGCGCCATCGTAGGCGCATCGGCGAACTGGCCAACATGATCGTCGCGGTTGGCAAAACCCGCTGGATACACGCCCAGAAAATCGGGGCTCAGAAGTGCCCGGTCGGCCTGTGCATTGCCTTCAACCAGCGCAGTCCATACCTGTTTTTCCAGCGAGAGGATCTGATCGAGTGACGGTGGGCTGGTGTTTTCAATATCTTCCATTTGCCTATGACTTGTGACGGCCGAAAATCAGATGCGGCCAGCGCACATGATCGGACAGAGTTGGCTTAGCCCTGTCCGATTGAACAGCAGAAAGGGCCGAATGTCCAAATCGTTATAGCCACTGATCCACTGGCGGCAAATCGAAAGTGAACGGATTTTCAATCCCCTGCCCGGCTAAATCCCACTCATCATAGTGCTCGTCTTCACGAAGCTGCAGAAACACCGCCTCAAGCTGATCGTTCAAACTCACCAACTCGTCCCAGGCGTCACCCATATGAGTCTGAAACATCGCCAGTTGTTGGAACAAGCCATCTGGCAAAGGGCCAAATTCCACACTCCCCAGATCGCGAGCTGGGAAATACATATCCTCTTCAAACTCAAAGTAGCGCGACATTCCGTCGTTAAAGTCAATTTGGCCATCGAACGAGACCGCAGCAAATACTTCATAAAGACCAGTCTCATTCATTTCGAGCTCGAACGACACCTCGAAACTAAGTGCAAAATCAGAAATTCCGTTTTGGTGAAGCTTGCCTGCGATCTCGACGACCTCGTAATAGCCGTATGACGCCAAAACCAGATCGCCATTTGTATCGAACCCATGCACATCGAACATCTCCCCCTGTTCGCTGGCTATAGACAGATGCTGAAACTGTGCTGCCTGACTAATGTGAACGCCCTCAAATCCAAAGGCTGACCGGGCCTCATAAGAAACAGGTATGTCCGTTCCATTCATGCTTATGGTTTCAAGCGCGACTTGCTGTGTATGGTACAGCTCGGAAATGAGCGTGGCGCTTCCGCGTGTTGCGATCTCGTGGTTCACCATCGAAAGATTGAACTCAACCTCGCGAGACCCAGCACCTTGATACGCGCTGACCGTGCTGTCGATCACCCCGTCCCAAAACCCGCGCAATTCGATATCCGGCAGATCTTCTTTCCCTTCGAGATCATGGGGATCGAGGTTCAAAAAAGGCAAATCGACTTGATCAATCGAACTAGATACGCCGCCTTGCGAAGCTGGGCCTGGTTCGGTCGACAAGATGAAACTCTCCTCTGACCCGAACGGCCAATGAGTTGTGTTCACAACATTCATTTCAGCGACCTCCATTGATTGCTCCTCGGAAAACTATGTATTCAGCCATTGCGCAAACCCTATGGAAGGGTTTGATTATTAAGCGTTCTTAATAAAACGTTTAACCGATGGGCTGCGTCGCTCGGCCTGAATTACTGAGACGTAAATCCGCTGTAGTTGAATACTCGATACTGCAGTAGATCAGAGGAAGCGGGATAATTGCGAATGGACCTGAATTGGCGTGTAAAATATGGGCTCAAATGCATTTCCTTAGTTTGAAAATCTCATGAGCCCAATGGTTTTCAAGAAGGCCTTGAACAGCTATTTACGCGGTCTGCTGTTTTCTGGGACATAAAAGTGGCAAATGCCCAATGCCTCATGAAGCCAATCAAACAAATAGTTTTGGGCGCTGGTAAGAATGGCTTAGCCAAGCCATGAGTTGTTTTCATTGAATATCTGGCCAGGGTGAGCGCCCTCCTGTAGGCCAATCAGAACGTGCATATAGCCATCCTCCGAGCCAATACGAAAAGCACAGCGATAGATCTCCGGTTTCAAAAATAAAACTGGCATTGCCTATGCCTAGACAATGCCAGCGCAGGCAGCTGTGAGGAAAGATTGAACTGCCTAATATTTCTGACCTTCGTCGTGAAACCCGCTTCTTACAGATGCACGAAGAGATCACTGCCCTCTACTGATACATCGAAGCGTCTCGTTTTAATGGACGAATCCACAAGAAACTCACCGCTGCGAATGTCGAATTCCCAACCGTGCCAGGCGCAACGGACGATTTCACCGGCGCGATCATAGACAAAGTCGGTTGAGTCCGTTTGGCGGGTCGTACCGCAGACCGGGCCTTCGCAGAGGGCCGCACCTTTGTGAGGACAGATGTTGAGCAAAGCGTGATAACCGTCGTCGAGTTTGAAAACGCCGATGGGCATGTTCGAAACTGTGACGATCTTTGCCGCGTCGCTGGGGACTTCATCAGTTTTGCAGGCGAAATACTTGTTTGCCATGGTCGATGTCTCCTTCTTTATTCGGCGGCATGCGCCATCGGGCGTGGCAGACGGGTATATACGTCCAACGCATTGAGTCCGAAGATCTTCTCGCGCCATGCGGGCGGGACATGCAGCTTGTTGACGTCGTCGTAGTCCCAATGCGGATAGTCCGACGCGAACATCAGGGTGTTCTCTCCATCCATAGCCTCAAGCGTTGCCCAAAGGTGCTGAATGTTCTCGGGCTGCTCCAGGGGCTGGGTCGACATGCGGATGTTCGACTTGAAGTATTCGGACGGCAGACGCTTGAGCCACGGCGTTTCCTTGCGCAGCGCCTTGTAGTTCGCATCTAGACGCCAAAGAACCGAGGGCACCCAGGCGACGCCACATTCGATTATTACCACTTTCAAGCCCGGCCATTTCTCAAACACGCCGTGGGCGATCAGGCTGGCCATGTGGGTCATGGCCGTCTGCGGCAGGATCGCGTGGGTTTCCCAGAAGAAGGTCGAAGGCCCGGCCCCGATGGGGGTCGAGTTGATGCCGCCCTGTCCGCCGAGATGCATAGCGAATGGCAAGCCCATTTCGGCGCAAGCCTCATAGATCGGGTGATAGAACGGGTCGCCATAAGGGCGTGCGGCACCGTGGCTCACCAAAACTTGAACGACACGGGGGTGGCCGCCAACCCGGCGGATTTCAGCGGCGGCCAGATGCGGGTCCTGCGGTGCCACCACGATCGAGCCCCAGAACCGCTCGTCCTTGGGCAGCCAGTAGTCGATCATGTAGTCGTTATAGGCTTTGCACAGCGCATTGGCGTAATAAGGGTTGGCCAGCGTTGAGGCTTCGATCGGTTCGTCGCCGGTCAGGATCGCAACGTCGATATTGTATTTATCGAGGTGCTTTTCCTTCATTATCAAGTAGTTGTCGTCTTCCTCAACCGGGTTCACGTCATGGCGGGCAAATCCTTCGGGGTGGAACCAGGGACGATGGCCATGTGGGAATGCACCACGTGGGCCGGTGCGTTCACCCCGGACGAACATGTCCTTGAAAAGACCTTCCATGTAGGGTTCCAGAACCGTGGCGCTGCACCAATAGTTGTGGCAGTCGCAATCGACGATGAACATGAACTTCTCCTGTTGCTGGCGCCAAAAGGGCGGGCTTACATCTTGTTCAACGATGCTTGATATCTGCGAAACTTTGGCAAATAAATACAATTGAAACGCACCTATCGATCGGGATTACCGATTAAATGAATCGCCAGCTTTTAGTGACCTACATGGATGTTCTGGAAACGCGGAACTTCAACCGCACCGCCGAACGTCTGAATGTGACCCAATCCACGGTCAGCGCTCGCATCCGTCAGTTGGAGCAGGAGCTGGACACACGCCTGTTCGAACGGGGGCGCGGCGGGGCTGAACCCACGGCCGCCGGGCGCCGCTTTGAGACCCATTGCCGGTCACTGCTGGCTGCTTGGAGTCTGGCACGACGCGATGTTGAGGCGGGTGGCAGCGGCAACAGGCAACGCTTGCGTATATCAGTTCAGTTCAGTTTGGCCCGATCCGTGCTGATAGACTGGACTAAGGCAGTCAGGGAAAGAAACCCGTATCTGGACCTGTATCTCGAGGCGAATTTCTCACAACAGATACAGCGGGATGTTCTGACCGGCGAGACCGATATCGGTATTGTTTTTGTCCCGCAGCGGGCGCCTGACATGTTTGTCAGCGAATTGGGCAGCGAAAGCTATGTAATGCTGTCCACCGATTGTGACCGGATCGAGGACGTTCCATGGACGCGCTACATTCAGGTAGCCTACACATCATATTTTGACCGCCAGCATGACGAGGCGTTTTTGGATCAGCCGCAAAGCTCGACCCTGGTGGGCAGCAATGATCTGGCTTTGGATTTCCTAAAAGCCAGCGGCGGAACGGCATATTTCCCGGGATTTGCCGCACCGGGTCTGTGTGCCGAGTATCCAACATTGCAACAGGTTACTGACGCACCGGTGATCCCACAGCCCATCTATTCCATCGTGCACGTTCGAAAACGCCATGATCCGCTGGTGGCGCAAGCTGTCACCCTGTTCAAAGAACTAATCCAACACAGATCAATCGCTTTAACCGATTGATACCGCAATTCTGCACCGTTTTTCAGTCCCCTCGCACCATTATCCTCGCGCGAACCCTATTCTGGAGGTTTCCGCAAGATGCTCGTTGCGACGGACAGTCCGTTTTCCCTGAATTCAGCCAACAACCAACCCTGCTACGCAGGTGGGCCTGCCACTTTGACCTGCAAAGCGGTGATCGATGAAACGCATGACAGCAAGACCTTCGTCTTTGAAGACACGCAAAGCCGCAGCTTCGACTTCAAACCAGGCCAATACGTGACCTTCTGTTTCGAGATCGAGGGCAAGCAGCATGTACGCGCCTATTCGATCTCGTCCACGCCGACCCGGCCCCACAACATTCAGGTCACCGTCAAGCGCGTGCCCGGTGGGGTTGTGTCCAACTATCTGAACGATCAGATGGTCCCCGGAACAGAGATCGAGATTGCAGATATCACCGGTGGCTTCAACTGGGTGGATATCCCCAGCGATAAGCCATTGTTCCTGTCCGGTGGCTCGGGTGTCACCCCGGTCATGTCGATGCTGCAATACGTCACCGACGTGACCTTGCCGAAAGACATCGTTTTCGTGCATTTCGCTCGCTCGCCTAGGGACATCATTTTCCACGACCAGCTTGAGTTTTTGAACCGACGCTTCGCCAACGTGACCATCCATACCATTGTGGATGAAGCGAATGATGGGTTTGAGGGTGAAATCGGTCAGATATCGGCAGATTTGCTGCAGCGACTTGTGCCTGATCACGCCGAGCGCAGCATTTTCATGTGCGGTCCCGAAGGGTTCATGAAAGCAGCCCGTGATGTGGCTTCTGTCATTCCGTTTGCCGCTGTCCACGAAGAAAGCTTTGGCGAAAAGATCACTATCGAAGAAAGCAGCGGCACGGGGGGTGAGGTCTATTTCTCACTCAGCGGTCTGCACGGACATGCCGCCGAGGGCGAGACCTTGCTAGAGGCTGCGCTGAACGCAGGCGTCTGGATCGACTCGGCCTGCCAGCAGGGCGTTTGCGGCAACTGCAAAGTGCGCCTCACTCAGGGCGATGTTGAGATGCAGGACATGGGCGGCCTGCAACCCGGTGATACCGAGCAAGGGTATGTGCTGGCCTGTTGCAGTTGGCCGAAAGGCCCGGTCGCGCTCGACGCGTGAAGTGGAGATTCAAAGGGAGGAATACAAATGTCAATGAAACCACCGCTATCGGAACTTCCGATAAAAACCGCTGACAACGGTTTTTACCGGGGGTTCAGCGTCAACGTGACGGTGATCAGCAAGATCGTCATCAGCCTGCTGGTTGTTTGGTGCATAGTCTGGCCAACACAGGCTGGTAGAATTCTTGGCGATTGGAATGCCGCCATTCTTTCGCAGTTTGCTGCCTGGTATATCTGGGTTGTTACCGGGTTTGTCATCGTCTGTATTGGGCTGGCCATCTGGCCAACTGCTGGACGTATGAAACTTGGCGTAGAGGGCGAGAAACCCGAGTTCTCTAACTTTTCCTGGTTCTCGATGATGTTTGGCGCGGGCATCGGTGTCGGAATGTTAACTTGGGCGGTCGCCGAACCTGTCGCGCATTTCAAGAACAATCCATCCGTTATTCAGGGGGTGACGACTGCACTGGATGCAGACAATGTCCGAACGGCGTATGTGTGGTCATACCTGCATTGGGGTTTCGGGGCGTGGGCATGCTATGCGATAGCTGGCTTGGCGCTTGCTTTCTTCAGCTATCGTCGCGGACTGCCGCTGACGATCCGCTCCTCATTGACCCCACTGTTTGGTAAATCACTGTCGGGCAACCTCGGTCATCTGATCGACATCGTCGCCGTTGTCGCCACTATTCTTGGGGTAGCCCAGACGCTCGGCTTCGGTGTTGAACAGTTCGTTGCAGGTCTCACACGCATCGGCATCGGTGGGCTCGCACAGCCCGATGGTTCTGCGACAAACTTGGGTATCGTCGTCGCTCTACTTGTCATCATGGGCGCGTCGACCTTGTCGGCCCTGTCCGGTGTTGGCAAGGGCATCAAATGGCTATCGAACATCAATATGGGCCTGTCGATCTTCCTTCTGGGGTTCTTCATCCTGTTCGGAGCGACCTTCTTTGGCGCCAAAGCGTTTTTTGTAGGCATATGGGACTATGTGGTCGCGCTGCCATGGCTGAGCTTCAACGTATACACATCTGATGGTGTTGAAGGGTCGGAAGCGTTCCTTCTTGCGCAGTGGCAAGGCTGGTGGCCGGTCTTCTATTGGGCGTGGTGGATCGCGTTCGCACCTTTCGTCGGTTTGTTCCTGGCGCGGATTTCCAGAGGCCGGACAATCCGTGAGTTCGTGTTGGGCGCGATGATTGTTCCCGCACTAATGTGCTTTGTCTGGTTCGCCTGGGCCGGAGGCACGGCAATCGACCTGGAACTGAACGGAGACGCAAACGGCGTCATCCTGGATGCGGCGAACGGTGACAAGATCTTCGCGATGACAGAACACATGCTTGCTCCGATTGCAGAAGCATTGGCGTGGGCAATGGCCGCGGTGATCGTTGTCCTGCTGATGACCTTCCTTGTCACGTCTGCAGACTCGGCCGTGCTGATCGTGAATACGATCAACGCAGCTGGCGACGAAGGTCCCAAGGCAAGGCCTCACATCATGTTCTGGGGCGCAGCTCTGGCACTTGTTGTCGGGGGCTTGCTTGTCTCAGGTGGTACCGGAGCCATCCAGACCGCAATGGTGATAGGTGCACTGCCCTTCTCTATTGTAATGGCGTTGATGTGCATCGCACTGATCAAAGCAATCTGGAATGATGGGCGGCGCGAAGCAGCGGGCATCGCGACAACAATCTCAGCTGACGCAACGACTATGCCGGCCGAGTAGAGGTTGAGCTAATATCTTTGATTGGCCTCCGGTATTTCGGAGGCCATTTTCTGTCTGGCCCTCAATGCCAACCCATCAAAGGTATGAGCAAACTGAAACTGATTCAAATCTGTATTCCAGTTTGAAGTTGTTTGCGACAATGTCGGCCAATGTGGACGCTTTACTACAAGTATCGCCCCGCACTTTTTTGCCGACAATCGAGGTCGCGCACATGATCCGTAAAGGTCAGCTAACGCTTGGAGTCTGTTCCTTTCAAAAGCTCAAAGAACTGACCACTTTATACCGCAGGTCAGATGCATTTATTAGAACTTCAGGAGGCTTCGCTGTAGAACCCTTATGCATTCATGCGGCACCATCGGCCTTCGTCTTGACCGATGCCAGTACGCTTGAGATTAACGCCATACCCAACAAACCGTCGCAAAGACCGGGCAGTAAGTGGTCCGCCTTATCCTCACATCGGATCAGTTCGGCGGCCTCGGCGTAGAAGGTTGCAAAGCCTTCCAAATATCCTTCAGGGTGGCCCGGAGGGATACGAGTTGCTCGTTGAGCGGCTTGCGGGAGCACCGATCCTGATCCACGTGTCAGGAGCTGCATAGGTTGGCCAAAGCGGGTGAATTGTAGGTGGTTAGGGTGTTCCTGTGACCACTCCAGACCACCACGTTCGCCATAAACCCGCAAACGCAGACCGTTTTCGTTTCCCACGGCCACGTGACTGGCCCATAGCATTCCACGCGCGCCACTAGCATAGCGCATCAAGACGTGGGCGTTGTCGTCCACCTGGCGGCCCGGAACCAAGCTTGAAAGGTCGGCGGCAAGGTGCGATGGCACTTCGCCCGTTACAAAATGTGCCAGATTGAACGCGTGAGTACCGATATCACCAATTACACCAGCACCGGACCGAATTGGGTCGGTGCGCCGGTCGGACTGCTTGTTGTCCGATGCGGTGGGTACGGCCAGCCAGTCTTGCGCATATTCCACTTGCACCAACCGCAGCTTGCCCAACTCGCCCGCACGCACCATGCCACGTGCCTGACGAACCATTGGATAACCCGTGTAGTTGTGAGTCAGTATAAAATGAGCTGATGACGCTTGTCGGAAGCGCAGAATGGCGTACTCGGCATCAGGTTCGGTCACAAGATCGCCCTTCTTTGCGAACCAGGCTCTTATGTGCCCGAATAGTTCGGTATCCGGATCGAAAACCTGTTCGAGATCGTAAGAGTCGATGACGGGTTCATGCAGTTTTCGAACCTGACATGGTGCCCTGTTCAAACCACCATGCTGCAGATTCAGTTTTTGACCGAGGCTTAGGTCATCTGGCTTAATACCTATCATGCGACACTGATTGAACGTCTTGGCCCCCTGCTGTCGTCGTCAAAATTGACATGGTTCAAAACCGCGTTTGCGCCGTTGCCACTTTATAGAAGCCGGTTTTGTCGTAACGGGACCCGTTGCAATCTTTTGACCATTGACCTTGGTGGATCTGGCGCCTGTTTGGCGAAAGGTATTATCCAGTTGACGGTCTGCTATTGGTCTCCTTCAAAAGGCGGTTCAGTGCAGCGTGGTCCAAGACTACGCTCCGCTCCGACATGGTTTCTTCTGGGTCCCGGCAAGAAACACGCTAGCGCAGGTAGCGGAAAACCGCGTGGAAGATCACTTCATCAGGAAAATGTGCTCCCTTGAGTAAGATCAGTACGTACCGCTCCTGTCTGTTTTGCGAACGCCGCCAAAAGAACTACCTTGCAAGCGACAATTGGGATCGTAGATTGCGACAGAACCTATCTGGTTTGGTCCGAAAAACATCGTTTTCAGGCAAGGCTGTGAGTGTTCAGGGTAGTGTGTTGCAGACTTCAGCCATATCGAATGAATGACCACCGAAGTCTGCAGATGTTGCCTGCCCCGGACCTGCCGAGGCAAGCGCGCGCACCCCTACTTCAGTGCCCAATGCGGGCTAAAATCACGCTGCCGCAATCTGGCGAGCCTTTTCGACCATGACCTCCGCCTGGCGGATCGAGGCATAGTCGATCAGACGACCATCCAGCGACACCGCACCTTTGCCTGCGGTCTCGGCCTCGGCCATAGCAACAAGGATACGCTGCGCCTTGGTGACTTCGGCATCGCTGGGTGACATGACCTCGTTCGCCAGAGCGATCTGGCTGGGATGGATGGCCCATTTACCTTCGCAGCCCAACACCGCCGCCCTTTTGGCAGCTGCCTTATAGCCTTCAGGATCCTGGAAATCACCGAACGGACCATCAATCGGACGCAGACCGTTGGCACGGGCGGCGACAACCATACGGGCGAGCGCGTAGTGCCACATATCGCCCCAATGGGTCGCGCGCGCAGCATCGCCATCCGGGTCGGTCAGAACCGAATAGTCGGGGTTCACACCACCGATGATCGTGGTCCGCGCGCGGGTCGAGGCTGCATAGTCCGCCACACCGAAGTGCAGGCTCTCATTGCGGTTCGAGGCCGCCGCGATTTCGCTGACATTCTGCATGCCCAGAGCGGTCTCGATGATATGCTCGAACCCGATGCGTTTCTTGTAACCCATTGCGTCTTCGATCTGCGTGACCATCATATCGACGGCATAGACATCTGCCGCTGTGCCGACCTTGGGGATCATGATCAGGTCCAGCCGCGCACCGGCTTGTTCGACTACATCCACAACGTCGCGATACATGTAATGCGTATCCAGCCCGTTGATGCGCACCGACATTGTCTTGCTGCCCCAGTCGATATCGTTCAGGGCTTGAATGATGTTCTTGCGGGCCTGCTCTTTTTCATCCGGGGCTACCGCGTCTTCGAGATCTAGGAAGATCACGTCCACATCCGATTTCGCGGCTTTTTCGAACATGCCGGGCTGGCTGCCCGGCACGGCGAGTTCGCTGCGGTTCAGGCGCGCGGGGGCCTGTTCGATGGCATAAAAGCTCATGGGTTTTGCTCCTTTGAAGAAGGGTGCGTCAGATCACGCGGTCACGGGGTGGGCGACCAGCGAAGAAGTCGCCCAGATTGTCCAGCACGCGAAAGCCCATGGCTTCGCGCGATTCTTTTGTTGCGCTGCCCAGATGCGGCAGCATCACGAGGTTGTCGCATTGCAGCAGGTCGGGGCTGATGCGTGGCTCGCCGTCGAACACATCCAGCGCGGCGCCGCCGATCGTGTCGAACATCAGCGACTGTACCAAAGCGCGCTCGTCCACCACCTCGCCGCGCGCAGTGTTGATCAGGAAGGCGTCGGGCTTCATCAGGTCCAGCCTGCGTCCGTTGATCAGGTGCCGGTTCGCAGCCCCGCCGGGGCAATGCAGCGAGACAAAGTCGCAATGCGGCAGCAGATCATCCACCGTTTCGACTTGGGTCGCATCGAACTGCTTCAGCACGTCGGGCGACACGGCGCTGCGGTTCTGGACAAGAATTTTCATGCCAAACCCGTGATGGGCGCGACGGGCCATTTCCTGACCGATGCGGCCAAAGCCGATGATGCCCAGCGTCTTGCCGCTGACCTTGGTGCCGACCAAATGGGTCGGACGCCAGCCGGTCCAGCCGCCTGCGCGCAGCTCGCGCTCGCCCTCACCGGCGCGACGGGCGACCATCAGAAGCAGGGTCATGGCCAGATCGGCGGTGCATTCAGACAGAACATCGGGCGTGTTGGTGACCGTCATACCCAGATCACGGGCCGCCGGTTCACAGATATGACTGTACCCGACGCCGTAATTGGCCAAAATCTTGGTCTGAGCTGCGGCCACGTCCAGCGCCTCGGCGCTAAGCGTGTCGGTGACGGTGGGCAGAACCGCGTCGTATGTCTTCAACGCGTCGCGGAGTTCCGCCGGAGACATCGGAATGTCCCCGGTATTCAGCACGGCGTTGTAGTTTTCGGCCAGTTGCGCCTCGACGGCGGCAGGCCAGCGACGGGTGACAAGGACCGAAGGTTTGACCATCACGCGGCCTTTCCCATGACACGGGCGATAGTCTCGCCGATCACCGCGGGGTTTTCAGCAACCGTTACACCAGCCGCTGACAGGATTTCCACCTTCTCGCTGGCGCTTTCGCCAAAGGCCGAGATGATCGCCCCAGCATGGCCCATGGTCCGGCCCTTGGGCGCGGTCAGACCCGCGACATAGGCCACAACAGGCTTGGTGACGTGGTCACGGATATATTCTGCAGCCTCGGCTTCCTGAGGGCCACCGATCTCGCCGATCATAGCTATGACCTCGGTGTCTTCGTCCTGTTCGAACCGCTCAAGGATATCGCGGAAGGACGAGCCGTTGATTGGATCGCCGCCAATGCCGACGCTGGTTGAGACACCGATGCCGCGCTCTTTCAACTGCGCCGCAGCCTCATAACCCAGCGTGCCCGAGCGTCCGATGATCCCCACAGTGCCCGGCAGGTAGATATGTCCCGGCATGATGCCCAGCAGCGCCTTGCCGGGGCTGATGGTACCGGCACAGTTCGGACCGGTCAGCACCAGGCGCTTGTCCTTAGGATAGCGGTACATGTAGCGTTTTACGCGGATCATGTCCTGCGCGGGGATGCCGTCTGTGATGCAGACGCAATAGCGAATACCGGCATCTGCTGCCTCCATGATCGAATCCGCCGCAAACGGCGGAGGCACGAAGACAAGGCTAGCCTCGGCGCCAGTGGCCTCAACCGCCTGTTTGACGGTGTCGAATACGGGTACGCCTTCGACGGTCTCTCCGCCTTTGCCGGGAACAACGCCGCCAACGACGTTGGTGCCATATTGCACCATATCCTTGGTATGCAGGCGTGCCATGCGTCCGGTGATGCCCTGAACGATAACGCGGGTGTCGCGGTCCAGAAGAATGCTCATTACACAGCCCTCATCTTGGTGTTTTGGGACAGATCGTTGCGCCATGCACCCACAGCGCGTTCAGCGGCTTCCATAAGGGTTGTCGCGCGGATTATTGGCAGGCCCGATTTGGCCAGGATCTTCTGACCTTCCTCGACATTGGTGCCCGCCAGACGCACGATGACCGGCAGGTCGATTTCCAACTCGCGCAGCGCCTGCACTACGCCCTCGGCCACCCAGTCACAGCGGTTAATGCCTGCGAAGATATTGACCAGCACCGCCTGAACGTTGTCATCGGACAGTACCAGTCGGAACGCTTTGGCCACCCGCTCGGGTGAGGCACCGCCACCGATGTCCAGAAAGTTCGCAGGTTCACCGCCAGCCAGCTTGATGGTGTCCATCGTGGCCATGGCCAAACCGGCACCGTTCACGATACAGCCGATATTGCCGTCCAGTCCGACATAAGACAGTCCGCGATCCGCCGCGCGGCTTTCGCGCGGGTCCTCCTGACTTTTGTCGCGCAATTCAGCAACCTGCGGATGGCGAAACAGGGCATTGTCGTCAAAGCTCATCTTCGCGTCCAACGCCAGCACACGGTCGTCACCAGTGATGACCAGCGGGTTGATCTCGACCATAGTCGCGTCCAGCTCGCTGAACGCAGCATAGCAACCCTGCAGGGTACGGACCATGTGTTGAATTAGGCGAGGTTCCAGCCCCAGATTAAACGCTATTTCGCGGGCCTGAAACTCCTGCAGTCCAACGGCAGGTTCAACGATTGAGCGGACGATACTGTCGGGGCGCTCAGATGAGATTTCTTCGATCTCCATCCCACCTTCCGAAGAGGCCACGATCATCACCCGCTGACTGGACCGATCCAGTACAAAGCCCAGATAAATCTCGCGATCAATCGGTACGGCGGCCTCCACATAGACGCGGTAGATGCCTTTGCCCTCGGGGCCGGTCTGGTGCGTCACCAGCTTGCGGCCAAACATCTCGTCACAAGCCTCGTATATTTCGCTTTCCGAGTTGCACAGCTTTACACCACCGGCCTTTCCACGCCCGCCAGCATGGACTTGCGCCTTAATAACCCACTTGTCACCACCCAACTCACGCGCGCGATATGCCGCTTGCTCGGGGCTGTAGGCCAAAGCCCCCGAAGGGACCTCGACGCCGAAATTCGAAAGAAGTTCTTTCGCCTGATATTCATGGATATCCATCTGCATTCCCTCCCGTTATGCAGCGATAGATGTGCCGTAGCGACTTTCCAAAAGTGCTTCGATGGCTTCGAAATCAACCGAGCCGCCCATCTCGCGGATGGCCTGGGCGAACAGCCTGACGATGCGACTGACCGATTGGTGGGTTAGCTGGTTCAGGATGCCGATACGGACTTGAACCGGGGCGCTGAGCGTGGGCCAGATGCCAAAGCCACGGGCGCGGCAGTTCTGTACCAACTCCATCTCACGACCCGCCAGCTCTGCGGGCAGGTTCAGCACCACAAGGCTGGGCATGTCCGATGTGACCTGGCAACCCATCGCGGTGACGGCGTCGCGCAGGACGGCCTCATGCGTGCGATAGGAATGCGCACGTTTGGCCAACCCTTCCTGCAGAGTCAGGCGCAGCGATTCATGGAAGGCGGCGACCGCATAGCCCGAATGGGTACGGTGATAGGTGCCCTTTTCCACGTCTTGCCCGTCAACGATGCCCCAGTGGCGTGCTTCGAAAATCGGGTTGTGGACGTATGTATAGGCGCCGGAGGTCTTCAGCGCGTCGATATAGGCGTCGGTGAAGCTGACCGGCGCATAGGTCAGCGGTAGGCAGCACAGCCCTTTTTGCGGGCACGAGGCCCATCCTGCGACACCCGGATAGTCATCGATGCGGAAATCCGCGATACCCAGCGACGATACGGCATCGATCAAACCCATCACATCGTGGCGTTCACAGGCATCCGAGAAGCCACGCAGGTCGTTGACCCGACCCGACCCGGTTTCCCAATGCGCCATGAAGGCCCACTTCGGTTTGTGCGAGGCCAACACCTCTTCGACCATCTCGCCTGTGACGGGCTGGCCGTGGGGAATTTCAATAACGGCGACACTCGCGGCTTGTGGGTCCAGAGGGTTGGTCGCGTGCTCTTCCGGTGTTGCAGCCTTGATCCGCAGAGTCATCGCATCGATGCCCGAGAAGGTGCCATTGGTGAAGGCCACAACCTTGTCACCCGGCATCACCGCCGAGAACATGGTGTCCAGCCCACTCCATCCGGTGCCAGCAACCGCGAAGGTATGGGTGTTGGCGGTGCCCCAGATCAGACGCAGCATGTGCTTGCATTCGATCATGCCACGCAGCACGTCGCTCTGCATGTGGTCGGCAACGCCGGCGCTGGCAAACGCCTGCAAAACACGTGCGTCGGTGTTTCCCGGTCCTGGGCCAGCGGCCAGCGTCTCGGGGATGTCGAGCGTTGGATAGATCTGAAACGTCATGTGCTCCTCCTGTGCGTCGGGTGTGTTCGATACCGCCGATCGCCTTGACCCAGAGGAAAACTGAAACTTGCGCCGGGGCGCAACGTAACTTACTACAGCTTTAGCATATCTTGTTAGACGGGTAATAACCTACCCATTTTGGTAAATATGCCAATGTATACTGAAAGCATCCCCACCAAAATGGGTAGGTTTAGTTAAAATCAGACTGGAAAACAATGTCCGACACATCTCAACGCCCCATTGATGTCATGCTGGCCAACAACAACCCTTTGGTGCTGTCGGCCATGTCCGAGATCTTCGAGCGCGACCCGCGATTCTCTCTGGTGGCCACTTCAGCGACCGCCGAGGGATTTCTGGGCACAGTCATGCGGGTGCCGGTTCAGGTGGGGATCGTGTCCTGGGAACTTCCTGCTTTGGGCGCGGCAAAACTGATTGAGGTTCTGCGCGAGCAGACCAACGCGCCACGCTTTGTGGTCTATGGGGACGAGGCTGGGGACGTACCGCGTCAGGCTATGCAGGCCGGAGCCGCAGGGTTCGCGCCGCGTTCGGGCGAGGTCGAAGGCTTGCTGGAAACCTGTGTCGATGTCGCTAAGGGCAAAATGGTATTTCCCTATATCGACGTGCGCAAAATGCATCAAAACCCGTTGCAGACTTTGTCGCGCAAAGAACTCGCTATCCTTGAGGCGCTGGTGCAGGGCATGTCTAACAAGGAATTGTCAAAAGAGCTGCAGATTTCGACCAACACGGTAAAGTTCCATCTGTCGAACATTTACGACAAGCTGTCGATCAAGAACCGCGCGCAGGCGATTGCCTTCTATTACGCTTCAAAACTGGACAACGGAAACTCGTGAACTGCGAAACCTCGTGGCGTCCGTTGCTAAGGTTTAGATTGTTAAGCGGCTGGTTCAGCGAATTGATGAAACGGACAGGTTCTGGGTATGATTTGACCTTTGCGGATCATATGCGTCACTTACCTTTCGTCGAGCGTTACCCCCGCAGATTTGAGCGCGCTGATCCAGCCGATCTGAGGTTGAGCGTATGAATGACATCTGGGCCATGGACATCGCGTCGGACCGGCTGGCGTAGATCAAGGGCAAACCAGCGGGCTATGCCTACTATGAGGCGTTGTCGCCGTGCACTGAATTTCTGGACGCAGATATACGCTGATGCTCCAGCCCAGATTTTGTGCCCGTAATTCTAGGATATACACGGGACACCAAATCGCTATTAGGCCGCCCAAGGGCAGCGATTCAGTTGGGGGACCCGAACCTGATCGCAACCCTCGTTGCCTTCGTTCTGTAGTAAGCTCGGTTCGAACACGGCTTCGAACTCAGAGCCTTTCACCCTGACTTAACTGGTCGAAAAAGAGCTTTTCCATAGTCTTTGCGACCCGACCACCGTGAGCGGATACATCAACGGGCAGTAATAATCGCCTTCGGTTGTCTTTCGAGCATTCTTTCCCGAGGTTGCGCTGAATATTTCAATCATGCGCCCTGCGCATTGCCTGCCATCCGCCGCGGCAAATGATCTTGTGCATTAACTAGTTTCAACGATTGAACGCATCAATTAACAATTTTGATAAGCAACATGCCATTGCTACCACTCGACCTCTGACGCAATTAGTTAAAAAAACCGGCTAGGAATAAGAACAAAGCTTTGACGTCGTCAATCTGGATTTGACAAGGGCTTCGGCAAAAGTGACGGCACATGCAACGCCATCTACCACCGGCAGGCCGAACTCTTCGGACAGTTGTGACATTAGATCTGTCATGCCAGCGCAGCCCAGAACAATCGCTTCCGCTCGGTCTTCTTCGATTGCGGCGCGTATCTCTGCCCGTATTATATCGATGGTCTTGGGGTCGTTTTCCTCCAGCTTCAAAACCGGCACATCCGAAGCCCGAACCCTGACACATCTGCGATCTAAGCCGTATCGCAACAAGTTTGCCTCTAGCCCTGCTAGAGATCGGGACAAAGTGGTGATGACGCTAAATTTTGGACTGATCATGGACGCCGCGTGGTAGGCCGCCTCCCCAACGCCGATGACTGGCGCCGAAGTGACGCAGCGCACGGCGTCGACTCCGGTATCATCGAAACAAGCAACAACAATTGCGTCCGCATCAGCATGCGCCTTCACGACCTCCAGAAGACCGGGTACACAGGTAGAGACATCCAGATATCCCTGAATGCTGGCGAGGCCTTCTTGCGAATTGGCGGCAATGATCGTGGTTTCGGAATGCGCAGCGGCCCGTGCAGCTTCATCGATCTTTCGCGTCATGGAGGCGGTGGTGTTGAGATTTACAACAAGCAGTTTCACAGCGTCCTCACACTTCTCCGCCCAGATAGGCGGCTTTGATCCGGGGACCAGTGAGCGAAGAAACCAGAAAACGACTTGCTGCAATTATCCATGTCGAAATTTGAATAAAACCATGGCGCGCTTCACCCCGCTGATTGATCCGCCCGGTCAGACGCTGGATTCCGAAAAATGTAAATCTTTTTCACATACCCCCTTGCAACCACCTATCCCCCCTCCCATCTTGGTAATGTGAAAAGCATTTACATCCTAACTGGAGAGAGCACATGACCGCATTGTCCGACCACGCCGTTCCCCAAAATCCGGGATGGCTGCACCGAAGCGAAGCCTGGCTTGATAGCAAGGGCAAAGGCGCCTGGATCGCCGCAATGGTCCTTGGCTTTATCTTCTTCTGGCCCATCGGCCTGGCCTTTCTTGCCTATATGATCTGGAGCAAACGCATGTTCAGCAAATCCTGCAGCCGCCGTTCGTCGTGGAACAGCCACATGAGCGCCATGAAACCTTCGGGCAACAGCGCGTTTGACGCCTACAAGGCCGACACCCTGGCGCGTTTGGAGCGCGAACAGAAAGACTTTGAGGCGTTCCTGCACCGCCTGCGCGAAGCCAAGGACAAGGCCGAGTTCGACGAGTTCATGGACGAACGCGCCCGCGATAATCGTGATGACGAAAACGGCGAACAACCTGCCTAATTGCGGCTTGCCCTGTCCCGCCCATCGGGACAGGGTGTTTCTGCACAATACCCGGATTACAGTCTATGTCTCATCTGCCTGACCCCGACAGCCAACCCGAATTCTACCAATCCGTAGCGACCAAGCGCTTTTTCGCGTGGCTGTTCGACATCGCCTTTATCTCATTGCTCTGTACAGTTGCGATTCTGCTGACCTTTGGCATGGGCTTCTTCATATTGGCGCTGATCTACGCAGTCATCAGCTTTGTCTATCGCGTTGTTACCATCGCCAACGGCTCGGCCACGCTGGGGATGCGCTTCATGGGGATAGAATTGCGTGACGCCTTTGGCGCCCGAATGGATACGGGGAAAGCCATTGCACATACGGCAGGTTACTTTGTCAGCATGGCGATCCCGGTACTACAGATCATTTCGGTCATCATGATGATGACCAGCGCCCGCTGTCAGGGCCTGACCGATGCCTTCCTCGGCACCGTGATGATCAACCAGCGCGCCTAAAAACACCTGAGTGAAACACTTGGCTGCGCCAAAAACCGTTGCTATCATCGGTTCCGAGGAAATGCGGGACCTTCATGCGACACACGCTGCCAATTGCGCCACAATTCTATGTGACGGCACCCCAGCCCTGCCCTTACCTTGAGGGCAGGATGGAGCGCAAACTGTTCACCGCCCTACAGGGGGAAGGTGCGGATCAATTGAACAATTGCCTTTCGCAACAAGGATTTCGCCGCTCGCAGAACGTACTGTATCGCCCGTCCTGCACCGACTGCGCCGCCTGTCTGTCTGCCCGTATCGATGTGTCAGCCTTTCAGCCAAGCAAAAGCCAAAAACGGGCCCACAAGCGCAATTCCTACTTGATCCGACGTGCAACATCGCCCTGGGCAACGGATGAACAGTTCGACCTGTTCCGTCGGTATCTGGACGCGCGCCATGCGGATGGCGGCATGGCCGATATGGATGTCTTCGAATTTGCCGCGATGATCGAGGAAACCCCGATCCGCAGCCGAGTCGTAGAATATGCCGATCCCGAAACCGGCGAGCTGATCGCCGTCAGTTTGACCGATGTACTGGATGACGGGCTGAGCATGGTTTACTCATTCTACGATCCAGAGTTCCAGCAAAGCTCGCTGGGCACTTACATGATTCTCGACCATATCGAGATCGCGCGCGAGGCTGGGTTGCCCTATATTTATCTGGGCTATTGGGTGCCCGGCAGCCCCAAGATGGGGTACAAGGCCAAATTCGCGGGCTTGCAGGTCTATATGCAGGGTGAATGGCAGCGAATTAAAAATCCCGAGCAGTGTGACCATACGGCCCACCACCCCCTTTCGTCGGCCCCGATTGCCGAGCAGGTGGCCAACATCCAACTGCCTGACCGCCACCCCACCAAAGGTTAATCTATCATGCGTCAGAGCCTTCATGCGGTGACGCTGGTCGTCCCGGATTATGACGCAGCGATCGCGTTCTACACCAAAGTGCTGTGCTTTACTCTGACGCAGGATATTGATCTGGGCGATGGTAAACGCTGGGTGCGGATCACGCCTCCGGGCTCGGATGGTGCTTCGTTGTTGCTGGCCAAGGCGGTGGGCGCGGAACAGATCGCATCGGTCGGCAATCAAACCGGTGGGCGCGTTGGCTTTTTCCTCGAAACAGATGATTTCTACCGCGATCACGCGGCGATGCTGGAAGCAGGCGTAGGATTTGAAGAGCGCCCGCGCCATGAACCCTATGGAATTGTCGCCGTCTGGCGGGATCCTTTCGGAAATCGTTGGGATTTGATCGAATTTTCAGCACCTGTATCGACAAAATAAATACATTTTTTTCATCACGTTAAACTACCTTCCGCCATGCTGCGCCCAATTGTTAAGCAATCTTAATCGACCTTCCCCCGCCCGTGCGATTGAAAGTTGACGCAAGGTCACCAAATTAGCCGCACTTCTAAACGTCCAGCCCAAACCTGAAACCCGCAGCTCAATCAGACGCTGACCGGGCTGGCTTTATTGTCGCTACGGCAGGCCTCCCACCCTGTCGCAGAGGTTCTGAAGGAGGGGGAAAATGACATATGCCGCACGCCGACTGGTTTCGGCCACGCTGACGACCCAGATCCTGGTCGCGCTCGCCTTGGGCTCGATCTTTGGTCTGGTCTTGAACTATCTCGATATCACTGCGCTCAACGCAACACTTGTGCAGGGTGTGCTGTCCATGTTTGGGCAAATGTTCCTTAATGCACTTCAGATGCTTGTCGTGCCGCTGGTTGTGTTCTCACTGCTGTGCGGCGTTGTCGGCATTGGCGATGTCAAATTGCTGGGCCGTGTCGGAGGGCTGACCTTCGTTACCTATCTGGCCACCACCGCCTTGGCCGTGACAACTGCCTTGATCTTTGCGGGCCTCATTGGGCCGGGTACCGGATTCACGAGCCTGCATCTGGCCGGTGATAGCGTAAGCGTCGCCAACCCGCAGACCACTTGGGAAATACTGGCGAACATCATCCCAAAGAACCCGATCAACGCGTTGGCCAATGGTGAGATGCTGCAGATCATCTTCTACGTGATGGTCGTTGGTATTGCAGTGCTAATGATGGGCAGCCGCGCCAAGGCCTTTGTGGAAGGCTGCGAGTTCATGAATGAACTGGCGATGAAGATCGTCAATATCGTCATGGCCTTCGCCCCCATCGGCGTCTTCAGCCTGATTGCCAAAACCTTTGCGATGGAGGGCTTTGGCCTATTCGGACCGGTGATCGGCTATCTGACCACGATCAGCCTGACGCTGGTATTCCATCTGTGTGTCACGTTGATGGCGCTGCTGTATTTTACGACCGGGCTGAGCCCTCGGGTATTCCTGCGCAAGATGCGCTCGGCGCAGGTGTTTGCGTTCTCGACCTCAAGCTCGAACGCGACAATTCCGGCCAGCTTACAATGCGTGACTCAGAGAGTCGGCGTTGACCGTTCCGTGGCCTCGTTCGGTATTCCCCTAGGGGCGACGATCAACATGGATGGCACCGCAATCATGCATGGAGTGGCGACCGTTTTTCTGGCTAATGCCTATGGCATTGATCTGGGGCTAAGCGGTTATCTGACCGTGATTTCAATCTCGGTTCTGGCCTCAATCGGCACGGCAGGTGTGCCCGGTGTGGGGATAGTGATGCTGGCGATGGTTCTGAACCAGTTGGGTATGCCGCTGGAAGGCATCGGCATCATTCTGGCCGTCGACCGGATCCTCGATATGATGCGGACGGTTGTGAATGTCACCGGAGATGCTGTTGTCACCACCATCGTCGGGCAAAAGGTTGGCAAGCTGGACAAGGCTACCTTCGACAATCCCAATGCCGGACTTGTCGAGACCACAGACCTAGCAATCGATCATGCGACTGAGGCGGAGTTTGAAAGGCTTACACACCCGCATCCACACTCCTGAAAAACAAACGGAGGCCCGAATGGGCCTCCGTTTTCGTTAGATTAAGCTGCAGATCAGTTCGGGATCAGGTCAGGAACGATAGTCACAATCGTGGGGAAGAACCACAGGATTGCAATGCCCACCACCTGAATGATCACGAACGGTATGATGCCACGATAGATATGGCCCGTTGTGACCTCTTTCGGCGCAACGCCCCTGAGGTAGAACAGCGCAAACCCGAACGGCGGCGTCAGGAACGAGGTCTGCAGGTTCACCGCCACCATGATGGTCACCCATTTCGGATCAAACGATCCGCCATAGATTACGGGGCCCACGATCGGGATCACAATGTAGATGATCTCAAGGAAATCCAGCACAAAGCCAAGAATGAACAGCACCAGCATCACGATCAGGAAGACCGTGAATTCATTATCAAAGCTGCGCAGGAACTGCTGGATATAGTGCTCTCCACCAAAGGAAATCACCACCAGGTTCAGCAGTTGCGATCCGATCAGGATGGTGAAGACCATCGACGTCACCTTCGCTGTCTCACGCACCACCGGTGTCAGAACCCCGCTTGAGAACAGCACCCAGCAGCCGTAGATCAAGCCGAACAGCGCATAGAGGTAGGCCGAATAGGCGATGATGAACGCGATCCAGCTTTCAACCGAAACATTGCCCTGATTGATGCGCAGATCAAAGTTCACTCCCATCACCAGTGCGATGATCACTGCGAAGGTTGACCAGATGATCACTTTGCCCGACCGGTTCTGATCCTGAAGTTTCCGATAGGCCGCTAGCATGATCGCTCCACCCGCCCCCAGTGCCGCAGCCGGCGTAGGGTTGGTGACACCGCCAAGGATCGAACCCAACACCGCGATGATCAGCACCAGCGGTGGGAAGACCACACGGATCAGATCATTGGTCGCGCAACGGGCGGCAGCTTCTTTGCACCCATGCATTGCGAGCGCAAAAGGTATGGCGAGTATCAGGAACGTAGCCCCGGACGAAGTCGTTGGCGCGATCAGCAACACGTCGACCAACAGCATCAGCAACAGGCCAATCGCTCCGACGATCAGAGGCTGCGGCGCTTGCGACGGTGCAATCCCGCGACCCAGCACCAGTGTCAGACCCAGCAGTACCACAATAACGGCGACGCCGTTGCCAATTGGCGCTGCAGCGGCGATCTTGGCCTCTTGCGCAGCAGCCAGTTCCTCTTCGCTCAGACGCTGCGCTTCGGACGAACCACCTGCTTCGTCAATCGCTTCCTGCTCGGCCACGGCCTGATCCCAGGCTGATTGCCCATGCAGTTCGATCATCGAAGCCTTACACTCTTCGGACACGTTCGTGCGCAGCGAGGCGCCCTGCCCGATATCCGTAAATGCCGAGACCGAGATGTTCTGGCTGCCAATCACTCCCGCGCTTCCCAAAAGCACCGCGCCAACAATCAGAGCAACCGGAGCGCCCAGCAGCCAGGTCAGCCCTTCCGAGCGCGTGATGGTTTCACCCGAGCCTCCCGACAATTCAACTGCCGGGGCCTTTTCCGGGTTCAACAGCGCATAGCCAAAGGCATAAAGCGCGTAGAGCAGCGCCAACATGATCCCAGGCAGCAACGCCGCCTGGAACAATGTACCCACCGAAACAACTGCAGGCTCGCCCAGATAGGTCAGCGCGTCGGTGCACCCGGCCTCAACCGCGCGCGTTTCCTGCGCGGTCGAATAGAGGTCGCCAGCCAGTGTACCCAGCAGAACGATCACGATGGAGGGTGGAATGATCTGCCCCAACGTACCCGAGGCCGCGATCACACCTGTCGCCAATTCCGGCGAATAGTTGTTCCGCAGCATGGTCGGCAGGGCCAACAGTCCCATGGTAACAACGGTCGCGCCGACGATTCCGGTCGAGGCAGCAAGGAACGCGCCCACGACCACAATCGAGACCGCAAGGCCACCGGGCAGCGGGCCAAAGACGCGCGCCATCGTGGTCAGCAGGTCGTTTGCAATTTTTGAACGCTCCAGCGTGATGCCCATCAGAACGAACATCAGCACCGCCAGCAGCGTCTCGATCGACTGCCCGGCCAGAACACGTTCGTTCATGCGGTTCACGATGAAGGAAACATTCCGGTCCAGCGCGGTTTCCCAGCCTTGTACAAAGACCGGCTCGGCGATCCTTGGCAAATCCGGGTATCGGAACACGGATATCACGTCAGGTTTGACGCCAGAATTCACCACTTCGCGGTAGGCTTGCGAACCGGTGTCGATCGCCTGGTGGATCAACAGGCCGGCACTATCCAATGCAGCGATAATCCCGAAGGAAATCACCCCGGCCCCACCGATGGCAAAGGCCACGGGGAAACCCGAAAGAATGCCTCCGAAGAGGCAGAAAAATACGATAATGAGGCCTATCTCGACGCCATCAAGTCCGAATAGCATTGTCTGGTTCTCCGTCCCTAATGCGCGCCTTCGTAGGCTTCTTCACCCTCGCCAAGGCTGTCCTTGTCGAGGTATTTTCCTTCACTTTCCGGCCCTTCCACGTATTCCAGATACGAGCGATACAGGAACGCAATCGCGTGCAGGAACACCATGGCGGCAAAGGCCACCAGCAGGATTTTGAACAGGAAGTAGGCGTTGAACCCGTTGGGACTAAACCCGATGGTTTCCACGTTCCAACGCAGCGCTCGGGACTTGGCCACAAGCCTATCCAGCGTGTCACTGGCCGAGGGTTTCGGCACGATCAGGTGCCGCCACATGAAGTACCATCCATACATCCAGGTCAGAACGGCCATGGGCATCATGAACAGAACCGCCCCGCACATATCAACGACGCGTTTGGCCTTGTGACTGATGCCCGCATAAATCAGGTCAACGCGCACATGGCCGCCCTGCACGAATGTGTAGGTGCAGCAAAGGCACACAACCATGGCGTTGTAGAGTTTAAGTTCTTCGGCGAACCAACTGATATCCATTTGAAAAGGGATACCCAGCCCAAAGGACATATCCGGCCGTGTGAACACCCGCTGCATGAATACGATAACGATCTGCTGAATTACCATCAGCAATCCCGCCCACGCAAAGAAGCGGCCAGTGGTATTGGCGAAGCCCTCGAGCCCGCGCACCATTCCCCACATGAAGTTCCGATAGTAAAGACCAATGGCCGTCAGCACCAGAAACAGCGCGAAGATCACGAAGAAGAACTCGACAGACCCGCCATAATAAACAAAGCGCATGATTGCTTCTTTGTTCGACCAGTCCAGCCAGAGCTGCGGATGCGTGATGGCGTATCCGAAATTATAGAAGGCTTCGGCAATGTTCTGAATGAACCAGACCAGTCCATTCCACAGGGCGCCGAAGAACGAGATACCGTTTTCGTCCTGCATGTTGTCCCCAGGTCGCATCGGTTGCACGTTTGGTTATGACGGCATGTCCGGGCCGCTTATGTGCAACAGGAAAGGCTCCCCCGATGACGGGGGAACCGATTGCATTGAGCGGATTGCTTAGCCGCGTACGCGGTCACGCTGCGAGGTGTAGACACCCGACGACAGGTTGTTCCATGCCGACGATGCTGCCATCGACTCCATAGCGCTGTCGTGAATGCGCTTGAACAGCTCATCACCCATGTTTTCGTCCAGAACTTCTTGGCTGGCTGCGCCAAACGCGTCCCAAACGCTGTCCGGGAATTCCATGACCTTGACACCACCGGCCTGCAGACGCTGCAGCGCTGCACCGTTGTTGGCCAGGAATTGTGCCAGGTTCCACTGGTGGCACTCGGCAGCTGCAATCTCGATGATCTTCTGCTGCGCGGCGGACAGGCTGTCATAAACCTCGCGGTTGGTGGCCAGCGACAGACCCGCACCCGGCTCATGGAAGCCCGCAGTGTAGTAGGTTTTGGTGATTTCCTGGAAGCCCGCTTTTTCGTCAGCCCAGGGACCGATCCACTCGGTTCCGTCAATAGCACCGGACGACAGCGCCTGATACACTTCCGAACCCGGAATGTTCTGAACGGATGCGCCCAGTTTGCCCAGCGCCTTGCCACCCAGACCCGGCATGCGGAATTTCAGGCCATTAAAGTCTTCGGGGCTGTTGATCTCTTTCGAGTACCAGCCACCTGCCTGCGCGCCAGTGTTACCGGCCAGGAAGGATTTCAGGCCGAAGATTTCGCCCAGTTCATCATGCAGCTCCATGCCGCCGGCATGGTAGTACCAGTTCACCAGTTCCTGTGCGGTCATGCCGAACGGAACAGCGGTGAAGAATGCATAGCCCGGGTGCTGACCCACAAAGTAGTAGTCTGCCGCGTGGTACATATCGGCCTGACCGGACGATACCGCGTCAAACACCTCAAAGGCACCAACCAGTTCACCGGCGGCTTTGATTTCAACGTTCAGGTCGCCATCCGACATTGTGGTAATGCTGTCGGCGCAACGCTGCGCGCTGTCGAACACACCTGCGAGGCCACGGCCCCACGAGGTGACCATAGTCAGCGTGCGCTTGCCTTGCGCATAGGCGGGCGCTGCCAGCGTGGTGGCTGCAGCGGCCGAGCCGCCCAGTGCTGATGTTTTCAGAAACTTACGACGATCCATATGAGTGATCCTCCCCTTCATATTCATTCCCCGGGTGATGCCGGGTCGATCGTTTCTAGTGCGCGTTAGCCTAGTTCCACACACATGAATGTGAATACCTACTACTACGTAGCCAGTCGGGTTTTTCCACATTCAAAAGCACAAATCCGGTTGATTTTACCCGCTCACGCCCAAATCACTGTGGCCGAGCACTGTGTTCTTCCAAATTTTTTGCAATTTCCCGGCAGCTTGCGTATCGATTCGAACATGGGAGGAATCCGGAACCTAATCTCGCTAACCTATGCGCAAAAACTGTCGCTGGTTGCCGCAATCCCGCTGATCGCAGCGGTTGCGGCCATTGCAATGGTGGTCGCTTATGAATCGCGCGCGACCGCCGAGAGTGAGATACACGCGCTCGAGCGCCGCCTGATCGAAGCCAAAAAAGAAGAGCTGCGTAATTACGTGACCCAGGCGCGGAACGGGTTTGCCTATATTTACGGTCGCGCCTCCCCGGATGACGAAATCGCAAAAAACCTCGTGACCCAGATTCTGTCGGCGATGATTTACGGCAAGGACGGGTTCTTCTTTGTCTATGACTATGACGGCAACAACCTCGTCAGCCCGCGCCAGACTGAATTCATCAATCGCAACTGGGCCGATCTGACCGACAGCGATGGCACCCCGATTGTGGATGAGTTCATCACGCTCGCCCGACAGGGCGCAGGCTGGCACAGCTTTATGTGGCAAAAACCATCGACCGGTGAAGAGGCTCAGATGATCGCCTATGTTGTTGGCCTGCAGGACTGGCGCTGGGTGGTGGGCACGGGTGTGTTCATCGATGACATCGTCGCCACCGTCGCCAATGCCCGTGCTGAGGTTGAGGCGCGCGTGCAGCGCACATTCCTTTATATCGGAGGCATTGTTCTGGCCGCTGTTCTGATCGTCTTTGCCTCGGGCATGTTGCTGAACTTCCGCGAACGGCGGCTGGCTGATGCCAAGCTTAAGGAACTGACACAGCGGGTATTGGACGCTCAGGAAGAAGAGCGCGGGCGCGTCGCCCGCGAATTGCATGACGGCATCAGCCAGATTCTGGTTGGCGTACGCTATGCACTGGACAACGCCCGACGACGTCTGATCCGCGGGGATGACGAGTCGGCGCAGGAACCATTGCAAACAGGTATCGACAATCTGGCCACCGCCATCACCGAGGTTCGCCGCATCAGCCGCGACCTGCGTCCTGGTGTTCTGGATGATCTTGGGCTTGGGCCAGCGCTCAAGGCTTTGACCGACGATTTCAGTGAACGCACGGGTATTGAAACCGATTTCTCAACCGTGGTGTTCCGAAACCGATTGGATCAAGACAGCAAGATCGCCCTCTACCGTATTGCGCAGGAAGCCCTGACCAATATCGAGCGCCACTCGGGAGCAACCCGTGTTACCATTGACCTGCGGGGTCATAAGAAAGGCGCCACGATGCGGATTACGGACAATGGTCGCGGGTTGCGGAACGAACCAGGCCATGTCAGCACCGGGATCGGGCTACGCAACATGCAGGAACGGATCGAACAGCTTGACGGCACTCTACGCATCCTCTCATCGCGCGGCGGGCGCAGCGGCACCGTGATTGAGGTCAGCTTGCCGCTCAGTCATATGCTGCCACCACAGGAAGACCCAACGCCAAAACGAAAGGCCGGTATCTGATGTCCGACTCAATCATCCGGGTCCTTATTGTCGACGATCACCCCATGGTCGCCGAAGGCATTCAGTCTCTGCTGGAAAGCTATGATGAGATCGAAGTTGTCGGCACACTTTCCAACGGACAAGAAGCTGTCGATCGAGCAACCCACCTGCAGCCGGACGTGATCCTGATGGATCTCAATATGCCCGGCCTGAGCGGGTTGAACGCCACCGAGATCATTTTAGAGCGCCTGCCCAAAACCCGCGTTCTGATCCTGTCGATGCATGACAGTCCCGAATACATCTCAACCGCGCTCAGCCACGGCGCCAAAGGCTATATCCTCAAGGACGTTCCCACCGAAGAGATCAAGCAAGCCATCGATGCCGTGATGCGGGGCGAGCGGTATCTTTGTACCGGGGCCAGCGGCTCGCTGGAGCCCAAGGACGGCAACACGCGCGAGGCGCTGACCGGCCGGGAACAGACAATCCTGCTGGAATTGGCGCAGGGTAAATCCAACAAAGAGGTGGCACTGGCGCTGGACATTTCGGTGCGCACAGTTGAGACGCATCGCAAGAACATCAAGCGCAAACTTGGCATCTCCTCCACCGCCGGCTTGACCCGCTATGCCCTGGAGCATGGCGTCCTGCAGGGCACCAGCCCCGGGCTATGACCGCAGCGCGAAACGCGCTGCCCGGCCCAACCGAAGGAGATGTGCCAACCGCACATTGAAGTCGGGCGGGAGCACTACCCGCTGCCGCGTTCACTGATATCTTCACCAAAGAACACCAAAGTCCCGTCTTCATCGAGGACATGAAATTCGCGCTGCTGATAGGGCTGATCGAATGGCGGGCGCACCCGCCCTTCAGGCAGTTCCTCCAACCCGGGGCGCAGGCTTTCGAACAGGCTGTCGATTCCTTTGACGTCAACATAAAACGACTGCTCATCCCCCAATGCGCGCCCATCCTGACGCGGTGGACATTCCAATAATCGGATCGCTACGGGATCACGGCGCAAAAAGGCATAATTGTCCTGCCTGAATGTGCAGGAAAACCCAAGCCGCCGAGTGTAGAACTCAATCTGCGCGTCCAAAGAAGAACAAAGGACAAATGGTGTAAGTTGTAATATCTGCATCAAAACAGCCCTCTTCCAACCTCGGGCCCGAGACTAGCACATATCAGTCAAGCAGTTGATCACCCCGCAACCCTTCACGCTCATAATGATGCGGCAGCACACGGCCATAGAGTTGACGGGTCCGCTCCACCCCACCACACATGCCTTCGGTTTCGACAAACGAAAAGATACCAACATAGCGTTTCCGTTGTCCTTCAACCGGCGCTACCCGGTGCAAGGCATAGCGCCCCTTGAATATCTGCAGGTCGCCCGGTTGCAGTTCCAGTTGGTGTACGCCCCTCCTGCTGCCATCCAAAATCGCAGCGACGCCTTTGAAATTCTCGTCTTCACTGGTCCGCAGATTGGGTGCGTATTCGAATGCACCGCCCTCCTCGCCATTCTGGATTGCCAGCGTCACGGTGTAATTATTGGTGTCAAAATGCCACGGAAAGCCGCCTCCCTTCTCGACCACATTGATGATCACATCCGCCAACGGGTCATCATATCGGAAGAAACGATCCTCCGGCTCGTTCAAAGCCATGCGGATGAAAGGCATGAAACCTTCATACTCATAAATACGCCGCAGCGGGCTTGTGACAGGGAAGTTGTCAGCCGGAACAAAGGCGTTGGATCGGTCATAAAAACGTCGGATTGGATGACCGATCCCGTAACTGGGATCATCCTGCGTAAAATAGGCATTCGTGCGATTGAACGATCGATGAGCTTTGGGAGCGACGTGATCGGCCTCAGCGATCAGTTTCCCAAGGCCATCTTCGTGCACAAAGCCGGGGAGGACCGCGCATCCATCAACTTCCAGATCCCGCCTCAGGTCAGCGATCAGCTGCCTGTACCCGTATGAATCAGGCCGATCGATCGGATAGCGCCCCAGATCCACAAGATCGTGCAGCATGTCTGACCTCCCGATTTAGCGCTGTTTTCACCAGCCTGCCTCAGCATCGGGCGCTGCTCTGGTCTGTTTCAGACATAGGCCTGACGCAATCAGACCACTGCTGATCGCGGGATCGCGCCCCAAATTTCGGCGAATTTTCGCGGATATTTCTCGACCTGCGTCATTTTGCGCAACAAAATATCAAATCTCACAAGCCCAGACTTACAATATTTTTGTATTTGCCTGTTGACGCCCCTTCCCCTCAACCATAATGTCCCTGCACGCAAAGAAGGAGCCTCTGGCGATGAAAGCGCTAGTCGTAATCGTAGGAAACACGCGCATGGGCCGGTAACGGTAAACCATAATCGAACCCATGCGCCTCCGAAAATCTCGGGGGCTTTTTTTTGGCAACACGCAAGACACATGTCGCGAACGGAGCAAAGCAGATGACACGTGAGATGACCGGCGCAAAGATGGTGGTTCAGGCCCTCAAGGATCAGGGCGTGGACACGGTATTCGGATACCCAGGTGGCGCCGTCCTACCGATCTATGACGAGATCTTTCTGCAAAATGACATCCGTCACATTCTGGTACGGCATGAGCAAGGTGCGGTACATGCTGCCGAAGGCTATGCCCGCTCGACCGGCAAGCCGGGCGTTGCTTTGGTCACATCCGGTCCTGGCGCGACCAATGCCGTGACCGGCTTGACCGATGCGTTGTTGGATTCAATTCCGATCGTTGTTCTGACCGGTCAGGTTCCGACCTTCATGATTGGCTCTGACGCCTTTCAGGAAGCAGACACTGTGGGCATCACGCGCCCCTGCACCAAGCACAACTGGTTGGTGAAGGATACGGACTCGCTGGCGGCAACTATGCACGAAGCCTTCCATGTGGCCACTTCCGGTCGCCCCGGCCCCGTGCTCGTTGACATTCCGAAAGACGTTCAGTTCGCCTCGGGTGAATACACGACGCCAAAACCGTCGACCTCTCACTATCAGCCAGTATTGAAGGGCGATCTGGAAGAAATCACGGAGCTTGTTGCAGCAATCGAGACCGCAAAGAAGCCAGTCTTCTATACCGGTGGTGGCGTTATCAATTCTGGTCCAGCTGCCAGCCAGCTGCTGCGCGAACTGGTGGATGCAACCGGCTTTCCGATCACTTCGACTCTGATGGGGCTTGGGGCCTATCCGGCCTCGGGCGAAAACTGGATCGGTATGCTTGGGATGCATGGGCTCTACGAGGCCAACATGGCGATGCATGATTGCGATCTGATGATTAACATCGGCGCGCGATTTGATGACCGTATCACCGGCCGGATCGATGCGTTCTCGCCGAACTCAATCAAAGCCCATGTAGATATCGACCCGTCGTCGATCAACAAAGTTATCCGTGTCGACATCCCAATAGTTGGCGATGTTGCCCACGTGCTTGAGGATATTCTGAAAGTCTGGAAAGCACGCGGTCGCAAAACAGACGCTGCCAATATCAAGCAGTGGCAAGACCAGATTAACGAATGGCGCAACGTCAACTGCCTTGCCTTCACAAACAGCGAGAAGACCATCAAGCCGCAATACGCGCTGCAACGGCTTGAAGAGCTGACGAAGAAATATGACCGCTATGTCACGACCGAGGTTGGACAGCACCAGATGTGGGCGGCGCAATACCTGGGATTTGAAGACCCCAACCGCTGGATGACTTCGGGCGGGCTGGGCACTATGGGCTATGGTTTCCCCGCCTCGATCGGTGTGCAAATGGCACATCCCGATGCGCTGGTCATCAACGTGGCTGGTGAGGCCTCGTGGCTGATGAACATGCAGGAAATGGGCACGGCCGCGCAATACCGCCTGCCCGTGAAACAGTTCATTCTGAATAACGAGCGGCTTGGAATGGTACGACAATGGCAAGAACTGCTGCACGGCGAACGCTATTCGCATTCGTGGTCCGAGGCCCTGCCTGATTTCGTCAAGCTCGCTGAAGCCTTTGGTGCCAAGGGTATCCTGTGTTCCGACCCGACCGATCTGGACGACGCGATCATGGAGATGATCAATTACGACGGTCCGGTCATCTTCGACTGCGTGGTCGAAAAGCACGAGAATTGCTTCCCGATGATCCCATCGGGCAAGGCCCACAATGAGATGCTGCTGGGCGAAGCCGAAACGCAAGGTGTTATTCAAGCTGGTGGAGCTGTGCTCGTTTGAGCACCGCTTTGCCACATCTAGGTCAAATGCCGGAGCTAAGGTCGCCGCACGTGACATGAAAAAGGGTTAGATCATGCGTGATCTCAGCAGTCAGTTCTCAGCCAGAGCTTCGAGCCCGGAAGAGAATTTGTCGATATTCACCGGCCGTCGCGGTTGGCAAGTGGGGCTCATGGTTCCACTCTTCGTTCTAGCGTTGATATTGTTCTGGGTCGGCACAGGCTGGTATGCCGTTGTTGATCAAGGAAAAATGGCGTTATCCGTTGATTTCAAGGTGTTCTGGGCTGCAGGTCACCTCGCGCATTTAGGCGAACCGCTTGCGGCATTTGATATCGACAGATTGTCGGAAATACACGAAGCGTCCAAGGAAGACGATTGGATGCCTTGGTCTTATCCTCCCTCATTCCTTGTCGCACTCCAACCACTCGGGGCATTGTCGTTTTCTCCGGCTTGGGCGATTTTCACAGCGATTTCAATTGTCGCGATGTTTCTTGCTGTGCGGCCATTTTCCTGCGGAATCGTACCGGTTTGGTTTGCTTTTGCACTCTCCCCCGCCATGTTGCCAAACTTGTATATGGGGCAGACCACAACCCTTTGGGCAGCAGGCCTTCTGGCCGCACTAGCGGCGCTAAAGAACGACCGCTTCGTACTAGCAGGGTTCTTTATTGGATTGCTGACGCTTAAACCCCAACTCGGCCTGCTCATACCGCTTGCGCTTTTGGCAAGCGGTGCGTGGAAGACGATCATATCAGCAACGGTCACGACGGTGGTCTTGTCCGTTCTGGCCACTCTGGTCGTTGGCGTCGAATATTGGACCGAAATGCGCAACATGATGGGCGTTCACTTTGAAGAGATACGAAGCTCAATCCACCTGAATACGGTCATGCTTAGCCCTTATTCCTTGCTGGCCAGCATCGGTGTGCCAGAAACGCTCGCGCTTGCGATGCAATGGACTTTGACAGTGTTGTCTGGAATTGCAGTCTTCGTTGCATGGCGCAGCCCAAGGGTAGGTTTTGACTTGCGGGTAGCGGTGCTCTTTCTGGGTATTTCCATGTCTACACCGTACTTCTGGTTCTATGAATCTGGGCTGCTTGCAATCGTTGCATTGTTCCTGCTTCGAGCTGGCGTCCTGACAACTTCTCCATGGCGTCTGGTACTGGCCGCCGCAATGTGGATCGGTATCGGACCAGCAACACATATGGTGCTTTTCAAGATGACCGAGATATTGTCTTTGCGCCTCGTGTTTGCCCCGATCCTAATACTGGCTTGCGTAGTTTGCCTCCAAGCGCTGATCTCTGCGCTACGAAAGCCCGAAGAAACTTATGTCCAAGATGAGGTCTATCAATGACTCCGCTAAACATCGTCAAAGGCTCCACCCGCCATTCTGCATATAACCTACGCCCAACATTCTCGGACGTGCAGGAACAACACACGATCGCGGTGCTGGTTGAAAACGAACCGGGGGTTCTGGCCCGCGTAATTGGTCTGTTCTCGGGTCGTGGCTATAATATTGAAAGTCTAACGGTTGCCGAGGTTGACCATACCGGGCATCTCAGCCGAATTACCATCGTCACCACCGGCACCCCACAAGTGATTGAGCAGATCAAGGCGCAGCTTGGACGCATCGTGTCGGTCCGTGACGTGCATGATCTGACCGTCGAAGGTGCTTCGGTCGAGCGCGAGTTGGCGATCATAAAGGTTGTGGGTGAAGGCGACAAACGGGTCGAAGCCCTGCGACTGGCCGACATTTTCCGGGCCAATGTCGTCGATAGTACGCTGAATTCGTTCATCTTCGAGATCACCGGTGCACCGGACAAGATCGATGCCTTTGCCGATCTGATGCGCCCTCTTGGCTTGATTGAAATCGCCCGTACCGGAGTTGCAGCCCTGTTGCGCGGTGACTAAGCCCCATTTCCGCCCTGGGACTGAATTCATTCTCGGGGCGGCGGCCTGCTTGGCCATTGTGCCCTGCTAACCTCAAAAAGGCTTAATGCGTTCATCAAATATGAGCAACAGCATGAAAAAGATCATGCAAATAGGCTGAAAGCCTATTGATTTTGCTTATCATCAGACTAGCCTGTGACGCGTAGCGAGGCGCTTTGCAGCGCCCGTTGGGGTCAACTTTACGATTTCTGAATACTGCGCGGCCGTTGTGCCGCCGCAAACCTGTTTTTGCTGAAGATACAAACGGAAATCTGGGACAGAAGTGACCGACATCAATCGCAGCCCCGCAGAATTGCGCAGCATGTTCGGAGCCAACCTCAGGCAGCTCGCAAACAGTTATCGGTCGGTTTCAGAGCTTTGCCGCCAATTGGGCATCAATCGAACGCAGTTTAATCGCTATCTGTCAGGTGAAAGTTTTCCCAGGCCGGATGTGCTGGACCGGATGTGTCGATTCTTCGATATCGACGCGCGTATCCTGCTGAAACCTTTGGATGAAATAGAACCGGTCGCCGCTCATCCCGCATCAGAAATCATCGATCGATTTCTCGTCACCGGGTCAGAAAAAACTATGGCGACCGGATTTTATCACGCCGCTGAGGCCTCACCAAACCGACGCGAACCAACACTTCACCGGCTACTGTTTATGCGCCGCATTCGGCATTGCACCTTGCTGCGCAGCTATGAACCCTTGTCGCACATGCCGAAATGCTCCGCGCCGATGCGTGAGGTTCAGGGCATCGTTTCTCACATCGGCGGACAAGTCTGCGCATTGATGTCCCGGCCCGGCGCACAGGATTGCAGAATGATGGTTCTGAACCTTCCGCCTGAATGGGCACCTCAGGAATGGTCGGGTTATGTGTATCGGTTGGCCGGTGGCAGTGGATCCGATGTAAGACGGCTTACGCTGCATCACCTTGGGCATAATTTGTCCGCAGCACTGCAATCGGCCCGAAAGGCGCACAATTCATCAGGGCCTGACTTAAACGGACAGATTTAAGAGGGTGTCGGCTGAGCAGCCCCGGACGGATCGTTGTCCAAGATCAAGCGATAAAGATGCCAGCTGGCATGCCCCAGCAAAGGCAGGACGATAAACAGGCCCAGGAACCAAGGGATCATCGCCAAAAAAGTGATGATCGCGATGAAGGCCCCCCACGCCAGCATCACACCAATGTTCGCTTTGACATAGGCAAAGCTGGTGATCATCGCGGTCACAAAATCCAGCTCACGATCCAGCAGCATAGGAATCGACAGCACGGTGATCATGTACAGAATGATTGCAAATACGGCCCCGACCAGTGTGCCCAGTACCAACATGCTCAGCCCATTGGGTGTCAGGAACACCTCAAATGATGTTGAAATATTGGTCATCGTCGACAGCCCCATGAACAGCGCAAAGATCATGTGGCCCAGAAAGAACCAGAACAGAAAGATCACCACGATAATGGCGCAGATCGACGGCAGTTGCCTTCGGCTTTGCTGTATGACCACACCGAATATCGCACCGGGATTCAACGGCTCACCCTGTTCCAGCCGGTGCGAGACCTCATATAATCCCACGGCAGCAAACGGCCCGATCAGGGGAAAGCCGATCGCGGCCAAAACCAGCCAGAACGACGTTCCCGTCTGCAGCGTGACCCACGCCATCAGCCACCCGGCCAGCACGTAGAAGCCTGCGAACAGAAGTCCGAAAAGCGGCGCGCGGCGATAATCCTGCCAAGCTCGGCGTAACGCTTCTTTCAGCATCGCGGTATCAACGGGTTTCAGCGTCGGCACACCAAAGGGTTTGTCCATTCTTGTTTTCTCCTCCCGGGCGGTTGTTCTACATGGCGGGTCGTTTCTGAGGCCAAAGCGTTGCAGAATGATATGCCGCCCCAATCGACAAGATCCGCGCATCTGCACCACGCGGACCGAACAGCTGCATTCCCATCGGCAGCCCTTGTGCTCCAAAACCGACAGGCGCACCCAGACAGGGCAACCCCAAAAGGCTGACGGGTGTCACGACCTGCATCCAGCGATGGTAGGTATCCATCCCCTGCCCCTTGATTTCGGTTGGGTACGGCGTTTCAAGTTCGAACGGCCAGACCTGCGCTGCGGGCAACACCAAGGCGTCATAGTCTTCGAAAAGCTCCACCGCCCGCTTGTGCCAGTCAGACCGGTTCACACTGGCCCAGTGCACATCCATCGCGCTGAGCGCCAGGCCGCGCTCCAACTCCCATTGCGCGGTATCTTTGAGTGATGATTTCTTCTTGGCCAAAGGCTCCAACCCTGCGGCCACTGACCAGGAGCGCAGAGTAATCCAACTGTCCCAGATCAGGTCCGCGTCAAACGGGGGTGCAAGCGCCTCAACTCGCGCACCGCGTTCTTCGAAAACGTGCAACGCATCGCGGCATAGCGCGAGGATACCCTCTTCGCATGGAAACGCCCCGCCCCAGTCGCCCAACCAGCCTATGCGCATCCCTGTCAGATCAGCCGCTTGAACGGGCGACACGCGCTCGACCTCTGTGCTTAATGGCATCCTTGGATCGGGGCCGGATATGACGTCAAGCAATAGCCCGATGTCTTCAGGGCTGCGCGCCATAGGCCCCAGAGTTGAAAGCTGATGCAGATAACCGTCCCCCACTGGCTCAGACGGAACGCGCCCCCAACTTGGCCTGAACCCGTATACGTTGTTCCATGCGGCCGGGTTGCGCAGGCTGCCCATCATGTCCGAGCCGTCTGCCAGCGCCAGCATTCCAGTCGCCAACGCCACTGCTGCACCGCCCGACGAACCTCCACAGGTTTTCGTGGGATCATAAGGGTTGCGTGTTGCACCATAGACAGGATTGAAGGTGTGCGAACCCAGTCCGAATTCCGGCGTGTTGGTCTTACCGATCAGAATTGCCCCAGCAGCCCTTAGCCGGGCGGCCAGCAGATCGTCAGTTTGCGGCACATGATCCTTGAACAATGGCGAACCCTGCGTCGAAGTGATCCCTGCCACATTTGCCAGATCTTTCACCGCTATCGGCAACCCGTGCAGCGCGCCGCGAGGTGACGCGGCATCCGCCGCCCGCGCCTCGGCCATCAAAGCGTCTTCATCCCGCAGCGCGACAATCGCGTTTACCTCACCGTTCACCTGGGCGATCCGATCCAGCGTCGCGCGCATCAGTTCTGCAGCTGAAAGCTGTCGGCGGGACAAGGCGTCAAGAAGGTCCGTCGCGGATGCTCTGGTCAAATCCATTCGGGTTGGTCCTTTGGCTGCTCGTCATCAGCCTAGCGACGTGCTCGGACCATTTAAAGCCACTGTTTAAATGTATCTTTTTAGAATTTCGCGAAGAAGAGCGGCGCAAGAGCGCGCATCATCTGATCCTGAGGTCGATCCGCACATTGCTATTGCGGCCCAGCACATTCTTCAGACCAAAGACGATCATCACCAGACTAAGCACCAGCCACAACCCGCCCCACATCATGGTGGTTCCGCCGAATTCTTCAGCCAGCATATATGCATCTGATCGCAATCCCACGCGTCGGATCGTGTCATCGAAAATGTCAAACGGAACGTAGATCATGCTGGTCAGCCCGATGACCCGTAGAATCAGATCACACAGTTTGCGGTTCAGGAACCACGCGGTGGCCAGCATCACCGCTCCACAGCCCGCGCTGAACGCCATGGCAAACGGTTCCCGGATATACAGGAGCGCAACAATCAGCATGACTCCCCCGAAGAGACCAAGCGCAGCCCGATCGGCATTGGTGCGCAGGGCGATCATCAGCAGGCCCATCCCAAGCATCAAGGACCCAAGATATCCCGCTGACAGACTGACAAACCGATTGCCTCCTCGGCCAATAACCAGGCCACCTTGTTGTGGAGAGACCGAGAAACTTTCAACCGAACCACCGGTCAGTATAATGGCACCTGCATGCGAAAGCTCATGCAGGAACACAACCAGGATTTTCAACGGAAGCACCAGCATCGTGTTCCAGAACACAAACACCAACGCGACAATTGCGATCAATTGCCAGTGGCCCTTGATCAGGTTCACAGCCGAGGTCAGGGACTGCCGCAATTAGCCGTCGCCCTGTGCCTCGGACCGGCTTTTGCCCGAGACATTCAGGGCCAGTGTCGCCGCCATGAAACCATCCAGATCACCATCCAGCACACCCTTGGTGTCCGATGTCTCGTGATTGGTCCGCAAGTCTTTGACCATCTGATAGGGCTGCAGCACGTAAGACCGGATCTGGTTGCCCCAGCCCGCATCACCCTTGGCTTCGTGGGCGGCGTTGATCTCGGCGTTTCTGCGATCCAGTTCTTGCTGGTACAGCCGGGACTTGAGCGCCTTCATGGCAATATCTCGGTTCTGGTGCTGCGATTTCTCGGAACTGGTCACCACGATTCCGGTTGGAATATGCGTAATCCGAACCGCCGAGTCGGTGGTGTTCACGTGCTGACCACCGGCACCGGACGAACGATAGGTATCTACGCGGATATCGGCCGGGTTCACCTCAATCTCGATGTTGTCATCCACCACAGGATAAACCCAGACCGAACTGAACGAGGTATGACGCTTGGCCGCCGAGTCGAACGGAGAGATACGCACCAAACGGTGCACGCCACTTTCCGATTTCAGCCAGCCATAGGCGTTGTGGCCAGTGATCTTGTAGGCGGCGGACTTGATCCCCGCCTCTTCCCCCGCTGTCTCGGATTGCAGTTCGACCGTATAGCCTTTTTTCTCGGCCCAGCGGACATACATCCGCGCCAGCATCGAGGCCCAGTCGCAGCTTTCCGTACCGCCCGCGCCCGAGTTGATCTCAAGGAAGGTATCATTGCCGTCCGCCTCGCCATCAAGCAGCGCCTCAAGCTCTTTCTTTGCGGCCTTGGTCTGCAGCTTTTTGATCGCTTCTTCGGCGTCGGTTACGACCTCTTCGTCCTCTTCCATCTCGCCCAGTTCGATCAGCTCGATATTGTCGTTGAGATCGGTCTTGATGGATTCGTAGGTCTCGATGGCATCGACCAGCAACTGCCGTTCGCGCATCAATTTCTGCGCGTTCTCGGGATTGTCCCACAGGTTCGGATCTTCAACACGCGCGTTGAATTCCTCCAACCGGTGCGGCGCTGTTTCATAGTCCATGCGCTGCGCCAGCAGCTCCAGCGACTTTTCGATTTCCGCCACAATATTCTGGGTTTCGGCGCGCATGGTCAGGTCCCAACTTGCTCAATCAGGTGTGCGTGATAGCAAGAGGTGCGAGGCACCACAAGACGACTGAGCCGGGAAACTTGGGCGGATCAGTAAAGCCCGCCGCCCTGCAGATCGCCCTGGCTGGCATTGGGGCCAACGGTGATCGTATCCCCGGTTGAGGTGGTCACCTGACGGCCCGAACTTGCCTCTTCAAACAACGGCAGGTCAGATCCCATCGCGAAGCCACCGTCATAGACGCGATCGATAAAACCATCCACGCCATCACGGAAATACTCGGCGACCACATATTCTCCACTGGCATCTTCTGGCAGGCGCGCGCCGCTGAAACGGTCAATCTTGATGAAATGGCCACCTGGAGGCACCTCGAACGGGCCACCGCCGTATTTCTCGACTGCTTTTTCCATAAAGCTTTGGAACACAGGACCGCACAAGGTGCCGCCGTAGGCTCCTCGGCCCATCGGGCGCGGGCGGTCATAACCGATGTAGCAACCGGCCACGATATTTGAGGTGAAACCGATGAACCACGCATCCTTGGATTCGTTCGTGGTGCCGGTCTTCCCCGCTGTGGGCACGGGCAGGTTCACAACACGCGATGCAGTGCCGCGATCAACCACGCCCTTCATCATCGACGTCAACTGGTAGGCGGTGATGGCATCCATGACCTGGCTGCGATCGGTGAGGATCGTGGGCGATTCATCAGGCTCAAGCCAGCTAGAGTTACAATCGACGCACTGGCGATCGTCATGGCGATAGATGGTCTTGCCGAACCGGTCCTGAATACGGTCAACCAGTGTGGGTTCGACCCGTTCACCACCATTGGCGAACATCGCATAAGCAGCAACCATCTTATACAGCGTCGTCTCTTCTGACCCCAGCGAGTTCGCAAGGAACGCCCCCATCCGATCATAGACGCCAAACCGCTCGGCATAGCCCGCAACAACGGGCATGGTGACTTCTTGCGCCAGACGGATGGTCATCAGGTTCCGCGACTGTTCGATCCCGGTACGCAACGGGGTCGGACCATAAAACTTGTTCGTCGAGTTTTTGGGACGCCACAGGCCCTGCGGTGTATTCACCTCGATCGGCGCATCCACAACGATCGTCGCGGGGCTGTATCCGCTATCCAGAGCAGCGGCATAAACGAATGGCTTGAAGCTGGACCCAGGCTGGCGCTGCGCCTGAGTGGCTCGGTTGAACACCGTGTCCTGATACGAGAACCCACCCTGCATCGCCAGAACACGGCCCGAATTCACGTCCATCGCGACAAAGCCGCCCTGCACTTCTGGCACCTGACGGGCAGACCACTGCCCCTCTTCGCCAGCCATTACCAGAATGACATCGCCGCGTTTGAAATTGTCCTGGAAGTTGCCCTGCATCCATTTGATGTCTTCGCGCGGGACGGTGCCATCTGCTGGGCCATCTTCGATCCCGACGGTCAGGGATTGGTCGGCCACGTTCAGAACAACGGCAGGATACCACTGCGTCGGCAGCACCACGTCGCGGGGGATTTCCATGATCGCCAGCGCCTCGCGCCACTGTGCTTCATCCGCCAGCTTCTCCTCAGCGATGACCTCGCCTGTGCCGCGCCACCGCCCACGAGAGCGGTCGTATTTCTGCAGCGCCGTGCGCAGGGCTTTCGCCGCTTCGACCTGCATTTCCTCATCCACCGAGGCGCGTACGGTGAAACCGCCAGTGAAGAACTCACCCTCGCCAAAATCCTCGCTCAACTGACGGCGGATTTCATCGGTGAAGTAATCACGGGGTGGCAATGCAGTGCGGAAGCTTTCAAAATCGCCATTCTGGACCGAGCGCAACGGCATCTCGACTTCGGTCTCATAGGTGGCCTGATCGATGTACCCGTTCTGCTGCATCTCGCGCAGTACATAGTTTCGGCGGTTCAGCAAACGCTCCTTCTGGCGGACCGGATGATAGTCGGACGGCGCCTTGGGCATGGCCGCCAGCATCGCGGCCTCATGCGGGGCCAGTTCCTGCAGAGTTTTGTTGAAATAGGTCTGCGCAGCAGCGGTCACACCATAAGAGTTCTGGCCCAGGAAGATCTCGTTCATATAAAGCTCGAGGATCTGTTCCTTGTCCAAGGTATCCTCAAGCCGGGTGGCGAGGATAATTTCCTTGATCTTGCGCTCGGCCCGGCGGTCACCGGACAACAGGAAGTTCTTCATCACCTGCTGCGTGATGGTTGACGCACCACGAACGGTTTCGCCTTTAGTGCGCACTGCCTCGACCCCGGCAGCAATGATACCGCGTGGGTCATAGCCCTGATGGGTATAGAAATTCTTGTCTTCCGCCGAGATAAACGCCTGTTTTACCAGATCGGGAATTTCCTCGGACGGCGTGAACAGGCGGCGCTCCTGTGCAAATTCGTCGATCAGCTGGCCCTCACCCGAGTAAATCCGGCTGATCGTCGGTGGTTTGTATTGCGCCAATGACTCGTGGCTGGGCAGGTCTCGGCCATACATCCAGAACACCGCGCCAACGACCAGCGCGGCCATAAAAATACCTAAGGTCACGAGACTGAAAATTGCCCCGAAGAACGAAAGAATGAACCGGATCACGTTACTGCCTTTTACTCGCGATGACGCCTATATAGTGTCGCCCCCGCGCAGGGTCAAAACACGAAAGGCTACAATGGCTGTTTTGCGCCGCTGCGTCATTGTCCGATCAGAGATCGCTTCACCAGATCGTCCCGACGCCAGTTCTCAAGCCCCTGCACAAGCCCATGCGCCATGGATGCGCGCCAGCTTGGATCAGAGATGTTCTTGAAATCGCGCGGGCTGGACAAAAAACCCAACTCAACCAGAACCGATGGGATATCGGCTGCCTTCAACACCGAAAACGACGAAGAACGTAGCGGACGACGATTCATCGGGCCTCCCTGCTGCGTCATTCCATCCACCAGCGAGCGCGCCAGTGCGCTACTGCGTGGCACAGTCTCTTGCCGAGCCAGATCCAGCAACACATCAGCGACCTGATCGTCTGCACCGCTGAGATCAATACCTGCGATCAAATCACTCCGGTCATGCCGTTCGGCCAGCTTTTGACTGGCAACGTCTGAAGCTTCCTCTGAAAGAGTGTACACGACCGACCCATGCGCCAGCCCTTCGGAAAGCGAATCCGCATGCAGTGAGATAAACACGTCGGCCCCGGCCTGATGTGCCAGCGAGATACGGCGTTCGAGCGAGACGAATTGATCGTCAACACGCGTCATCACCACTTCGAAACCGCCGGTACGCAGCAGCGCCTCTCGCAGCTCTCGCGCGAAGGTCAGCATCAGTGTTTTCTCATTTGTATCAGCGAATTCTGCCCCGGGATCAATGCCGCCATGCCCGGGATCCAGCATGACCCGTACCGCCCGCACACCGTCGCGCCGTGGCAGTGCCGGTGTCACTGCGGGTTCCGGCAAATCCCAGCCGGGCTGACGCGGGGCACCTGCGCTGGCTGCAAAACTGTCAAAATCAGTGCCTTTTAGGTGCAGCGATAGTTGAGCAGTGCCCGTCGCCTGATCAACCCGCAGATCAGCTGTTTCCACCGCCAGCGGAGCGCCCAGCTCCAACACCAGTCGCGACCAACCGGGCACGTATGCCCCGAATTGAACACCGCTGATCCGGCTGGTTTGCAGGAAGGTCTCGCGGTTCAGGCCAGACCAGTCGACCTCTTGGAAATCCAGAACCACGCGGTATGGATCGCGCAGCGTGAACACGCGGTATGGCACGCCTTGAGTCAGCCCAAGTTCGACCCTTACGCCGGTATTGCCATCATCGACGATGCTGCTCTGGTCCGGAAGGACGCGTGCGAGCGCGCTGAAGTCCTGCGCGACAGCGACACCGTTCAACGCCCAGATCAGGGCGATTGCGTAGAAAATCCTGCTCATGGCCTCAAGTTATCCCGAGATCGTTTGAGGCAGAGCCTATCGCATGACGCCGCCTTTGTGAACGCTTTAGGCCGATTGCGGGATCGCACCCCGCTTGGCCATAAAACGTTGTAGCCGATCCAGCCCATCCTGAATGTCTTCGGTCGATCGCGCATAGGAAAATCGCAGCGTCGTATGCCCGCGCACCGGATCGAAATCCAGCCCCGGCGTCACGGCAACTCCGGTTTTGTCGAGAATCTCGGCTGCAAATGCCCGGCTGTCATCGGTCAAGTCTGAGACATCCGCGTAAACATAAAACGCCCCATCCGGCGGTGCGATACTGGTAAAACCGGCCTTGGGCAACCCGTCCAACATCAACAGACGATTGCGGCGGTATACATCCATATTTGCCTGCAATTCGTCGTCACAATCCATAGCTGCCAATGCGGCCACCTGACTGGCGTGAGGCGCGCAGATGAACATGTTCTGGGCAATCCGCTCAACCACCCGCACCTGATCTTCGGGCACAACCATCCAGCCAACGCGCCAGCCGGTCATCGAAAAATATTTGGAGAATGAGTTGATCACATAGCACTCATCCGTCAGCTCCAGCGCAGTGACGGCTTTGGCTTCGTATTCCAGCCCGTGATAAATCTCGTCACTGATGAACGATGCACCCTGCCCGTGCGCCGCATCGATCAGCGCCTGCATCGCCTTGTGATCCAGCATTGTTCCAGTCGGGTTGGCAGGCGAGGCAACCATCAATCCCTGCAAATCAAGCCCCGTGAAATCGGCGGGCACCGGCTGCAGCCGGTTTTCCGGTGCTGTCGGCAAGTCTACCGGCACCAAACCCAAGGCTTTCAGGATTTGCCGATAAGAGGGATATCCCGGGGCACCAATCCCCACCCGATCACCGCTGTCGAACAGAGCGGTAAAGGCGAGCAAAAACCCGCCCGATGATCCCGGTGTGATGACCACCCGTTCTGGATTGAGATCAACGCCATACCATTCGCCATACATCTGCGCGATCCGCTGACGAAGAGCGGGCAAACCCAAAGCCACCGTATACCCAAGCGGCCCTTGTTCCATGGCCTTCGCCAATGCTTCGGTTGCCCCTTTGGGTGCGCCGGTCCCCGGTTGACCTACTTCCATGTGAACGACATGCCGCCCGGCTTCTTCCGCCTTGCGCGCGGCCTCCATCACGTCCATCACGATGAAGGGATCGACCCCGGAACGGGTTGAGTTTCTCATGGCCATCTCCCATGTTGCAGCCATGGCTTTTGAACGCTTATCCCGGCTGGCGTCAATCCCGGCCGTGTTGCTGCTGGCAGTGACATGGTCGATCAGCGCCATGCAGGCCAGCGCGCAAAGCCTTATCCGCGATCCCGACATTGAACACGGGCTGCAAGAGCTCGCCTTTCCGATCCTGCGGGCCGCTGGCCTGAACACCAACCGGGTGCGCGTACTGATCGTCAATGATGGTACGTTCAATGCCTTCGTGATCGATTACAACACGATCTATATCAACTATGGCTTGATCCTAAGCGTCGATACGCCCGAGATGCTGCAAGCGGTGATCGCACACGAGGCCGCGCACATCGCCAACGGCCACCTGGCCAGACGCTCAGAGAACCTGCGCGCGGCGCAACGTAACGCGCAGCTTGGGACGCTTTTAGCGCTTGCAGCCGCGGCCGCAGGTGGCGGAGAAGCTGCAGCAGGAATTGCAGCGGGCACACAAGCCTCGGCGCTGCGAAGCTTTCTGGGCCATACGCGGGCCGAAGAAGCCTCGGCGGATCGAAGTGCTGCCAGCTATTTGCGTTGGGCGGGAGTATCTCCGCACGGGATGGTCAACCTGCACCGTAAGTTCGCGGGGCAAGAGCTGTTGAACCCCGTCAATCAAGACCCCTACATGCGCTCACACCCTACCAGCCGCGAACGTTTGCGCGCCGCCGAGGCCTTTCTGAACGAATTCGGCGACAAGGCAGAGCAAAACGCAAATGCCGATTACTGGTTCGCGCGGATCAAAGGTAAGTTGTCAGCCTTTCTTCGATCCCCGACCTGGACCATGCGTCGCGCGGGCGAAGAAAAAGATCGTGACATACGCCTGATGCGCGAGGCATCGGCCCATCATCAAAATCGCGATCTCGCCCGTGCCCGCGCCGCAATCAATGGTGCGCTGGAGATTCGCCCTGACGATCCGTTTTTTTATGAATTGAAGGGCCAGATTCTATTGGAGAACCGGCGCGTGCCCGAAGCTGTGGATGCCTACGGTGCAGCCGTTGATATGGCGCCCAACAATGCCCTGATCCTCGCCGGTTACGGACGTGCTTTGCTGGCGGATGGCAAGACGAAGAAAGCCCTGCAAGTGCTTGAAAAGGCGCGCGCACGCGACTACCGCAATGCCCGGCTGATGCGGGATCTGGGTTCTGCCTATTCGCAGGTGGGCAACAACGGAATGGCGTCTGCGGTGACTGCAGAACGCTATGCGCTGCAGGGCCGACTTGATGATGCGGGCATACATGCTAAACGGGCTGTTGCACAGCTCCCCGAAGGCTCTCCGGGTTGGCAAAGGGCACAGGATGTGTTGATTGCCTCGGAGCGCGCAAAGAAGAAGAAAAAGAGGAAACGGAAATGATCCTGAGACATGCTGCACCGGCCCTATTGGGTCTTTCCCTGATCACTGGTCCTGCGCAGGCGCTGGAATTGAACGCGATGAGCGACGCCGAGAAGGCCGAGTTTGGCGCACAGGTGCGCGAATACCTTCTGGAAAACCCCGAAGTGATCCTCGAGGCGATCAACATCCTTGAGGAACGCAATGCCGTTGCCGAGGCTCAGGCTGACAAGGAGCTTGTCGCGGCCAACGCTGACGAGCTTTTTAATGACGGTTACAGCTGGGTCGGTGGCAATCCGGACGGCGATATTACTCTGGTCGAGTTCATGGACTACCGTTGCGGTTACTGCCGGCGCGCCGTGCCCGAAGTGGCCACCCTGCTGGCCGAGGACGGCAATATCCGTCTTGTGATTAAGGAATTGCCGATCCTGGGCGATGCCTCTGTAGCGTCATCCCGCTTTGCCATCGCAACAAAACAGGTGGCGGGAGACGATGCCTATAAGCAGGTCCATGACGCTCTGCTGGAATTCAGCGGCGAGCCCTCCGAGGTGACCCTGCGCCGGATTTCAGATGGGCTGGGTCTGGACAGCAACGCGATCATCGCGGCAATGAACAGCGATGAGGTCACCGAAGAAATCGCAAAAACCCGCGATCTGGCGCAAAAGCTGCGGATTTCAGGCACACCGTCCTTTGTTCTGGGCACCGAAATGATGCGCGGGTACCTGCCCGCAGACCAAATGCTCCAGATCGCAAATGGTGTTCGGGCAGAACAGGGTTAAGTCATCACTGTGGGTTTCCAGCATGGATCGACGGAACCTCTTACTCACTGGAGGTGCGCTGAGTTTTATGGGCCTGTCTAAGCAAACCCTCGCTCAGCGCACCTCAAACCTCTTTGTACCGGCGGAAGAAGCGCCCCACGAACGCACATTTATGCAATGGCCGGTCAGCCGCAAAGTTTACCGTGACCAGATCTTTCTGGATATGGTGCAACAAACCATCGCGGAAATCGCGAACGCCATTTCCGCCTTTGAACCCGTGACGCTGCTTGCGGCGGGAAAGCACCATGCGGATGCGCGTCAAAAACTCTCCTCATCAGTCGAGCTCTGGGATGTTCCAACCGAAGATTTGTGGTGCCGCGACGCAGGTCCAATCTTCGTGATCGACAATCGAGGCGGGATTGCGGTCACTCATATCCAGTTCAACGGCTGGGGTCGGAAACAGGTGCACAAACACGATGCGCGGATCGCTGCCAAGGTTGCCGACCATCTCGGTCTGCCCCTGCTTCCGACCGGCTTGAAAGGCGAGGCCGGCGGTGTAGAACAAGACGGTCATGGGTTGATCATGGCCCATGAAAGCTCGTGGGTGAATGAGAACCGCAATCCAGACCTGTCACGCAATGAAATTGAATCTCGATTACTGGCTGCATATGGGGCCGACCGCATGGTCTGGTCTGATGGGGTCTGGGGCGAGGATATCACCGATTACCACATCGACAGTCTGGCGCGCTTCACCGGCCCTGGGCGCGTTTTGATCAACCTGCCAGACGAGCCGGATATGGATGATCCGTTTCATGTCGCGGCCCTTGATACTCATGACCGTCTCGTCGCCGAAGGATTGCAGGTTGAGGTGATCCCTGAACCCAATAGGCGCCGAGTTAACGATCCCGAATTCGTGGCGTCTTATGCGAATTACTATGTTTGTAATGGCGGCATCGTGATGGCCCAGTTCGGAGACCGCGAAACCGATGAGATTGCACAGAAGGCATTAGCTCGTCACTACCCCGGCCGCGAGATCATTGCATTGAATGTCGACGTATTGGGCGAGCTGGGCGGCGGCATTCACTGCGCAACACAGCAAATGCCTGTTGCTTAGGCCTTGTTACTCAGCAGCTTCAGCTGCCGCATCCAGCTCTGCTGCCTTCTTTTCGACCTCTTCAACGATGTGATCAATCATCTGGTCGTTTGACATCTTGTGGCTGGCTTTGCCTGCCAGATAGACCATGCCCGAGCCTGCCCCGCCACCGGTGAAACCGACATCGGTCATCAGCGCCTCACCCGGACCGTTCACGACACAGCCGATGATCGACAGGCTCATGGGTGTCTTGATGTGTTCCAAGCGATGCTCCAACGCCTCAACCGTTTTGATTACGTCAAAACCCTGTCGCGCGCAGGAGGGGCATGAGATGATGTTCACGCCGCGATGGCGCAGGCCCAGAGATTTCAGGATCTCATAGCCGACCTTGACCTCTTCCACCGGATCAGCAGACAGGCTGACGCGGATCGTGTCGCCAATGCCCATCCACAGCAGATTGCCCAGACCGATGGCCGATTTGATGGTGCCGCTGACCAGCCCTCCGGCCTCGGTGATGCCCAGATGGATGGGCGCATCCGTCGCCTCGGCAATGCCCTGATAAGCCGCCGCTGACAGGAATACGTCGCTGGCCTTCACACTGATCTTGAAATTGTGAAAGTCGTTGTCTTCGAGAATACGGATATGCTCCAACCCGCTCTCGACCATCGCTTCGGGGCACGGCTCGCCGTATTTCTCAAGCAGGTGCTTTTCCAGGCTCCCTGCGTTCACCCCGATCCGGATCGAGCAATTGTGGTCTCGCGCGGCTTTGATGACCTCTTTCACCCGTTTTTCATCGCCGATATTGCCCGGATTGATCCGTAGACAGGCCGCACCGGCCTCGGCGGATTCGATTCCGCGACGGTAGTGGAAATGAATATCAGCCACGATAGGAACAGGGCTTTCGCGCACGATCTCTTTCAGCGCTTTTGACGAGGCCTCATCCGGGACCGAGACCCGCACGATATCCGCCCCCGCCTCTGCTGCCGCCTGCACCTGTGCCACGGTCGCAGCCACGTCGGTGGTCAGCGTGTTGGTCATGGTCTGCACGGCAATCGGTGCGTCACCTCCGACGGGCACATTGCCAACCATGATCTGGCGGGATTTGCGGCGATAGATATTGCGCCAGGGGCGCACGTGATTGAGCGACATGAGGATCGATCCGGATCAGCCTGAATTGACCCTTAGATAGTTCGCCATCCCTTGGGGAGCAATGCCAAGATCACTCGGCGGGCGCTTCTGCCGCCTCGGTCTGCAACTCGGCCACCAGTTGCTTGAGTGCGCTGTTCTGATCGGCCTCAAGATCGGCAACTGCGAAGGTTTCTGCAACGGCATCCTTTGACAGAACAACACCTTTGGCCACCGTACCCGGCGCGCCCACAGGACCAAAATGTTCGCCATTCATCGAGAAATAGACCGACCCCGCAGCTCCTGCTCGCAGTTGCGGGGGTTCCTCGGTGAGCGGCACTTCAAACGTGCTGCCCTGCTCAACGGTGCCCAGAGTTCCTTCGAAAATCACGCTGCCATCGGCTGCCGTGACACGCATCCAAGCAGGGTTCACGGCCACGATCTTCAGCGTCGTATCCAGCTTTTCAACCACTTGAGGCAAGGCCGGGCGTTCAACCGTATGAACTTCGGTCACTTTGATTTGCGGAGGTTCAGGCGCGCGGAACGTTCCGACACTGCGCGGATCAAGGGTGGAAATCGGTGCATCCCGCGCCACCAGCACCGGCACATCAAGTGCCTGCGGACGATACAGACGATCCAGCGCTTCAGAGCTTGGCACCTCGGCGCTGGCCAGCTCGGTTCCCTCGGGCCGGGCCTGTGCGGCATCCAGCGGGTCAAGGTCTGTAAGCACGACGGGGGCCTGCTCAACCGGGCTGACCTGCACCTGCTGAATGCGGTTCAGAACCGACCAGCCCCCATAACCGATGCCGCCAATGACGGCCAACAGCACCAGCGTCGATCCAATAGCACGCGGTTCAATCTGGCTGACTACGGATTCGCGGCCCGGAATATAAGGCGTACTGGGCGAGACAAACGGATCACGTCCCATCGGCCCGCGTGAGGGCAAACCACCTTGCGCTTTTTTGACCACCGACGCCTCGGCCGACATGCCATGCGCAACCTCGAAACCGCTTTCCTGACAGAAGGTCGCAAAAGTCTCATCGGGGTTCATGCCCAGATAGCGGGCATATGAACGCACATACCCGGCGATGAAGCCGGGTGTGTCAAAGGCATCGGGATCTGCATTTTCGATGGCGGCGATGTAGTTGGCTTTGATTCGCAGTTCACGCTGCACATCCAGAAGCGACTTGCCCATCGTTGCACGTTCGCCGCGCATGACATCGCCAAGCCGTACCTCATAGTCATCAAAACCCTTGGGTCTGACGTCCATGTCTTCTTCGGAATCGCGCTGTGATCTGCGCCCAATCATTCCTGCTGCCCCATCTTTGCCTGTCGCGTGTTACGCGCAAACGTCGAATCGCCCCTATAACGATTCGTCCGCTTCTTTTGTTAGCGTAAGCTTAACACGCAGCAAACTCGTTGCACACTTTAGCGTGAGGTTATCCAGCAAGTTCGGCGCGATTTAGCGCACAATGTGACCAAAGTTCGTCCATCGCCTGCACCAGACGGTTCATTTCGTCGGATCCATGCACCGGAGATGGCGTAAACCGCAGACGTTCGGTGCCGCGCGGAACGGTCGGGAAATTGATTGGCTGCACATAGATACCATAGTCATCCAGCAGCATATCGCTCAACTTCTTGGTGTGGACGGGGTTGCCAACGATCACCGGCACAATGTGGCTGCCGTGATCAATCAGAGGCATGCCAAGCCCTTTCAGCCTCAGCTTAAGAATGCTGGCCTGGGTCTGGTGCTGCTCGCGCAGTTCAGGCGCGCGCTTGAGATAGGCCACCGAGGCTGCCGCCCCTGCCGCAACCGCAGGTGGCAGCGAGGTAGTGAAGATAAAGCCCGGCGCATAGGACCGGATGGCGTCACACATCTTGGCACTAGCCGCGATGTAGCCGCCCATGACACCATAGGCTTTGGCAAGCGTTCCGTTGATGATGTCAATGCGATGCGCCAACCGATCACGCTCGGTTACGCCCCCGCCGCGGGGGCCGTACATGCCAACCGCGTGAACCTCATCAATATAGGTCAAAGCACCGAATTCATCGGCCAGATCGCAAATCTCTTCAATGGGTCCGAAATCGCCATCCATCGAATAGACCGACTCAAACGCGATCAGCTTGGGGGCTGCAGGGTCATCAGCCTCAAGCAACTCACGCAGATGTGCCACGTCATTGTGGCGGAAGATGCGTTTGGCACCCCCGTTGCGGCGCACGCCTTCGATCATCGACGCATGGTTCAGTGCATCGGAATATATAATCAGGCCGGGGAACAATTTTGGCAGAGTGCTGAGTGTCGCGTCATTGGCGATATAGGCACTGGTGAATAGCAGTGCGGCTTCTTTGCCGTGCAAGTCCGCCAATTCAGCTTCCAGCCGTTTGTGATAGACTGTCGTGCCTGAAATGTTGCGCGTCCCGCCCGAGCCTGCGCCTGCGGCCTCCACCGCCTCGTGCATGGCCTCCAAAACAACAGGATTCTGACCCATGCCCAAATAATCATTGCCACACCACACGGTGATGTTCTGCTGCGAACCATCGGGACAAGTCCGTACCGCATGCGGAAAATGACCGTTCCGACGTTCAATATCGATAAAGGTCCGATAACGTCCTTCGTCATGCAGCCTGGCAATCGCTGTATCGAGCTGAGCAGTATAGTCCAACGGACCCTCCTTGGATGCCCGGTTATTATAGCCCCGGGCGACTTTTTTCGCCACTTCACAAGCCGGGCTGGAAGTATGGCGTCGCGTTCATCTGTCCAACTGGCCTACAGCCGAACAGCCGAACCCAACTTTGATTTGCATCAAATAACGCCAAACGCCTAAACCGACAAGCAAAGTTACGACCACAAGACGCGAGGAAACGCCGCAGGCCTTTCCCCCAGATCCAGCACAGAAACCTGCTGGACGGTACCGCCCATGCTGATAGGCTCTGTCCAATTTCAAGACCTTCCCAGGAGACCCCTATGTCGCTTGACGCTGTACTGAGCCGGATCGATACCGATCTGACCACCTCCATCGACCGCCTGATGGAGTTTCTGCGCATTCCCTCCATCTCGACTGACCCGGCCTTCAAGGACCAAGTCGACCAGGCTGCCGATTGGCTGGTGGCGGATCTGAAAAGTATCGGTATTGCAGCCGAAAAGCGCGAAACTCCGGGACATCCCATGGTCGTTGGCCATGTCGGTGAGGACAGCGGTGGGCCGCATGTTCTGTTCTATGGACACTATGATGTGCAACCTGTCGATCCGCTGGAGCTGTGGACACGCGATCCTTTCGATCCGGCTTTGGAAGACACTCCACACGGACAGGTGATACGCGGGCGCGGCGCTTCTGACGACAAAGGCCAACTGATGACCTTCGTCGAGGCCTGCCGCGCCTGGAAAGCAGTGCATGGCACCCTGCCCTGCCGCATCACGTTTTTCTTCGAAGGTGAGGAAGAATCCGGGTCGCCCTCACTCGTGCCATTTCTCAAAGCAAACAAATCCGAGCTTCAGGCGGATCTCGCGCTGGTCTGTGATACTTCGATGGTGTCGCGGGGGGTGCCTTCGATAGCGTCGCAATTGCGCGGCATGCTCAAGGATGAATTCACAATCATCGGTCCCCGCATCGACCTGCATTCGGGCCACTATGGCGGGCCGGGTCTGAACCCGCTGCGGGAACTGTCGTGCATCGTCGCATCCTTCTATGATGAAGAAACCGGCCGCGTCGCGGTCGAAGGTTTTTACGAAGGCGTACACGAAGTCCCGGCCGAGCAGTTGCGCCAATGGGAGAATTGCGGGTTTGATGAAGCGGAATACCTGAATTCGGTTGGCTATACCGAGCCGCACGGTGAAACAGGCTATTCCACGCTGGAACAACAATGGGCGCGACCCACACTCGAAGTGAATGGCCTTTGGGGAGGTTACAACGGCGCGGGCTCCAAGACCGTTATCCCGTCCGAGGCACATTGCAAGATCACCTGCCGCCTGGTCGGCGACATGGACCCGGATGCGCTCCGCAAAAGGATCCGCAAACATGTCGAAGAGCGCCTGTCTACGGATGCAAAAGTGGTCTGGGACAGTGATCTCGAAGGCTCTCCTGCTTCGGTGATGAACCTTAGCCGCCCAGAATTCGAAGCGGCCCGCAGAGCACTTTCGGACGAGTGGAATCGCGAGGCCGTTTTCACCGGGATGGGCGGATCAATCCCGGTGGTTGGATATTTCAATACAGTGTTGGGGCTGGATTCGATGCTGGTTGGGTATGCCAATGACGATGATGCCATCCACTCGCCGAACGAGAAATACGACGTCAAAAGCTTCCACAAAGGCATCCGCTCGTGGGCCCGTATATTGGAAGCAATAAATAAATGAGGATCCTTTGCGAGGCTCTGCCTCGCGCTCCGAGGTATTTTCGGCCAGATGAAGTACGGATCCCCTGCTTCATCTGGCTATAAGTATCTCGGGGGAGTCGCGGCTTGCCGCGGCGGGGGCAGAGCCCCCTGGCCTTACATGTGGATCACGCGTCCATAGGCATCCAGCACGCTTTCATGCATCATTTCAGACAGCGTCGGATGCGGGAAGACGGTGTTCATCAGGTCTTCTTCAGTGGTTTCCAACTGGCGACCGACCACATAGCCCTGAATAAGCTCTGTGACTTCGGCACCGATCATGTGTGCTCCGAGCAATTCCCCGGTCTTGGCATCGAAGACGGTCTTGATCAGTCCCTCGGGCTCACCAAGCGCGATGGCCTTGCCGTTGCCGATGAACGGGAAGCGTCCGACCTTGATGTCATAACCCAGCTCTTTGGCCTTGGCTTCGCTATATCCAACCGAAGCGACCTGAGGCTGGCAATAGGTGCAGCCCGCGATGCTTTCAGGCTTCACCGGATGTGCGTGTTTGCCCGCGATCAGCTCAGCTACCATCACGCCTTCGTGGCTGGCTTTGTGTGCCAGCCAGGGCGCCCCGGCGATATCACCTATAGCGTAAAGCCCGTCTACCCCAGTGCGGCAGTATTCATCGGTGACCACGTGCGTGCGGTCGATCTTCACACCCAAGGCTTCAAGCCCGAGGTTTTCCACATTGCCGACGATGCCCACGGCCGAGATCACCGTGTCAAAATCGTGTTTCTCATCCTCGCCTTTCACCTCGATATGCGCAGTCACCTTGCCCTTGGCGCGGTCCAATTGTTTAACCATCGCCTTTTCCATGATGGTCATGCCCTGCTTGGTGAAAGCTTTCTTGGCAAATGCACTGATCTCGGCATCTTCGACAGGCAGCACTCGATCCATCACCTCGACCACGGTCGTGTCCGCGCCCAAAGTGTTATAGAAGCTGGCGAATTCGATCCCGATCGCACCCGAGCCGATGACCAGCAGTTTCTTGGGCATCCGCGGCGGTTGCAGCGCGTGTTTGTACGTCCAGACCAGATCGCCATCCGCTTCAAGGCCCGGCAGTTCGCGCGCCCGGGCACCGGTGGCCAGAACGATATTCTTCGCGGCTAGGTCTTCCGTGCCTTTGTCTGTTTTGACGCTGACCTTGCCCTTGGCGGGGATCGATGCCTCACCCATGACAACGGCGACTTTGTTCTTTTTCAGCAGATGACCTATACCGCCGGACAACTGCGCGGCAACACCGCGCGAGCGCTTCACAACCGCATCCAGATCGTAGCCGACCTTGTCAGCTTTCAAGCCAAAATCCTTGGCACGCTCCATCAGGTGAAACACTTCCGATGATCGCAGTAGTGCCTTTGTCGGGATACAGCCCCAGTTCAGGCAGATACCACCCAGATGTTCGCGCTCGACGACAGCGGTCTTCAGGCCCAGTTGCGCCGCGCGAATAGCGGCTACATAGCCACCGGGGCCAGCCCCGATTACGATCAGATCATAAGATTGTGCAGCCATGTTTCCCTCTCGACACAGGTCAGTTCAAAAAACTAGTTTACCGTTAAACTATTTTTTACAACGCATCAACATCAGAGCCCGCGACATATGTGACGCGGGGTCAAATCAGGTATTTGGAGCTGAATTCAGCCTATACCCACGTTACCGCAAAGGCTAGAACTGACGAATATGCACTACCAGTTTTTGACCTTCCCGATTTTCGAAAGGCGTATCATGGCTAAAACGCTCAAAGATTTACTGCTCGCTCTTTTGAACGCGACATTGATATTGTTGGCTTTATGCCTGTTTTTGGGGTGGAAACTTGCGCAGTCTGTCGATCAGATCCGGGTCGGGTTTGCTGAGAACCTGCAGGTCGTGGCGCCGCTACGAGATCAGGCGCAGGGAATTCGTGGGGAACTGGCCGCGTTGCGCAGCGATCTTGCGACCCTTGGCAGTCAGGGCACGCAACTCGATGCGGTCACACGCCAACAGTTGAATGCGGCATTGCGACGTTTGGGTGATCTGGAGGGGAAGCTGGAAGACACTCAGGCCCGATTGGCGGGCCTGGTCGAAAAACCAGAAGACTTGATCGACTATGCCATCACGACATCCGCCGACACTGTCACCGACCGCCTTCTGATCCTAAAAGGCTGTGAGCCCGCGACCTAGGTCGCGGCCTGCAACTCGCGCACAGTCGAACCATATCCGCCATTACTGACATATGCGGCTTCGTGTTCAGTGGTCGCGCGTTCCAGCGCATCGTTTCGATACGGGAAACGACCGAACTTGCGGATCACCTCACGATGAGCGCGCGCATGAAGCAGATTGCTCTCGCCGCCTTCCGGCATCCGTTCGATCATAAGGCGCACACAGCGCTCCTGATCGCACAGATTTTCCGAATGCATCATCGGCAAATAAAAGAACTGCCGCGCCGGTTCGTCGATCTTAAGATCCCAGCCTTTGTCGACCGCGCATTTCGCTGCAGCCAGTGCCGCCCGATCCGATGCAAAGGCCTGTTTGCTTCCCCGGAACATGTTGCGAGGCAACTGATCCATAAGAATAATATAGGCCAGCGAACCGCTAGGATAGGTCAGCCAAAGCGAGAATTTACCCTCACACGCGGCTTCCCATGTTGAAAGAAATTTATCCCGGATCCGCGCATCCAGCGCTTCATCCTGCAGGTACCACCCCTCGGGGCCAACCTCATCTAACCAAAAACTCAATACTTCTTCAGGACCTACCATTGCCCTAGACTCCGTAATTGCCCTCCCCAGGACGTAACGTCATTAAAATCACTTTTACAGATTTGTGACAGTAACATATTGCAACACAAAAGTCACATTTCCGGCGCTCAGGCGGGTTCTTGCGTATCCTGCTCGTCCTGGGCTGCCTCTATGGCGACCTCTTGCGCAACTTCCAGGGCAACGGGCGACGATGTCGGGTAGATCGGGGCAATCGATCCGGTTTCATCCACGGGTTTGTAGACGCGCTGGGTCATACGATAGGCCGCATAGGCGGCCATGATGAACATCAGCGCCGCGATGAACAGGAAAAAGCCTTGTGGGCCGAGCACGCCAGCCCCCATTAGCCAACCGGTGATAATTGGACCTGCGATTGCGCCCAAGCCGTTAATAAAAACCAGACCGCCCGAAGCCGCCGACATATCGTCATACTCCAAGTAGTCATTGGTATACGCGATCAACAGAGAATAGAGCGGGCTTGTCATGCCGCCGATGATAAAGGCAGCTACGAGAAGCATGGTGAAAGTGACGCCCAGTATCATGCCTATCACGGCGCCTACCCCACCAACAGCGGCCACCAGCATGATCAGCAGACGGCGGTCCATTCTGTCGGACATCCAGCCCAACGGATATTGCAGGACTACGGCGCCGATATAAAACACCGCTACGAAGGTCGAAATCTCGACCAGACTCAATCCAACCTGAGCGCCATAAACGGCGCTCATCCCGAATTGCGCTGAAAATATCCCGCCAAGCAAGAACATGCCGACGCAGCCCAGCGGCGATGTTTCCATCAGCTGGCGCAATGTCATCGGTTTGGTGGTATCGAACGCCGGGGTCGGAGAAATGGACAGCAGAATAGGCGCAAATGAGATCGAAACCAGTATAGAAGCGATGACAAAGGTCTCATATCCTGCCGGGTCGCCGACCAGCAATAAGGCTTGGGCGCTCACCACACCTGTCATCTGCACCATCATATAAAGCGACAGCGCCTGCCCTCGGTTCTCGTTGTTTGCGGCATTGTTCAGCCAGCTTTCCGCGGTCACATACACGCCCGAAAAACAGAACCCGATAATCACGCGGCCAATCGACCATGCAATTGGATCGGTCAGCATCGGATACATGATCATAACAGCCGAGATGAACGAGGCCAGCGCCGCGAACACGCGCACGTGCCCCACGCGGCGGATCATTTCAGGTGCCAGACGCGAGCCGCCAAGGAACCCAAGGAAATAGGCCGACATCACAAAGGACATCTCTAGGGTCGAGAATCCCTCGATTTCTCCACGCACCCCCAGCAACGTGCCCTGCAGGCCGTTGCCGACCATCAGCAACCCCATTCCCAGAAGAAGCGCCCAAGCGCTGGAAAGAACCTGAAGCATTCTGCCTATCCAAAATTGCCGGTGTGTTTTGTCCGCTTTGCCGTCAATGACGAAGCACGTCGCGCTTGTCTACGACATTGTAAGGGCTCAGATGGCCAAGATACGACTATGGTATCAGCAGAGACGCGTCGCCGTATGAGAAAAAGCGATATTCTTCTGCGATAGCGTGGTCATAGACCGACTTGACCCGATCCTGCCCAATCAACGCCGAAACCAGCATCAGCAATGTGGATTTCGGCAGGTGGAAATTGGTCATCAGCGCATCAGTGACGTGAAATTCAAAACCTGGGTATATGAAGATATCGGTCTCGCCTTCCCACGGCACGATCCGGCCGCGGCGTGCCGCGCTTTCGATCAGTCGAAGGGCAGTTGTGCCCACCGGGATAACGCGCCCGCCCGCTTCTTTGGTCGCCGCAATCTCGGCAGCGGCCTGCGCGCTGACCCGTCCCCATTCGGCGTGCATCTTGTGGGTGGTCACGTCTTCCACTTTGACCGGCAGAAATGTGCCTGCCCCCACATGCAGTGTGACATGCGTGAACTCGACACCGCGCTCCGATAGCGCCTGCAAAAGCGCATCATCAAAATGCAAGGACGCGGTTGGGGCCGCTACGGCTCCGGAGTTTCGCGCCCACACAGTTTGGTAGTCGGTCTTGTCCTGCTCATCCGCCGCGCGTTTCGCTGCGATGTAGGGAGGCAGCGGCATCGCGCCGGCCTGCTCCAACGCTTGATCGAAATCCTCTCCGGTCAGGTTGAAGCGCAGATAGGCTTGGCCATCGGCAACTCGGTCCAGGGTTGCGCTCAGATCGTCTGAGAATACGATCTCTTCGCCCGGTTTGATCTTCTTAAGCGGCTTGATCAGCGCGGCCCAACAACCATCAGATTGCGGGTCCAGCAACGTTGCCTCAATCGCGGCAGATACCGGCCCTTGCGCGCTGTCACGGTGGCGGCGACCGCTGAGGCGAGCGGGAATGACGCGGGTGTCGTTCAGCACCAGACGGTCCCCGGGCTGCAATATGTCCGGCAGATCGAACACGTGCCGGTCCTGAACAGCATCACCCTGCGCAAGCAGCAGTCGCGCTGACGAGCGCGGGCTGACGGGACGCGTGGCAATCAGGTGTTCGGGCAGGTGGAAGTCAAAGTCGCTGAGTTTCATGGCCGCGCCATACATCGGCCCGACAGATTCGGCCACAGCTCAGATCAGCGATCCTCACCACGTGTCTGGAAGGCGGGATTGGGTTCGCCAGATCGATCCGGTGTGGCATTCGGGCCATCCGAGACCGTTGGCGCAGGCTCGCGCAACAGGTTGCGCAGAAACAGAGGTGCGAGACCAGACAGAGGATTGACCGAAACTTGCGGGTCGGACAGCGGTCCGGACAAAGTGTAGTTGAAGGCAAAGATACCTTCCCCCTTTTTGGTCAGAACGCTGCCAATAGCATTGACCAGATAGATCGGTGAAATCGCGCCGCGCAGGTTCAGCATCCCGGCTACAGTGTCGACCGTACCATCAAAGGACAGTCCCATTGATGGACCTACGGCACTACCGCTCAGCACTTTCACATCGGTCGGAGTGATACGCATTTTGCTGTCGATGGCTGCGAAGAAAATACCTTGCCCCGCCATTTCATCCAGCAACCCCACGAGACTGATCGCGTTCAATATCGCTGCCATGGCCGGAGCGTCCGTGATCCGCGTATTTTTGATTTTCAGGTCGACGTCATAGTTTCCAGGCTCTGCGATCGGATCCAGCTGCAATTGCATTGTTCCACCGCGTGCCTGCGTCAGAACCCCCGCTGATCGCAGAACTGCCCCCGCATCGTCCGAGGTTAGACCAACCGCAGATCGGGACGCGCGCGGGGTGACCTGTCCGCGGATCGCTGCACCGCCATTGACTTGCGACGCAAAGCTGCCGGTCAGTCCGCCAGTGGTTTGAAACGAGCCAGTCAACCCGGTCAACGCAACGGATTCAGTGACTTGTAGTCGGTCCAGCTTCACATCCAGCTTTGGCCCGGGCCCGGCAGCACCACTGCTGCCGCCTCCCTCGCCGATAGTGGATTTTCCCAGATCAAGCACGCCGCCCAACACACGGATATCCGGCAGCGCGGCACCACGCCCAATCAATTCCGCCGGAACTGCAAGCCAGTCGCCCAGTTCGAACGTGCTGAACCGTACCCTTTCGAACCCGCCATCCCGGAACGAGATCGCTGCAGTTGTCCGCAGACCAGCAGCGTTGATCCGAAGGGAATCGACACTTAGCTGAGCGCCCAGCGTGGCCTCGGCAGTCAGAGAGCCGCCAGTGCTGGCTGATTTGCGCCATCCAAGCTCAGGGATCGCCAACGCCACGCCAACCAAATCGGACTGTGCCGACAAGCGCGGGGGCTCACCCGCACCAAGACTCAGGCTGAAATCGGCGATCCCCTCTCCGGTCAACATGCCGCGCGGCAGTCCGGCATTGATTTGTTCCATCAAACGCGGGGAGAGTTCGATTTGACCTGTCAGTTCGCTTTGCTGCGGGGTTTCGCCTCCGATCGGCTGCCGCCAAAGCGCTTCAACCGGTACGACGCCAAACAGCCCCTCGCCCTGGATGGCCACTTGCGTCTGGTCGCCGCTCAGGTCCAATCGGTCTGCGCTGACTTCAAATCCGGGTACCAGCTTGCTGCTGTCCAAATTCGACAACTCGCCAACAAAATGGAACCTGGTATCTTCCAGCTTCAGGCCCTTAATCAACGGCAAGGAAAGCGTTCCATTCAGACTGACCTGACCGTCGGCCAGATCCACCGGCAGATTGGCCTTGGTCAACAGTTGCAGCGGCGGGCGGTCCAGCAATGACATGGCTGCGGTTACACTGCCGCTGGCCTTAATCCGCGCAATGGCCGGGGTGGTTTTTTTGATGCCGGTATCGGGAATGATGAACGAGGTGCCCGAGGCATCAACCGCACCTCCTTCATCCGCGATCACAATCCCCTTTTGCGCCGAGACGGTAAAGCGCCGGTTGAGCAGGCTGGCCTGTCCCTGCGCGTCTTGGATGGTTGGCAACGTCTTGGCGAACCGTATCTCGGTCTCGTCGAATTCGAAATCCGCATAGATGTCCGGCTTTTCTCCGGGCCGCAAACGCAGGGCGAAATCCAGATCGGACATTTCTCCGTGATAGAGGTTATCGGTGACCCAAAGGCGCGGTTTCGGGGCAAGTCGTTCGGGCCAGTAGTTCAACAGCTGATCAGAGCTCATCCGATCAATCTGTGCATCAATGGCTGCGACCCAGCCGTCGGTCAAACCAGCCAGAGACCCGCTGAGCCGTGCGCGATGTGCACCGTCTTCAACCGTCATTTGCCCCAGCTGTATACGGAACGGCGCAAGTTTCATCTGGAAATCAACATCGGCCCGCGTCAGATTCAGTGCTTCGGGGAACAGATTGGCCGGGTTGATCTCAATCCCGCTGAGGCGGAACTGCCCCGACATACTGTCCAACCCACCAGCTTTGACCCCATGTAGAAAGGCCTTGCCATCTGCCTGCACCGTACCCCAGGCAGACTGGATCGAGACTTCATTGAAATCCAGCGCCTGTTGTTTCGGGTCGTAGGTAAAATACGTCCGCGCCGCGTCGAATTTGATCGGTGTTGTTTCAGGCGTGGGCTGCACGGCGCCTGCACCCAGATTCAACGTGGCAAAGACCGGCCCCAGCGCGCCCTCAGTATCAATGCCACCCCTCAAAGCACCTGAGATCGGTGTGCGAAGTACCTGCATCCATGCCAGCGCAGGGCTGTGGCCTGCGATATCCTCGGCGGGAAGATCGGTGATCGAGATGCCGAACTGCGCAGCCGGACTGCCCAGCAAACTGGTATAGTTGGCCTCGATCGTGCTGACATAATCGCGACCGGCCAGCACCGAGAAATTGGTGGCCAGACGAATCTCACCCGCGCTGCGGTTGGCCTGAATACGCCCGCCGTCCAGCACCCAGGACCGGCCCAACCGCAGGTCCTGATAGTCCAGCGTAATTGCATCCAGTTCGACCGAGGTCAGGGCTGACAAAATAGGTGCCTGGAACACCTCGTCCGATGATTCAATCAGCTGCGCCAGGTTCCGGGCCTGACCGACCGGCGCACTTCCGGCACCGACCGTCAGCGACAGCGCTCCATCGACACCCCGTGTCAGTGCAATCTGCGCGCCTTGCAATATGATCCGCTTCGGGCGCACATGCCCGCGCAACAGCGGGCGCATCGACAGGCTGGCCCGCAGGTCGGACACTTCGGCAATCTGCCGTCCGTCCGCATCGCTGATACGAACATCGGTCAGTCGCAGTCGCGGACGCCAGCCTTCATGAATGATGAAACTGACATCGCCGAACCGAACTTTGACGCCACCCAATGTCTGATCAAGGCGCGCCTCGACCCGGTCGCGCAACCAATCCGGCGCGTGCATGCGCTGGCCGACAACCATAAAGCCGGTGACCAGTGCCAGAAATCCAAGGATGAAGACACCGCGCAATGTCCACAGGCCTGCGGTCCGACGCCGCGACCGACGGCGGGGTTTCTTATCCGCCTTCGTGTCATCCTGCTGTTCTTGCTGGACCAATTTGCGTCTCACGCCTTTCAACCTGTCAACGGAGCCCTATGATATGCGGCAACCGTTAATTTCTCAGCCGGAGTTTGAATATGCCCGAAGTCTCAGACATCGCACCCGACTTTACACTGCCTCGCGACGGCGGCGGCGAGGTGACCCTGTCGGAACAGCGTGGCCGCGCGGTCGTTCTGTTTTTCTATCCCCGCGATGATACGCCGGGCTGCACCAAGGAATCCATCGGTTTCTCGGAACAACTACAAGCCTTTGCGGATGCGGGTGCTAACGTTTTCGGCATCTCGCGCGATACCGTGGCAAAGCATGACAAATTTGTCGCCAAGCACGGCCTGACGACGCCGCTTTTGTCCGATGAGGGTCAGAGCGTGTGCGAAGATTATGGCGTCTGGATCGAAAAGAACATGTACGGACGCAAATCCATGGGGATCGAACGCTCGACCTTTCTGATTGATGCGGATGGAAAAATCGCCCGCGTCTGGCGCAATGTGAAAGTGCCGGGTCATGTGGACGAAGTGTTGGAGGCCGCACGCGCGCTCTAGCCCTCTCGACCCGCGCGGGCATCAAGGGTATGACCCGCGCGGAGTGCAGCGTAAGGGGGCAAGCGTGTCAAAAACACTGACCGAAATGGCGACCGAGATTCTGACCACATCGGTCGGGCGCGAGAAGACTGCTCTGTCCAAACGCTATGCCGCCGAATGGTTTGCCGCCCGAAAAGGCGAAGCACCCGAGATCGCAGTGGGCACTGCCGAGCCTCCGCCTTACCCTGCGCGTCCCGATAAACCCGAGCTGTTATCGCCCCGCGATGTACCCCGCCGCAGGCCGGGGTCAGAAGCAGGTCGTATCGCGCTGTTGCACGCCGTTGCCCATATCGAATTGAACGCGGTGGACCTGCACTGGGACATCATCGCCCGGTTCGGGGATGTGCCCATGCCCATCGGGTTCTACGATGATTGGGTGAAATGCGCCGAAGAAGAATCACGCCATTTTGAGATGGTCTGCGACTGCCTCGAACAGATAGGCAGCCATTATGGTGCCCTGCCCGCCCATGCAGGCATGTGGCGCGCCGCCGAGGACACTGCCGAGGATCTTATGGGTCGTCTTGCCGTCGTCCCAATGGTGCTTGAGGCACGTGGGCTGGACGTGACCCCCGGAATGATCGACATTTTCCGCAAGGCCAAGGCTGACGACGCAGTCGCTGCACTGGAAGTGATTTATGCCGAGGAAGTTGGTCACGTCGCCTATGGCTCGAAATGGTTCCACTTCTTGTGCGGGCGCGAGAATGCCGACCCCAAGGATGTATTCCACGCCCTCGTCCGCCGCTACTTCCACGGCGCGCTGAAACCACCATTTAACGAAGAGAAACGGGCCGAGGCCGGACTGCCGCCAGATTTCTATTGGCCCCTGACCGAAGACCTGCCACCACCCGGAGTTGTGTCGGACTGACAGCAAATGCTCGCTATCGGCAAGTTCTCGCCGATCACGTGCGGTAATTCTCCGTTCATAGCTCTTGATTGGTTAACAAACTTGCCCGAATGCCTCGACCGCTTTATGCAATCGCGTCAAGGAGCGGCTACTCACTCACGACCGGCTCCGAGATATGGGGACAATTGAGGTAGGACGCGTGCGGACACGTCTGGCAATTAAACTACACTCACTGCTCGAGCGGCACTTTCCAGAGCGCCGTGTTTTTCTGAAATCTGACAACGACACGCGGTTCATCCGACTGAGTTCTGAAACTCAGATCGCTGCAGTCGCCGGTGTGTCGGTGATGGTCGCCTGGACCGCGATTGCCACGTCAGTTCTGTTGATGGACAGCATCGGATCGGGCAATTTCCGGGAACAGGCCAAGCGCGATCAGGCTACGTATCAAGAACGTCTGAACATCCTGTCGGAAGAGCGCGATGCGCGTGCGGCCGAAGCGCTGGCTGCACATGACAGGTTTAACGCAGCTCTGGAACAGATTTCGGTCATGCAGTCCGAATTGCTGGAATCCGAGAACCGCCGGCGCGAGCTGGAAACCGGCATCGAGGTGATCCAAACCACGCTGCGTGCCACTATGAAGCAGCGCGAAGACGCGCGGACCAAACTGGCCGAACTGCAACCCAGCACTGATGCGGACGCGGCTTATGCGATGGCATCGGCAAACCCGGAACAGATGGCATTTATGACCGATGCCCTGGCCCGGACCGCGGCGCAGCGCGACCAGATCGCTGCCGATGCGCAAGGCGCGTTGGACCAGCGTGACGAGCTCGAGCTTGAAATCCGCCTAATGCAGGAGCGCAGCGACGAGATTTTCCGCCAGTTGGAAGAGGCGATGCTGATCTCGGTCGAACCTCTCGACAAGATGTTCCGCAGCGCGGGCATGCCAACAGATCGTATCCTCGACGAAGTTCGGCGCGGATATAGCGGTATGGGCGGTCCGCTGACCCCTTTATCCTTCAGCACCCGCGGTGAGGAACTGAGCCCCGACCAGATCCGCGCCAATATCCTGCTGGAACAGATGGACCAGCTGAACCTCTATCGCATCGCTGCCGAAAAAGCCCCCTTCGCCAGCCCGGTGCGCGCCGCTGTCCGTTATACCAGTGGCTACGGAACCCGCCGCGACCCCAAGACCGGTGGACGCCGCATGCATAACGGCGCAGATTTCGCTGGTCCCTCGGGCACCGATATCTTCGCCACCGCCGATGGCGTGGTCACCCATGCAGGCTGGCAATCGGGTTTCGGTCGGCTGGTCAAGATCAAGCACGCGTTCGGGATTGAGACACTTTACGCTCATAATACCAAGATACGTGTAAAGGTTGGTCAAAGGGTCTCGCGCGGTGATCATATTGCTGATATGGGTAGCACCGGACGGTCGACCGGCACCCACCTGCACTATGAGGTGCGCGTGAACGGAAAACCTGTAAACCCAATGACTTACATCAAGGCTGCGAGAAATGTTTTCTAAGAGCAAAATCAACGAACCCGGATCGAAAGAGACTGAGGCAGCGAAACCGGCCGCTCCGGCCACTCCGGCGGCCCCTGCACCGGCTGAAACCAAGGCAAGCACCCCGCCCAAGCCAAAGCCGCCCGCGTCGGTCCTATCCTCGGATCTGCACATCACCGGCAATCTGAAAACCTCAGGCGATATCCAGGTTGAGGGCACCGTCGAAGGCGACATCCGTGCCCACCTGCTGACCATCGGCGAGACGGCCACCATCAAGGGAGAAGTCACCGCTGACGACGTTGTTGTCAATGGCCGCATCGTGGGTCGCGTCCGTGGCTTGAAGGTGCGCCTGACTTCGACTGCACGCGTTGAAGGCGACATCATCCACAAGACTATCGCCATCGAAAGCGGTGCCCATTTCGAAGGGTCTGTCCAGCGTCAGGACGACCCGCTGAACCCTGGCCGCAGCGGCAAATCCGGTGCCAACCCGGCGGCGGAAGTGAAGCAGTAAGCCTCTGTCGAGAAGACAAATTGACAGCGCCGCAGGATACCCTGCGGCGTTTTTTTTTGTTTTGGGTTGTTCGTCTAAATCTAACAATGACCTCAATGCGGGACGAAGCGGCCTTACACCGCGCAAGTGCCGCAATGCGCTTGGTTGATCAGGAGGGCTTGGTCTGCGTTGCCCCCGCTACTCGTACTGCACGATCATCGAAAGAAAATCATCATCGCTTGTTACAACTGTGTGGTGGCCTTTGCCGTGTTTGTCTTCCATATGCCAGACGTCACCCGGACCAATATCTCTGAATTCCCCGTCGCTCGCGGTCACGCGCACTGAGCCAGAAAGACAAATGAGCTTTTGAGCGACAGGTGTGGGATGAATTGGCTCATCCCAACCCTTCTTGAGTCTCAAGAACATGGTTTGCTTGACAGCTTCTGGCTTTGAAATCTCGATTGCTTTCGCAGGTGGTGCAAAGCTTTGCTCTTCAAGTTCGACTTCGATGTCTTTCCAATGGCTTTCGCCTTGAGCATCCGAATACAGTTTTTTGAACTTCACTTTGATACCCCCGCCACATCACAAGCCCAAAACCGATACCGGACATTGGGGCGCAAAGGAGAAAAACGCAAGTTGGGCCGAGTGTGTCGTTCTTAATCGCCAACACACCGGAATAAGCATATTCCCTAACAGCCCCCCTATCTGACGTGTCTTGAAGGAAAATTCCCCGCATTCTCACAGTTTCACAAAAAGCGTTTTTTGAATTAACCTTAAAGTCATTGATTTCTGGAGGGCTTTTCATGTCATCAAAACTCATGGCCGAATTCTTCGGTACATTCTGGCTGGTACTCGGCGGCTGCGGCAGCGCGGTACTGGCTGCAGGTGTGGCCGATGTGGGTATCGGCTGGCTGGGCGTTTCGTTCGCTTTCGGCCTAACGGTGCTGACCATGGCCTACGCGGTCGGTCATATCTCGGGCGGGCATTTCAACCCGGCGGTCAGCCTTGGGCTGATGATCGGCGGGCGGTTCGATGCCAAGGATCTGATCCCCTACTGGATCGCGCAGGTGATCGGAGCGATCGCCGCAGCAGCGGTGCTGTACCTGATCGTCAGTGGCGCGCCCGGATTCGAAGGTGTCGGAGGATTTGCTTCGAACGGGTATGGCGAGGCGTCACCCGAAGGCTATTCGATGATGTCCGCATTGATCATCGAAATCGTCATGACCGCGTTCTTCATCGTGATCATTCTCGGCGCGACCTCCAGCGGCGCGCCTGCCGGGTTCGCCCCGATTGCGATTGGTTTGGGGTTAACGCTGATCCACCTGATCTCGATTCCGGTGACCAACACCTCCGTAAATCCCGCCCGGTCAACCGGCGTGGCGTTGTTTGCTGACGGACCGGCACTGGCGCAGCTCTGGCTGTTCTGGGTGGCACCTTTGATCGGCGGTGCGATTGGCGCACTGATCTGGCGGGCGATGTCGGACGACGATTGACCCGGCCGCATCAAGAACCCCCGGCCCGCAGAAGCGCGCCGGGGTTTTCTTTTATTCGGTCACCGTGACCTTTTTCATCGCATCCGGTTGTCCGATCACTGCGCCATTAGGGCCATCGCCCCGCTTGATCGCATCGACCACGTCCATCCCTTCTGTCACCTGACCAACAACCGTGTACTGACCATTCAGGAACGGGCCGGGCTCGAACATAATGAAGAATTGCGAGTTCGCGCTGTCTGGGTCCTGCGCCCGCGCCATACCCACGACGCCCCGGTCATAATTGAAATCCGAGAATTCAGCAGGCAGATCAGGGCGATCCGATCCACCCGTACCCGCACGACGCATGTCGCCACCGACACGGCCAAACTCAACATCGCCGGTCTGCGCCATGAACCCATCGATCACACGGTGGAACACAACCCCATCGTACTGACCCGCAGCGGCCAGAGCGGTGATCTGCTCTACATGCTTGGGTGCAATATCCTCGAATAGATCAACGGTGACGGTGCCATTGGCGCCCTCGCCCTCGATCTCAATCTCAAGCCCGGTTGCCAGCGCAGGGCTGGCCAGCAAGGCAAAAACTGCAGCCAGCTTATGCATCAGCAGCCACCTTAACGCTGATCATGCGGTCGGGGCTCGCTGGCGGCTCACCACGCACAATCGCGTCTACATGCTCCATCCCGTCGATGACGCGGCCATACACGGTGTACTGGCCGTTCAGGAAATGGTTGTCCTTGAAGTTGATGAAGAACTGCGAGTTTGCCGAATCCGGGTTGGCCGAGCGTGCCGCACCCAACGTGCCGCGATCATGGGGCAGTTTCGAAAACTCTGCCGGAACGTTCGGCAGCGACGATCCACCGGTGCCCGCCATACGAATGTTGAACCCGTCTTCCATGTCGCCATGCTGCACATCGCCGGTTTGCGCCATGAACCCGTCGATCACACGGTGGAAGGCGACGTTGTCATATTCACCACCACGCGCCAGCTCTTTCATGCGGGCCGAGTGCTGAGGGGCCACGTCGGGCAGCAATTCGATGACGACATTGCCGTCTTTCAGCTCAATGATGATCGTGTTTTCGGGGTCTTTGATCTCGGCCATCTGGCCCTCCTGTCTTTGAAACTTGCGCAAATACCTATGACGCGGGCGCGCGAATGCCAAGTGACGCATTGACCTGAACGCAAAATGCAGGAAAAGAACCGCTGAAACTGGATGCAATGGGCAAGGATGAGCGCGATGGGCTGGAAATCTCTGGACGATATGGATCTTGGCGGTAAGCGGGTTCTGGTGCGCGTGGATATCAACGTACCGGTCGCGGATGGCGTGGTGACCGACGACACCCGCATTCAACGGATCGTGCCAACCGTGCGCGATATCCTCGCCGCAGGCGGTAAACCTATCCTGCTGGCCCATTTCGGACGCCCCGGTGGTCGGCATGTACCCGAGCTGTCATTGAAGCAGCTTGTGCCAGCACTTGAATCCGCTTTTGGGGCTCCCGTGCGCTTTGCCGATGATTGCGTGGGCTATGAGGCTGAAACCGCCGCCTCCGCCCTGACGGAAGGTGAGGTTCTGCTGCTGGAAAACACCCGCTTCCATGCCGAGGAGACCAAGAACAGCGTCCCACTTGCCCAAGGCATGGCAAAGCTGGGCGACATCTATTGCAACGATGCCTTCTCGGCCGCGCACCGCGCCCACAGCTCGACCGAGGCGCTGGCCCGTCTGCTGCCCGCCTGTGCCGGGCGCTTGATGCAGCAGGAACTGAGCGCGCTTGAAGCCGCCTTGGGCGCACCCAAGCGGCCTGTCACAGCGGTTGTCGGGGGCGCCAAAGTGTCGACCAAGCTGGACCTGCTGGGCAACCTGATCGAGAAGGTTGACTATCTGGTCATCGGTGGCGGGATGGCGAATACATTCCTACTGGCCCAGGGGATCGATGTCGGCAAATCGCTGGCCGAGCACGCCATGACCGATACCGCCGCCGAAATCCTCGGCAAGGCCGAAGCCGCTGGCTGTACGATCGTCCTGCCGCGCGACATCGTCGTGGCCGAAGTGTTCGAGGCCAACGCGCCGCATCAGGTGCTGCCCGCTGATCAGTGCCCTTCTGACTCGATGATCCTAGACGCCGGTCCCGAAAGCGTCGCAGCCGTGTCCGAAGTGCTGGAAAAAAGCCAGACCCTGATTTGGAACGGCCCACTGGGGGCGTTTGAGCTGACCCCGTTCGATGCCGCAACCAATGTGGCGGCGCTGAAGGCCGCAGCACTAACCCGCGATGGCAAGCTGACCTCGGTCGCGGGCGGGGGCGACACGGTGGCCGCGCTGAACGCCTCGGGCGCGGCAACGGATTTCTCATATATCTCTACTGCTGGTGGTGCCTTCCTTGAATGGATGGAAGGCAAGACCTTGCCGGGTGTGGCCGCGCTGGACCCGTAAGCGCTCAAACCTCAGGTCTCAGCTTTTTCTACTCAGGGGATTCACAAGCCGAATCACCTGTGACATAGTGCGTCGAGACATCCAAAAAGGGTGCGTTTCTGAGGCAGTATTTCACACGGCGGTTAACACAGTGTCCCGTTCCAATCGGCCCGGTTTAGGGGCCTTCATTTTCTTCACGATCGCCTTCATGCTGGGGGTGTATTTCACCTTTGCCGCCGTTCAAGGGGATTACGGTCTGTTTCGCCGGGTCGAGATTGCCGCCGAGCGCGATGTTTTGTCTCGCGATCTGGCGCAGCTGAACGCCGAAATCGAGCAGATGGAGAACCTGACCCGCCGACTGTCAGACACCTATCTGGATCTCGATCTGCTGGATCAACAGGCCCGCTCAGTGCTCGGCATGATCCGCGCGGATGAGATCGTCATCCGCTGACGAAATTTTTGACTAAGAATCTCTGTACCTTAACGCCCGGAAGATAAGCTGTGGCAGGCCGCAACTCGCGTATCCTGCCCTCACGTAACATTAGTACTCGCCAGAACGTGTGAAATGCTCTATGAGATAGTTTAACGCTAAACTATCTTGCCGAAAGGGGGAGATCGCCACTATGGCTGCGCGAAAAACCACAAAGAAACCAAATGTTTCTGCGGAAGAACTGACCACATATTACCGCGAGATGCTGCTGATCCGCCGATTCGAGGAAAAGGCAGGTCAACTCTACGGCATGGGTCTGATCGGGGGTTTCTGCCACCTCTACATCGGTCAGGAAGCGGTTGTTGTCGGCCTTGAGGCCGCGGCCAAAGAAGGCGACAAGCGCATCACGTCCTATCGCGATCACGGCCACATGCTGGCCTGTGGAATGGACCCGGGCGGCGTAATGGCCGAATTGACCGGTCGCGAAGGCGGGCTGTCCAAAGGCAAAGGCGGCTCGATGCACATGTTCTCGAAAGAGAAGAATTTCTATGGCGGCCACGGCATTGTCGGCGCACAGGTTCCGCTGGGTGCGGGTTTGGCCTTTGCTGACAAGTACAAAGAGAACGGCGGCGTCACCTTCACCTATTTCGGTGACGGCGCGGCCAACCAGGGTCAGGTCTACGAGACCTTCAATATGGCTGCTCTTTGGGAGCTTCCGGTGGTATTCGTGATCGAAAACAACCAGTATGCCATGGGCACCGCGCAAGCACGCTCGACCTCTTCGGCCGACATCTACCACCGCGGTCAAGCCTTCGGAATACCGGGTGAAATGGTGAACGGCATGGATGTGCTGGCCGTCAAAGCCGCAGGTGAAAAAGCGGTCGCCCACTGCCGTGCGGGCAAAGGTCCCTACATCCTCGAGGTGAAAACCTACCGCTATCGCGGCCACTCGATGTCTGACCCGGCCAAGTACCGTACACGCGAAGAGGTTCAGAAAGTCCGCGAACAAAGCGACCCGATCGAACATGTACGCGAGCTGCTGCTGACCGGCAAACACGCGACCGAGGATGACCTGAAGGCGATCGACAAAGAGATCAAAGAGGTCGTCAATCAGGCCGCCGAATTCTCGAAAGAAAGCCCCGAGCCGTCGCTGGACGAGCTCTGGACTGATATCTACGCCTGAGAGGACGAATAAGACATGGCAACCGAAATTCTCATGCCCGCCCTTTCGCCCACTATGGAAGAGGGCACATTGGCCAAGTGGCTGGTCAAGGAAGGCGACACCGTATCCTCGGGCGACATCATGGCCGAGATCGAAACCGACAAGGCGACGATGGAGTTCGAAGCCGTCGATGAAGGCATCGTCGGTAAGATTCTGATCAGCGAGGGCACCGAAGGGGTCAAAGTAAACACCCCTATCGCGATCCTGGTCGAAGATGGTGAAGACGCCTCCGCCCTGCCCGTGGCTGCGCCCACAGCCGCAGCGGTGGCCGAAGCCGCCCCTGCGGCGGTTGAGGCCCCCGCTCCTGCCGCAGCAGCCCCCGCTGCTCCGGTTGTGGACCTGTCGCCCGATTGGCCTGCTGACGCCGAGATGGCGCAGCAAACCGTCCGCGAGGCCTTGCGCGACGCGATGGCCGAAGAAATGCGCGGCGACGAAGATGTCTATCTGATGGGCGAAGAAGTCGCTGAATATCAGGGCGCCTATAAAATCTCTCAAGGCCTGCTCGATGAATTCGGTGCCAAACGTGTCATCGACACCCCGATCACTGAACACGGCTTCACTGGCATCGCCGTCGGCTCGGCCTTTGGCGGGCTGAAACCGATTGTCGAGTTCATGACCTTCAACTTCGCCATGCAGGCGATTGACCAGATCATCAACTCTGCCGCCAAAACGCTTTATATGTCTGGCGGTCAGATGGGCTGTCCGATCGTATTCCGTGGCCCTAACGGTGCCGCTGCCCGCGTGGCCGCGCAACACTCGCAGGACTACGCTGCATGGTACATGCAGGTGCCCGGTCTAAAAGTGGTGATGCCCTATTCCGCAGCCGATGCCAAAGGTCTGCTGAAATCAGCCATCCGCGACCCGAACCCGGTGGTCTTCCTGGAAAACGAAATCCTCTACGGCCGGTCCTTCGACGTGCCGCAAGTGGAAGACCTGACCATCCCGCTGGGCAAGGCCCGCATCTGGCGCGAAGGATCGGATGTGACCATCGTCAGCTTCGGCATCGGCATGCAATATGCGCTGGAAGCCGCAGACAAACTGGCCGAAGACGGCATCAGCGCCGAAGTGATCGACCTGCGCACCATCCGCCCGATGGACACCGGTGCGATCATCAACTCGGTAATGAAAACCAACCGTCTTGTGACCGTCGAAGAAGGCTGGCCGCAAGGTTCCGTTGGTAGCTACATCAGCTCGGTGGTCATGCAGGAAGCGTTCGATTATCTCGACGCCCCGGTCATCACCCTCACCGGCAAAGATGTTCCGATGCCATATGCGGCGAACCTCGAAAAGCTGGCGCTGATCACCACTGATGAGGTGATCGCTGCGGTGAAACAGGTGACCTACCGGTAATGGAGATCAGGGGCCGCGATCCAGCAACCGAATGCTACCGTGTCGAGATTGACATCGACAACCGCATCGTGCGGGCGCTTGTACCCGAGCGATTGGCGGCGGATATGCGGTTGATCGGCGCGCGCCCCTCACACCAGACCGCCTATGTCTGGATGGCGGAGAACAAAGACAAAATCGAGGCTGCGATTGCGACACTCGCACGCGGCACCGGGCGCCCCAAGGCGCCCTTTGACCAAATTACTCTGATTGAGGAGCGCTGAAATGCCCACCGAAATCCTGATGCCTGCCCTGTCCCCGACGATGGAGGAAGGCACACTTGCAAAATGGCTCGTCAAGGAAGGCGACACCGTCTCCTCGGGCGATCTGCTGGCCGAAATTGAAACCGACAAGGCAACAATGGAGTTCGAGGCCGTTGACGAAGGCACCGTCGGCAAGATCCTTATTCCTGAGGGAACCGAAGGCGTTAAAGTCAACACCGCCATCGCAGTCCTGCTGGAAGATGGGGAAAGCGCTGATGATATCGGTGCAACGCCAACCGCTGCTCCCGCGGCTGCGCCAGCTGCCGCAGCGGGCAACGAGGCTGCCGCACCAGCGGCACCCGAGGCGCCCGCCCCTGCCCCAGCGGCACCGGCCAAAGCGGATGGCGGTCGTATTTTTGCCTCCCCCCTTGCTCGTCGGATTGCCGCGCAAAAGGGTCTAGATCTGGCTCAAATCTCAGGTTCTGGCCCGCATGGCCGTATCGTCAAAGCCGATGTGGAAAGCGCCACAGCCGCACCTGCAGCGGCACCTGCGCCTGCTGCTGCAGCCGCCCAAACCGCCGCCGCTCCCGCAGGTCCATCGGCGGACGCCGTGGCCAAGATGTACGAAGGCCGCGAATACGAAGAGATCAAACTCGATGGCATGCGCAAGACCATCGCCGCGCGTCTGTCTGAGGCCAAACAGACCATCCCGCATTTCTACCTGCGTCGCGACATTAAGCTGGATGCGCTACTCAAGTTCCGCAGCCAGTTGAACAAGCAACTCGAAGGCCGGGGTGTGAAGCTCAGCGTCAACGACTTTATCATCAAAGCCGTCGCCAACGCACTACAGCAGGTTCCCGAATGCAACGCCGTCTGGGCGGGCGACCGGGTTCTGCAACTGAAACCTTCGGATGTGGCTGTTGCCGTCGCCATCGAGGGCGGTCTGTTCACTCCGGTCCTGCAAGATGCCGACACCAAATCGCTGTCGGCGCTGTCGACTGAGATGAAAGACCTCGCCGGACGCGCCCGCGAGCGCAAGCTGGCCCCGCACGAGTACCAAGGCGGTACTTTCGCAGTCTCGAACCTCGGCATGTTCGGCATCGACAATTTCGATGCCATCGTGAACCCGCCGCATGCAGGTATCCTCGCAGTTGGTACCGGCCTCAAGAAACCCATAGTGGGCGATGACGGAGAACTGACGGTCGCAACCGTCATGTCCGTCACCATGTCGGTCGATCACCGGGTCATCGACGGCGCGCTTGGCGCTCAGCTGCTGCAAGCCATCGTCGACAACCTGGAAAATCCGATGGTCATGTTGGCCTAAGCCCAGAAGATCATGCACAAAAAAGGCCGCCTCGAACCCCGAGGCGGCCTTTTTCATCTATTCACTCCGAATTACTGGTCTTTCCCCAGCATATGATCCATCGAGATTGACGGCTGTTCGCACCCGGCCTCACCCACGATCTTGGCGGGAATGCCAGCAACCGTCGTGCACGGTGGCACTTCCTGCAGCACCACTGATCCGGCGGCGATACGGCTGCAATGGCCAACCTCGATATTGCCCAGAACCTTAGCACCCGCGCCGATCAGAACGCCGTCACCAATGGTTGGATGGCGCTGTTCTTCTTCCTTGCCGGTTCCGCCCAACGTCACCGAATGCAACATCGAAACATTGTCCCCAACCACAGCGGTTTCACCAATCACGATAGAATGGGCATGGTCGATCATGATGCCTTTACCGATGCGGGCAGCTGGATGGATATCAATGCCGAATATCTCTGAAGATCGCATCTGGAAGAAATACGCCAGATCATGGCGCCCCTTGTTCCAAAGCCAGTGGGCCACACGATAAGCCTGCATCGCCTGATACCCTTTGAAATAAAGGATCGGTTGCAGCAGGCGGTGGCAGGCCGGATCGCGTTCATAAACGGCCATCAGGTCCGCGCGCGCGGCTTCAATCAACGCTTTGTCGTCAGCATAGGCCTCATCCACGATCTCACGCAGTACCATCATCGACATCTCATTCGAGCATAGCTTGGCCGAGATGCGATAGGACAATGCCCTCTCAAGACTGCGGTGATGCAAGATACAGGCGTGCACCAACCCACCCATCAGCGGCTCTTTCTCGACGGCTGCATGGGCTTCCGAGGTGATGCGGTCCCAAACCGGGTCCACAGGTGTCACTTGGCTGCGCGTTTCGAACATGGCTTTTCATCCTTTGCTGCGCTTAGAATAGCCATCTAGTCGTAAAATTACCAAACGCAAACCCTTGATATGCACTACAACAAAAAATGAACTCAGCCGATCTGGACCATTTTCGGAAGCTTATTCACCAGCGCCTTCGCGATCTCGCCGCGCAATCCGCCGCCGGTCAGGATGCGCAATCAGTTGTGGAGCTGGATCAACAGGCAGTGGGTCGGCTCAGCCGGATGGATGCGTTGCAAAATCAAGCAATGGCCAAGGCGCAACAGGCCCGGCGCGACACCGAAACGCATCGGCTTCGGGCCGCGCTGAACCGGATGGACGAAGACGAATTCGGCTATTGCGAAGATTGCGGCGAGGAAATAGCGCACGGAAGGCTAGAGCTGGACCTGGCCGCCTCAAAATGTGTCAGCTGCGCATCTGGCTGATTTGAAACCGGATCAGTTTGCGCAGAACCATCTCGAAACATTGGCAATATTGCAGATCGTCGAAATTTGGTTCGTCTGCCAAGGGCCGGCAGTGCGCGGCTGCCATCAACGAGCCATTTCCATAAACAGGGTGCAACCGCCCAGTTCTGGCGACATGTCGATCCGCCAGTTCGGCCTCAGCAATCAGGAGGGTGCTTATCCTATCGCGGTCGGTTCGCGGCGCGGCCAGCAAAGCCCGCGCCGCCGCGCTGAGATCTCCGTGCAGGACTGGCCGCACGGCTAGCAGACCGAAAGGCGCGCAAACGCCCCGGGTCCGTAGGTAGCCGAAACCTGCGCGACTGCGATATCGTAGGGTCCGGCCAGCCCGTCATCGGCTTTCATCGCGGCAGAATACTGCCAAACCGGATCACTGGTGACAGTTTCGCGCAACAAAGCACCCTCAGTGAAGACGCGGATCAGATAGGATTCGCTTTCTTCGCCCAGAGGCACATCCAATGCGCTCCAGTCATCGCCGTCAATCCGGGTGCGGCGCACCCACGAGATCTTGTCCCCGGTAGCCGACGCAGAAGCCTGCAAATGCACTGGCGCATAAGGCCTCAGCCCATTGCCATCGAACGCTTCAACCAGATGCACATATGCCGGGTCCTCGTAGCCGCGCGTTGCAGGGCCGATACGGTAATGCTTGGCCACGCGGCGTTCGGTGCGCAGCAATCCGGTCTGATAAACACGTTCATCCAGTAGGACAAAGGTAGACGCTTCAGGCCATACATCCGGCATCAGGGCATCCGTACCCAACTGACCACGCAAGCGGCCTGACAAATTGTAAACGCCAGTCTCCTGCAAGATCGCATCCGAGAACTGAAACACTTCCCAATTGCCCGGCGTTCCGTCACCGATGGCAGCCAGATTGGCACCACTCAGCAACGCCGAGCGTGGACGCGACTCCAACACGCCATCGATCAGGTTGACACGCAACGCGGCCCCTTCGTCCCAGATCCCAGCCCCTGCGCGTCGCAGGGGTGTTTCGGTGAAGCCAATCACCGCCTGCCCCGCGATCACTTGATGCAAGGTATAGTCCTCATCCTGTGCAGCCGAATAGACAGCCACGTTACCGGGCCAGGGCTCGGCCGATATCGCCAGATACGGCGCATGGGGCGCTTCGGATCCAGTGATCAGCGGCAGATCCATGAACACCGGCAGAACTGGCACCGGAGCGATGAACGGCTTGGCCACCGCCACATCATCCAGCACATCAGAAGGGGTATAAACGCCGGGTTCGATGCGTACCGCATCCGCCAGCTGCATCTCGGCCTGTTCCAACCGGTCGATCCGATAAAGAGCTCCGTCCCCGGCATCCGGCAGACGCACCACATCCCCGGCCCCAACGTTCAACAGCGACGGCGGCAGCGCAAAACGCGCCGTCTCTCGCGAAATGCGGGATTCGCTCAGCCAGCGCTCGACCGTTTGCCGCCCCTCGGCGCGGGTCATCGACAGGGGCATTTCGTTGACCGCAACCGCATGGGTTTTGTCATCCGGCAAAACAGCCTCTTCCGCGACCACATCGTGATCTGCATCCGACTGGACGAACCGCAGACGCACGCGACCGGTCATCTCGGCCTCTGCCTCGCGCCGATGTTCTACTGACCCGTCGATATCCGCGCTGATGGCGATCTGCTCGGGGTCAATGTCAACGGCCCGACGCCCGTCGCGGGTTCTGAACTTCAGCACCCCGTCCCGCTCGATCGCGTCGAACCCATAGCGCAGCATCAGCGGCTGCAAGGCCTGCCGAGCATTCATGACGTCCTCAACCGCGTAACCGCGTACCACGCCGTAGAGCTCGGACACATCAATCGCCGTCACCCCTGCCTCAAGGCAGATTTCTGTCACGACCGAGGCCAGAGTCCGCGACCCGGATCGCCCGTTCAGCCAATGCCCACGTGCATAGTTATCGCCGTCCGACCACTGCGACCGCAGGTTCGGGAAAGTCGGGAACGGACGCGCATCCCAAGCCCAGACAAAGGCGTTCGACAGGTCCACCATCGGGCCGTCATAGATATCTGAAACCGGGTTGATCTCAGCATCACCCCAATAGCCAAGGACGGCCCGAAGGTACTGAACCATGATAAAATCATCCCGTACTCCATTGGAATAGCGCGGCAAATTCGATTCAGACGACTTTGGGTCCAAGAATTTGTTCGGCTGGTTCGTGCCCTTGTCGATGGCCGCGCAGCCCAGTTCGGTGAACCAGATTGGCTTGGACCCCGGAACCCAACCCGTTGGCGTTTCCTGCCGCACACCCCCGATCCGCTCATGATGTCGGTTCGCCCACCAGTTGCGCAGGTCCTTGTACCGCCAGACCCACGGCTCGCCATGATCGTCATCAGTGATCGGGCTTCGGATCTGCGCTTCAGCTTCCTCCGGTGAGGCATAGTACCAATCATACCCCTCGCCGCCTTCGATATTGCCGCGCAGATAGTCCAGATCGTAGATCGACCCATTCGACACCTCAGCGTCCAGATGCGAGGCCCTGTCCCGCCAGTCGGACAGCGGCATATAGTTGTCGATGCCGACAAAATCTATGTTCTCATCGGCCCAAAGCGGGTCGAGGTGGAAATACCGGTCTCCGGTGCCGTCTTGCGGCTGATACCCGAAATACTCGGTCCAGTCTGCGGCATAGCCGATCTTAGTTTCCGGCCCCAATATCGCGCGCACTTCCGCGGCCAGAGACCGCAGCCCCGCAACTGCAGCGAAGCCAGACGCGCCGCGGATTTGCGTTAGCCCGCGCATCTCGGACCCTATGCAGAAGGACTCCACGCCGCCCGCCGCCTTGCAAAGGGCCGCATAGTGCAGAATGAACCGCCGTAATCCCCATTCGCTAGGGCCGCGATAGGTCACTTTGCTGCCGCTGGTCGAGAAATGTGACGCGCGCGCCGTACCAAAGAACGCCGCCACCTGCGCATCCGCATCGGCAGTTTGATCCGGCGAGCCTGGCCGCCCCGGAGCAACATCCAAAGTGATCCGCCCACGCCAGGGTAAATGTGGCTGATCCGGCGCATCGGACCACGGATCAGGCAGGCCGTTGCCCTCTGATTGCTCCATCAAAATAAACGGATAAAACATAACCCGTTTGCCCGAGTTCTTCAGGTGCCGGATCGCCTGCACTACGGCCGCATCAGCCGGTGTGCCGCCATAAACCGGACGCCCATCCTGCCATTTCACCTGCCCCGCCGCAGTTCGGGACAGACCTGAAACACTCCAGGGCATGTTTGCGCCTTCGATATTCTTGCGCTCGACCTTGGGGCGGATCTGGCATTCTCCGCAGCGCAGATCATCCCCGAACCACGACACAATCAACGAGGCCGCCTCGCAGCCCGGCAATTCCTGGCCGAGCGCCCGCGTCGAGGTCACCAGATCGGACTTGCCCGATGGTGAATTGACATTCGCCGCCCAACTGCGCCCCCGGCCCTTGGTGTAATTAACCTGAGATGAAGCCAGCGCGTATTCACCCGTACCCGGCATCAAGGCCACCCCCTTGATGATCCGTGACAGCGCGTCCGCCGCATCCGGCATCTCTTCTTGTTCCTGCCGCACCACCTCGAACGAGAATTGCGGCACGCGGTTGCCAAAGGGGCCCAGCGCCAGATCTTCGATCACCACATAAGCCGTGCCGCGATAAGCGGGCACCGTACCTGTGCCTTCAACCGCTTCCATCAGAGGATCGGGCAGTTGCTCGTGATCGCCACGATATATCCGCATGTTCAGCGTTCGGCGCTCGACCTCTTCACCATCGGCCCAGATGCGTGTGATATCCGCAACTTTGCCTGCGCCCACGGCAATCGCCAGAGACACAGAATAGCTGTAGCTATGCGTGGTTGTCGTTGTCGTCACTTCAACGGGCTTGGGTTTCCCCTTGCCTCCACCGCCACCGCCTGATGTTTGCGTCGTCGTCGAGGTCGATCGGGTTTCCAGAAAGTCCGAGGCCCAGATGACCTGTCCTCCAACTCGCATCCGGCCGTAGACCGTCGCGACGGTCGCACCCTCACCGGTTTCGGTGAGACGGAAACGATCCAGACGCCCGGTCTCGACCACCTCGCTGCCGCCGCCCATTACGGATTGGCTGGCCATCAACCGGTTGTCGATCACCCGCCCCAGCGTCGCCCCGACCGCGCGGCCAATCACCGCCGTGGACAGACCCGCAACCGAGCCCCCGATCGAACCACCTATTGCCGCACCTGCAGCAGACAGAACTATTGTGGCCATCAGAAATCCTCCAGCGGGAATTCGAAACAAGCGACCACGCGGCGACGCCAAGGCTCGCTCAGCGTGTTTTCAACAACACCATGCCCGGTATAGGCGTGGATGAATCGCATCGGGTCTTGGGCGCTGACGATGCCCAGATGCTTTGCCACGGCCGCATCCCGCATCCGAAACAGCAATACATCCCCCGGGGCCAAATCATCGGGCGATTTCTCGACTAGATGGCGACGGGCTGCGGCCCACATGCGTTCCTCACCCTGTGGCTCGGACCAATCCATGCTGTAGACCGGCACCGCCTCGGGCTCATGCCCCATCACCGCGCGCCAAACGCCCCGCAGCAAGCCCAGACAATCGGCGCCTGCACCCCGAACAGAGGCCTGATGAACATAAGGTGTGCCCAGCCATCCGCGCGCTTCGTCCACGATATCTTGTTTTGTCCGCATCACCGCCTGCTTCCCCCTTTGTGTTGACTACTGCGCTTGGGTACGGCCATGACCCAATCCTCGTGTGGCAGGTCAGGGAAGCCCTGAAAATTCAGCATGTTGTTGAACTTCAGTCGGCAAGTGGTCATGCGCTTGTCACACCCGGCGATCAGCTGGACCCGGTCCCCAACCGCCAGCCCGCCGCCAATCGCCGACCACAGCGTGACATCGCGGCCATCTCTGACCTGTTCATCCAGCTTGATCGAGGCCCACAGGCCCTGCGCAGCCCCGTCCAGCACATCCAGCCTGCCGCGTTCAAACCAACCCGCATCAGAACTCTCCGCGCCCTGCAAACGCAAAGCCGCGCCGTCCAGCGCGACAATTTCAGCCTCAGCGCGATAACCCGGCGTCTCCAGGGCAAAGCGGCACGCCTTATCCCCCAACACAGCCGTACAGGGCTTCTGATAAATCCGCCCTAAAGGCCGGTTCAGCAGATCGGTCAACCCGCGCAATTCCGCATGAAACGCCCCGCCAGCGCGACGCAACTCGCCAATCGAACCACGAAACTGCAGCATCCGCTGCTCAGGATCGGCCCAATTGACCAGCCAAGCCCGCACCTCGGCCCCATCAAAGCGCCCCGCCTCGATATCCTCTTCCCGGACCGAGGCATCAGACAGCGCGCCCATCGCCTCGGTATTATCGATCGACAGGCCGGTTGCCTGCTCGATCGCCGCAGCGGTCAGACCGGTGCTGGCTTTGAACACCAGCCCGTCAAAGCGCAACTCCATATCGTGATCCGTGAAACCATAGGCCTGTGCGTCGCTGCGCGTGATCGCCCAGCAACGACAGGTGGTGGTCAGCCCGCTTTGCAAATGCGCCTGCAGCGCCTGTTTGTCCCCGCTCATCAGACCCGCACCTCGACCACCGGTACGTTCGGGACGTCACCGGCCTGAAAGCTGGCGACGCTGGTCTGGATCTTGTCGGTGTCGAACCGTACCGGAACGTCGAACTCAAACCCGGCTGTAATCTCGACCTGCTCAGGCGGCGGGGCCGAGAACATCACGCGTCCGGTCGCCAGATCGACCTCAAAGTCCACGCCTTCGCGCAGCGCGTCCTGATCCAGCCCCAGTGTCACAGTGCCCAGTACCGGCTTCAGGATTGGCCGCACATAGCTGAACCCGCCCGAGCTGTAGGTCTTGACCAGCTGAAACGAGACCGTCTCGCCATCTCCGCGCGCAATCACCTGATCGCCCTTGTCGACCTCTGCCGTTGCCGCGCCCGACTTGAAATCCGACCAATCCTTCCAGCGGAACCCGAACATCTGGCCCTGTCGCGCCTCGAAGAAGGAAATCAGCGTTTCGATATCTTCCAGCGACCGCATCCCCAGACCCGCATCATAGCGCCTGCGCGAATGCGCCCAGGGCGTGTTGCGTTCCTCAAACCCATTCGCCAGCGTCACAATATCCGTGCGCCGCTCAGGTCCCCCAACTGAGCCAAAGCTCAGGCTGGCGGGAAATCTCACCTCGTGGAAATTCATCGCCTGCTCCCCTTATCTGTTGCGATTGCCGCGGCCCAATGCGCGGCTCATCTGCGCCGCAATCTGCCCCTGAGAGCGGCGGAACCCCTGCACATCCGGTGTTGAGATATTCATCACCACGTTGACCGCTCGCCCGCCGCCCTGCGTCCGTACACCCAGCTTGCCATCGGCCCCGCGCGCTAGCGGCATGATCGCCTCGGGACCCGCCTCACCCATCAACCCGGTGCCGCCGCGCATCGGGAACATGGTCGGGCTGCTAACGACCCCACCATTGGCAAACGGCATCACACGGCCCTGAGAAAAACTGCCTCCGTCCGCGAAGGGCAGAATCCCCTGAACCAACCCACCAACCCCATTGGCAAGCATCCCGCCAAAGTGATCCGTTACCGGTTTGATCGCCGCCGAATAGGCCGTGCGGATCATCGAGTTCTTCAGCACATCCAGCGCGCCTGAAAGGTTCATTCCGTCCAGCACCACACCATCAAACGCCTTGCGCAACCCGCCGGACATGCCGCGCTCCAGCGTGGCCACATCCTTTCCGGTCTCTTCAAACGCGGCCTTGATCCGCCGCATCTGGCCATCAAATGCCGAGGCCATGGTCGCCGCATCGCCCAACGCGTCACCCAGCGCCTCTCCCCGCTCCTGCAGGTCGTCAAAACCATCACGATCCGTCATTACGCTCTCCTTGTGTCTTGTCCGGATATGCCGCGAGCAGCGCATCCAGCCCCGCCCGGTTCATCGCCGGCATCCCCGCGCCCTGCCCCAGCACCAGCCGCAGCTCGGCCGGGGTCAGACGCCAGAACTGATCCGGCGTCAGGCGAAGACCGAGGAACCCGGCCCGCATCAGTACGGGCCAGTCGAACCCGCTCACTCGGGCACCATGAAGGCCCGCGCCAGCAACTCGGCTGCCGCCTTGGCCCCCGCCATCGGCCCACCCGCAATCTCGGCATGCAGCAGATCATCGCGCGTGACCTGCGCTCCGCCGCCCCGCAACCCGGCAACCAGCAGCGCCAGCACATCACCGCTGGAGTAAGCCCCGCCTTCAAACCGCTGCACCAGTTCGACCAGAGACCCGGCCTGCAGCTCTTGTTCCAATTCCGCCAAAGCACCCAATGTCAGCTTGAGCACCCGCTGCTCCCCATCGATGGTCAACGCCACCTCACCCGTCCACGGATTGGCCATCAGAGCGCCGTAAAGCTCAGCGCACCGGCGCTTGCCATGCTCATCTCATAGGTCGCCTCACCGTTATGCGAGCCCGCATATTCGATGCTGCTGACCTGAAACGGGCCCTCGACAATGCCGAAATCGGGGATGATCACCTGAAAACCGGGCGTCTCACCGTCAAAGAACAACTGGCGCGCACGCTCATCTGTGCCCGCATCCTTGAACACGCCCGAGCCCGAAATCGCGGCCGATTTTACCCCGGCCCCCGACAGCAGCTCGCGCCACCCGCCTTGGCTTTCCAGGCTGGTCACATCCACACTTTCCGCGTTGAAACTGATCCGCGTGGCGCGCAGCCCCGCGATGGTCTCGAACAGGCCCGTGCCGTTCATATCCACTTTGACCAACAGGTCTTTTCCGTTCTGGGCAGCCATATGCTCTCTCCGTTGATTGCTTAGTCGTCTTCCACGCGGGCGCGGAATTTCAGATCGATCTGGCGGATCGCGCCGCCAGTTCCCGTGCGCCGGGCGCTGGCGCGTTCGAACCACAGGCCCACAAGGCGGCCCCGGTTCAGGGCCAGCGCCGCACCTTCCAGCGCGTCGCACACCGCGCCTGCCAGCGTCTTGGCAGCGCCAAAGCCCGCCGCCTCGGACACCACCGAGACCGTGAACCGATGCACCGCACCTGCGCCCGACCGGTCCGAGGCGTCGCGCACCTCCTCCGGGCCAAGTGTCACGTAGGTCTGCGGCAACACCCCCGAAGGCACCGCGTCATAGATCGCACCGCCTGACAGCGAACCCACCTGCGCATCGCCAGAAAGCCGTTGAAACACCGCCGCCTGCAAAGCCGCTGCAACGCCGTAACTCATGCCGCCACCTCTTCATCTGCGAAACAGGTCAGGTACTGGCCGCGCCCATCACGCTCGGCCACCGCACGAATGACAAACCGGCGCGTCCCTTCGACAAAGCGCTGATCCGGTGTGGGCCTCATTTGGGACCCCTCGGGCGCGCCCCGCACGACGATCCGGTACCCTACCCGCGACACCGAAGCGCCACCGACCGCGCGTTCCGCCCCACTGCGCGCCGTGACTTCCGCCCAAAGTGAGCCCAGCGCGGCCCATGTCTCGGTGTATCCCCCCGCGCCATCCGGATTGCGCACCGGAGCCTCCAGCACCAGTTTGCGGCTCAATAGCGGCGTGCTCATTGCGTCACCCCTGCACCGAAGCGCACTGTGCGGTAACGCTGGATCAGACTTGTCACACCAAACGGCATGCACCCCGCACCCAGCGCCGTCTCATCGCGGTATTCATAGTAATGCGCCGCCAGCAGCAGCACCGCTTGCCCCAGATCAGCGGGCAGCCCGCCCCAATCCGCAGCCATTCCGGCCGTGAAAACGATCTTCACCGAGGCGCCGGTCTGCGCCCTTGGCAAACAGGCCCCAACCGGACGCAACCGAGGGCGCTGCATGTCGCGCTCCAACCGATAAGCTTCGGCGTCCACAACCGTCTCGGTCCCCGCAGCATCCGTCAGCGTGACCGCAGCAACCGAGACCGCCGGGGCCACCGGCAGCACCTCACCTGCTGGATCGCGCCAACCGTTCAGGCTCCACGAGAAATTCCGTTCGATCAGCACCTTGCCGGTTCGCGCCTCAATCGCTGCAATGGCCGCACGCAGAAAGCCATTCAACACCTCGTCCTGCACATTGCCCTCGGCAAACCCCGTGCCCAGCCGCAGATGCGCCTTGAACTGATCCACCGGCAGCGCCGCATCCGCGATGGCGGTTTCTTCGATCAACATCATCTATTCACTCCGCAATCTCGGACCCCTCCGGGGCCGTATCCTTGGAAAATGACGGGCACGCGCCGCCCCACGTTGCTCGGACGGAGGGGAGCAGCTAGACAACGCGGGGGATATCACCCCGGCCCGCGCCCGCCGCCCGAGGGGCCAGTGGCCCCCCGGATCCGTCACCGCTTAGGCAGTGCCGAATTTCACCAGCTTGATCGCAGCAAAATCGCTCACGTCGCCGCCGACGCGCTTGGTCGCGTAGAACAGGACATGCGGCTTGGCGCTGAACGGATCGCGCAGCACGCGCAGGTCGGGACGCTCGGCAATGGTGTAGCCCGACTGAAAATCACCAAAAGCAATCGAGTAGCTGTCGGTCGCCGCATCCGGCATGTCCTCGGCAATCAGCACCGGGTAACCCATCAGACGCGCGGGCTCACCGGCGGCCAGACCGTCCGACCACAGGAAGCGACCATCGCTGTCCTTCAGCTTGCGAATCAGACCCGCGGTTTTCGAGTTCATAACGAAGGTGCCATTCACCCGGTACTGCGCGCCCAGCGCATAAACCACATCCACAATGGCATCCGCATCGACACCGCCATCAATGCCCGTCGCGATATAGCCCAGGCTGTCCCAACCCCAGCTGCCATTCTCCACCGTCCGGTGGTTCAGAATACCCTTGGGCTTGTCTACGCCATCGCCATTGATGAACGCCGCCGCCTCGGCGCGGGCGAACTTGTCGGCGATACGACCGGCCAGCCAGCCCTCGACATCAAAGGCGCTGTCGTCCAGCAGACGTTGCGACGCTTTGGGCAGCGCGCTCAGCTCGTGCAGCGGGATCGAGATGCGGTCAATCGACGGGGTCGATGTCTCGGCGGTCGCCGAGGTCTCATCCGCCCAGCCCGCACCCACATCGGTGTGGTCGATCAGCACGTCGAACGAGTTCGCCTCGACATTCACCACCGCCGCAATCGAGCGGATCGAGGCGGTCGAGTTCAGCACCGACTTGATCATCTCAGCCGTCTGCGGATCAACCAGATAACCGCCATCACTGTTCACCGCGCTCGACAGCGATTTGGCTTCAATCTCCAGCCCGCGCAGCCCGTCATCCTCGCCCGAACGCACATAGGCGTCGAATGCCTTCTGGTGCGGTGCGCCGTCCTCGATCGAGGCCGCAAGATGCGGGCGTGCCGCGATGGTTGATTTACGATCCAGCATGGTCAGTCGCTCTTCTGTCTGTTGCAGTTGTGTTTTAACTTCAGCCTTCAGGTCCTTGAATTCATTCACGAAGCCAGCCATCGCCTGCTTCACCTCCTGAACCAGGGGCGCACCCTCTCCGGTCAAGGCCGGGGTCTCGGTCTTGCTCATCAGCACTTCCTTTTTGGGTGGGTATTGAGGCGCGCTAGGTCCGCGCCAGCTCCTGCCGGGCGTCGTTGAACACCTCGGCAATACTGCGCCAGGTGTTTTCAACGTCAGGCTCAACGCCCTTCGCCGCCACCCGCGCACTGGGCAACATCGGAAAGGTCACCAGCGACACCTCCCATAGCTCCAGTTCCGTCAGGACCCGCTGGCCCTTGTCATTCTTCACGGCCCGCTTGGTGCGATAGCCAATCGACAGACCATCCATTGCGCCCGCCCGGATCAACTCGGCCGCCTCACGGCCTTTCTGCGTGCTCTCCAACAGACGCCCCTTGACCCAAAGGCCCCGGTCGTCCTCGCGCACCTCGTCCCAGACGCCGATGGGCTGCGCCGGATCGTGCTGCCACAGCATCTTGACCCGCTGACCCGCCTTTGCCAGCCCCTCCAGCGAGCCCGTATACGCCCCGCGCTGCACCACATCGCTGCCCTGATCGACCTGCTCAAACAGGCTGGCATACCCTTCGATCACCGCATCCTCGGACACCGACAACCCGTCGCCAAACCGAGCGAATTTTTGTTCTAAATCCATGAACTTCTCCATGTAACCCACTGACATTACGGCGCTACCACCAGTAACGACTGAAACGCCTGCGCCAAAATCACCGCCGCCACGCCGTAAACCGTCAGCCACAACCGCTTCTCCAGCCGCTCCATCATCTCTTCGATCTGATCCAGCCGCCGACACAGGTGGGCGTGCTGGATCTCGGCCACCCGCTCATGTGCGGCCAGACGCAGGCCCGGCGCGCAGTCGAACGGAGGATAACCGTCACCCATCGCCACGCTCCGGCAGCCCCAGCAACGCGCGCTTTTCCGCATCCGTCAGGAAATCCGCCCCGTTGACCCGCGCCCATTGCGCATCCCGTTCCGCCGACAGCGCCGGCACCTGATCCAGATCAGGCTTCAGCATCAGATCCTCACCGATAAAGCCCGCCAGCCATTCTGACACCGCCGCCGCCACCCGCGTCACCAGGGGCAGCACGGTCAGGCGATAAAACGCCCGGTTGGCCTCCTGATAGTTCGAATAGGTCGCATCGCCCTGGATCCCCAGCAGCATCGGCGGGACCCCAAAGGCCAGCGCGATCTCGCGGGCGGCGGCTTCCTTGGTCTTTTGAAACTCCATGTCGGACGGAGAGAACCCCATCGGCTTCCAATCCAAGCCCCCTTCCAGAACCATCGGACGCCCAGCATTGCGCGCCCCGCGATAGTTCTGCTCGATCTCATCCGACAAACGCCGGAACTGATCCTCGGCCATCACCCCATGGCCGTCACCCTTCCACACCAGCGCCCCCGAAGGCCGCGCCGCATTGTCCAGCAGTGATTTCGACCACCGAGACGCGCTGTTATGCACATCAATCGCCATCGCCGCCGCCTGCATCGGTGAAAATCCGTAATGATCATCCTGAGGATGGAACGATTTGATATGACAGATATTTTCCGCCGCAAACCGGTGCTTCTTGCCACCAACCGCGTAATCATAAGCCTTGGGCCACCCATCCGCACCCGGCACCACGCTCATCCGATCCGAGCGCAAGACATGCAGCTCAACTGGCAGCCCTTCCTCGGCCTGCACTGCCTCAACATAGGCATTGCCCGACAGCAACAACTGCCCAAACAGAGCTTCCATCAACTCCGCCCGCCCCTGCGCCGCATTCGGACGGCGCATCAGGGACAGGATCGGATGGGTATCATAGCGCTGAGCCTGATCCTGCAGCACCAGTGGCAAGGCCGCCGCCGCCTCGGCAATCAGTTTGACCGAGCGAAACCCCACCGGGTTCCCCGAAAACCCCGTCCGCGTCAGCGACACCGCATCCCGAGGGCTCCACGCCACGCGCCCGCCCGTCTGCCACGCCACCACAGGCCCCGCCGTGCTCGCCTTCGCCTCGGGCGTTGCCTCAGCCGATCCACGACGCAAGAAATCGAATACCATCTGTGCTCCTTTCTGCCGCCGCTCTGCCCGGCTTGTTGAAAGGAGTTATGAGGGAAAGAAGTTTAAGCCTTGGGAATGGGGCGTTCGGGGGGTGGGCAACGGGTCAGCGACCATTCTCCGACTGCCATCAGGCAACAAGACAATTAATCGGCAGCTCCGGACTTTCGAAGTTTACGATCTGCACTGCCCACGCCTCGAAAACAAACATGACCGACATGTGATGTCCACGACATTTTGGCTAAATCACTAGGGTGGGTATCGATCCCAAAGAGCAATTGTTGCAGCTTTCATACGTCTGCTGCGTGCTTATTTACAAACTCTTTTACGACGTTTGAGTAATCAATATTGAGAATGTCCAAATTGCGGATAGCTGATTGAATGAGCCACTTCGACTCATCCTCCACCTCAAAGAACAACTCAGCACTATTCTCAGATGCAACACTATCCATATGCTTGATGCTGTTTTTGGGGCGCACAAGTAATTTTCTGAGCTCTTTTTCACTCAACTTCTTCCAGCCGAGTTGCTCCACGCCCACTTTTTGGATGACGTTCAAACGATTAACTGCTTCAGTCATTTGGTCCACATCGCCATTTGCACGAATAAGCTTGCCAAGAAGCTCCTCTGCCACTCCGGCCAAATTCATTGCGGCGAAATATCTTTGACGCAACTCTCTTTCTTCAATAGCTGCTTCTAAGTACTCGAGAGCTATGTTTAATTTGGGGTATTTGCTCAAATGCCTTCTCCATACTCTCAAGTAGTATCGGCTGGTATTGGCATGAATTGAAACTTCAAACCAGTGTCGCAATTTGATCGTTGGTCTGCGGTTAGCACGCCGGTTTGACCTATTGTTCTTTTCCGTTGGTCTGGAAACAGGCCTGCTAAAGGCTAAGCATTGTCGTAGAGCCACTAGCTTCGAAATACGCGTTTTAATCACAAACTTCGCACCCGACGCCGACCATACGCTCCCGCAGGCACCACAATCAATTCATGCGGCGCCCATACCAACGCATCTATTCTGTCGGGCGAGCCCTGGCCCTGACTCCAGCTTGGACTATTACAATAGCCGCGGCGCGCTCAACGTCCGACCAAATTCCTTTGCAATCGCCGCCAAGTTCTTGTGATTTCATGCCACGGCAATTGTCTGCGTTTCACATGCCCCCACGTGTGCTTCAAATTGAAGAGGCCACCCGATGACTGAAAACGAACCTGCACCGTCCGGACACTCCGATACGAACAATAACTGGACCAAGGAACCTACTGCTGCCGACAAACACGTCTACGAGGTGTTTGCCTCCAACGTAGTCGTTCTTGTGCAGCTACTTGATGACTACAAAACCATGATGTCGCCGGATGTCCACGCAAGGCTGTTTTCTTCGCTGCTGACGTTGTCGAGGTTGCTCGGCGAATACGAGGACAGTTGGAATCAAGAGTACCCAACGTCCTGAACCTAGATGCATCCCGTGAAGGACCAATTCTCTAGGCGATGTATGAATGTTTGTAGAGCACCCCTCAAAATGCTCACAAACTCCGCACCCTAGGCCGCCGATACGTCCTCGCAGGTCCCACAACCAGCTCATGCAGCGCCCAGACCAGCGCATCGACCCGGTCGGGCGAACCCTGCCCTTCGAACCCCCGCGCGGTCATCTGGCACATCTGCTCCTCTAGCGCATCCAGCCCGGCCACATGGGTCACGCGCCCCTGCTCGTACAGTGCCGCCACAGGCTCGGCCCGCGCAACCTTGCCGCGGGACGCCCGCACCGCGCGGAACGGGACCAGAGGGTCCACCTGCCGCACCACCTCTTCCACCAGTTGCCCGCCCTGATTGACCTCGGCCACCAACCGTTCGGCCCCGAACTCATGCATCGCGTCAATCGCTGTCTGCGCCCAGCCCGCCGGGCCAACGCCCTGAACCGTCCGGTCGGCCAGCACATAGGCGCGCCACTCCTCGGGCGGCCCCTGTAGCTGGGCCCCCACGACCACGATCCCGCAAGCATCTGCATCCGCCCCCGCCGTTACTGCCGGGTCCAGTGCCACGACGATGCGGTCCAGCGTAGGCACCCGCATACAGCGCGCCGCCTCCAGCATCGAACCCGTCCACAACGCGCCTTCGGCATCCGACAGCAGTACCCCGTCCAGCTCCTGCCGCCCTAACCGAGTTCCTGCATATCGCGCGCGCACTTCGGCCAGAAACGAGCCCGCCAGATTTGCCCGGTTTGCCTCGGTCGGCGCGTGGGTCTGCACCGTGGACGGAGACGCCAGCAACTCCTTCAAAACCTTCACATTGCGCGGCGTCGTGGTCACACAGACCCGCGGCCGTTCCCCCAGCCGCAGCGCAAATTGCAACATATCCCAGGTCTCGCCCGCCTTCTTCCACTTGGCCAGCTCATCCACCCAGGCCGCATCGAATTGCGGCCCGCGCAACCCCTCGGGATCATGTGCCGAAAACGCCTGCGCCTCGGCCCCGTTAGGCCAAACCAGCTTGCGTTCGGACGCCTTCCAAACAGGCCGCCGATCCGGCGGTGAACACTGCAAGATCCCACTATCACCAAAGATCATCACATCTCGCACCTGATCGAATGTCTCACCGACCAGAGCCACGCGACACGCCTGCCCCCGATCCAGCGGCAAAGACCCCTCGACCACCGACCGCACCCACTCGGCCCCCGCCCGCGTCTTACCGGCCCCGCGCCCGCCCATGATCACCCACGACCGCCAGTCACCCTCGGGCGGCAACTGATGCGGTAGTGCCCAGAACTCGAACAGGAAAGGGAGGGCACACAGCCCCCCCTCCCCGATCTCACTCAGAAATCCGTCCTGCACCGCAGCAGGCGCGGAGGCGAGCCAGCCTGCACCCGATCTCAGATCGTGCTCGATCAAGGTCGAGCGCATAGCCCCCTTGGGCAATTCCGGCTTGTCTGTGATGTTGTTCGACAAAGCTTGTCTCCACTTTCTGGCAACTGCGGATCAGCCCCTCTAGCTGACCCAGTTGCTTGCCTGTTCCGGCAAGGTCTGCATCCTCCCCGGCGCCGATCTGTTTTCGCAGTTCTTCTGCCGCTTGGCGCAGATCGCGAATGGATCTTTCGAGCGACTGCAACAAATCAGCCGTCTGAGAAATCCGCTCTTCCGGGGTAATCAAAGTCATGTTTGCCTGTGACCTCATGCGTGAGTTTTTCCGCACGAGAGAAACGAAAAACGACCGCCGGGTCGCCCCGGGGCCGTTGCCCACCTCTTCTAGCATGACATAATTCCTACCAAGAAAAGTGCGCAAAGTCAATGCGTTACGCAACGCAGATGCAACACCCGGCGTCCGATCGGTTAACGATCAGCCCCGCATGACCTCAAGAAACGCAGCGCTTACGATCAACGCCGCACCCAATGCTTCTCTCATCCCAAACGGCTCGCCCGAGAAGACCGCCGCCGAGATCAGGCCCACCACAACTTCGCTCATCAGCAGTAGACCAACGCGTGCCGGGGTCAGCTTGGTTGCGGGCCAAATCGTCAGAAAAAACATCGGCAAGGTGTACAGGACCGACAGCAACGCGACCGGGCCGATACGTATAACCATCTCGCCGACTGCCTCTGATGACGCAAAACCGCCGCTGAATGGAACGCTCAGCAGAGACAACACCAAAGCGCCTGAAACAAAGGCAAAAACCTGCCCCGGAACAGAGATACCGGACGTCCGATAAAGCCCCAGAGATCCCATCGCCCAAGTGATCCCCGAGATCAGGGCCAGCCAGTCTCCAGTATTGCGCGGCCAAGGAAACCCCTGTTCTCCGCCAAGCACGATGAACATGCCACCCAGACCGCAGAGTAAGCCCAGCACGCGCGCCGGGCCAAGACGCTCACCCAGAAACACCATTCCAAGGATCGTTCCCCAGACCGGTGTCAGATAGAACAGCAGGATTGACCGGACGACATCTGTGTAAACCAGACTGATGGTAAACAAGCTGAACGCAGCACCGGTGAACATCCCGCTGAAGATCAGCCCGCGCCAGTCTTTCAAAAGCGCTTGCCGTTCGCGCATCAGGAAAGGCGTCAGTACGATCAACGCCGAGGTGTACATCACAATACCCGGCCATGGGCCATCCAGTCCTTGGTCGACAAAGTAACGAACCGGAATCCAGTACAGCCCCCACATCATCCCGCCGATGACAAGGGCGACGCTGGCGGTCCTCAAATCCGCTCCGTGTAAAGCTCTGAATGTCATGACCCGACTCATAAAACCTTCCGAACCGTATCTGGCAAACGCGCAACCCGCGCAAGCTTATGGCCGACACGGCGCTTGACAATCGCGACCGCAAGGCGCATGTGCCCCTCAAACAGCGCTACCGCGTGAGCACGTGGGCGACACCGCCCCCAACAGCGCCCGATTCACCCATAGTTCCCCATCACGCAGGGTTCTTGACGCGACAACCAGATGCTGCAGGGAACGCCTGCACGTCCTGAGGTTTCGCACAACCCCTGCCGGTCGCGGATGCGGCCCATCACGACTTGCCCGTGGGCCATTGCCTCGGGCTGTAAAGGATAGTTATTTGTTCGACTTCGATATGCTGGGCCTTGCGCCCGCTCTAAATGATGCGCTCAAACGCGCCAACTTCACTCAACCGACCCCGATCCAGAACCAGGCGATCCCGCTGGCCCTGAATGGTCACGATATCCTTGGCCTCGCCCAGACCGGTACAGGTAAGACATTGGCCTTTGGCCTGCCGCTGATCGACCATCTGCTGGCCCAGCCCGGCAAGCCCGATCCCAAAACCGCCAAGGCGCTGATCCTCGCGCCCACCCGCGAGTTGGTCAACCAGATCGCCGACAGCCTTCGCAACTTGACCAAGAAAACCAAGATCCGCGTCGCGACCGTGGTTGGTGGTCAGTCGATCAACAAGCAGATCATGTTTCTGGCGCGCGGCACCGACATTCTTGTCGCCACCCCCGGTCGCCTGATCGACCTTATGGATCGCGGTGCGGTTAATCTGGGTTCAGTCAAGCACCTCGTGCTGGACGAGGCTGACCAGATGCTCGATATGGGCTTCATCCATGCCCTGCGTCGGATCGCGCCGGAACTGGGCACGCCGCGCCAAACCATGCTGTTCTCAGCCACCATGCCGAAGCAAATGGAAGAGCTCAGCCGTGCCTATTTGACCAACCCGCAACGGGTGCAGGTCTCGCCCCCCGGCAAAGCAGCCGACAAGATCACGCAGTCGATCCACTTTGTTGAAAAGCCTGCAAAACCCGCCAAACTGCGCGAGATCCTCTCGGCTGACATGGACGCGCTGACGTTGGTCTTTTCTCGTACCAAACACGGGGCCGAAAAGCTGATGAAGGGGCTTGTCGCCGATGGCTACAATGCAGCCTCGATCCACGGCAACAAAAGTCAGGGCCAGCGCGACCGCGCAATCAAGGCGTTCCGCGCCGGTGAGGTCAATGTTCTGGTCGCTACCGACGTCGCCGCGCGCGGCATCGATATTCCGGGCGTGGCCTATGTGATCAACTACGACCTGCCCGAGGTACCGGACAACTATGTCCACCGCATCGGCCGCACCGCTCGTGCAGGCCGCGAGGGCGAGGCCATTGCCTTCTGCTCGGCGGAAGAGGTCGACCTGCTGCGTCAGATTCAGAAGCTGATGAAGATCGAAATCCCGGTCGCCAGCGGTGAGATGCCTGAAGCAATCTCACCAAAGAAAACCCCGCGCCGCCCAAGCAACCGCCGTCGCGGCCCGAAACCTCAGCACTCTGGTGCGCCCAAACCGGGCGGTCAGAAACGCCGCCGACCGCGTCGCGCGAAAGCGGCCTGAATAAGAAACGGCCCGGTCGATTGACCGGGCCGTTGCTTTATCGGGGTCAGAGGTTCGTGTTGTACAAGTCGGACAAAGAGCCGTTTCAAACCTGTACAACACGGACGATTGAATCAGTTCCCGGAATTCCGCTCAGCCTCGATCTCACGCCACTTTGCGACGTTGCGATTGTGCTCTTGCAGGGTCTCGGCAAAGGCATGACCACCGGTTCCGTCCGCAACAAAGAAGATGAAATCCGTGTTGTCAGGTGCCACTGCAGCCTCAAGGCTCGCGAGACCCGGATTGGCAATCGGGGTGGGTGGCAGCCCTTCGATAACATAGGTGTTCCAAGGCGTCGCACGGCGCAGTTCGCTTTGCCGCAAACCGCGACCCAAAGTACCCTGCCCTTTGGTTACACCATAGATCACCGTCGGGTCTGTCTGCAGCCTCATACCTTGGTTCAGACGGTTAACGAAAACGCTGGCTACCTGGCCACGCTCTTCCGGCTGACCTGTTTCTTTTTCGATGATCGAAGCCAAAATCAGCATCTCTTCGGGGCTGTTCAGAGGTAAACCATCCTGACGCCCCTCCCACGCTGCGTTGATTCTAAGCTGTTGTTTTTCCTGCATTTCAGCAAGAATTGCATTCCGATCTTCACCGGGTCTGACCTCATAACTGTCAGGGGCCAACATCCCTTCAGCGGGCAATTCTGCTACTTCGCCGGTTAGCAAATCCATCGCCTTTAGCGACTCGACAATCTGCCAACTGGTGACGCCTTCAGCTAACGAGATGCGATAACGCGTATCCGCCTCACCGCGTTTTTCTGCATAAACTTCCGGGGCGTCCTCTTCGCCGATCACAAAGGAAGCCACCTCATCAAAATCCAGAGTCGCCGGGTTCAGTTCCCGCACGCGGGTCTGCATACGGGTCACGCCAATGCGGTATTCGATCTCGGTCCCGCAAGTGCTGGCACCGCTATGAGTTATGTCGTCGACGATTTGCTCCATCGACGCGCCTTCGCGAACCAGAAAGCTACCCGCTTTCAGCTGCTGAGATTTGTCTGTGTAATCAGCAGCTAAGCGGAAAATCAACCCGCTGCTGATCGCACCTTGATCCTCGAGGTCACGGCTGACCCGTGTCATGTTGGAGCCTGGCTTTACCTGCAGGCAGATCGCGGTTTCCAGCGGTCCTTCGGACTTGTATTGCGACTGCCCCCACAGGACGACACCGCCCATCAGGAACAGCCCAACGATCAGTATTGTCAACGCGTTCGAAGCGAGCGCTCGCCACATTTAGTTGACCTTTCCGAAGATCACACTTGCATTGGTGCCGCCGAAGCCGAACGAATTTGACAAGGCCACGTTGATCTCACGCTCGCGCTTGGCATTCGGGGCCAAATCGATCGGAGTTTCAACTGCTGGATTGTCCAGATTGATCGTCGGTGGTGCAACCTGATCGCGGATCGCAAGGATTGAGAAAATCGCCTCAATCGCGCCAGCGGCGCCCAGCAGGTGACCAGTGGCCGATTTGGTCGAAGTCATCGTCGCGTTGCTGGCGTGATCCCCCAGCAGGCGTTCTACCGCGCCCAGCTCAATCGTATCCGCCATGGTCGAGGTCCCATGCGCGTTAATATAATCCAGATCCTTCGGCTCAAGCCCCGCACTACGCAGCGCTGCTTTCATCGAGCGTTCGGCCCCATCGCCATCCTCGGACGGCGCGGTTATGTGATAAGCGTCACCCGACATCCCATAGCCCAGAACCTCGGCATAAATCTTGGCACCGCGCGCTTTGGCGTGTTCGTAATCCTCAAGAACTACAATGCCTGCACCTTCGCCCATGACGAAACCGTCGCGGTCGATGTCATAGGGGCGGCTCGCTTTCTTCGGGTCATCGGCGTATTTGGTCGACAGCGCCTTGCAGGCGTTGAAGCCGGCGATACCGATTTCGCAAATACAGCCCTCGCCGCCGCCTGCGATCATCACGTCTGCATCCCCGGCGCGGATGATGCGGCTGGCATCACCGATCGCATGGGCACCGGTCGAGCAAGCAGTCACGACCGAGTGGTTCGGCCCCTTGAACCCATGACGGATCGAAACCTGCCCCGAGGCCAGATTGATCAGCGCGCCCGGGATAAAGAACGGAGAAACCCTACGGGGACCTTTGTCGCGGATCAGGTTGGCCGTGTTGGCAATTGATCCCAGCCCACCGATACCGGACCCAATCAGAACGCCCGTGCGCAGGCGGTCTTCTTCGTCTTTGGGCAGCCAATTGGCATCCTTGCAAGCCATCTCGGCTGCAGCGATGGAATAAAGGATGAAATCTTCAATCTTGCGCTGTTCTTTCGGCGGCATCCAGTCGTCGGGGTTGAATGTCCCATTGGTGCCATCTCCGCGCGGCACTTCGCAGGCATAGGTCGTGGTGACCCCGCTTGCCTCGGCATCAAACTGCGTGATTGGTCCTGCGCCGGATTCTCCATCCAGCAGCCGTGACCATGTTTCCTCAACCCCACTGGCCAAAGGAGTGACCAATCCAAGACCGGTTACAACGACTCTGCGCATGAAGTGCCTCTTGCCTGCTTCCTGTTATGAGAACCGCTCATACCCCGGCCCGGGGTGCGGGGGCAAGAGCAACGGCATATTCTGAACCGGCATCCTTGTGCCGTAACCTGTTCAAATCCTCTGTCAATTGAGTTGAACGATGCCTGAAAAGCAAAAACCCGCCCTTCCTTCAACGGGAAAGGCGGGTCGTCTGGTACTAAAGTTTACTGGAACTCGGCGACTGGCTCGTGTGCCGATTGGGCGACTTCCAGTGCTTCGGACAGATCGACGGACTTGCGGAACAGTGCCCGGCCAACGATCGCACCCGAAATATTCGAGATATAGGCGAGACGAGAGATATCGTCGCTGGTACGCACGACACCGCTGGCTATGATCGGTGTACGCGATTTTTCGGCCAGTCCTGAAATCAGACCCAGCTGCGCCTCGACATCTTCCATATCACTATCGATATCGGTCACCAAAATTGCTGCAAGAGGCGTATCCGCGAAAGCTTCGATGAAGGCTTCCGGGGTAAACGCACTTTGGCTACGCCAACCTTCGGTCATCACTTGCCCTTGCCAAACATCGACCGCCAACACGATCTGATCGGGATAAAGCTTAGCCAATTCCTTAACCAACTGTGGGTCCCAAGCCGCAAGTGTGCCAATCACGATTCGGCCAGCCCCTTTGTTGATCCAATGTTCAACATGCTCGCGGGTCCGCATCCCCCCTGCCAACTGTACTGACATTTCAGAGGAGCGAATGATTTCTTCGATCAGCTCGGAATTGGTATCCCGACCTTCGATCGCGTCAAAATCCGTAAGCTGCATCCATTCCGCTCCAGCCGCAGACCAGCCGCGCGCGGTCTCGACCGGATCGACATGCCAGATCATCGCTTCATCCAGACGCCCCTTGTCCAGCGTAACGCACCGACCGTTCTGCAACTCCATCGTGGGGTAAATCATCATGATTCATATCCTCCGCTGAATCATTCCGTAATTCCACGATAGCATAGAGTCTCAGTTTGCCGCTTTATTTCACAAGATCGGCAAAGCTCGTCCATTTTGCGGCATCGCACTGCCTAATGCGTTTCACACCCGTGTAGGAGGTCCATCACGGCGAAACAGATGAACGGGGGTGTCGCGGTATTCAGCCTCGCGCAACAGCTTGTAGCCCAGCTTTTCAGCCAATCGCTGTGAGGCTGCATGGTCCGCGTCGATCAGCGCAACCAACGGGCCCGGAATGATCCGGTCGAACCAGTCGTGCGCCGCCTGTGCGGCCTCACACCCGTATCCTTGCCCCTGCATGTCCGGGGCCAGAACCCACCCGGCTTCGGGAAAACCATCGAAATCATCGCCCAGAGAACGGTTGCCATAGAAGAACCCGGCTTGCCCGATCAGAGTACGATTCGACTGCAGCATCACACCCCATTGACCGAACCCGGTCATCTGCCAATGTCCAGCGTTGCGCAGGAAAGAATCCCACGCCTCGCCGCGCGTTTTCGGGGTGCCTCCGATATGGCGTACAACTTCGGGGTCGCGCCAGATTTCGGCGAACCGGTTGAAATCCTCGGGGCGCATTGCACACAAGGTCAGACGCGCCGTATTGATCATCGGGGTGGATCTTATCATGCCCTTGCCCGCTCAGAAACTTGCCTCAGGTGTCAGAGTGCGGAGCCTCAACGCCTCAAAGCAAGCGCGAAATGTGGCAGAGCATAAAAAAACGGCGCTTCCGTTGCCCGGAAGCGCCGTTTTTGTCTCAGTCAGGTCAGCTTAGGAAGCTTCGCTGATGAATTTGACCGCGTCGCCAAAGGTCTGGATGGTCTCGGCTGCGTCGTCCGGAATCTCGATGCCGAACTCTTCTTCGAACGCCATTACCAGCTCAACGGTGTCCAGGCTGTCTGCGCCCAGATCGTCGATGAACGAGGCGTTTTCGGCAACCTTGTCCTCTTCAACACCCAGGTGCTCAACAACGATCTTCTTTACGCGATCTGCGACGTCGCTCATGTCTATTCCTCATTTCAATTTCAGGGCTGTCCGCCCGGTTCTGCCCTTGCCCGTTCGGGGTGGACTTGTTTTGCCCTTTCCGGGCGGTTTGGGTCCCGGGTCCCCGGGAAATCAGAGAACCGGCCCTTGGACCGGTTCCTGCGCATATGCGCCGCCTATAGCACAGACAACGCACAAGGCAAACGCTTTCGCGCCCACCCTGAATTGCGATTACAACATGGCCATACCGCCATTCACATGCAAGGTGCTTCCGGTAACATAACCTGCTTCAGGGCTTGCCAGATACAGCACAGCGGCTGCGATTTCCTGCGGATCACCCATACGGCCGGCCGGAACCTTGAGCAGCAGACCCTTCTTTTGCTCATCCGTCAGCTTCTCGGTCATCGCGGTGGTGATAAAGCCCGGCGCAACCGCATTAACGGTAATGCCACGGGTCGCAACCTCATGCGCCAGCGCCTTGGAAAAGCCGATCATGCCGGCCTTGGAGGCAGCATAGTTCGCCTGCCCTGGGTTTCCGATCGCAGCCACAACGGACGAGACATTGACGATCCGACCCCAGCGCGCCTTCATCATGCCCCTGATCACGCCTTTGCACAGCTTCATCGTTGCGGTCATGTTCACGTCGATCACGCTCTGCCATTCTTCATCCGACATGCGCATGAACAGGTTATCGCGTGTGATGCCTGCGTTGTTCACCAGAATATCAACCGAGCCCATCGCCTCAGCCGCTTGTTTCGGCAGGGCCTCGACGGCTTCGGGATCGCTCAGGTTACACGGCAAGACATGCGCACGATCGCCAAGGCTGTCGGCCAGAGCTTGCAGAGGCTCCACGCGCGTTCCGGAAAGGCCAACAGTTGCACCAGCGTCGTAAAGCGCGCGGGCGATATCGCCGCCAATACCACCCGAAGCACCGGTGATTAGCGCATTCTTACCTGTCAAATCAAACATCTATGTTTCCTCTCTGGCCGCCGAAACCGGCGGCTGTCCCTTGTTCATGCGCCGGGGTTAACGGCTTTTTGTACATCTTCAGGCGTCCCGACCGCTGTGCACGCCAATGCTCGATCGATCTTGCGGATCATTCCCGACAGAGCTTTGCCCGCGCCGATCTCCCACGCTTCGGTCACACCCTGCGCGACCATGTACTGTACGCTCTCACGCCACCGAACCGAGCCGGTGACCTGTTCCACCAGCAACTGACGGATCATATCTGGATCAGCCACAGCTTCGGCGCGAACATTCGCAACCAAAGGCACGGCAGGCGCTTTGATTTCAACCGAGGCCAAAGCCTCTGCCATTACATCTGCCGCAGGCTGCATCAGCGCACAGTGAAATGGAGCACTTACCGGCAACATAATTGCACGCTTGGCACCTTTTTCCTTGGCGATCTCGGCTGCGCGCTCAACAGCGGCTTTTGAACCAGAAACGACTACCTGGGTTGGGTCATTGTCATTGGCAGCCTGACAGACCTCATCTTGCGCGGCCTCTTCCGCAACGGCGCGCACCGCTTCAAGATCGAGCCCCAGAATGGCGGCCATTGCGCCCTCGCCCACCGGCACTGCACTTTGCATCGCCTGCCCGCGCGTCCGCAGCAGGCGGGCAGTATCGGCAACCGTCAAAGCTCCGGCCGCAGCCAGCGCCGAGTATTCACCCAGCGAGTGACCCGCCACATAAGATGCCATTGAAATCGAAACGCCTTCGGCCTCAAGTGCGCGCATTGCGGCCATCGAGGTTGCCATCAGCGCGGGCTGTGCATTCTGAGTCAGGGTCAGCTCTGCGATATCGCCTTCCCAGATCAGATCGCTCAGTTTTTCGCCCAAGGCCTCATCGACCTCATCGAAAACGGCGCGGGCGGCTGGATATGCCTCAGCCAAGGCCTTGCCCATTCCGATGGTCTGGGCGCCCTGCCCGGGGAAAACAAACGCGCGTGTCATTGGTGCCTCTTGCGTGACGTCAGATTTCGGCGGGGTTTAAACTGACAATCGGCGCGGCACAAGCATTGCCTGCGTTCTGCATCAGGACACCTTTACTGTGCATTTCTCTGTCTTGTGTCCACACGGCATCCATTTAACTTACCCTCAATTCAGAAACTCGGAGAGCCAATCGATGCCCCTTACCAACACCCGGTCCAGCTATGGTGGTGTAACCAAAGCATTTCACTGGCTGACCGCGCTACTGATCCTGACGGCTCTGCCGCTAGGCTGGTTCGCGAACCAATTGGCCCATGCGATTTACGATCCGAGCATTCCCACGACCGAGGATGACATCGCCCGCGCCGCCCAGCTGTTTTCACTGCACAAAACCATTGGTGTTACCGTGTTCTTCGTCGCACTGGCCCGAATCCTTTGGGCTGTTACCCAGACGAAGCCGGGCTTGCTGAACGCTGAAAACAAACCCGAGGCCTTCGCCGCCGAAACTGTGCACTGGCTGCTGTACGGCTCGCTTGTACTGGCTCCGCTCAGCGGCTGGATCCACCACGCCGCCACCGACGGCTTCGCGCCGATCCTATGGCCCCTTGGTCAGAACCTGCCGCTTATTCCGAAGTCAGCTTTCCTTGCAGACATCAGCGCCAGCCTGCATTGGCTTTTCGTCTGGGCCCTGGGTGTGGCGCTCGTGCTGCACATAGCGGGCGCGCTGAAACACCATGTCGTGGACAAAGACAGTACCCTGCGCCGTATGCTGCCCGGCCAATCGGACGCGCCGGAACCCCCGGCACAGCACCATTCCATTGTTCCCGCCTTCGCCGCCTTGGCAATCTGGGGCGCGGTGCTGGTCGGAGGTTGGTCCACCGGTGTCTTTGACGACCAGTCCAAAGCAACCGAAGACACGGCCGAACTTGCGCAAGTTCAATCGGAATGGGAGGTCGAAGACGGATCCCTGTCGATTACTATCTCGCAATTGGGCAGTCCCGTAAGCGGCGAGTTTGCTGACTGGACTGCAGCGATAGCGTTTGAGGATCCCGCCGAGCCGGGATTGGCCGGTTCCGTCGATGTAACGATTGCCATTGGTTCACTCAGCCTCGGCACAGTCACCGACCAAGCGATGGGTGCGGATTTCTTTGACAGTGCGCAGTTTCCTGCGGCTCAATTTAAGGCCGACCTGTTCAAAACGGATGCGGGTTATGAGGCGCGAGGACCTCTGACAATCCGGGACAAATCTATCGATGTCGTCCTGCCATTTACGCTGGAACTGGCCGACGATACAGCGACGATGTCGGGGAATCTGGAACTCAACCGAATGGATTTCGACGTTGGAACATCGCAACCCACCGAAGATTCGTTGGGGTTCACGGTTATCGTGGCAGTCGAATTGACGGCAGAACGCGACAACAAATAGAAAACCGCCGGGGCGCATAACCCCGACGGTTTCTTTTTGGGATCATGAAGGGATTAGTCGGCCTTCTGTGCCTCGATCGAAATCTTGACCTCGACCTCGTCACCCACGAATGGAGCGAATTGGCCCAAATCAAAATCGCTGCGCACCAGCGTTGTGGTGGCGTCAAATCCGGCCCATGGCTTGCCCGCCATCGGGTGTTCACCCACTTGGTTCAGCTTGGCATCCAGAACCACGGATTTGGTGACACCATTCATGGTCAGATCACCGGTGATGTTGGCTGTGTTCTCGCCAGTGACCTCGATACCAGTTGAAGTGAAGGTCACCAGATCACCTTCGGCTGCGCCAAAGAAATCTTCGGTCATGAAGTGATCTTCGCGCGGTTTCCAACCGGTGATCATCTCAACGACCGGCATCGAAACAGTCACGCTCGATGCTGCCGGGTCTTCCTGATCAAACATGATTTCGCCCTCAAAGCCCGAAAACATGCCCGTGGTGGTCGAAAAGCCAAGATGGTTCCAACTGAAGATGACCTGGCTATGGCTGGAGTCCAAAACGTATTTTTCAGCACTGGCGAATGCTGTGGTCGCCGATACGGCCAAAGCAGCAGCAATAAGGGTGGATTTCATAACAATCTCCGCAATGGTGTTGTTGCAAACCGGGTGGGTTGCTCACCTACGAAAATGTGCCGCCCAAGGGCGGCACACAAGTTTTTTTGATTCACAACTTCTGTTCCTTTTTGAACAGAATAAAAATCAGGCGAAAATTGTTACGTTTTGGCTGAGTTGACCTTTGAGCGCTGAGCCAACATCCGCCGATTCCAGTGGCAGCTTCATCAGCAGGCTTCCGTCTACATCGTACAGTTCGACCTGGTCGTCAGCGAAACGCGCGCCACCCAGCGAGTCGTAGCTGCGGCGCAATACCGTTTGCGGCCGACCGTTTTCGTTTTTCTGAAGAATGCGAACCTCGCGGCGGATTGGGTCAAAATAGGCGTCTGGGCGCGCATCCATCACCTCGATGGTCAGCAGGCTGACGCCAACAATCAGGAACATCAGTGAAGCGACCAACTTGATAGGCCAAACCTCGGCCCCCATAACCGAACCCGGCATCAACCACATCGAAAAGGCCGACACGATCAGAAAGACACCAACGGCACGCAAAAGAAACATCCGAGCCCGCCAATTCGGCGCAAACGTAATCAGAACGGGGACGGATTTATCAAATACCGCAGCAGGCGTCGATTGTTCAAAAGTGTTTGTGTTCATGACGGCCATTGTCTTGCCCTGTCTATGTTTTCCAATCTACCGGGTTCTCCCGGCTTCATGAACAACCTCGGGGCGAAAAGCGTCAGGAATTGGGCGCACCAGTGGAAATAGGGCGACTTCACAAAGGCATATGTGGCAGGGCTTGCCCCGCCCGCTCAAACGTGTATACGGAGCCATCCTTCGCAGGAGTTATGAATCGCGCAGCCTCTCGTGGCAGGGTCGCGAAGGACCATATGGCCCCGCCTTTGAAATGCGCCTTGATATAAACAGGAGTGCACATGCCACTGTATGAGCATGTAATGATCGCGCGTCAGGATTTGTCCAACGCGCAGGCAGAAAGCCTTGTCGAACATTTCGGCACAGTTCTGGCTGACAACGGCGGCAACGTCGTCGAAAGCGAGTACTGGGGCGTCAAGACGATGGCTTACAAGATCAACAAGAACCGCAAAGGCCACTATGCCTTCCTGAAAACCGATGCCCCTTCGGGTGCGGTTCAGGAAATGGAACGCCTGATGCGCCTGCATGATGACGTGATGCGCGTTCTGACCATCAAGGTCGACGAGCATGCCGAGGGCCCCTCGGTTCAGATGCAGAAGCGCGATGAGCGCGAAGGCCGCCGCGAGCGCCGCTGATCAACGCCTGACGAAAGGACATAAACCATGGCCGCAAAACCATTTTTCCGCCGCCGCAAGGTCTGCCCGTTCTCGGGTGAGAACGCGCCGAAAATCGACTACAAAGACACTCGTCTGCTGCAGCGCTACATCTCTGAGCGTGGCAAGATCGTACCTTCGCGCATCACCGCCGTTTCGGCGAAAAAGCAGCGTGAACTGGCCCGTGCTATCAAGCGCGCCCGCTTCCTCGCCCTGCTGCCCTACGCCGTGAAGTAAGGAGAGACTGACATGCAAGTTATCCTTCTGGAACGCGTTGCGAAACTGGGTCAGATGGGCGACGTCGTTGACGTCAAGCCCGGCTACGCCCGCAACTTCCTGCTGCCCCAAGGCAAAGCGCTGAGCGCATCGAACGCCAACATCGCGTCGTTCGAAGCCCAGAAAGCGCAGCTTGAGGCACGCAACCTGGAAACCAAGAAAGAAGCTGAAGCGCTGGCTGAAAAGCTGGACGGTCAGCAGTTCATCGTGATTCGTTCGGCATCGGATGCCGGCGCACTGTACGGTTCGGTCACCCCGCGTGATGCCGCAGACGCCGCAACCGAAGCTGGCTTCACCGTCGACAAGAAACAGATTGCCCTGATCGCTCCGATTAAGGAACTGGGTCTGCACTCGGTCGCAGTCAACCTGCACCCCGAGGTAGAAGTCGAGATCAAGATGAACGTCGCACGTTCGGAAGAAGAAGCCGAACTGCAGGCATCGGGCAAATCGATCCAGGAACTGGCTGCTGAAGAAGAAGCCGCTGCCGAATTCGAAATCGCCGAACTTTTCGACGACATAGGCTCTGCCGCTTCGGAAGACGAAGATCTGGTTGCCGAAGAAGCTCCGGTCGAAGAAGACGAAGCAAAAGCCTGATCTGGCTGCATATCCAATATCAAAGGGCCGCGCTTTTACGCGGCCCTTTTTCTTTTTGTCACTTCGCAAGCAAAATTCGGCCCGATTGTTCGCCTGGCCTTGCAGACCGGCGAGGGTTTCATATCATCGCCATTCGCAATCAGGAGTATTTTGATGACCCCCCTCCTTCGTCGCCGCGTCTTAACCTTGTTGCTTATGGCACCGCTTGCAGCTTGTGGCAGTCCTGGCAGCTCGGGTTCCGGCGATACGTTCGATCCCCCCCTCTACCCCAATGAAACACCCGAGCTTCGCGTTTCGATCAATAAATGGGCTGACCACTACGAGCTCCCGCGGGAGTTGGTGCACAAGCTGGCCATCCGTGAAAGTACACATCGGCCGTGGGCGGTGAACCGGCCCTATTATGGGCTTCTGCAAATCCTCCCGGCCACTGCGCGATCAATGGGTTATACTGGAAATGCCGAAGGCCTGCTGGACGCCGATACCAATCTGGAGTTCGCCGGAAAATACCTGCGAGGCGCCTGGCTTTTGTCTGATGGAGATCAACAACGTGCCATCTTTCTTTATGCCAAAGGATATTGGCCCGAAGCAAAGGCCAGAGGCATGCTCGTCGAGACGGGTCTGGTTTCTGCCACAGAATAGGCATGTTTAATTCGCATTTCGATTGTAATGCACATACATAACCTTCGAAATGCCACGGCGAATCCCATGACCTACTGCACAACTCTGACGTTAAATCTTTTAAAGGTGCGTAATTGTGTGCCCGAAAGGCACATTTACCTATAAAAGGCAGACATTTCCCACATCTTCTTGTCTTGACAAGCGAAATGTGGTGTCCTGCTTGACGTCAGGGAAGACAGTATCATTTTCCTGGCCAAGGGGATCCGCCCGCTCACTCGGGTCTAACTGGTCGTTACCGTATGGATATTGTTGATCTCAGCACTCTTCCCGAACAGGATACTCGGTATGACGAGTTCCTGCGTCAGGTCTGTGACAAATATGAAATGGACCACGCAGCCTATGCGGGTATGAATCCTGCTGCAGGTACGATTCACGGCCATGTGACTTATGGGGACGACTGGAAAACCCACTATCAAGAGCAAGGCCTGCACCTGATCGATCCGACGCTGCACATGAGCCAGCGCAGTATCGCTCCGGTCGACTGGAGCCGTCTGGAACGCGGTAAAGATTTCCAGCGCGTTTTTCGCGATGCACATGATTTTGGCATTCCAGATCAAGGCATTACGATTCCGGTTCGCGGGCCGTACGGAGATATCGGCTTGCTTAGCGCAGTGCGCGAGTGCAGCCGGGATGAGTGGAAGAAACTGGTGCCCAACGTGATAAGTGACCTGCAATCATTGGCCGTACACATCCATGACAATGTCATGACATCGGATACGATCAGCCGGATGCTGTACCACCCGACCCTCTCCAGCCGAGAATTGGAGATTTTGCAATGGGCCGCAGCGGGTAAATCGCAACAAGATATCGGCGATATCCTGTCGATTTCGCACCGCACGGTTGAGGTGCACTTGCGCTCTTCTCGCGAAAAGCTTAATGCACTGACGACTCCGCAGGCTGTCGGTCGGGCCATCGGAATCGGCTTAATCTACCCAGGATAAAGCCAAATTTTGCCGAAATTGGGCTAAAAAAAGCCAATATTACGGGAAACCCCCAATAGATTCGCTGTGGAAACCGGGTAACGTCTTATCCACAGACAGATCACTCGAAGGGGGTTAACATGATTTTGGTAGTTGATGGGCTGAACAGACATCTGTTCACCGAAGTTCTTGACGATATGTTCGAACTGCGCGCTCGGGTTTTTGGTGGACGACTTGGATGGGACGTCCACATCGAAGACGGCAAAGAAATCGATCAGTTCGATCACCTGGATCCTGCATACGTAATTGGTCTCGACGATGAGGGGAACGTCGTAGCCGCAGTACGTGCACTCCAGACCACCGGCCCGCACATGCTTTCAGATGTCTTCTCGGACATCTTGTGCGGCGAAGCGCCAATGCGCAGCGCGACCATGTGGGAATCCACCCGCTTCTGCGTCGACACGCAGCGACTGACCCGAGGAAAAGAGAAGAACTCGGTTTCTTACGCGACCTGTGAGCTGATGATCGGATCTCTGGAATACTGCCGCAGCGCGGGTATCCAGGACATCATCACCGTGATTGACCCGGTTATGAACCGCGTTCTCAAACGCTCGAACTGTGCGCCTTACGACTATGTGGGCGAAACCGTTCCGATGGGCAAGGTACCGGCCATGGCGGCGTTGCTGGATTGCACAGAAGAGAGGATTTCGGGTCTTCGCGAATTCGCAGACATTCACCACGATGTCTTTATCGAAGAAGAAAAGGCGTTGGAGTTCTTCGAGGCTAAAAAGGCCGCCAAACTCAGCCCGGCAAATCGCGACCACAAGCCGCTCACCGATCTTGAGAAGTACTTTGTCGAACAGATGAGTGCGGCCAAGACGGAAGAAGAAAGGCAGGCAGTGCTGAAACTGATCGAAGCGCTGTCCGACACATTCACCCCAGAGCAGAAGACCGCTCTGTTACAGACCCCCCGTGCTTTTGCTCATGAGGCCTGACCCCCTCACCTCATAGTACAAAGCCACCCATGCGGAGCCGTCTAATTCGAGACGGCTCCGCTTTTTTTTGACCCCTAAAGGGGGAAGGAAGAGGATTATTCCTCTTCCAGTGCCTCAACGGCTTTTTGCAGATCGTCCTTGCTGACTTCTTTGTCCGCAACCTGAGCCAGTTCGAAGACGTAGTCGACAACCTTGTCTTCAAAGATAGGCGCACGCAGCTGCTGCTGCATTTGGGCGTTCTGCTGCACAAATTCAAAGAACTGGCGCTCCTGGCCCGGGTACTGACGCGCCTGGTTCATGATCGCCTGTGTCATTTCCGAGTCGGTCACTTCAACCTCGGCCTTCTGGCCCAGTTCGGCAAGCAGCAGGCCCAGACGCACGCGGCGTTCGGCAAGCTTGTTATGCTCGTCGGTTGGTTCGATCGGATCGTGATCGTGACCTTCAACGTCAGGATTTTCCTCGTGCCACAGCTGATGCGCGATCTGCTTGGCTTCGGCTTCTACCAGTGACGGCGGCAGGTCGAACGAGACTTTCTCGTCCAGCACGTCCAACAAAGCGCGCTTCATTACTGCACGGGACGCACCAGCATATTCGGCTTCCAGACGCTCGGCGATCTGTGCCTTCAACCCAGCCAGATCTTCGGCACCAAATTTCTTGGCCAACTCGTCGTCGACCTCAGCCGCGACCGGCTCTTTCACCTCTTTGATAGTGCAGGTGAAAACGGCGTCTTTGCCGGCCAGATGCTCAGCACCGTATTCTTCGGGGAAGGTGACGTTGACGTCTTTTTCTTCCTCGGCCTTCACACCAACCAACTGCTCTTCAAAGCCGGGGATGAAGCTGTTCGAGCCCAGAACCAGCGGGTAATCTTCAGCCGAACCGCCTTCGAACTCTTCGCCGTCAACCTTACCAACAAAGTCGAACACGATCTGGTCACCGTCTTTGGCTTTCGAACCTTTGCGACGCGCTTTGAAGTTCTGCGCGGTTTCAGCCAGGTTGTTCAGCGCTTCTTCCACGGCTGCGTCGTCCGCTTTGACAACCAGCTTCTCCAGTTCAACCGATTTCAGGTCAACTTCTGGAATCTCGGGCAGCGCTTCGTAGGACATCGCAACTTCTACGTCGTCGCCTTCTTTCCAGTCCTCGTTGGTCATCTTGACCTCGGGCTGCAAAGCAGGACGTTCGCCGCTGTCCTCAAAGTGCTTGTTCATCGCACCGTCGATGGTTTCTTGCATCGCTTCGCCAAGCAGGCGCTGGCCGAACTGCTTTTTCAGCAGAGCCATCGGCACCTTGCCTTTGCGGAAACCCTTCATTTCAACCTCGGGCTGCGCTTCGGTCAGTTTCTCGTTGACCTTGTCGTCCAGCTCGGCTGCGGTCACAACGATGTTGTAGCCGCGCTTCAGACCTTCGTTCAGCGTCTCGGTAACCTGCATTTTGGTAGTCCCCATAGGATTCGGGGCGCGCAAAACGGGCGCGCCGGGCAAATTTGACGCCTTCTATTTGCACAGCCGCCTGCGTGCAAGAGGCAAAGGCCCTTTCAGGCTGGTTTTACCCCTATTACAGACGAAAAAACGCCCCGGCACAGGCCGGAGCGTTCGATCATCGAAAGCTGAGAAATCAGAACCTCCAGCGGGCCCCCAGCACCCACGCCTCGTTGTTGTCGAACGAAGCGCCATCTTCGAAATCGTGATTGCGGTATTTGAGATATGCATCTGTATTGATGCTGTCGATACGCTGAACAACAGCGATGCCCCAAGCATCAGTGCTGGAGCCGTCATTTACGAAGTCCGAGCCCGAGTAATAGTCGATCCCGATACCGGTTTTACCCCAGGATACCCACTGATCCTCGTAGGCAATCTTGCCGTAGAAGTAGTTCGGGTCAGACGCACCATCCGCGTCATTGTCCCGCGTCCCGGCGGCTACGGTGAAGCTCAGGCCGTTTTGCAGCATAACCGAGGCCGACCCGATCGTATCCTTGCGGTCCCCCGATCCATCGTCAGCCGAGCGCACCGAGTATGCAACCGCCGCTGCAAATTCAACCCCGCCGCCGAAGGTGTTGTTATAGCGAAGGCCAATATCGTAATAGTCATCGTCATCGCTGCTGGACAGAATGTTCTGACCATAGGCGATGCCGGCCTTAAAACCGCTGAACTCCGGCGTGTCATACCGAACGCGGCCACGGCGCGCACCGTCAAAGTTGCTGCTGGAATCGCCAACGGTGATGTCGCTCAGCAAACCGTCAGTACCGCGATAGAAGAACCCGCCATTTTCATCGTTGGTAAAGGAATACAGCGCAGTTCCAACGTAAGACAGATCCACTTCGGCAGCGCCATCGGCCACCATGCTGCCCTGACCGGCCGAGAATTTACCCCAGTCACCGGCAAGTGCGAAATCCACGTGACGGATATCTTCACGGGTCCAGCCGCTGAAATCTGTGCCCAGCTGGTTCCACTCGCTCGAGCTCGGCAGACCAAGCCCGGTTTCAAAACGGAAGGTGAAATCGTTGTTGCCGAAGGGCTGCAACAGTTCCAAACCGACGCGGCTGTTTGACAGGTCATTGTCCAGAACGCGCGTTTCGGTCTCTTCACCGTCGTCAACCGAGATTAAGGCCGGGTGCAACTGACCATAAAGCAGGACATAACCGCCCGTGTTGTTTTCGTATTTCAGTTCGGCGGCGGCGGGGATTGCCGTTGTTGCGACAAGCGCCGCGGCTATCGAAGTCAGCTTAAAATTCACTGTCATGTCATTCACCATAGATGGGTCAGTTTTTTTAGATATTGCCGATATGCGCACCTGGATTAACGGTTCCAATGATTGCTAAAGCTTATTAGCCCGGCATTGCATTTCTGCCACAGGCGGAAGCGGGGACCTTCAGGGAAAGCGTTTTATAATCAATATTTTGACCTAGTTCGAAAGCAGCACCCAGCTAACCTGCAAGACAATTCTTGCGCTGCGTGTTGCAGCTTGCAAACACCCGTTATGCGTATAGGTAAATCATAAGGCGAAACCTTGCCGTTTTGAACCGCGATCGGCCAATAATTGCCTACGGCCCGGTGATATCAAGCCGCGCGAATACTGCTGGCACTTGTTCTGGCAGATCTTCGGCAATCAGCCCCGGACCAAATTGCCTGGCGCATTCCACATGCAACCAAGCTGCAGCCTCGGCAGCACGCAGCGGGCTGAACCCACGCGCCAAAAGCCCCGTTATGAACCCGGCCAGCACATCACCCGATCCTGCGGTCGCCAGCCAGGGTGCCGCCCGGTCATACAACGCCGCATTGATCGCACATTGCCCATCCGGTGCAGCAATCACCGTGTCAGGGCCCTTGTATAGTACCACACAGCCAGCCTGCTTGGCCGCCTCACGCACGGCATCCACTTTGGAATAAGCCGGCCCTCTGCCCGGCTTGACCGAGAGCTTTTCGGTGATCTCCGGGAACAATCGCGCAAACTCGCCCCCGTGCGGTGTCAGAACACATCTGTCATGGAGCATGTCCAACAGCACCTCTGGCGCATCAGCAAAAGCCGTCAAAGCATCCGCGTCCAGCAACGCGGGACGCCCCGAGGCCAGCGCCGCAGGAACCAGCTCCTGCGCACGCGCCAGCCCCAAACCAGGACCGAGGCATAGTGCATTCAACCGCGCATCCATCAGGACTTCCAACAGATCATCGCCGCTCTGGACCCGCTGCAGCATCAGCGCAGTGATGTGACTGGCAACCTCCATCTGAGCCGAGGGTGGAACACCCAGCGTCACCAATCCGGCCCCGATGCGTAATGCACCACGTGCCGCCAGCCTTGCTGCGCCGGTTGCCCCCGCACCTCCGCTAATAATCAAGGCATGCCCATGCGCATATTTGTGTAAGGCAGTTGCCTTCGAAAAATCAGCATCCGGGGCGGTCACCAGTTTGACCGCACCCTGAACTCCCTCCTCCAAACCAATGTCCTTGACGACCAATCGGCCACTTCTGACCGGCCCCAGCCCCAGATAATGCCCCAGCTTTGCAGTATGAAACGATACCGTGAGCCTGGCCTGAACCGTCGCGGTCCCCGGGGCCAGCTCACGCCCACTATCGGAACACAGGCCAGACGGCATATCAACGGATACTGTCTTTTCGGCGATGGCTGGATCCGAGGCAGTCATTTCTGCCCATTTTAGAACATCACCCTCAAGCGGTCGCTGTAAGCCCGTCCCGAAAAACGCATCGACATAAAGGTCAGCCCCTTGATGCGCGGCAAACACTTCGGAAAATGGTTGAACCTCCCCCAATTCGCCCCACCTGTCATGATTCACACGCGCATCTGGTGGCAGCTTCGCCGGATCACCAAGAAGAAATGCCGCCACCTCCCAGCCGCGCTCCCGCAGCAAGCGTGCAACAACAAATCCATCCCCCCCGTTATTTCCCGGCCCGCAAAGAATTACCGCACGCAGCGGATCCTCTTCATCTGGCCCCAAATACCTCGGGGGTGCGGGGGCTGGCCCCCGCTGCAGCTCTGGCCATTCTTCAAATACGGCTTGAAGAACACCGCGCCCCGCCCGCTCCATCAGCTCCAGCCCGCTCACGTCACCGGACTCAATCGCGGACTTTTCGATCGTCCGCATCTGTGCCGCTGTCAGCAACTCTGCCATATTGCGCCCTCACGCGATTCAATTCTGATTACATTTTGTGCACATCGATCAAAATTTAACCCGTTGCACGATTTCGCAGCACCACAAGGCGACCAAATTCGCGGTTCCATTGCCGCCCGATCTTAGACGTGATCATTGCCATCAAGACAACCATACAAGGTGAACCGGAATGAAAAAGATCGAAGCGATCATCAAGCCGTTCAAACTGGACGAAGTGAAAGAGGCGCTGCAGGACGTGGGAGTCCAGGGCCTCAGCGTGGTCGAGGTGAAAGGCTTTGGTCGCCAGAAAGGTCACACCGAACTTTATCGCGGCGCAGAATATGTTGTCGACTTTCTACCCAAGGTAAAGGTCGAGGTCGTCCTGGATGATGATCAGGTTGACGCTGCGATCGAAGCCATCGTTGGCGCCGCAAAGACCGACAAGATCGGGGACGGAAAAATCTTTGTCTCACCTATCGAACAAGCCATTCGTATCCGCACCGGCGAAACCGGTTCGGAAGCCCTGTAACACAGCAATCTTCAAATCAGAGGAACAAATAGTATGAGCAAGGACGCAGTTCTTCAGCTGATCCGTGATGAAGACGCCGAATACGTCGACATCCGCTTTACCGACCCGCGCGGCAAACTTCAGCACGTCACCATCATGTCCGATCAGGTCGATGAGGACTTCCTGGAAGAGGGCTTTATGTTCGACGGTTCGTCCATCGCGGGCTGGAAGTCGATTGAAGCTTCCGACATGAAACTGATGCCCGACACCGACAGCGCCTATGTCGATCCGTTCTATGCGGAAAAGACCATCTGCCTGCACTGCTCGGTTGTGGAGCCTGACACTGGTGAAGCCTATGAACGTGACCCGCGAGGCACCGCTCAGAAAGCCGAAGCGTACCTGAAGGCTTCCGGTATTGGTGATGTGGCCTACATGGGTCCTGAGGCCGAATTTTTCCTCTTTGATGACGTTCGTTTCTCGAACAGTATCAACAAGGTATCCTACGAAGTTGATGCGACTGATGCATCGTGGAACACCGACACCGAATACGAGATGGGCAACATGGGCCATCGTCCGGGCGTCAAAGGTGGTTACTTCCCCGTAAACCCCGTTGACGAAGCGCAGGACCTGCGCTCGGAAATGCTGTCGACCATGAAGCGTCTGGGCATGAAGGTCGACAAGCACCACCATGAGGTTGCATCGTGTCAGCACGAACTGGGCCTGATCTTCGACAGCCTGACCAAGCAGGCCGACGAGCTTCAGAAATACAAGTACGTGATCCACAACGTTGCACATGCCTATGGCAAATCGGCGACCTTTATGCCGAAGCCAATCGCAGGTGACAACGGCACCGGCATGCACGTGAACATGTCGATCTGGAAAGACGGCAAGCCGCTGTTCGCGGGCGACAAATACGCCGACCTGTCTGATGAGGCGCTGTACTTCATCGGCGGCATCCTGAAGCACGCCAAAACGCTGAACGCCTTCACCAACCCGGCGACCAACAGCTACAAGCGTCTGATCCCAGGTTTCGAAGCCCCCGTCTTGCGCGCCTATTCGGCCCGCAACCGTTCAGGCTGCGTGCGTATTCCGTGGACCGAAAGCCCGAAAGCCAAGCGCGTCGAGGCCCGCTTCCCCGATCCGGCCGCAAACCCCTATCTGGCGTTCGCCGCGCTGCTGATGGCCGGTCTGGACGGCATCAAGAACAAGATCGATCCGGGCGAAGCCATGGACAAGAACCTGTACGATCTTCCTGCCGAAGAACTGGCCGACATCCCGACCGTATGCGGCTCGCTGCGCGAAGCTCTGGAAGCGCTGGCATCTGATCACGACTTCCTGCTGCAAGGCGATGTGTTCACCAAAGACCAGATCGACGGCTACATCGCGCTGAAGATGGAAGAGGTAGAAACCTACGAGCACACACCTCACCCGGTTGAGTACGGCATGTACTACAGCTGCTGATTAAGAATTTTCGACGAAAATTCTCAGGGGGCGCCCATCGGGCGCCCCTTTTTCTGTATCTCCGCGAGATTTGACGGATCGATGATGATCTTTCAAAATTTAAGCTCAACATCAGGCGGAGAGAGCACATGCCCGCAAGCGACAAACCCTTTTCTGAGTATTCAGGACTTGTAACCTCGGAAAAAGATCTGGAACGCATTTGCGGGCAACCCTTGCCGCAGATCATTGCAAAGGAATTGCCTGCACTTGATGAGATGTGTCGAGACTTCATTGGCATGTCCTCGTTCTGCCTGATCGCTTCGGCCAATCCCGATGGGCATCTCGATATTTCGCCTCGTGGCGATCCTGCGGGGTTTGTGCAGGTGCTCTCGAACTCGATGATTGCGATCCCGGACCGGCCTGGGAACAAGCGCGTGGATACGTTTCATAATGTGCTGAAAGATCAGCGCGTCAGCGTGATATTCTTTGTCCCCGGAAAATTGGAAACTCTGCGCCTGCGGGGATCCGCGAGAATTAGCGCAGATCCCGAACTTCTTTCAAACATGGCCGTTGGTGGACGCGTGCCCACGCTGGCCCTGTTGATCCATGTCGAAACCGTCTTTGCGCACTGTCCCAAATGCATCATTCGATCAAACCTGTGGCAACCCGATGAATGGCCGGACTCATCCAGTCTGCCAAATATGAACGCGATGATGGTCAAACATGCCAAGATCGACAAAACCCCGGATGAATGGTTCGAATCCCTGAAAGGCACAGACGAGCTTGATCTCTATTAAACCACTTTGCGGTAGGTCGAACTCGGCTTAGGCTGAGCATGGTTTTTTTTGCACTCGGATTTCCTCTATGCCTCGTCTTCGCCTTTACGCTGCACTCGCGTTCCTTCTGCCCTCAGTGGCACTATCCGCCCCTTGTGGGAATACCAGCAGCGGGTTTGAGGCCTGGAAAGCCGACTTTGCCAAAACCGCCAAACGGGCGGGTGTGAAAAAGAAGGGTCTGCAAGCGCTCGCACAAACGCAATATGCAACACGTACGATTGCCGCGGATCGCAATCAGAAGAGCTTTAAATACTCATTAGACAAATTCATGCAGGTGCGCGGGGCAAACACCATCGTTGCGCAAGGGCGCAAGCGCAAAGCTCGCAATCCGCAGTTTTACGCCGCGCTCGAGCGTCAATATGGCGTACCGGCGGGTGTGCTAATTGCCATTCACGGCATGGAAACCGGCTTTGGAGGTTTCATGGGAGATAGTCAGGTTGTTTCCGCAATCACGACATTAGCCTATGATTGTCGCCGATCCGAATTCTTCATCCCGCACGCTATCGGCGCCTTAAAACTGGTTGACCAAGGTACCCTTACGATGGCGACAAAAGGGGCAAAACATGGCGAGCTGGGGCATACACAGTTCCTGCCCGGCAACGCCCTGACCTATGGTGTGGACGCCACCGGTGACGGTCGGGTCGATTTTTATAACATGACCGACGCGCTCGCCTCGACCGCGAATTTTCTACGTAAGAAAGGGTGGAAGCCCGGTCGCGGCTATCAACCCGGAGAGCCGAATTTTGCGGTCATACAGCAATGGAATGCGGCCTCGGTCTACCAGCAATCCATTGCAATCATGGCGGCGCGAATCGACAACTAGGGCGGTCATAGGCTTGACGTCAGAGCACCTGAATTCGGCCACATTGTTGCCACATAGATTTAAGGAAACCCCGATTTTCTTGGTTTCCAAAGCGTAATCAATCTTGGAATATTTCGACTTTTTTCCATTTTGGTCAAAATTTGCGCCATTTCGCCTGTTAATTTGTTGTGAAGATTATGACAGCAAAGGAACATGCTGTGACTGCAAAGCATAGTTACCACGGTGGCCTCCAGTTTGACGGGTCGGCAGATGGCGCGCTTGAGCGTCTGTGCGAGGTCGTCTCGACGACGCTGGGTGACTATGGCCATCTGGTCGAGCGCAAGACGCTTCTTAGCGCATCAGAGGCCAGTATCGTCAGCAGCCAATATCTCGTGCGTCTGACATTGGACTCGGAACCAACCCAAGTAGATCACAACCACCATGAGCGGATGGATCGAACCGCTGGTCTCAAAACTATGCCGCGTGCTGCGGTTACGCTGCCGGGAAACCGGCTGACGATCTCGATTTGTCCGGTGTCAAAGCTGCTCGATGACAGTGAAATATCCGAGTTGATGCTTGTGGTGATCCTGTACCGAATGGTCGACATCTGCACGACCCGTCGTGTCGAATGGTTGTCGCCCAAAACCGTTCTGACCATCGAACAATTCATGAGTGCCTTTGATTCAATTGCGCCGCGCAACGCCCGGAACCGAAAGCAGATATTCGAAGCAGTCAGCGGCCCATTTGCGGGGCTCGATCTGCCCGATCCTGATGCGGAAAATACACAGACCAAACACGCCAAGCCGCGTCCGATCAAGCTAAGTGACGACCAACTGCTCAGTATCGCCTTCCGGACCGAGGCTGACGCTCCCCTGCCCGCCGGCAACATTCACCAGTCCGAGGACGAAACGGAACGCCCAAGCGATATTCTGCGACTGACCAGCTGGGGCATGACTGGTGCTGTGGCAAGCATATCGACACCGATTGCCATATCCTTGGCAGCAGTCAATCTGATCCGGGGTGAGGATTTCCGCCTCAACACTCAGGTTCTGGCTTTTACCACAGCGATTTTTGGCCTGAACGCTACGAATGCTTTTGCCGAGGTCGCCAGCGCGATTGGCATGTAATCAAATTACCCAAGACCCTCCTTGGAGGCCCCGCCGTCAGGTGGGGTTTTCCATTTTAAGGACCTGATCAGCGGCCATTACATAAGTGTGGATCGCGAACACCACTGCGTTTGTCTCAGGTAAACGCAAGAGAGTCTGACGTTCACTACGCAGATATCGGGCCGAATTTTCGTCCCGCGGTGTGCGTCGCTGCATGAGACTGCGCGGTTGGAACAATTCGGCGTCATTGTACCAAAGCGCATTGAACCGCCAGAGTGGCCGGTTGGGTTGAATGCCGTCAAACAAACGTTGAACTCTGCGGGCAATATTGGCGTCGTAGGCGTCAACCGGCTCATGGATCCCAATCAACGGGCGCATGAACTTTTCCGACAGCATCCAGCTTGCGGGAAAGCACAGGATCGCGCCAGTCAAAACATGCTCGTCATCGTGTTTCTGCAGAATGCAGAAATCCTCTTGCACCAAATGGCATAGCGTTTCCAACGGGCGTTCCCGGTCAACCTCAACCCGCACACCGTCGGGCCGCACAACGTGATCGGAGACATTCGGATAAACTTGCTGAATGACCAGTTCCAGCAACTCCTGCGCGGGTGCCAACGCCTCGGGGCTTTGCGCCAAGACGTCCAGTTTTTGCTGCGCCAACAGCGCGGCGCGTCGTTGCATCTGGGCAGAAAACGCATCGTCGCGATGCAACCAGGCCCTGGGGTCCGCAGGCTTAATGCCAGGCAGCGGGTTTTGGGCGAGTGGATCATAGGGAATGGCTTGCTGTAATATCACGGTCATAGTCGAGGCATAGCACCCTGCTCTGACGCTGTCGGTCAAAAAGCGACCAGAAGACGGTCGCAAACCTAGAAGACGCAGCGCATCTGGATTTGCAGGTTGGGCAGGCAAGCAGAAAGGTCCAACCGTGAACACACCATATCGTGACACCCGTAAGATTGACCCGACCCGGGGCGCCACCCTCGGGGACGGGACACCGAACGACAATGACAGGATCGAGATCGGACCGACACAGCTTGCCTTCGACGAATGGGCCGCTGCCGGGCTTAGCCTGCCCAAACTAGAACAGATGCGTAAATACCGCTGGAAACGCCTCACTCAGGCCATCGTGCAGCGCGATTGGGGCGGGATCCTGCTGTTTGACCCCCTGAATATCCGCTATGCGACTGACAGCACCAACATGCAGCTCTGGAATACCCATAACCCGTTCCGGGCCGTTCTGGTTTGCGCTGACGGGTATATGGTGATCTGGGACTACAAGAACTCTCCGTTCTTGTCGAAATTCAACCCGCTGGTGCGCGAGCAGCGCTCGGGCGCTGATCTGTTCTATTTCGACCGGGGCGACAAGATTGACGTTGCCGCAGATGTGTTCTCAAACGAGGTGCGCGCCCTGATCGAAGAACACGGCGGCGGCAACATGCGGCTGGGTGTCGACAAGATCATGCTGCACGGCCTGCGCGCGCTTGAGGCTCAGGGGTTCGAGGTGATGGAGGGCGAAGAGCTTACCGAGAAAACCCGTGCCATCAAAGGCCCAGACGAAATCCTCGCCATGCGCTGCGCCAGCCACGCCTGCGAGACCGCAGTGGCCGAAATGGAGCGCTTCGCACGTGTCAATGTCGGAGACGGGAAGACATCCGAGGATGACATTTGGGCAGTGCTACATGCTGAAAACATCCGGCGCGGTGGTGAATGGATCGAGACCCGCTTGCTTGCCTCGGGCCAGCGCACCAATCCCTGGTTTCAGGAATGCGGCCCGCGCATCACGAGGCAAAATGAAATCATCGCGTTCGATACCGACCTGATCGGGTCTTACGGCATTTGCGTCGACATCTCACGAACCTGGTGGATCGGCGATCAAAAACCGCGCCCCGACATGATCTATGCCATGCAGCACGCGCATGAGCATATCATGACCAATATGGAAATGCTGAAGCCCGGCGTCATGATCCCGGAACTAACTGCGAATGCCCATCGGCTGGATGACAAGTTTCAGGCACAGAAATACGGCTGCCTGATGCATGGAGTTGGATTGTGCGATGAATGGCCCTTGGTAGCCTATCCCGACAAGGCGGTCGAGGGATCCTATGATTATCCACTTGAACCCGGAATGGTGTTGTGCGTCGAAGCGGCAGTTGGCGAGGTTGGCGGCGATTTCTCGATCAAGCTGGAAGATCAGGTTCTGATCACTGAAGACGGCTATGAAAACCTAACGAAGTATCCGTTCGACGCACAGTTGATGGGGTCTGGCTAAGCGCTATGGCCTAGTTCGACCAGTGGGACCGTCTGACATTACCGTGCCAATCCTCAGGCGCGATGAGAGTTGGCGTGTCCTCAGACGTATTGGTCAGCGGCCAGCTTTGTCCCAGTGCAAAACCAATTGCACCAGTCACGAGAATTGCCAACAGAACTCCGGCGTGGAGTGTCGGGCTTAGCGGTGCAGATGTTGTATGTGCCATTTTGACCTCTGCTTTGGATAAGAAGGATGATTGCAAGTTGGGGTCCAAGTAAAAATAAGTAAAATGAATGTTTATCCGAATTATCATCACATTTTTTGATATTCAAAAACCAACCCCAACAATGCATTGATGCGACGCGCCAAGGGCTATGTGGTCTCTCCCCCTCACCTTCCCGTTACGCCACTGACACAAGGGTTGAGAGAACCGCACACAGCACACAGTATTGTCGAAACCCGGACCACCAAGGATTCATCATGCCCACCGAACGCATTACTTTCGCCGGTCACGACGGCAGCCAATTGGCCGCGCGCCTTGATCTGCCGGACGGGCCGGTACTGGCAACGGCTTTGTTTGCGCATTGCTTTACCTGCTCTAAGGACATACCTGCCGCACGGCGCATTTCGGCGCGTTTGGCGGCGATGGGCATCGCCGTGCTCAGGTTTGATTTTACAGGCCTTGGCCACTCGGATGGAGAGTTTGCGAATACGACATTCACCTCAAATGTCGAAGATCTGATCGCTGCAGCGCACTACCTGTCCGGCCGCAACATGGCCCCCGCCCTGCTGATTGGCCATTCACTTGGTGGCGCTGCGGTACTGCGCGCACGCGCTGGCATACCGTCGGTCAAGGCGGTCGTCACATTGGGTGCGCCTGCTGACCCGGGCCACGTATCACACCATTTCGAGGCCGCCCTGCCCGAGATTCAGGCGCAAGGCAGCGCAGAGGTTTCGCTTGGCGGTCGCCCGTTCCGCATAGGCAAGGCTTTTGTCGATGACATCTCCGAGGCCGCGCTTAGCCCTGCCATCGCCGAACTCAAGGCGGCCCTGCTCATCCTGCACGCGCCGCGCGACGAAACCGTAAGCATCGACAACGCCAGCACCATCTTTCTGGCCGCGAAACATCCCAAAAGTTTTGTCACGCTCGACGATGCCGACCATCTGATCACGCGTGCGGCAGATGCAGACTATGCGGCGGATGTCATTGCGGCTTGGGTTTCTCGATACGTCAAACTTTGCCCTCCCGCACCGCCACCCGGCGCCCCGGAGGGGGTGGTACGTGTGACCGAGGCAGACCCGGCAGGGTTCCTGCAAGACATCCAGTCCGGCCCGCGCCACCATTCGGTCGCTGACGAGCCCGCTTCGTACGGAGGAACGGACCGAGGCATGTCCCCTTATGGATTTGTGTCCTCGGGATTGGGCGCCTGTACCTCGATGACCATTCGCATGTATGCGCGGCGCAAGAAATGGCCGCTGACAGGTATCACCGTCGATGTCTGCCACGACAAGGTACACGCGCAGGACGCCGGACTGGCCAGCGATGGCAAGGTCGATCAGTTCCGCCGCAAGATACGGCTACAAGGGCCGCTGGATGCCGCGCAACGTGCTAAGCTATTGGAGATCGCAGATAAATGTCCCGTGCACCGAACCCTTGAAGGCTCGGCCCATATCACGACTGAGCTGCTGGACTGAAAACCACCTTTGTCAGCTTATGATAATGATTGAAGGGGGCTTTTGCCCCCTTTTTCTAACGGCGCCTCGGTGAGGGTCGGTGAATTGGTGGCCGTGCCGTCGGAGGACGCGCCACCGGGGGATGCGGACGCGACGGCGGTTTGGCGATCGGTGGCTTTGGCCGCGGTGGAGGGTTCGGACGAACCGGTCGATCGGGGCGGTCAGGCCGGTCTGGGCGGTTTATGTCAACATCTACATTCACGTTACGGTCGTGGTAGTAATCATTCCACAGCATCGAGTCGTAGAACGGGTCATACCCAACGCCATACCCTACCCCGACGGACACGCCATCGCAGGCGGACAATGTAAACGTTGCAGTACCCAACCCCAGCGCCAGAACAGACCGTTTTAACAGTTTGCGAGTCATCCGAGCCTCCTTACTGCAAAGACCGGAACGACGCGAAAACGGCGTTCAAGGCATCAACATAAGACGGGTCGGCCCCGTCACGCAGGATCGCAACCCCAATCGCAACACGGTCACGCGGCAGGTCAATCACGGTGGCGGTAAAATTCACACCCCGCCCATCCCGATTGCCGGTGCCGCGAATGACATAAGCAGGCCGCCCGCCAATCCTTGTATCACTGGTGCTGGTCACCGTCGGGTCCTTGACGAGGAATTTGTCGATATCCTCAAGATAGCTCAGCCCGCCCTGAATGCTGGAAACCCGTGATGGTGAGACGAAGCCCATCCAGACATTATCGTCGGTCACCGGTCTGATCCCCATGACGCGCGAAACCGCACGGGCATCGCCCAGATTGGTATCCTCGATTTCACGCGGGCCACCGGTACGCAATGCCCAAAAGTCGGGAACCTCAAAGCGGAACAGGGCGCGCCCTTCATCGGTGTAGGTCACCGGTGTGTCAGCTTGCACAGGCGTTACAGCCAACCAAGTCACGGCACTTGCAGCAAGCGCCAAGCTTAACAAAATACGCATATCTCAATAACCTGATCAGTTTTCTGATGTCAGGTTGCCCATGCAGTTTGACTTTGTCCAGTATCCTGTTCTGCAGACAATAAAAAACCCGCGTCCGGAAAGCTCCGAACGCGGGTGTGTCTTGCGCAAGAGCGCGCTATCAGGTGCGTGCGTCGCCCAGCAGCTTCCACAGGCCAGGGATCAGCAGAGCGGCCAGCGCCAGCTTGATTGCGTCACCCAGCAGGAACGGTGTCAGACCCCATTCCAGGATCGGCTTGTCCCAGCCATACAGCTGACCCAGCCACAGCAGGCCCGGCACATAGATCAGGACATTGGCCAGCACCAGCGCCAGCGCCAGCTTGCCGACCGAACGATCCCAGCCGCGCGCGGCCAGTGCGCCCAGCAGAATGGTCGCCATCAGGTAACCGACCAGATAGCCACCGGTGCCACCCATCATGTAGGTCAGGCCGAATTTTTCGGCCGAGGAACCCGCAAACACGTCAAAGCCCAGAGCACCAACCAGCAGGTAACCCAGCATCGTGATCAGGCCAAGGCGCGCGCCATAGGCGGTGCCGATGGTCAGAACGGCGAATGTGCCCATGGTGATCGGAACCGGCCACATCGGCACTTTGATTTTGGCTGCAACAGCCAGAGCAACGATACCCAGGGCAACCAGAGCCACCTGCTTGACGCGCAGCGCCGTCCCCTCACGCGGGCCAAAAGCATTGGCCAGTACGTTTGCGTTCATCTCATTTCTCCACATTCGGACTTATTTGCACATGCAGCAATGCCCGTTCCGGGCCGTTGCTGCAAGATGATTACGCTATCGCAGCGCGTATTTGGTCTCCATTTCATAGGATTTTCGCGGTCCTGATACAGTCCAGCGGACTGTCCAGCGCGGCCATCCCGAGAAATCATAGTCTGCATCATAGCTGTCCGGCGGGCAATCGTGATGATCCTTGACGCGGGTTTGGCCAAGTTTAAGTGCGTGAAAAAACCGATCATCATCAAAATGGATAGCGATCCGATCACCGGCGTCGCGCCAAAGGTATCGACGCGTTCCCGTCATTGCAGGCTGCCCCGGAACACGCAGCGTGACCGTCTCATCATAGACCAACCCTTGGGTATCTTGCCGAAGCTCTGCCTTACCCTCGGCCTGAATGATCTGGCCTGCACGCTCGTCCCGGATGAGGCGGCTCAGGTCCCAAACGCCCTGGAAATCATAAATATTTCTGGGCAGGCTCACTTCAAATAGATTCCGTCAGTTGTATTGCCTGAATCATCCACAAACCGGATGGTTTCACCGCTTTGCTCAACATCATAACAAGCCCAGAAATCCGAAGGCGGCCAGACCGAGCAATAGCGATCATCACGAACGGCCCATCGTCCCGAACTTGGGCGGCCTGAAAAGTACTGCGTTTGCATATTGCTATCGAAGGTCTGGGTGATCCCCTCGCCATAGTCGAGCCTCTTGCCAGCAAGCGCCATCAGAATCTCATCACCCGTCAGTTGCTGAAACTCGTCGGCGGCCACAAATCCGGGCCAAAGCAATAAAATCAGGGCAAACCGTCTCATCCCAGCACTCGCGCCTTGTTCCTTGGTCAATGCGCGGCTAAACCCCGCGCCAACGCCTCATCCCAATCATAAAAAGGTGCTGCCGCCAATGATTCCCCGCTATTCACGCCCCGATATGGTCGCCATCTGGTCACCCGAGAGCAAGTTCCGCATTTGGTACGAGATCGAGGCGCACGCCTGCGACGCCATGGCCGATCTAGGCGTGATCCCGCGTGAAAACGCCGAGGCCGTGTGGAAAGCCAAGGATGTGGAGTTTGATGTCGCCCGTATCGACGAGATCGAAGCCGTCACCAAACACGACGTCATCGCCTTCCTGACCCATCTGGCCGAACATGTGGGTAGCGAGGAAGCTCGTTTCGTGCATCAGGGCATGACCTCCTCGGACGTGCTGGACACTTGCTTCAATGTGCAACTGACCCGCGCCGCCGACCTGCTGATTGCAGACCTCGAAGGTCTGTTGGCTGCCCTGAAACGCCGCGCGATCGAGCACAAAGACACCGTTCGCATCGGTCGCAGCCACGGTATCCATGCCGAACCCACCACGATGGGCCTGACCTTTGCCCGCTTCTATGCCGAGATGGACCGCAACTTGTCCCGGATGCGCGATGCCCGCGCGGAAATCGCCACCGGAGCGATCAGCGGCGCGGTCGGGACGTTTGCGAATATCGACCCGCAGGTTGAAGAGCATGTCTGCGACAAGCTGGGTCTGGTGCCTGAACCGATCAGCACGCAGGTCATTCCCCGCGACCGTCACGCCGCATTCTTCGCCACACTGGGTGTTATCGCCAGCAGCATCGAAAACATCGCTATCGAAATCCGCCACATGCAGCGTACCGAAGTACTGGAGGGGGCCGAGTTCTTCTCGATGGGTCAGAAAGGCTCATCCGCGATGCCGCACAAGAAGAACCCGGTGCTGACCGAGAACCTGACCGGTCTTGCGCGCATGGTGCGTGCGGCCGTGATCCCGGCGATGGAGAACGTGGCGCTGTGGCACGAGCGCGATATCTCGCATTCCTCGGTCGAACGCATGATCGGGCCGGATGCCACTATCACGCTGGACTTTGCACTCGCGCGATTGACCGGTGTAATCGACAAGATGCTGATCTTCCCCGAGAACATGATCGAGAACATGAACAAGTTCCCCGGTCTTGTCATGAGCCAACGAGTGCTGTTGGCGTTGACCCAAGCAGGTGTAAGCCGCGAGGATGCCTATGCCATGGTTCAGCGCAACGCGCTGAAAGTCTGGGAGCATCGCACCGACTTCAAAGAGGAACTGTTGGCCGACGCCGATGTCACCGCCGCGCTGAGCCCGAAAGAAATCGAAGAGAAATTCGATCTCGGCTACCATACCAAACATGTAGATACGATTTTCGCCCGCGTATTCGGCGAATAATTCAAACTCAAACAGTGCTAAAAACTTGGCCCGGCTTGCTCAATGCAGCCGGGCCTTGTGTCTTTGCCAGATTGGCAAAAATCGGTTAATCTGTTGGCACAGTTTCCGCGAAAGGAAAACTCGATGCTACGAACTGCTCTATGCGCAATTGCTCTTATCTGTGCGGGCACCGCCGGATTTGCCTGTAACGGTAACACCAAGCAAACCCAGTCCTGTGCTGAAGGCACAATTTGGGACAGCGAAAGCCAAAGCTGCATGAAAATCGTCAATAGCTGACATTTTTATTTCCTGCTTGTGAATAAAAGCGATCAGTCAATCGTTAGCTTTTTTGAAGATCAAGCTATGATTGTAACAAGTCTCTTTGACAACGGAGTAGGAAAATGCGTCTTGTACTAGCCTCGGCCATCGCTCTTCAGGCCTTTACCTTCGCGCCCATGGCCATTGCTGCGGGTGGTGGGGACAGCAGCCCGCCCAAGCCCACCAACACCACCAAGAAATGCCTGTTTGGCCGCGTCTATGACGAGGCAGCCGGGCGCTGCGTCAAACCCAACAAGACAAATTTCACTGAAGACCAGCTGTATGATGCCGTGCGCGAGTTGGCTTACGACGGGCAGTACGAAAATGCTCAGGGCATTCTGCGTATCATGGATCAAGATGATGATCGGGTGCAGACCTATTGGGGGTTCACCTATCGCAAGATGGGTGAGCTGAAACTGGCTGACGCATTTTACCAGAAAGCAATTGAATCCAACCCCGACAACATCCTCGCCCGCAGCTACATGGGCCAGGGATTTGTTACAGAGGGCAAGACCGAGTTGGCCATCGCACAATGGCGCGAGATCAAGGCGCGTGGTGGCGAAGGCACATGGGCTGAGACATCGCTGCGCGAAGCGATCAGAACAGGGCTGACATATAGCTACTGAGTTTCAGGGTTTCTTTACCCGACTCTCTATATTCTGCCTGCAACGCGAATGAGGCATTGCAGGCAGATGCAGGACACGAAACTAATGGTGCAGATGACGCCGGGCGCGCAACCCCCGGTCGTTGAACAGGACGATGATGCGCCACGTGTTGTGCCGCGCGCCCTCAGCAACCGAGAGAAAGCCGCGGTTGTGGTTCGGCTGCTGCTGAACGAGGGGGCGGATATCCCGTTGGAAGAGCTTCCCGATTCACTGCAGGAACAACTTACCCACCAACTTGGACAGATGGGGTTGGTTGACCGGGTAACGCTGGCCGCCGTCGCGCAGGAATTTGCCGATGCGCTGGATGGCGTAGGGCTTGCATTTCCCCATGGGCTAGCCGGTGCTCTGGACGCGGTGAACGGCAAGATCGCCCCAGCCACCGCCGCCCGGCTGCGCAAGGTAGCTGGCGTGAGGCAGATCGGTGACCCATGGCAGCGTTTGCGCGAAGTACCCTCAGAAGATCTGGCCGAGATGGCCAAAGCTGAAAGCACAGAAGTCGCCGCCGTTATGCTGTCGAAACTCGAAACCGCCAAGGCTGCCCAGTTGTTGGGCCACCTGCCCGGCCCCACAGCGCGACGGATAACCTATGCTGTATCGAAAACGGCCAACGTGACGCCCGAGGCGGTAGAGCGGATCGGATGGTCCTTGGCCGCTCAGCTGGATCAACGCCCCGAGCCCGCCTTTCGGGATGGGCCGGGTGAGCGTGTGGGCGCGATCCTCAACCAGTCGGCCGCGGCGACGCGTGATGGTTTGCTGACCGCGCTGGACGAAGAAGACTCCGATTTTGCCGATACCGTCCGGCAATCGATCTTCATCTTTTCGCATGTGCCCTCGCGCATCGAACCCCGCGATGTTCCAGCGATTCTGCGCGGTGTGGATCAACCCGTTCTCATCACGGCGTTGGCCGGAGCCAATAGCGACGAAGACCTCGCCACGGTCGAGTTCTTCCTAGCCAACTTGTCCTCTCGCATGGCGGAAAACTTACGGGAAGAAATGGCCGAACGTGGCAAGGTCAAACAATCCGACAGTGAAGATGCGATGTCGCAGATCGTTGCAGCCATCCGCGCGCTTTTGGACGAGGGCGCGATCGCACTGGTCGAGGCAGAGGAGAATGCAGAATAGTCCGGCAAAGCGCGGCTACTTGTGATCGCACGATGAGGACTGTATGTCTCGTCGCGCAGTTCACAACGCTCAGGTGTCTCTCCCCATGCCCGTCGAAAAGTCGGAACTAAGCCGATTTGAGCTTGGAAAATACTACGTCGCCAACCTGTTTCTGACCGGCGTAATCCGCGGCATGCGTCTGCTGCCATATGAGCGCCGCATCGGAGCGATGGGCGCGATTGTGCGCTGGCTTGCCCCTATTGTCGGGTTTCGAACCCGCGTGCGCCGCAACCTGAAACTCACCTGCCCAGACCTGCCCGAGGCCGAGGTCAAACGCATCTGCCGCGCCGTGCCTGACAATGCCGGGCGCGCGATCATGGAGCATTTTTCAGCCGACGGTTTCATCGAGCGACAAAGCAAGGCCAAAGTATCGGGCTCGGGTGTCGAAGCATTTGATGCCGCCGTGGCGGAAGGGCGTCCAGTGATGATGATCACTGCGCATTTCGGGCACTATCTGGCCGCGCGGGTCGCGCTGCAGGCGCGTAGCGGTAAACCCATCGGCAGCCTCTATCGCCGCATGGCAAATCCATATTTCAACGACATGTATGTCGAGGCATTCTATCAGACCGGGTCGCCCATGTTCGAACAGGGCCGCCGAGGTATGGTCGAAATGGTCCGTTCACTGAAAAGCGGAGGCATCATTGCCATTGTATCCGACCTGCATGCGCATGGTGGTGAGGAGCTGACCTTTTTCGGCAAACCCGCCGTCACCTCGGTACTGAACGCGGAACTTGCGATCAAATACAAGGCTGTGCTGATCCCCTGCTATGCAGTGCGCCAACCCAACGGGATCGATTTTGAGATCGTCCTACACGACCCGGTCCCGCATACTGATGCCAAAACCATGACCCAGTTCACCAATGACGACCTGGAAGCGATGGTGCGTCAGCACATGGGACAATGGTTCTGGATTCATCGGCGCTGGAAGTCCTGGAGGGGACTGGGGGTCCAGCCAAAGGATATGCCCTGATCACTTAACCCGCGCTGCGGCCACGATCGGACCATGGCCACTGCGCTGGATCAGAACAACGGCAGGCAATTCCGATGACAATGTTGCGGTGAAACTCTGCGGTGTTTGGCCATCCCAGCGACCGGCAATCTGCCAATTCTCGACCACGTTTGCATAATCCAGATCATGTCCGGCCAATTCGCCACGCCGGATCGAGGTGCGACGCATCGGCGAATACTGCACAATCCGAACATCATAGGTTTCGTCGTCTGGTAACTCGATCGGAACGACATTCATGGATACTTCGTTCGCGGTACGCGTGGCACTGACCTCGGCCTCCGGCGGCGCAGTCAGGTGTGCATCGATTAGCCGGTTCAGTTCAATTGACTTGGCCCCAACCACATCCTGCTGCCCATTCACAACCATCTGCGGCGTGTAGATCATCGTCCGCCCGCCTTCACGTGCATAGGCGCGCTGACGATCGGTGTGGTCGGGATTGGCGTATTCATCTTTCCAGCCAATGTAGTCCCAGTAATCCACATGCAACGCCAGACCGATTACATCATCCCGCTTGGCCAATTCATGCATGATCCGGTCCGCTGGCGGGCAGGACGAGCACCCCTGCGAGGTGAACAGTTCGACCACCACCGGATCATCCTGCGCCTGAGCCGGGGCAGCAAGAAAGAGTGAAACAAACGCGGTCGCAGCGACTGATCTGAGCATGTTTTCTCTCGATAGAGGATGATTGCCTGAAAGGTTTAAGTCGGAACCGAATAAACTGCCAATCAAGGTTTCTTGAGACCTCAGACACAAGCTTTCGACAAAATGTGTGCAATGGTATACAAAAAACCACCCAAACTGCCCGTTGCACCTTGAAACAACTGGTGTGGTAATGCAGATAACCCTTAGCGAAGCCCGTATTCCAAGTCATTTGAGAGGGAGGCCACAGATGCCCATCAAGGTCGGACAGGACACCGCCAAGACACGCCGCAGCCTGAACGTGAATGGCAAATCCATTTCCTATTATTCGATTCCAGCCGCGCAAGAAGCAGGCTTAGGCGATTTTTCGAATCTGCCTGCCGCGCTGAAAGTGGTTCTGGAAAACATGCTGCGGTTCGAAGATGACGGGTTCTCGGTTTCCGTCGATGACATCAAAGCCTTTGCCGAATGGGGTGCCAACGGTGGCAAGAACCCACGTGAGATTGCCTATCGCCCTGCCCGGGTTCTGATGCAAGACTTTACCGGAGTTCCGGCCGTGGTGGATCTGGCAGCGATGCGCGACGGCATCAAGGGCCTTGGTGGGGACGCGCAAAAGATCAACCCGCTGAACCCGGTCGATCTGGTCATCGACCACTCGGTCATGATTGATGAGTTCGGCAACCCACGCGCGTTTCAGATGAACGTGGACCGCGAATATGAGCGCAACATGGAACGCTATCAGTTCCTGAAATGGGGTCAGAACGCGTTCAACAATTTCCGCGTCGTGCCTCCCGGCACCGGTATCTGCCACCAAGTAAACTTGGAATATCTGGCGCAGACCGTCTGGACAGACACGGACCAAAGCGGCGAAGAAGTCGCCTATCCCGATACACTTGTTGGTACTGACAGCCACACCACCATGGTCAACGGCATGGCCGTTCTGGGCTGGGGCGTTGGTGGGATCGAGGCCGAGGCAGCGATGCTGGGTCAACCGATCTCGATGCTGATCCCCGAGGTTGTGGGTTTTGAACTGACCGGTTCGATGGTCGAAGGCACAACGGGAACTGACCTTGTCCTGAAAGTCGTCGAGATGCTACGCGAGAAAGGCGTGGTTGGTAAATTCGTTGAATTCTACGGCGAAGGTCTGGACCGCTTGCCCTTGGCCGATCGCGCAACCATCGCCAACATGGCCCCCGAATACGGCGCGACCTGTGGTTTCTTCCCGATTGACGGCGAGACCTTGCGCTATATGCGCAATACTGGACGCGACGAAGACCGCATCGCATTGGTCGAGGCCTACGCCAAGGAAAACGGCTTCTGGCGCGATGCCGATTACGCGCCGATCTACACCGACACTCTGTCGCTGGATATGGGCACAATTGTTCCTGCGATCTCGGGCCCGAAACGGCCGCAGGATTATGTCGCACTAACCGACGCCAAGGCCGCATTCACCAAGGAAATGGCCGAGACCTTCAAACGCCCGATGGGCAAACAAATAGAGGTCAAAGGCGAAAACTACGGCATGGAATCGGGCAAAGTCGTGATCGCCTCGATCACCTCCTGCACCAACACGTCGAACCCGTATGTGATGATCGGCGCGGGCCTCGTTGCACGTAAAGCCGCCGCGCTGGGATTGGATCGCAAACCGTGGGTAAAGACCTCATTGGCGCCCGGCTCGCAGGTTGTGTCCGCCTACTTGGAGGCTGCGGGTCTGCAGGAAGATCTGGACAAGATCGGCTTCAACCTTGTTGGCTATGGCTGCACCACCTGTATTGGCAACTCGGGTCCGATCCAAAGGGAAATCAGCGAAGCGATTGCCGAAGGCGATCTTGTTGCCACTTCGGTACTTTCAGGCAACCGCAACTTCGAAGGCCGGATCTCGCCCGACGTTCGCGCCAACTATCTGGCTTCACCGCCGCTGGTAGTGGTTTATGCCTTGGCTGGTACGTTGGACATCGACCTGACTTCGGAACCGATTGGACAAGATCAGGCTGGCAACGATGTCTACATGAAAGACATCTGGCCAACCCAAAGCGAAATCGCCGAATTGGTTGAGGCAACCGTGACCCGCGAGGCGTTCCAGTCGAAATATGCCGATGTATTCAAAGGCGACGAGAAATGGCAGGATGTCGAGGTTCCGCAACAGGAAACCTATGATTGGCCACCGACGTCAACCTACATTCAAAACCCTCCCTATTTCCAAGGCATGGGGCCTGAGCCGGGCACGATCTCGAATATCGATGGTGCAAAGGTTCTGCTGATCCTGGGCGACATGATCACCACCGACCATATCTCGCCCGCCGGTTCGTTTGCGACAACGACACCTGCCGGGAAGTATCTGACGGATCGTCAGGTTCAGCCGCGCGAATTCAACTCGTATGGCTCACGCCGTGGCAACCACGAGATCATGATGCGCGGCACCTTCGCTAATATCCGCGTTAAGAACGAGATGCTGGATGGCGTTGAAGGCGGTTATACAAAAGGCCCGGATGGTGAACAAACCTCGGTCTACGAAGCATCGATGGCCTATCAGGAGCAAGGCACCCCGCTGGTCGTCTTTGGCGGCGAACAGTACGGTGCAGGTTCGTCACGCGACTGGGCGGCCAAGGGCACAGCTCTGCTTGGCGTCAAGGCAGTGATCGCCGAAAGCTTTGAGCGCATCCACCGTTCAAACCTGGTAGGCATGGGCGTCATACCATTCGAATTCACCGATGGTGATACCCGCAAGACACTGGGTCTGAAGGGTGATGAGACCGTTTCGATCCACGGGTTGGATTCGGTTGAGCCCCTGCAGGAAGTGCCCTGCACCATCATTTACGGAGATGGTACCGAAAAGACGATCACCCTGAAGTGCCGCATCGATACCGCGCCCGAGATCGAATACATCGAAAACGGCGGTGTGCTGCAATACGTGCTGCGCAATCTCGCAAAAGCGTCATAAATCAGCAGGTTGATATCCAACCTCAGCCCCCGGCCCTGCGCCGGGGGTTTTGTTTTCTGGCCATTTATTCAAAAATCTGAAACTGTTGGGCAAGACAGTCTTCGGAATTCCATCACCATGAAAAAGCCCAACGCCCTACTGGTTTGCTCGCTTAGCGTCATCGCCGTGATCGGGATCTGGGGCGTCGTCGATATCGAAAGCTTGGTGACTTGGGCCAACAGCATCGTGCAACAAACCTTCCACAGTCGCGGTTGGTTCGTGATGCTCGCGGCCTCAGGCATGTTGATCGGGTGTTTGGTTCTGGCCTTTTCACCCTATGGCAAAATCCGTCTGGGCCGGGATGATGAAGAGCCCGAGTTCTCGACCGCCACCTGGATCTCAATGCTGTTCTCCGCAGGAATGGGCGTTGGACTGCTGTTCTGGGCGGTCGCCGAGCCCCTGACCCATTTCAACTTCATCTCGGGCATGGCACCCGACTATGTCGCCGCGCAGCAGGCCATGCTGGCAACAAACTTCCATTGGGGCCTGCACGCCTGGGCGATTTACGGTTCGACCGCGCTGACCATCGCTTATTTCAGCTTTCGGCGCGGGACAGGCATGATGGTCAGCGCCCCGATCAAAAGCCTGTTTCCCGGCGAACGCTGGGCCGAGCGGGTCGGGTGGCTGTCGGATTTCATGGCCATTGTTGCAATCTCTATCGGTGTTGGCGGTTCAATGGCCATGGGCGTGTTCCAGGTTGCGGACGGGATTGCGGTTCTGGGTGGCCGGGAAACGGTTGGTGCCCTTCTGATCGGCGTTGTTTTCCTGGCGATGGTCGCAGCCTACATCCCTGCTCTGTTGATCGACCTTGGCCAAGGCATGGCGCGCTTGTCGAATGCGGCAATGCTGATCGCGATCTGCCTTGTGGCCTACACAGTGGTCCTCGGGCCTACAGAGTATCTGTTGAACACTGTGGTTCAAGGGTTCGGCGATTACGTCACCAATGTCATCCCTCGGGGCTTTCAGACCTTCACCTTCTTCGGCGATGACGTCACCAAATGGTTCAGCGACTGGACCCTCACCTATATGGTCTGGTGGATCGCCTGGGGACCTTTTGTTGGTGTGTTTGTCGCGCGTATCTCTCGCGGTCGCACGATCCGGGAATTCGTGATCGGAGTACTCTTTGCGCCCACACTGTTCTCGATCCTTTGGTTCGGTGCCTTCGGCGGCATCGGTCTGTTCGAGGCGCTCAACGGTGCCGGAGAACTGCTGGCCTATACGCAAACAAACATCGAGCGTGTGACCTTCGCCCTGCTCGACCGTTTGCCCTTATCGCAGATCACAATACTTGCAACCGTAGCAGCGGCGTTTCTGTTCATCGTAACCAGCGTTGTAAGCGCGGCCTTTGTGCTGGGTACATTCTCGTCCCAGGGGGATGAAAACCCGCCCCCGCGCGTGCGGCTGATCTGGGGTGCATTGCTGGGCTTGTTGAGTGTCGCGATGATCCTGTCGGGCTCGGTGGAATCGGTCAAAGTCCTGATCTCACTCGGGGCGCTGCCCTTTGTGTTCATCTCGGTTCTGCTGATGGTCTGCCTGTTCCGAGGGCTACGAGAAGAGGGGCTGAGCCATGCTGATCGGTGATCTGACGGATACGCTTATGAATCTGACCACTTTTGCATTCATCGGCGCGATGATCTGGATTTTGGTCCGTAAGTAACGGCTTGAATCCCGGCCATTTTACCGATTTCCTACGATTATGGACAAAGTCGCATTGATAACCGGCGGTGCACGCGGAATTGGGCGTGCAATCGTCGAAGACCTCAGCCGTGATCACCGCGTCGCGTTTACTTGGTTGTCGAGCAAACCCACGCCCGAGCTACTGGGTGGGGATGTTCTGGCCATACGCTCCGATCTATCTGCGCCCGACCAGCCGGCTATCGTGATTTCGCAGGTGATCGAGAGGTTTGGAAGGCTGGATGTGATCGTCAACAATGCCGGCCTTGTGAAATCTACCCCCAAAGAGGAATTTCGGGTCGAGGACCACCGCGCCATTCTGGATTTGAACCTGCTGGCCCCCGCCGCATTGTTGGCTGCTGCGCTACCACATCTGAAACGCGACGCCTCAATCGTCAATATCTCATCCATGAACGCGGTCTTGCCGCCTCGGGATGCGGTGACCTATGGGGCAAGCAAGGCCGCCCTGAATCTATGGACCCACGCCATGGCAAAGGAGCTTGGGCCAAAGGGGATACGCGTTAATGCAGTCGCGCCGGGTGCGATCAACATCCCCGAAGCGCCCCGGTCTGAGGAGTTGACCGCGCTGTTTGTCAACGAAACCGCTTTAGGTCGCGCGGGAAAGCCCGAGGATATCGCCAAAGTCGTCAGGTTTCTGGCGTCCGATGCCGCATCCTTCATCACTGGTGAGGTTCTGGGCGTCACCGGTGGCTATCGCTTATGAGCCACCTGCGGCTTTCTCAAGTGCTGGGCGGATCGTGCTTTCGATCACCCGCTGAGTGACCGGACCAGCCCAGCGCAGGATGATCGTGCCCTCACCGTCGATCACATAGGTTTCGGGCACACCGTAGACGCCCCAGTCCAGCCCCATTCGGCCCTGTTCATCCCGACCGATACCGGCATAGGGATCGCCCAGTTCGGCAAGAAATCCTTCGGCGTTGTCCAGTTGGTCCTTGTAGTTGATACCATAGACGGGGATACCCTCGTCAGACAGAGCCTGCAGATTGGGGTGTTCGACGCGGCATGGTGCACACCAACTGGCCCAGTAGTTGACCAGCTTGACCTCGCCATCACGCAGTGTGGCATCATCGAAGCCCGGTTTGCCCGCGAACTCGGTCAGTACAACCGGCGGCGCTGGCTGACCCTCGCGCGCTGAGGGCAAGGCGTTGGGATCGTCACGGAACATGCCGATGCCCGCGAGCACAGCGAAGGCGCCGAAAATCAGCGGAGGCGCGATCATCAGGGGCGAAATCTTAGCCATTGCGTGACATCCTTTGTTCAACCTTCTCCATCTCGGCCCGTACCTTACGGCCCCGGATCACGCTGCAACCCACCAATGCGATCAGAAGTCCGATTGATACGACATAGGACCACAAGACGGTATCGGCATATTTTCCAAGATCAGGGATCATCCGCTCACCCTTTCACGCGCCATAAGCGCCTTGGTCCGGCGGGCGCGAATTTCTGTGCCCGTACGATAGAAGACCAGCGCAATGAACAGCAGTACAAAGCCGATGATGCAAAGCAGCAGTGGATAGAAGTAGATATTGCTTACCTTCTCTTCAGTATCCGTGCCTGTGATCGCCCCGGCGCGCATCACCGAAGCCCCCTGATGCAGCCCCTGATTCCAGAAATTCACGGCATACCGGCTGAGGAACGCAAAGACCGAGCCCACGAGGCAAAGGACCGAGGTCAGGTCCGCCGCTGTATCCGGATCTTCGATCGCTTCCCAAAGCGCGACATAACCTAGATAGAACAGGAACAGGATCAGGAACGATGTCAGGCGCGGGTCCCAGGCCCACCATGTCCCCCACATAGGCTGCCCCCAGATCGCTCCGGTGGCCAATGCGATCAGCGTCATCACGATGCCGATGGGCGCAGCGGCGCGGGCAGCCAGCGCACTGACATGGTGGCGACGCACCAACCAGACCAGCGAAGTTGCCAGCATCATCAGCCAGCAATTGATCGCCATCAACGCGGCAGGTACATGCAGGTAGATGATCTTTACGGTCGAGCCTTGCTTGTAGTCATCCGGGGTGAAGAAAAAGCCCCAGATCAATCCGACGACCAGACAAAGACCTGAGCTGATCCAGAAGAACGGAAGGACCCGTTCGCTGGTCGCGAGGAACTTACGCGGGTTGGCGTATTCCCAAAGGGCATTGGCTTTGGCTGCGATTGTCATGGGCTCTATCTAGTCCGAGTCGGCGTGGTTCTCAATTGACCTCAGTCAAGCTTTGTGGCCATCACCTAAGATTGATGCGCAGTACCGCTGCGCTGGCAAAGGGTAAAAGTGCGACCGTTGCGGCGGTAATCCCTGCCAGCATTAGCAGGGGCGTTTGCGTCTCCATGCCTGTCGCACCGCGTCGGGCGACCTCGGCTCCGAAAATCAAAGTCGGCACGTAGAGCGGCAAAACCAGAAGCGACAGTAGCAGACCGCCCCGTTTTAGACCAACAGTAAGGGCCGCGCCAAAGGTGCCGATAACGCTCATCGCCGGAGTACCGAGGAGCAGTGAGATCACTAGCCACGAAAACCCGGGTACAGGCAGGTTTAGCAACACGCCTAGGAACGGCGCGGCCAGAACCAGCGGCAATCCGGTGGTTAGCCAATGGGCTAGCGCTTTGACGGTAACAACTGATTCCAACGGAAGCGGCGCGGTCGCGAGCAGATCAAGCGAGCCGTCTTCCCAATCCAGCGCCAGAAGGCGATCAAGTGACAGCAGACACGCCAAAAGCGCGCCCAGCCAAAGAACACCCGGTGCGATGGTCGAAAGCAGCGAAGATTGCGGGCCAACCGAGAATGGCACCAGAACGGTGACGATCAGGAAGAAAGCAAGACCGAGACCAAAGCCACCCCCCGCACGGAAGGACAATTTTAGATCACGCAGCAATAAGGCGATCACAAGAAACCTCCGTCGAAATCGTCGATGGGCTTGGGCTTGGCCTTGTTGGGGCCAACGTCCAGAACCTCTCCGTCCAATCCAAGATCAATATGGGTCGCAATCAGGGCCGAACCACCCTGCCCCAGATGCGCGCGCACGGCATCCGCAAACATCTGCACGGCGTGACGATCCAGCGAGACCGTCGGCTCGTCCAGCATCCAGATCGGGCGGCCAGTAACCAACATACGCGCCAATCCCAGACGCCGTTTCTGCCCCGCCGAAAGGTTGCCCGCATGGCGGTCAGCCAACTCGTTCAGTTCAAACGCATCAAGGGCGTGCTGGATATCACGGGTGCCAAAGACCGACGCCCAGAAGTTGAGGTTTTCGACAACGGTCAGGGTCGGTTTTAACCCGTCGGAATGGGACGCGTATGCGATCTGGTCTTCTGCCCCGTCGATTTGCCCTGCCAGTGGCGGTTGCAGGCCCGCAAGCGTACGCAGTAATGTTGTCTTTCCGATTCCATTCGGCCCCCGCAGGATCAGTGCCCTTCCTGCCTCAAGCGAGAAGCTCAGCCCTTCGAGCACGGGAACTCCGCCGCGTGCGATGGCCAGATCGGTTACCTTTAAAGTCATGAAGCCCGCTTAGCGGATTGTGCGTGTGGGCAAAAGGTCGGAATTGCCGCAGAGCGGCCGGTTGGATCGCAGTGAGGGGCCAGCCCCTCACACTCCCCGGGATATTTTTAGCCAGAGCAAGAACAGATCCTCAGACCGGGATCAGCGCAAGCGCAATGCGGCGGCCTTCGGAAAGCAGCACGTTGTAGGTGCGGCAGGCCGCCGGAGAGTTCATGATTTCGACACCCAGACCTGCCTCTTCCAATGTGGTGCGCAAGTCGGCTGGGATGTGGGTCAGTTCTTTGCCCGTACCGATGAACAGAACATCGACGTGTTCGGACAAGGCCAGCAGGGTCTGGGCGTCGGAGTAACCCGCCCAAGCCGATGTACCGGTGGGGCCGGTCAGGACTGCCCCATCATGAACTTCCCCGCCTATCCGAAAGAACCCGGGGCCATAGCCATCAACCGGCTGAGCGTTTGTATATGTGATCTCGTTCAGGCGCATGTGCAGGGTTCTAGCCCCAAAACGGCAGGCCGGACAAGGCCGCTGTTGCAATCACCAGATAGGCTGCGGCGCGGTAGATGTTCTCGTACTCGGGTCGGAACATCCAGCCCCCCAGCCAGTTGCCCGCGATGTTGGGAACCGCAAGCGCAAGGCCCAATCCGATGCTCGCGATCGAAAGACGCCCCATCCCGCCAAGATATCCGAGGATCAGCAAATCGAAAGCAAACAGGAACAGCAGGATCGTCGCGCGGATGATCTCAACCGGTAAGGGCCGTGACATATAAAACAGGATGACGGCAGGCCCCGGTATCCCGGCTACCCCGCCAAGTAGCCCTGCAGCCCCGCCGATCGCAGCAACCATGCCACGCGATACCGCTCCCCGGTAGCGCAGACCAAAAATCAGAACGGCCAGCATCGACAATGAAATCAGGCTGACGATATAGCGAAACACTTCGGGATCGGTCCGGGTCAGCAGCCATAAGCCAACCGGTAGAAGTAGCGCGCACCCGACCAAAAGGCGCATCAGATCTGCCTTGTCAACAACCGTCCATGCGCGGCGCAGGTTCGGGATCGGGCCAAATATGTCCATGACCGTCAGCGCGATGATGGCACCGAAGGGGCCAAGATACGGGCTGGCGATGGGCAGGAAGATCAGGGCCGTCCCAAAGCCGGAGAACCCGCGCACGATGCCCCCAACAAAGGCGGCGAAAATAATAACGGCCAGACCGGTTGGGGTCTGGCCGAAATACTCAGGCATCAATGTTGGCAAACTGGTTGCCCGCCGTATTCGACGGCTTCGACCAGTCGCGCTTGACCCCCAGCCACAGCAGGATGGTCGAGGCCACGAAGACCGACGAATAGGTCCCGACGATCACGCCCCAGATCATCGCGAAGACAAAGCCTCGGATCACGTCTCCGCCCAGTACATAGAGCGAGATCAGCGCCAGCAGCGTGGTCACAGAGGTCATCACCGTCCGGCTGAGCGTTTCGTTGATCGAGATGTTCAGCACCTCTTTGAGGTCTTTCTTCTTGTACTTCCGCAGGTTTTCGCGAACCCGGTCGAAGACGACCACGGTGTCGTTCAGCGAATAGCCGACGATAGTCAGTAGAGCGGCGATGATCGCCAGGTCAAAACGGATTTGTAGTTCCGAGAAGATGCCGATGGTCAGGATCACGTCATGCACCAACGCGGCGACCGCCCCGAGTGCGAACTGCCATTCGAACCTAAGCCAGATATAGACAAGCACTGCGCCAATCGCCAAGGCGACCGCAATGACCGCGGTCTGGATCAACTCACCCGAAACCTTGGGGCCAACCGATTCTACCGAGACGAACTGGATATCCGGCGCGGCGACGGTCAGCGCTTCTTCGACGGCTGTGACGGTTGCGGCCGCCACAGCTTCGGCTCCGTCCTGTGCCTGAATGCGGATCATCGCGACGTTTTCATCCTCACCAAAGGTGGGATCAAAAATCTCGGTGATAGTCACATCGCCAAGCTCAAGCGGCGCGATGGCGTCGCGATAGGCGCCGACGTCGATCTCTTGCGCGCTTTGGGTCCGGATCGTGGTGCCGCCGCGAAAGTCGATGCCGAAGTTCAGCCCTTGCAGCAGGAATGACGTGAATGCGATCACCATCATCAAACCCGAGATGCCCAGCCAGACCTTCCAACGGCTAAAGAAATCGAACGAGGTGTTTTGGGGTACGAGTTTCAGTCTCATGTCAAACCTCGATCGTTTTCGGACGGCGGCGTTCGAACCACATCACGATCATCAGACGCGTCACAAAGATCGCGGTGAAGACCGAGGTCAGAATACCCAGACCAAGCGTAATGGAGAAGCCGCGCACGGGACCACTGCCCATGGCAAACAGGATGGTTGCGGTAATGAATGTGGTCACGTTTGCGTCCAGAATGGCCGAAAGCGCTTTTTCGTATCCCAGCTCGATGGCACGCGCCGGACCTTTGGCAGATTTCAGCTCTTCGCGGATACGCTCGAAGATCAGCACGTTGGCGTCAACTGCCATGCCGACGGTCAGCACGATACCCGCGATCCCGGGCAAGGTCAGCGTGGCGCCGATCAGTGAGAGCAGGCCAAACAAAAGCCCCACGTTCAGGATCAGCGCAACATTGGCGAAGATGCCGAACAGGCCGTAGCTGAGAGCCATAAATACCAACACGGCGACAAAAGCCACGATTGTCGCGACCTTACCTGCGTCGATACTGTCCTGACCCAGCTCAGGGCCGATGGTGCGCTCTTCTAGGAAATCCAGACCTGCAGGCAAGGCACCTGCGCGAAGAAGGACGGCCAAATTGGTGCTTTCCTCAACCGTGAAATTGCCAGTGATGATGCCCGAACCACCTGGGATATGGCTTTGGATTACAGGGGCCGAGATCACCTCGTCATCCAGGACGATAGCAAAGGGTGCGCCAATGTTTTCCAGCGTGTAATCGCCGAATTTGCGCGCTCCAGAGGTGTTGAACCGAAAGCTGACCGCAGGGCGGCCGTTCTGGTCGAAGGATGGCTGCGCGTCGACCAATTCTTCACCGGTCACGACGGGTGCGGCATCCAGAGTGTAATACACACCATCTTCATCGATCGAAGGCACAAGCTTCTCACCAACGCCCGGAATTGCATCCGGGTCAGTCCCGCGTCCAACGACAGGATTGAATGTCAACTGTGCCGTCGTGCCGATAATCTCTTTGAGCTCCCCAGCGCTGCCGATACCGGGCACCTGAATAAGGATACGATCAGCGCCCTGGCGCTGGATAGTTGGTTCGCGTGTGCCAACCTCGTCGATCCGACGGCGGATGATCTCAAGGGACTGGCGCACAGTACGATCATCCGAAGCAAGCTTTTCGGCCTCGGACAGTTGGACAACGATAGTGTCCCCCTCAGCGCGGGCCTCTATATCTGTTGCCCCTGCCCCGGTCAGCGTCTGCACCTGTCGGGCCAGACCGCGCACAACCTCTAATGCGCGGGACATGCCCTCGGGTTGGCTGATGCGCACGCGAATCTCGTCAGGCGCCGAATCCTGACGACGGATCGTGCCGACCGTCGCGCGTTCATCACGCAGCGCGTCGCGGATTTCGGGCCACATCGCCTCCATCCGGGATTCGTAGACATCATCAACCTTGACCTCGGCAAGCAAATGCGCGCCGCCGCGCAAGTCGAGCCCGAGATTGACTAGGGACGACGGCAGCCAGTTCGGCCATTGCGCGGCCTCGGCCTGCATTTCAGGTGTATCAATGCCCAGCTCAATCGCAGCCTTGGCATCGTTAGATTGTTCTACGCGCGTATAAAACGCATTCGGCAGGGCAAGGAACAGACCGATCACACAGACCGACCAGATCAGAACCCGCTTCCAGGAATCAATTTGCAGCATTACCCTGCCTTTTCAAGGAATTGTCGCGCGAAGTTACTTCGCAGGTTCGGTCTTGTTCAGAACCTGAGCGATGGTCGATTTGACCACGCGAACCTTAACGCCCTCGGCGATCTCGACTTCGATCTCGTTGTCGCCTTCCTTGACCTTCGACACCTTGCCGATCAGCCCGCCTTGGGTGACAACCTGATCGCCCCGGCGCACGGCTTCGACCATGGCCTGATGTTCCTTCATCTTTTTCTGCTGCGGACGGATCAGCAGAAAATACATAATCGCGAAGATCAGGATCAGCGGGAGAAACTGGGCGATTGCGCCACCTTCCATGGGATATTCCTTTGTTCTGATGATGCAGAGAGCTCTCTGCAAAGTTTGCGGGAACCTATGCTTTGAAACATGGGTTTGCAAGCAAACCTGGCCCCATTTCGACCATCGGGTTCAAAGGTTTGCTGCCGGACGTTGCAGATATGTTCTAGGCAGACCCTTCCAGTCAGATATAGTCCTGTGGCAGGAGGCCTAATGATTCAATCAATCCAGACCCTTGGCGCATTTGTTCGCCTGATGCTCGTGACAACCTGTATAGGTCTTTTGGCGTCGCCCGTATGGGCACAGAACGCCACTAGCGAAGAGCCTGCTATAGAAGACACTGAATCAGAGATTTTTCAGGCTCCGGTTATCGTTGACGGCGACACCTTGTTTCACCTGCGCGGCTCCAGCGCGCTGCCCGCTCCGGAACGGGCCGCGAGTGTACAGAACAAGATCATCGAAATCGCCGAGGCCTCAGACGCCGAGCAGGTCTCCATAACCTTCGAGGACTCAGAGTTCGGCATTCGAATCTTTGCCGATGGTGTTCAAGTTTCGATCGTGACCGATGCCGATTCCGAGCTTGAGCAGATGGACTTGAACGTTCTCAGTTTGTTGCACGGCGACGCTATTAAACAATCCATTGAAAGCTATCGCGCAAACCGCACCGAACAGGCGCGTGTTTCGGGTGCCATCGAAGCCTTAGCATGGACAGCTGGATTCGCGCTTTTTGTCGTCGTTATCCTGTGGCTGCACCGGCGCATTCGCCGCCGTACGCTGAAACTGGTCAAGCGTTACCTCAAGGATGTCGAAACCGCGACCGCAAAAAGCGTTCAGGCCGAGGCCATCGCCGCGTTGATCCGGTATGCTCTGAATTTTGTCCTGCTGGTGATCTTTTTCCTCGGCTTCTACTACTACCTTTCCTTCGTTCTGCTTGCCTTTGCCGAGACGCGCTATTTCGCGCAACTCCTGCTGACCTACTTGACCGAACCGGTCCTGCTAATCTTCAAAGGCATCCTCAGCTACATCCCAAACCTGATCATGTTGATACTGATCGCATGGATAACGCTGTATATTATCCGGGGCATGCGTGTGTTCTTTGACGCCGTCGAGGCGGGAACCTTTGACATGGGCGATTTTGAAAGCCACTGGGTGAACCCGACCTTCAACATCGCCCGCGTCGTCGTTATCCTGATCGCGCTGGTCTTTGCTGTCCCTTACATCCCCGGGTCAGACTCGGCGGCGTTTCAGGGGCTGACGATTCTGGTTGGTGCCATGCTGTCGCTGGGCGCAAACTCGGTCGTGTCGAACATGCTGGCGGGGCTCTTCGTGATCTATCGCCGCTCAACTTCGATCGGGGATCGGATCCAGATCGGGGACCATATTGGCGATGTGGTGCAGATCAAACTGATGGAGACGCATCTGAAGTCCATCAAGAACGAACTGATCTCGATCCCGAACGCCCAGTTGATGAATTCGGACGTGGTGAATTTCTCAAAAAGAACAGATGGAAGCGGTTTGCTTCTGCACACCACCGTTGGGATTGGGTATGAAGAGCCGCCCGAAAAGATCGAAGCGATGCTGATCGAGGCCGCCCATCGCACCAAGGGGATCAAGGCCAAGCCCGAACCTTTTGTTTTGTGGACCGCCCTGGCCGATTACGCGATCAACTATCAGATCAACGGCTATACCACGCGAGGCAGCATCATTCCCAAAATCCGCTCGGATTTGCACCGCAACATCGTGGCCGTGTTCAATGAGAATAACGTGCAGATCATGACACCTTCGTACATGGCCGACCCGCCCGAGCCGAAAATCCCAACCGAAGAGTGGGATGGCCATCTGGCGCATGAATCCCACGAGGAATCGGATAAGTCGTAACCGGTGCTACACCCTGCCATTCAGATGGTGCATAAGCGGATTCAGTGATTCACGCAGTTAAGGATCTGAACCATGCACGACATCCGCGCCATACGCGAAAACCCAGCCGCCTTCGACGCCGCCCTTGCGCGCCGTGGGGACGCGCCGGTGTCGTCAGACCTGCTGAGGCTGGACGAAAGCCGCCGCGCCAAGATTCTGGCTGCTGAGACAGCTCAGGCCGAACAGAAAAAGGCCTCCAAAGAGGTTGGCGCTGCCAAAGGGCGCGGGGATGAAGCTGAATTCGAACGCCTGCGTGCTCTGGTCGCCGAGAAAAAGGCCGAAGTGGCCCGGATGCAGACCGAAGCCAAGGATCTGGACGCTCTGCTGGCCGACCAGCTGATCCGCATCGCGAACCTGCCCGCCGAGGATGTGCCCGAAGGCGCGGATGAGAACGACAATGTCGAGATCAACCGCTGGGGCACACCACGCGAATTGGATTTCGCGCCGAAAGAGCATTTTGAAATCGATGCCGTTCAGAATGGCATGGATTTTGAGACGGCTGCCAAACTCTCCGGCTCGCGCTTTGTGCTGCTGTCGGGCGGCGTCGCTCGCATCCATCGAGCTTTGGCGCAGTTCATGCTGGACACGCATATCAATGAGAACGGGCTGACCGAGGTCAACGGCCCGGTTCTGGTTCTCTCGGAAATGATGCAGGGCACCGGCCAGTTGCCGAAGTTTGGCGAGGACAGCTATCAAACCCGCGAAGGCTGGTGGCTGATCCCGACTTCCGAGGTTTCACTGACCAACATCGTCAACGACACGATGATCGAGGAAAGCTATCTTCCCCGCCGCTATACCGCCCATTCTCTGTGCTTCCGGTCCGAGGCTGGATCGGCGGGCAAGGACACACGCGGGATGCTGCGGCAGCACCAGTTCGAAAAGGTCGAGATGGTCTCGGTCACCCATCCGGACAAGTCGGATGATGAACAGAAACGTATGCTGCGCTGCGCCGAAGGCATTCTCGAAAAGCTGGGCATCCCCTATCGCACCGTGATCTTGTGCACCGGCGACATGGGCTTTGGTGCACGACGCACTTACGACATCGAGGCGTGGCTGCCGGGCCAGAACACTTATCGCGAGATCAGCTCGGTCTCGACATGCGGGGATTTTCAGGCGCGCCGCATGAATGCGCGCTTCCGGCCCGAGGCCGGGGGAAAGCCAGAATATGTCCATACCCTGAATGGTTCGGGCCTGGCCGTGGGGCGCTGCCTGATAGCTGTGTTGGAAAATGGTCAGAACACGGATGGGACGGTCACCCTGCCCGAGGTTCTGGCACCCTATCTGGGCGGCAAGCTAACCCTTCAGACCAACGGCACGCTGACATAAAAAAAACCGGCGCATTCAAGCGCCGGTTCCCGATCAGACAAGGCGGAGAAGTATCACTTCTTCGCCTTTTTCTTATCTTTCTTCTTTCCGGGCTTCTTGTCGGACTTCTTCTTGTCAGACTTCTTATCGTCCTTCTTTTTCTTAACGTCTTTTTTGGGCTTCTTGTTTTTCTTACCCTTCTTGGACTTTTCCTTGACCTTTTCCTTAGCTTTGGAAAACACCGCCTCCATTTCAGACTTCTTCTTGGCCGCCTTTTCAGCCTTGGCCTTGGCTTTCGCCTTTTTCTTTGCCTTGGCCTCGGCAGCGGCCTGCTCTGCCGCCGCGCGCTCCTTTGCCGCCTTACGCTCGGCCTCGGCCTTGTTCGCAGCCGCATTGCTTTTGGCTGTCGCGCGCTGCACAGCCGATTTCCGCTCGGCAGGCTTACGGGTGGCAGCGCGGGGCGCGGGCTTGGGCTTGGCACCAACGACTTCTTTCGCAGCCGCGATCAGCTTAGCTGCGCGAGTGGAACCGACCCGCGGGGTGCCGGACAGATCTTCCGGTTTGGCCTTGGCAATGGCTTCTGCTGTTTTGTAGCCCTTTGCATTAAAGGCCTTTGCCAGCGCTGGCCCTACGCCACGCACCTCAGTAACTGCGGTCATTTCGTTTCCTTTCGTTAACTCCCCCAGATTGTAAACGCACAGCACATACGTTCCTGCGAGAGCGCCAATTCAAGAATTAGATAGGAGGTTACCCGCTTTCGGCCAGGCGATGGCCTGCAGTTCGGCTGGGAAATGGGACAAGTCTTTTGGCGTCTTCATCCCATAGTTTCAGATTCAGCGCTGCCACTGCCTCGGGAAACTTGATCCGTCGCGGTGTATATTCTGGCGGCAGGTTATAGTGGCACGCGCGCAGCCGGTAAGATGGGATGCGGGCATTGAAATGGTGGATGTCATGCAATGTGATGCAGGCCACCGCATTATCGAACCACCAGCCGAAATCCAGCGCCGAGGACCCCTCCAACGCAGCCAGCTTTGGATCCAGCTCGGGGCGGCGATCCCAGTAGGTATCTTCGAAATTGTGCTGCAAATACACCAGGAACACCCCAAGCATCCCGCCCAGCAGCGAAAACACCAGCCAGACCAGAATGCCGGTGGCACCGGCGATCAAATACAGCAGTCCCAAAAACACAACAATCGAGAGGTTGTGCAGCACCACGCCCATCACACCGAACCGCACGGTGTTCTTTGGCCAGCGATAGCGGATGAAGTATGTGAATAGCGCGCCAACCGGCACCAGAATGAAGGGATTCCGATAAAGTCGGTAAAACAAACGCTTTTTCCAATCCGCCTCGTTCCATTCGCGCAGCGTCATGGTGTGGATTTCACCAGTCTCGCGATGCTCGAGGTTGCCGATTCCGGCGTGATGCAGATTGTGGTTCTGCTTCATCACCTCGAACGGGGCAAATGTGAAGGGCGACAACCCATGGCCAGCCCATTCGTTCTGCTCGCGCGTCTCGAACAACGAATGGTGCCCGCAATCATGCTGCAGGACATAGAGACGCACGGCAGAGAAGGCAAAAACGATCCCCGCCGGGATCATGATGTACCAGCGGTCGACATAGGTGATCGCCAATGTAAGCGATGCGAAATACACCGCGAATGTTCCGAAATAACTGAGCGCGGCAAGCTTGTTGTCCTGCACCGCGTATTGTCTTGTATATTCTCTCAGATCCATCACGCCCGCTCCCCACGGAGGTCGACCAATCACAAATTCGAAATTAAGTGCGGAGATCCCGCAAACAAGCAGCACGTGCAAAACAAATGCACGTGCTTGAATGCTAACGCGCAGAAACGGGGCTGTCACGCCCCCTCTCTGAAAATGCTTGAAATTAGCGCAGTTACGCCCGTCCCTTGAGATGCTTGGCCAGTGCGCCTGCGTTTTTCTTGCGCCGCCCTTTGTAGGGGTTCTTATCCCCCTGTCCGCGCAACGTCAGGCGGATAGGGGTGCCCGGCATATCAAAATCCTCGCGCAGGCCGTTGACCAGATAACGCGAATAGCTGTCAGGCATCTTGTCCGGATGCGAACACATGACCACAAACCCGGGCGGGCGGGTCTTGGCCTGCGTCATATACCGCAGCTTGATCCGGCGCCCCTGCGGGGCTGGCGGCGGGTGCTGTTCCAGCATGGCGGTCAGCCAACGGTTCAGCGCAGCGGTGGGCACGCGGCGGTTCCACACGTCATGGGCACGCAATATCGCGGCGCGCAAACGTTCCAAACCGCGGCCTGTTTTAGCTGAGACTGTGATCAGCGGCGCTCCACGCAACTGCGGCAGCAAGCGTTCGAAGGATTCTTTCAGATCGCGCAGCTTTTCCTGTTTGTCTTCTTCGATGTCCCATTTGTTGACGGCGACGACCACAGCACGACCCTCACGTTCGGCCAGATCGGCAATGCGCAGGTCCTGTTGCTCGAATGGGATAGCCGCATCCAGCAACACGACGACGACCTCGGCAAACTTGACTGCGCGCAGCCCGTCGGAAACCGAGAGTTTCTCAAGCTTCTCCTGCACCTTGGCCTTCTTCCGCATCCCGGCGGTATCAAAAATCCGCATCGGGGTGCTGTCCCCGTCAGGGTCGGCCCAGTCGATCCGCAAGCTGATCGCGTCGCGCGTGATCCCGGCCTCGGGGCCGGTCAGCAATCGATCCTCGCCGATGATCTTGTTGATCAGGGTGGATTTACCGGCATTCGGACGGCCAACTACAGCGACTTGCAGGGGTTTGTCAGCGGTGATCAGCGGGGCTTCGCCTTCCCCGTCTTCGTCAAGCTCGATATCGGTTTGCGGTGTCTCTTCTACGCGCGCCTCTTCAGCCGCGTCAGCCAGTGGCATCAACTGCGCATAGAGGTCCGTCATCCCCTCGCCATGTTCGCCCGACAGACGCACCGGCTCGCCAAGGCCAAGGTTGTATGCTTCAAGCACGCCCGCATCAGCCGCGTTCCCTTCGGCCTTGTTCGCTGCCAGGATCACGTGTTTGGAGCGCTTACGCAGAATCTCGGCGAACATTTCGTCCGTGGGCGTCAAGCCCACCCGCGCGTCAATCATGAACAGGCAGACATCGGCCATGTCCACTGCACGCTCGGTAAGGCGGCGCATCCGACCTTGCAAGCTGTCATCGGTTGCGTCCTCAAGACCCGCCGTGTCGATCACGGTAAAACGCAGATCGCCCAACCGCCCTTCACCTTCGCGCAGGTCACGCGTCACGCCGGGCTGGTCGTCGACCAAAGCCAGGCGTTTGCCCACAAGGCGATTGAACAGAGTGGATTTGCCCACATTCGGGCGCCCCACGATGGCGAGGGTCAGCGACATGATACTCAACTTTCAAGACTCAAGATGCGCCCTTTAACGCATCTTGTCGTCAACGGAAAGCGTGCAGTTCGCCCTTGGTCGATACAACATACAGCGTCTGACCCGCCACGACCGGTGCCGTGGTCGCGCCACCCGGCACTTCGACCTGATGCACCAGCGTTCCGTCGACGGGATTGAAGAAGCGCAGATAGCCGTCGTTCGAAGCCACGACAAGGCGTCCACCGGCCATGATCGGGCCGTAATGGGCAAAGATCGGACCCCGGCGGCCCGGCTTGTTCTTGACAAAGCCCGGCAGATCGATGGCCCAGACAGTCGAGCCATCGGCTGCATCCAACCGTACCAACTGGCTGCGATCACTGATCAGAAATACACTGTTCCCCGCCGGCCAGACTGTATCAACGGCCCCCTCCGGTGCAGTCCAGTTCCGCTCACCCGAATTCCCGTCGAAGGAAACCGTGCGCCCCGAGTGGTTGCCGATTATGACCGAACTACCCGACACCATGGGCCCGGCGGTCACATCCACGATCTGAGCTGCCGCTCGGCCCCGACGCCCGCCTGCAACGGACGCGTTCCAGCGTAAAATACCGCCCCGGCGGAATGTTGCCGCGACATCACCCGATCCAAAGGCAAAGACTGACAGGTCCGAGGCAATCACGGGCGCAGGTGCACCCAGAACGTTGCCGACGCTCGGCGTGCCTTCGATTTGCCAGATGATCCGCCCATCCTTGGTATTCACCGCCCAACCGGTTTCGTCCCCGGCCACCAGATAGAGTATGCCGCCGCTAACCAAAGGAGCACCGCTGCCAGTTGCATTCAGACGTTTCTGCCACCTTTGCGCCCCGGATTTCGCATCGAGCGCGGTCAACCTACCGAAACCCGACGAGACATAAAGCACACCGTCGGCATAGGCGAGCCCTCCGCCTGTGGCATCCCCGTCCTTTTCATTCGGCGGGATCAGGTTTGTGCTCCAGGCGACCTGCCCTTGGGGCGTAACAGCCGAGACATTTGCCCCGGAATCGAGCGTATATATCAGGCCACTAGCAACAACAGGGTCTGCGGTGATCCGCTGTTTTCGGCTATCGCCGGACCCAATGTTAGCAGACCAAATACGCTGCGGTGTGGCACTCAACGCTGCGTTGGTAGTGCGGAAGGCGGGTGTTCCCGCGCTTTGCGACCAGTTGGCGTTGCGGCTTTGAGCCGGAATACTGATCGGTTTGGCGCCACGGGTTTCAACGGTTTCGTTGTCGATGGAGGCACGAATATCCTCACGCTCACCCGGCAGAATGACTTCGGGTTCCTGACAGGCGCTGAGAACGGTGAGCGCGGCTGCCGCAACCGGCAATCCGAAGCCTGAGAAATAACGTGATAGCATAATCTACAAACTCGCCTGTGATGTTCCGTTTCGCTGCCGGTTAACCCTGCTGGTTCGCCACGGGCTCGGGTTCGCCCCCAAGCGCGACGATCAGTTGAGCCGCGCGCTGTTGCAGATCGACGCTGGCCTCGGCGTCCTGGCGCAACGCCTGCAAACGGTCCAAAGCGGCTTGCGTATTGCCCTCGGCCACATCGATCAGGGCCAATTGTTCTTCGGCGAGCAGACGCAAAGGAGCACCAGGTATGGCCAGCGCTTCGAACTGTTGACGACGATCCGCCACTGGCATCGTGTCAGTTTGCAGTAGCAATGCCTTGAAACTTGCAATCGCGCGATAGATTTCGGGCAAATCCCCCTGCGTGGCGATCGCGTTCAGGCTGTTCACCGCATCTTGCGCCGATCCGGCCTCGGCCTGAGAGGCGGACAGCAACATGTTCAAAACCGCGTCACCGCCGACAGACGCAGCATCGATCGCCTGCAGGCTTTGTGCCCGTTCGGCCGATCCGTTTTCAGCCAGCGCCGACAGAATCGCATCACCCAGAGCCTCGGCCTGGTTGGTATCACGTGCTTTTCGGTATTCGTTGAACGCAGCGCCCCCGACAATGGCCACGACAGCCAGCACACCGACCCAGCCCCAACGGCGCAAAAGAAGGTACATGCGATCGCGGCGCACCTCTTCGGTGACCTCTTCAATAAAACTGTCGGCGTCGCTCATCCCTGCCCCCAGGCTTAAGTGTCCGGTTTTCTAGCGCCATGTCATACCCCGGCGATCAGGCCAAGCCAAGTGCCCGAATTCATACATTTGCCACCATGTGGGTGACCCTTGCGTAAAAAACTAAACCGAACTATTCAGTTCAGTATGGAAAAGACATGGCCACAGCCCCATTTTAAGGGATAGCGGCTAAAGCCGACCGCGCGAACAGATCTGGAGATTCTACCGCATGCGATTGATTTCATTCGTTAACGCCATTTTGGTTATTGTTGCGTTGTATTTTCTTGTTTTCGAGCGCGACGCGCTGTTTGCTTTTGCCGGTCGCGGAGACGAGCCATCCGAGACCGCGACCGAGGCCTCGGAATCGGTGCAATCACCGGACTCGATCGGCGTTGTCGTGCTGCGCTCGACTGCGCGCGAGATCGGCAGCGCCGTTCAATTACGGGGTCAGACCAAGGCAAACCGCCAGGTCGAGGTCCTTGCCGAAACCATTTCGACAGTCCTGTCCGAGCCCAAGCGCAAAGGAGCTTTTGTCGAAGCAGGAGATCTGCTGTGCGAGCTTGACCCCGGAACCCGGCCCGCGAGCCTGGCCGAAGCCATGGCAGCCAAGCTTGAGGCCGAAAGCCGCGTTCCCGAGGCCGAAGCGCGCCTGGAAGAAGCTCACGCCCGTTTGGCTGAAGCCGAAATCAATCTAAAAGCAGCCCGCAAGCTGTCGGAAACCGGGTTTGGATCAGAAACGCGCCGTATCTCGAGCGAAGCCGAAATGAGCACTGCCGAGGCCGGAATCAAATCCGCCGAGGCTGGTCTGGAAGCTACGCAAGCTGGGATTGAAGCCGCCACCGCAGCAGTTGCAGCCGCCCAGCGCGAGATTGATCGCCTGACCATCAGCGCACCGTTCAAGGGTCTGCTTGAAAGTGATACTGCGGAATTGGGCAGCCTGATGCAGCCCGGCTCGCTCTGCGCAACCGTCATCCAGCTCGATCCGATCAAGCTGGTGGGTTTTGTGCCTGAATCAGAAGTGAATCGGATCATTGTCGGATCGATGGCAACTGCGCAGTTGGTTACGGGTCTGCAGGTCGAGGGGCGCGTGACCTTCCTCAGCCGTTCGGCCGATGAAACCACGCGGACATTCGAGGTCGAGATCACAGTGCCAAACCCGGAACTGCTGATCCGTGACGGGCAAACCGCCAACATTCAGATCGCGGCCGAAGGGGTCAAGGCACATCTGCTGCCCCAATCCGCACTGACCTTGAACAATGAAGGTGAGCTTGGTGTTCGCACCGTGGTAGCCGACAATGTCGTTGATTTTGTTCCGATCCGCCTTCTGCGTGACACCGCTGATGGTGTATGGGTTGGTGGCCTGCCGGAAACTGCTGATATCATCGTGATCGGGCAGGAATTCGTCACACGTGGTGTGACGGTCGCGCCGACATACAGGGAAGTATCGCAATGACGGGTATCGTCAGTTGGGCCGCAAGCCGTGCCAGAATGGTGCTGGCTTTCATCGCGATTTCGCTGGTTATCGGCGGGTATGCTTATGTCGGGCTCCCAAAAGAGGGTGAACCCGACATCGATATCCCGATGCTCTTCGTTTCGGTGCAGTTTCCAGGGATTTCAGCCGAGGACAGCGAAAGCCTGCTGATCAGGCCGATGGAAACCGAGATGGCCGATCTCGACGGGTTGGACACGATGACGGCCACCGCCGCCGAGGGCTACGCAGGCATTCTGCTGGAGTTCGAGTTCGGTTGGGACAAATCCGCCACCATCGCGGATGTTCGCGATGCCATGAACACCGCGCAAGCTGATTTCCCTGATGGGGCTGAGCAATACACGATTACCGAGGTCAACTTCTCCGAGTTTCCCATCGTCATTGTTAACCTGACCGGCCCGGTACCTGAGCGTACAATGGCACGCGTTGCCAAAGATCTGCAGGACGAACTTGAGGCGTTGGACGCAGTGCTGGAAGCTGGCATTGCCGGAAACCGCGATGAAATGCTTGAGGTCGTGATCGATCCGCTGCGGCTTGAGGCCTACAACGTCACGGCCGCCGAACTGATCAACGTTGTGCAAAACAACAACCAACTGATTGCGGCAGGTGAGGTCGAGACCGAACAGGGCACGTTCTCGGTCAAGATCCCGTCGTCATTTAAGACTGCTCAGGACGTCTATGGCCTGCCCGTAAAGGTCAACGGAGACCGTGTGGTCACCTTAGGCGAACTGGCCGAAATCAACTATACGTTTGAAGACCGCGCGGGCACGGCCCGGTTCAACGGCGAACCCACCGTCGCGCTGCAGGTCGTCAAGCGCAAGGGCTTCAATCTGATCGACACCGTTGCGCTGATCAAAGCCACTGTCGCCGAAGAACAAATCAAGTGGCCAGCCGAACTGCAGGCCGCTGTCGATGTGGGCACCTCAAACGACCAAAGCCGCATCGTCGATTCAATGGTGCGCCAGCTTGAAGGATCGGTTCTGACCGCCGTCGCGCTCGTGATGATCGTGGTGCTGGCTTCGTTGGGAACACGCGCCGCGTTGTTGGTGGGTTTTGCCATTCCAACCTCGTTTCTGTTGTGCTTCGCCTTCCTCGCGATGATCGGGGTCACCATCTCGAATATGGTGATGTTTGGCCTGATCCTTGCCGTGGGCATGCTGGTCGATGGCGCCATCGTTGTTGTGGAATATGCCGACAAGCGCATTAAAGAAGGCGTTGGTCCGATGCACGCCTATGTCGAGGCGGCGCAACGGATGTTCTGGCCGATTGTTTCGTCGACGGCCACGACCCTGTGTGCATTTCTTCCGATGTTGTTCTGGCCCGGTATTCCCGGCGAGTTCATGAAGATGCTGCCCATCACGCTGATCTTCGTTCTGTCGGCCTCGCTGATTGTGGCACTGATCTACCTGCCGGTCGTGGGCGGTGTCTCGGGCCGTATGAGCCGCAGTTTCGAGCGCAGCTCGAACTGGCTGCGAGCCCGCACGCCTTGGTGGCTGCGAGTGCTTCTGGTGCCGCCTTCACTATATATGATCTTCCTCGGCGCGATGCAGGTTTTGAACCCCAACTATCTGCTGCCCGGCGGTTCACTTGCTGGCGTGCTACTGTTTCTGTTCGGCGCCTTCGCTGGGTCGGTCACGCTGAGTGCTGCCAAGATCGAACGCGCCCCGGATGAACATGTTCATACCGCTAAAGAGCACACGCCCTTCGGTTATGTGATCAAGTTCCTGGTCGGCAATCCGGTCATGCCGGTGGTGTCCATCGCAGTCGTCTTTGCGGCGGTGTTTTGGGTCGCATTCATCATATTCCCGCAAAACTCTCGCGGTGTTGAATTCTTCGTGGAAAGCGAACCGGAACAGGCCACGGCCTATGTCCGGGCACGCGGCAACCTGTCTCTGGCTGAAAAGGACGAAATGGTTCTTGAGGCCGAGCGCGTAATCAGCGAACACCCGGCGGTGATCAACGTATTTGCCTTTGCGGGCGAAGGCGGGCTCAATCAGAACAATGGCGGTGCAGAAGCCCCCGCCGACACAATTGGTCGCGTACAGTTCGAGCTCATTCCTTGGGAAGATCGCCCAATCAGCTCTGAACAGATTACCGGTTGGTTCTGGGGACCGATTGCAGGTCTACTTGGCTTTGCAAAGGAAGAGGTCGCGGCGGAATATGACGGCAATTTTGTTCTGGACGAACTAACCGCAGAGCTGGCAACCCTTCCTGGCTTTATCGTTGATCTTCAGGCGCTGGAACAAGGTCCCGCTTCCGCCAAGCCCGTTCATCTGCGCATCAAAGGCGATAGCTGGGAGGATCTGACGGCCGCGACCGTCACAGCACGAGAAGCCTTTGACACCACACCCGGTTTGATCAAGATCGAGGACACCCTGCCCCTGCCTGGCATCGACTGGCAGATCGACGTGGACGTGGCCAAGGCGGGTCGATTCGGCGCGGACGTCGCAACCGTTGGCGCGATGGTACAGCTTGTGACGCGTGGCATCTTGCTGGGTGAAATGCGACCGGATTCAACCGATGAAGAGGTAGAAATCCGCGTCCGCCTACCTGATCAGGATCGCGTCCTGTCGACGCTGGATACGCTGAAAGTTCGCACACCGGACGGGTTGGTCCCCCTGTCGAACTTCGTCACCCGCAAACCCGTGGCCAAGCTCGCCGAGATCAATCGCGCGGATCAACAGCGCTACTATGACGTTAAAGCGGATGTCGAGCCTGGGCTGAGCAAGATCGTGACCACCGGTCCTGACGGTGCAGAGCTGCGTTTGGCAACCGTGCGCGCGATTGGCGAAGGTGCCACACCAACTGGCACCACGATTACCAGCGCGGACGGAGCAGAGTTCGAACTCGTTCAACTAACGGGTGCCGAGAACGTGGGTGAAGTGCGGTCCGCCATCGAAAGCGGTGACGCTCGGTTTGCCCTGATCAATCCGAACGAACGGATTGCCGTGCTGACCGAGTGGCTGGAAACCGACCCTTTTGGTCGCACCATCACTTGGGAATGGACCGGCGATCAGGAGGATCAGGCTGAAAGCCAGGCGTTCCTGTCCAGCGCATTCCTGGCAGCACTGGGTCTAATGTTCGTGATCCTGCTGGCGCAGTTCAACTCGTTCTACAACTCGGTGCTGGTGCTGCTGGCCGTGGTTCTGTCTACGACCGGCGTGTTGCTGGGCATGATGGTAATGCAACAACCGTTCTCGATCATCATGACCGGGACCGGGATCGTGGCGTTGGCCGGGATCGTGGTGAACAACAACATTGTTCTGATCGACACCTACCAGGAATATAGCGGCTACATGTCTCGCATTGATGCAATTGTCCGCACGGCTGAGGCGCGCATCCGTCCGGTTCTGCTGACTACGCTGACAACAATGGCGGGTCTGACCCCGATGATGTTCGGCCTGTCGCTGGATTTCATCGGCGGAGGGTATTCGATCGACAGCCCCACGGCATTGTGGTGGAAACAGCTGGCCACGGCGGTGGTCTTTGGCTTGGGTACGGCCACGGTGTTGACACTGATCGTGACGCCGTCATTCCTGGCGCTGCGAGTGTGGGTCACAACCTACGCGGTATGGCTGGGTAAGGCGCTGGCACGCGCCACGGCGGGCCGATCCAGCCAAATCGCGCAGGACATGGCAATCGGCCAAAGCGCGCGAGATGTGCAAGCAGCCGAAATGATCTGGACCGATGAACAGGACAAAGCTGCCCCAGATCAGAGCGCTCAGGACGACCGCCCCGATCATCCCCCGACAACACCGCTGAAGGCGGCGGAATAAAAAAAAGGCGAGCCCAAGGGCTCGCCTTTTCGTTTCTGGCATGGCCGTTACTCGACGAACGCGTATTCGCCCAGATCGCACAGGTTCAGACCATAGTCTTCAATCGTTTCTCCGTCGCTGAAAATACCACGGATGTCATAGACACAGGTGGTCAGCCCGTCCGCAATAAGGACGTCTACTTCGTAATCCGCGCCCAGATAACCACCCTCAAGCAGGTTGCCTTCCCAGCCGCCGGACGAGGCCGGAGACACGTTGAACTCAACCAGGTCAAAGCTGGTTTCGTTGATAATCAAGAATTCCAGATCCTCGGCTGCCGCCGAAGTGGCCATCAACAGTGTTGCAGTCAACGCTGCTGCTGCTCGCATTTTCATGAAGTTTTTCCTTGTCTGTGTTTCGGTCTGCAAAGTGTCGCGGCGGCGGATCCGCGTCAAACGGAAACCGTACCACAGCAGCCGATTTTCTTTTCGAACCGATCCGCACTATCATTGGCAGTCAAGGCTGTCGGGCCTAGGCCGCTTCGCTGTCGGCCTGTTGACGGTTCCATAGCTGGGCATATCGCCCTTCGCGGCTGAGCAGCTCATCATGCGTGCCCTGCTCGATGATCTCACCACGTTCCAGAACGACTATCCGATCGGCCTCGGCAATGGTGCTAAGGCGGTGTGCGATGGTGATCACCGTCCGCCCCTCACCCGCCCGGGCCAAAGCATCTTTGATGTCCTGCTCGGTATCCGTATCCAAGGCCGAGGTCGCCTCGTCCAACAACAGGATCGGTGGGTTTTTTAGCAAGGTTCGGGCGATGCCGACGCGTTGCTTTTCACCGCCTGATAGTTTCAGGCCGCGTTCGCCGACCTTGGTATCGTACCCTTCTGGAAGGCTGACGATGAAATCATGAATCTGCGCGGATTTGGCGGCGGTCTCTACATCCTGCTGGGTCGCACCTTCTCGCCCATAAGCGATATTGTATCGGATCGTGTCATTGAACAGGACCGTATCCTGCGGAACGACGCCGATTGAGGCATGCAGGCTTGACTGGCTAACATCGCGCACATCCTGCCCGTCGATTTTCAGCGACCCGCCGGTGACATCATAGAACCGAAACAGCAGCCGCCCGATTGTGGATTTCCCAGACCCGGTGGCGCCGACAATCGCAACGGTCTGACCGGCTGGTACGGCCAAGGAAACGCCCTTGAGGATTTCGCGATCAGGCTCGTATCCAAAGCGGACATCTTCAAGCGTGACCTCCCCACCATTTACCTTCAGGTTCGGGGCGCAGGGTTTGTCCATCACTTCTGCTGGCTGTTCCAACAGATCAAACATCTGCCCCATATCCACCAGTGATTGACGAATTTCGCGGTACACCGTGCCAAGAAAATTCAGCGGAACGGTTATCTGGATCATGTAAGCATTAACCATCACGAAATCGCCGACGGTCAGCGCCCCCTTCTGCACGCCCATTGCAGCCAGAACCATCACGCCAATCAGGCCACATGTGATCAGGAACGACTGACCAAAATTCAGGAATGCCAGCGAATAGGCCGTCTTCAGCGCAGCCTTCGCGTAACCTTTCATCGAAACATCATACCGTTCGGCTTCGCGGGTTTCGGCATTGAAATACTTGACTGTTTCGAAGTTCAGCAGGCTGTCGATGGCGCGCTGGTTGGCCTCGGTATCCTGATCGTTCATCTCGCGCCGCAGCTTCACGCGCCACTCGGTCACCGCAAAGGTGAACCATATGTAAAGCGCAATCGTCACCGCGACGACGACCAGATACCAGACGTCGAATAACCATAGCAGGATGATCGACACCAGAAGCAATTCCAGGATCAGCGGCCCGATTGAAAACAGCAGAAACCGCAACAGAAACTCTACGCCTTTCACGCCCCGCTCGATTATCCGGCTGAGACCACCCGTGCGCCGGGTCACGTGATAGCGCATCGAGAGCTGGTGAATGTGCTGGAACGTCTCAAGCGCCAGCGCTCGCAGCGCGCGTTGCCCAACCGGTGCAAAGAACGCATCCCGCAATTGCTGGAAGCCAACAGTCATCATGCGGGCCACACCATAGGCAACGGTCAATCCAATCGCACCCAACGCAAGCGGCGGTACACCTTCGCCCGCCAAACCATCCACGGCACCTTTGTACAGGATGGGAGTATACACAGCGATCAGCTTGGCCAGCACCAGCATCGCCATCGCCAAAATGACACGCCGTTTCACCCATGGCTCGTCCTCGGGCCAAAGATAGGGCGAAACCTTGCGGATGGTTCGCCAGCCCGAACGATGCTCGTCCGTGTCGGTTTTGATCGCGGATGGTTGTCTCATCACGTACCTTAACTGCGGTCAGAGAAAAGCCCTGGCCCGGGTTGGGCCAGTGGTCATGTTTATTCAGGAATGGTGAAAATCTGCCCTGGATAGATCAGGTCAGGATCACGGATCGAATCTTTGTTAGCCTCGAAAAGTTTGACATACAGCACACCGTCACCAAACCGGTCGCGCGAGATCGCCCAAAGCGTATCACCCTTTTGAACCGTGACCGAGCGGATCGCCGGAGCGTCGGTTGAGGCCTCACCCGGATTGGTGGTTTCGGTCGCGCGCAGGACCTCGACGGGTTCGCGTTTGAACGGCGTCTCAAGCCTGCTGACCACAGTGCCATCTGGGGCAACCTCATCCACCCTCAGAGTGTAAACTCCGGGGTCAATGCCCTCGACCTCGCCGCGCCATTGCCCGTCAGTCGCTGGTGCAATGTCGGCCACAAGCTGGTTGTCCAGATACAAGCGTACGGCCGATCCATCCTGTGCCCGCCCGGTCAATTCCACATCACCCGCGTCCGAATAGCCAATCGTGTCCAGGGCAATCTGCTCTGGCGGCGTATCCTGAACAGTGGGTGCTTGCAAAAGTTCAACCCCTTCTTCGCCCGAGCGCAGGATCGCAACCTGCTGGTCAGGCGCGTCGCCTGATTCCGGCTGAGTTTCAGTCGCGGGCGCGGTCTCATTCACAGGTGGCGTTGCGGCACCTGCAACTTCTGGTTCATTCTCTTCGGTTTCAGCTTGGTTGGCTGCTTGCTGATCGGTTGTTTCCGTATCCGTCGTCTGTGCCTCGGCAACCTCTTCGACCGGCTCATCGGCAGCGGGCTCTGACACGGTCGGCAGGACCGGTTCAGGCAGCGCCGCGATCAGATAATCATCTGAACGGCTGGTGTCTTCGCCTTTCCGGGTCTCAAGAACAAGCCCGCGAGCGTCGTCTGCAAACGGGATCGATACAAACTCGGCGAACTGGCCGCTGTCATCGACGGTGAAGCTGTGAACAGTCTCACCGTCCAGCAAAACACTGACCTCGGACCCCGGCTCGGCATTGCCGGATAGTACCGCGTTTCCATCGGACTCAACGAATATCTGATCCAGAACCGGCGCGGCCACAACCGGAACATCCGCTTCTTCGCTATCCGGAGTTTGATCGGAAATCTCGGGCGGTGTGTCTTCAGCAACAGATTCGCCGGCTTCCGCCGCCTGGCTTTCGGGCTGCGCCTCCGCTGGCTGGGTTTCCGGCTCAGCGACCTCCGCAATCGGCTCGGATGTTTCGGTTGCTTCCTGCTCAGCCTGCTGTTCCGGCTCGCCGAACAGACCGGACAGGTACAACCCGCCCGCAACGAGCACCACAACGATCCCGGCAACCAGCCCCCATATGAAGGTACCAGAACCTCCGCTTCCCGATTTGGCGTTCATTCTTTTCCTTTCACTCCGCCCGGGAAATGCCCAGTTTGGCGCGCATTTCATGGAGCGGTTGAGCCAACCTATCAATCCCGCTATCAGGGGTCAAAACCCCTAACACAAGAGCAGAGAGCCCTACCTATGTCCCAGAAATCCGTCTGTGTGTATTGCGGGTCACGCAATGGTGTGAATCCTGCCTACTCCGCCGCTGCCCACAGCTTTGGAACCTTGTTGGCCAACGAAGGCTGGCGGCTGGTCTACGGGGCCGGAGATGTGGGTCTTATGGGCGAGGTCGCGCGGGCGGCACAATCGTCCGGCGGCGATACATTTGGGGTGATCCCGGTGCACTTGCTTCAGCGCGAGGTCGGCAAGACCGACCTTACCCGGTTCATCGTGACCGAGACGATGCACGAGCGTAAAAAAGTGATGATCATGAACGCGGATGCCGTAGTTGTCCTGCCCGGCGGCCCCGGATCATTGGACGAACTTTTCGAAGCACTGACATGGCGGCAACTGGGGCTTCATGACAAACCCATTCTGGTGATGAATGTCGACGGGTACTGGGATACGCTGCACACGCTGCTGGATCAACTGATCGGTCAGGGGTTTGCAGATGGTTCTCTGGCAGAATTCATCACCTGGGTCGACACACCGGATGCGACCATGTCCGCGCTTCGCAAATTACTGAACTAAATAAACTGGCAATCGGGCGACGCAAACCGCCCGATTGTCGGCATTCGTTTAGGCAGGTTTTGCCAATCGGGTCTTCAATATCCGTTCGACCTTGTGCAACGGGTGGTTTGTGAGTGTTTTGTCAACCTCGGCCACCACCTTTGCCAGCACTTCACTGTGCAGCCGACGGCGTAACAGGCCCAGAACATGCGGACTGGCAACCAATACCAATCGTTTATAGGCCCCTTTCAGCCCCTTGCGATTCAGAAGGTTCGCCACATCCTGAACGAACAGAGATTTTGCGTGGGACTTCCATGTCTCCTCTTCAACTGCAGATTTCTGGTTCGGTCCCGTATCGGGTCGCCGCCCTGCCCTGTCACTTGGCTTGGTCGGTGCTGCGTCCTGTTCTTCGACCGACACGACGACCAAGTTGGGGTCCTGTGCGTCCGTGATATTCTCCATCACCAGCGCTTTTTCCCCATCGGCGATGATAACCCATGTTCCCTGTTCAAGTGCAGCCATTCGTGATCTCCTGTATCGCTTAGGTTGGCCTTCGCCTGTCCCTTAGACACACCTGTTTAACGATGCGGCGTTGGTGTTTCGCTCGCATTTTGATAGGTTTTTGGTTGATTGGCGGTTCTCTCCCTCCGCCTACTTTACGTAGGTGCAGAAAGGCCGTGCACAATAGGTGGGATAATGAAAGTTGACGTACCGGCAGGTTTTTACCGGCCACCCATCAATTCATAACAAAAAGCCCGCCAGCATCACTGCCAGCGGGCCATTCATTAAGTTCTACCAAGTGGAAATCACATCCGCGAGGCTACGTTTTCCCAGTTCACCAGGTTGTCGAGGAAGTTCGACAGGTAGGCCGGACGCTTGTTGCGGAAATCGATGTAATACGAGTGCTCCCACACATCACAACCAAGCAGTGCGGTTTGACCGAAGCACAGCGGGTTCACGCCGTTTTCAGTTTTCGTCACTGCTAACGAACCGTCGGCATTCTTGACCAGCCACGCCCAGCCGGAACCAAACTGACCGGCACCGGCAGCGCTGAACTGCGACTTGAATTCGTCAACCGAACCAAAGCTCTCGGTCAGAGCCTTCTCCAGCTCACCGGGCATCGCGTTGCCACCGGGGCCCATCATCTCCCAGAACTGGTTGTGGTTCCACAGCTGGCTGATGTTGTTGAAGATACCGTTCTGCGCGACGGCATTTGCGTCGTATGTGCCAACGATGATCTCTTCCAGTGACTTGCCGTCCCACTCGGTGCCGGCGATCAGCTTGTTGCCGTTGTCGACATAGGCCTTGTGGTGCAGGTCATGGTGATATTCCAGCGTTTCCGCGGACATACCCTTGGCTGCCAGCGCGTCATGTGCATAAGGAAGATCAGGAAGTTCAAAAGCCATCTCGGCCCCCTGTTGAAAATGAATGTTGCGGTTCCAAAGGTTAAATGCTTTGACAGCCGCCGCAGGTCAAGGGCCGCAACACAAAAACCCGGAGGTCCGCGATGCTGACACAGGCGCGCAAAATGTTCTATCGCGCCCGCGGATACTATGCGGGCAACTTGAACGGTGAACCCTTTCGCCTGGACCCCTATCACTCGAAATTCTGGCGCAAGGTATCAGCCGGGGAGTGGGAACCTGAGACATTTTCGGTGCTGGACCACTATCTGTCGCCCGAAAAGGACTATCTTGATATCGGTGCATGGATTGGCCCCACGGTCCTCTATGCCGCGCGCCGCGCTCGCCATGTGTGGTGTTTTGAACCTGACCCAGTGGCTTACCGCCATTTGGTCTGGAACCTAGAGCTGAACGACATCCGAAACGTATCAGCCTTCAGCATCGCCTTGTCAGATGGGTTTGGAGTGGCACGAATGGCTTCAGCGCACGGAGAGGCAGGCGATTCAACGTCATCATTGCTCCACGAAGGCAGCCATGGCACTGACGCACTTACCATCGGTTGGGATCAATTTTCTGAATCCGTCGACCTGACTGATGTCTCTTTGGTCAAAATGGATATCGAAGGCGCTGAATTTTCGGTCCTGCCTTCTATGCTGCCTTGGTTAGAAAAAGATAACCCTGCGCTGTTTCTCTCAACGCACGCACCTTATCTGAGCGTAGACAACCGCAGCGCGGCCATGAAAAAACTATCAGAAGACCTGGCTTTCTATCGCCAATGCCACGACCCACACACACGCGAAACCGGTGAGTCCGCCCTCACGGGCCAGCGTGCACTCACTCAGTTCCCGACATTCCTGTTCAGCACGACCCCCTGAGACCCGAACCAGAGATCCGACCTTCATCTAAACAGAAATATCCTGGGAGTGAGGCCGCAGGCCGAGGGGGCAAAGCCCCCTCACCCACATATCATCAGGCGATCAGGGCTTAATAAACCCCGACCTCGCTGCCGGGCTGCGCCGCAACCTTCAGCAATTTGAACGCATAGTCCGCCGCAGAGCGGAAGCAGACGATGCGGAAAGTCTCAGCGTCGTCCATCCAGAAGGCACCTGCCACCTGCGCCAAACGCGAACGGCGGATCTGGCCGGGTTGGAATGCCTCGGCCGACAGCTCAACCGGAGCCAGCTTGCCCAATACCTCGCGCGCGTTCGCGCCCGAAACGCGGAATACGGCCCGCGCGTCGGAGACGTTGACCGCCAGTGCGTGCGTACCACTTAGCGCGTTGGTCATCGCGGCGAGTTTGGCCTCGACCTCGGCATAAGGCACAAGCACCAGCAATTCGTCGGTGGACATCCAGCAAACACCGGTGTCGCCATTCACAAACGCTTCACGCTGACCGGGCACTTTCTGCCCGGTGGCGTCTTTGACAACCTTAGCCAGTACCTTATCCGACAGATCACCGCGCAGTGTGATCATGCCCTGTAGGCCGCATTCCTCGATCTTGGCGATGCCATCATATGAGGCGTGGTTCAGTGCGCTGATGGGTTCAGACATTCTGCTTCTCCCCGTCCTTGTCATAGAAGATCGGGTCCACGATCTTGGCCTTGTAGGTTTTGCCGTCAGTGCCCGGGAACTCGACCACTTCGCCCATCCGGTCGGGGCCGTGTTTGATCAGGCCCATGGCGATGCCTTTGCCCAGATTGGCCGAGTAGTAGGTCGAAGTTACGCGACCGATCATGTTGCGCTGACCGTTCGCATTCACGCCCTCGCCCACCGCATAGGCACCGTCCGGCAGAACCGATCCATCCACAGTCTCAAGACCAACCAGTTTCCAGCGCTCAGGATCGGCCATATGGGTCCGCGAATGGGCGCGTTTTCCGAGGTAATCCTCTTTCTTTTTGGACAGCGCCCAGTGCAGCCCCAGATCCTGCGGGATCACGGTGCCGTCGGTCTCATCGCCGATCATGATAAAGCCTTTCTCGGCACGCAGAATATGCAGACATTCGGTGCCGTATGGCATCACTCCGAACTCCTGCCCTGCCTCGATCAGAGCGTCCCAGAACGCCTGACCTTGGCTTGCAGGGACCGCGATCTCATAGGACAGCTCACCCGAGAACGAGATACGGTAGGCCCGCGCGTCGAATGCGCCGATCTTGCCATCGCGCCATTCCATGAAGGGCAGCGCCTCTTTCGACAGATCCATGCCGCCCAGCTTCTCAAGTACCTTGCGGGCGTTCGGACCTACCACGGCGACCTGCGCATATTGCTCGGTGACGTTCGCGACGTAGACTTTCCAGTCCCACCACTCGGTCTGCAGCCATTCTTCCATGTGGCCATGGATACGCTCGGCCCCGCCGGTGGTGGTGTGGCACAGCCACGTGTCCTCATCGATGCGGGCAACAACGCCGTCGTCGATCAGGAAGCCATTCTCGGAACACATCAGGCCATAGCGGCATTTGCCGACCTTCAGCGTGGACATCATGTTGGTGTACATCATGTCCAGGAACTTGCCTGCGTCGGGGCCTTTGACGATCAGCTTGCCGAGGGTCGAAGCGTCCAACAGCCCGAGGTTTTCGCGGGTGTTTTTAACCTCGCGATTCACCGCATCATGCACGGATTCTCCGGGTCGCACATAGGCATAGGTTCGACGCCAATGGCCGACCGGCTCCCAATCGGCCCCGTTCTTATCGTGCCAGTTATGCATCGGCGTTTGACGGATCGGCTGGAACACCTCACCACGCGCTTCACCACCAATCGAAGCCATCGAGATTGGAGTATATGGCGGGCGGAAGGTGGTGGTACCGACCTTCGGGATCTCCGAATCCAGCGCATCAGCAAGGATTGCCAGACCGTTGATATTACTCAACTTACCCTGATCCGTTGCCATGCCCAGCGTGGTGTAACGCTTGGTGTGCTCGACACTTTCATAGCCCTCGCGCGCAGCCAGTTGCACGTCCGAGACCTTGACGTCGTTCTGGAAGTCCAGCCACGATTTCATGCGCAGATCAATCTCGGCATTAGAAGGCATGAGCCAGACAGCGGCCATTGGGGCCTCGGCCGTAGTCTCACCAACTGGCGCTTTGGTGCGCTTCGCGGAGAACCCGGCCGCCTTCGCTGCCGCTTTGCCGGCAGTATCTGCATCCTTCAGGACATCCCCCAGGGCCAGCGGGCCGTTCGAAGCCCCTGCCGCCAGAACAAAACCTTCACCGTCTGCCCCCAGCGGAGGACGTGAAGGATCGGGGCGGAAATGCGCGTTCGCCTCGTCCCAGATCAGCTTACCGCCGCAATGCGACCACATATGCACGACCGGAGACCAGCCACCTGACATGGCAATCGCATCGCATTCGACCTCTTCCCGGGCGCCTCCGATACCCTCTTGATTGCAGATCGCAACTTTCTTGACCCGCTTGCCGCCTTTGACCTTTGCGATCGCCTTGCCCGGATCGACGCGGATACCCAGCTGACGCGCCTCTTCGGCCAGAGGTCCGGCGGTGTCGCGCGCATCAACCACGCGCAGGACATCGACACCGGCCTGCTTCAAGGTAATTGCAGTCCGGTAGGCGTCATCATTGTTGGTGGCGACAATCACACGCTCACCCGGCGTCACACCCCAGTTGACCACATAGTCGCGCATGGCCGAGGCCAGCATGACACCAGGCACATCATTGCCTGCGAACGACAACGGACGCTCAATCGCACCGGTCGCGGTCACGACCTGTTTCGCACGAATGCGCCACAGGCGGTGACGCGGGCCCTGAACACCCGGCTTGTGGTCTGTCAGGCGCTCATAACCCAGCACATAACCGTGGTCATAGACACCAGCGCCCATGCAGCGATTGCGCATGGTGACGTTGTCCATTGTTTCGAGTTCGGAAACCAATTGTTCCACGAACTTATCCACAGGCTCACCATTGATGGTACCGCCATCAACCGGAGCGCGACCGCCCCAATGTGCGGTTTGTTCAATCAACATTACCTTGGCACCGGACTGGGCTGCCGTTTTGGCGGCCTGCAGACCTGCAACGCCACCGCCAATCACCAAGACATCGGTGAAGGCGTAAAAGTGCTCGTATGTGTCCGCGTCACGGTTGTCCTTGTCGGGCGCTTTGCCCAAACCCGCCGACTGGCGAATAAACGGCTCGTAAACATGTTTCCAGAACGGTTTCGGATGGATGAACATCTTGTAATAGAAACCGGCGGGCAGAAACCGCGACAGATGCGTGTTGATCGCACCGATGTCGAACTCGAGGTTCGGCCAGTGGTTCTGTGACGCGGATGTCAGACCATTGAACAGCTCTGTCGTGGTGGCGCGCTGGTTCGGCTCGAACCGGTTGCCCTCACCCAGACCGACCAGAGCGTTTGGCTCTTCCGCGCCACTCGCGACCACGCCGCGCGGGCGGTGATACTTGAACGACCGGCCCATCATCATCTGATCATTGGCCAGCAAGGCAGACGCGAGCGTATCGCCCTCGTAGCCCTGCATCGAGGTGCCGTTGAAGGTGAAGTTGACCTTTTTCGACCGATCAATCAAACGGCCATGTTTTGCGAGACGGGTGCTCATGATGCGGACCTTTCGCAGGCGGTATTTTGGATGGCTGTACAGATCATTTGTACTCTCTCCACGTCCAGCCGGGACGCTTGGCGGTGATGGCGTCCTTGATCTCTTGGGGCGGCTCGGTTGTCTGCGCCGAATAGGTGCCAAAGACCTCAAGCGTGTTCGTACAGCGCGCGGCGTGGAACCACTTGCCGCACCCATTGGCATGGCGCCAGCGTTCGAAATGAACGCCCTTGGGGTTTTCGCGCATGAACAGGTAGTCGTGGAACTCATCATCTGACGAGCCCGGGCCATAACGCTTCAAATGCGCCTCGCCACCTGCAGCCAGTTCAGTTTCTTCGGCTTCGACGCCGCAATAGGGGCATTTCAAGATCAGCATGTGATCATCCTCTTGGCAGCAGGCGAGACGTATCTGCCTGCAGATTCTGCGTGACGGGCGTGCGAGATTTTTCGACGAAAAATCTTCATCAGTGCGCCACCCCGGCCGCGACGCTTTCGTCGATGAAGCGGCCTTCTTTGAAACGATCCAGCGAGAAGGCTTCGGTCAGTGGTGAATGCCCCGTGGCCATCAGCTGTGCCATGCCCCAGCCCGATCCCGGAATGGCCTTGAAGCCGCCGGTGCCCCAGCCTGCGTTGATAAAGCAGCCATTAAGCGGTGTTTTCGACAGGATGGGTGAACGGTCGCCGGTCATATCCACAATACCGCCCCACTGGCGCAGCATTTTCAGGCGCGAGATCATCGGGAAAGTTTCGACCAATGCGCGTACCGTTTCCTCGATATGATGGAAGCTGCCACGCTGGGTATAGTTGTTGAACCCGTCCGTGCCACCACCAATCACCATCTCGCCCTTGTCGGACTGAGACATATAGCCGTGTACGGTGTTCGCCATCACAACGACATCCATGCAGGGTTTGATCGGCTCGGACACCAGCGCCTGCAGCGCGACGGCCTCAAGCGGCAGACGGAAGCCCGCCATCTCAGCCAACTGGCCGGAATGCCCCGCAACCACGATCCCCAGCTTGTCACAATCGATGGCCCCTTTTGTGGTATCGACCCCGACAACACGACCGTTTTCGGACCGGACGCCGGTGACTTCGCATTTCTGGATGATGTCCATACCCATGGCCGAACATGCGCGGGCATAGCCCCATGCCACCGCATCATGGCGCGCGGTCCCACCACGTTCCTGCCAAAGCCCGCCCAGAACCGGATAGCGCGGGCCTTCCAGATTAATGATCGGCACCAGCTCTTTCACGCGTTCGGGCCCAATCCATTCGGTCTGAACACCCTGCAGCGCATTCGCATGCGCAGTACGCTGATAGCCGCGAATCTCGTGCTGGGTCTGCGCCAGCATGATTACGCCACGCGGGCTGAACATGATGTTATAGTTCAGTTCCTGGCTCAGATCTTCGTAGAGACCGCGCGCCTTTTCGTAAATCGCCGCTGACGGGTCCTGCAGATAGTTCGATCGGATGATGGTCGTGTTCCGACCGGTGTTGCCACCGCCCAACCAGCCTTTTTCTATTACGGCGACGTTCTGGATGCCGTAGTTCTTGCCAAGATAGTAGGCTGTTGCCAAACCGTGACCGCCGGCCCCGACGATAATGACGTCATAGCGCTTCTTAGGCTCCGGCGAACGCCATGCGCGCTCCCATCCGGTGTGATAGCGCAGCGCTTCGCGCGCTACAGCAAAGGCTGAGTAGTGTTTCATGTGCGAATCCGTCCGGTCTTCGATGATTGGGCGCAGGTATGCCGTGCCCGTACATTTTAACCCTGCCGCGCAACGCCGCAATAATGCACTATTGCGACATGAGCGCCCTTCGCGGCTATTTGTCCCTTTTTTCCATGCGCCGACAGGTCTAAGTCAGGGCAACCATTTTGGAGGGACCATGCCGTTCTGGGTTCTCATCTTTTTGATCGCGCTGCTGATCGCGATTTTCCTGGGTTACACGATGCTGCGCGGTCGTCGCGGCACCGGCCCGACAGCTGCTTATGATCTGCGAGTCTATCGTGAACAGCTAGCAGGCGTCGACAAAGACTTGGCGCGCGGCGTGATCGCGAAAGCTGATGCCGAGCGTGTACGCACGGAAATCTCGCGCCGTATCCTGGCCGCAGACGCGCAGATGCGCAATGAAGACAAAGGCGCCGGGCCATCACGCTTGGTTACCATAATAGCGTTCCTCGCCATGGCCGCCGTTCTGGTTGGTGGCGGGTTGGCGATGTATCGTCAGTTGGGTGCTGCCGGTTTCCCTGACATGCCCCTTTCAGTTCGTCTGGAAATGGCAGAAGACCTGCGCGAAAATCGACCCAGCCAGGCTGAGGCCGAGGGCATTGCCACACCGCTCCAGACGCCTCCGCTGGACGAAAGCTATGCAACTTTGCTGAACCGGCTGCGCGAAACTGTGGCCGAACGCCCCGATGATCTGCAAGGCCATACCCTGCTGGCACAGCATGAAACCAACGCGGGGAACTTCAAAGCAGGGTATGAGGCACAAACCCGTGTGATCGAACTGTCGGGTGATGACGCTTCGGCTCAGGCCTATTCGGATCAGGCGGAGATGATGATTTTGGCCGCTGGCGGCTATGTCTCACCAGAAGCGGAAGCCGCCTTGCGACAGGCGCTTGAGCGCAATCAGCGCTTGGGTCCTGCCCGGTATTATTGGGGGCAGATGCTGGCACAGACCGGGCGGCCTGATATGGCCTATCGCGTTTGGGTCGAAACCCTTAACGACGCCCCGGCTGGCGCCCCATGGGCGAATGCCATCCGGTCACAGATCGATGAATTGGCATTCCGCGCAGGCGTGTTTAACACACCCGACTTTTCTGCTGCATCCGGCCCTAGCCAGGACGATGTAAATGCCGCTGCCGAGATGTCGCCAGAAGAACGACAAGAAATGATCCGCGGCATGGTCGATGGCCTTTCGGACCGCCTTGCGACCGAGGGCGGGACACCCGAGGAGTGGGCACGCCTGATTGCCGCCTTGGGCGTGCTGGGCGAAGGCCAACGCGCCATCAAAATCAGGAACGAAGCCAAGGAAGTATTTGCGGGTAACGCTGAAGCGTTGGAGATGATCGACGCTGCCGCGCTGCAGGCCGGAATCGCTCAATGATCCACGACGCGTTCGAAGACTTCGCAGCATCCCTGCCCCCAATGTCAGCCCTGATGGGGCTGGATCTGGGAGAAAAGACCATCGGCGTTTCCGTCTCGGACCGGATGCGCGGCGTGGCCACCCCGCTTGAGACGGTACGACGCAAGAAATTCACACTGGATTCCGCGCGTTTGATCGAGATTGTGACCGAGCGTGAGATCGGCGGCATTATCCTCGGACTGCCGCGCAACATGGATGGCAGCGAAGGGCCGCGCTGCCAGTCAACCCGCGCCTTCGCACGAAACATGACCCGTTTGACCGATCTGCCCATCGGTTTCTGGGACGAACGACTAAGTACCGTTGCGGCAGAAAAAGCACTGCTTGAGGCGGATACGACACGAAAACGTCGCGGACAGGTTATTGATCACGTCGCAGCAGGTTATATTCTGCAAGGCGCGCTGGACAGACTGCGCTTTCTTTGACGGATCGGAAAACGCCCATGACGAATATGGTTTGGAAACGGGACGAGGTCGAAAGCCCTTGCATCCAAATCTGCGTCGTTCACCCGACCGAACGTATCTGCACCGGCTGCTACCGCACCATTGACGAGATCACGCGCTGGTCAAAGATGGACAGCACCGAACGGGCCGAAATCATGCAGGATCTGCCGGAACGCAAACCCCGTCTGGCAAAGCGCCGTGGTGGCCGTGCCGCCCGGCTGCATGGGTCCTGATCCGCAAGCCTAGTATTTTGGTCTCCGCGTAGGCTTAAGATCACTCAGAGATTCGTGATCCCGCAACTCAGAACCGAACAGTTTAACCAGCTCGTTCTGGGTTGTCGTCTTGGCAGGTCGCGGGCGCAACTCAACTTCCAACTCGTAGCTTTCAACCTGTTCGGGAGTGTCCTTCGAAAGAATGCGTTTTAGTACTGAGCGAAAAATCATTGCTCTTCCAATATGTAATAAACGACGCGCCACTGCGGGACCGTTCCGAACACCGAGGGGGGAAGAGTCCGGAAGCTGTGTTTGAGTGAGTGGTGGCCCACAGCGACGCGAAACAGCTTGTTGCCTCTCCCTCTAAATCCGGGACAGGTAAGGACTTTTTAAGTTATTTGACCAACCAGTCAATAATAGCGCTAACTTAAAGTTGCATTCCGTAACGTCAACGCAAAAAAGAACAATGCCTATGATTACAAGGCATTGTTTCTGAACCATTTTTAGAGCATCTAGCCAGTCGCAAGCCAGGTTTTTGCATTCTCGTATTCCTCAGCCGGGAAATACTGGGTCCGCGTTCCCAGAACATGGCTGGCCATGCGTTGCGCCATTTTTTGCCATGTCTTGTCACCGACAATCGCTGCACGATCCAGCATCCCAATATGACCAGCCGCCAGTCTGAAATGGGCTGCCATTGCAGTCAGACCCTGCCAACCATCGAACTCGCGCAGATCGATCAACAGGCGAAACCCGTCACGTTCGCGCAACAGCGCATCAAGATCGGTTTGAGCCTGACCGTATTCCTGTGAATCCAGTTTGCCCATCAGGCGGATCTGCACGCAAGGTCCGCCCAGATCCGTCACGTGGATCGCCCCGAGAGATTCGCGCATCCAGCGACGCGCTTCCTCCACCTCATCCATTCCAAAAACGTGCACCGGGCAAGGCAGGATCGGGGCAGCCAGGCGGACGCTTGTTTGCACCCATCCCTGGTCCGCCACAACGCCAATCCGGTCGAATCCGCGCCAATGGCTGAGCCCCAACTTGGTATCGGACCATGCGGCGCCCAGATCGTATCCTTTGAACTCGGACCCAATGATCGCCAGCAGTCGTATGGCGTCGTGCTCTTCCAATGCGGCCTCAATAGCGGGAACAAGCGTGCTCGCGTAATCTGCGCTAGTGACCTCGCCCGAAAGCTCGACCTCAATAAGGGCACCATCTGCATTCGTGTGAACCGTAATCATCGAACCAACTCTCCAAAGCTAAACAATGGCAGGAGGTTACGGGGATTCGAGCCATTGCGCTACACCATCAGGCAACTGAGGGCGGAAATAGGCGATCATCCGTCCATCCGGTCCAGCGCTGGCATTCGGACCCCAGGGTGCAACCCCATGCAGACAGTGGCGGTGCAACAGATAGGCTTCGCCCGGACGCGCCGGTAACTCGAGGCGCGGACATGTCTCGAACACTTCGCGACGCGCCGCCTGATAGACATCTGTGATATCGGCCTCGCTCAATTCATGCCGCGGCACCTTCTTCATCGCGGCCCGAAAAGCATCGCCGAGGATTTTGTGGCTTCCCTCCCACAGCACCATTGGTGCTGCGTCCACACTGGCCTCGGTAAGTGGGATACCCAATATCCAGGCATGAGGTTCATCCACCCGCCGTCGTCGATCAGGGCCAGTTGGCTTCAGCCCATCCACATGCGCCGCATCCCGACGCGCTCGATACCGCGCCGCCGCCTCGCTTTCGCCACGTCGGGGACGCGGATATCCCGGATAGATCACCGAGACCTGCCCTTTGTGCAGATCGATCGATCCAAACTGCTGGTGTGCCAGTTCGATGGCCGCGCCCGCCAGTGCAGGCGAACCCGCCACCCTGCCCTGCGCATCATTGTCCAGTGCATCAACGCCAATGAACCACGTGCCATCGCAATCGTGCCAAGCTGCATGAGCTGGATCGCTGACGGACGCACGCGCAGTGGGAAGAGCGTGCGCCACCCAATCCGCCAACGCTCCATCATAAGGAAACTTTACCCAACCTAGCTCGTAAAACGACGCTACCACCCCAACGCCTTTCTCAGCATATTCAGAGCAACCAGGGTAAGGAATACCGCGAAGACCCGCCTGAGCGGCTTCGGATCCATCGCATGCGCCAGCTTAACGCCCCACGGGGCGGTGATCATAGTCATCGCAACGACGATACCGAAAGCCACCAGATTGACCGCGCCAATGGTCAGCGGCGGGCGATGCTCCGGAGCGATGTTGAGAAATAAAAAACCCAGCACCGACGGGACAGCGATGATCACGCCAAAGCCCGCTGCGGTCGCAACCGCCCGGTGGATCGGGGTGTTATAAAGGCTCATCAATGGAACGCCGAAACTGCCCCCGCCAATTCCCATCAGTACCGACAGAAACCCTACCGAAGGGGAAAGCGCGGCGCGGCGCAATCCTTTGGGCATCGCATCCCCCAACCGCCACTCGGATTTACCCAATCCAAGATAGATGCCGATAACCATTCCAAGCATGCCGAACAGCGCCTGCAAAAACTCTGTCCTCAGAGCTGAAGCCACCAGAACACCGATCACCGCACCCACCGCTATGCCTGGCCCCCAGCCGCGCAGGATGCCCCAATCCACCGCGCCTTTCTTGTTATGGCTAAGAACCGATCGGATCGACGTTACAATGATCGTGGCCAGCGAAGTTGCGAGGCATAGCTGCATCAGCTGAGGCCCGCCATATCCAAGTGTCTGAAACGCATAGAAAAACGCGGGCACCAGAACGATTCCACCGCCAACGCCCAAAAGCCCAGCCAACACCCCGGCCAAAGCGCCGATCACAAGCAAAAGGCCCAGCATCTGGGCCAGCAACATCGTCTCGGGCATCATTCCCCCATAGCGGCTCGAAGCCGTCTTAGCCTACCTGTTCCACCTGCGATAGCGCTGCGACAGAGTCCAGAGCCTGCAGGATCACTTCTGGGCCGGCATTCTCGCGCACAGCACCTTCGGAGAGCATCCGCCGCCATCCCCGCGCACCGGGACGCCCCGCGAACAGGCCCAGCATATGCCGCGTGATCTGGTGCAATCGACCACCGTCGACAAGATGCGCCTCGACATAGGGCAGCATATTTTGCACCACTTCAATGGGATCCGCGACACTGCCCGTTCCAAAGATCAACGGGTCCGCAGCCGCCAGAATATCTGTCGGTTGGTGATAGGCGGCACGACCGATCATGACACCATCAAGCCCAGCCTCCAGATGCTGTTGCGCCTGAGCAAGCGACGTAATGCCACCATTGATCGAGATGTGCATGTCCGAAAAATCAGCCTTCATCCGATGCACCAGATCATAATCCAGTGGCGGAATATCTCTGTTTTCCTTGGGACTTAACCCCTGCAACCAAGCTTTGCGCGCATGGATCGTCACCCGCCGACAACCGGCCTTGCGAATCTGGTCGAGGAATGCAGGTAGCACTTCTGAAGGTTCCTGTTCGTCAACACCGATACGGCATTTCACCGTGACTTCGACCTTCACCGCCTCGCGCATCGCCGCAACGCACTCCGCGACTTTTTCGGGTGCGCGCATCAATACCGCACCGAATGTCCCTGATTGCACACGGTCAGACGGACACCCACAGTTCAAGTTGATCTCGTCATATCCGGCTTCAGCCCCCAGCTTGGCCGCCTGCGCCAATTCCTGCGGGTCCGAACCCCCTAGCTGCAACGCAACCGGGTGTTCCTGAGGATTAAAGTCCAGCAGATGCAGCGCGCCGCCGCGCACCAAAGCAGGCGCTGTGACCATTTCAGTATAAAGCAAGGTCTCAGAACTCAGCAAACGATGCAGAAACCGGCAATTCTTGTCGGTCCAATCCATCATGGGTGCAACAGACAGTCTCGCATTTCTACGGATGTCTACAGGTTTCTTATCCGGCATATCTTGCTCATGTCATCGGAACGCAGCTTTCGCCAAGTACCGGGTATACAGAAAGACCTGCAACCGGCAAACCGTTCTTGGGTTTTGGGAGATGGTACCGCCTCCCTGGCTTGAACAGGGGACCTCTGGATCCACAATCCAGCGCTCTAACCAACTGAGCTAAGGCGGCACTTGTGAGGGGCGATTTAGCGAAGGCGTACGGGGATTGCAAGGGGATTAAAGCTGAATTCGCCAGCTTTGTTCGACCAGATCGACACCGAAGGAATGCACCGGCTTGCTGTCGACAAGCTCCCACCCAAACGCACGATACAGCCCGCAAGCGGCGGCGTGACTCTCATGGGTCCACAGCACCATCTGGCGATATCCTGCGTCGCGGGCGAAACCCATGCAGGCGGTCAGTAGCCGCTTGCCCAGCCCCTGTCCACGAGCCTCGGGCAGCAGCAGAAACAACCGCAGCTTGGCGGTTTGATCATCCAGCCTGACACAGAAAATACTACCCAAACGATCCCCGTCGCACTCGGCGATCCAGCCTTGTTCGCAAGTTGGATCATGATCCGCGATGAATTCCGTCAGAATGCGGGCAACCAGTGGGCCGAAACTGTCATCAAACCCTTCGTCACGGGAATAGAGCACGTCATGCTGTTCTACCAGCCACGGCGCATCCTCGGCGCGGAAAGGTCTGAGCGTTGCCGTCTCCATGCCCTATCTGAACCCATAGTCGGCTTGATTCTCAACCCATCGCGCGTTAGCACCAAAGCGCATTTCCCGGAGGCGAACATGAGCATCAATACCGAACGCGATATCGAAGCGAACCTGCAGATCGGCCCCACCGATCATGGTATGGTGCGGCTGTTCGTTGAAGGTGCCGGAATTGAGATTCCAATGGATTTCGACCCCGAAGAGGCCGAAGAAATCGCCGAGGAAATCCGCGCCGCAGCCCAAGCCGCGCGCGCCATCAAAAGCTAAACCCTGGGGTCGCGCAAGGCCTGCAACCGACGTGCAGAATCCATCGCGAATTTCTGAACCATCTTTTTGCGCCGCGCCGGGGCCAGCTTGCTTTCTGGCCCCATACGGATGATTTCAGCATCATAGGCATCAGCGATGATCAAGCCTGTTTCCGCAGGCAGAAGCTCGGTCGGGAAATCCGTATCAACCGCCCAAAAGAATCGGTCACACCAGTCAAGATAGCCCTGCCATTTAGAATCCGACTGATAATCGGCGCGGCTGGATTTACACTCGACCACCCATATCTCGCCCTTTGGGCCCAACCCCATCACATCGACCCGCAGCCCTCGGGTAGGGACAAATTCTTCAATCGAAACATAGCCGTGGGTCAACAAGTGACGCGAAACACCACGGGCCAGCTTTTGTCCGGGCTGCATAATTAGTGTCATTCCGAGAATGTGAACAATTCATGAACAAAAATCAAGCAGCTTGACATGGTACCATTTGGTATCGCAATAATGTGAAACCAAATGGTATCTGGTGAAATTTGTCATGAACTCACAAACTCAAAACGCATTCCGGGCGCTCGCCGACCCGACCCGGCGGGACATTATTCAAATGCTCGCCGCCCAAGACATGACGATTGCCCAACTGACCGAGCGTTTCGACATGACCCGCGCGGCGGTCAAGAAACACCTGACGGTCCTGTCAGATGGCGGTCTGATCACGGTTGAGGCCAGAGGTCGCGAGCGCATCAATCGCCTTGAACCACAGGGGATGGCTCCGGTTTTGGACTGGCTCAGTTACTTCGACCGGTTCTGGGATGATCGCCTCGCCAATCTGAAAAAAGCTATCGAAGGGAACAAGAAATGACAGACGCAGTTTTGCAGAAAACAATCTTTCTCCGCGCCACACCGGAAGTCGTTTGGGACTATTTGACCGATCCCGACCGACTGGCCGAGTGGTTTCACAAACCCGAACGCCCCCTGGCCGCAGGACAAAAGCTTGAGATGTTCGGGACGACCAGTGGCGACCTTCTAATTTGGGGTGAAGTGCGTGAAGCGAGACGTCCTGAATATCTTGAATATACATTCACCATAAAACCAATGGGCGGCGCCGAAAGCGTGGTCAAGTGGACGCTGGACCCCGTCGCTGGTGGCACACGTCTTGGACTGCTGCACGAAGGCCTACCTCAAGGGGCTGACGCCTTTGGCCTGATCCTTTCGCTGGATGACGGATGGGATGAACATTTCGGCAAGATGCGCACCGCTCTGCACGAAACTGTTGATGCTTGACCCCTTGTGCGAACCAGCTTCAGGCCCTACTTAGGCCCGTGGCGGGTTCTGCCCTTCTTGTGACTGGTAGCATTCTGGTGGCCTTAAGCAATTCCGAGGGGGCTGGCTCTGTTCAGGTCCTGGCCTGATTACCTGGCGCCCACCTGTACATACAGGTCCTCGGGAATCAAACCGCACGGTTGACTGGTGGTCCCGCCACATATTTACCTAATAAATCAGCGCCCTACGCGCACTTCCTGTTTGATCGGCGCAGGCTTCAAACCATGAGCAATCGGTGTTCCACCACGTGGTTTGTTCGGCTTCTCAGCCATGCTCATGATCGCATAGGCGAACTGCACACCCGCAAAGACGATCCCGTTCATGAACCAGATCATGACCAACGCGATCAGACCAATTTCCGAACTGGTGATTAGATGCCGTAGATTGGCCACGTTGAGCGCCAGCAGCACCCCGACAAAGACGGCCGAGATCACAAAGCCCCAGACGACTTGCGTAATGTAGAGACGGACCAGTTTGGGCATGGCGAACCTCCTTGCACTGTGATGGTGAGTCTAGCGCATGCTGGGTCGCGGTAAAGGCGTCAGAACGCCTCGGGCTGGGCCTCGCGCGCCATGTGATCCAGCACAGCGTTCACGAATTTGGGCTCTTTGCCTTCCGGGAAGAACGCACGTGCGACATCGACGAATTCGGTGATCACGACCTTTGGCGGCGTGTCGCTCTGGGTCAACTCAGCCCCGGCCGCGCGAAACACAGCGCGCAGGGTCGGATCGATGCGCGCAATGGGCCATTTGGCGACCAATGCACGATCGGTCATCTGGTCGATAGTGGCCTGATAGTTCACGGCGTCATCCACCAACTTACGGAAGACACTGATATCGCCATCCAGCATCTCATCCCCCTCGTAGACCGCGCCAAACCGATGATCCAGAAACTCATTCACAACCTGTTCAGTCGTCTGGCCCGACTGCTCCATCTGGAACAGCGCCTGCACGGCATAAAGCCGGGCGGCGGATTTCATCAGGCGTTTCTGGTTGGCCGGTTTCGGCGCGTCTGTCTGGGTCATGCTGTCGTGGGTCCGTTGCTGTCGCCCGCCACAAGGATGGACTCGGACGGTGGCTTGAAGCCCACGCCCTTTTTGGAAGAGCCCCACTTACGGCTGAGCGCGATCAGATGCAAGGCCGCAGCCGCCGCTCCACCGCCTTTATTCATCTTTTCGGGGTTTGCACGTACCTCGGCCTGTTCGTCGTTTTCGACAGTCAGGATGCCGTTGCCGATCAGCAGGCCCTGCAGGCCCATCAACTGGATTGCACGGCTAGAGTCGTTGCAGACGGTTTCATAATGCGTCGTCTCGCCCCGAATGACACAGCCCAACGCGACATAGCCGTCGTAGTTGCACTGACGGTCGGCCATGGCGATTGTGGTCGGGATTTCCAGCGCACCGGGCACTTCGACCACGTCGCAGGTTCCGCCTGCGGCCTCGATCTCAGCCTTGGCACCAGCGACCATGTTGTCGGCGATGGCACGGTAGAACGGAGCCACCACCAGCAGCAGTTTCACCGGCTTGTCGAAGCTGGGAGTCGGCAGAATGCCATGTTTGTCTTTTTCAGCCATTATCAGTCTTCCTTGAGGATCGAGCGGGTGCCGACGATTGACAGTCCAAACGCGTCGAGCCCCAGATACACGGTTTCAGGCGAGTCTGTCAGCAACACCAGTTCCTGAATACCCATCTTGGACAGGATCTGCGCACCCAGACCGGTTTGCTTGATCGTGCGCGGGCCTTCGTCGTCTGCGGCATACAGCGAATTTCGCGGCTGACGGAAAAGGCAAACGACGCCGCGCCCCTCTTCGGCGATCTTTTCCATCGCGCGGGGCAGCTCTCGTGAAGATTTCGGGCCAAGACCCAGAATATCGGGCGCTTCATGCAGGGCGTGGGTCCGGGTCAGGACCGGCTCGGGCGTTGTGATGTCGCCCTTGATCATGACAACGTGTTCGATACCGTGGGTCTGGTCGGTGAAAATCCGCATCTCCCACGCGCCACCATATTCTGATGTCACCATCTCGCGCGAAGTTTCCACAACCAGATTGTCGTTGCGTGAGCGATAGGCGATCAGATCACTGATCGTGCCGATCTTCATGTCATGCTCTTTGGCGAAGGCGACCAGATCAGGCAGGCGCGCCATTGTGCCATCGGGCTTCATGATCTCGCAGATCACGCCCGAGGGGTTCAGCCCGGCAAGACGCGAGATATCAACGGCGGCTTCGGTATGCCCTGCACGCACCAATACACCGCCCCTTTTGGCGCGCAAGGGGAAGACATGGCCTGGGGTCGCTATGTGAGCCATAGTGTTTTGCTCGTTGATCGCGGTCGCCACCGTTAGTGCGCGATCAGCGGCCGATATTCCCGTCGAAACTCCCTCGCGCGCTTCTATCGACACGGTGAAGGCTGTCTCATGACGCGACGAGTTGTTCACCGCCATCATCGGCAGGCCCAGGCTATCGATCCGTTCCGCTGTCATCGGCAGGCAGATCAACCCGCGCCCATGGGTCGCCATGAAATTGATCGCCTCTGCATCAGCGAACTCAGCCGCGATCACCAGATCACCCTCATTCTCGCGGTCCTCATGATCCACAAGAATGTACATCCGGCCCTTTCGGGCCTCGTCGATGATTTCCTCGATCGGACTGATCGCCTCGCGCAATTGGGCCTCTACCGGTCCGGGGGTTTCAAAACTCATAGGGCAGCCTTTCGCACAACGGGTTTGAATGGCGGGATAGACCAGAGTGGACGCAAAGACCAGCCTGTAAGCACTGCGAGATAGATTGATATGCCCAGCGCTATAGGGCCAGCGATGAAATCTGGTGCCAACTCAGTTTACCAATCCTATGCGCCAGTTTTGACTTTGGCCTTTTCTGCGCATTGTTGCCAATAGCTGAACCTTTAGGCCGGTTGCGTGAACTTTGTCCACAAATTGCCCCAATTGGGCCCTTGGATCGCCTGATATCCTGGGCCCAGTCATTGTATAATGTCCTAGCTAGACGAGAATTTGAGCCCAGTGTCTAAGACCGCTGATCTGCCCGCTGCGAATTTCGTGCGTGTAAACGCCCTTCGGCGAAACAGGCTGCTGCTATCACTCATTGCACTGCAGATGGTCTATGCCATTGCCGTTAGCATCTATGTAGGACGGTCATATTGGGATTTTTCGACCTCTTCCCTGATTGTCATCTCAGTTCGTCTTCTTGGTTTCATGTTCGCAAATTTCGTTCTTTGGCGACTTGGCGTTGCCATGTTCGTCGTGCGACCCAAAAAGCCAATTCAATGGATGTTGCAAGATCTGCGATCCAAGATGGCAGATGTTGAAAAAGCGACCGATGCGGTTATCTGCTTTCTCAGCATCGTCGCACTTATCCTGACCTATACCTTTCTGAAGAACGAAATACATGCTGTGAATCCGACACTCTGGGATGAGCAATTCGTGCAATGGGACCGGTTTCTGCACGGCGGCGTCGATCCGTGGACCTTGCTATGGCCCATTTTGGGATCACCGATCGCAACCACTGCGATAAATGGTGCCTATCACATCTGGTTTCCCATGATTTACATCGCGGTTTGCGTCGCCTGTCTGGACCGCAGTGACCCGAACCGCAGCACCGTTTTTCTGGTAGCGTTTGCACTGTGCTGGTTTGTAGGCGGCAATGTGATTGCAACCATCTTTGCCTCGGTTGGTCCCGTTTACTACGAACCCTTCAATCTTGGCTCTGACTTCGTTCCGCAGATGGAGTTGTTACGCAAATCACACGAAATCAGCCCGGTCTGGGCGCTGAATGTGCATGAAATGCTGTTGGATGGTTATCGGAATAATGGGCTAGCAGGCGGAATCTCGGCGATGCCCAGCATGCATGTTGCCTCTACCGTGCTGCTGGCGTTCTACGGCTTCACCTATTCGCGTTGGCTCGGCTGGGCGCTGTCGGTGTTTGCCTTCATCATCTTACTAGGCTCGGTTCACCTCGCCTGGCACTACGCCATCGACGGGTATGTCTCAATCCTGCTGGCTTCATGCTTCTGGTGGCTGTCCAGGAGGCTGACGGCCAAATTTGGACCTTCCACCTGAAGGTCAGGACATCTCGGCCAGTCGCGCGACGTATCGGGCCAGGGTATCGATCTCAAGGTTCACGCGATCACCAACCGAGACGTCACCCCATGTGGTGACCTCTTTGGTGTGAGGGATGAAGTTGATACCAAAGTCGCACCCGTCCACATCATTAACCGTCAGCGATGTACCGTTCAGCGCGACGGACCCTTTCGGAGCGATAAACCGGGCCAGATTGGCCGGCGCCCGCAATGTCACCCGCGTGCTATCACCCTCGTCTATCACAGAGACCACCTCAGCCACGCCATCCACGTGGCCCGAGACGATGTGCCCTCCCAATTCATCCCCAACCTTCAAGGCACGTTCCAGATTGACGCGCTTGCCCACCTGCCAACTGTCCAGATTGGTTTTCGAAACCGTCTCAGCGCTGATCTGCACATCATACCAATCATCGCCCAACGCGATGACGGTTAGGCAGACGCCATCACTTGCGATTGAAGCGCCAATATCAATGCCCGCCGTTTCATAGCTTGTCTTGATCCGTGCCCGCAGGTCTCCCTGCTGGTCCAGTTCGGTAACAGTGCCAATATCGGTGACGATCCCTGTGAACATGTCATTAACCCTCTGAACCTAGCTTCAATAGCCGAGGTAAAGGCACGCAGCTCTACCGGCAAGCCCTGCCTTGCCGTGAAAACGACAAAGAGGCATAATTTTATACAAACGCACCAAAAGTCACCACACGAGCAGACCGCATGATCCCTTTGGCCAACAGCCCTAACCGGCGTGTGTTCCTGTTTCTACAAGGACCGCATGGTCCGTTCTTTAACGCGCTTGGTCGGATGCTGCGGGCTGCGGGTGCTCAGGTCTGGCGGGTCGGATTCAACGCGGGCGATCAGGCTTTCTGGGGCGACAAATCCAGTTACATTCCATATCGCGGCGCGCCAGATGATTGGCCGGAGACCTTAAGCGAATTGCTCACCCACTATGATGTGACCGATATCGTGCTCTATGGCGACACCCGGCCCGTGCATGCACGCGCAGTTGAGATTGCCAAAGCACGCGGGACCACTGTTCATGTGTTTGAAGAAGGCTACCTGCGCCCTTGGTGGGTGACCTATGAACGAAACGGGTCGAACGGAAACTCACGCCTGATGGAACTGGATGTGGCGCAGATGCAGACGGCGCTGGAACAGTCCGAAGGGCATGCGCCCCCACCGCCTTCCCATTGGGGGGATATGCGCCAGCACATCTTTTACGGTGCGCTCTATCACTGGTTTGTGCTGTTTCTGAACCGCAGATATCAGAAATTCCGACCACATCGAGAGCTGCCGGTTTCGAAAGAGTTTCGTTTGTACTTCAAACGTCTGAGTCTGATGCCCATTCACAGGCTACAGCGGGGTTGGGCCACAGCACAGGTCAGGTGGAGCGGTTTTCCATACCATCTTGTGTTGCTTCAATTGGGCCATGACAGTTCGGTGCAATACCACTCGGATTTTTCCTGTATGTCCGAGTTTCTCGAATTGGTGATCGCCGGATTCGCCAAAGGCGCCCCGGCGCATCACCACCTCGTTATCAAGGAACATCCACTTGAGAACCACCGTGAGCCGCTGCGGCTGCGGGCGCGCCAGCTTGCAGCGCAGCACGGCATCACAAACCGAATTCACTATGTGCCCGGTGGTAAGCTGGCCAGGTTGCTAGACGATGCAAAATCCGCCGTGACGGTGAATTCGACGGCAGGTCAGCAGGTTCTGTGGCGCGGCATTCCTTTGCGGATTTTTGGGCAGTCGGTTTATGACAAGCCCGAATTCGTATCTCGGCAATCGATTGAGGCATTCTTTGCCCAGCCAGATGCCCCGGGCGGCAAGGCCTATCGGGCCTATCGCCAATTTCTTCTGGAAACCTGCCAAGTCCCCGGGGGGTTCTATTCTCGCCAAGGGCGTCGTCAATTGCTGCGGCGGGCGGCTGACATTATGCTATCGGCTCAGGACCCCTATCAAGGGTTGCTCTCCGATAAAGAGGCCACAACGCCACAGTTGCGCGTTGTTGAATGATCGCGGGCAACCTGCTGCTGGATGTTTCGAAGCGATGCGGGTAACCTTCCCAAAACAAAGACGATTGAGGTAAATCGGCAGTGCAGCGCTTTCCTACCCGATGGATCCGGGGGGTTTCCCTTGTGGCGACCCTTGGCCTGCTGGCAGCATGCCAGCTTCCCAAATCCGGACCGAACAAAAACGAAATTCTAGCCGGGTCGGTCGAAAACGGGGGTAACGCCTTTGTGGTTGAGGTCGACGACCGTGTTGCGCGGGCCACATCGGTGATTCCGCAATACGGGTTTTCGAAATCCTTCCGCAGCGCGCAAAGCGTCGCATCCGATACCGTACGCCCCGGCGATATTCTGAGTCTCAGCATCTGGGAAAATGTCGAGGATGGGTTGCTAAGTTCCGCAGCCGGTGGCGCCACCGTTCTGGATCAGGTGCAGGTCGACAGCGAAGGTTACATATTTGTCCCTTATGCCGGGCGGCTGCGTGCGGCGGGCAATACGCCCGAGCAGCTCCGCACACTGATTTCCTCGAAGCTGGAAGAACAGACTCCGGATCCGCAGGTCCAAGTGTCGCGCACTCCGGGTGATGGGTCGACCGTTTCTCTGACCGGAACTATCGGCGCGCCGGGAATCTATCCGATTGAGCGACCGACTGGCTCGTTGTCGACCATGCTCGCGCAAGCAGGCGGGGTGGCAGTTGCATCCGATATCGCATTGGTCACTGTGATCAGGGGCAAGCAAAGAGGAACCATCTGGTACGACGATCTGTTCCGCAACCCGGAAACCGATATCGCCTTGCGCGGCGGCGATCGCATTCTGGTCGAACAGGACAGCCGCTCATACATCGCGCTGGGCTCGACCGGAGGACAATCCCGCGTGGCCTTTGAAAGTCAGGACCTATCCGCCCTTGAGGCGCTGGCTCAGGTCGGAGGCTTACAGCCGCTATCCTCAGACCCGACAGGTATTTTTGTTCTGCGTGAGGAACGGCAGGATGTGGCGCGCAATGTCATGGGACGTCCCGAGCTACAGGGTGATCAGCGCATGATCTATTTGCTGAACCTGACCGCGCCCAATGGCCTGTTCATCGCCCGCGATTTCGTGATCCGAGACGATGACACGATATACGTCACCGAGGCCCCATATGCACAGTGGAGCAAATCTGTCTCGCTGATTGCTGGAGGTCTGACGCCATTTGCGAATGTGGCGACGCTTACGGGTAACTGATGAATGCTCTCTGAACCGGAGAACACGGCCGGGGGCGAACGCTCCCGGCTTTTTGTTTACAACGGTGGGTTCCTGACACAGTCGCGGCTGCGTCGTATATTGTCTCTGGCCGGGTATGACATCCGGCTTGGTCTGCCACAGCCAGACGATCTGGTCGGGGTCTGGGGCAACAGCCCGACAGCCCATCGGGGAATGGGTATCGCGCAGAAACGCGATCTGCCCGTCGTGAGGGTCGAAGACGCGTTCCTGCGGTCTCTGCACCCTGGACGAAGCGGTGAGGCACCCATGGGTCTGTTGTTGGATCGATCGGGTCTGCATTTTGATCCGAGTGTGCCTTCGGATCTGGAAACTCTGTTAGCCACGCATCCGCTGGATGACACCGCCCTGCTGGATCGCGCGCGAGGCGCAATCGCGCGCATCCGAGAGCTGCATCTGAGCAAATACTCGGCCTTTGACCTTGATCTGACGCCTCCCGATCCTGGCTACGTTCTAGTGATCGACCAGACGCAGGGAGATGCTGCCGTCACCGCAAGCAACGGCGACTATGCACGGTTCCGCGAGATGCTGGTCATCGCGCAAGAGGAAAACCCCGGTGCGCGCATCCTCATCAAAAGCCATCCTGAAACCACGGCAGGCCACCGCAAGGGATACTTTTCCGATCAGGATCTGAGTGACAGAATATCGATCCTCAACAGCCCCATCAGTCCATGGTCGCTGCTTGAAGGGGCCATCGGGGTTTACACGCTGTCCTCGCAGATGGGATTTGAGGCGATATTGGCCGGGCACAAACCTCGCGTGTTCGGGCAACCATTCTACGCTGGGTGGGGGCTGACGCAGGATGATGCCCCCCTGCTCCGTCGCCAACGGAATCTTACGCGGGCGCAGCTTTTTGCAGCTGCGATGATCTTATATCCGCGTTGGTATGATCCCTACCATGATCGCCTGTGCGAATTGGAATGCGTGCTCGATACGCTTGAGGCGCAAACCCGGGCCTGGCGGCAGGACCACAAAGGCTGGACCGCCTCCGGGATGCGGGTATGGAAACGCCGCCACCTGCAACGCATTTTCGGCCAGCACCATAAGGTGCGTTTCGTGGCCGAGCAGCCAGAGAACACCAAACAACCCCATATGGTCTGGGCCAGCCGAGCCGGTGAGACGCTGAATGCAACCCGGATTGAGGATGGCTTTTTACGATCCCGCGGGTTGGGCGCGGAGCTGGTTCCACCGCTGTCGCTGGTGACCGATGATATCGGCATCTACTACGATCCAACGCATCCCAGCCGCCTGGAGGAATGGATCACCACGCGCGAAACCTTGCGCCCTGATCAGAGGCTCCGCGCCGAGCGGCTGACAGCCCAGCTGCTGACCGAGGGCCTAAGCAAGTACAACATCGGCCACCCCGCCCCGGACCTACCGAAGGGGCGTCGCGTTCTAGTGCCAGGTCAGGTTGAAGATGACGCCTCGATCCGAATGGGAACAAGCAATATCCGCACCAATCTGGACCTGCTGCGAGCGGCACGCGAGGCCAATCCCGACGCTGTGTTGATCTATAAACCGCACCCGGATGTCGAAGCTGGTCTGCGCGACGGCAAGATCGAAACTGATCTGGCCGATGTCAATGTAGAAGGCACCGATCCTGCCACCCTGCTTGGACAGGTGGATGAGGTCTGGACTATGACCTCTCTGCTGGGGTTCGAGGCTTTGCTGCGTGGCGTCCGGGTCACCACTCTCGGTGCGCCGTTCTATGCCGGTTGGGGGCTGACGAGTGATCTGGGGGCGGTGCCTGCGCGACGTGGCGCGCGGCCTTCGTTGATGGGATTGGTGCACGCAACGCTGATTGACTACCCCCGCTATCTCGATCCGGTGACGGGACAGACCTGCCCCGTCGAAATCGCGGTCGAACGGCTTGCGCAGGGTACGCCATCCCCTACCGGACCCGTAAATCGCATCTTGTCCAAATTTCAGGGCGCGCTGGCAACGCATGCGCATTGGTGGCGCTAAAGGCTAGTGCGTCACGCGCGCCCAGCGATGTAGGATATCGCCGCCTACGACCTGTGTTTTGATCAGATCAAATCGGGGGGCAGTATCCAGAGTATCAAGCCTCAGAGCCCCGATCGCGGACAGACCTTCGGCCCCGATGGTCAGCCCCGCTGTAAAACCGACCAACTCATCGACCAGATCGCCCTTTAGCAAAGATGCAGCCAATGCTGATCCGCCTTCGCAAAAGACACGCGTCAATCCGGCCTGCCCAAGCTGCTGCAACAGATCAGCCGCATCCACGTGATGACCATCCAGCGCACAAGGGATCAAACGGGCACCCAACCCCTCCCACGCACGCGTACGCTCGGGGTCTGGGTGGGGGCCGTGACAGAGCCAGACAGGGATATCGGACGCGGTTCGCGCAAGTTGCCCCATCAAGGGCAAATCCAGATGGCGCGAGACCACCACGCGCACCGGCTGATGCTGCACGCCCAGATCACGAACCGTCAGCGACGGGTCATCGGCGCGCGCTGTCCCTGCCCCAACCATCACCGCATCGTGGCGCGCACGCATCGCATGCACCGCGCGGCGAGCATTTAGACCTGTGATCCACTGACTGTGCCCGGTTTCCGTGGCAATCCGTCCATCGAAGCTGCTGGCCATTTTCAAAGTCACAAACGGGCGGCCTTGCTCGGTTTTCAGAAAAAACCCTGCGTGATCGCGGGCCGCCTGTTCCGCCAGAACGCCGGTGGTGACCTCAATCCCGGCCTCGCGCAACATGGCAAACCCTTGCCCAGCGACCCGAGGATCGCTGTCTTCGATCGCCGAAACCACACGGGCAACACCGGCCTCAATCAATGCCTCGGCACAGGGCGGCGTCTTTCCGAAGTGTGAACAGGGTTCAAGCGAGACATAAGCGGTGGCACCTCGCGCGGCCTCACCCGCCTGCGTCAGAGCCATAGGTTCTGCATGCGGACGACCCCCGGGCTGCGTCCAGCCGCGACCAACGATGCGTCCATCGCGCACGACGACACACCCGACGGACGGGTTCGGCCAGCAAGTGCCTTGGCCGCGCCGCCCTAATGACAGGGCCAGCGCCATGTATCGCTTATCTGTTTCGCTCACTCGTCCGTCGAAGGTTGCGGCGGGCGCAACTCGTGGACAAACTCCTCGAAATCATCGGCCGCCTGGAAATTCTTGTACACACTCGCAAAGCGAACATATGCGACCGTATCAATCCGGGCCAGCGCTTCCATTACAATTTCACCGATTTTGTTCGAAGGGATATCGGTTTCCCCCATGCTTTCAAGACGGCGCACGATGCCGGAGATCATCTGATCAATCCGATCGGGATCAATGGGCCGCTTCTGCATCGAAATACGGATCGAGCGTTCCAGCTTGTCGCGGTCGAAGTCTTCGCGCTTACCGTTGGTTTTGATGACGACCAGATCACGCAGTTGCACGCGTTCATAGGTGGTGAACCGTCCGCCGCAGGCCGGGCAGAACCGCCGTCTACGGATCGCGACGTGATCCTCTGCCGGGCGTGAATCTTTGACCTGAGTATCGATATTTCCGCAAAACGGGCAGCGCATCCGCCGTCTCCTCGTCCCTAGCTGGCCACTTTTTGTAAGCGCTGCGGCTTACTTATCCACAACTATAGGACAGCCTCTAGGGTTTGGGTAGTCGGAATTTTCCACCCCAATATAAAGCGTCACCCAAAATGCGCAGCGACCTTTCTTTCATGCGGCGCGTTGCGGTGTTCAAACAGATATATCCCCTGCCATGTGCCCAGCGCAGGTACCCCATCTGACACCGGTATCGACAGCGATACAGGCATCATCGCGGCCTTGATATGGGCTGGCATGTCGTCCGGCCCCTCATAGGTGTGACGCAGATAAGCCATTGAGGGATGATCCGATTGCGGCACCAGCCGATCAAAGAAGGCGCGCAAATCAGTCTGCACCTCGGGGTCGGCGTTTTCCTGAATTAGCAGCGAACAAGACGTGTGCCGCACGAACAGCGTCAACAAACCGCCCGAAGCCGGCCTCAGCCAACTGCGCACAGGGGCGGTGAACTCATAAAGCCCCGCGCCCTGTGTCTGGATTGAAAATTCTGTCTGCATCGCAGGTCAATTGATAAACGGACGGACGCCGCACCGTGCATATGCGCCCTGCACCGACATGCTGTCACCCGGTTGGAACCCGACCGAGACCGAAAAGCTGCCTTTCTGTGGGACATTGGCAGGTTGCTTCAGCGTGAACTGTACCGCCGTCCGGCGTCCCGTTGTCACGCTGGGGCCATAGCCGCGCAGAACGTAGATTTGTTGCTGCCACCCGGCACCCAATTTCCGGCGGGCAAAATCGGCGGCGGCGCACCAATATCCATCGATATCCTGACGCGTCCTTGGAATGACCTCAAAATCCGTGCCGCTCATCGGTTCCGTCCGATAACCGTTCGGCGCGGCATCGACGACGCCCGCAGAACTGGTCATAAGCAGTGCTGCAAATGCGCAGAGTATTGTCTGTTTCATCGTAACCATCTTCCTGTTTCCATGTTAAATATAGACTAGCGCGCGGACATCGTCAGCACAGCGAACTAACGATCATGTCAGTTTGACCCGCCTTGTTCGTGAACAGGCGCCAACCATCCCTCATAGCGGATCAAGTGCCCCAATCCCGGTGCTGTCGCCGAAATGTCAAAGCGAAACCTCAATTGTACGTCCTCAGCCTCGGTCGATCCGGAACGTGGCAAAAGAAACCCCGGACACGGAATGCCAAACAAAGCGAGGCGGCGGATCTCAATGGTCAGCCCCTTATCAGTTCTCACCGGCTGCAACCATATTGTCAGCCCGCCGATCTGTTCCCGCACCATGCCACACAGCGAATCAAAAGTGATCCGTGAACGCGTTTTGTGGCCTGCGAAATCCCGTTCCCATTGCCAATATGCGCCGGACTTTCGGATCGTAAGGGTGACCGGCAAATCTTCGCCCGCAGGTGGAAATCGCCCGATGCGAAGTGCCAGAGCGACCAAAACGCCTCGGCCACGCTGAATGCTGCATCGACCAGAGTAGCGACCTTCCCCGCTGTGCAAATCCCTGACCAATCCAGGCACAGATTCATCTATACCCAGCGCCTGCAGGAATGGATCACGATCAGAATCCATCTTGAGCAAACCGCGATCTGAGAGAAGGATCAGGAACCAGGCACCCATCCCGCCGCCCAAATAGCGCATATCGGTTACGGGCAATCATCCGGTACAGCGGGTTCTTCAGAAACCTCGGCAGGTATCGACACAAGGACAATACCCGCCACGGACCATTTAGTGCACGCACCGCAGCGGCAAATGCGTCGAGATTTTGGTGCACCTTTCCTTTGACGATCACCAAATTGGTTTCAAATTCGTCTGTCGGCAGGTTCAGGAGAGCATAAAGCTGCTGCCCAAGCGGTGACTGCGCAGTTGCAAATAGAAATTTCTGATCTCGATCATGGCGCAACATGAAGTGAATAAACCCTGAACACAGCACGCATTCACCGTCGAAGACGATCAAATCTGTATCGATGGAAAGATCATCAGCCACGAGAGATCAAGAAATAACAAAAGGTTCCCCGTGAAGCTGTCACGTCGAATGCGCCGCAGCAATGCGACATGACTGACCAGAAGAATGAGAGGGGCGTGCCGGGGAACCCGTTGAAACGGCTTGGTGGACCGCTCGCTCAGGCTCTGACCTTTTCCCCAAAAGGCGCTGACCCGACAACACCGGTCATGTAGCTATTGGCCAAGGCTACGGACATGGTCATTTCTGCCATATCTTTGTGAGTTGCGGTCAATTCCTGGGTATCAGCACCGAGGCTGGCGCATTGCCACGGTTTGCCGCTAGGGTAACGGTATTACAGTAACGCGTTTTTTGGGCTGGGTGATGGACGTCGACATTTCACGCATTCAATTGCTGACACGGACCCTTGAGGATCACGCAAGCGCGACCGTGGTGGAACAGGTCCTGAGTGACTGCGCATTGACCCGCAGCGATATTGAACCGCCTGCCAAAAGGTACAGCGCCCACAAAGAAGCGCTGTTTGTCCGACACGCCTGCGATGCACTTGGCGATATCACCTTTGGGGCACGGGCGGGTCTGGAATTCAGTTCTTCTTCCAGCATTACGGCCTATATCAGCAAGTACTCTCGTGATCTGAAGCAGGTGATCGAGAATACGGCGCGGTTTCATGGCATTATCGACCCGGCCCTGGCCTTCAATCTGCGCCTTTCAGGTAACGCTGCCTCGCTTGAGGCCGATTGGAAAGACCCGAGCTTTTCCCGCTATCATCGGCGGACCGAGTTCCTGCTGTTTGGCGCGATCGCCCGGATGCGGGCGTTGACTCAGTTGAATCTGAATCCGATTGAGATACGGTTTCAGCACACAGTTGGGCAACACCAAGCCACCTACCAGAAAATCGGAGGTTTCCCAGTTACCTTCGGGGCCGAACGCTTGGAAATCATCCTGTCGCTGCCCTCGCTGGAAACACCGATCCCAACTTACGACCCTAGCCTGCGCGCGCATTTGGTTGAATTTGGCGAACGCCTGCTGGCCGAAAGACAGTCGCCAAGACAGAAAACCCGAGCACAGATCGAAGGGTTGATCACAGATGCGATGCCGGGGGGAATCGTACAGGTGGACGACGCCGCCTCCCAGCTCGGCCTAAGCCCTCGAACACTGGCTCGCCGCCTAGCTGATGAAGGCACCTCATATCGTGAGATCGTTGAAGATTTACGATGTGACCTGGCGCAGACCTTCATCAAGAACGGTATGCATCTGTCCGAAATCTCGTATTCGCTCGGTTATTCCGATCAGGCTGCGTTTTCCACCGCCTTCAAACGTTGGACGGGTCAGGCCCCGACTGCTTTTCGCAAACGTGTCTCTCATCCGCTTTCATGAAGCTACAACGTGGCCGGGGGTCATCAGCCCAATCACCTCGCCCCGGCCTGTCCATGAGTGGACAGCGGCGATATAAAGATGGCATCGCCGGACTCCTTGCGAATTCCCGCCAATTTGATTTGAAGTTCAGTCATTGTGAGCGGGCGAAAGAAAAAAGCGCCTCGGGATGAGGCGCCTTTCGATTTACTGATCCAGGAAGGACCGCAATTTGCGTGACCTACTCGGGTGTTTCAGCTTACGCAGCGCCTTCGCCTCTATCTGGCGGATACGTTCGCGCGTCACGCTGAACTGCTGACCGACTTCTTCTAGCGTGTGGTCGGTGTTCATGCCGATGCCAAAGCGCATCCGCAGAACCCGTTCCTCACGCGGGGTGAGAGAGGCCAGAACCCGTGTGGTGGTCTCCTTGAGGTTTTCCTGAATGGCGCTGTCCAGCGGCAGCACGGCATTCTTGTCTTCGATGAAATCGCCCAGCTGGCTGTCTTCCTCGTCGCCGATGGGCGTCTCAAGGCTGATCGGCTCTTTGGCGATTTTCATCACCTTACGAACTTTCTCAAGCGGCATTTGCAGCTTTTCGGCCAGTTCTTCCGGCGTTGGCTCGCGGCCGATTTCGTGCAGCATCTGACGACCTGTCCGGACCAGCTTGTTGATCGTTTCGATCATATGCACCGGGATACGGATCGTGCGCGCCTGATCCGCGATCGAACGCGTGATCGCCTGACGGATCCACCAGGTCGCATAGGTCGAGAACTTATAGCCCCGGCGGTATTCGAACTTGTCCACCGCCTTCATCAGGCCGATGTTACCTTCCTGAATAAGATCAAGGAATTGCAGGCCGCGGTTTGTGTACTTTTTGGCAATCGAGATCACCAGACGCAGGTTGGCCTCGACCATTTCCTTCTTGGCTTGCCGCGCCTCTTTCTCACCCTTCTGAACCTGCTGCACGATGCGGCGGAATTCAGGGATATCGAGACCAACATATTGGCCAACCTGAGCCATGTCGTTGCGCAGTTCCTCAACCTTTTCGGTCGAGCGTTCGATGAACATCTGCCAGCCCCGGCCCGGCTTCTCAGCCATTTCAGCCAACCAGTTCGGATCAAGCTCGCGCCCACGATACGCATCGATGAACTCGCGACGGTTGATGCGAGCCTGGTCAGCCAGTTTCACCATCGAGCTGTCCAGTGACATAATGCGCCGGTTGATGCCATAGAGCTGGTCAATCAGAGCTTCGATCCGGTTGTTGTGCAGGTGAAGACCGTTCACCAGTTCAACAATCTCAGCGCGCAGCTTCTGATAGGTTTCTTCGTCCTTCGCGCTGAAAGTGCCATCCTCGTTCAGCGTCGCAGAAATCCGGCTGTCCTGCATTTCGGACAGCATTGCGAAGTCGGTCGAGATGCGTTCCAGCGTGGTCAGCACCTGATCCTTCAGCGCTGCTTCCATCGCGGCCAGGGACATGTTGGCCTGATCGTCGTCATCATCGTCATCATCATTGGCAATCGGGTTGCCGTCAGCGTCAAGCTCCGGCCCCTCATCCTTGGCAGGCTTGGCCGCCTGCACCGATGAGGTATCGACAACCGGCTCTTCAACCTCGCCGTCTTCATCCATCTGGTTGCCGAAAGTGGTTTCCAGATCGATGACGTCCCGCAGCAGAATGTCTTCGGACAAAAGTTCGTCATGCCAGATGGTGATCGCCTGGAAGGTCAGCGGGCTTTCGCACAGACCAGCGATCATGGTGTTCCGACCGGCTTCAATCCGCTTGGCGATAGCAATCTCGCCCTCGCGGCTCAGCAGTTCGACTGAACCCATCTCGCGCAGATACATGCGTACGGGGTCATCGGTGCGATCCAGCTTTTCGGTTGCGGCACCAGCCAGCGCAACCTCGCGCGGACCTTCGGTCGTGACCAGTTCGGTCGAGCCTTTGTTTTCTTCTTCTTCGGCTTCTTCATCTTCGATGATGTTGATGCCCATCTCGGACAGCATCGACATAACATCTTCGATCTGTTCCGAGCTGACCTGATCAGGCGGCAGAACCTGATTGAGCTGGTCGTAGGTGATGTAACCTTTCTCGCGAGCCTCGGCGATCATCTTCTTGACCTGGGCCTGGCTCATGTCCAGCGAGATTTCCTGTTCCTGCTCGTCGGATTTGCGGTCTTCGTTCGTATCCTTGGCGGCCATTCAATGCTCCTGCAGGGATGGGTGATTCGTTTGAACCGAATCATTAGCGCGTAGAAGTGATTCGGCCACCCGTTTACCCGTTTTTCTTTTCCAGTGCCTTACGAAAACACCACTTCATCGATGTTTCCGTTCGAATTTGATGCCAGACGTGATGGCCTCAAACGCGTCTTTCTCATCGCGGTTGATTCGCGCACCATTGTCGGCGATGTCGAAAACGGCCCTGTCTTCGTTCTGGCTGCGGCTTGTACGGTTGCGCTCTTCGGCGGCTTGCGCCAGCCGATATGTCAGCGCCTCATCGGCCAGATCAGACAATTCCTCTGCCGCTTCGGCAATCTCAGCATCCAACCCCCGGAGCGCTTTGATCTTTGCGAGTTCCTCGGCCAGCGTCATCTCGGCCTTTTCAACGTCGCCCGGTTTGTACACACAGGGGATCACTGCGACATGGCGAAGGGCCAGCAGGTTTTCAAGGGGTTCCGGTCCCAAAGTTTGCATGATGTGATCCTGCAGATTGTCCGGATCGTCGATGGCATGGCGCAGGATTGCTCCCCGCAAGGCCGCATGATCAGGGTCGTGGCAATCCATTTCTTCCAGCTGAGTTTCGAATTGCACGACAACTTGTGGATTCAGGATGGCAATCGCGAGAATTGCCGCTTCGCGCAGTTGAATATCCGCATTCTCAGCCGAGGCCAGAAATGACGCCCGTGCGCCTGGCGTGGCAGGCTGTGCCTGCGGCTGCCATTTTCCGCGCGGTTGCCACGGACGATTTTGCGATTGTCGCTGTGGGCGAAACAATTGCCAGCGCAGGTCCTTAATTTCCTGCCCGTAGTGCGATCGGATCGAGGGGTCGCGGATCAGCTTGATCTTCTCTCGCAGGGATTTATCCAGCGCCGCTTTGCGTTCGGGGCTGTCAAAGACCTTGCCTTCCGTCTCGCGTTGCCAGAGCAGTTTGACCATCGGGATTGCAGCATTCAGCACATCCTGCACCGCCCCCGAACCTTCGGCGCGCAACAGATCGTCGGGATCCTTGCCTTCGGGCATCAGGGCAAAACGCAAGGATTTGCCCGCTTCCAGCAACGGCAGTGCCAAATCGACCGCTCGCATCGCCGCGCGCAGCCCTGCCGTATCGCCGTCCAGAGCGATGATCGGCTCGTCAGAGATGCGCCAAAGTAGTTGCAACTGATGCTCGGTAATCGCAGTCCCCAATGGCGCAACCGACGCGCCAAACCCGGCCTCAGCCAAAGCGATCACGTCCATATAGCCCTCGGCCACAACCAAAGGCTGCCCCTTGCCTGCCGCCTGTCGTGCGGGGCCATGGTTGTAGAGGCTGCGGCCTTTGTCGAACAGTTCGGTCTCGGGCGAGTTCAGGTATTTGGCGTTGTCATTGGGATCCATCGCCCGGCCACCAAACGCAATGCACCGCCCGCGCGGGTCGCGGATCGGGTACATGATGCGGTTGCGGAATGTGTCATAGGGCTTTTTGCCCTTGTTCGAAGGTTTCGCCAGCCCGGCCCCAAGGATCAGGTCCTCGGAGACATTCTTACCGGTTAGATGATCCCACAGAGTCTGCCAGCCCTCGGGTGCGAAACCGATTTCCCAACGGTCCAGCGCCTTCGCGTCAAGACCGCGAAGTGTCAAATAATCACGTGCCGCCGCCCCTGCCCCAGTCTTGAGTTGCAAACGAAAGAACTGCACAGCCTGTTCCATCACCTCGGCCAGCTGTGAACGGCGGTCCTGCTTTTCCTGCGCCTTGGGATCACGCGCGGGCATCGGCATCCCGGCCTCGCGCGCCAGAATTTCCACGGCTTCTATGAAAGAGACATTCTCGGTCTCTTTCACAAAACTGATCGCGTCCCCTTTGGCGTGGCAGCCAAAGCAATAATAGAATCCCTTTTGGTCATCGACGTGGAACGAGGCGGTCTTTTCGTGATGAAATGGGCAAGGCGCCCACATATCCCCCTTGCCCTGATTGGATTTGCGCTGGTCCCACATGACCTTACGCCCAACAACCTGAGACAGGCTGAGGCGCGTGCGCAGTTCATCCAGAAATCCGGGGGGCAAAGACATGGGTCAAACCTGCCAGAAATGAAAACGCGCGCCAAGGGGATGGCGCGCGGTTGTCCACAGAGAAATGATCTGACTGTGGATTATTGTTGTAAACACAACTCCAGCCACGCAGCTCCGAGATCCTTCTTACGCACGTCGCGCATCTTTTGCTCATATACCCAAGGCGTGATCAGCGGAACAGCGGCATTGTAGTTCTCGGGCCAGGTAGGACCACTGTCGGCCACCGCCTGCGCCACATCGCGTTCCTTGACCCGGTCAAGTCGTGCTTTCTGTATCGCGGCAACAACGTCGGCCTGATACTTGCAGCTCTGTTCCTTGGTTTCCTGTGCAACCACTGGCGTGGCCAGCACGGCCGCAACGATGGCGATACGCAACATGGGGATCTCCGAAGATTCGTTTCTATCAGCGCAGCTTACCCGCGCGCGGCGATGCCTTCCATCGCCCTTTTCAAATCGTGAACCAGTGTCTCAGCCATGGATCGGAAGACCATGATCTGAAACGTGTTCTCCCCAACGCGCGTGATCGAAGCGGTCATGTGGAACAGCAGGGTCCGGGCGGAGTGGCCGCGCTTGAAGTTCGCCTTACGCAGATCAACAGGCACTACGCGCGCCAGTACGTCTTCGACATCAGCACCCTCTAACCGGACCACAGCCCAGGCATCTGATTGGTCCACAATGGCCGCATTCTCGGTCAGGGTCGCATCAGGAGACGGCCCGATCAGCATCGCATGCGCCGGGCCGAACCAGATCGCCCGCGCGCCAGCCTTACCCGTTGCGCGGTTGGCCGACGGATAAGCCATCCCATGCGCTGCTTTCAAAGCCTCCGATAGCGCCTTTTGCTTACCCTTGAAAGGTGAGATCGAATGGATCGCGCCCGCATCCTCTTCGCTGAGCGTTACAGAGCCGAAGGTCAAAGGCAGCAACCCGTCGCAGGGTGTTTTGGCGGTCAGATTATCCACGGACGCGCCCTCCTTCGGGGTCAAAGAAAACCGGGTTCACCACTTCACACAGGGTTGTCACGCCGCGCAGATGATCGACCATTTTCACGATTTCTCCATACCTCTCAGGCCCGTCCGCCAGGAAGCCCAAGCCCAACATCGTTTCCAGCGTCGGGGAATAACACACGGAGGTCAGATAGCCCTGATCATTGATGCGCACCGGCTCGGCCTCTTCCCGGTAAAGATGCGCACCCGCCAGCAATTCCTTGCTTTCGCCAATGGGTTTGAGCCCGACCAACCGCTCGCGCCCCGGCTCTTCAAGCCCTGAACGTTGCGACATGGTTTTGCCGATGCAATCCTTCTTCTGCGACACCATCCGACCCATGCCGATATCATAGGCAGTTGTCCGTCCGTGGATCTCGGAATGCGTAATAAAGCCCTTTTCGATGCGAAGAACGTTCAGCGCTTCCATCCCATAAAGACCACCGCCCAGTGTCTCAGCCCGCTCGGTCAAAATATCGAACAGGGTCGCGCCATAGCGCGCAGGCACAGCGATTTCATATGCATGCTCGCCCGAGAACGAGATCCGGAACAAACGCCCCTGCACACCCAGCACCGAGATCGATCCGCAAGCCATGAAGGGCCAGCTTTCTTCATCAAGAGGTGTGTCCAGCAGATCGTTCAACAATTCACGCGATTTTGGTCCGGCCACGGCAAACTGTGCCCACTGTTCAGTGACCGAGATGCACGAGACATCCAGATCAGGGCGCAGTCCCTGATGAACGAACTCCAGATGCTTCATTACATCGCCAGCACCTGCTGTGGTGGTGGTCATCAGGTAATGCGTCTCTCCCAGCCGCGCGGTGGTGCCATCATCCATGACGAATCCATCCTCACGCAACATCAGGCCATATCGCGTTCGGCCAACTTTGAGGGTCGAGAACATGTTCGTATAAACGAAGTCCAGAAACGCCCCCGCATCCGGCCCCTGTATGTCAATCTTGCCAAGCGTCGAGACATCGCACACCCCGACGGCCTGACGCACCATGTTGACCTCACGGTCACAGGATTGCCGCCACGTGGTTTCTCCACCCTTTGGGAAATAGCTGGGGCGATACCACAACCCGGCCTCAACCAACGGAGCTTTCCGCGCTACGGTCGCTTTGTGCGAAGTGATAAAGCGTTGCGGCTTGAAACCCTTGCCTTCAGCCCCAGCACCCAGCGCGGCAATGGCGATAGGAGAATACGGAGGGCGGAACGTCGTGGTTCCGGTTTCGGGTATCGCGCGCCCGGTGACGTCCGCTAGAATGGCCAACGCCGCCACGTTCGAATTCTTGCCCTGATCCGTCGCCATACCTTGCGTCGTATAGCGCTTCATGTGCTCGACTGACCGGAAGTTCTCAGTCGCGGCCTGTTTGACGTCTTTCACTGTAACATCGTTCTGGAAATCCAGCCACGCGCGCCCTTTGCCGGGAACGGCCCAAAGCTGCGTGATCTCGTATGGCGTATCCTCGGCCTGCGGTGGCACAGTCTTCGTGGCCTTGTAGCCAAGATCGCCAAGTACGCCTTTGGCTGCCTCAATCCCTTCACGAAGGCAGGCTGTAGTTGAGAAAGATCCGTTGCACGCACCCGCTGTCACCATGCCCGGCACGGCCCCTGGCGTTGGCACAAAGGCTTCGATCTCACGCTTCCAGATCGGGCGGCTATTCATGTGACACGTTAGATGAACCGAAGGATTCCAGCCCCCTGTCATGGCAAGGCAATCCGTGTGTATCCGTTCTTCTCCACTGGCACGGCGCACTGTAATCGCCTCCAGCCCTTTACGGCCCGAACTGTTACAAACTTGCGCCCCGCGCAGAACCTCGTAGTCGTCAGACAAGGGCGCGTCATGGCGGCTATCGATCACAGCCGCCACATGGACACCAGCATCCAACAAATCACGAGCAGTGCGATGGATATCGTCAGTATTTCCGAAGATCGTCACATTGCGGCCCGGGCTGACACCCCATCGGTTTAGATACGCCCGCACCGCGCCAGCAGTCATGATCCCCGGGCGATCATTGTTGCGGAATGCGACCGGGCGCTCCAGCGCGCCTGCCGCCAGAACTGACCGCTTGGCCACGATCCGCCAATAGGTTTCCAACGGCGCCCCGTTGGGGCGGTGATCCGTATGGTGAAAAACGCGTTCCAACGCCGCAAAGGTACCTTGGTCATAGGCACCTGCGATAGTGGTCCGGGTCATGATGCGGACATTGTCCATCGCGGCCAACTCGGCCAGCACTTCGTCAACCCAATCGGGACCCGGTTTTCCGTCGACCTCATAGGTCTCGGCCAGCAGACGCCCACCCACGCGACTGTTTTCGTCGGCCAGAATGACGTCCGCGCCGGCACGACCAGCGACCAGTGCGGCCATCAGCCCCGCAGGCCCTGCCCCGATAATCAGCAGATCGCAAAAGGCATAAGCGCTTTCGTACTTGTCGGCATTGTCTTCGCCCGACAGTGCTCCCAATCCGGCGGCACGTCGAATGATCGGCTCGTATAGCTTTTCCCAGAAGCTTTTCGGCCACATGAAGGTTTTGTAGTAAAAACCCGCGCCCAAAAACGGGGAAGCCAGATCGTTGATCCCCATCAAATCGACACTCAGGCTGGGCCAGCGATTCTGGCTGCGCGCTTCAAGTCCCGGATAGATCTCTTGCATCGTGGCGCGAATATTTGGTTCTTGTCCTGCGCCTGCCCCCACGGTCATCAGCGCATTCGGCTCTTCGCTGCCTGCGCTCAGCACACCCCTAGGCCGGTGGTACTTGAACGAACGCCCCATCAGTCGTACGCCATTCGCCAAAAGCGCTGAGGTCAGGGTGTCGCCCGCATAGCCGCTATAGCTGGCACCATCGAAAACAAACGGAATCGACTGCGTACGATCGATAAGACCCTTTCCATCGATCCTCATGCCCGCTCCTCCGATGCCGGCTGCGCGTCGATCATCTCATGCGTGACCGTGTTTCGTGTGACCACGATCCAAGTACCGCACCCGCCTTCGTGATACCAAAGCTCTCGTGTCGGCCCTGCCGGGTTTTCCCGTTGGTAGACAAAATCATCCCAAGCCGCCTCACCGGCATCCGGGGCCGGTCGGTCCAGATCCACTGCCGCCCCGCGATAGTAGAATTCGCGCCGATCCCGCTCGCCGCAATATGGACAGGTGATCCTCATAGCCGCGCGCCCTTCTTGATCTTTTCAATAATACCCAAATCCAACATCGCGCCCCTCAATGCAGATTGTGCTGAGAGCCCTTGCCCTCTTCATCGATAATCCCGCGCCCGGTGCGGAAACGATCCAGTCGGAAGCCGGTGGCATTCTCGTGATACCGATCCGTCGCAATCAGATGCGCAAACACATTCCCCGAACCCGGAACCGCCTTGAAACCGCCATAGTTCCAGCCGGCATTCAGATAGAGCCCGTCGATATCCGTCCGGTCGATGATCGGAGAGCCATCGGGCGACATATCCATGATCCCGCCCCAGGATCGCAGCACCCGCGCCTTGCCGATCATCGGCATCAGCGCCATCCCGGCCTCCATCACGCTTTCGACGGTGGGCAAGTTACCTCGCGCCGCATAGGAGGCGTAAAAATCCAGATCACCGCCAAAGACCAGACCGCCCTTATCTGACTGGCTGATATAGAAATGCCCCATGCCAAACGTCACCACATGATCGATGCAGGGCTTCAGACCTTCGGTCACGAAGGCCTGCAAGACATGGCTTTCAATCGGCAGCCTCATTCCAGCCATCGCCGCCACCTGACCTGAACGCCCGGCAGCAACCATCGCCACCTTCTTGGCCCGGATCGGCCCACGCGAGGTCTGAACACCGCGCACCACGCCATTCTCGATATCAATACCGGTCACTTCGCAGTTCTGGATCAGATCCACGCCGCGCTGGTCCGCTCCGCGCGCATAGCCCCAGGCCACGGCATCGTGTCGCGCTGTACCTCCGCGCGGGTGGTAGAGACCGCCATACAGAGGGAACCTAAGGTCATCGAAATTCAGATAGGGCACCATCCGCCTCAATTCATCGCGATTGAGCAGGATAGCATCGTCACCCTGACTGATCATCATGTTGCCCCGGCGCGCAGCGGCATCACGCTGCCCGTCCGAATGGAACAGGTTGATGATCCCGCGTTGCGAATGCATGACATTGTAGTTCAGATCCTGCTCAAGACCTTCCCACAGCTTCAATGAGTGCGAGTAGAACTCGGAATTGCCCTGCAAAAAATAGTTCGCGCGCACAATGGTGGTGTTGCGCCCGATATTGCCCCCACCGATATAGCCCTTTTCCAGAACAGCGATATTGGTCAGACCATGTTCCTTGGCCAGATAATAGGCCGTGCTCAACCCATGACCTCCGCCGCCGATAATGACGACGTCATATTCGGATTTCGGTTCAGGCTCGCGCCAGTGCGGCGTCCAGCCTTTGTTGCCGGTCAGGCCCTCTTTCAGGACACGTAAGCCGGAGAAACGCATTCAGAACTCCCTACAGGTGTGTCGGCATCAAACCAACTTCACCCAGCAGTAACAACGCTGGAATCCGGTTCCACTCCTGTTTTCGACGAAAACTTGTCGCTGGGCGACTAATCCATTCACTCTGACGACTTCGACCTAAATGAAAAATGGCCAACCCGATGGTTGGCCACTCAAGAATCTTCTGTTGTCTGGGCGCTCAGAGGCCCTTGGCGCGATAGCTTTTTGAGACGCGGTCGATCGCAACGATATAGGCCGCCGTGCGCAGATCGTCGACATCTGCGCGATCATGCCAGACTTCGCTCATCGACTGATAGGCAATGCGCATCGTGTCATCGAGACCAGAACGCACCAGCTCCAACTCGCCAGCGCCCTTTAGGTACTTGGCCTTGAAATCCGGAGACATCGACCAAGCGTCACCCAGATACCGATCCAACCGTTCCAGTTCGCTGACGATCAACTCATGCCGAGCTTCTTCCTGACGCCGCTGCATCCGGCCAAAACGGATGTGGCTGAGGTTTTTGACCCATTCAAAATAGGACACGGTCACACCACCGGCGTTTGCATACATGTCAGGAATGATCACCGTGCCTTTCTTGCGCATGATCTCATCAGCACCCGCCGTGACAGGCCCGTTGGCGGCCTCGATGATCAGTGGTGCCTTGATACGTTCGGCGTTGGATAGGTTTATTACCCCCTCCAGCGCCGCCGGAATCAGGATGTCACACTCGGCTTCAAGTACCGCGCCGCCCTCGGCGGAATGCGTGGCGTCGGGATAGTCCTTCACGCCGCCATGCTTGACGATCCACTGCCGCACGGCTTCTACGTCGATGCCATCGGGATTATACAGTGCGCCATCCCATTCGATGATGCCGACCACACGCGACCCGTCTTCCTCGCTGAGGAACTTGGCTGCGTGATAGCCCACGTTACCCAATCCCTGCACGACGACGCGCTTTCCGTCCAGCGTGCCTGACAAGTTCGCCTTCTTGACGTCTTCCGGGTTTCGGAAGAATTCGCGCAAAGCGTATTGGATGCCGCGCCCGGTTGCTTCGACCCTGCCCGCGATGCCGCCGGCGTTCAAAGGTTTCCCCGTCACGCAGGCTCGCGCGTTGATATCGGTCGTATTCATCCGCGCATATTGGTCAGCCATCCACGCCATTTCGCGCTCGCCTGTTCCCATATCGGGCGCAGGCACGTTCTGTGAGGGGTTGATCAGATCGCGCTTTGCCAGCTCATAGGCAAAACGACGCGTGATCTGTTCCATCTCATGTTCTTCATACTGGCGAGGATCAATGCAAAGGCCCCCTTTCGAGCCACCAAAGGGCGCTTCGACCAGTGCACACTTGTAAGTCATGAGCGCAGCGAGCGCTTCGACCTCATCCTGGTTCACCGCCAAGGCATAGCGAATGCCACCCTTTACCGGCTCCATATGTTCCGAATGAACCGAACGATATCCGGTAAAGGTGTGGATCTGCCCCCGCAGACGAACCCCGAACCGAACGGTGTAGGTGGCATTACAAACCCGTATCTTCTCTTCTAGCCCGGGCGGCAAATCCATCAGAGACGCCGCTCTGTTGAACATCAAATCAACACTCTCACGAAAGCTGGGTTCTTTAATGCCGGTCATAAAATCCTCCGTGCCGGTAGACGAGATACGTCATGACTTTTTGTCGCACTGCTTGCCAAATACCGCAATCAGTAACTGCACGTATTTTCATCAGTTTGTGAACTTTACTTTTCAGCTCCATTGGTGAGTCGGGCGTTAACGAAAGCCGCGCGATTGTCCAAAGGCGCGAAACAAAACCACCAATAACACCGGGAATAAAGCTGAATCTCGTTAAAAACGAGCAGCATAGTGTCCACTGCGCCCAAATCTCGCCACGATCCGTGGGTAAATTATTAAAGTTGCGAAGTGCTGGCATCAGTGTGTCTGATCGACCGAGGAACCAATTATGCGCAAGTTTGATTTGAAGGCCCAATTCAACCGTCTCTGCCGCGAAAACAGTTGTTCGCGGCACTTGCGGCACTTTGTTTCTTCGACAGAAGGCACGATGACGATCCTTGCCCTTTTCCTGATCGTGATAGTCTTCACCGTGGCCGGGTTCGCGGTCGACGTCATGCGGTATGATCGCGAAAGGGTAAGGCTACAATACGCACTGGACCGCGCGGTCCTTGCCGCAGCTGACCTGGACCAAGAGCTTTGCCCACGGGTCGTGGTGAATGATTACATTCGCAAAGAAGGTTTCGATACGAATATCATCAAAAATATCAAGGTCGAGCCCGAGACATGCACGACAAACGACGACGGAACCGTGACTCAGGTTGCAGAACTTGAAGGAAAGCGGAAAGTCGAAGCCAGCGCCGACATGAGCATTGAGACACACTTCATGAAATGGAGTGGCGTCGATTACATTGATACAACCGCCACCAGCATCGCCGAAGAATCGATTGGTAACGTCGAAATTTCATTGGTTCTGGACGTCTCGGGTTCGATGCGCGGGACAAAGCTGACCAACCTCAAAAGTGCCGCTGAGGACTTTATCGATGAGATGATCCTGAAATCTGAGGATGGTAGATTGTCGATCTCAATCGTGCCCTACTCGGAACAGGTGTCGGTGCCTGACTATCTTATGAATGCTTTGAACACGATCGGGGCTAACGAAAGGGCCAATTGCATCGATTTCCAGGCTTCGGACTACACAACGACCGATTTCAACTATTACGACATCGTGGACGACGAAGGAAACATCATCACAAAAGGGGATTATGTCCCGCAAACTCTTCATTTCAAGGATAATGGCTCCAGCGACAAAAGGTTCAACGACACGTTGGTAACGAGCAATACGTGCCGTCTTGAAACCACCACAGATCGGCGAGAGATGACGGTAATCCAGAATGATCCTGACATTCTGAAAGGTCAGATCCAGAATCTTGTGGCAAGCGGCTGGACTTCGATCGATGTGGGCCTCAAGTGGGGTCTAACTTTGCTTGACGATAGTATCCAACCGCTGATCGCTCAGATTGCGGACAGTTCAGAAATTCCGGACTCGTTCGCAATTCGGCCAGCCCCTAACAAGACCACGGACACCCTCAAGGTTCTGGTGCTGATGACGGATGGTGAAAACACTTATCAGCACAAAGTGAATCCGCCTTATAATGACGGCCCCTCGGACATCTATTGGAATGAAGATGCCGAAACGTATTCTATCTACGATGAAGAGTATGACCGCTGGGCTTGGCCTAATGTCGCCACAACTGTACGGGACAGTTCGTACAGGCGCTGGACCCGCGACAAATACCAAGATCATGCCCATGGCAATGGGACTTATATGCGCTACCGCTGTACGGATTACTACAACGGCACCTGCTATTCGATGGATCGATCGCAAACACGCGAAGACTCCGAAGGGCTTTCAACAGATTCCGATCCGGTAGAACTGGAATGGCCTGATGTCTGGGCGCATACTGAAAAATACGCAATTCGGAATATGGTGCGTCACGCTTATGGCTGGGATCGCGGCGAAGAATTTGCAGCTGACTCCACGACCGAAATTGGTCCTTCGACCAAAAATCCAAATGTTGTAGATCTCTGCGAAGAAGCTGAAGAAGATAATGTCATCATCTTCTCGATCGCTTTTGAGGCACCCTACGGTGTTAAGCAGATGCTGAAAGACTGCGCGATCAAACCTGCCCGTTACTATGAAGCCACCGGCAATCAGATTGAACGCGTCTTCGATTCAATCAGCACCTCCATTCAAAACCTGAGGCTGACCCAATGACAAAGACACTGCGGAATCGGCTTCGGAGATTTCGAAAGAATGAGGATGGAAACTCGTCTATCGAGTTTATCTTCTGGTTTCCATTCTTCCTGTATGTCGCTTATTCAGGCATGGATCTGGGATTGCAGTCCTTCCACCATGCCGATCTTGAACGATCTCTGGATATGACAATTCGGGAGGTTCGGCTTAATCGCCTTCCTGAAGGGGAAGATGAATGGGATCACGCGCTGCTGAAGAAAATGATCTGTGACGAAGCGCTGATAACCAATTGCTCGGAAAACCTCGCGCTCGAGATGAAGTCCATTGATCCGCGGGTCGGTAATCAGTTGGATCCAACCCCCTATTGCGTCGACACTCCGGAGACAATTCGTAAGCCGGACGAAGTTGTTTTTGAACAAGGGACTTCAAATGAGCTTATGATTATCCGCGCCTGTCTTGAGGTTTCACCTGTTTTTGGGCTTTCGATGCTGAGCGGCATTGCGAAGCAGGACAACGACGGCCAATGGGAATTGCAGGCGACGACCGTATTTGTTCATGAACCATTTGGTGGTTCATCAGCTGATCCTGACGATTCATCTGACACAACAGTGGATGTGGCCGATGCCTCGAACTAACAAAGAAAATCGCAACCTTCCCAAGGCACTGCTGAACCGCTTTCTCAAACGAGAAGACGGCGCCTTATCGGTCGAGGCAATGCTGATATTGCCGCTGCTGTTCTGGTCAATGTTTGCGTCTTACACCTATTATGACAGCTATCGCCAAAGCGCGATCAACATCAAAGGAGCCTACGCAGTTGCGGATGTGCTCTCACGCGAAGCTGAAGATGTTAACGCCGCGTATATCAACACCATGTACGACCTTCTGGAAAACATGGTTGATACCAGAGCACCGGTCTCGATGCGTGTGACCTATCTGACCTATGATGGTGATAACGATCTCCACGATGTTCTATGGTCCTGCGTGCGGGGCACTGGATATCAGAAATGGACCGACGCAGAGATCGTGAAAATCAAACAACGGCTTCCGGTAATGCCTGATAACGGCTCAATGATACTGGTCGAAACCAACAATACATACAAAGCGCCATTCCAGATGGCATTCAAATTTGCTGACTTTGAAATGGATAATCTGGTCTTCACACACCCGCGTGTTTTCGACCAGATCGTCAATACCGACCCTGCTTGCTTGGGTGTCTAACTCTTTTCAGCAAGCATCGCCGACAGCATTTCCGACATGTATTTGGTCTCGGCGGCGGCTGTCATGCCGCCTATGCCAATCCTTCGTCCGACACGCCACCAAAGACCGGGCGCCCACTGGTTTGAGCTTCGTGCATGAGTGATTACCAAGAAGCCATTTGATGGCTTAAATGCGAACACGCCCCGGTCTACGCCTTCGACATCCTCGATATTGCAGATCACCTGCCCCGAGCCTGTGCGCAATTGGGATTGGGTCAGCTCGATCCTGTCTTCGGTCGCGTACCACATGCGACGGGCTAACCAGAACGCAGCTGCCCCGGAAACCAGTAAGAAGACCTGCCAGCCTAACTCAGGCGGCGATGCCAACGCGACGTAAATGACCAACGCCCCGACCGTGACCAGCATCCCTACCCCAGTCCAGCGCCGCGGTGCCGAGGCCGCGACTGTAGCCAGCACTTCTTCTTGCATATTGTTCTCCTGATTGTCCGCCCGCTTTAACCGCTTTGATACGCAAAGGACAGCACCGCGTCACCTGTCTGAGCATCTTCGCACAGCTTCAGTGTTCCTGCGCAAATTGACTGCCTCAGGCCGACGCATAAGTTCCGGTCAAAGGATCAGGAGGCGTTTATGTCACTCAGACCAACTTTGGAATTCCGCAAGGCGGTCCCGACAATGGAAGGCGCGGGCGTCAAATTGCACCGGGCGTTTGGGTTTCAGGACCCGTCGGAACTGGACCCGTTTCTGCTGTTCGATGATTTCCGGAATGACAACCCATTGGACTATATGGCCGGTTTTCCGTGGCATCCGCATCGGGGCATCGAAACGATCACTTATGTCCTGTCCGGTACAGTCGAACACAGCGACTCGCTGGGCAATAGCGGCACGCTGGGTGCCGGAGATGTCCAGTGGATGACCGCCGGGTCGGGTATCCTGCATCAGGAAATGCCCAAGGGGTCGGCCAGCGGTCAGATGCATGGGTTCCAGCTGTGGGGCAATCTGCCATCAGATCAGAAAATGGCCACCCCGCGCTATCAGGACGTTCAAAGCACTGATATTCCAGAAATCATCGATGATGATGGGACAAAGGTCCGTGTGATTGTCGGTACATTCTGGGGACGTACGGGCCCAGTGGACGGTATCGCTGCCGATCCGCAATACCTGGATATCAGCATACCGGCAGGGGTGAAAAAAACCATTCCGATCGACACATACCGCCGGGCCTTCGCCTATATCTTTGAAGGCAGCGCTGCCTTTGCGGATGCGTCTCAGCCAACTGGAATTCTTCTAGAGAAAGAGATCGCCGGGCAAGAGGTCAACATCCGCGACATGTCAGGAGACAGGACGTTGGTTCGGTTCGGGACCGGAGACGAAATCACGGTTCAGGCCGGGCCCGAGGGTGTACGGTTTCTTTTGATCTCGGGCGCTCCGATCGATGAACCCGTGGCGTGGCATGGCCCGATCGTGATGAATACGCAGGCAGAATTACAGCAAGCGTTTCGGGAGTTGCGGAACGGAACGTTCATCCGCCCGGCCCACTAAGGGCTGGTCAGGCGGTAACCGCTTTGCGGACCATGTCCCAATACACCTGCTCGACCTCATCCAGCGACAGGCGGCCGCCGCTGCGATACCAAGTGATCACACCATTCAGCATGGCGATCACCGCCAAGGTAGCGATCTTGGTATCGGAGACCGAAAATTGACCCGATTGCTGCCCGTTACGCAGAATATGCTCTAACGAGTCCTCGTAACGGCGGCGCAAAGCCTCGATTTCGGCAAAATTTTCGGGGTTCAGATTGCGCAGCTCCATATAAGCGATGAACACCTCGTCGGGACGCTGCAGGTGAAAACGGATGTGGAACCCGACAAACTGACGCAACGCATCTTGTGGATCATCAAACCGGTCGAGATCGTCATAGGCGGCCATCAGATCCTGCATGTGATCGCGCATCAGCCGAAACAGCAGGCTCTGCTTGTCGGGCGTGTAATTATAGAGTGCCCCAGCCTGCACCCCCACCTCGCCTGCGATCTGCCGCATTGAAACCGCAGCATAGCCATAACGGGCAAACAGCCCCAGTGCGGCCTCACGAATGCGGGGGCCGGTTATATCGGAATGAGAACCTTGTGTACGCGCCATGCTTCGATCGTATCTGAACAGACGTTCAGATAGAACCCCGCTTGAACCATTCCGACAAAACGTGCATCACGGGATACACGCTGCGACCCGAAGGACTGCGATGAAGCTTTTGCTGCCCATTCTCTTTGTGCTGGCCACCGCCGGCTGCGCAAATATCCCTGAGTTGGAAGGCAGCGAAACCGCCGCATTGCGCAAGGCACCCTACCCCAAGCTTATTGCTTTAGATCCCGCCCTCGGCCCTCCGACCGATCCAATCAGCGAAGCGGAAGAGGTAGAAGAAGACCTAACAGCACGCAGCGAAGCGTTGGCGGAAAAGGCCGAAGCGCTGCAGAATGCCGAGATTAACTAGGATTTCGGTCACGTCACTAGCTCCAAAAGATTAGACGGATTGCACCCCTGCCTCGAACCCGCTAAGGCAGCCCGCAAAGGACACTTCGCCATCGCGGGCGGTATAGCGAGCAGAAAGGACCCAAGGGAATGACACAGGCGCTGAGGCTTGGAATTGCCGGATTGGGAACCGTTGGCGTGGGTGTGGTCAAAATTGTACGTCGTCATGCCGATTTGTTGCACGCCCGCACCGGGCGTCGCATCGAGATCACCGCAGTTTCGGCCCGTGATGCCAGCAAGGACCGTGGCGTAAACCTCTCGGATTATGCATGGGAAACCGATCCCGTTGCATTGGCCAAACGCGAAGACATCGATGTTTTTGTCGAACTGATGGGCGGCGAGAACGGCCCCGCGAAAGCTTCGGTCGAGGCGGCGCTTAACAGTGGCAAGGATGTCGTCACCGCAAACAAGGCACTGCTGGCGATTCATGGGCAGGAACTGGCGGAATTGGCCGAAGCCGCAGGTCGTGTCATTCGCTTCGAAGCGGCTGTCGCGGGTGGTATCCCGGTAATCAAATCTCTGACCGAAGGACTGGCGGGTAACGAGATCACGCGTGTCATGGGCGTCATGAACGGTACCTGCAACTATATTCTGACCCGGATGCAATCGCAGGAGTTGGGCTATAACGCCCTGTTCGAGGAATGCGCGCAGCTTGGCTATCTTGAAGCCGATCCGAATCTGGATGTTGGCGGCATCGACGCGGCGCACAAACTGGCGCTGCTGTCTTCGATTGCCTTTGGCACCAAGCCGAATTTCGATGGGATCGAGATCGAGGGCATTCAGCATATTAGCCTCGATGACATCCATCAGGCCCACGACATGGGGTATCGCATCAAGCTGTTGGGTGTAGCACAGCGAACGGCGCGCGGACTGGAACAGCGGATGCAACCCTGTCTAGTGCCGAGCAATTCTCCGCTAGGTCAGTTGGAAGGCGGAACAAACATGGTTGTGCTGGATGGGGACGCAGTTGAACAAATCGTTCTGCGCGGCCCCGGTGCCGGTGAAGGTCCCACTGCCAGCGCGGTGATGGGCGACGTTTGCGATCTGGCGCGAGGCTTGCATATACCGACATTTGGCCGCCCTGCGACGACCCTACAAGACGCAGCCTCCGCCGTTACTGGCTTACCTGCACCCTACTATCTGCGGCTCGGTCTTCTGGACAAGCCCGGCGCTCTGGCAAAGGTCGCGGCGATTCTGGGCGATGCTGGCGTCTCGATCGACCGGATGCGGCAGTATGGGCACACAGAAAGCACAGCGCCCGTGCTGATCGTGACCCACAAAACCACGCGGGCGACGCTGGACCATGCACTGGATGGCCTGCGCGCCACCGATGTGGTGGCCGGAGAACCCGTCGCCCTGCGTATCGAACAAGTCTGACCCCTTGCGGCCTATGCTGCGCGCAGGCTATGCCGGATAAAACGCCTTAGCTGACCAAAGGATATGCGAAGATGAACGCTGCCAAGATCGATTTCAACGACCGCCTGCTGTCTCTGGGCCTTGCACGGGTGGCAGAACAGGCCGCGCTGGCGTCCGCCTCTCTGGTTGGCCGGGGTGATGAGAAAGCTGCCGATCAGGCTGCCGTCAACGCTATGCGTGAACAACTGAACCTTCTGGACATTGAGGGTGTCGTTGTCATTGGTGAGGGCGAGCGTGATGAAGCGCCGATGCTCTATATCGGCGAAGAGGTTGGCACTGGTAACGGCCCGGGCGTAGACATTGCGCTGGACCCGCTTGAAGGCACAACCCTGACCGCCAAGGATATGCCTAACGCGCTGACTGTCATTGCCATGGGCCCGCGCGGCTCAATGCTACACGCTCCGGACGTATACATGGACAAACTGGCCATTGGTCCGGGCTTTCCCGAAGGTGTCGTAAGCTTGGACATGAGCCCGCGCGAGCGAGTTGAAGCGCTGGCCAAGGCCAAAGGCTGTGAGCCCGCGGATATTACCGTATGCATATTGGAGCGTCCTCGCCACGAAGCGATGATCGCAGAGGTGCGCGATACCGGCGCCTCGATCCGCCTGATCACCGATGGCGATGTCGCGGGTGTCATGCACTGCGCTGAAAGCGAAGTGACCGGCATCGACATGTATATGGGTCAAGGTGGTGCGCCCGAGGGTGTGCTTGCCGCAGCCGCGCTGAAATGCATGGGTGGACAAATCTATGGCCGCCTGTTGTTCCGTAATGACGACGAACGTGGCCGGGCGGCCAAGGCGGGCATCACCGATCTGGACCGTGTTTATGCGCGCGACGAGATGGTAACGGCGGATGTAATCTTTGCTGCTACTGGGGTCACCGGAGGTTCACTGCTGCCGCGCATCAAGCGGGAACCGGGTTGGGTTGAAACAACGACGCTGCTCATGCGATCAAAAACGGGCTCGGTGCGGCGGATGTCCTACCGCACGCCGATGTGGCCACACAACGAAGCATAGCGGCTTGCGCCAGCGCCTTCAGCAAGAGTATTCATAAAAGACCAAGAGGCCGGATCCGCAGGGGTCCGGCCTTAGTGCATGAGGTGAGATGTGGCATTTCTGGGCGTAGAGCAATCTCTGACGGGGCGACGCTGGATCGGACCGGGGATTGAGGTCGAGCGGTCAGCAGAAATGATGGCGCAGCAGACAGATCTGCCTCGCGCCGTCTGTCAGGTTTTGGCACGGCGTGGTGTTCCGGTGATGGAGGCCGCCGGTTTCCTGGAACCTAAGTTGAAGGAACTGCTGCCCGACCCGCAATCGATGAAAGATATGGAAGTCGCTGCGGCCCGGTTTCTACAGGCTGTGAGCAAGCGCCAAAAGATCGCAGTGTTTGCTGACTATGATGTGGACGGGGGCAGTTCGGCTGCGTTGTTGTTGGTGTGGCTGCGCCAGATGGGGCTTGCCGCGACGCTTTATGTGCCTGACCGGATTGATGAAGGCTATGGGCCAAATGTGCCTGCAATGCAGGCGCTTGCGGCTAGCCATGACCTGATCATCTGCGTGGATTGCGGAACGCTGAGCCACGAACCTATCGCGGCGGCGAAGGGTGCGGATGTGATCGTTTTGGATCACCATTTGGGTGCAGAAACCCTGCCGGATTGCGTCGCCGTGGTGAACCCGAACCGACAGGACGAAAGCGGCGATCTAGGCTATCTCTGCGCTGCTGCGGTGGTGTTCCTGATGCTGGTCGAGGCGGGTCGTCAGTTGCGTGAGGCCGGGGCCAAGGGGCCGGATCTGATGGCAATGCTCGATCTGGTGGCGCTGGCCACGGTCGCGGACGTTGCGCCGTTGATCGACGCCAACCGGGCGCTGGTTCGACAGGGCCTGAAAGTGATGACCCAAAGGCAAAGGCCTGGTTTGGTCGCGTTGTCAGACGTGGCGCGCATGGATACCGCGCCCAATAGCTATCATCTGGGGTTTCTTCTGGGGCCGCGCGTCAATGCAGGCGGTCGCATTGGTCAGGCTGATCTTGGCGCGCGGCTGCTGAGCACGGACTCGATCACTGAGGCCGAAGCCTTATCCGAGCGGCTGGATGCCCTGAATTCGGAACGGCGCGAGATCGAAAACGCGGTCCGCGCGGCGGCTTTGGCGCAAGCCGAGGACCGTGGGTTGGATGGGCCGCTGGTCTGGGCCGCAGGCGACGGTTGGCATCCCGGCGTGGTAGGTATCGTTGCATCGCGGCTGAAAGAGTCGGCAAACCGGCCCGCTATCGTGATCGGGTTCGACGGGGATGAGGGCAAAGGTTCAGGCAGGTCGATCTCGGGCGTTGATCTGGGCGCGTCGATCCAGCGACTGGCTGCCGAAGGGCTGCTGGTCAAGGGTGGTGGCCACAAGATGGCGGCCGGTCTCACGGTGATGCGTGATCAGTTGGAGCCTGCAATGTCGCGCCTGTCCGAGCTTCTGGCCAAGCAGGGTGCAGGCCAAGGCGGTCCCGCCGACTTGAAACTGGACGGGGCGCTGATGCCCGGGGCCGCGACAGTCGATCTGATCGAACAGGTAGAGAAAGCGGGTCCTTTCGGGGCCGGTGCCCCTGCCCCGCGCTATGCGCTGCCTGATCTGCAAGTGCGCTTTGCTAAACGCGTGGGCGAAACACATTTGAAGCTGTCACTTTCGGATGGAATGTCTGGCGGACTGGATGCCATCGCCTTTGGCGCGTTCGACGGCCCGTTGGGGGATCGCCTGTCTAATCACGGCGGCGCGCGGTTCCATTTCGCGGGTCGGCTTGAGGTGAATACCTGGGGCGGACGACAGAGCGTGCAGCTGCGGCTGGAAGACGCGGCAGAAGCTGTCTGACAACCGTTTCAACGCCGCTCGGGAACGGCCAAAAAAGTTTCACAGCCTTGCGTTTTTCGTCTTGCGGGGGGGGAAGGTAAACCGTAAAAGGCCCTCCACAAGCCAGCGTGGCCCGTTCGTCTATCGGTTAGGACGCCAGGTTTTCAACCTGGAAAGAGGGGTTCGATTCCCCTACGGGCTACCACTTGTGCTTGTCTGGTCTAAATGGCCCGTTCGTCTATCGGTTAGGACGCCAGGTTTTCAACCTGGAAAGAGGGGTTCGATTCCCCTACGGGCTACCATTTTCTTCAATGCTACAATCGTTCCCGGCGACGTATTCTTACAGCATCGTGTTTAGCACGAAACCTGCGCGCCCCGTTTTGAAGACGCGAAATGCGGTTGAAGGCACGCCTGTCAATGGCTGCCCCGGACCGAGTTCACCAGCATTTGGTATTTGCCATTCCATCACCAAGCCTGCACAGTTTTGGCCAACAACAGATATGATTTGGATTCCCAATGGATTACCTCAAAGAACGCAAAGACTTCGCGATCGCGATCTGCAAGGAAGCTGGCACAATCGCCTCCAGGTATTTCTCCGACCGGGGCGGTTTGATCGTCAATCAAAAAGGCGCACAGGATTGGGTCAGCGAGGCAGACCGGAATGTCGAAACCTTCATCCGCCAGAGGATCGCCGAGGCTTGGCCCAACGATGGCATATTTGGCGAAGAGCATGGTGAAACACAAGGTTCAAGCGGATTTGACTGGGTGATCGATCCAATCGATGGCACCACGAATTTCGTCAATGGCATTCCGGCCTGGACCATCGTTCTGGCGGGCGTCGCTGAGGAAAATACCGAGATCGGTGTAATCCATGACCCAAATATCAATGAGACCTTCGTAGCCTCGCGCGGAGGCGGGGCAACACTGAATGATGCGCCAATGAGGGTCGCTTCGGGTGTTGCGCTGCATCAAGGAACGGTGGCAGTGGGTTATTCGAACCGGGTGGATAACCGTAACATTGTTCCAATCGTCGCGAACCTGATTGAGCGCGGGGCCATGTTTCACAGAAACGCCAGTGGCGCGCTGTCACTGGCCTATGTCGCAGCGGGCCGGCTGCTAGGCTATGTCGAAGAACATATGAACGCCTGGGATTGTCTGGCTGGTCAATTGATGATTGCGGAAGCAGGCGGCGTGGTCGAAGATCAGGACGCAGGCGCAATGACCCGCAACGGCGGTCGGGTGATCGCTGGTACTCCGGATGTGTTTGATACTTTGCGTGAAATCTCGGAGAACGCGTGGCAGGCCTGACAATCTAGTCGATTGAGCGCCATCCGCTCAGCGGTTTAAGGTCCGTTAGATCGGCTTGCCAATAATGGCCTTGCCCGGGCTGATCATACCTCCGATCAATGGGGCGGCCCGACAAGGAGCACCACAGAAGGGTCCCGACGGCCCCATGGGTAACGATGGCGAGGTCACTGCCATCATGCGTTTCGATAATTGAAGTTACTGCTTGGTTTATACGCCGCTGGGCGGCAACGGCAGTTTCCCAGCCGCGAAAACTGGTGTTGGGGTGGGCAAAGAATGCGTCAGCGGCAGCTTCGAACCGGTCACGCGGCAGAAAACCGGTGGCGCTTCGATCATTCTCGCCAAGTGCGGCATCTTGTTTTATCCGCAGGCTTCTGGGCGCGGCCAGGATGTCGGCCGTCTCGCGGGCCTTTTGCTCGGTGCTGGCCCATAGGTGGGTAACTTCTGCAAAAATTCCTCTGGTTGCGAAGGCCGCAGCGCGGCGGCGGCCTTCCGCGCTAAGCCCCCAGTCCTGAATGGGGGTGTTCGGGTCAATGATGACCTCGGGGTGCGTGATGATTAGAAGACAGGGCATCTATTCGGGCAAAAGCACCGGACCTTTCTCGGCGAAGGCCATCTGTACTTCTGTACCCGGCTCTAGCGGCGCATCAACATCGTCATGGACTGCAAAGACCTGGCCGAACGCACCGGTCAGAGTGTACTCCATTCGGACACCCACATAGGTGGCTTTGGAGACGGTCGCCGCAACTCCTTGCGCGGCCCCGATCACAAGTCGAGAAGGCCGGATGGCGACGGTCGCAGCCCCTTCGGTCAAGCCACGGGATGCCAAGGTATGGCGGTAGCCTTCGATCTCGATGGTGGCCATGTCGCCGTCGACCGAGATGATCTGGCAGGCAAGCAGATTTGCCTCACCAATAAAATCAGCAACAAAGCGATCATTTGGGGCGTCGTAAAGCTGGCGGGGCGTGCCAATCTGGGCAATCGCGGCATTCCGCATCACGACGATTTCGTCCGATACTGCCAGAGCCTCTTCCTGATCGTGTGTTACGTAGACGACGGTCAGACCAAGGTCTTGCTGAATGGCCCGGATGTCCTCGCGTACCTGGCGGCGTAGTTTCGCGTCGAGGTTCGAAAGCGGTTCATCAAACAACAGCACCTGTGGCTCCAACACCAAAGCCCGCGCTACAGCGACGCGCTGCTGTTGGCCACCAGACAATTCTGACGGGAGGCGGCCGTCAAAACCTTTCAGGCCAACCAGCTCTAAACCGTCCAAAGCGCGGCGGCGGGCCTCGTCTTTAGCAAAGCCCGAGAACGTGAGGCCATACATCACGTTCTCAAGCACGCTCATATGAGGAAACAGCGCGTAGGACTGGAACACCATGGATACGTCGCGGTCCGTCGCGGGCAGTTTGGTCACATCGCGATCCCCGATGGTGATCTTTCCCGAGGTGGCCATTTCGAGCCCTGCGATCATCCTCAGCGTCGTCGTCTTGCCGCAGCCCGACGGGCCCAACAGCGTGACCAGCTTTCCGGCTTCGACATGCAGGTTGATGTCGTCGACGGCAACGACATCCTTGCCAAACATCTTTGTCACGGACTCGAACCGAACCGGCGCGGCTTTGGACTGCAGGCTCATGTCAAACTCTCCTAAACATTGGTCCGCGACTGCGTCATTCGTCGCCCGATCTTGGTCCGGCCCACGATCAACTGCATCAGGGCAACCACTGACAGCATCACAAAGATCAGTGTGGTGGAATAGGCGATGGCGAGACCATAGTCGTTATTCTCGACCCGCCCGATGATATAGCTGGTCGCCATGTCATATTCCGCGCTGACCAGAAAAATCACCGCCGAAATCGCCGTCATGGCCCGCACGAAACTGTAGACAAGGGCGGCAAGAATTGCCGGGCGTAGCAGAGGCAGGATGATCCGGCGGAAAGTCTGCCAGGAATTTGCGCCCAGTGTCAGCGAGGACTCATCCAGACTGCGATCCAGTTGCGACATGCTGGCAATGCCAGCTCGGACACCGACTGGCATGTTGCGGAAGATGAAGCTGACAACCAGGATGACCCCGGTGCCGGTGATCTCGATTGGGGGAACGTTGAAGGCGAGAATGTAGCTGACGCCGATCACGGTGCCGGGGATGGCAAAGGATAGCATGGTGCCGAACTCAAAGGCATCTTTACCTGCGAAACTCTGCCGGGTCAGAAGATAGGCCGTAACGAGCCCCACGGCAGCCGTCAGTGGAGCAGCAATTGCGGCGATGGTGATAGTCGTCCAGAAACTGTCCCATGCGGCTCCTGTCCAGCGAATACCCTCTGCTTCAAACCGAACTGAGAACGCAGTGACGTAGTGCTTGAACGTCAGGGAATTGTTGACCCCCCACAGCTCGACCACACTGCCGTAGACGATCATGGCGTAGACGACGATGGTAAACACGGCCCAGCCAAGGGCGACGGTTAGCACCGGGATGGAAAGGCCGGTTGGCATCAATGGATGTACGCCAGCGTCACCTTTGCCCGTGACTGTGGTGTAGCTTTTCTTACCTAGCCAGGCACGTTGCGCGTAGAAGGCTGAAAGCGTGAAGAACAGAAGCACCATGGCCAGAACCGCAGCGCGGCCTTGATCGTACTGGGCGCCCACGATGGCAAAGAATATCTCGGTTGACAGCACGTCGAAATTGCCGCCCAGAACCAGTGGGTTGCCGAAATCCGCCATGCTTTCGATGAAGCCCAGAAGGAAAGCATTGGCAAGGCCAGGGCGCATTAACGGTAGGGACACGGTTTTGAACGTCTGCCATCTATTCGCGCGCAATGTCTGGGCTGCTTCTTCCATCGAGGGAGACACCCCTTCAACGACGCCAATCAGCACAAGGAAGGCGATGGGTGTAAATGCCAACGTCTGCGCAATCAGAACACCCGGCATGCCATACAGCCAGCGAGTGGGTTGGGTGCCGAATAATTCGGCAAAGAACTGCGTTACTGAACCCGACAATCCAAACAGCAGTATCAGCGCTAGGCCGATCACGAACGGTGGCGTGATAATCGGCAGAACCGTCAGTGCGCGCAACGCGCGCTTGTACCGAAAGCCCGAGCGGGTCACGACAAGCGCAAAGCACAAGCCGAGCGCAGTGGTGATGAAGCCGACGAGGATGGCCAGAAACAGTGAGTTCCATGCCGCCCCGCATCGTGCGCCCCAGAAACATCCCAGCCCCCATAGCCGGTCGTCAAAGAATTTCGAGAAGAACACTGCGATGGAGTACGCGCCTTCTTCTGTGACGAAGGCAGCGAACAGCATCTTGGCGATAGGAAAGAATACAAACGCGGTGACGATGGTGATCACACCACCGATGGCGCTGACCACGAAGACGTCTCCGTTAATCGCCCCACGCGCGGCGACACCCTGGGTCAGAAGGAACAGAAAACTCGACGCGCAGATCATCGCGCCATAGCCCATGCCGAATTGCCGATCACCGAGCTCTCCGAACAAGGCTTCCAGCCAATCGAAGTTGTAGCCTCGGATTCCGATGCTGAACCCTTGTGCGATCAGCCAGCCGAAGCCCAGCGCCCCTGACAGGATCAAAACTCGGGCATAAAGCGGATCTGATTTGGCGCGTCTTAACACCAGAAGTGGCAGCAAGAGTGCAATAAGAAGCGGAGCAAGCCACAGCTTTTCACCCTGCCCAATTAGAAAGGCAGCAGGCGCATAATCTTCGTCGAAAGGGTAGCCGTCCAGCAGCCACTCGAACGACCACAGGCCACCATCAACCATGTACCACGGCAGCAGGCAGAATCCGACCCACCCGGCGCTGACCCAGAAGATCAGAACCGGATGGGTCGTTTTTGTCGTGTCGTCAGTCATTTACTGCGGCAGTACCGAAACCTCTTCGTCCCATTTCTGCAATAGGCGCTTCCGCTCATCCGACGAGCCGTATTTCTTGAAGTCATAGTCGATCAACTTGATCTGGCTCATGTCAGGCGCGCTTTCCGAAGTTTCAGCACCTTTGTTTGACGGCACCTGAAATGCGTTGACCTGAAGGGCAAGGTTCTGTGCCTCGGGCGACAATGCCCAGTCATAGAACTTTTTAGCCTCTTCTTCATTGCGCGCGCCTTCGATGATCGACATCGAACCGATCTCGTAACCAGTACCTTCACATGGCGCGACGACTTTGATCGGGAAACCCGATACCGCCTGCTTTACTGCGTCATGCATGAAAACGATACCAATTGTATTCTCGCCTCGACCAGCAGCCTTGATCGGTGCCGAGCCCGACTTGGTGTATTGGTTGATGTTCGAATGCAGCCCCTTCATGAACTCAAATCCTTCGTCTTCGCCGAAGATTTGCACCATCGAGGCCAGAGTCGTGTAGGCCGTACCTGATGAGTTCGGGTTAGCCATCTGAACGTGCCCCTTGTACTCGGGCTTCAGAAGGTCCTTCCAGCAAGCAGGTTCGGGAAGGTTGTTCGCGGCGACTAGATCGGCATTGTAGCCGTAACCAAGCGCACCTGAATAGATGCCGATGGTCTTGTTACCAGCGCTTTCCGCCTGAGAAATCGCCCAATCATGAAGCTGGTCACGCATCGGCGACATGTATTCCATCGTCAGCCCCTCTTCTGCGGCCTGTAGATGTGGATCACCGGTACCGCCCCACCAAACATCACCCTTGGGGTTGGAGCTTTCTGCACGGATCTGAGCAAAGGTTTCACCCGAAGACTTCCGGGTCATGTTGACGTCGATGCCGGTCGCGTCCTCAAAACTGCGCGCCATAAGCTGGCACCAATCCTCTTGCGCAGAACAATAAAGTGTCAACTTGTCAGCCTGTGCCGCTGACATCGATGCGGCAAGGGCAATAAGCGATCCCAACGTTGTGGATGTAAATTTCTTCATTGATTTCTCTCCCTTTAAGTTCACTGCGTCCGGATTTCCCGGCTCTTATATGCCCTTCCTCATGCGGCCTTTCGCAATTTTTCGATAACAGCCAACGTCTCTTGATTATCTGACAGGCTCTTTAACAAACGCGCCAGTTCTTTCTCTTCGACAAGCTTTGCGGCCTTGGCAGGTGAGAACCAGTGGCGCTTGCGTTCGTCGCGTTCCTTCCAACGGCGTTTGAGCCGTTCCACAATCAACGGATAAAGCGTTACGCGGCAAGGCACGCTGCTTTTACCCTCGTATCGCTTGTCATAGTGAAAGCACCCGATCGATTTCTTGGAGATAAAGCCAACCGCTCCGGCCTCTTCCAAAGCTTCGATTTCAGCGGCATGCCAAGGCTTCTTACCATCCATCATCCAACCTTTGGGGATGACCCACCGCCCCCGGTCACGCGAAGTGACCATAAGAACCCGCAGCTTGTCGGACTTGTCCCATCGCACTGGAAGCGCACCGATCTGATCTGTGAATTCGGTCTTGCTCATGCGCGCGCTCTTGGCTCTGGCACTACGCAAAGGGCAATGGCAACACATACGTGCTGTTGAACAAGGTGGCTACATCCAGAACGCCGGTGCACTTCGATTGCTACGCCTCGAAATAGAAACAGTTCTTTGAAGTCTCACAATGAATCGTGGGCTTTGCAACAGAAATTGTTGCAAAACGACTGAAACGCCACAAAAGTGAGATTGAAACCGAGTCGGATTGCCAGATGCCCAAAGCGGAAACGCGCGATAAGAAAACCAACAAGGGCCAGAGTCGGTTCAAGAAATCCGACCGCCGCCGTGAGATATTGTTGGAGTTGAAGCTTCGCCCGCACGTCCGGATCAGCGAATTGGCGCAGCGTTTCAATGTCTCGGCGGAAACGGTGCGCAGGGATTTTGATGCCCTAGCTGATGATGGGCTGATCTCGCGGGCGCATGGCGGTGCCTCTGCCCCGATACAAGGACGTTATCCAAGTCTGGATGAGCGCACCCACGCCCGCCTTGATGAGCGTGAAAAGATCGGCAAATGCGCAGCTAACCTGATTCAGGAAGGCGAGACGGTGATGATCGATTCCGGCTCAACCACCATCGAGATGGCCCGTATGTTGGCGTATCGGGGCATTCACTGCACGGCAATTACGAATTCGATACCGGTGGCCATGACCCTTGGTCACGCACCCGTTGAAGTCATTCTATGCCCAGGCGAATATCTGACCGCCGAGTCCGCCACGATCGGGACAGATACACTGGATTTCCTGTCTCGTTTCAACGTCGATCGCTGCATGATTGGCGCGTCCGGCCTGTCAGAAGAAGGGCCGTCAGAGACCGTGCGCGGTTTCGCAACCGTCAAACGGATGATGCTGGCACGCGCCGCGACGCGACATCTTCTGATCGGGTCCGATAAATTCGACCGCAAAGGTTTGACCCGTGTGGGCGACCTTGACGGGCTGAATTCAATCGTGACTGATACCAAACCAACAGGGGATTTGCTTGGCGCGATCAACGACGCCGGGGTGAAGATTCTTGTCGCTGAGCAGTCCTTACAAAGAACGACAAACCGTGGACAGAAAAGCCACGCATGACTGGGAGGAAGAAATGAAATTTGATATCAAACTACTGATCGGAGCTTCCGCAATCGCGCTCTTGTCACTGTCGGGCACGGCTTCGGCGCAAGACTGCCCGCGCGGTGATCTGGATGCGCGGTTCTGCGATGCCGATGGCGATCTGATCGCGGATATCCCCGCTGATCCTGCCGATCAGATTGATCCTGATACTCTGATCTTTGCCTACACCCCGGTTGAAGACCCTGCCGTATACAAAACTGCTTGGTCGGACTTTCTTGATCATCTGAAAGCGGAAACTGGCAAAGACGTTGTTTTCTTTCCAGTTCAGAACAACGCGGCCCAGATTGAGGCCATGCGTTCGGGGCGTCTGCATATTGCGGGCTTCAATACCGGTTCAAACCCGTTAGCCGTGAACTGTGCTGGTTTCCGACCCTTCACGATCATGGCGTCGAAAGACGGAAACTTCGGATACGAGATGGAGATCATCACCTATCCCGGTTCAGGCATCGAAAAGGTTGAGGATATCAAGGGCAAGCAATTGGCCTTTACTTCCCCTACTTCGAACTCGGGCTTCAAAGCGCCCTCGGCGATCCTGAAAAGCGACTTTGATCTGCTGCCCGAACGCGATTTTGAGCCGGTTTATTCGGGCAAACACGACAACTCGATCTTGGGTGTCGCCAATAAGGACTATCTGGCTGCCTCGATCGCTAATTCGGTCAAATCGCGGATGATCTCGCGCGATGTGATCAACGAAGACGACGTCATCACGATCTACAAGTCGCAGACCTTCCCGACGACAGGCTTTGGAACCGTGTACAACCTGACGCCGGAACTGCAGGAGAAAATCCGCAATGCCTTCTTCAGCTTCGACTGGGAGGGAACGACGCTTGAGGCTGAGTTCTCGAAATCGAATGAAGGTCAGTTCCTTGAGATGACCTATCAGGAGTTCTGGGACGTCATCCGCAAGATCGACGCGGCCAACGGCGTTTCCTACGCCTGCCAGTAATCGATACTACATCCAACGGGCCCTGCGGGGCCCGTTACCACCCGAACCGGGGGCGTAAATGCTGCGGCTTCAAAAGCTTACAAAAACTTATAAAACCGGCGATCAGGCCCTGAAGGCGATCGATCTAGATGTGCCAAAGGGCCAGGTTCTGGCGCTGATCGGGCCTTCTGGTGCTGGCAAATCCACCATGATCCGCTGCATTAACCGTTTGGTTGAACCCACGAGTGGCGAGGTTCTGCTGGACGACGTGGACCTGGTCAAACTCGGCTCGGGAGCGCTGCGGAAAGCACGTCGTGAAATGGGGATGATCTTTCAGGAATACGCACTGGTTGAACGCCTGACCGTCATGGAAAATGTACTGTCGGGACGGCTGGGATATGTTGGGTTTTGGCGGAGCTTCCTGCGACGTTACCCCCAGTCTGACGTGGATGAAGCATTCCGCCTGCTGGATCGCGTGGGTCTGTTGCATATGGCCGACAAACGAGCGGACGAACTGTCAGGTGGTCAGCGTCAGCGGGTTGGAATATGCCGGGCGCTAATCCAAAATCCCAAGCTTCTGCTGGTCGATGAACCGACCGCCTCACTGGACCCAAAAACCAGCCGTCAGATCATGCGCTTGATTACCGAGCTGTGTCAGGAACGCGGATTAGCCGCGATAATCAACATTCATGACGTGGCCCTTGCGCAAATGTTCGTACCGCGCGTCGTTGGCCTACGCTTTGGTGAAATCGTATTTGACGGCCTCCCCTCTGGGCTTACGCCTGACAAGTTGACCGAAATCTATGGCGAAGAAGACTGGGAAGCGACCATAGAGAAAGTTGAAGACGACGAAGAGATCGAGGCCGCGGAATGAGCCATCCCGAACTTGATGACCTGCTGGGCAAAGGCTGGCGGAAACCGGCCTTCGTCAAAAACGCCTTACTGCGCTGGACCTTGATCGTTGGATTCGTCGCCTATCTGATTGCGGCATTTATGACCATCGAGGTGGATTGGGGCCGGGTTTATGAAGGCTTGGATCGCGGTTGGGCTTTTGTCCTTGCTTTCACAAGCCCGGATTTCATATCGCGCTGGAGCGATATCTGGAGCGGTCTTCTCGAGAGCATCGTGATGACGGTTGCAGCGTCGGTGGTGGGCATCCTGATATCGATCCCGATCGGACTGGGCGCTGCACGCAATATTGCGCCTCTCCCGGTCTATGTGATCTGCCGAGGCATTGTTGCGATCAGCCGCGCCCTGCAAGAGATCATCGTCGCCATTCTTCTGGTTGCCATCTTTGGGTTCGGACCTTTGGCCGGCTTCCTGACACTGTCCTTCGCCACTATCGGTTTCCTGTCCAAGCTCTTGGCCGAAGACATCGAGGCCATGGACAAAGTACAGGCCGAGGCGATCAAAGCCTCGGGCGCGCGATGGATGCAATGGATCAACTACGGCGTGCAGCCACAGGTCATGCCGCGACTGGTCGGGCTGTCGATGTACAGGATCGATATCAACTTTCGCGAAAGTGCAATTCTTGGGCTTGTGGGGGCCGGCGGCATTGGGGCCACGCTGAATACGGCGTTTGACCGTTATGAGTATGACACTGCGGCAGCCATTCTGATCCTGATCATCGGGATCGTCATGGCGCTCGAATACCTCTCGGGTATCATCCGCGCGAGGGTCCAGTAATGCCAGTGCTTGAACATGAAGGTACGCAAATCTGGCGCAGACGCACGACCGGTCAAAGCCTTGTGCGTTGGTTTTGCTGGCTGTTAGGTGTGGCGGTCTTTGTCTACTGCTGGCAGATCATCTCGGCCTCGACGACATGGTTCTTTGTGTGGGACGCACCCCGGATCGCGAACGATATCTGGACCCGCGCGACACCACCAAAGTGGGATTACATCACGCAGTTAGGCCGCCCGATCTGGGACACGCTGAACATCGCCACACTTGGTACGATCATTGCGCTGTTCCTTGCCGTACCGGTCGCCTTTCTGGCCGCCCGCAACACCACGCCGTCGGCCGTGTTCATCCGCCCCATCGCGTTACTGATCATCGTCTCAACCCGCTCGATCAACTCGTTGATCTGGGCGCTTTTGTTAATCGCAATCATTGGTCCCGGAGTGTTCGCAGGTGTTATCGCCATTGCCATTCGTTCGATCGGCTTCTGCGCCAAGCTTCTCTATGAAGCCATCGAGGAAATTGATCACACCCAAGTCGAAGCCATCACCGCCACCGGCGCATCCCGCTGGCAGGTCATGGCCTATGGAATCGTCCCGCAAATATTGCCCGCCTTTGCCGGGATCGCCGTATTCCGCTGGGACATCAATATTCGCGAGTCTACGGTTCTTGGCCTTGTGGGCGCAGGCGGCATCGGGCTGCAATTGTCGGCGTCGCTGAACGTTCTCGCATGGCCGCAGGTCAGCCTTATCCTGATCGTCATTCTGATTGCCGTCATGATCAGCGAATGGGTGTCCGCCAAAGTACGAGGGGCAATTATTTGAGCCGCTTCACGACCCAAGAGGCTTTCGAAGCCTACGAGGCCGTTCGGCATCGACTTCCGGCTGCTGAACCGGCTGTTCAATCCTATCAGCATGCGAACACTTTGATGGATATTGCTGAAGGCTTCGATGTATTCCTTCTGGATGCGTTCGGTGTCCTCAATATCGGCGAGACTGCGATTCCCGGTACAGCCGCGCGGATTGATCAGCTCAAAGCCATGGGTAAACGTGTTCTGGTCGTTTCGAATGCAGCTGGTCACCCTCATGCGGCGCTCGTCGAGAAATACGCCCGGCTGGGATATGATTTTGCGTCAGAGGATATCATCACAAGCCGCGCAACACTGCTGGCTGAGCTAGGCGGTCAACGCGCGCTGCATTGGGGTTTGATGGCAACACCCAGCACCGGCCTTCGCGACCTGGAAGATTTGAACCTGACTTATCTCGATGACGATCCCGAGCCCTATGACTCGGTTGAGGGGTTTCTGATGATCGGCTCAGCCGTCTGGTCCGAGGCACGTCAGGCCCATTTGGAAGCAGCCCTGCTAAAACGCCCGCGTCCGGTATTGGTTGGAAATCCGGACATAGTCGCACCACGCGAGAACGGATTTTCAAACGAACCCGGTCTGTTCGCGCACCGTCTTGCCGACCGAACCGGCGTTGTACCCGAATTCTTCGGCAAACCATTTGAGAATATTTTTGACCTGGCTTTCAAGCGACTTGGCCGGGTCGATAAAACTCGCGTGCTTATGGTTGGTGACAGCTTGCATACCGACATATTGGGGGCCCATGCTGCCGGAATCGCCTCGGCCCTGATTTCGGGGTACGGTTTTTTCGCAGGGCATGACGTCGATGACGCAATCACACAGGCGCAAATCATGCCGGATTTCGTTGTGAACCGACCATAATCTGATCACGCCTGCTTAGTTCCGCTTCAAATCCAAGCGTCCGTCAGTGCTTTTCAATACTCGCCATGTGATCAATCCGCGAAGGCATCACAGGTCGTTGTTGGCTCATCGCTTCCCAAATACTGAACCCTGCGCCCTTCATCAAAGGTTGGACTGCCCAACGCACATGCGATCTCTAAGCTCAACCTGTCCCAAACCCGAACATCACCGGCTTCGCTGGTTGTCGCAAAAGAATGTCCGTCAGGTGCAAGCGCGATACGCCAGGTCGGGCCTGCATGAATCTTTTCGACAGGCATGAGCCGACGGTGCGTCGCGGTATCCCACCAATGCAGTTCCCCAGATCGGTCGATTGCCACCAAGGTTGCCTCATCCGCCAAAAAGGCAACATCTGTCGCCCCACCCTTATGGCCACCATAAGCGGCAAGCTCTTCGCCGGTTTCAACATCCCACACCTTGACCACCTCATCGCTGGAAGCAGTTGCAGCCTGTGTGCCATCACGACTGAAAGCAACACTCCAAAGCGTGTTGTCATCAGCTTCAATCACTCTGATCAACTGACCGTCGCCAATCGACCAAATATAGACCTTACCATCCACCGAGGCCGCTGCCAGCATGCCGCCATCTTCAGAGACGGCGACACGATTTGCCTGAATGTCAGCTGGCGCAAAGCTCTTGACCAAATCAGCCTCTGAGATATCGATTTGCAGCACTCCATCTCCTGTCGCCACAAAGACCTCTAGACCTGACCCCGGCATGATCGACCAGACGGGAGCCTGCCCCAGATCGAGTTGATTTTTCAGCCGCATGGCAGCCATGTCCCAGATTTTCAAGCCGCCTTCGCGATCACCAGTCACCATGGTTTTGCCATCCAGCGAGAAAGAGATCGCCCACACCTGGCTTTCATGCCCCTTCAGCTGCATGGGTTTCATGGAAGCCCCCATCTTCCAGACCCAGATATTCCCCTCACTGTCACCGATGGCTATAGACTTTGCATCCGGCGTATAAGCGATGCCCAGCGCCTTTGCCCCGTTCTGCAAAACAAGCGTGTCTTTGCCGCCGGGGTCGATCCCAATCCGCCAGAGACGTACCTGCTGATCCCGGCCCAAAGTCGCCAGCAACGGGGCATTTTGGGCGACTTCAAGGTCCACAACCCTCTGACTGTGCGCTTGCACCACGTCGCCAACACTTTCCATGTTTGAATTTTCCAATCGCAGCGTTCCGTCTGCCCCTGCCCCTACCAGCAGATTGTCCGGCGCGGTAAATGCTGCTGCTACGATATCGGTACTATCTGAAAAACGATCAACAATTGGAGAACCATCCGGAAAACCAATCGTCGTGACCTTCCCGTTCGTATGGGATACCGCGAATGTTCTCCCGTCGCGGCTGAAGGACAGGTGATCGGGGTCAGGCCCCAGCGGACCGCCCGGTATCGGCGGAAATGCAGGCGTAGCCTTTGCGTCGACCCAGCCGAATATGCCACCATCGACATTTCCGGCTACAAGTCCTTCTGAAACGGGCGAAAACGCGACCTTTTTGAAGCCCAGCGGCATTTTCGCCAATGGCTCCCCAATTTGCATTCCATTGGAAACGTTCCAGAGGCGAACGGTCCCGTCACCGGTCGCCGACGCGATACGCATGCCGGTGGAATCAAAGGCCACGCCAAATGCGACGTCATTGCCAGAGAACAGTGTCGTGATCGGGCCGTATCTGGCCGAACCAACATTCCAAAGGCGGACATCCCCATCCGTTGCCGCTGAAACCAGCAACTCTCCATCGGGAGAGAATGCAACATCCCTTATCCCGCCGGAATGCCCCACCAGTTCAGCAATAACCGCTCCGCCGGATTCAGCCCTATGAACCACGATGCGCCCATCACGCAATCCAACCGCAACACGCGTACCGGATGCATCAATAGCCATCGTCTGCGCGTCACCAACCGTAAACGGGCTGCCCAGTGGGACAAGCCCACCCTCACCCAGATTTTGCCGAGCCATCAGCATCGCCGCCCTCGCTTCTGATGTCGAACCAGCAGTTTCGGCTCGGACAATCGCTTCGGCGCTGAGTGACAGGGCTAGCAAGGGATCTGTATCCGATAACCCGTTCGCCGCAGCGCCTAGCGCCCTTGCGAACCTTTCATTGGCTTCAGCTGTTGCGGCAACGGCCATCTGTCTGTTGCTTTCGGCAAGGTTGGACGCGCGGATAGCCAAGAAAGACGAAACCGTTGCGCCAATGGCCAGCAAGGCAAGGGCAGCAACGGCAACTTGATTGATACGTCGACGCCGACGCCGGCGCATTTTGGATGCAGCCTGCGCTTGGTCACGCGCATCTCGTGCAGCGCCCAGAAATTCCCGCTCTAACGCACCGAGGATATTCTGGTTCTTCACCGACCATTCTTCAGCCGACAACAACCTTGTGCCGCGATAAAGTAAATCGGGCTCGCGATTTTCAACATCCCACTCTGCAGCGTCATGCTGAATACGCTGACGCATGCGCAGATCATCGCGGCTTTCTTCGATCCATGAATTAAGTCGCGGCCATGTACGCAGCAGCGCCTCATGCGCAATCTGAACATTTTTGTCATCCAGCGTCAGCAACCGCGCATCTGTCAAAGCTTCAACGATCCGCCGCGTTGTGTCCGGGTCCGAGTCGCGCTCGATCTCATCGATCGGCAACAACCGCCGTGTGTCCGGTGTCCCCTCGCCGGGCGTAACCAGACGCAAGAATAGCCGCCGGGTTGCTTCTTGCTGAACTTTGTCAAAAACGTCTGTAAAAAGTGTCTCTGCCGTCTGGCTGATTGCCCCTGTGACACCACCGGACTGACGGTAGCCGTCCAGAGACATGACCGCACCTTTACGTCGGCTCCATGTTTCATACAGAGAATGCGCCACCAGCGGGAGCGAACCCGCTTCGCGCCCGGCCTCATCAACGATCGCATCAATAAGGGACCTGTCCATGTGCAAACCAGCTGCATGTGCCGGTTCGCTGATTGCGCGGCGCAGCTCGGGCCGTGTCATCGGCCCGACCAAAAACTGGTTTTCCGAGATTCGATCCGCAAGCCACGGTATCTCTGCACAGGATGCATAAAAGTCCGCACGGATTGTCAGCACGATACGAACACGGCTATCTGCGGGGTCTGTCATAGCTGACAAAGCTTCGATGAACTTGCTTCTGCGTTCCTGTTTGACCAGCGTGAACAATTCTTCGAACTGATCAATGCAGATCAACAACTCTCCTTCATTCGCGGTGGCCAAACGGCGCGCCGCACTCGGATAGGCGATGAAGTCGTTGAGCGAGACCTGAGCCGTAAGGTGAGAATTGTCGCCGATGAGTTGAAAGTACAAATCGGTCATTGGATCGCGCCCGGGGGTAAAAACACAAACGCGCCAGTTTTCGCTACCGGATATCGCGTTGGCAGCGATCGCTGGCAGCAGCCCTGCTCGCAGAACGGATGATTTACCACTGCCGGATGAGCCACCCAGAACCAATATCCGGCTCTGTTGAAGCCGGGTCACAAGTTCCTCAACAAGATCCTCGCGTCCAAAAAAATAGTCGGAATCCTCTGGCTGGAACGCGGCGAGCCCTTTGTAGGGGCATTCCACCCTACTTTCCGATATCTGCGTCACCGCTTCGGATGCGGCCTCTCGCCGGTCACGATCCAACGCATCATTCATTGCACTGCGCCAGGACACCATATCCAAAAAACGCGCCTGCGGGTCCATTGCCATCCCGTGCTCAATACAATCACGCCACATTTCTGGCAGGCTGGAAAGATACTCGGTAACGCGATGGAATGGCGGCGGCGCCTTTCCCGTCAGGACATGCCACATCAGCGCGCTGGCCGAATAGATGTCGGTCATCGGCGTCACGGGTTGCCCGTGCTCAGCTTGTTCTGGCGCTTGATAGAGCGGTGTCCCAGCCATCATGGTCGCGCCGGTCACACCGATCGCTAAATCCTTCGCAATACCGAGATCCGCCAGAAAAACCCTCTCGTCTAGGCCGACCAAAGCATCAGAAACCGTCGTGCTGTTATCGTCTTTGGACCGCTTCACTCGTTGCAGAAGGACATTTGCGGGTTTGACGTCCCGATGCACGACATTCGCGTCGTGAACCGCAGACAAGCCATCTGCCATTGCATCAATCAGTATTTCCACGCCTTCGCGTTTGGCCAAAGCAGCGGGGCTTAGACGCTTTAGTCGGTCGGCCAATGTGCCGCGATCCGCGTAGTCCATGACAAAATAGGGCCGCCCGTCCTCCAAACGCCCCACGTCATGCACGGAGACAACGCGCGGAGATCGAATGCGCCGCAACAGACGGGCTTCTTCGAGAAAATGGGTGATGACTTTGTCATTGGTCGCAAGGTTGGCGTGCAGAATCTTGAGGGTTACCGGAACCTCCAACTCGTCATCCCGCGCAAGGACAACCGCCGCGAACCCACCGCTCGCGATTTCACGGTCAACAGCGTAACGGCCGATGAACGCGGGAAAAGTCATGATATTCTTGGCGCTTCAGAGGTGCTCTTGCACATCCACGCAATGATACTTGGTCGCATCCAATATGTTGTGGTCCCTATCGGCAGCAGTAACGCACAGTGTCGTCCCTCCCTCGCGCGCCGATGTCGAGGCCGCCTCCTTCGTCACATAGCTTGGGTAATCATCGTGCCGATGCCACCTGCCCTGAACGGCATTGAATTCGCTTTGGGCATTTCTGCCGACTTGCTCAACGGAATAGCTTTCGCCCCACCATGTATGGAAATGGTTCTTCGATACGTCCGGAGTGAAATTCGCATCGTAGTTTACAAGCAGTTCGTCGCCCTCTTTGGCGACCGATACAATCTGCACCTCACATCCATCCACAGGGCAGGCATTGGGCATCGCTGACTGGGCAGTTGCATCAGCACCAAACAAGAGTGTAGCTGCACCCAGGATCAGAGCGCCCTGACGAAGCTGGTTTCCTGAAGTATTCAATGACATCATTCCCTCCCAATCTTGGTTGAAATACGCAATTGGCGCCGATTCTAGCACAATCGCGAGTTTCTTTCTGAGACCTTCACCACAGAAGCCAGAATTCAGGCGTGCCACGTCGTTTATCGGCGGACGACCTCAAACTCTAATGGGCGCGCATCAGAGTGCAAAATTGATAGTGCAGGCGATATCAGCCCGCTATCGGCCAGCATTATGTTCTCGCGCTTAAGCTGGATTTCACGCGCATTCTCGAATTGTACGTAAGTTCCCGACGAACTGCGATCCGCCAGCATCAGCTTCCCGCCTTTCATGCTGAGTACCGCATGCAGTCGCGAAACCCACGGCTCAGGCAGGATGACATCGCATTGACTGGATCTGCCGATCGTTAGCTCCCCGCCTTCCCGACACCGCCAGGTATGATCGTCGTGATAAAGAATGAGCGCAAAGCTTTCATTCTGCTGCATGCCCTCAGATCCGCTGGCCGTCTGCGTCGGCAGATGCATCACGGTGCTTAACCCGTCCGTTGAGGCCACGATTGAATAGGCTTTGACCGGGTCACTCACACCTTTCAGGCGAAGCGATCCGATTGGGGTGAGCATCTGGAGACTTTCGGGGCTTAGATCCTTGGCGACGCTTTCGCTGACACAAGCTTCACCCGGATTGGCCGCGGCCGCCAAACGTGCGGTCAGATTTACTGTTTCGCCAAATATCCCATTATCGCCAATAACAACAGGACCTTGATGAACACCCGCGTGGACCGACAGTAATGTTCCGGGCGGTTTTTGAATCATCTCGACCACGGCGATAATGGCTGCCTCGGGTTCTTTGAAATAGGACAAGACATCATCGCCTTTTTGCCCCACAGGAACTCCGCCAAACCCAAGTAGAACCTCACGCAATCGATCGATTTCAAACTGAATCAACTGCTGCGCCTGATCGTCCCCCATTTCTTCGTAGAACGGAGTGCTGTCAGAAATGTCAGCAATTATGGTCGTGACGAGCTTGGTTTCCACGGTGCTACTCGCAATTTGCTTGTCCGGAACGGCAAACCCTATTTGGGATCATAAACATAACCTATACCCCGCACGGTTCTGATGATTTCCGGCTTTTCCGGGTTGGTTTCAAGCTTCCGGCGCAGTCTGGATATTCTGATATCAATGCTGCGATCGAACGGATCCCAGGACCGGTCATGCGCTTGTTCTAGCAACTGATCACGGTTCAAAACACGCCCTTTGTTTTCAGCAAACACCTTGAGCAGACTATACTCCATCGCCGTTAGCGGGACCTCGGATCCATCCGGCGCAAGAAGTTTGGCTGCCTCTTTATCCAGCGTGTAGTCGCCAAAAAGGGCCAAATTGCCTTCGGAGGCATCTGCGGGCAGACTTTCGTTTATGGCCCCTCGGCGTAATAGGGCCTTGATCCGCGCTTCCAGTTCCCGAAGATCAACCGGCTTTCCAAGATAGTCATCTGCCCCCATCTCAAGCCCGATGATCCGGTCCACTACATCGCCTGCTGCAGTCAACATGATCACGGGCGTCGTGTTTTCAGGACGAAGCGATCTGAGGATCGAAAGACCGTCTTCCTTTGGCATATTGATATCCATGATCATGACATCAACAGCACGAGAGGAGATGACAGACCGGAGCTCTTCTCCGCCAGCGGCTGCAGAAACCTCGTACCCGCGTTTGCTCAGATATTCCTGAAGCATCTCGCGCACGTCGATCTCGTCATCGCAAACCAGGATATGGGTTTTCTGGTCATTCATCCGTTTGATCCTTCTGATCGGCGAGCAGCTTTCCGACAAGTATTCTCAGTTCCGAAGGCGAGACGGGTTTTTCCAGATAGGGCAGACCGGATTCCTTCAGCAGTCCCAATGAGCTTTCACCCATGGTGTCCCCGGTGATGTATGCTGTCCGGGTCAGCATTTTCGGAAAACGCGCCACCAGCGCCTCATAAATCTTGCGTCCGTCAACACCGGGCATGTTCATATCACTTAGGAATACATCGTAGTTGGCGGACTGCAGTTGCCTGAGCGCCTCTTCCCCTGAGGTAACGAAATCAACGTGAAAGCCATCCTTCCGCAGTATCTCGGCATTGATCTCACCCACTTCGACCTCATCATCCACGACCAATGCACGGTGCTTGGCAAAATTCGCGGCGGGTTCGGGTTTTTCTTCAGCCACATCATTTTGCATCTTTGCGACGGGCAGAGTTATCCGGAAGCAGGTGCCGGACACTGCGGCCTGATCAAGCCTGATCTGACCGCCATGGGACAGAATGATCCGGTGACAGAAAGCAAGCCCGATCCCGGTGCCGTCACCCACCTCCTTTGTGGTGAAGAACGGCTCGAAGATACGTGCGCGTATGGCTTTAGGGATACCGGGGCCATTGTCCTGAACCGTGATCTCAACCATTCCGGTGTCAGGCTTGACCTCGGCAGACAGCATGATCTGGTCGCCGATGCCGGATGCGGTCATGGCCTGCTCGGCATTGATGATAAGATTCAAGACGACTTGCGTAAGCTGGTCCGCATCCCCGGCAACTGCGGGCAGGTCTTCTGGCACACTTTGCTCAATGCGAATTTCGCCTGATGAGCTACCGTACCCGGCGACATCCGCAGCTGTTTCGATCATGCTGGGAACATCAACCTGCTCGATCTTGCTGGGCTGCTGACGCGCCATCGCCAGAAAGGTCTTTACAATCTTCGCGCAGCGTTCTGCAGCATTGCCGATTTTTTCAATCCTGACACCGAGGTCGGGGTCGGAAATTTCTTCCTTCAGCATCAACGAATGACCCACAACAACCGACAATGGATTGTTAAGCTCATGCGCCACACCCGCGAGTAGTTCGCCAAGCGCAGACATCTTTTCGTTCTGGAACAGCAGCTCTCGTTGCTTTTCAAGCTCAGCCTCAATGGCCAATTCATCGGTCAGATCGCGGGTATTGGAAACGATTACTTCTTCACCATTGAACTCGATCAGCCGTGAAGAATCCGCCCCCCAGAACTTTCGTCCGCTTGCATCGACGAACTCCATACGCCGATCCTTAAGCGCCCCCGCTTGCCGGAGGTCTTTCAGGTACCGTTGGCGCTCATTCGGATCCGCATAGTAGGATTTCGAACTTTCTGCATCACCAAACAGCGCCTTTATCTCGGGCGTAGCAAACAGCACCTCGCCGGTGTCGGCATGCGTCATGTTGATGGCTGCTGGATAAGCCTCCATGACCTGACGGATCAAGGCATCAGCCTCTTTCTGGACGGTTAGATCGATCACGCTGGTCACGATGACTTCTTCGCCTTTGTAATCGATCAATTGAGACGAAATTGACGCAGGGAAGGTTTTGCCAGCCGCATTAATCAAGTCGAGCTTGTAGTCATCGACACGACCATCGGCCAGAAGCTGGGTTACAAAATCCGCGCGCTCTTCCGGCTTTTGATAATGCTGTTTTGCAGATTTGGAAGGTCCGAACATCTGCAGCGCAGCAGGCGTGCGATACAGTATCTGACCATCACCAATCCGCGCCATAGTTACGATTGCCGAACTGGCATCCAGCACCTTTCGGATCAATAGATCGCCGTCGCGCTCTTCGACCTCGGCTTGTTTGCGTTCGGTGATATCCTCACGCGTGACGACAAATCCGCCGAACTTGGTGGGATGAACAGAAACCAGATAGGTACGCCCATCCGTTTCCATCAGCTCAAAGTCTTGGATGAACTCGACCCCATTAGCCAACCGGTCCGAAACCCACTGCTGTTCATTGCCGATGGCCTCGGCGTAAATTCCCCGGCGCGCCGTCTCACGCATCAGGATTTCCCAATCCAGTCCGGGTTGCAGCAGGTCGGCAACCCCCTTGTTCATCTCGGCATATCGTTGATTGAACAGGACAAGGCGGCGATCATCATCATAGAGGGCGAACCCTTCTTTGAGAGATTCGATCGCATCACGAAGAAGGTCCCGCGCCTTCTCGATTTCTTCAAATTCGTTCGCCATGCCCATCGTCATCCTGAATTTTTAGGATACCATTGTTTCAATGCCATTTCAAAATCAGCATCGCGTGTTTCAATTGTTTCAATAGGTGCCAACTCAGCCAAGTACAGGCCGATAAACCTGTTTGTTTTTGAGCCAGATAGCAAGTTGTGTGACCTGCTTCACAGAGCAACAACTGAAACACTTGGCACCGCTTCCAGACATCACAATGAAACATAGAAAGGTCAGTTATTGCCCATCTTAAGTGCGATTGGGTAAGAACGATGACTATTTCCTTTAGAACTACTGAAATGATTAACGCACCTATTTTTGCGTTGCATTCTTCGGCGTCCAATAGTGGGCAATGGAACCAACTGGCGGCGGATCTGGAAGGTCGCTTTAGTGTTCACGCTGTTGATCTTCCCGGGTACGGTCGTAGCCCGTTGACTGGAGATAACTCTCAAAACGGTGCGGCGTTTTCTGCCATACCGGTAATCCGCGAAATCGAAGCGCTGGGACGCCCCGTTCATCTTGTTGGACATTCCAACGGCGGAGGTATTGCCATCAAGATCGCGTTGATGCGTCCTGATCTTGTCAAAAGCCTGACGGTATATGAGCCTGCAGCCTTTCATTTTCTGAAGGCTGGCAATGAGGTCAGCAAGAAACTGTTCGGGCAAATCCAGCTTCTCGCGGGTGTGGTGAGCGCCGCAGCAGCGGATGGCGATGCCGCTGCTGGTATGCATCACTTTTTGGATTTCTGGAACGAGAAGGGGTTTTGGAACTCGCTGCCCGCGCAGGCCCGGGATCGGTTCATTGGGATGATCCCATCAGTCATGTCTGATTTTGCAAATGGTTTTGCTGAAACCTGGCAACTGAAGGACCTGTCCAAGCTTGAAATACCGACGTTGGTAATGACTGGTTTGGAGTCACCTGAGATTGCGCAGCACGTCTCGGTTGAGATCGCGAAGGCTTTGCCCAATGCGCGGATCGCGTTGCTGCCCGAGCTGGGCCATATGGCGCCGGTCTTCCTGCCCGAATGGATCAACTCAAGGATTTTCGAACACGTGGCCAATGTGGAGCGGCCCGTTGAAACTGTCAGCTGGCCAGAACGTCAAGCTGCCTGACCGGGGCCGCATTTAGCAATGCGGCCTTCATCAAACCACTGCCACATCAAAAAGGAGCAATATCATGGGTATTCAAACATCGATCAATGCAGCCACAGACTTTGCGGCCATCAAAGCAAAGCAAAACGTCGCCTGGGGCTCCGGCGACTACAGCAAAGTGGGTGTCACCCTTCAAATTACGGGTGAAGAACTGGCTGAAACCATGGATATGATGCCTGGTTCCAAGGTACTGGATGTTGCCGCCGGGAATGGTAATGCCACCCTGGCCTTCGCCCGGCGCTTTTGTGATGTTACATCGACCGACTATGTAGAAGCCCTGCTGGACGCCAGCAGCCAGCGCGCCAAAGCGGAAGGTCTGTTCGTGACCTACAAGGTTGCCGACGCTGAAAACCTGCCTTTCGATGATCAATCCTGCGACGCTGTGGTTTCGACGTTCGGCGTGATGTTCACACCGAACCAACAACAATCAGCAGCAGAGCTGCAACGGGTCGTCAAAAGCGGCGGCAAGATTGGTCTGGCCAACTGGACGCCGGACAGCTTCATCGGCCTTCTGTTCAAAACGATCGGTAAACATGTTCCTGCGCCTGCTGGCGTAAGCTCTCCGGCTTTGTGGGGCAGCCGGGACTGGATCGAAGAAGCCTTCGGATCGTACAGCACCATCGTTTCATTCCGACGCAAGAACTTCATGTTCCGCTACCGTTCAGCCGAACACTTCCTAGAGTATTTTCGGACGTTCTATGGCCCGATGCAAAAGGCCTTCGATGCACTGGACGCATCGGGACAAGAGGCGCTGCAGCGCGATATCATGGCGCTGATCGAGAAGTTCGATATCTCAGGCAATGACACACTTTGCATCTCATCCGAGTACGCTGAAATTGTCATGCAGCGCGGCTGAGATCGTGAATCACTGGCTCATCGTTCTTTGACCCAACCGTCAAAGAACGATGAAGATCACCCGGTGTAGTCGATCCACCATTTTCTTGGTATTAGTTTGTTTAAGGGGGATTTTGTTATGGCCGAGCGCACACTTTATGAAAAATACGGTGGGTTTTCACAGATCAGCAAGATCGTGTTCTCGTTCTATGACATCCTGCTGGACAACGACGAGGTTGGCCCCTTCTTCGACAACGTGGATATGAGCCGCATGGTCGACCATCAGACCAAGTTCATAGCATCGCTCCTTGGTGGTCCGGCCTCCTACACCGACAATCAACTGCGCCAGTTACACTCTCATCTCGAAATTACCGATGACCATTTCGACGAATTGGAGGTCGTGCTCCGTGACGCTTTGCAAAGACACGGCGTGGATGCCGAGGACATCGATATCGTTGTCGCGGAATTCAGTAAACGTCGTCCCTTGATTGTTGGATAAATCATGACCATCGAAGCCATCAATGAACAGCTCCTTCGCGCGATTGGTGTGGGCGTTGCCCTACTGGACCGTCAATCGCTGAAGTTTGGGTTCCGCAATGATACGTTTGACGAGTGGTTCAGTGCCGATGGCCCTTCAGACCAATTGCAGCAGCTCTTTCCTGATCTGGATATCGACACAGTGCAAACAAGCCTGTCCGGCACCGGGCGACATACATCAGAAATCACCTTCAAAAAGAAACGCCGCACACTAGTGATCGCACTCGATTTCACGGTCGCGCACGACGATGTGCTGGTTCTGGTATGTCAGAACATCACCCGTATCAAAGAGCTGGAGTCCATGATCGACTCCTATTCGATGATGGTGGAACGGAACACGCGCGAGTTGAAGCGGGAAAAGGAGCAGGTTGAAAAACTGCTGCTAAATCTGATGCCCCGGTCGGTCTACGAAGAGTACAAGACTTTCGGCGTGGTTACGCCACAACTCTATGATCCCGTCTCCGTCCTGATGCTCGATTTCGTTGGGTTCACGGATATGGTCGCCTCGCAGGACCCAAGCGTCACCGTCACTGAACTGAACGATATTTACAGCGCGTTTGATCGCATTGGTGAGCAATTCGGTTGCGAACGGATCAAGACGATCGGAGACGCATATATCACCGTTGCTGGTCTGCCCGATCCGACTCCGGATCACGCCAAGGCAATCGCAAACACAGCCATTCGTTTCGTACGCTATTTGACCCGCCGAAACCTGAGCCATCCGCATCAGTGGCGGTGCAGAATTGGACTGGCCACGGGATCGGTAGTCGGGTCGGTCGTTGGCATCCAGAAGTATGTGTACGATATCTTTGGTCCGGCTGTGAATCTGGCCTCCAGACTTCAGGAATTCTCTGACCCGATGCAGATTTCAGTCCAGGACGAAGTCGCGCAGGTCCTCAAAGATCAGTTTGACCTTGAGAATGTCGGCGCGCGAACAATCCGTGGGTTTGGAGAGCAAGACATCTGGCGCTTGTCCGACGATAGCTAAGCGTCAATGCCCGCTGTAATCCTTTGTTCGCACTAAATGGTGACTGATCACTGCAGTGACTACAGTAGGCTGTTTACCCAGTCCCAAAACCACTGATCTTGATCCCGAAATAAGCGGCTACTCGTTTCGGCGTTTGGTGACAACGGTTTCCAGCACCTCGCCTTCGTGATCAACAACCCGCCAGAGGCAATGTCTCTTACCATTCACCTTCACAAAATCTCGTCGGCGTGCCACTTCCATATCGAGAGTGCGCGCAGTTGTTGCATCCGCATTCTTCGGATCTCAGAAGCAAACACTGGACCGAACCTGTTCCAACAGTAGCAGTCGGTTTCGTGACTCAGGTCGATGCCTCGCTCGTGCAACAGATCTACGGCATTCCGAAGCGAGAGCGGGAATCGGATGTACAGCATCACAGTCAAGTGGATGATCTCAGAACCGGTTATTATAGTATTTGAAAGATGCAGGTCCGGTCATGGGCAAAAGCTACGCAGCACCCCTACCCCGCCCAAGCAAAGTTCTTCTGACAAGATTCTTTTGACAGTTCCCCGATTGCAGTTTTCCTTGGTCACACAAACCTGTTCACATAATTCTCCAGAATCTCCTGACGCCCAGATTGTGGTTTCGGGTTGGTATTTTCCTGTAGAACCCGGGCAGAAATCTCTTCCAGACTGCTACCCAACATAGACACTGCTTCCGGCGTGTTCCAACCGGAATACCGTTCCGTCAGCGCGTCCTCCAAGCCACCGTCTTCAATCATAGCAGCCGCAGCTTTCAAGCCCCGTGCACAAATGTCCATTCCGCCGACATGGGCTGCAACAAGATCTTTTGCATCAAGCGACTGCCGACGTATTTTGGCGTCAAAATTTGTGCCCCCAGTTGTAAAGCCACCAGCCTTCAGGATGTAGTAAAATGCCAAAGCAACCTCTGGCGTGTTATTCGGGAACTGGTCCGTATCCCACCCGGATTGGTAATCGTTTCGGTTCATGTCGATCGAGCCAAGCATCCCTTCGGCAGCGGCAACCGCAATTTCATGCTCGAAACTGTGTCCGGCCAGGATCGCATGCCCCTGCTCGAGGTTCAACTTGACCTCGTCCTCCAACCCGTACTTCCTGAGAAATCCAATACAAGTCGCGGCGTCGTAGTCGTATTGGTGTTTGGACGGCTCCTGAGGCTTGGGCTCAACGAGAATAGTTCCTTTGAACCCAATCTTGTGTTTGTATTCAACGACCATGTTCAAGAAACGGCCCATGTGGTCCAACTCGGTTTTCAAATCCGTGTTCAACAGGGTTTCATAGCCTTCTCGGCCACCCCATAGAACGTAGTTTTCTCCGCCGAGCTTGTGGGTCGCATCCATGCAGGATTTCACTGTCGCAGCTGCAAACGCAAAAACGTCGGGATCAGGATTGGTACTGGCACCAGACATCCAGCGACGATGGCTGAACATATTGGCCGTGCCCCAAAGCAGCTTGGTGCCAGACACCTGCATCTTTTCACCGATATAATCGGTGATATCTTCTAATGTGCGCAGGTTATCGGCAAAATTTCCCTGTTCGGGCCGGATGTCAGCGTCGTGCCAGCAAAAGAATGGCTGCCCCAAAAGCTCAAACAATTCGAATGCAATATCTGCCTTCTGACGGGCCCGGCCCATATCGTCCTGAGGATACCATGGGCGTTCGAACGTAGGTCCACCAAAGGGGTCTCCGCCCTCCCACGCGAATGAATGCCACCAGGCCACAGCAAACCGCAGATGGTCCTCCATACGCTTGCCCATAATGATTTCATCCGGGTCGTAGTGACGAAAGGCCAACGGGTTCTTGCTGTCCACGCCTTCAAACTGGACCTTCTCGATCCCTTCAAAAAATCCACTTGGCATTTCTGCCCCCTACTCTGCTTTTTGTGCTGGCTGCTTGCCGAGAATGATCATCGACAAAAGATCGTCGTCAGTCACGTCTGAGATATCGACCGTCCCAACCAGTTTTCCGTTCTTCATGACCGATGCGCGGTCGCACAGTTCCATGACGGCATGCACGTCGTGATCGATCAGAAATATCCCGATGCCTTGCGCCTTTAGCTGGTGGATCAGATCCGCCACCATCTGAGTTTCATGCGGCCCAAGCGCTGCTGTGGGTTCATCCATGATCAGGATACGGGCGTTGAAATAGACCGCGCGAGCGATGGCCACCGATTGCCTTTGACCGCCGGATAATGCGGAAACGGGATCATTGAACTTCTGAAAGTTTGGGTTGAGCTGCGCCATGATCTTTCGGCACTCGGCCTCCATGGCTGCGTCGTTGACCAACCCAAACGGCGTCGTCATCTCGCGCCCAAGAAAAAGGTTCGAGGTCGCGTCCAGATTGTCGGCCAAGGCGAGCGTCTGATATATCGTTTCGATATTGTTCGCCCGGGCGTCACGGGGATTGCCAATCTCGACCGGCTTGCCATCGATCAGAATCTCGCCGTGGTCCATCTGATAGGCGCCGGACAATACCTTGATCAACGTGGACTTTCCGGCCCCGTTGTGGCCAAGCAGGCCAACGACTTCACCCGGATAGAGATCGACCGACACATGGTCGACGGCCTTGATCCCACCGAAGGAAATCGAGATGTCGCGCATCTCGACCAATGGCGGCGCGCCTGAACCGCGCCCAGTGCCAGAAGGTTTTTTCTGCGTATCCTGAGCTTGCATCACTTTGCCCCCAGTCGCTTGCGGTAAACGATGTCGATATAGACGGCCAACACGAGGACGCTGCCGACGACGATGTTCTGAAACGGCGCGTCAACGCCAACCATTGCCATGCCCGATTGCAGCGCCTGCATGATCAATGCACCAAGGATCGCGCCATAGATGGTACCGATGCCGCCCGACAATGCGGTTCCTCCGATCACTGCAGCGGCGATGACCCGAAGTTCGTCCAGCGTGCCAATGTCGTTCGAGTGGTTTGCCAAGCGGGCCGAGGCGACCACCGCGGACACGGCGCACAAGAAACCCATCAAAGCAAAGATTTTCACGGTCAGCAGCCGAGTGTTGATACCCGAAAGCTCTGCCGCATCCGGGTTGCCGCCAGTGGCAAAGATGTACCGACCAAACCGGGTTTTTCGCGCCACAATTGTCAGCGTGACAGCCACGATGATTAGGATGAGTACAGAAATCGGTATGCCGTATCCGACGACCAGCCCCTCTGGCATTGTCTCTCCGCGCGCTTCGAACATACGTTGCAGTCGGCGCGTCGGTATGGCGTAGCTGTTTACGATGTAAACGTACCCAAGGATGGCGATTGCGATTATCCCGGCCAAAGTGGCTTCGGCCCAGACAGGTTTGACGGGGAATCCATGTGCCGCCTTTGCGCGACGACTGCTCCACAAAGCCCAGATCGCGATTGCGGTAGCAAACAAGCCGAACAGCCAGCTTGTCGTCGTTCCCAATGTCCCGTTGGTCCCGCCAAACATCAGGAATGTACTATCCAGAGGACCAATCGTCTGACCGCTGGTCAAATACCACGCCACGTTTCTCCAAACCAGAAATCCACCAAGCGTGACGATGAAGGCTGGTATCGTCAGGTATCCGACCATCCAGCCATGAAACGCACCAATCAGCGTGCCGACAAACAGCCCGACGACAATGGTGATCGCCCAGGTTGCTGGATTGTTCAAACCCATACCAAGTACTTGCGGCAAAAGCTCAGTTTGCGTCATTGCCATCACAGCCGAGGTAGTTGCCAGCAGCGCTCCTACCGACAAGTCGATGTGTCGCGTGACGATAATGAACACCATCCCACATGCCATAATGGCGACCGAAACTGTCTGGATGGACAGGTTGAATAGATTGCGCGGCGTCAGGAACCTTCCATCTGTGAAGATGTTGAACCCGATGCACAGGATGACAAACGCGCCGATCATTCCCAAAAGCCGCATATCCAGTTCCAGTTGCTGGAACAGGCTGGGTTTCGCTTTTTCAGGTACCGGCTGAGACGAAGTTTCGGTCATTTCCGATCTTTCATATTCAGCAATAGTCCCCGGCCCAGACGGGGCCAGGGACTTTGAAGTTTAGTTGCAGGGAGCAGGTCCGTTTTCAACGCCCTGACACAGATCTTCCAATGGGATCCATCCAGCGTCCACAACAACGGATAGGTTGTCCTTGGTGATCGGAACGGGTGCGAGGAAGACCGAGTTCATCTCGGTGCCACCCGGTGATGTCCAACTAATTGCACCTTCGACATCAGCAGGGCTTGTCCCTCCGCTCAGTGCGACTGCGATTTCGCCAGCGGCCTTTCCGAGTTCACGAGCGTCCTTCCATACCGAAACGGTTTGAGTGCCCAGCGCAACGCGGTTCAACGCTGCGTGGTCGCCATCCTGACCTGACACCGGAATGCCTTCCATACCCTGTGCTGTTAGGGCCGCAACAACACCGCCTGCAGTACCGTCATTCGACGCAACGACTGCATCCACGTTGTTCTCGTTCGCGGTCAGGATTTGTTCCATGTTCCGCTGCGCGTTCGCGGGCAACCAACCATCCGTGTAGGCTTCACCAACAATTACAATGTCACCGCTGTCGACGGCTGCTCCGATGATCTCTTGCTGACCACCCCGCAGGAAATCTGCGTTCGGATCAGTAGGAGAGCCTTTGATCATCACGTAGTTGCCCTTGGGCATGGCCTCAAAGACAGCCCGAGCCTGCATTCTGCCGACTTCCACGTTGTCGAAGGTCAAATAAAATGCTCGGTCGTCCTCGATCAGACGGTCATAGGCAATCACAGGAATACCTTCGTCCGCCGCGGCCTGAACCGCGGGACCAATGGCCTGCGCGTCCTGCGCAAGGATGATAAGCGCGTCCACACCCTGGGCGATCAGGCTTTCGATGTCCGATAGCTGCTTTGCGGAGGACGATTGCGCGTCTGCCGAAATGTACTCGGCACCGCCTGCTTCAAGTGCCGACTTGATGGCCGCTTCGTCTGTTTTCCAACGCTCCTCCTGAAAGTTCGACCAGCTCACGCCGACCACTGGCTCTGCGAATGCGGTCGAAGCCAACAAGGTGGCCACAGCCGAAAAGCTGAGAATTCTCTTCATGATTTCCTCCCATTTGCCGAGCCATCGCATTTCGATTCGCGGCTCTCACAATTTTGAATACCATATTTATTTCAGCCGGTAAAATATTTAGTCTGTTAGGACAGGCGAAATCCAAATAGATTGAGGTAAGAACCAGATTCGTGAGGCCAAGATGCTGAAAAGCAAAGCTTCTCAAAATGCCGCGGACCAGCGGAACATTACGCGCCTGCGGGTGTTGGAACATATTCGGACAAGAGGCTCGATCTCCAGGATAGATATCGCCAGCGCTTTGCAGACCAGCCCTGCGACGGTTACTGCAGCCACAGCCGACCTCATATCTGCGGGGCTGATCAAAGAGATCGAATCCGAACCGCAATCCAAATCCGCCAAAAGGGGTCGGCCCAGAGTTTTACTTCAGCTGGATGGCCGCTCTTACCTTGTTGCGGGCCTCAAAGTGGCGCGCCACATGATCTCGGTCATCCTTGTAGATTTCAAAGGCAACGAGGTCACGTCATACAAACATCCGTTGGACGACGTCCGGATGACGCCAGGCGCATTAGTGGCAACTATTCGCAAGGCCTTGGATGAGGCCTGCGCTCAGATCAACGAGACCCTCGACACCTTATCAGGAGTGTCAATTGGGGTTGCCGGTCTCGTGGACGCAGAAAGGAACTTTGTACACTGGTCCTCTTCACTTACCGATAGAAACGTCGATTTTAGCCAATTTCTGGAAACAGAGCTGCCCTGCCCCGCCTTTATAGAAAACGACGCCAACCTGGTAGCAAAGGCGGAACAACTCTTTGGGTTAGGCAAGGGTTTTAAGAACTTTCTTGTCGTCACGATCGAACACGGCGTTGGGCTTGGAATTGTCCTGGACGGTAAGCTATATCGCGGGGAAAGAGGCTGCGGAGCGGAATTTGGCCACACAAAAGTCCAACTGGACGGCGCGCTTTGCCAGTGCGGCCAGCGGGGTTGCCTTGAGGCCTATGTCGGGGACTATGCACTGATCCGGGAAGCAACCGTCGCCGATCAACGCATTGGAACGGAAACCATTAAAGAGATCCACGAAAATGCTCGATCCGGAGACGAAAGGGCGAAATCCGTTCTGGCCCGCGCGGGCCAGATGTTTGGTCTGGGAATATCCAATCTGATCAATCTGTTTGATCCCGAACGCATTATTTTGTCCGGAGCTCAGATGGACTTAGAACACCTGAATTCGGACGAGGTGATGACCCGAATTCGCAGTGGCGTCGTGAATGTCGATACCCCCTTGCCGGAAATCACAGCCCATCACTGGGGCGACCTTATGTGGGCCAAGGGAGCTGCGGCGTACGGGATTGAGCAGGTCTCGATCCTCAAGGTAATGGAGCTGTCGACAAATGCGCCCTGAGCTTTGTATCCTATTCGCTTTTGCATCTGCGGCCAGCGCAGAAACTCAAGCTCCGCAGTTCCAAAAGATTGACATCGGCGCTCATATTTATGACGGCGGCTGGGAGCACTTTGTTGGCGGCGGGGTCGCCGTTTTCGATTGTGACGGTGATGGGTTGCCTGAACTCTTTGCAGCGGGTGGCACCAACACATCCAAACTGTTTAGAAACACGTCGCACGAAAGCGTTTCATTTCGTGCTGATACCCCCGAGCTGCTTTCCATGGTCGACGTAACTGGGGCTTACCCGCTGGATGTCGACAGTGATGGCGTTATGGATCTGGCTGTTTTGCGCGTCGGCCCCGATCTGCTTATAAAAGGTGAGCCTGATTGCAAGTTCCGCCCCTTCAGCTCCCTTGGCTTCCGATCAGAGGATCATTGGACAACCGGGTTCTCTGCCACCTGGGAAGCTAATCAGACTCTGCCAACATTGGCCTTCGGAACTTATGTTGATCGTCACAATCCCGACGGCCCGTTTGAGACTTGCGGACCCACGGTCCTATACCGGCCCAGTGGCGGCAGTTACCAGCCACCGGAACATCTCGAACCAGGCTATTGCGCGCTGTCCATTCTCTTTTCTGACTGGTCCCGCACCGGGCAAGCGGATCTGCGGGTCAGTAACGATCGCCATTACTATGTACGTGGCGGCCACGAGCAATTGTGGGCAATGGAAAAAACTCCACGCCCCTATTCGAAAGAAGACGGATGGTTGGCATATTCGATCTGGGGCATGGGCATCGCTTCACGAGATCTAACAGGCGATGGCTTCCCCGAAGTTTACCTGACTTCTATGGGTGACCAAAAATTTCAAGTTTTTGACCCCGAAGCTGGCGGCCCAACCTGGCGAGACGCCACTTACAGCAAAGGCACAACCGCTCACAGGCCACATATTGGAGACGACGGTCGCCCATCAACTGGATGGCATGCGCAATTTGGCGACGTTAACAACGACGGTCTAGACGATATCTTTGTCGCCAAGGGAAATGTCGAGCAGATGCCAGATGCAGCATTGAATGACCCCAACAACCTACTGTTACAACTGGAGAATGGTCAATTTCAAGAAGCTTCAGTCGAGGCTGGCGTTGCCTCTATGGCCAAGTCGCGCGGCGCGGCTTTGGCTGACTTCAACAATGACGGCTGGCTTGATCTGGTGGTGATTAACCGGGGCTCGGAACTTGAGGTCTATCAAAACCAGCCCCACACCGGGAATTGGGTGATGCTGGACATTTCCCAAGATAAACCAAACCGCTTCGCGGTCGGCGGCTTTATCGAGGCCAGGACCGAGTCAGGTGTGGTAACCCGGGAAATCACAATCGGTGGAGGGCACACCAGCGGTATCGCAGGGCTTCATCATTTTGGACTGGGGGATGCGAAGGCAATCGAAGTTCGGGTTATTTGGCCTGATGGCGAAGAAGGAGGATGGCAGGAAATCCAATCAAATCAGATCATTCAAATTGAGCGATGATCATTGGTCAACCGGCAGTCCACTTGGAACCTGATCTGGAACACCAAGACGTTCCGCGGGATCTTCCAGACTGGCCAGAAAGCTCAGTAGCGCGCTGATCTCCTGATCCGTCAGACTTAGCCTTGACAGGTCGCTGCTTCGGGCAATCGCATCCAAATTCTCTGGGTTCGACAATGGAAGCTGATCCTTTGCACCCGGAAAGTCAGGGAGCACAGCCATTTCCAAGGAGTACGAACGCAGGGAATCCTCTGGGTCGAGATGATGGCGCACGATATCTTCAAGCTGCGCATAGGCACCGTTATGCCCGTACGGGGCCGTCAGCGTTACATTGCGTAACGAGGGCGTGCGAAACGCAAACGCATCCTCTGCGTCACCAGTTACGCGTAGGCGCCCATCATCCCGGACATGGCTTTCGAACCGCGCCGCTTTTCCGGGTCCTATCTGCGGCATCGCTATGGAGTGAAATTTGTGGTCTGTTTGGAACCAGCCCGAATGACAGATGCTGCACCCTGCTTTCCCGTAGAACAACTGCATGCCGCGCTGAGCATCTTCCGGCAACTCAGATTCCCCCCGCATCGCAAGGTCAAACGGGCTATTGACAGCGCGCCATTCGAAGGCAATGAAATCAGCTATTACATTCGCAATAGCGGAAAAGGTGATCGTATCTCCTGGTGCAACCTGAGAAAAACGCTGTTCGTATTCCGGGATGGCCGCGACGCGAGCCGCTATCAAATCCCACGCCCCGCCTTCCTGAGTAAGCAACCCGAGGCGTACAGCCTGGCTGACGTCATTCTCGGAATAGTGGCCTGCCATCTCATCAGGAGACAGCACCGGAAACATTGCCTGAGCTGCCAGAGCGGATTTGAAACCTGACCTCATATGAGTGCCCAGCGGCGTCCTGATACCGTTCGCGCGTGTCGGATCAGTTTCAAGGCGCCCATCATGAAAGAAGACTGTGAACTCGGTTGCGCCAAGATTCCAAAGACCCGGCGAATTGCGCGGGATCCGTTGCTCCGGCGGGTTTTTCGCATCGAATTTCCGCTTTGCCCCCAGACCCGCACCACCTTCACCGATCCCAAGCGAGAGCCCATCGGACGTGCCGAGTTTGGGGTGATGACAAGTCGCACAGCTGATATTCCTGTTCCCGGACAAGATCGGGTCGTAGAAAAGCAGTCGCCCAAGTTGGACCTCTTTCACGCCAGGTTCAACAAATTCTGGGATTGGCCCAAGGTTCTGAGCCGCTGCCACCGTAATGGACGCAATTACCACGCTAAAAGCAACAATCGGTGTAACAAGCTTCATGTCACACCCTCTGAAATCTGCAGAATCAATGTCTGCTCGTAAGGGGCTTCAGGAGCGCATATGATCGACGGGAACTCGGGGATGTTGGGCGCGTTGGGATAACCCGATGGCTCGATGCACACGCCAGCGCTCTTGTAAAAGGGTTCCGTGAGGTGAGCCCCGGAGTAAATTTGCACCCCTGCCTGGTCTGACCATACAGATAGCTTCAAACCCGTGGGTGTAGTAAGGTCGGCGACCGGAAGCCCCTTCTCTCGTGCGCTGTTGAAAACGAAGTAGTTGTCCAAATCCGTCAAAACGGCACTGATCGCTTTCGGCGCGGAAAAATCCATACCACTATCTCTTGCGTCCACAATCTTGCCCGAGGGAATACCCTGATTGTCAACTTCAAGATAACGGTTTGAAGTCAGCCGCAGACAATGTTCTGAAATGCCCGTTACGCAACCCAGGCTATAGTAATTATGTTGCGCTATACTTACGGGTGTCGGCCGATCCGGCTGCGCTGAAATCGAATAAACCAGACGCGGATAGTCCAGCCTTACTCGCACTTCAAATCTGACGGTTCCCGGATAACCGCTGGCACCCTCCGGGGAAGTGAGGCGCAATACGGCCTCGTTTGCTGTCATCTGCTCAAGAGCCCAATTCTGATGCGATAGGCCTGCCCGCCCACCGTGCAAGGAATTTCGACCCTCGTTTGCGTCCAGTTCATACCGAACATTTTCCATGTCAAAACGCGCTGCTCCAATCCGGTTGGCGACACGCCCAACGATTGCGCCCAGATAATTATTATCGGTGGCGTAGTCCCGCGGGTTCTCGTATCCAAGGATCATTGGCATCCCCTTGTACCACCAACCTTGAGTTGTCGCCCCGTAGCTGAGTAGCGACACGCGCATGTCGCCATCATTCAGGACGGCTCGTTCGATTTGAGGAGGTATGTCCCGCCTTTTGTTCATCGTTTCGCAAAAGGTGCTAAGGCCGAATAATATTGCCGGTAACGTTGGTATTCATTTTCGAATGCATCGATCAGATCCCCACGAGGCTCGATCACCGTGTCGATTTTGGGCGACATCATCACAGAGTCCGGGTTTGCGCCATTGACGGCGCACATTGCCAGGCGGGCGGCGCCGATGGCGGCACCAAATTCACTGCCCCGGGGCAAGGCAAGGGGCGTATTGAGCACGGTGGCCAGGTTTTTCAACCAATACCGAGATCGCGCACCGCCGCCAACGGCCAAAAGGCTGGTTGGCTTTGTTCCGGTACTCTTGAGGGCCTCCAAACAGTCCCGCATTGCAAAGGCGACGCCTTCCATGACAGCCCGCGTCAAATCAGTGGTCTCCGAGGAAATATCCACACCCAGGAACGCACCACGGATTGCACTGTCATTGTGAGGCGTCCGCTCACCTGAAAGATAAGGCAGAAACGTGATCTCTGATGGGCCATCCAGATCGGCAGGCAGCGAGGCGATCATGTCCCCAACGGACTGGCCCAGATTGCGGGAAAGCCAGTTCAAACTGTTTGTCGCAGAAAGGATAACACCCATCTGAATCCACCTGTCAGGGACAGAATGACAAAAAGAATGTATCGCCGTTTCTGGCGCTGGAGCATAGATGTCTCTGGACACCAGCAACACACCTGAGGTTCCGAGGGACAAGAAGCCAGCTCCATCGCTTGTACTGCCTATCCCACAGGCGGCAGCGGCATTGTCCCCTGCTCCCCCTGCAATCACGACCGGTCCAGACACTCCCCACTCTTGCTCCAACTCGGACCGCAGCTCCCCGCCCGGATCACTGCCTTCGACCAGTCGAGGCATTTGTTCGATGTTCATGTGACTCTGTTCCAGTGCGGTTTCCGACCATCGCCGCGCACCAACGTCCAGCCATGAAGTTCCGGCACTGTCAGACATATCGCTGACGTAGTCTCCGGTCAGCCAGAGCCGCAGGTAGTCTTTCGGTAGCAGGACCTTGGCAGTTTTAGCAAACAGGTCAGGCTCATTTGCGCGGACCCATTCCAACTTGGGGGCCGTGAACCCCGGAAAAACGATATTGCCTGAACTCGAACGCATACCCGGCAGTTGATCAAGAATTTCTGCCTCTTTAGATGCCCGCGTGTCGTTCCACAGAATGCACGGTCGCAACACGTTACCATTGGCATCCAAAAGAGTCGCACCGTGCATGTGCCCGCTCAAACCAATGCCGCGCAGCGCAGAAAACGCGTTTCCGTGTGCAGCCCGAAGCTGACTGACGACTTCTTTGCAAGCTTCCACCCAATCCAAAGGGGACTGTTCGGACCATCCGGGTTTTGAGGAAGACGTAAGGATAATGGACTCAGCGCTACCTGCGACGGAACCTGCGTCGTCGACAAGAATCCCTCTAAGACCAGATGTTCCCAAGTCCAATCCAAGATACATCTTTGAACCCACCTATCTTTATTTTAGTTGCTAAAATTAATAGCCGAATAGATATTGTCAACAAAAGTTTCAGGCAAGTTGGTTTCTCTGTGAGATAACCCCGCACCACTGCAGATTTATCGACCAAACGGCGAAATCCGTATCTCTGATCAGTAGCGCAAATCACAACAAGCGCAGCTGTCTTGTTCCTGCGCATCGCAAACATGAAGCCAATCGTCGCCCTGTTCGTTGAGGAAGTGGTTCCCAAATTACTTCGCCAAACACCTCGCAGTTAGCTGCGTGGTATAGTTAGGTTCATCCGCTTTTGCGCGTCCAATTCTGGCTTGTATTGAACAACCAATCTCAGAAAATTGCCCCATTTCCACAACTAGCGGCGCGGATCATGAAGCCCGTCATTCGTCAGATGAGTGGATTCTGGCAATCCAAGCGTGGATAACCGCACGACAAATAATAGCGCGAATATCCGAGTATCATCTTACAACGAAACGCTGGGTGGGTCCTAGGCTTCAAACTCCATTGGTGCTGTCAGACAAATTCGAACCAGTCTCAATTTGACTCAAAATCGTGAACCTATCCGGAACAAAGTTGACGCCACTCGTCAAGAGCGGCGGTTCGCGTCAGCTTGAAGGAGTCTCGGCTGGTGAGGGATATTTCCTGGTTAAAGTGGTTGTATACGTAGGAATGGTCGGAAGCGAAATTCTGTAAACTTCGAATGCGCCTTAAACCCTGGATCGCGCGCTCGCGTTGTTGATACGGCAGGTGCGAGTTCTCGATGCGGTTGTTGAGCCACCTGCCCGTCGGTTGTTTTTCGAGCGTGCCCAGCTCTCTGACCGCGACTCTGTGTCCGGCGAAGCGAACCGTGACGACGGTTTCCGCTTTACCGCATCGCTTCATCAATTTCTTGAGGAATTTCAATGCTGCAGCTTTGTTTCGACGTTTGATGACAACTGCTTCCAGCACTTCGCCCTCATGATCTACGGCCCGCCAGAGGTAATGTTTCTTGCCATTCAACTTCACGAAAAACTCGTCCACCTGCCACTTCCATTTCGAGAATGCACGCAGTTGTTGCACCCGCTTTTGTCTGATCTCAAAGGCGAAGATCGGACCGAACCTGTTCCATCCATATCGGACAGTTTCGTGGCTCACGTCGATGCCTCACTCGTGCAACAGATCTTCGACTTTCCGAAGCGAGAGCGGGAAGCGGATGTACAGCATCACCGCAGGGCGGATAATCTCAGGACTGGTTTTATAATATCTGAAAAAAGCAGGTCTGGTCATGCGCAAAAGCTACACAACACCCCTACCCCGCTTAAGCAAAGTTCTTCTGACAAGAACAAAAAGAATGCCTTATGAGCTAGCGATGAATAGTCAAATTTCGAGCTTGCCGTAGACGACCTCTTCAGCTTATTGCCCGATGGAAGAAAGCTGAGCGACGATGATAACACTTGTAAGTCCACCAGTTTTCGCGCTTCAGGTCGGCTATCGGGTCGAAATAACAATGGTTCTGAACTTGCGAGGGGAACCATTACACTCCGGCGAAGAGTATTTGTTTCTTGCGGTCTGCGTCCCTTTGACACAAAACGAAATCGTTCTCATGCAAAAAGCCCTGAGGGGAGGACGCAACTAAAAAATGCCCAAAATCATCTCGCCCTGCGACTAACGCAACCAGAGTTTTCACGCCATTCTGCTGTTTCATTGAAGGCTTTATGAAACGCAACGCCGCACCAATGCGTCTATCGTCTGTGTTATTGGGCCCTGATGCGTGAAAGAGATGCCCGTGATGCATGGATGCCTGCCCTGCACGCAATTCGGCAGCAACTGCATCTTTTTCGTTCACATCGACTGCGATTTCCTGCCCGCGTGACAAAAGATTGTTTTCGCTGAAGGTGTCCACGTGAGGCACGATACGGCTTTTGTGGCTGCCAGGAACAAACTTCATACACCCGCTTTGCTCAGACGCTTCTGAAATCGCAACCCAACAAGTAACCTCTTCAGCATCATCCAATCCCCAATAGGTCAAGTCTTGGTGCCACGAGACTATCTTCGATGATCGCGCTTCTTTTACGAAAAGTGCACCGCTCCAAACCATGAGGTCCGGCCCTAACACCGTTGAAGCAGCCTCAATCAGCTTCGGATGGCGAAGTAGTGCATCGAATGATGGTATCAGCCTGTCCGGATAAGAATATAGAAGCTTGAGTTTATCTGGGTCGTCTCTGAGAATACGCTCAGCTTTCTCAAAATCATTGCGCAGCGCTTGGACCTCAGAAGCCGTCAGGATATCCAGCGGAGCTACGAAACCGTCTCTTTCATAAGTCTTTGCAATATCACTCATTCGTCTATCCATCGTCATTTTCTGGAAACGTTAACTGCACCTTCATTGATTGGCTTCGATCAGACGCGACCTCAAAGGCAGTGACAGCCTCGCCAACTTCGAAGGAATGCGTTACCAACTGGTCGACGTTAATTAGTCCGCTTCGCATCATCTCGACCGCGACTGAGAACTCGGAATGGAAACGGAAAGACCCGCAAAGCACTATCTCTTTTGCAGTCAACGCCTGCATCGGCACTGTCATGTCTCCGCCTAGACCAAGCTGAACCAATGTTCCACCCGGGCGCAAGCATGCGACGCCAGAAGCCAGAGCCGATTGAGCCCCGGAACACTCCAGTTGTACATCAACCTGACCCTTGTCGTTTTCAAACTGCTCCAGTTTTTGCGGATCGGTGTAGGTGTTGATGACATCGTCTGCCCCGCATTCACGCGCCAGAGCGAGGGTCTGGTCCGAGATATCCGTCGCCACTATTCTGGCCGCCCCAGAACGACGCGCCGCCAAGATCGTGAGGCAGCCGATTGGACCGCATCCCGTGATAAGTACCGTTTTACCTAAGAGGCTCCCGGCTTGTTTAATCGCGTGCAAACAGACCGCCAAAGGTTCGGCCATAGCGGCCTGCGCAGGACTTAACCCATCTGCCGGAACGCATTGACTGGCTTTCGCTACGAGTTTGCTTTGAAAAGCGCCTTGGATATGCGGGAACGGCATCGCACTGCCATAGAACTTCATATCAAGACAGTGGTTTTGCTGCCCGTTCAGACAATAAAGGCAGGATTGGCAAGGTCGGGATGGAGATACTGCAACCAGTTGACCTAAATGCAACCCCTGCACACTTGACCCAACTCTCACTATTTCCCCGGCGATTTCGTGTCCAAGCACCATCGGTTGACGCAACTTGATCGCGCCGAAACCACCGTGGTTATAATAATGCAGGTCAGAGCCGCAAATCCCTCCCGCGCGCATGGCAATCAAGACTTCGTCTGGCCCCACGTCGTGCACATCCCGGTTTTCCAACCTCAGATCTTTTGCGGCATGGATAACAACAGCAACACTGGCCGAAGACATTGCACGGACTCCCTATACAGATTGCCAAAAGATACGGATAGTCGGTGCTGACAACCAAGGGATTTTTGCATGACGCTTGAAATGTTTAGCCTAGAGGGAACACGCGCGCTCGTAACAGGCTCTAGCCAAGGCATCGGATTTGCGTTGGCTCGTGGTTTGGCTGCCGCCGGTGCGCAGGTCGTTTTGAACGGGCGCGATGCCACTAAACTAGCGTCAGCAGCATCCGAGCTGAGCGAAACAGGTGCCTCGGTACGCGAACTTTCGTTCGATGCAACCGATCATGAAGGTGTCCGATCTGCTGTGGACGACTTTGAAGAAAAAGTCGGCCCAATAGACATCCTGATAAACAACGCCGGAATGCAACACAGGACGGAGTTACAGGATTTCCCCGCTGATGCCTTCGAGCGCCTGCTACAGACAAATGTAGCGTCCGTCTTTCACGTCGGTCAGGCTGTGGCACGGCACATGATTGAAAGAAAGTCTGGTAAGATCATTAACATTGCGTCGGTTCAATCCGCATTAGCAAGACCGGGTATTGCGCCTTACACGGCGACAAAAGGCGCCGTGACCAATCTTACAAAAGGAATGGCAACTGATTGGGCTAAGTATGGTCTAAACTGCAATGCCATTGCGCCTGGATATTTCGATACACCTTTGAACGCCGCCTTGGTTGCCGACCCAGAGTTTAGCTCATGGCTTGAGAAACGTACCCCGGCCGGTCGCTGGGGCAATGTAGAAGAACTTGTCGGCGCCGCCATTTTCCTTGCTTCCCCTGCATCCAGTTTCGTCAATGGTCATACTCTCTATGTCGATGGTGGAATAACGGCGTCACTTTGATCTGCAGCTTCCAATCGCCTGCTAAGTAAGACCGACTTAGATATCGTTCATAGCGCCGACCCCAAGGCAATCACCACAACCACCATTAATGAAGCGGCCATCGCAATATTGATCCTTTGATGCGATCTCTCGCTTAAATCAAGGCTACCCAGCTTTGCGCCAGCACCCAGCCAGATCATGTGCACTGGCACCCAAATCATATTGAATACTACGATTTTTATGACGACCTCCCAAACGGGCGCATCGGGCAAAAAGGCAAACCCTGAAAACAATGCTGTGCCGACCACGTAAGCCTTGGGATTGATGAACTGAAGTGTCAGACCGTTCGCAAAACCAAGCGGCGAGACCGCGGGGGAAAACCCGACCTTTGAGCCAGCGCTTGCAATACGCCAGGCGAGAAATCCCAAATACCCGACAGAGGCAAATAGCAGCAAAGTTCTAAGTACCGGTATAGCCAAAGCTACTGCAGCGACTCCAGAGACAACTAACATCATGTTGATGAACCCGCCCAGCATCAGACCAGCCACAAAGGCGAGTCCAGCTCGAAAACCAAATGCTGATCCAATACCCGCGGTTGTTAAAACACCCGGGCCCGGCGTAATCAGCAGAAAGAAAACCGCAACAGCAAACTCAAACACTTTTCAGATTGGCCTATTACAGATCTCTGCATTCCGGCACAGCTGTGATCACCGATCCGTCCTTATGGTGTTGCAGCAGATTGTCGACAGTCAGGTCACCCATTGCTGCACGCGTCTCAAAAGTCGCGCTACCAGCGTGAGGGAGCAGAACGACATTGGACAACTCGCGCAATGCTTTTGGAACGCGCGGTTCGTCCTCGAAGACATCAAGCCCTGCCCACCCGAGCTCACCATTTTGCAATGCACTAATTAAGGCAGTTTCGTCGACAACCGAACCTCGACTAACGTTTATCAGAGTGCCGTCTGCCCCCAACGCGCGCAACACCTCAGCGTTGACCAGCTTATTGGTCGACGGGCCGCCGGGCGTGATGCATATGAGGACGTCCACATGCTCTGCCATTTCAACCAAATTGTCGAAATATCGGTACGGGACATCCTTTTGATTGCGGGTGTGATATGAGATTTCGGGTGCCCACGGCTCCAACTTATCAACAATCGCCTGACCAATGCGACCAAGACCAAGAATGCCTATTTTTTGATTGTCCGCTGATCGCGTCAAAGGGGCATTACCTTCAACTTCCCACCGTCCGGACCGAACGTAATTATCGTCACGTATGAGTTCTCGATAACATGACAGCAACAGCAGAACGGCGGTGGTTGCGACTTCTTTGTTCAACACATTGGGCGTGTGCGTCACAACAATCCCACGCTCAGCCGCAGCATTAGCGTCGACGGCGTCGTAGCCGACTCCATAGACGCTAATCATCTTCAGATTACTGAGTGAAATCATTATGTCATGCGGAACGCCATCATGCCCGTTCGTTACGATATGCGTAATACTTTCCGCGTTGAAATCGTCCAATTGATGAATATTGAACACTGAAGACAGGCGTTCTCGCATCCGTTCAGTGATCCCTCCGATTTGCAACAAGTCAGTCATCTTGGCCGACCTTTTGCCGCTGAACACCAAGCCCATCGATACGAAGCTCCATGACGTCGCCTTTTTTCAGATAAACTGGTTCCGGTTTGATCCCCATTCCAACACCGGGCGGTGTTCCGGTTGAAATGACGTCACCGGGGTGCAGCGTAAAAAGTTGGCTTAGATGCTCAATGATCTCGGCAACGGAAAAGATCATCGTGGCGGTATTCCCGGTTTGCATGCGCTGACCGTTTACATCCAGTGACATACCAAGATTCTGGGGATCCGGCACCTCATCCCGGGTCACTAACCACGGGCCGGTAGGGCCATATGTGTCGCAGGATTTTCCTTTGGTCCATTGACCGGTCAGTTGCGTTTGAAAATGCCTTTCCGACACGTCGTTTACGATGCAATAGCCCGCAACATATTGGAGTGCGTCGGCCTTGGAAACGTATTTGGCCGTCTTACCAATGACGACCCCCAGTTCGCATTCCCAGTCGGTATGTGTAGACCCCCGCGGCATAACAACATCATCATAGGCACCTATGACAGCCGAGTTCGCCTTGAAAAAAAGTATCGGATGCTCGGGAATATCTGCGCCGGTTTCTGCAGCATGGTCCGAGTAGTTCAAACCGATGCAAAGAAATTTACCGATGTCACCGACACACGGCGCGATACGAGGGTCACCCTCTACAATTGGCAGGTTGTTCGGATCCAATGACCGCAGGTTATCAAGCGTTCCGTCATCCAACATATCCCCCGTGATATCATTGATATGAGCGGACAGATCCCGCAATTGACCCTCAGAGTCGACCAAGGCTGGCTTTTCCGAGCCCTTGGCGCCGTAACGAACAAGTTTCATTTCTGTTCCTTTTAGTGGTTATCGCGTGGCATGAAGCCTCGCGCGATATCGCGGTAGTTTTCTGCACCCTTGAGCGTCATCCCGCGATCCAACCGATCTACTTTTTCACGGAATAATTCCTGCCAGGGGGATTGGTTGGGCGGGGTTGAATAACCACCCTTTGCCTCCAGATCGCGGGCGCGTTCATGCAGCTCTTCAAGCGAAACCAGCATATCCGCTGTGCCTTTTCCAAGATCGATGCGCAGTCGGTCGCCATTTCGCACCAAGGCCAACCCACCACCCTCTGCAGCTTCGGGTGAGGCATTCAGGATAGACGGACTTCCTGATGTACCGGATTGCCGTCCATCACCGATGCAAGGAAGGGCTTCTATGCCCTGTTTCAACAAATATGCGGGCGGCCGCATGTTCACGACCTCTGCAGCACCAGGGTATCCTTTTGGTCCCGCTCCGCGCATAATCAGTATACAGTTTGCGTCGATGTTTTCTGCAGGATCATCGATCCGATGGTGAAAGTCCTCAGGCCCATCAAACACAACCGCCCTGCCCTCAAATGCATCAGGATCATCCGGGTTCGACAGGTAGGTCTCTCGAAATGCCTTTGAGATCACAGATGTTTTCATAATCGCACTCTCGAACAGGTTGCCCGAGAGATTGATGAACCCCGCCTGTTGCTTAACCGGGCTACTGACAGGCTTGATTACGTCGCTATTCTGAGACCGGCGCGTCGAGCAGTTATCGCCCATCGTCTTACCGTTCACCGTTATCGCATCGGGATGAGGCAGCAATCCAGCATCAAGAAGCTCTCCGACAACGGCGGGTACACCTCCGGCCTGTTGGTAATCTTCGCCCAGATACTCACCCGCAGGCTGCATGTTAACCAACAGTGGAACGTCGTGGCCAAGTTTCTGCCAGTCATCGTTGTTCAATGGAACACCAAGATGCCGGGCGATTGCATTCAGGTGGATCGGAGCGTTCGTCGATCCACCAATCGCAGAGTTAATAACAATCGAATTCTCAAATGCCTGACGTGTCATCACATCGCTGGGGCGTAGATCCTCCCAGACCATGTCCACAATGCGTTTACCCGTTTCATAACTGATTTGACCGCGTTCTCTATACGGGGCTGGAATGGCTGCTGATCCGGGCAATTGCATACCCAAGGCCTCAGCAAGCGAATTCATGGTCGTTGCTGTTCCCATCGTATTGCAATAGCCCACCGAAGGTGCTGCGGCGGCTGCGATTTCCATGAACTCATCGGTGTCAATTTCGTCAGCCGCAAGGTCTTCGCGCGCTTTCCAAATAACCGTTCCCGATCCGGCGCGTTCACCTTTCCACCAACCGTTGAGCATGGGGCCGACCGACAGGGCAATCGCTGGGATGTTGACGGTCGCAGCGGCCATAAGAAGCGCGGGCGTGGTCTTGTCGCAACCAATGTTCAGAACAACGCCGTCAATCGGATACCCGAATAGACTCTCAACCAAGGACAGATAAGCCAGGTTGCGGTCGAGTGACGCCGTTGGCCGTTTACCTGTCTCTTGTATCGGGTGGACCGGTATTTCGATGCACGTTCCCCCGGCGGCGATGATTCCATCGCGAACACGTTTGGACAATTCGATATGATGCCGATTACAGGGGCTCAAATCACTGCCGGTCTGAGCAATGCCAATGATCGGTTTGCCTGATTGCAGTTCCTCACGGGTCAATCCGTAATTCAGGTATCTTTCCAGATACAATGCAGTCATCTCAAGGTTCTCAGAATTCATGAACCACTTGCGAGATCGCAAATCGTTTTTTGATACTTTTGTCATTGGCCTGACCAACCCCCGTCAATTATGTGCGTGTGTCCTGTGGTGAATGCACTTTCATCGCTCGCCAGATAGACGACCAATGCAGCAATCTCTTCTGCTTTCGCTACACGCCCCATAGGCTGTCGCGCCACAAATTGTGCAAGGGCCTCTTCTCTGCTGCCCAGTTGCTCGCCCAACGCATCTACGCGGTCACGCCAACTGGGACTGTCGACTGTTCCCGGACAAATGCAATTGCACCGGATTCCTTTTGTTATGAAGTCCACGGCTACCGATTTCGTCAGCCCGACAACAGCGGCTTTTGTCGTTCCATATACAAAACGATTTGGCGCACCGATTATGGAACCCAGTGCGGAAGACATATTGATTATCGAGCCTCCTCCGCGCTCTAGCATTCCCGGCAATACAGCCTTTGTCGTGCGCACCATTGAGCGCACATTAAGGTCCATGGCGAAATCCCACTCTTCATCGGTTGCATCCAGAATAGTTCCGTGATGCACGAACCCTGCGCAGTTGAACAAAACGTCCGGCTTCGCTCGCGCGACCCCATGATGAATGCTGTCATTATTCGTCACATCCATCTCGAAAATTTCGAGATTTTCGAGATTCTGACCGCGAATCAAATTTAGTTTTTTGGGGCTAATATCCGTCGCATAGACTTTTGCACCCTCTCTTGCCATTGCAATTGCGCTTGCAAGTCCGATCCCCTGTGCGGCGGCTGTGACCAGGACGCTTTTTCCCTTAAGTCTTTCTGACATATAAATATTCCGACCTCAAAAGTGGCGATTGGACAAGTGTTACGTCGCCCCACAGATCAACCGAGAAGCAAAGAAACCTTGGCGGATTTGCAACGACTTCTGGCATGTGGGCACAGAGCCGTTAGCGTATGACAGAGATTTTGGTTTGGCCATAACCATGCGTGGCGCACCTTCGGAAGGACAGTAGATGATGAGCAAGCAGTTCAAAGTGGCTCTGTTGGGAACCGGCCTGATGGGAGCTCCTATGGCGCGGAATATTTTGCGCGCCGAGTTTCCGCTCACTGTATGGAACCGCAGCTTGAAAAAGGCAAAACCGTTGACAGCAGAAGGCGCGACATTGGTGGAAACTGCCCCGCTGGCGGTTTCGGGTGCAGACGTAATAATAACCATGCTCTCGGATGGATACGCGACCGGCGCGCTACTTGCGGACGAGGCTTTCCGCGAGCAACTCAAACCGGGGATGATCTGGATTGATATGTCGAGCGCCAAACCCGAACACGCAAGAGAGCAATCCGCGCAGCTTTCCTCGATGGCGGTGCTGCATCTGGACGCCCCGGTTTCCGGTGGCACCAAAGGTGCCGAAGCTGGCACCCTTGCGATCATGGTCGGTGGCGATCAGGACGTTATGGAGCGCGTGCGACCGGTTCTGACAGCAATGGGCCGGCCTGTACATGTTGGCCCAAGTGGTTCTGGTCAATTGTGCAAATTGGCCAATCAAACAATTGTCGCTGTAACAATATCGGCAGTCGCCGAGGCGACTCTACTGGCTCAGCAAGGTGGTGCGGACCCCACCGCGTTGAGGGCCGCACTGAAGGGGGGCTTTGCGGATAGTATTATCTTGCAACAACATGGCGAACGCATGTCTGATGGAAATTTTGCACCCGGAGGTTTGTCTAAGTTTCAACTAAAGGATTTGGACAACACGCTGGAGGAAGCACGAAGCCTTGGCGTTGAGCTACCTAGCACCCGATCTGTGCGCGACCGTTTCGATTATCTGATAGACGAAATGGATGGGGCCGAACTGGATCATTCGGCTTTGTATCTAGAACTCAAAAAACGGAACGGAATGCTGTGACGCGGATCCTGATTATAGGCGGCGCAGGAATGCTGGGCCAGAAACTGGCCCATCGCGTGTCGACCCAAGAAACCTTTGGAGCCGATGCCCAAGTCTCACTGTTCGATCTCTCGTTCCCGCCCGACAGTGCGGCAGGTAGTCAAATTGTGGGGGACTTGACTGCGTCAGGCATAGCTAAGTCTTTTGCTAAGCAGCGACCAGACGTCATTTTCCATCTTGCAGCTATCGTTTCAGGCCAAGCTGAAACAGACTTTGCGTTGGGTTGGGATGTAAACCTTATGGCAACGTGGGCACTGCTGAACGAACTTAAGGATGAACACGAGGCATCAGGAAACGAGTACACACCTCGTCTGGTTTTTGCCTCGTCCATAGCAGTTTTCGGGTCACCATTCCCCGAAAAGATAAGCGATGAGTTCCTTTCGGCACCTTTGACAAGTTACGGAGCGCAGAAAGCGGCCGCTGAATTGATGATCACGGATTTCAGCAGGAAAGGATATATCGACGGTATTTCCTTGCGCTTGCCCACTTTGTGTGTGCGCCCGGGCAAAGCCAACGCTGCCGCTTCGTCCTTCTTTTCGGGTATAATCCGAGAGCCATTGAATGGGGATGAGGCTGTCTTGCCAGTTGCCGAAACCGTTCGCCATTGGCACGCCAGCCCCCGCGCCGCTGCGACTTTTTTGACCCACGCAGCAACAATGGACACGCAGCTTTTGAATGACAGACGCGCATTGAACATGCCTGGCGTAAGTTGCACCGTCGCCGAACAAATCGAAGCTCTGCGCAAAGTGGCCGGCCAAGAAGCGGTTGGCCTAATCAGGCAAGAACCCGACGAGACAATCGAACGAATAGTCAAGAATTGGCCGCGCGACTTTCAAACAGATCGCGCTCTGAAGTTGGGGTTCGAGGCGGAATCAAGCTTCGACGAAATCATTCGCGTGTATTTGGAAGACGATTTTCGGCTTTAGTCGCCCATCGTCTTTCCAGTTAGGTGGCGTTCAAGATGATCGTGAATTTTCTCTCGTGTTAACTGCTCATCCCCTGACAATGCTGCTTCAAGTATATCGGCATGGTGTCTTATGTTCTGAGAAATGAATTCAAAGTTCCGGTCTGCCACCATCAACTGCTGTCTGAATTGCGCATAAACTCGGCTATGCATTTGTTTTAAGGTTTCCGAGCCACAGGCAGAAATAAGTGTTTGGTGAAACTCCTTTTCAGAGGCAAACCATATCTCGATAAGGCCGCTCGGGTCGTCTGTGGCGTGAATGCGTTTTTCGATATGGCTGAGTTTGTGATGTGCGGCCGTCAATCTTGCTTCCCAATCCACCCCGCCATTACGGATCGACATTGCGGTGCCTTCGGCCTCCAACAGAACACGGACGTGCGTCAATTCGATAAGCTTCTGCGGCGATCGCATTGGCACGCGGAAACCTTTTTGTTCCTGAAAGTCCACCAAACCAACAGCGGCCAAACGAAAAAGGACTTCACGAACGGCGCTCGCAGAACAGCCATACACTTTACGAAGTTCTTCAGCCCGCACCTTCGCTCCATGCTCGAATCCATTAGAGATCAGGCGCATCTTAAGATCTTGATAAATATCTATTTCGTCGTTCATTCCAGTATGCACCTTCAAGTTTTGTCCAAGTAGCGTCCTAACCTTATTTTCGAATTATCGCAAGAATCTCGAAATTTTTAGAAATTTCAATTTTTTCTTGTTGCATTCGATTCGTCGGCTTAACGTTTACCTGCGCGACAGCAAAGGAGGCGGCAAGATCTTCCACACCGCGCACGCTCAACGTCTGGGAGGACAATATGAAAATAGTCAAGACAGCGGCCCTGGCGGCCGTAGCCACGACAATGGCAGCCGGTTTCGCGATGGCTGAAACAACGAAGCTTAGAATTCAAACCCATTTTTCGCCCGAAACTCTGTCAGGCCAGATGGCTGCAAAATTCGTTGAAGACATTCAGGAAATGTCGAACGGCGAAATCGAAGTTGAAATGTTCTATTCCTCTTCGGTGGTCAAATCAGTTGAAACCTTCGATGCCGCAGCTACCGGAATTCTGGATTGCGACATGACGGGCGGCGGCTATCAGACCGGTAAAAACCCGGCCTTCCAGTTTGCGGGCGACCTGCTCGGCGGATATCAGAACCCATATCAGCAAATGGCTTGGCTTCTTCATGGCGGCGGAAGAGAAGCTGTAAATGATCTATACAACGGCTACGACATGGAATTCATCGGATGGTGGATTCCCGGGCCAGAGTCGCTGTCTTCGACCAAGCCGATTGCAAAAGTGGAAGACTTCAAGGATTGGAAGTTCCGCTCGCCTCCAGGCCTTGCAACCAAGGTGTTCGCGGAACTTGGTGCTTCTCCGATCGTGATGGACTTCAACGAAATCTTCACGGCTTTGGAAACCGGTATCATTGATGGTGCGGATGCTGCGAACCTGACGAACAATGTGGGCCTCGGTCTGTACGAGATCGCAGGCCACACAAACTATCCCGGTTTCCACTCGATGCCTGCAGATCACCTAGCTTGTCGCAAAGACGTCTGGGAAGCGATGCCCGCGCATCACAAGAAGATCATGGAAGTCGCAATGGATAGCCTGGCATTGCACAATGCCACAATCAATGAAGTGCAGAACGCTCAGACTGCAAAAGACCTGAAGGCAAAAGGCGTTCAGTTGTACGAATGGTCGCCTGAAGACCTGGCAGCGTATCGCGCGGCCGTTCAGGTCGGTTGGACGGAGTTCGCAACGACACCTGAAGCACAGGCGCTTTTGGAAAGCCACATCAACTTCCTGCGTGACCTGGGCGCAATGCAGTAATCAGGCTTCGATCGAACTACGACAGACGGAAAGGCCGCACTTGCGGCCTCTCCGGATCGGCGCCGGGATCCAGAACTTCATGAAAATCACCAGAATAATAAGTCATGTACTGCAGTACGACATGCCGGAAGTTCTGGGCTACTCGCAACAGTATTATGACAAGCGTACAACCCATCTGGTCGAGATTCAGACAGATGAAGGGGTAACCGGTTGGGGGGAGTGCTTTGGTCCCGGAAACGTAGCCATTGCGAACAAATCCATCGTGGAAAAGGTAATCCAACCAATGGTCCTTGGCATGGACCCTTTGGACAAAGACGTGATCTGGCACAAGGTGTACAATCTTTTGCGAGACCATGGCCAAAGCGGAATGCCAATACAGGCTTTGTCCGGGGTGGACATCGCACTTTGGGACATCTCCGGCAAAATCTCTGGCCTCCCCCTCCATAAGCTTGTCGGCGGGGCTCATCGCGCAAGCGTTCCTTGCTACGGCTACGGCATGATGCTCCGGGATGAACCGATTTCTAGTCTTGCAAGCCGTTTTGAGGATGAAGCCGCAAAGATCAAGGCAATGGGATTTACCGCCACCAAAATGAAAACGGGCTTTGGCCCGAAGCCTGATGTGAAACTGTGCGAAGCAGTTAGACGCGGAGTTGGTGAGGACTTTCCTTTTATGGTTGATGCAAACCATGCCTATACGACTTCAGACGCGTTCTTTGTCGGTCGGGCGCTGGAAGAACTGGACGCATATTGGTTCGAAGAACCGGTCGCGCCAGAAGACATTGACGGATACCGCGAACTGCGCACTTCGCTTAAAGTAAACATCTCAGGCGGAGAGGCGGTATTCAATCGCTGGGCATGGCGCAATCTTCTTGAAAACCGTGGCATCGATATCGCGCAGCCAGAGGTTTGTGCTTTGGGCGGTGTTTCAGAGTATCTCAGGGTACTGTCTCTATGCCACGCACATTTCACTCCGGTCGTAAATCACGTCTGGGGTAGCGCCATCGCCGTCGCAACTAATCTGCATTTACTAGCGGCCATGCCCGCAATTCCAGGCGGCTTGCATCCATGGGAGCCGATGCTGGAGTTCGACACAACGGACAACAAGTTTCGGGACGATCTGCTGACCGAACCGCTGGAAATTCAAAATCAGGTCAAGGCCAACAACGGCCGAGTCATGATACCGACTGGCCCCGGATTGGGTGTCGAGCCGGACCGAGACTTTATCGGTCACTACAGGATCGAAGGATAAGGACGAGGGTTACGCGATGCACAAGAACTCAGGCGGACTAATTGAATGGCTCATACCGTTGGCCTTCGTCGCAACAGCCAGCTGGCTTGTTTGGCATCTTCCCGCATTCCTATTGGACTGGCTGCCTTACACCTCTGAATCCCTCAAAAGTCAGGTAACTGAAATATATCTTCGCAGCGACGTTACGCCCGAATTGTCTGGCGTATTCGGGGGGTATGTCGACATCATCGACATGGCCGCGCTCGTCCTTCTACCGTTTCTTGCAGTGATTGGTACCAAGACCGTGCGCCCGGCGACGATGGAGTTCGAAGGCTCGACGGTTATGGACCGTTTCGCCTTGTTCATAGGTCGAGTGACGATGATGATGATAGCAATCATGACTGTCGTCATGCTCTACGAAGTCTTCATGCGTTATATCCTGGAGAAGCCGACCGAGTGGGCCAACGAAATGACACTCTGGTTCGCCAGCTTTGTGTTTTTGATGTCTGGCTACTACGCCATGCAGCAACGCAGTCACATTCGAATATTCCTGATGTACGACGCAGTTCCACGTTGGCTTCAGCGCGTTTTTGATACGGTTTCGACTATACTGATCGTGCTATTTGCCTTCTTTCTTGTCTACGGCAGCTACAAACAGGTGTTCGTCAACAAGCTCTACAAATGGGAGCTTTATGGCTCTGCCTTCAATCCTCCGATCCCGGCGACGTTGCAGCCGATGGTGCTGATCGTGATTACGCTCGTCGCAATGCAAGCAATTTTGAACTTGGTCGCGGATTGGAACAAAGAACCGGAAATCCACACAGATGAACCGGACGAAGACGAAATTGAAATGATCAAACGGGCGGTGGGACAAGACTAATGGACATCGGAACAATCTCACTCATCCTGATGGTCGCCCTGATTGTGCTTCTGGCGATCGGGATGCCCTTGGGTCTGGCCTCGGCTTCGCTTGCGGTTCTGGTTCTTGTGCTCAAGTTCGAACCGACACTGCTTTTAAACCCGTTTTCATTCGGCGACGGGATTCTCACCGGTCGGCCAGGGACTGGGCCGCTCTATATCCTGGCGCAGAAGATATACGGGCTCTTAACGGACTACGTGCTCATATCCGTGCCATTGTTTATCTTCATGGCGTCGCTGCTAGAGCGGTCCGGGATCGCGCGCGACATGTATTCGTCGCTGAATGTCTGGCTGTCCAGAACACGCGGCGGCATCGCGATCGTGACCTCGATCATGGCGGTGATCATGGCTGCCATGTCCGGCATCATCGGCGGTGAGGTTGTCCTGCTGGGCCTTATCGCCCTGCCCCAGATGCTGCGCCTGGGCTACGATCAGAATCTCGCGATCGGCGTCATCTGCGCCTCAGGGTCTCTGGGCACCATGATCCCTCCTTCGATCGTTCTGATCATCTATGGGCTGATCACCGAAACCTCGATCAAGTCGCTGTTCACCGCGTCTTTCATTCCCGGCTTCATGCTGGCCTCGATGATCATCCTGTACATCATCATCCGCACGCGGTTGAATCCTCATCACGCTCCGCTGCCGGAACCGGACCCGAACGACCCCGAACCAGCCGAGAAACGCAAACTGTTTGGGGCCTTCATGAGCATCGTTGTCGCCGGATTTTCCACCGTTCTGTTTATCCGGGCCGCGTTTTTCGAGCTCTCAGGCTCGAACGCTGCCAGCCAGGGTGAGCCCGCGAGGCTGGGAACGGCTGACTACCTACCCTGGTTTGCCGGCATCACGATCGTCGCCCTTCTGCTGATTTTCTTCGTCTTTGGCAGACAGCGCGCAAAAATCGGTTGGGAAATGGGCAAGGGTCTCGTCGCGCCGCTGGTTGTAATCGGCGTCGTGCTCGGCTCGATCTATGGCGGGATCACAGGTATCACCGAGGCTGCTGGTATGGGCGCCTTCGCAGTCCTGATCATCGCCATCCTGCGGGGCGAAGGATCGTTCGAGCTGGTTTGGGACAGCTTGATGCGGACACTAAAATCCACAGGCACCATCATCTGGGTTACGATCGGTGCCGCCGCGCTGGCGGGTGCCTACACCATTGCTGGAGGGCCCCAATACGTGGCCGACCTGATCGTCGGCCAGGAGCTGCCAACCATGTTGGTCATTCTGGTAATGATGCTGATCTTGCTGTTCATGGGCGCATTCATGGATTGGGTCGGCATCGTACTGTTGATCATTCCGGTCTTTCTGCCGATCGTCCTGCGCCTTCCTATCGAGGAAATCGGAGTCTTTGGCCAATTGGAGCCGAGTCATGTCGCCATCTGGTTCGGCGTCGTGTTCTGTATGAACATGCAGGTCAGCTTCCTCTCGCCCCCTTTCGGCCCGGCCGCGTTCTACCTGAAGTCGGTGGCCCCGCCGCATATTAGCCTAACGGATATCTTCCGCGGCTTCCTGCCATTCATCGGGATCCAGTTGCTGGCGCTTTCCGTTCTTCTGATCTGGCCTGGCATCATCGCGCTGCTGTTGTGAGGTTGCACCCATGCTGACACAAGATCAGATTGGCAAGTTCCAGACCGATGGATACCTCGTGGTTGAGGATGTAATTCCCGGCGATGTCCTGGGTCGGGTGCAAGCGGAATACTCGGATGTCCTGAACCGGCTCTATGACTGTTGGTACGGAAAAGGGCTGGTCAAGGACGAGCCGTCCGGAATGACCTTCTGGGACAAACTTCTGTCCGCCTATCAGGCCGGATGCGACTATTTCCAGCCGCTGGACATCTCGCTGCCCGGCGATCGGATCATGGCGGACACACCGTTCCATATTGGGCCCGCAGTGTTCGACTTGCTGACGGCCCGTCCCATGCTTGACATCGTCGAGCAGCTGATCGGGCCAGAGTTGGTGAGCAATCCAATCCAGCACGTTCGGCTGAAGCCACCTGCCCTGAAGCTGTCCAAGGACGAGGTGCGCGCGCACATCACCGCAACGGACTGGCACCAGGACCGAGCGGTTGCGCTGGAGGATGCTGATCAGACCGACATGGTCACGGTGTGGATTGCCGTCAACGATGCAACCGTCGAAAACGGCTGCCTGCAAGTGCTGCCGAAGGCACAGGACCAAACCATCCTGCCGCATTGTGCCCGGACGCAGACAGGCATTGCTGACGGGTTCATTGATGAAGGCCGCGCCGTACCCCTTCCTGTCAAGGCCGGCGGGATAATCCTGTTTCACCCTTTGACGCCACACGCTTCGCTGATCAATAAAACGGACCGGTTCCGCTGGTCGTTCGACATCCGCTTTAGCGCGGCAGGCCAGCCGACCGGTCGAGATCATTTCCCCAGCTTCATCGCGAGGTCCAGATCGCGCCCCGAAACCGAGCTGCGAGATTGGCGCGTCTGCAAGTCCAATTGGGAGGCGGCACGAGCAAGACTGTCTGGCAAGCCGCATATAGATATTCACCGGTGGTCATCGGACTCACCGTTCTGCGCCTAGCTGCTGCCGCCAGGAAAGCTGATTATGACTTTTGTACGTTTAGATCGAACGGATAGCGTGGTGGTTGCAACTCGGCACCTGGAGGCCGGCAGTATGGTCGAGGATGTCACGACCAATGCGCGCATCCCCTCGGGGCACAAGGTCGCCACGCGGAATCTTGCACTCGGCGATCCGGTCAGAAAGTACGCCCAGATCATCGGCTACGCCACCCAACCGATTGAACCCGGCGACCATGTGCACACCCACAATGTCGAGTTCCGCAACACCAGCGTGAACTACGAGTTTGCGACGGATCACAGACCCACGAAACCCGCCAACTCGGTCGATACGTTTATGGGCTACCACCGGGATAGCGGTCGGGTCGGCACGCGCAACTACATCGCGGTTCTGACCACCGTGAACTGTTCGGCAACTGCGGCCCGCATGATCGCCAATCACTTCACGCCGGACAAGCTGGCCGAGTTTCCGAACGTCGACGGCGTGGTGGCCTTTGTCCACGGAACGGGCTGCGGAATGGCCGATTCCGGCGACGGTTTTGAAGCCCTTCAACGGGTCATGTGGGGGTTTGCAAAACACCCCAACCACGCTGCCGTTCTGATGGTCGGTCTAGGCTGCGAGATGAACCAGATCGACTGGCTGCTGGACGCGTATGGGCTGAAGCAAAGTCCCACCTTCCAAACGATGAACATCCAGAACGTCGCCGGATTGCGTCGGACCGTGGAAATGGGCATCAACAAGATCAACCAGATGCTTCCCATTGCCAATGAGGCGAGGCGCAGCGAAGCCCCGGCGTCCGAACTGATGGTTGCGCTGCAATGCGGTGGCTCGGACGCTTGGTCCGGCGTGACCGCGAACCCGGCGCTCGGACATGCCTGCGACCTGTTGGTTGCGCAAGGCGGCACAGGTGTCCTTGCGGAAACACCCGAAATTTACGGAGCCGAACACCTTTTGACCCGCCGCGCCCTTAGTCGCACAACTGGGGAAAAACTGATCGGACTGATCGATTGGTGGCAGGACTATACCGCTCGCAATCACGGTTCGATGGACAACAACCCAAGCCCCGGCAACAAGCAAGGGGGTCTGACGACCATCCTAGAGAAGTCGCTGGGGGCAGCGGCGAAGGGCGGCACCACCCCTTTGACCGGTGTATTCAAATACGCCGAACCCATCACCGCCAAAGGCTTCACCTTCATGGACAGCCCCGGATATGACCCGGCCTCGGTGACCGGGCAGATCGCGGCTGGGTGCAACCTTGTGTGCTTCACCACGGGACGCGGCTCTGCATTTGGGTCCAAACCGGCACCCACGCTGAAAATCGCTACCAACTCTGAATTGGCAGCACGCATGCCCGAAGACATGGACGTGAATGCGGGCGACATTCTGACCAAAGGCGCCAGCGTCGAGGAAAAAGGACAGGAAATATACCGACGGCTGCTCCAAGTCGCCTCTGGCGCGCGGACCAAGTCCGAGGCGCAGGGCTTGGGTGACTACGAATTTGTTCCCTGGCAAATCGGAGCGGTGATGTGAAACGGATCCTTGTAGCCGGCGGCGGATTAATCGGTATCCGCCACGTCCGCGCCGTGATTGAGCATCCCGGTTGCCAGTTGGTCGGGTTGGCCGATCCAGATGGCTCGATCCAGATCGACGCGCCGCGTTTTGCTAGTATGGACGAGGTGCAGGACCCGGTAGATGGCGTCATTATCGCCACTCCGACCCGCCTGCATGCCGAACATGGCATTCTGGCCGCATCCCGCGGTTGGCACATGCTGATCGAAAAGCCGGTTGCCGCGTCGGTCGATGATGCCCTGCGCCTGAAGACGGCCGTTCGCCAGGCCAATGTCCGCAGCCTTGTAGGCCACCATCGGCGGTATCATACAATCTTGCAACACCTGAAGGAGGTGATCGCGCAAGGTACGATCGGACAAGTCATCAATGTCTCGTTGCTGTGGGCCATGCGCAAACCCGACAGCTATTTTGAACAGAACTGGCGGACTTCCGATGGCAGCCCAGTCATGATCAATCTGGTGCATGATATCGATGTCCTGCGCTTTGTGATCGGAGAAATCTCGGATGTCGTCGCCCTGCCCGGAGCGCCCATCCGCGGATCAGAACGGATAGAAAGCGGGGCTGTCGCGATCGCATTCGAAAACGGCGCGACGGGCACTATCAGCTTTGCCGATACCGCACCCAGCCCCTGGGGGTTTGAGGCCGGAACCGGCGAGAACCCGAACATCGGCACGACCCATCAGGACATGATCTGGATCACGGGAACCAGTGGCGCTGTGAGTTTTCCCTCCATGACCCTGTGGCGCGGACAGGATTGGGGCACTGCGGCCCAAAAAGACCAACTTACACGACCGGAACAACAACGCGCACCGCTAGAGGTGCAGCTGGATCACTTCCTTGACGTGATCGATGGCGCTCCTCCACTGATTGACGTCGAGGATGCAGCCCGAACGCTCGAGGTCACATCACGGATTGAACAGGCGCTAAAGGCGCGAACGACCCGAGCGCGGGCGCCGGCCTGATGGACATGCGGCCCGGCCAAATGCCGGACCACCCAAAAACCAATGATTATCCACCGGGCAATATGAGCATTAAAAAAGCAAAGCCGCCCGCAACAAACACAAGAATAAAAACCAGACACATTCACGGAAAGGGAAACCAATGAGCAAACCATCAATCGGGTTTATCGGCTTGGGACTAATGGGCGGAGCCATGGTGAGCCGACTGTTGGACCAAGGACATTCGGTCGCTGTATTGGGAAACCGCGACCGCACATACCTGGACGCCGCGATTGACCGAGGCGCCCGCGAGATGCGAAACGCCCAAGAACTGGCTCAGGCCAGCGACATCGTGATGCTGTGCATGGGCACCTCCGAACAGGTCGAGAGCCGAATGCACGGTGCAGATGGAGTGATTGCGGGATTGAAATCCGGCGCGATTGTCATCGACTTTGGCACCTCGCTTCCTGGCAGCACACGCGCCTTGGCCGAGGAGGTTGCCGCAGCCGACGGAAGCTATCTTGATGCACCGCTTGGCCGGACACCTTCACACGCGCTAGAAGGCAAGCTCAACATTATGACGTCTGGAGACAAGGCCGCCTTTGACAAGGCCGAGCCGACACTGAAAGATTTGGGCGAAAACGTTTTTTACCTTGGCCCCGTTGGGTCCGGGCACACGATCAAGCTGATCAACAACTTCTTCGGAATGACCGTTGCGAACGCGATGGCCGAAGCCTTTGCCATGGCTGACATCACCGGTGTTGACCGCAAGCAGCTGTATGATGTGATGGCCGCAGGGCCGCTGCATTCCGGAATGATGGATTTCGTCAAAGCCTATGGCGTTGAGAGCGACCCAAATCAGCTGGCCTTTGCCATCAAGAACGCGGCAAAAGACCTCGGGTATTATGACCGAATGGCGCGCGAGGCAGGCGTTACCAGCGTGATGTCGCAGGGCACGCTTTCGGCGCTGAATGACGCCCGCGACCACGGTCAGGCGGATGACATGGTAAGCCAGATGGTTGACTACTACGTCAAGCGTTTCAACACCTGATCGATGGCCGTCTCCGCCAACCCCACCGCTGACCTGCCGCGCCTTGGCATTGTGCTGATGTTGATGGCGTGGCTGTTCTTTTCGTTGGTTGACCTTGGGGCCAAGTGGTTGGCGTTGGCCGGCGTGCCGGCATTTCAGTTGGCGTTCATGCGCTATGCGGGGCACTTCGTGATCTCAGTGGGCGTGATCGCCAAGGGCGGGATAGAGGCCGGTCGGTTCAAGACTGACCATCCATGGCAGGTGATAAGCCGGGCCTTGCTGCTGATCTCGGCGACCGTTTTCAATTTTTATGCCCTACGGTTTTTGCCACTGACCGTTGTGTCGGCAATCATGTTCTCAAGCCCGGTCATCGTGTGCTTTCTGTCCGTCTTTGTATTGAAAGAAAGCGTGGGCCCATGGCGTTGGGCGGCTATCATCCTGGGCTTTCTGGGGGTGTTGGTTGTCGTACGGCCGTTTGGTTCGGCCTTTCATCCGACCATGCTGCTGATCGTATATAATGCCACCGCTTTGGCTTTGTACTCGATTATGACGCGCAGGCTGTCCGGGGTTGTTGCCGTGGACACTATGCAATTCTACCTCGGGCTTACCGGTACGGTGGTCCTGTTGCCGTTCGCCATCTGGTTTTGGGTCCAGCCAGAAAACACGTGGAGCCTGATTGTACTGATCGGCCTTGGTGTGTTTGGTTGGTGCGGGCATCAGCTGCTGACGAACGCGCATCGGTTTGGAACGGCGAACCAGTTGATGCCATTCACCTATTCGTTCCTAATCTACGTGGCAATCTGGGGTTATCTGTTCTTTGACACGGTACCGGACGCATTCACGTTGGCGGGGGCTGCGCTGATCATGGCTGCCGGTCTCATCATCTGGAAAAGAGAAAAGAAATGACGCGAATTGCCTGCATCGGCGAAGCAATGATCGAATTGTCCATGCTGGAAACCGGCGCAAAGGTGGGCGTCGCGGGGGATACGCTGAACACGGCCATCTACATGCACCGTGCCGCGCCTGACCTGCAGGTGGAGTATGTGACATGTCTAGGCGACGACCCGTTCTCAAGGCGTATCGTGGACTTCATCGCCAGTCATGACATCGGAACATCCGGCATCCGCATCATTCCGAACGCCTCTCCGGGACTATACGCGATCACGACATCTGCGGACGGTGAACGCAGCTTTACCTATTGGCGCAGCGAGGCGGCCGCCCGCCAGCTTTTTGCCGATCACGACTTCAGCCCGCTGAACGGTTACGACGTGCTGTACTTGTCAGGGATTTCCGTGGCCATTCTTCCGCATGCAGTCAGGCTTGCGCTTCTGGACTGGCTCGAAGGCTCTTCCGTTCGGTTGGTATATGACAGCAACTTTCGTCCGCGTCTTTGGGACAGCGTCCAACACGCTCGGCAGATTAACCAACGGCTTTGGCAACGTGCAGACATTGCCCTGCCGTCCATTGACGACGAGATGGCATTGTTCGGGGAAAGCGCGGACCAGGTGGCTGCACGCTTTGCCGATCATCACGGTGTCGGTGCGTTGAAACGCGGAGAGAATGGCCCTTTGTCCATCGGTCAGAACACTGACCAAACCTATGAACCTGCCAAAAACGTGCTGGATACGACAGCGGCGGGCGACAGTTTCAACGGTGGGTACCTCGCGGCCTTGCTGATGGGGAAGTCACAGGCCGACGCCCTGATGGCTGGACACAATTTGGCTTCCACCGTTGTTCAGTTCCGCGGCGCGATCATTCCCGGATAAGTGGCGCGAGATCCTCAGCGCCAACGAGACCCAAAAGCAGCGCTACCGGGTCCGGCTGCTTGACGGCCTTGGCAATTTCCGACGCGCAAGGATCGTTCAGCGCCCTGCCCTTTGCGATCTCGGACATGCAATAGGAGATCCAGGCCCGCATCCCTGCAATCACCGCCTGAGAGCCGGTCTCACGGAGTGTGGGAACAAACCGATACGGCAGCTTCTGGCTGCCATCCATCGCGATTTGGTCCAGACGATGCGCCAGCTCGGGGTTTTCAAAGCGGCGCAACAAAGCCTCGGCATAATCCGGAACCTGTGCTTGCAGTGCAGCGGGCAGCGTTGCGCCCGCATCCTTCATCAACTCAGAAACCAGCGGGCGCAAAACCGGGTCTCGAACCGCTTCGTGGACGTAGGTCATGCCCCGCTCCAACCCGGCATAAGCCAACAGGGAATGGGCACCGTTCAACATGCGCAGCTTTCGCATCTCGTGCGGGGCTACGTCATCGACCAGTTGCACCCCCGGCCAATCCGGGTGCGGACCGGAGAAGCTGTCTTCGATCACCCACTCCGAGAACGCCTCGGTCGGAACAGCCATAGGATCGCCGCTGATTGCGCGAACGGCGTCCGTGGTAGCCGGGGTGATCCGGTCGACCATCGCGTTGGGAAAGCGAACAGAGTCCCAATTCACGTCCAGACCGGCTGCTTCCGCAAAATCGGCAACTGCCGTTTCGAGCGTCTTGCCGTTTTCCATGCGATTGTCACAACTTAGTACCGTTACTGGCCTGCGCCGTTCAGCAAGGCCATAAGCTAAAAACCCGATCAGCGTCGCAGGCCCTTGCCCTGCCAGATCGGCGGCAATCGCCGGGTCCTGAAGGTTCAGCTTGCCCGCGGCGTCCAAGTGATAACCTTTTTCGGTAACGGTTGCCGAAATGATCTCGGCATCCGCCATCACATCGAATATCTCTGCGCGATCCTTGGGCGCGACCAGAACGTCACGCAGAGCTTTGATGCGCCGGACTCCCTGCCCCTGTACGCACAAATCGTACTCGAAACCCTGTCGGGCCAATCCATCCCGAACCGAGGATGAACGCAGGCTGACGCCGACAACGTCCCATCCGCCCGCTTGATCGGTGTAGTCCAGCAAATGCGCCCGGGCGAAGTTTCCAAGACCGAAGTGAAGAATTGTACCCATCTAGCTTTGCAACCCGTAAACCTGTTTCGCCAGATCGACCGCCAGCAATCTCGCCAGATGCTCGGCACTGTCCCGACCGAAATAGCCGCGCGCAACCTGCTCGGCCAGATGAAACGCCACACCCCGTCGCCACAGGTCGTGACGTGCAGGAATGGACAGAAAAGCCCGCGTGTCGTCATTGAATCCGGCCAGATTGTAATATCCGGCCGTTTCAACGACCTGATCGAAATACCGCGCAATCCCGGCTGGGCTGTCGTGGAACCACCAAGGCGGCCCGATCCTAAGGCACGGCCAATGTCCCGCCATCGGGGCCAATTCACGGGCATAGGTGCTTTCGTCCAATGTGAAAAGTATGATGCGCAGTTCTGCCGAGTTACCGACCCGGTTCAATAGCGCCTCAAGGCCCGTGGCCCAATCCATCGCGATTGGAATGTCGGCCCCCTTGTCCCGTCCGAAGTCCCGCAGTACCGCGTGGTTCGTGTTGCGCTTGCTGCCAGCATGTATCTGCATTGTCAGGCCATCATCGACAGACATCTGCGCCATTTCGATCAGCATATGCCCATAGAACCGGCGAGCATCCTGTTCGGTACCTTCCCGCCGTCTCAGCCGCTGGTACAGCGCTTCCGGGTCGTCCAGCCACTCGGTCTTTACGCGTTCGATACCGTGGTCGGTGGCAGTACATCCCAGCTGGATGAAATAAGCCCGCCGCATTCGCAGCGCGTTGAGGTAGCCATCATAGCTGTCCAGATCGCAGCCTGTCAGCTCGGCCAACTTGTTCAGGTTCTGTACGAACTCCGGGTCCGCCCCATCCAAAACCCCGTCTGGGCGGAACGTCGGAACAACCCGCCCGCCCCAACCGCTTGTACGGATCTCCCGATGCTCCACGAGTGCGTCAAGAGCGGAATCCGTGGTCGCCAGAACCTCGATCCCAAACCTGTCGAACAAAGCCCTCGGACGAAATTCGGGTCGCGTCAGCTTTTCTGAGATCTCATCATAAATCAGGTCAGCCGTGCGAGAAGACAACGCCTCAGACACGCCCAGCGTTTCGTGCAGCACGTAGCTTATCCAGATCCGGGATGGCGTTCCCAGAAACAGATGCCAGTGTTCGGCAAAGGTGCGAAAAACGACGCGGGGATCCTTCTTTCGCCCCTCTTCCCCAACGCCAAGTTCGGACAAGGGAACGCCCTGCGAATAGAGCATACGGAACACGTAATGGTCGGGAACCACAAGCAGCTCTGCCGGGTTGAGAAACGGCTCATCGGTTGCAAACCACCCCGGATCGCAGTGACCATGCGGAGACACGATTGGCAGGTCCTTGATGCCCAAGTACAGGTTTTCTGCCATGCCATTCAAATTGCCAGTCAATTCTGCCTCCGATACTGCTGCCCGCAATTGTTAACACAGTTTTTAATGGTTGCATCTTTCCCGTTCGAACCCGCAGACTGACCGTGTGATCCGGGGGAATGAATGAATATTGCGCTGATTGGTTTGGGGATGGTTTCGGGCACGCATGTCGCTGCCATTCAAGCATCGGATCAAGGCCTCAGTCTTGCCGGCGTCCTCGGGCGCAACTGCGAAAAAGCAGCTGAGTTCGCGCAGCGAAACGGCACCCGCGCATTCGGCTCGATCGAGGAAATCGCAGACGACCCAAACGTCGACTTTGCGATCATCGCAACACCGCCCGATCAGCGCTCAGAGTTGGTTCGGGTTCTTTCGAGCGCTTCGAAACCGATCCTGATGGAAAAGCCCATCGAGAGAACGCTGGGCGCCGCGACAGCCATCGTCGAGCAGTGCGAGGTAACCGGTGTGCCGCTGGGCATCGTCTTTCAGCACCGCGCCCGCGCCGCCTCGCAGGCGCTGAAATCAGCCATTGAACAGGGTGAGCTGGGCGCGATCGCCACGGTGGAGATCCGTGTCCCCTGGTGGCGCGATCAGAGCTACTATGACGAGCCGGGTCGCGGCACTTATGCGCGCGACGGAGGCGGTGTCATGATCTCGCAGGCAATCCACACGCTTGATCTTGCGATGTGGCTGCTGGGGCCGATCTCGGGCATTCAAGCCATGATGAGAAAAACTCCGTTACACGTTCTCGAAGCTGAGGATTGGGCAGGTACAATCTTTGAAATGGATAACGGCGCAGTGGGCACTATGATGGCGACTACTGCCGAATATCCCGGGGCCGCTGAGTCCATTACCATCCAAGGCACACGCGCCAAAGCGCATTTGGAGTCAGGTGTCCTGACCTTAACGACTTTCGATGGTCATAAATCCACGGTTGGCGAAACGTCCGCCACAGGCGGAGGGGCCGATCCCATGGCGTTCACCCATGCTTGGCATCAGGCGGTCATCGAGGATTTCGCCAAGGCTGTTGCCGATGGCACGCTGCCCATGGCCACCGGACGCAGTGCCCTTTTGACCCACGCCGTCATAGACGCGATGCAGATCGCCAATCGAACCGGCCAGAAAACACGAGTCATCTCATGAGCCTGACCTGCGTCGCCCTTGGCCTGGACCACCGCCATATCTATGGCATGACGGAAAACATGCGTAAAATCGGCGTGGACTGCGTTGGCTACTGGACACAAGGCGATCAGGAAACGCTACCGGGCTACGTCAAAAGGTTTCCCGATATTCCGCGGCTGGCCCGACTGGAAGACGCCCTAACCAGTGGGGCGGATCTGGCGCTGATTTCGGCAATACCGGCAGATAGGGCCGCGTTGACGATCCGCGCCATGCAAAACGGCATGGATGTCATGAGCGACAAGCCGGGCTGCACGACGTTCGAGCAACTCGACCAGATCAAGCGAGCTGTCGCCGACACCGGTAGAATCTGGTCGGTGAATTTTTCCGAACGATTTGAAACGCCCGTCAGCACCCGGGCGACCGAGTTGGTCGAGTCCGGTGCCATCGGGCGCGTGATCCAGACGGTTGGGCTTGGCCCGCACCGATTAAACCGGGCAACCCGGCCGGATTGGTTTTTTCAGCGTGACCGCTATGGCGGCATTCTGACCGACATCGCCTCGCATCAAATCGATCAGTTCTTGCATTACACAGGTTCGAAAACCGCAGAACTCACGAGCGCTTATGTGGCGAACTACGCAAACCCCAAAGATCCCGGATTGCAGGATTTCGGAGAACTCAATCTAAGAAGCGAGAATGGCACCGGGTACATCCGGGTTGACTGGTTCACGCCGGATGCCTTGCCAAACTGGGGGGATGGTCGTCTGACGATCCTCGGAACCGAAGGATATATCGAGTTGCGGAAATACGTCGATGTGGGTGGGGCCTCAGGGACAGACCATCTGATCCTCGTCAATGGTGAAACCTGCCAAAAGATCGACGCAGCCGACGCCGGCCTTCCCTACTTCGCGCGCCTGGCCGATGACATCCGCAACCGGACCGAAACCGCGATGACACAGACCCACTGCTTTACGGTCATGGAACTGGCACTGCACGCGCAGGAAATGGCGGAACGCAGATGATCAACGTTGCGATCCTTGGCGCAGGTATCGGTGCGCAACATCTGGACGCTCTGGAACGGCTTGACCGCACCTTTCGCGTAGCCGCCGTGGTCGACCAGAATACGGACCGGATCGAACAGATACGGCAGAACTCGGATTTTCGAGCACTAACCAACATTCAGGACGCTCTTGACGATCCGGCGATTGATGTCATCGACATCTGCCTGCCGCCCCATCTGCATGTACCGACCACCCTTGCAGCACTGGCCGCAGGAAAACACGTTGTCTGCGAAAAGCCTCTTGCGACCTCGATGCAAGATGTGGATCGGATCACGGCAGCCACACGCAGCGCGGGCAAGCAGGTGTTTCCGGTGTTTCAATACCGGTGGGGGCCGTCACTGGCCCAACTGCGCCACCTGCAACGCGCAGGCCTGACCGGAGCGGTCCAAACTGCCGCGCTTGAGACCCATTGGTCCCGAGGGGCAGACTATTACGCGGTGCCGTGGCGGGGAACATGGGCTGGTGAACGCGGCGGCGCAGTGCTGGGCCATGCCATCCACAACCATGATCTGCTGACTCATATCGCGGGTGATGTCGCCTGGGTGTCTGCGATGGCCACAACGCGGGTAAACCCGATCGAGACCGAAGACTGCGCCGCGATCTGCTTTGGTATGACTTCCGGAGCTTTGTGCACAAGCAATATCACCCTGGGCGCCGCCACGGACGAAACCCGCCTGCGGCTAGTCTTTGAAAAGGTGACCGCCACCTCTGGCACCGAACCCTATGCCCCGGGTCAAACGCCCTGGACATTCGTCGCGCGAGACCCTGTGTATCAAGCCGCTATCGACGAGGCCCTTGCAGCCGCCACTGACGAGCCAACAGGTTTCGAAGGGTTCTTTACCGAAGTCGGCAGGGCGCTGCGGTCCGAGGCAAATTCGGCCGTTACGCTGAAGGATGGCGCTGCATCCATCGGCCTTGTGACAGCGATTTATCACGCGGCGCGCACCGGGCAGCGCGTTGCTCTTCCCATCAGGTCCGATCACCCGCTGTATGAAGGATGGCTGCCATGAAACAATGCTGGCGTTGGTTCGGACCCGATGATCCGATCGCCCTTGCCGCTCTCCATCAAGTCGGGGTTCAGGGCATCGTCACCGCGCTGCATCACATCCCGCCGGGACAGCCCTGGGACGAACCAAGCATCGCCGATCGGCAAGCAGTTCTGGCTACTGCCGGGTACAGTTGGGACGTTGTCGAAAGCCTGCCCGTCTCCGAGGCGATCAAAACACAGTCCGCAGACATGGCTGAACATCTGCAGGCGTATAAGTCCAGCCTCAGGTCCCTGTCCGCCCGTGGCATCAAAATCGTTTGCTACAACTTCATGCCAATCCTGGATTGGACGCGCACCGCCCTTCGCGCACCGCAGCCGCACGGCGGAACGGCCATGCTGTTCGACCTGACCGATTTTGCTGCTTTCGACATACATATTCTTGAACGTCCGGGCGCGTCCGAAGACTATTCCAGCGTCGTCCAGCAAACGGCCAAGGATCGCTTCTTGCGCATGTCGGATGAATCCAAGGCCCAGTTGCAACACAATGTCACTGCGGGGTTGCCCGGCGCCAACGATCAGTGGAGCGTGCAGGACGTGCGCGCTTTGTTGCAGACCTATGCACATATCGACCGTGACCGGCTTCGCGCAAACCTGATCGACTTCCTGTCAGAAGTCGCCCCAGTCGCCCAAGAACTGGAACTACGCTTGTGCTGTCATCCAGATGATCCGCCGTTCTCGTTGCTTGGTCTGCCGCGGATCATGTCCAGTACCGATGACTACGGCGCCGTTCTGGATGCGGTTGATTTGTTGGCGAACGGCGCAACATTGTGTACCGGATCGCTGGGAGTTTCCCCCGAATTTGATGGGCCGGACTTCGTGCGCAGGCATGGCGACCGAATTCACTTTGTCCATCTGCGGAATACCAAACGCATCGCCGGATCAGACAGCCAGAAACCGGACTTCTATGAGGCCTCGCATCTGGAGGGCGACACCGACATGGTCGGCACAATTCGCGAACTGATGAACGAACAGCGCCGCCGCAAATCCCAAGGGCGTTGCGACTGGCAAATTCCGATGCGGCCCGACCACGGACAAGAACTGCTGAGCGATCTGGGTGGACACAGTACTCCCGGCTATCCGTTGATCGGGCGTATGCGCGGGCTTGCGGAACTGCGCGGCATCATGGCGGCGTTCTCCTAACGCGTCGGATCAGGCGGTTTCTTTTCGCCCGCAACACTTCTATGCTTGCCTGAGCGCCGCATTCTTCGTTTAATTGCTATACGTAAACGGGCAGCGGGGTGTCTTCCGGACTCGCCCGACGTCTGTAAAAGACGCGTGAAACTCCCGCGAAAACCGATGCGATTGGGCATCATTTTTCGAAACGTCTGCCATACGGCAATGGCGAAATATCGGGAGGAGTCCAAATGAAAACTGCAGGCGTAATAGGTCTTGGCGACATGGGCAGCGGCCTTGCCAAGAACCTGATCAAGAATGGCTTTGAAACATCAGGTTTCGACCTGAGCGAGACGCGCATGACGGCATTTGCTGACATGGGCGGCCAGCCCAAGGACAGCGTGGGACAGGTCGGTCGACACGCCGCCAGTGTGTTTGTCATGGTAATGAACGGAGATCAGGCCCGCGATGTCATTCTGGGTGAAAACGGGCTGGTTGCGAACATGGCCAAAGGCGGGACGGTCATCCTGTCGGCGACCATTACCCCGGCCGAAGCCCGCGCCATCGGGCAGGATATGGAAGGCTCAGGCATACATCTGATCGACACGCCGGTCTCAGGTGGGTTTCCCGGCGCGCAGAACGGCACATTGACGATGATGGCTGCCGGTGCTGCGGATGTGCTGGACCGAAACGCCGAAGTCATGCAGGCAGTGTCTGCAACAATTCATCGAGTCGGAGAAAACGCTGGCGACGGGCAAACCGTGAAAGCCTGCCTGCAATCCCTGATCGGATCGATCTTTTCCGCCACATTCGAGGCTGCGGCCCTGGCGGCCAAAGCCGGTGTCAGCGGTCAGGCATTGCTTGATGTGTTCTCCTCATCCAGCGCGGGGTGCGGCGTCGTGAATTCCGCCCTTGAAAACATCATTGATCGCAAGTTCGAGGCCACCGGCAGCCATATCGCAACCATGCATAAGGACCTGACGATCTCGCTGGCACTCGCCGGTGCATTGGGCGTTCCCATGCACACAGCGTCATCCGCAATGCAGATCTTTCACGCAGGAAAAACTAAATACCCGAATGGCGACAACTGGGTGTGTACTCGCGTCATCGAAGAGATCGTTGGCGCAGAATTGCATCGCTGAGGGGACCGGACATGAAATTGGGTGTAATTTGCGACGGCATTTCCCGCGATCTGCGGCATGCCGTGGACGTGATGGACGAGTTCAGCCTGGACTATGCAGAGCTTCAATTTGTTGGCGATGCGGAGGTCGGGGATCATTCCCCGCAGCAAATTGCCGAGATCGACGCGCTTTTGCGCGACCGGGGCAAGCCTGTGTCATGTCTGTCGCGCCATATCTTTGCGGGGATGACAGCTACCAATAGGCCCGGCGACGACCTCCACACTCGGCATATGGACGCCTTGAAACGCGTAATCGACATGGCGCATGTTGTTGGGTCTCCGCTGGTTCGGATCATGACGCAACGAAAAGAGCAGATACTGTGGGGAAAAAACGGCGCCGAGAAGTGGAACGTAGCGCATGGGGTATGGGACTCGATGCCGCCGCTGATCGCGCCGGCGGTTGAACTGGCAAGAGCTGAGGGCGTGACGCTTGTCGTGGAAACCGGAAACGGCACGCTGGTCAATTCCAACTATACAGCCCGAAAGCTGATTGACGAGTTGGACGCCAAAGACTCTTTGAAAGTGCTGTGGGACCCCGGAAACAACTGCTGGTGCCATGAACTGGCATACCCGGACGGTTATGAAGAACTGCGCGGCGGCTATCTGGGTCACATTCATATCAAGGACGTAAAGGTCGACACGCCGCGGGCAACACTGGAAGTGCGCCGCATGGGGGAAGGTCAGCTTGCGCCATTGTTCCAACCCATCGCGGACGCACTCAGATCCGACGGCTATGATGGCGTCATTTCTTTCGAAAGCGTTTATCACCCCGGCAACGGGAATTTCGAAGATGGTTTTCGTCTGTGTGTGGACAGGTTCAAAAGCCTGTTTGCATGAACGTGCAGTCAATATGCGTTCAAAATCAAAAGTTTGATCCCCATTGCTGAATGCCAAATGGGGTGTAGAAAGCTGGGCGCGTTCGCGTGAAATCAAGGAAAGGGCCTGCTGGATGAAGCAAGAGTTTTTTGACCTGTCCATTGAAACGCCGGGCAAATCCCTCATAGACATCAGCGGGATCGTGCAGCGTGCGGTGTCCGAACACGAATTTGTCTCGGGCCTGTTGACCCTTTGGTGCGTCCACACCGGTGCCGCGCTATTGGTGCAGGCCAATGCCGATCCCGATGTGCTCAAGGATATCGAGACGTTCTTCGAGAAACTCGTACCCAAGTCACCAGGCAAGTATCACCACCGCCCGACCGAGGACGACAACGCTCCATCGCATCTGCGGGCGCTGTTGACGCAAACTCAGGTATCGATCCCGGTCGAACAGGGGCAGCTTCCGCTGGGTCGCGTACAAAGCCTGTACCTGTTCGAACATCGGGAAGCACCCAAGGCACGCCGATTGAAGGTGCACTACATCGGGACGTGATGCCTTGGATCACATGGAGCGTTGGCAGTGCTAACGCCCCATCCAGCCCCCGTCGACTACAAGGATTTCACCGTTGACGAAGTCCGACGCAGCAGAGGCCAGAAAGACCACCGGCCCGGCAAAATCAACAGGCGTACCCCAACGGCCTTGGGGTGTTCGTTCCAGGATCGACTTCGACCGGACCGGATCATCCCGCAGGGCTTGGGTGTTGTCGGTCGCGATGTAGCCAGGCGCGATCGCATTCACGTTTACGCCCTGCCCGGCCCATTCGTTGGCCAAGGCTTTGGTCAGCTGTCCAATCCCGCCTTTCGAGGCCGCATAGCCCGGAACGGTGATGCCACCCTGAAATGTCAGCAGCGATGCAGTGAAGATGATCTTCCCCGAGCCGCGCGCCAGCATGTCCTTGCCGATCTCGCGTGACAGAACGAACTGCGAGGACAGGTTTACCTCCATCACTTCGTCCCACCAGTCGTCCGGGTGTTCGGCGGCGGGTTTGCGTTTGATCGTGCCGGCATTGTTGACAAGTATATCAGGGGTTTGTCCGTCGGCTCTCAACTGATCAATGAACCCATGCAGCGCGGCGCGATCCGAAAAGTCGCATTGGTAGGCCCGGAAATTGCGTCCCATCGCCGTCACGGCTTTTTCGACATCCGAGCCAGACAGCTCGAGCGAGGCGGACACTCCGATGATATTGGCTCCGGCCGATGCCAATGCTTCGGCCATACCGCGCCCGATACCGCGTTTGCACCCGGTCACAAGGGCCGTCTTTCCCGTCAGGTCGAAACTTTGCAAAACACTCATGAACGCGGTCCTACTTCGATCAGGCTTTTCATTGCGGTTGGGCTGCGATCCAGTGCTTCGAACGCGGCCTGGATGTCTGCCAGAGGGCTGACGTCCGTGATCACAACATCCGCGTCCACTCCGCCCGAGGCGACAACTGCAATGGCTTTCTCGTAATCCTCTGGCTCATAGACCCGAGCACCGATCAGTTGCAGCTCTCGCCAGAAGAACTGGAACAGGTCGATCTGGGGCTTTTGAGCATGGATCGCGACCATTACGATCCGGGCCCGAGTCGCGGCAACGGCGGTCATTGCATCGACACCGGGCTGCGTTCCTGACACCTCGAAAACCACATCTGCCCCTTTGTCGCCCGTGCGCGCGTTGATTGTGGACACCAGATCGGTTTCGATTGGGTTGATCGTGTCAAAGCCAAGTTTTTCAGCAATCGCAAGACGGTTCGGATTCACTTCGGAAATCACGACATTTCCACCCGCGTCCCGCGCAACCATGGCAACCAGGATGCCAATCGGGCCGCCGCCGATAACGACAACGTCCTCTCCAGGTTGCAGGTCAGACAGCCGCACATCGTGGCAGGCAACGGCAACCGGCTCGATCAGCGCCGCGTGATCCATGCGCAAGTCATCCGGCAGAACGTGCAACGTGTGGGCCGGAACAGTCCAGATCTCTTGCATCGCGCCATCGGTGTCGAGGCCGAGAAACTTGAGATTCTGACAGATATGCTGATGCCCCCGCTTGCAAGCTGGGCATTCTCCGCAGTGATCAAGCGGTCGGACAACGACCTTCTGGCCGGGTTCGACCGTATCGACGCCCTCGCCCACCGCTTCGACCACACCTGACATCTCATGCCCAATAACCCGGTTCAGGCCGACGCGGGCATCCATGTTGCCGTGGTAGACGTGCATATCCGTCCCACAAATCCCACAATAGGCAACACGAATGGCAGCCTCGCCGGGACCCGGATCTGTCGCTTGGGCTTGCTCTACTGCAAAGCTCTTATCGCCCCTGTAGTATGCGGCAGTGATCGTCTGGGTCGTCATCTATGCATCTCCTTGTGTTCCGCATTCAATTTATCCCAGTCGAATTCCACTCCGGTTCCCGGGGTATCCGGGGCCACTGCCAGACAGTCTTCGACAACTAGTGGACGGGTCGTGTACTGGTCTATCGGGAATGAGTGTACTTCTAGCCAGCCTGCGTTGGGTTGCGCAGAAACAAGGCTGACGTGCAGCTCCTGCATCCCATGACTGCAAACCGGAATGCCGTGCTGTGCGCTTAGCGCGGCCACGCGCAGCCAGCCGGTGATTCCACCGCAGTTTGAGGCATCGGGCTGGATAAAACTCAGTTTCGCGTCATCAAAGGCGTATTCAAATTCGTGTATGGTGTGCAGGTTTTCACCCATGGCAAGGGGAACGCCCGTCGCTTCGACAATCCGACCATAACCTTTGTAATCGTCTGGAATAGTCGGTTCCTCGAACCACAGAATATCGCAATCGGCGAACCCTCTGGCAGCCACAATGGACTGTTCAACGCTCATAGAGTAATTCGCATCGACCATGAAGAACCGGTCCGGCCCCAGCATCTCGCGCACCGCCCGGGCACGTGCAAGATCGTCGGCTAGGTCTGGTTGACCGACCTTGATCTTGACTGCGTTGAACCCACGCGCAAGGTACCCTTCGGTCTGACGCAGCAGTTTCTCCAACGAGAAATTCAGGTCGATCCCGCCGGCATAGGCCTTGCACCTTTTCGACGCTCCACCGGCCATCTGCCACAATGGCGCATTCTGCGTTCTGCCGCGAATATCCCACAGTGCAATATCCACGGCCGAGATGGCAAACGAGGCGATCCCGCCCCGTGCCACGTAGTGCACGTGCCACTGCATGGCATCGTACAGGCTTTCGATCTGTTCGGCGTCTTGTCCAACAAGGAACGGTGCCAGGTCATGCTTGATCATCGCCAGAATGGCGTGACCACCCTTTCCCCCGGTATAGGTATACCCGACCCCCTCGACCCCATCCGAGGTTTGAATGGTGACCGTGATCAATTGAAAAAACGTGTGATCCCCATGTTTGGCATCGACTAGGACTTCGGCGAGCGGAACGTTGAACAGCCGCGCTGATACACTTTCTATGCGATTCATTAACCTAAGACCTTCTGCTGCCTGGCAATAACCCGAGACTGTAAAAGGATGACCGCAAATAGAAAGCCTCCACGTATGACCATTTGCCAATAGGCACTGAAACTGATGGTGCCCTGACCGTTTTCAAAGTTTAGAACGTTGAAGACCAGCCCCAGCAACAGCGCGCCGGCGACGGTCGCAGGGATCGATCCCATCCCACCCGTCAACAAAGTGCCGCCTACAACCACAGAAGCGATGGCTGACAATTCCCATCCGATGCCTTCAAGGGGTTGCCCAGCTCCAAAACCCGAGGCAAGAAAGACTCCGGCCAGCCCCGCACAGCCACCCGACAGCAGGTAGACAAAAGCCTTGGCGCGATTGACCTTCAGGCCCATGAGGTTCGAGGCATCCTCGCTGCCACCGATCGCCAAGACGGTCCGCCCGATGGTTGTTCTTTCCAGCACCAGCCAAAGTGCCAGAGTCAGTCCGGCCACGATGACGATCGCCCATGGAAACAGGCCAAACGCCTGCCCCATGCCAAGCTTGGTGAAGTTCGACCCCCAATCGACCGAAATTGTCTGGGCGCCCGAAATCACCAATGCGCCACCTTTTGCGGCCAGCATGGTGGCTAGCGTGGCGATGAAGGGCGGGATCCGAAGGATGATTATGCAAAAGGCGTTGATCGCCCCGAAACCAACCCCGGCAAGAACGGCCCCAGGCAACGCAACCTGAATCCCATACGGGCTGAGATAGGCCGCAACAACCGAGGTAAAGGCCGCCACGGACCCGACCGACAGATCAATCCCACCGGTCATGATCACAAAACACATGCCCAGCGCAATCGCGATGAACATCGCGTTGTAATTCAGGAAAGACGAGAAATTGTAGGCGCTGCCAAAGTTGTCATAGCGCATCAGCCCGAACAGAATCAAAGCCAGCAGAGCGATCCACACCGTCACCGAGGCCGAATTACGTCGAAGGTATTTTCGCAGGTCAAAAGCCGTTTCATCCAACATCGATTAAACCCTCCGAAACTGCTGGACCCAAACGGCCAGGATAATGATGACGGCCTTGGCGATCAGTGCAACTTCGTCCTCTACCCCGTTGGCCAACAATGTATATTTGACCAACTGGATGATGACGGCACCCAGTATGGCACCAAAGATCGGCGCTCGCCCGCCTTGCAAAAGAGCCCCGCCAACAACCGCGGCCGCGATGGCATCAAGCTCCATCAGATTGCCGTTGCGCGCGGCGTCCGAGGCCGAGTTGATTGCAACCACGATCAAACCGGCTAGGCCCGCAAGCACCGCGCAGATGACATAGGCCCCGATCTTGACCCGTCGGACGGGACCACCCGACAGATAGGCCGCACGTTCATTGCCCCCTATGGCCAACAGGTAACGGCCCCATGTGGTTCTGGTGATCACCCAAAACAGCACACAGGCAATGGCCAGCGCCAGCCAGCCCTGGAACGGCAAACCAAGCACTTTACCAGTTCCAAGATAACTGAATGAAGGGTTTGAAAACGTCTGCAGGTTCCCGTTCGTCAAGACTTGGGCAATACCGCGACCAGAGATGAAGAGAATGAGCGTCGCAACAATGGGCTGCACGTTCAACACGGCAACCATCACGCCGTTGAATACCCCGCATAGCCCCGCAATGAACAGCGGCAGGACAATGGCCAAAGTGACGCCTAGCATCGGATTGGCAGCGCCCAGATCCGACAGAAAGATCAGCGGAGCAAGCGCCCCCGCCAGCGCCATGACCGCCCCAACCGACAGATCGATCCCACCCGTGGCGATTACCAGCGTCATCCCCATGGCCACGATGGCGATCGTAGCGACCTGGCTGATATTTACGAACAGGGTTTGCAGTTGCAGGAAATTAGGTGTGAAAAACGCGTTGAACACTAATAGGGCGACCAACGCGGCGATGCCGCCGTGAAAGCGGAAGGGCATTGATGCGACCCGTTGCGGCAACTTCATTGCGCGGTCCATGAACCAGTTCCTTCTTCATGATGCGCAAGCGCGCGCACCAGTATGTTCTCGGTGACCCCGGGGTTGGTCAGTTCCTTGACCGAGCGTCCCTCGTGCATGACAACGATGCGGTCAGCGCCTTCCACCAGTTCTTCGAATTCCGAACTGATGAGGACGACACCAAACCCCTTCTCGACATAAGACCGAATGAACGATTGGATCTCTCGCTTGGCGCCAACATCCACGCCTCGGGTCGGCTCGTCGAGTATCAGGATGTCGGGCTGCGTCGCCAGCCAGCGGGCAAGCAACACCTTTTGCTGGTTGCCGCCGGACAACTCGCGAATGGGCTGGTCCATATGCGCCGCCTTGATGCCCAGATCGTCGATAAAGGCCTGAACGATCTCGCGCTCGCGGGCAAAGTCGATTTGACCACGGCTGGCCAGTTTCGGCAGCAGGGCCAGCGTCATGTTCTCGCGCACGGACATGTCTGGAATGATCCCTTCGGCCTTGCGATCTTCGGTCAGAAAGCCGACGCCGTTCGCGATCGCGTCACCCGGTCCGGACGGTTGACCGACCGTGCCATGCAACTCGATTGCGCCGCTGCGTTTCCCGTCCACTCCGAACAAAGCGCGCGCCGCCTCGGTCCGGCCAGAGCCCAGCAATCCGCCCAGCCCAACGATTTCCCCGCGGTGGAGCGTGAGGTCGAAATGCGTCAGCCGCGGGCCTGTTGAAACAGAGTCCGCCCGCAAAACGATATCGCCTTTCTTGGCCTTGGCACCTGCGAAGTCCGTCAGACCGTCTGCCGCGATCTCATCCTTGTTGCGGCCCAGCATGTCCGCGATCATTTCCAGTTTGGTCGTGTCCTGGACGTTACGCCTGCTGACGGTGCGCCCATCTCGCATCGTTGTGACTCGATCGCATATTTGGAACAGCTCATCGAGGAAATGCGAAACATAAAGAACAGACACGCCCTGTTTCTTCAACTCGCGCACAACACCGAACAGCACCTCGACTTCGCTGGCATCCAGCGACGACGTAGGTTCATCCATGATGACAAGTTTCGCATCCAGCGATACAGCCCGCGCAATTGCAACCAACTGCTGGATCGCTGTCGAGAAATTTCCTAACGGCTCGGTCACGTCGATATCTATGCCAAAGCGCGTAAGCACCTCGCGTGCGCGCCTGTTGCCCTCGCGCCAGTCGACCAGAAAGCCGAGACGTTTGGGCTCGTACCCCATGATGATGTTTTCAGTCACTGACCGCAGCGGTACCAGGTTGAGCTCTTGATAGATGGTGGCAATTCCGGATTCCTGCGCTTCGCGCGGAGTGGAGATGCGGCTCGGCACACCCGCCAGATGAACGTCGCCGGCATCCCGATCGTAAACTCCGGTCAGAACCTTGATCATCGTCGATTTTCCGGCACCGTTCTGGCCGATCAGCGCATGAACCTCGCCGGGCGCGATTTCCAGGTTGGCCTGGCTAAGTGCCGGTACGCCGGCAAACGACTTTTCAATTCCCGACATCGAGACGAGCGCATTCATGAGATGTCTTCCTCCGATTACTTGCAGGCGGCGCCGACCACAGGCCAGCACCACCCACCAGGGAGAATCAATAGGCTTCGTCGATGTGATCGGCCGCATTGTCCTTGGTAAAGATGCGATCTTCGACTTTCACCCATTCCGGGATCGTCTCGCCAGCTGCGTATTTATTCATGACTTCACAAGCCAGAGGGCCGAAGAAGGGCGAGCTTTCCACCGTCACCCCCATCTTGCCATCGATAATAGCCTGAAGTGCATCGCGTGTCCCGTCGATCGAAACGATGGTCACGTCCTCGCCGGGCTTGCGGCCGGCCAGTTCTAGAGCCTGGATCGCACCGATCGCCATCTCGTCATTGTGGGCGTAGACCACGTTCACATCGGGGTGCGCCTGCAGCAGGGTTTCCATCACCTGACGACCCAGGTCGCGCGCAAAGTCACCGGTCTGAGAAGCCACGATCTCAAAGCGGTCATCCGCTGCAATCGCGTCGTCGAAACCTTTTTTGCGGTCATTTGCAGGTGAAGAACCAGTCGTGCCCTCCAACTGGACGATGACGCCATTGTCGCCGTCGAAATTCTCCATCAGCCACTGTGCGGCCCGGTTGCCCTGATCAATAAAATCCGACCCAAGGAACGCCACAAAATGCTCGCCCGGCTTGGCAACGGCCGGATCAACCGAGCGGTCCACCAAAAAGGTCGGGATTCCTGCTGCACGGGCCTTCATAACGGCTGGGATCAACGGCTTTTCTTCCCGCGGGGGCAGGAACAGAACGTCGATGCCTTGGGCGATCATGCTGTCCACATCCGCAACCTGCTTGGCCGCAGATCCGGCCGCATCCGTCGCGATCAGATCCCAGCCACAGGCCTCGGCTGTGTCATGGAAAGATTTCGTTTCGGCAATGCGCCACGGGTTGTTCGATTCCATCTGCGCAAAGCCGACCTTGTAGCGATCCTTCTGCTCAAGCGGTGGCAGATCCTGCGCGATCACCGTGGTGCCCAACAGCGCACCCGCGACAACCGTCGAGATCAAAAGAGTTCTGCGTTTCATGGTTATTCCTCCTCCATTGGTGCGGTCGCCTCCGTTTTGACCGCGAGTTCTCAGGTCATGCCCAATTCATGTAAGTCGTCTGTTTCCTCAGATAGCCATCGAAGCCATACGCGCCGTCTTCGCCCCCAACCCCGGACAAACCCCAACCGGTGTGAAATCCCTGTACGGCCTCACCATTGGAGCGATTCAGGTACAATTCGCCGAACTTCAAACGGCTCGGGGCCTCCATCAATCGGCGGTGCGATCCCGTAAAGAGATAGGCAGACAGCCCGAATGATGTGTCATTCGCAAATTCTATCGCCTGATCAAAATCTTCGACTCGCATGGCTGTCGCCACAGGGCCAAAGACCTCCTCTTGCATCGCGGCATTGCCGTTGTCTGAGACCTCAAGAACCGTCGGGGACATCCAGTGTCCTTTGCGGTGCGCGCTGTCCAACAGGGGCCCGCCTTCCAGATGGACCGTGGCACCTTCCGTGATGCTGCGCTTGATGATTTCGTCGACCTTGGACACCTCGGCCTTGCTGACTTTGGGACCCAGATCGCAGTCCTCCATCGGATCCCCGATCGACAAAGCACGGGCCGCAGACACGAATTTTTCAAGAAACTGATCCGCAATGCCGCGATGTAGATACATACGCTCGTTGCAGGTGCAAATCTGGCCGCAATTGGCAAACCGGGCGGCAATCGCGGCCGAAACGGCGGCGTCAATATCCGCATCCTCCATCACGATGAACGGAGCCTTGCCGCCAAGCTCGAGCCGGACAACCTTGATCCGGTCGGCCGCGGCGCGAAAAATCTCTTTGCCGGCGCGCGTACTGCCGGTCATTGTGATCAGTGAGGTATCGGGGTGTTCGACCAACCGCTGCCCTACCACCGGCCCCTTGCCTGTCAGAACATTCAGAACACCGGGCGGAAACCCGACCTTTTCGGCAAGCTCGGCGATCGCGAGACCGGACAGCGGCGTGATTTCGTGCCCCAACAGAACAACAGTGTTGCCCGCGACCAGCGCAGGCCCGATTTTCCTGGCGGCCAATGCCAACGGATAGTTCCAGGCCGTCAACGCAACAACAACGCCATAAGGATGACGCCGGATCTGGATTTCCTCGGACTTGTTGTCCGATGCCACTATGTCACCCGAAATCCTCCGGGCCTCTTCAGCCGCATGGCAAAGAAAGGTAACAGCAGCATCAACTTCACTTCGGGCCTGCGTGATCGGCTTGCCCTGCTCGACCGTGATCAAGGCTGCCAGACGCCCGGCGTCAATCCGGATGGCTTCGGCCAACCGCTGAACCAGTCGCGCCCGCTCGATCGCCGGACGCGAGGACCACGAGCTAAAAGCACGATGGGCCGCCTCGACGGCCGCATCCGCATGAGCGGCACCGCCATCTGGAACTTGCGCAACGATCTCTTCATTTGCAGGGTTCTCGACACCAACCGTGTCCGCGTCAGAGTCGGTAAAGCGGCCATCGATGAACATCGAATGCCGAACCACCTGACCCAACTCCCCCACCACAGACCGCAATTTCGCCTCCCGCGTTTGCTCGGTCAGACCACATTGGCGACCGCACTGCCGATCAAAACACTAATAATATTATTTCGTCAACACTAATATTAATTACTATTCACTAATATTAGTTGCGTGTCCTCCGCATAGTCGATAAAAAGGAAGCGAACAAAAAGGTTGAGCGATGAACGATCAAGCGAACAAGACCGGGCAGCACAGGGGCGTGGGACGAGTCGCGGGCCGGCAGCGCATAACGATGCATGATATTGCACGCGTCGCCGGGTGCTCACAGACGACAGTATCGCTGGTTCTAAACAAGAACGATTCCGTCAAAATCTCCGAGGACACAAAGCAAAGAGTCTTGGATGCCGCCAACACGCTTGGATACGCCATGCCCTCTCAACTCAGGAAACCCCAGGACAGCGCGCCTCGGCCCTCGGCATTAGACGGCACCATCGCTTTTGTCGTGGACGATCTGGCGTCGAGCCCCGAAATGGTAAACGCGTTTAATGGCGTGAAACAGGCCGTTCGGGACACGGGTAATCTTGTATTGCTGGCAGAAACCCAAAACGACTCCGAGGTCGAACCCAGAACGCTTAGGTATTTCCTCGACCAACAGGTTGCGGGCATCATTTACGCAACCGTTTTCACCCGGCGGGTGGTCGTTCCGGAAATACTCAGGCAGACCGCAACCCCGGTTCTGCTGCTGAACTGCTTTTGCGACGACCTCTCTTTTCCTGCGGTGATCCCTGGCGAAGTCGCTGCTGGACATACGGCGACCAACGCCCTGATCAAGGCGGGGCACAAACGAATCGCCACCATCACCGGCGAGCCGTTCATGGAATGCGCCGCAGGGCGAACGACCGGGTACAGAAACGCCCTTGCTTCCGCCGACATCCCATTTGACGAGGATTTGGTCATCGAGGGCAACTGGCTGCCCAGCGCAGGCTATGCTGCCACGCGCGAATTGATGGACCTGCCCTCTCCGCCAACCGCCATTTTCTGTCAGAATGACCGAATGGCAATCGGCTGCTATGAGGCGCTCAAGGAACTTGGCCTATCCATCCCCGAAGACATCTCGGTCATCGGATTTGACGATGACGAAACCGCGCGACACCTGTCGCCCCCCCTGACCTCGATGATCCTTCCAACTAGGGCGATGGGACGCTGGGTCATCGAACAGTTGTTCCACGGTCCGACGGATGGTCAGCGACACCCTCTCGTGAAGCTTGAATGCGAACTGGTGGAGCGCGACTCGATCAGCGAACCCAAACGCCGGGCCTGAAGGCGAATTCATGACGGAAACCTTCGATCATATCGTCATCGGCGGCGGCTCTGCCGGCGCAGCCGCTGCAGCGCGACTAGTCAACCAGGGCAAGTGCAGGGTTCTGGTGCTGGAGGCCGGGCATTCGCACCGCCATCCGTTGCTGGACATGCCGCCGGGTATCTTCAAGATGATCAACGGGTCCAAGTTCATGACCTACCACCAGACCGAACCGCAGGACCACCTGGACGGTCGCGTGCATGACATTCCGCAGGCCAACGTGTTGGGTGGCGGGTCGTCTGTGAATGCCCAGGTCTATATGCGCGGCCGCCCTTCTGATTATGACGCGTGGGACGACCTGCTACGACAGACCAACGACGGGGTCGGCTGGGGATGGGATGATGTGCTGCCCTACTTCCGTAGAATGGAAGACAATAACAGGCTTCACAATGACCTGCATGGCAGCAACGGTCCGGTGCAGGTCTCGGATCCGGGGCATATCGACGACATGTCACGTTGGTTCGTTCAGTCGGTGCAGGCCCTTGGCGAACCATTCAACACGGACTTTAACGGCGCAACGCAGCGCGGTGTCGGGTTCTATCAGTTCACCAATCGCGCCGGTAAGCGCAGTTCGTCAGCCTATGCGTTTCTCGCCCCTCTCGAGACGAACCCGAACTTGACCATCCAGCTTGGCGCAACGGTCAGCAAAGTCATCATCGAAAACGATAAGGCCGTCGGCGTGCAGTATCGAGACAAACGCGGAACCCACACGGTCCGGTGCGATGGTGAAGTTGTCGTTGCGGCGGGCGCTCTGGTGACGCCAAAAATCCTAATGCTATCAGGCATCGGACCTGATGCACATCTTGCCGATCACGGTATTCCCGTGATCTGCCCATTGCCTGGGGTTGGCCAGAACCTGATCGACCACCCCGAAGTTCCAATTACCGCCTTTACCAACGGTCCCTACGGATACTTCAAACAAGGTGAGGGCTGGCGGATGCTTCGCAACGGCATCCAGTTCAAACTGTTCGGCAGCGGACCGGTGACTTCCGCCGGTGTCGAAGCCGGCGCGTTTGTCAATCCGTCGATTCCTGATGGAGAACCAACCATTCAAGCTTTTTGCGTGCCAATTGTTTATCTGGATCGCGACGCTCTGGACGAGGTGCAGGATGACTTTGGCCTGACCGTTACGACCGTCGTGGTCAAACCGAAATCACGCGGAGAGGTCCGGCTTCGCTCGGCCGATCCTCACACCATGCCAGTGGTCTCGCCCAACCTTCTGAAGCATGAAGACGACATGCAGGAGATGATCCGGGGGCAGCGGTTCTTTCGCCGGGCATTCACGTCGGGCCCGCTTGCTCAAAGGGTTCGCGAAATCGTCATTCCCACAGCGGACGACGACCAGACGCTACGAGCACATTGCAAGCGATTCGTAAAAACCAACTATCACCCGGCGGGCACTGCCAAAATGGGCCGGGACGGCGACGGAATGGCCGTGCTGGACGCCAGGATGCGCGTGCGCGGAATTGAGAGCTTGCGGGTGTGCGACATGTCAGCCGTGCCCGACATCAACGCCGGCAACACAAACGCACCTGCCATGATGCTGGGCGAACGATGCGCCGACCTGATCCTCGGCATCGGATCAGCCCGCGAGATACGCAATTCCTAACCTGAGCTGCGGCGTCGCCCGTCATTGATCCGACTTCTAACGCAGAATATGGCGTCGCCCTGTCCGACCCACCGAAAATAGACTACCCTGCCTAAATGCGCAGAACGTGGCCAAAGGTCATGGCGCGGACGGAAAACGCCTTACAGAAAATCGTCCCGCCTGGGCGTGAAGCAATCGATCAACTCTCCGGCAGCCAGGCAAACACAACCATGGCTTACACCGGACGGAATGATCAGGCTGTCACCGGGTTCCAACGCTCGCTCCTGATCTCCGATGACAAAGTTGAACCGCCCGGACCGCACAAATGTCGACTGCACATGCGGATGGTCGTGCAACACGCCTTCGGCACCTTCTTCAAACCGGAATGAAACCATCATGAGGTCTTCATTATCCGCCAAAACCTGGCGCGTGACACCTGATGCAGGTGATACAATCGGATAGCTCTAGGTCATAATGCGAGGTCCTTAGTCAGTTGGCGGCGTTCAATTTATTCGAAATACTCGGCATGTTTCGAGTGAACCTCCTCGATGGTCTTGTCGATGCGGCCCAGATGGCGGCGTATCATCTCGGTCGCAGTCGCCTCGTCGCGGTCTGCCAGCGCTTTTGCCAGCTCAACATGATCCCGAACCAGAATGTCGGCCTCGCTCTCGCGCCCAAGGCTTAGAACGCAAAGGCGGTCGATCTTTCTTTTGCATTCCTGAATCGTGTTGAAGGCCAGCGGGTTGCCGCTCAACTCACAAATCAGACGGTGAAAGTCATAGTCGAGCTGATGGAACTTTTCGGCTTCGTTCCTTGAAACGACGTCTTTCTGCCGCTTGAGATTGTCCTCCAGCAGCTTCGAATATTCGGGCTTCCAGTTCCGACATGCAGCGCGCACCACTTCCAACTCGACCGAGAGGCGAACAAAGCGCGCATGACCGATCCGTTCCATGGAAAAACTACGTACCCGCGTGGCTTTCTGTGGTCGGATCAGCAGCAAATCCTGCGCCTCAAGCCTGTTGAAAGCATCGCGGACCGGCTGCCTCGACACTTCGAACTTTTTTGCAATATCTGCTTCGGACAGTTTTGTTCCCGGCAGAATTTCCAGTGAAACGATCGCCTCGTACAAACTCTCATATACGATGTCAGTGGTTGTGCGCCGCTCGATTTTATCCGTAATACTTTGCATTTCCTGCCTTTTTCTGCGCGTGACCAACACCGGCGGCATTCTGGGCCACTAGGCCTCTCCCTCCGATACTCCTCAATGTATCTCCAGCCAATCCATTTAGCACGGGCCGTGCGAAGCCTTTTGTGGCTCCCAAACAAATTTGTTGACAATACTAGTATCCTAGTCGACTACAATAGGCAACACGGCTGAATGCTCGTTAAGGCTCAAAGACCAAAACGGGCGCACTGACTGGATGACCGGGGAGCCAAGGGGGCAAGAAAATGACCGAATTGAACGCTGAACAGATTGGCCCGAACATGGAACTGGCAGGGAAGGTTGCGATCGTAACCGGCGGCGGACGGGACATTGGCCGCGCCTGCGTCATGAAACTGGCCAAGGCTGGAGCGTCGATCGCGATCAACTATCACAGCTCATCTTCGGGTGCGGAATCGGCGGTTCAGGAAATAACGGCTGCCGGAGGTAAGGCGATTGCCATACAGGGCGACATGACCTCCGGTGCGGATGTGGAAAGGCTGATCTCGGAGACTATTGCGACATTCGGACCTCGGATCGACATTCTTGCCCACGTGACCGGCGGATTGCTGGCCCGGAAGACCCTGTCTGAGATGGATATGGAGCATTGGTGCCATGTCATGGACCTGAACACCACTTCTTTTGCCCGCGCTGTTCAGGCCGTGTTGCCGCATATGAAAAAAGGCGGCGCGATCGTCGGGTTTGCGAGTCAGGCGGGGCGTGACGGGGGTGGCCCAGGCGCGGTCGCCTATGCGGCCTCGAAGGGTGCGGTCATGACGATGACGCGTGGATTGGCCAAAGAACTGGGGCCGGACATCCGGGTAAATTCGGTTTGCCCGGGCATGATCGACACCGATTTTCACAATGTCTTCACAAAAAGCGAAGTGCGGACCAACGTGGCCGGCGCCACGCCGCTTAAACGCGAAGGCACATCTGAGGATGTCGCCAATCTGGTCGCCTATCTGGCCTCAGACGCCGCTGCTTTCATTACGGGCGCGAACATCGACATCAACGGAGGCCTGCTCTTTTCATAACCGGCCTTCGCCGGGCATCGAGTCAACTGTCTGTTTTCTAGGGAGGAAAATATGAATATCAAACTGACTAAAACGCTGATGAGCGCCGCGACCGTGGTCGCAATTACCGGGAGCGCATCCTTCGCAGAGGATTGGCGCGGGTGGAATATCCACGTGGATGGTTACCCAAACACCATCGCGATGGACAAATTCGCAGAACTCATTACGGAAAAAACTGGCGGTGAAATCAGCCTTCAAATGTTCCATGGGGGCACGCTGGGCAGTCAGCCCGACGCGGTTGAACAGGTCCGCGCAGGCGCATTGGAAGTCGGCAACTTTAACCTGGGCCCAATTGGCCCGATTGTCGCCGAGGCCAATGTTGTATCGTTGCCCTTTATATTCAAAGACGTCCCGCACATGTTCCGCGTCTTGGACAGTGATGGTGGCGAGGCAATTGCGGCAGGTATGGCAGCCAAAGGCTTGACACCTCTTGCGTGGTATGACGCTGGCGCTCGCTCCTTCTACAACGGAACAAAGGCAATCAACGCACCTGCCGATGTTGAGGGAATGAAAGTTCGGGTCATGAATAATGACCTCTTTACAGGCATGATTTCTGAGCTTGGTGGCAACCCATCGCCAATGGCGTTTGCCGAAGTTTATCAGGCGCTGAAAACCGGTGTCGTCGATGGTGCCGAAAACAACTGGCCATCATACGAGTCAACTGGCCACTTCGAAGTTGCAGGTTTCTATTCGCTGTCTCAGCACCTGATAATACCCGAATGTATCTGCATTAATACCGACACGTTCAACGCACTGTCACCTGAGATGCAGGCCGCGGTTCGAGAGGCAGCTCAGGAATCTGCAAAACTTCAGCGGCAATTGTGGGCCGAGCGCGAAGCAGCCAGCCGTACAGCCGTCGAAGAAGCTGGTGTGGTCGTGAATGAAGTGGCCGACAAAGCCCCGTTTCAAGCGGCTATGGGCCCGGTTTACGAAGCCTACTTTACTACGAACCCCGATTTACGCCCGCTTGTCGAGACTATCCAGGCGACGGACTGATTTAGCTACATTGGGTCTGATATTGTCCGGTCCCGCACATGCGGGTCCGGACGCCTGATCAAGAGTTGTGAGCCAATGAGTTATACTTCCCTGCCCCCGGCACCAGTGCGCAAGATGATCCAGATCCTGGATTGGATCGCCGATATTTGCCGGGTTTTGACTGGTGTCGCACTGGTTGTCATCACGGTCATATTCGGATGGCTTGTATTTGGTCGCTATGTCCTGAATGCGACGCCGACCTGGGTCGAGCAGGTCGCCTTGCTACTCGTCATGACAATAGCGTTTCTCGGGGCGGCTGTAGGTGTACACGATAACACGCACTTGTCCGTGTCTCTCGTGCGTTCCGCAGTTCCTCCACGTGTGAGGACCATTTTGGTTATCTGCACAGACGTGCTTATGTCTGGGTTCGGCGCCTTGATGCTGTGGTTCGGAGCTCGACTTACGATCTTTAAGTGGGGATCGCTAATCCCATTGATTCAAGTCCCCGAAGGCTTGCGTTCATTGCCTCTCACAATTGGCGGAGGCCTCATATTGCTCTTTTCCGTTGGTCATCTAATCCGCCTCTATGTCGGTTTTGACGAGCGCAATGACAGCATCGAATAGAGGCGAATGATGGGAATACTTCTGTTGCTTGGCGTGTTCGCCCTCTGCGTTCTGATCGGAACGCCTGTAGCATTCGCGCTTGGAATAGCGGCCATTTCGGCATTTTGGTTCGAAGGCTTACCCTTGATGATCGGATTTCAGCGGATCGTCTCCGGGATCAATGTATTCTCGTTGATGGCGATCCCGTTCTTCATTTTTGCAGGTGAGCTGATGTTCCACGGCGGGATAGCCATGCGTCTCGTCAGGTTTGCTTCAGCCGCTGTCGGGGCCGTGCGCGGCGGCTTGGGAATTGTGAACGTGTTTTCTTCGATGCTTTTTGGGGGGATTTCAGGGTCGGCCATCGCAGACATTTCCGCACTGGGGTCTATCTTGGTTCCTGTGATGAAAGAGAAAGGTTACGATGCAGATTACGCCGTAAACGTGACCGTCACGTCCTCGATTGCCGGAATAATTATTCCACCCAGTCACAATATGATCATTTTCGCGATCGCAGCCGGGGGTGGAATATCGATCTCGAAGCTATTTCTTGCAGGCGTTATTCCAGGAGTTTTGATGTGCCTTTGCCTTGCTGTGGCGGCGTACCTTGTAGCGGTGCGCAGAGGTTATCAAGCTGAAACCTTCCCGGGTTGGCAAGCGCTCGTGGTGAGCTTCTTCAGTGCTATTCCAGGGCTTTTGACGGCTGTGATTATCGTCGGCGGTGTGTTGTCGGGTATTTTCACCGTTACGGAGTCCGGAGCGTTTGGGGCCATATATGCATTCGTGGTCACACTGATCGTCTACAGAAGCATAACGTGGGAAAACTTTTGTATTGCTGTCGCTTCTGCTGTGCGCACGACGGCGATGGTAATGATATTAATCGCATGCGCTGGTGCGTTTGCCTACATGCTGACCTTTTACAGAGTTCCGGACAGAACCGTAGATCTGCTTACTGGGTTGACAGAAAATCCTATACTCATCTTGCTGATGGTAAATGCGGTTTTGTTGTTGCTTGGAATGATTATGGATATGGCAGCTCTAATTCTGATCTGCACACCCATTTTTCTACCCGTTGCCAACAGCCTTGGGATTGATCCGCTGCAATTCGGGATGATCTTGCTCGTGAATTTGGGATTAGGATTGTGCACACCACCGGTCGGATCCTGCCTGTTTGTCGGTTGCGCCGTGGGTAAATTGCCAATGGAGAAAGCCGTGCGAACAATATGGCCCTTCTACTTGGCAATTCTCTTCGCATTAATGCTTATCACTTTTGTACCCGCGATTTCACTAACACTGCCAAGCTTGGTTGGGTGAATAAAGTACATTCAAGTTTAAAGGCAGACACTTGAAGCTAAGCTTGTGTTCGAGTTTCTCTCTTAATGAAAAAAAGGAAGCTGACATGTCGCAAAAACCCAAAGTGAATGCTCCCGTCGAGCAGATCAGTGTTTTTGATGTCTGCGGTGGCGAAATAGAGATTGGTCGGCCCAAAGATCGATGGACGATGCTTTTCGTCTATCGCGGGCGTCACTGTCCCAGATGCAAGCGATTTCTCAACAAATTGAACGCCATGCTGGCTGATTGGAGCAGCGTCATGGATGTAGTGGTCGTTTCCGCTGACTCTAAAGAAAAGGCTTTGGCCGACAAGGAAGAGTTCGGTTGGACATTTAACTTGGGCTTTGGATTGACCGAAACGCAGATGCGATCACTTGGACTCTACGTGTCGGACCCTCTTTCGGAGTCTGAGACAACCACATTGTTTGCATAGCCCGGCGCATTCGGAATTCGGCCAGATGGCAGTTTGATGTTGGTCGACATTTCGAATGGCCCTGCTGCGCGCCCGGATCTTGAAGAATTGCTAGACGGAATGAAGTTCAATATCGAAAACAACCGCCCGACCCGAGGAACAGTTTTTTAACTGCAACAGTGCAGTCAGGCGAATTCGAACCAGTCCCAGCTAGGCCAGTATAGCTGTCCTTCATTCGTCACAAAGACCCCGCCACTCGGCGAGAGCGGCGGTGAGTATCAGCTTGAAGGTGCCTCGGCTGGCAAGCGCTCTTTCTCGTTGAAGTGGTTGTAGACAGAGGAATTGACGGCGGCGAGCTTCTGCAAACTTCGCATCCGCCTGAAACGTTGCATGGCGCGTTCGGGTCGTCGGAAAGGCAGGTGCGAATTCTCGACGCAGTTGTTGAGCCACCGGCCCGTTTTCTGTTTTTTGTCAGCACCAAGCTCTCTGAAAGCGGTTCTGTATGAGGCGAAGCGATCTGTGACAACGTTTTCCGCTTTACCGTGTCGCTTCATCAATGTCTT